>NZ_CP014754.1:1478521-2957042 GCF_001447155.2 Marinobacter sp. LQ44 | reverse complement strand
CGGTCTACCAATCGGACGTCGGTGGAGTTTGGCTACAGTTTCCCGATGGGGGATACGTTGAAGGGCTTTTTCCAGTACTACAACGGGTATGGGGAGAGTTTGATTGATTATAATGAGCGTATTGAGCGGTTTGGGGTGGGGATTATGCTCAATAACTGGCTGTAGTTAATATAGTGCAAGACCGGGGTAAGGGGGAGGGCTTCCAAAACGGAAACCGTGGCTTTCCTGATAGTTTTGGAAGCCCTCCCCCTTACCCCGGTCCCGAGGCCCATCCGTGGTTTCAACTCAGAATCTTAATCCTTGTTCAGTCTGTCCATTTCCTGCAGTAACTCTTCCGTTTTCGCCTCCATCAACGCTTTGTCTGCCCTGGATTCCACGTTCAGGCGAACCACCGGTTCGGTGTTGGACATCCGGAGGTTGAAGCGCCAGTTGTCGAATTCGACGCTCAGGCCGTCTACGAAGCTGACGCTCTTGGCTCCCACGGAGTATTTGGCTTCGATGGCGGCGATGACCTTGGGGGGATCGTTGATGGTGCGGTTGATTTCGCCGCTGGCGGGGTAGGCTTCGATTCTGGCGTCGATCAAAGACGACAGCGTCTGGCCGGACTGGCACAGGCGCTCGGCGATCAATAGCCAGGGAATCATGCCGCTGTCGCAGTAGGCGAAGTCGCGGAAGTAGTGGTGGGCGCTCATTTCGCCGCCGTAGACGGCGTCTTCGTCGCGCATTCTCTGCTTGATGAAAGCGTGGCCGGTTTTGCTTTCGATGGCTTGGCCGCCAGCGGCTTTGACCAGGTCCAGGGTGTTCCAGGTGAGGCGGGGGTCGTGGATGACTTTGCCACCGCCGGTCTTGCGCAGGAACTGGTCAGCCAGCAGGCCCACGACGTAGTAGCCTTCAATGAACCGGCCGTTTTCGTCGAAGAAGAAGCAGCGGTCGTAGTCGCCGTCCCAGGCGATGCCCATGGCGGCGCCATGTTCGATCACGGCGTCGGCGGTGGCGGTGCGGTTCTCCGGCAGGATCGGGTTGGGTACGCCGTTGGGGAAGTGGCCATCCGGCTGGTGGTGCACTTTCACGAACTCGAACGGCAGGCGCTGTTCCAGTTCGTCAATCACCAGTCCCGCACCACCGTTACCCGCGTTGCAGACGATGGTCATGGGCTTGAGGCTGGCCGCATCGATGTAGCCCAGAAGGTGGTCTACGTAGGCACTCATCACTTCCAGCGTTTCGTAACGGCCCTGTTCCGGGGCGTTGGCGAAGGGCTCGAGAACCCGGTCCCGAATGTCGTTCAGGCCGTTGTCGGAGCTGATCGGCCGCGACTCGGGGCCGACCATTTTCATGCCGTTGTGGTCTTTCGGGTTGTGGCTGGCAGTGACCATGATGCCACCGTCCATGCCGTAGTGGCTGGTCGCAAAATACACCTGCTCGGTGCCACACAGGCCGACGTCATAAACATCGGCACCCGCGGCCATCAGGCCGGAGCTGAGAGCCTCGGTGATATCTGGGCTGGACAGGCGGATGTCGTAGCCGACGATCACTTTCTTTGCGCCGGTGATCTCCACATAGGCGCGGCCGATTTTCTCTGCCAGGGTGGGGTTGAGTTGATCAGGTACTCGGCCACGAAGGTCGTAGGCCTTGAAACAGGACAGGTCCATTGCAGTCTCCCGGTCAGTGGTATCCGGCAGGATCCGGATGATTCAGAACGTCAACCGGAACATTCTAACCGTTATCAGGCGATTTCGGGGACCCAGACCGAAAAAACCGGGCAAATGAAACCCGGCACACGCCCGTTATGGCGAGTGCCGGTCAGATGTTACTCAGATGCACCGGACTGCAGCTGAATATAATTCTGAATGCCCATCTGGGAAATCATTTCCAGCTGGGTTTCCAGCCAGTCGATGTGTTCTTCTTCGCTCTCCAGAATACGGCGGAAGATTTCCCGGGAGGTGTAATCCTTGACCTGATCACAGTAGGCAACGGCTTCGACGTAGTCTGCATGGCCAGCCAACTCCAGTTTCAAATCGCACTGGAGCATCTCTTCCACGTTCTCACCGATCAGCAGCTTGTTCAGGTCCTGCAGGTTAGGCAGCCCCTCAAGAAAGAGAATTCGCTCGATCAGCTCGTCGGCGTGCTTCATCTCGTCGATGGACTCTTCGTATTCCTTTTCTGCCAGCTTCGTGATGCCCCAGTCCTTGTACATTCTGGAATGCAGGAAATACTGGTTGATGGCAGTCAGCTCATTGGCAAGAGCCTTGTTGAGGTATTGGATAACTTTCTTATCGCCTTTCATAACCGGGTTCCTTGTGTGTTGAATGCTATAATACACAAGGATAGACCGTTAAGTGCCGATAAAAAACCGCGACTGTAAAAAAGTCGCAATTGAAAATGCGGGGCAATAACGAGGCAGTCAGGCCGGTTGGGCAAGCATGTTCGCCAGCGAGAGGTAATCCGGCGACCGGCTCTCACGGAGTATTTCCCGGGCCGTACAGGCGCAACGGCCACACTGGGTACCCACACCCAGCTGTTTGCCAAGTTGACGCATAGAGGATACCCCTTCTTCAGCGGCTTCCCGGATTTCTCGATCAGTTACCCCGTGGCAAAGGCAGACGTACATAGCTGTCTCTCACTAACGCCATAAAAGTTAGTGATAATTATTGTCATTACAAACGAGAATTGCAACCATTTGTACTTAACTTTTTGCTAATAAATGTATCAGATCATCCAGAAGGCCAGCGGCAGGAATAACGCCGTAAATACACCCGTTAGCCCCATCCCCAGAGACGCAAAGGCGCCAGCCGTGTGGCTGATCTCAAACGCACGGGCCGTGCCAATGGCGTGACCATTGAGCCCAAGGGCAAAACCGATGATGCGGTCGTCGGTAATCCGGAGCCAGCGGGCGCACCAATCCACGAACAGCGAGGCCAGCACGCCGGTGATCAGCAATCCACCCAATGTAAGCGACACCGACCCACCCAACTCCTCAGTGATACCCATGGCAATGGGCGCCGTAACGGATTTCGGCGCCAGTGATGCCAGAACCATGGGCGCCGCCCCCATCAACCAGGCAATAGCCAGGGCATAGAACGCCGCCAGGCTAGCGGCCAGGGGCAGCGTCACCATAATTGGTCGCCACAGCGCCCGGATGTGATGCATTTGCTGATACAAGGGAACACCAAGCGCAACCGTTGCCGGCCCCAGCAGCACCGTTAGCCAACGTGCGCCCTGCTCATAGCGTTCAAACCCGAGGCCACTGATGGCCACCACTGCCGCCAGAAGCAGCGCCGCGATCAGCACTGGCGGCAGCCACAAGGGGCGCCCAAGCCGGGCAAACAACCATTGCGCGGCAATAAACGCTCCCAGAGTCAGGCCAATGGAAAGCATAGGCCCCGACGTCCAAGCAGACACTACAGCGTTTAGCGAGCCAGTCTGGTCAGCCATTGCGGTTGCCTCCAGCCTGACCACCGGTGAGTTTTTTCATCAGCAACAGCGTGGTGAACACGCTGAGCAAAGTGCCAATCACCAGTGCCACCACCACCGCACCCCAATGCCCGGCGAACTGGTCTGCAATAAAAAACACACCCACAACGCCGGGGGTAATCAGTACCACCAACACCGAAATCAAACCCTGGCTGGCGGCAGCAAGCTCATTCGTTATCCGCCCGCGGAGCATCAGTTTCAGCGTGACCATAACCATGCCCAACACACCGCCACTCACGGGTAAGCCCACCAGAACCCGCAGTGCTTCGCCCAGCAAAAAGAACCCCACCAGAACCAGAAATCCCCACAACATCACCATGCCGCTCTGCCCTGCCAAGTCAAAATTGCTCTACACTACTGCCCTGCCACCCAAAACACAGGACGCTCAATGGCGCTGAAAGCCACTATTTTCAAAGCCACACTCCATATCGCGGATATGGACCGGCATTACTACGCCGACCACCACCTGACCATCGCCCGCCACCCGTCAGAAACCGATGAGCGAATGATGATCCGGCTGCTGGCCTTTGCCCTGAACGCCACAGATACGCTGGAGTTTACCAAAGGCCTGAGCACCGATGACGAACCGGAGCTGTGGCAGAAATCCCTGACCGATGACATCGAACTCTGGGTAGAGTTGGGCCTGCCAGACGAAGACCGGGTTCGCAAAGCCTGCAACCGGTCGCAGCAGGTCATTCTGTATACCTACGGTGGCCGCGCGGTGCCGGTGTGGTGGAAGAAACACCATAACAAGCTGGAAAGATTTGGCAACCTGACCATCGTCGACCTTCCCGCCGAAAACACCGCCGCACTGGCTCGCCTGGTGGAGCGCTCAATGACGCTACAGGTGTCGATGCAGGACGGCGAAGTCACCTTCAGCAATGACACTGATCTGGTCAGTATCACACCGGAACAGAAACTGCCGAAGGTGTGAAAACAGAGTTACCGCGAGGGGCTGGACAGACGCGTCCGGCGCACGTAAGATTGCGCACTCGAAATTGACGAGCAATCAACAATTTCGAATGCGCCCGTAGCTCAGCTGGATAGAGCGCTGCCCTCCGGAGGCAGAGGTCAGAGGTTCGAATCCTCTCGGGCGCGCCATATTTTTCAAGGGCTTACGTGAAAACGTAGGCCCTTTTTATTTGTCTGTGTCCAAATTGTGTCCATGGTGTGTCCACGGTTTCTAGGGCATTTTTTCCGGCCGTGGAATTTTGACCTTTGCACTGAAATCGTCATCTTGCGTAATGGACACAGAAAAGGGCCGCGCTGAGCACTTACAATGCATTTGCTGAATGCAATGGTTCCGAGAGCTATAACTGCCTCTACCAGTAGTGGTCATCCAACCAAGCGTGCATCACGCGTGTTCAGGCCGGGCGCCAAAAGCGACCCGCGCTTCAGGCTTCAGCAGGACAGGAGAAACTTGATCTGGTGCGAGCGAGCGCCGTGCCGCTTGCTTCATTGTTTCGTTCATTTACGTCGAGAGAAAGCACAAGACAGGAAAGCCGGTGGCGACGTTGCTGAAGGTTGAGGGGGTCACCATAACCCCAGATTATGCGCAGCAGATTTTCATCTCGAACAGACGGCCACCACAGCCGGCAGCGGGATCAAAGGCACATCCGTGTGCCCGCTTCGTTATTTTTTCTTCCGAGGCGATTTACCCTTTTCCCGTACGATTTCCCGCGGGAGGATTTTAATAGTCGTCAGCCAATATGCTACTAAACAATCCAGCGGTCTCTGTGGCATCAGTGATGGCTTGTCGTACCTCAGACTTGGTCAGGTCAAGTACTCTAAGTTTATCCTTCACTTCTGCCACTGATTCAACGCGGCGGTATGCACCGGCGTGCCTCTCTGCATACATAGCTAGTCCTTGCAGTTTGGGCAAAGCATCGGCTAAGTGGAGTCCATGTGGGTCAACAATATCCGCGACGACTTGGCCATCTTGCTCGGCAAAGAAGATGAAATCAGGGCGCAGGATTTTGTACTGGCCAGCTTCCTGGTAGGCGATACCCAGCGACGACTGCCCTGGCTGCTGCGGATTGCGGTACCAAGATGTGAAGCCCGGCCTGGCCGATTCAGTCTCGACAACGGTACGCTCCCAGTCATTCATGTCAGCCGGGTACTTTCCTGCTTGATCGCATAGCAAGTGACTATCCCAGGCCGTGAAGACTCTCACCTTGCCGTTTTCGTTCGCCTTGGTCGCCTCATAACGGGCCTCTGGCTTCAGCAACCCTGCGTCTTGCGGCTCCGTGCTCATTTCGATGATCTGCCGATAGGATTCCCTTCGATCATCGCTCAGGGCCTTGATCTGCTCCCGATACTTGGACAGCCAGGCCTTCGCCAGTTTGTCCGCCTCGGCATCGAAATAAGCTTGTGCCTCCATAACCAGGCCCAAGCCAGCAACGGTTACGCGAGCTTCAACGATGGCTTCCAGGAATGCTTCCGGGTCGTCATCCCGGTCGGCCTCCTGGCTGGCCAAATGGTCAACATACGAATGGGCAATCGCCGGGCTGAAAATGCGAGCTGCGCGCCGGTAGGCGTCGTCGATTACCGCCACGTCGGCATCTTCCCAGAACTGTTCCAGGCTGCGCCCCTGGCCCAGCATGTCCGCTTTCACTGTCTTGCCGTCCACAACCAACACGGACTGCCGCTTATCCTTGATCTTGGCTGCGTTGTCGGCCTGAAACTTATCCAGGGATGCGTGCATTTCGGCATGGGCCAGCCTGCCTGCACCAGGGAGGATATCGTCGGACGCCAACTCATGGGCCAGCGCAGTCAACCTGACAGCAGGCTTGGCACCACGCTGCGGGCGTGTCTGCGACGGTAACGCCTCGAACGCGTCCCACACGGCAGGTGAGACAGCAGGGTTCGGTACCACTTCGATATAGTCGAGCAAGACGCGGCCTGGCGTTGCTGCCTCGCTACCGGTCGTCAACTCATCGACAACCTGCTCTACAGCCTTGCGATTGAATTTTGGCAGTAAGCAGTCCACCGCATTTAAGCGGTCATTACCAGGGATACGGCGAGCCAGTGGCGAACGCACCAGACGGCCCAGCAACTGGGTAATGTGGTTCTTGTCCTTGGCTGCACGGAAAGAAACCATGACCTCAGCTCGCGGACAATCCCAGCCTGTGCTGATGGCATCCTTGGCGATCAACACCCGCACCCAGGTTGACTCCTCGACTCGCTGAGGCTCGATGTAGGGCACGTCGCGGTTACCGAAGCGCTGTGTGGTGTGATCCCCGAAAACGTGCGCCACGCTGACAGATGGCAGCTCAGGGTAGCGCTCGAAAATAGTATCCAGCGCCCGCCCGATTTCATCGGGGTCAGGCGTATTGGGAACCTGCAGAACCATCAACGGGACGACAACATGGGCTTCCTGCTGCTGCTTTGAGTAAGCTGCCCAGGCAGCGGTGGACTCTTTCAATTTGTCGGTTGCTCGACGTACCAGAACGGTATCAAAGTCACCGACATTGTCCGGTATATCCAGTAGGATGGTGTCTTTTATAAGGCCGGACTCTTGCACCTTGGACGCATCAACTTCCACATTGGGCAGCTTGATGTGCTTGCCTGCTGACTCAATCGCCTTATTGAATCGCTCCACAGTGGCCGAGATACCCCACACAGCTGGAATGCCGGGGACGCTACCCACGCCATTGATGAGCCGTTGAACGATAGTATTCCTGTCGTTCTGGCTAGCTGCCGTCTGTTTGCCCATACCCCGGTGCGCCTCATCCAGCACGAGATACAGCGTCAAATCCGGGTCTTCAATTGTGTTCTTTATGGTATCCCAGATAGTGTACGCACGCAGGTCAGGGCGCATGTCGGGAAACGTGCCATCCACTTTAGCCGCCATTTCCTCGGGATCATGGCCACGCACCAGTAGGCTATTCTTGCTTAGCTTCTGGGTATTGAGAAAGTAGATTTTCCCGGCCTGGAACTTCGGCCTGTTGAAGGTGTTTTCGATCACCACCAAGTCGGTGTAGTTAATACGATCACTGGCCTCGATAAAACGAAAGCGGGTTTGCTCGTTCAACGAGGGGTCATCGCTGAACCAGATCACCACTGCACCAGGGTCGGCATCAAAGCTGAACTCATCGTCACCGTGAAACAGCGCCTCGAACGTGGCCGCAGCCATGACTGTTTTACCCGCGCCGGTTACCGCAGTAAGTGAGAATGCCGTCCTGTCGGCTTCACTGTGCCAAAGGCGACGGGCCTTGCCCAGGTTATTCAAGGAATCGCGGACGGCGTCGCGCTGATAGTCTTTGAGCGTGAACTTCATCCGTTATTCTCCGTTGGTGAAGCTGAAGTTGGTGAGATAAGACTCGTACAGGCGCACTGGCTCAACGCCATCGGGCAACCGCTTGGCGATTGCCTGGAAGCGGCGGTCATCGTCGGTAACGATATAGGCAATGCGTACCCCATCCACCTGGGCCAGTGCCTCGATAAAGGGTGTAGCTGCATCCACGTTGTTTAACAGTGCATAGGCATCGGCCACAGCCCATCCATCGGCGGGAAGCTTCTCAATACGACGCCCACGCGCCCCAGCGCGCAACCACAGCAGCGGCGCAACTCGGCTAAACGCCAGGTTGTGGCTGACCGATAACGGGGTTTCATACGTCAAGGTGAAAAACTCGGCGTTCTCCTCGAAGCCATCCGACATAGGGAATTCATCAGTAAACTTGTAATCTCCCTTAATCGGCTCACCGTCCGGTATCTTCCCGGTGATAGCCGCAGCAACGCGGGGTTTGGTGATGTAGTCGCAGATGCCTAATTTTTCCCAGCCCGGATCGCCAGGCCTTAAGCCTTCTTTACGCAATGCTTTCTGCTCGTCAGCGGCAACCTCATTATTTGTTACTGAAATGCACTGGCGGCGCCCACCATCCTGCTTATTCAGGCGCATTACAGCGTGGGCCGTGGTACCTGAACCCGAAAAGAAGTCGAGAACTATGGCTTCGGATTTTTTGGCCACAAAGAAACGAAGTGCATCTTCGACAGCATAGAGCGATTTCGGAAAGGGAAATTTTCTATTCGGAATTAACGAGCGCAGCAATGTCGAGCCATACAAACCGGCGTCATGAGCGGGACTTGTCCAGACTGTTCGCGGCCTTGTTAATCGAACAGCCCCTTCCCTATGGCGAAGGATCAGCGCGCCTGACTCATCCTTCCCAAGAACATCAATCTCACCATTTTCAATGCGACGTTTTTCAGCCGCCCTAAGATAATTTACTGTAAATCGTGTCCCAGAGACATTAAGCCGAGCAGAGCCTTCTCGAAATGCAGCACGAACTGATACTGAGCCAAGTTGCCAAGTATTCTCAGAACCATCCGGACGAATAGGCCAAACGGCACTGACATCCGGGGATGGAGGTTTTACCTCTTCTCTGTCAGCGCCCAACGGAATTGTCTCGCCTACTGAGTGCAAAGAGCCATCGGATCTTACCCATATCGGATAAAACAAATTTGGTCGAGCTTCTCGTGAACTATTCGATCCAGTTCTCATGAGAGAAAACCATATCGGGGAAGTATTCTTTACAGGAACCTCTTCCCCCGACATTGGGGCCGCCAACACACTCGACGAGCCAAATTGGACGATATATAGATACTCTTCAGTTCGCGTAAACTCATCAGGCCTCGCCACGCCAGCGCGAGGATTGATAACAGCAGTCACCATCTGAATGCGCGCATCTGGAAAGGTTTGCTCTAACAACAAACCCAACCGCAAATATTCTTTTTCGTCAATCGCAACTATTAACACTGAATCCACCGGATTCAGCAGCTCTTTCGCCACTAATAAGCGGCGCTCCATCATGGCCAACCATTTGCTGTGACGATATTGATCATCGCTTTCAACATAGTCGTTGTTATACTTCCAGTCCTTCGCCCCGGTGTTGTAGGGTGGGTCTATATAGATCGCATCCACTTTGCCGCGATGGGTGTAGGTCAGTGCTTTCAGGGCATGGTAGTTTTCACCATTAATGACTGTATGGCATGGCTTGTCTTCCCCACGCTGTACCTTGCCCGTACTGACTAGCCCTGGATAGATGGTGTCGCGGAACTCGGCTACCACCACCAAGTCATCCAGCGCCACGGTTTGCGTTTCGCTCTCTTCGGCACCCAGTAACTCCAAAACAGCGAACTTCTTAGCTCTTTGGATGCTCTTCACCTGCCATAGCCGCTGATCGCCTTTCTTGGTGGAGCCACGCTCCGGCAATACGCGTACCTTGTCACCCTTCCGAATCGGTCGCAGCGGCAATTCTACCGCTTCCGGGCTATGACGCTCGAAGTTCAGCCCGAAGGGTAACCGTGACGACAGCATTCTGAACTCTCGATCCAGCTCGGCCCCTAACGCCGCGTCTTTGGCTTTTGCCTTGGCAATCAAATCGGTCAGTCGTGACACTAACGGCTCCTAATTCTTTTGGTTTTGCTATTAATTGGCCAAACTTGCTTATGTTTTCCACGGGTTGATTGCTGTTACACCCGCGGCCTAAAAAGTGCTGCTATCTCTTGTGGCTACTGAAAAGCCATTGATGACCGCAGTGGCAGCAACCACTAGCTTTGCTTTTAGACCTTGGAATAGATGTGAGTGGTTATATTCGAGCAGGGTCGTCCTCTAATTAACGAATGCGCTATGCCAAACCAAACCTACCAAACCATGGATAATTTCCCGCGCTTTACATAGCGTACCCTTCACGCTTAAGTGAAGTGTTCAACGTTGTCCGGCTGACGTGGAAGTGCAGGGCAACTTCTGTTTTGGTCATCATCGGATCGGACAGCATAGCCGCCGTTTTTTTCACATCTGAGCCGGTCATAACAGGCTTTCTTCCACCCATTCGCCCACGAGCTCGGGCAGCCTGTAATCCAGCCATCGTCCGCTCTCTTATCAGGTCACGCTCAAACTCTGCCAGGGCACCGAAAATATGAAAAACCAAGCGTCCACCTGAGCTGGTAGTGTCAATGGATTCCGTCAGAGATTTAAAGCCGATACCGCGATCGTGTAGGTCCTGAACTATCTCTACCAGGTCCTTCAAAGATCGAGCGAGGCGATCCAGCTTCCAAACGACCAAGACATCACCCGGCCGGAGCATACGGAGGCACTGCGACAGCTCGGGCCGCTCACGTAATGTTCCGGTAAATTTTTCCTGGAAGACCTGTTCGGCCCCGGCTTTCTCCAGGGCGTCCACTTGGAGTTCGGGGTTTTGGTCTTGGGTGCTGACGCGCGCATAACCTATGATCATAAAAGGAGCCTTTTCTTATCATAGATTGTTGCACTTGATTGTTGGACATAAAACAAGCCGAAATCGGGTAATTTTATGGGGAAAGCCGGCGTGTTCAACAAACGACCATTTGGTTGCAAGTGCGCAAGCTCTCGTTTCACTACGGCTCATCCAAGAGCTTGATGAACAGCAGGTAGGCGGCTACCCGCCATAGACCGAGAGATCCAAACCCTCTCGGTCTATCTGGCACCCCAGGTTTTTGAGTTATGGTGATTTCTGGTGTATGGAAGCAGGTTGAAGGGGTGGCGTATCCTGTTGGTTGATCACCGCCAAGATCACAACCAACAGAGGAATGATACGCCATGTCCGAGTCTAACCTGCATGCTCTTTCACAACCAGAGGTAGCCAGCAACGACCCGTTGCACGAGTTGATCCGGCAGGGTGCCCGGGACCTGATCGCACAGGCCGTTGAGACGGAGCTGGAGAGCCTGTTGAAGCAGTACGCGGACGTCAAGACGCCGGATGGCCGCCGTGCTGTGGTGCGTAATGGGCACCTTCCCAAACGCGCTGTTCAGACAGGCGTCGGCGACGTAGAAGTCCAGGTTCCCAAAGTCCGGGATCGCAGTGGCTCCGGTATTCGCTTCAACAGCCACCTGCTGCCACCGTACCTGAAGCGCGCCCGGAGTCTGGAGGAACTGATTCCCTGGCTCTACCTGCGTGGCGTTTCCTCCGGTGACTTCCAGGAGGCCCTGAGCGCGCTGGTCGGCGAGCAGGCCAATGGCCTGTCGGCGAACACGGTCTCCCGGCTCAAGTCGAAGTGGCTTGATGAGCACAAGGGCTGGCAGCGACGGGACCTGAGTCAGAAACGCTATGTGTACTGGTGGGCTGACGGCGTGTACAGCAACGTCCGTCTGGATGACCGGCTCTGCCTGCTGGTGATCATCGGCGTGACCGAGCATGGTCACAAGGAGCTGGTGGCTGTCGAGGACGGCCACCGGGAGTCCGAAGCCAGCTGGCGAGAGCTACTCACGGATTTGCGGGAACGTGGCTTGGAGCCCTCGCCCAAGCTGGCTGTTGGCGACGGCGCACTGGGCTTCTGGAAGGCTCTGAGCAAGGTGTTTCCGGACACCCGGCATCAGCGGTGCTGGGTGCATAAGACCGCCAACGTGTTGGACAAGCTGCCCAAGTCGGTACAACCGAAGGTGAAGTCAGCCTTGCATGAAATCTACCTGGCGGAGACCCGAGACAGCGCCCACAAGGCGTTCGACAGCACCTTGAGACGATTCCGAGACAAGTACCCGAAGGCCATGGAAAACCTGGAGAAGGACCGGGATGAGCTGCTGGCCTTCTACGATTTTCCGGCGACTCACTGGATTCACTTGCGGACCACCAATCCGATTGAATCCACGTTTGCCACGGTGAGGCTCAGAACCAAGCGGAGCCGCTCCTGTGGCAACCGGGACACCACGTTATCGATGGTGTTCAAACTGCTCCAATCCGCCCAGAAACGCTGGAAGCGGATCAAGGGGTTCGACCAACTGAAGCTGGTCGTGGATAACGTACAGTTTCAGGATGGAATACAGGTGGAAGATCAATCTGACAGGAACGCTGCCTGATGGTCATACACCAGATTTGACAATAACTCCAGGTTTTTCGACATTGGACAAGAGTTCATCGGTAATATCTAATTCATTGTTTCTCTATGATTATGAAAAAATAATTATTGCTCTCGATCTAGCCCAGCAGATCATCTTGGGACACTTCTGACCCCATGACAATTTCTAAAACCTGGGCTAGATACATCTTGGCTTCCTTGGCATCCGTGGATTTTCGCAGATACTCTGGAATGAATTCCACAAACTCCGATGAGGTGACTGGTTCATGTTCAACCAGTGCTTCAATCATGGCCGGCCGCAGCAAACGCCTATCCTTAGGCGTATCGGGAAACTGCTTCGCAATGATGGTGTCGGCAAACGATTCTAAACGTCCACGCAAATCGGCGACGTCATCGAACAACTCGATAGCCCTCGGTGCTTCAAGGCCCGGGCTTGTCTCAACCTCTTCGACAGGTTCTGCATCTAGCTCGAAGAGCTCTACATCTTCTCGCCTTTCCGTCTTCAAACTATGAAGCTCACGGATAATCGGCTCAAGCTCACCTTGGGGATTACTGAACCAATCCGTCGACCAGATCCGTCGAATTCTCCAGCCAAGCCGTTCCAATATCTCTTGGCGTAAGCGATCGCGATCACGCGCAGATTTCGCGGAGTGATACGTTGCTCCGTCGCATTCAATGCCCATCAGATAGCGCCCCGGCTTTCCAGGGTCTTTGACCGCGATATCAATGAAGAATCCGGCCACACCCACTTGTGCCTCACTCTCGAAACCGGCCTGATGGAGGGCCTCAATAACAGACACCTCAAAATCACTGTCGGGCGCCTTCCCGGTATGTATTGGCGCGCCTTCCATACTGCCTTTCTCGGCGTAATCCAGGAAGTTGCGCAGAGCGATGACACCACGCTTGGAAGTCTCTGAAATAAGTATGTCCTCAGAGCGCATGGAGCTGAAAATATGCATCCGTTTCTTTGAGCGTGTAAACAGAACGTTCAAGCGCCGCCAACCCACGTCTGAATTGATTGGACCAAATCGCTGGTAAACCCGCCCACCAATCTCAGTCGGGCCATACGTGCAAGAGATGAAGATCACATCTCGCTCATCTCCCTGAACGTTTTCCAAATTCTTGATAAAAAGGCCATCTTCCAGATTGCGGAGCGCTTCAATTGCTTCAGCAACTGCATTGTCGGCCTTGCACTCTTCCTCTACGGCTCGCTCTATTTGTTCTCGCTGCTTGGAGCTCATCGCAACGATGCCAAGTGACTCATTCGGATGTTTCACCGCGTGCTTCACGACCGCCTTTGCTACAACGCGAGCTTCTTCAATGTTGTGCTGATTGACGAAACGCCCGCCCTTCACGTAACTGAATTTAACGCCGTACTCTTGGGCCTTGGCATGAGGTGATGGGAAAATCACAAGATCGTTGTCGTAAAAGTTACGGTTCGAGAACGCAATCAAGCTTTCATGCTGTGACCGGTAGTGCCAGCGTAGACGGCGCATTTTGAAGAGCGGCAAGGAAGCATCAAGAATGCTGTCTGTCTGCGCTACGGCAGCAGTCTCTTCGTCATCGTCATTCATGTCCTGTCGATCAAAGAAGCTGGTTGGCGGCAACTGTTTTGGGTCACCAACCACCACTAGTTGAGCGCCTCTGGCGATAACACCAAGTGCATCTTCCGGTTTAACCTGGGATGCCTCGTCCATGACCACCAAATCAAACTGCAGATGGCCTGGTTTGAGGTAGTGCGCAGCTGACATTGGCCCCATCATGAAACACGGCTTCAACGCCAACAAGGCATTGCTTGCCCGATTAACCAACTGGCGAATCGGAATATGCCTTGCCTTCTTCCCCAACTCGTTTTTAATCAACGCCATGTCTGTATATTCAGACTTCCTGCCTCCTGCGAAGCCTTCGGGCACATGGCGCTCGGCCAGAACATTCGCGATTCGCTTACGTTGTAACTTTTTCAGTTTCTGATCGTATTCTCGGAAGGTGCTCTGCAGTGCCTCTTGGCCCTTCCCAGAGATTCGGGCAAGGTGAGGCTTCTCAACCAGAATCTCTCTGGACAACTGGTCATAAATTGCGAGGTTCAAGGCTTCGCCCGCACGTTCAATATAGAGTTTTCCATTAGTTACCATACGCCAAAGCGGCTCGAGGCCCTGAGCCCGCATTTCGTTTCGGATGCGAACAAAGTTGACCCAATCGTTCAACCACTCCGGCTTCTGTATTGCACAGAGGTTTCTCTGGCTAAGCTCCTCGATACTCCACCCTGGGCTGACCAGCCACTGTCCAGAGTTCAGTTCAGTTTTGCTTTTGAATAGTTCGCACGCATCTTCCTGCTCACTCCACGCTTTCAGGTAGCCCTCTGCTTCGGCCTTAAGGAGCTCATATTCCTCGTGAGTTTTGATGGACAGAATAACCTGTCTCAGAGGTTCAAATCGGAGCTTGCGCTGAACGTAATTTGCGAAATCCAGTGTCTCTCGGATGGACTCGAGCGCATCTTTGTTATCAGCATTTGGACCGACAGCCAATTTAGCCTGAGGCGAAAAGAGCTCTTCAAGCAGCGTGTCTTCTGCAAAGCTTGACCTAGCCTGCTCAAGTTGTTTCAACTGGTCAATTCGGTCCTCGATGAACTCAACCGAGAGTTCATCGCTTTTGAACCAGTGCTGAATCATCGCGCCCGCTGCCTTCAATCGCTGGTGCTCAGTGAGCAGTGAGCCATCATCGCCAGTAAGGTTCCGATTTCTATCCAGCTCCTGCTGAATGTTAGGGATAACCTCGCGCACTTCCTCCAATGCTTTTAAATTATCCCTGAGCTCTCGGGTAATCCCTTTACTTTCAAGCTGCTGAATACCTTTGAATAACCTACTTTCGAGAGCAAATATCGAGTCACCAATCACCACGGTTTGACCAAACCCAATGCCATAGATGCTCCTAACTCGTTTGTACCACTCCCGGAGCCTTTTCAAGGCGCCAATGTCCGTCTCTAACCCATCAAAGCCCGAGCCTATTTCGAGCTGATAGCGATTTGAGTCAAACGCCTCCATGCCGGATACGTATTCAATCGACTCGGCAATGACTTCACTGAGTTCTTTAACTTTAATATCTGGGTTGGCGGCCAATGCCTTTAACTGCTTACGGGCCTGCCACCAGTCTCCTGAAAACCACTTCCCCATTCCCTCGCGTTGAATTTGAGCTTGAATTGACTTCAACTCTCTTGAATTTGGAAGTTTTTCTAGGTCAAAGCTCTCGGCTGTTTTTTTACGTAATGAGCGTAAATAACTCGTTTTTTCTTTCAGGTCTTCGAGGGTTGCATCCAAGTCGTCCTCATCGAAATGAGCAGACCTGAGGTTGATCAACGAACCGTCCAAAGAGCCAATCAATTCAATCATCTTTATTGCAGAGTCGAGCCCTACGATCGTCGGCCCATAATGCTCGCTCAGTGGAGAGGGAAGTGCGGATTTCAGTTCCTGCAAATGCCGATCAAGAGGAGCAAGCGAGCTCTCAATTTTCTGGAGCTTGATAATCGCTCGAACAATATTTGAGAACTTCTCTTTACGATCTGCCCCAGTTAGACGATGTAGATCCGGAAACGGCGGTAAACTCCCGCCCTCAGCAATGGAACTAAGTTTTTCCGAGCATATATCCTCCTGCAACGCCTCGAAGTTTTCCTGAATATTCCGATGCAGATGCAGTAATAACTCAACATTTGACTGGGTATTTTGGTCAAGGCGATCAAGAGCCTGGAACAACTCTTTTCGAGAGAGTTCAGGTAAATCTCTCAGATCCAAAGCTAAGGATTCACATCGATCCACTAACGCAAGGTTCAACGCTTCAAAACCAAATGCTCGCGCGATCCGCTGATTGTGAGCTTCTAAACGCTCTAAAGAATGCTGCCATCGATTTAGTACGGAAACGATTTGCTCTGAGTCGAACAGTTGAATGGCGGTATTTTCAACGCCAGACCACGGGTGATCATTAAGACTCGCACCTTGACCGACTTGATCTATCATTGCTCGGTAGATTTTCTGAAACTCTTTGACCTGATCCGCTAATTTGAGCTGAACCACGTCGGTGAGTTCGCGCCCAGACAGGCCTGCAACGTGAAGATCCGTTGGGCGGATCGCAAGTTGCTGTCGATAACGGGCCGCTCCACTAAAAATCTCATGGATTGTTTGGTTCGTGTTGGCCCAAGACATATTGATTTCCCGGGCATACTGATTGAGCTGATCCTTCAACTCCTCATACCGAGCGATTTCAGCATCAATACTCTGAGTAGAGGAGAGGTGCTTCTGTGCGGTGACTCGAGCACTTATATCATCGAGAACTTTTCGCTTCTGGGATTTGTGGCTGTGTAGCTCAAGGCAGAAATCTCCAAGTCCAGCTTTGTCGAGGCGACTCTTAACTACGTCGAGAGCAGCCATTTTTTCTGCGACAAATAAGACTTTTTTGCCGTTGAGCATCGCTGCAGCAATCAAATTCGTTATTGTTTGAGATTTACCAGTGCCTGGCGGCCCCTCGATGACAAGGTTTTCACCGTTAACAGCGTCAATCAAAGCACTGTGCTGTGAGCTATCAGCATCATCGATAATTGGGAAAAGATAATGAACCTGACCAACGGCATCAATGAAATGCTCACCGGAACCGGAACCGGAACCGGAACCGCTACTCCCACCCGCTGCATTCTCCGAACTTCTGAAGAAACGTTGAACAAGTGGGTGCTGAACCAAGTTACGATCATCAATCGGCCAACGCTTTGGGTCCAAGTCAAGATACATCAACATCTTGCCAAAATTCAGCAGAGCGAGTGCTCCGTAACGACGAACTGACCAGTCCGGCTTCGTCGTTTTTATCAGTTTCTCAACTTTGTCGAGATACTTTTCGGGGGACTCATCCTCTGACACTTCAGGCAACGCGAGCCCGAAATCGAGCGCAAGTTTTTCTTTGAGCGACAGGTTCGGAAGAATATCCTCGCCGGTATAGCTGAGAGTGTATTGGTAGGTTCCGGTGCTGTGATCAAGCCTTCCTCGGCTAAGGTGAACTGGGATTGTGAACAGCGGAGCAAGTCGCGTTTTAGAGGCATCATCGTTCTCAGCCCACTCAAGGAAGCCGAGTGAGAGATACAAAATGCTTGCACCTGTTTCCTCTAACGCCGTTTGAGCTTTGCTTCGGATTGCTCGTAATCTGGACTCCATTTCCGGAGGATAAAGTAGTACCTGGATGGAATCGTCTTGGTGCTTATCATCGCCAGGCACTTCATCTTCTCTTGGCAATTCATAATGAACGTAAAAGCCAAGCACTTTTGCCCACTCTCGTGCGTCGGGACTAGACTTTACTTGCCGTTCTTCGCCACTATCATCATCGATCTCCAGGTAGCCATGCTGAATCAGTTGCTCACGAGTGGGATGCGGAACAGGTTTAAACTTCAGCTCGCGCTCTACGAGTAGCTCTGAACACAACTGATTAGGAACTTCATCGATTATCCGAAGCGCAGCGCTTTTTTGCTGGATTGGAAAATTAAGCAGCCTATTTCGGGCGGTAAGATCGAGTAGTTTCTTGCGCATGAGCTCCAACGATTCAAGCACAAACGGATCTACAGAGCTCAGGAAGTTTTCTATTGTTTGTTGGTTTTGTTCTTTAGACATGGATCCGCTAGATTCCTGTTCCAATTTCGGTTTTCCGACCCGAGGTTGATCTTGCTTTGGCGTAGAGGAGCCCAGAGATTGCTCTGTTTCTGCACTATCGGACCCCTGAGCCAGGGCAGAAAGAAGTTGCTCTGCCCGACGTTTAAGTTGTTTCGCGGCCCCAGTTTTGCGGAACTGTAATTCGAAAAGGACGGTTTCTAGAAGGGATCTGTCTCGCGTATTCTCGTTAACCAGCCGGCTCAATCGGCTAATATCTGACGCGAGGTAAGGCCGCTGTTCCATAGTGCCCCGTCAATGCAAATAACTATATAATTAGGCCGTTATCACCCCGTAACCTTTTACTACAGTTTGGCGGCCAACAGCAACGCTAAAAGGTACAAAGCACTAGTCTTCAATGAAATAGTCGGAATCGACCTGTTTCACTTCATACGTCTCTTTCACGTTGACCCCAAGGTTGTTTTCAATCATCAACTGGGCTAGCTCGCGCCCGTCGATTAGTACTACTTTCATATCCAATCCTGCAGCTGCTTCACGTGCTCCGGCGGAAAAATCTGATGTCGTTAGGAACACACCTTTCCGAGCCCTCTGGCGGGTTAATGCACCGATAAACTTATCAATCTCGGGACGATGAACCGTATTTGCCCACCGTTTCGCCTGCAGGTAGATCGTATCCAAACCCAGCTTGTCTTCTTTAATGATTCCGTCGATGCCATCGTCGTTGGTAGCTTGCGTGGCCTGGCCGGCTTCTCGTCTTGAGCCGCCATATCCAATCGAGATCATCAGATCGACCACCAACTTCTCAAAAAACGTTGGCGATGCTTGTCGAATACTGTCCAGCACTTCGTCAGCAAGGCTCGCCATCAAGGATTGGTGCGCAGAAGAAAGCTGCTCATCAGGTGTTGCCTCTTCCAGACTTTCCTCTTCGTCTTCAATCTTATTGGGGGCGGGCTTGGACTTATGGGAGTGAAAATCATGGAACTCCGGAAACTGCTTCAGCCAGGTGACACTTATGCGGTCTGGACCCTGTTGCAGCGCGCTTTGACCACGCTCAGTGATCTGCACCATTCCCCTCTCAGGAATGGTCAAAAGCCCAGCTTTGTTAAGGTAAGTTCTGGCCCACCCAACCCGGTTATTAATCACCGTCTGGTTTCCTGACGGTAAACGCTCCTTTCGCTCTTGCTCCGTCAACCGAAAATGCTCTTTTACTGTCTCTCGCACATCCGCCAAAGGTTTTGCTGCGCCGTCACTAACGGCCAAAAGGACAGGTCTCATGACCGATTGGAAATCTGGAATCGCCATTGCCTGAACTGCTCCTCACCAGAACTTGTTTACTGATCTTTCTTAAATTCGAACAGATCGCCTACATCACAGTCCAGATAACGACAAAGGGCATCAATTGCTTCCAACTCTACCCGGCTCGCAGTCTCGTGATACAGCCGGGTAATCGTCCCGCGATTCACCCCTGTATCCCTCGCCACATCAACAATCTTGAGCTTTTTCTCACCCATCAGTTTGGACAGATGGCACTTAATCATTTGGCCCACCAAAGAACAAATTAACCCGCAGGAGATCAAAAAGACTTGCAAAAGGTCTTTATGAGTGCATAATGATCTTCAGGAGGACATTTTGAAGCGCTAACAGCGCACCATGTTCTCCAGCACCAAACCATAGCAGAGGTGAATTGTTATGTCACAAGAGTATCTGACCACCGAAGAGCTCGCTCAACGCATCAAATACGATGTTCGGACCATCCGTGAACGGCTGAAGGATTCCGTGCTGCTTGAGGGCATCCATTATTTCCGCCCCTTTGGCGGCCGAAAGATTCTCTATATCTGGGAGAAAGTCGAGCAAGACATGTTTGACCAGGCCAGCAGCACTGTGTTTGCCGTGCCGATGGCACGGGGAGGTGTGTGCCGTGGGTAAGATTGTAGAGCGGCCAGAGACTGGCAAATTGTTCTTTGACTTCCGCTACCGGGACAAACGCTGCCGAGAGCAAACCGCTCTTGATAACACGCCCGCAAATCGGAAAAAACTCGAGGCGATTCTCAAACGAATCGAAGCGGAAATCACACTGGGTACGTTCGAGTACCACAAATATTTCCCAAACAGCCCCAAAGCCCATGAGTTTACGCGGCAAGCAGAGCTCCGGCGCTCTCGCGAAGCACACGACACGCCGTTATTTAGTGAGTTTTGTGAAACCTGGCTGGATGAGATGCGGGTGCAGTGGCGAAAGTCACACATCACCACCATCGAAGGCACGCTGAAAAACTACCTGATCCCGGAGTTTGGGGAGAAGGAGGTTGGCCACATCACCAGGCAGGAAATTCTTTCGTTCCGGGCGTCACTCGCCAAAGTAGAAACCCGGAGCAAAAAGCCACTTTCCGCCAGCCGTATTAACCGCATCATGACGCCTTTGCGCATGATTCTGGGAGAGGCAGCCAACCGGTATGAGTTTACCTCACCCTACCAGGGGATCAAATCACTGAAGGTGCCCCGCTCGGATGTGGAACCATTTTCACTGGAGGAGGTTCGGCTGATTCTCTCCACGGTTCGAGCGGACTTCAGGAACTACTACACCGTTCGCTTCTTTACAGGTCTTCGGACCGGAGAGATCGACGGCTTGCAGTGGGATTGCGTCGATTTTCAGCGCCGGCAGATTCTAGTTCGCCAGGCTCTGGTGAACGGGGAAATCGAACAAACCAAAACCGACGGCAGTTACCGGCACGTTGAAATGCCACAGCTCGTCTTCGACGCACTAAAGGACCAGCGCAAGGCCACTAGCAACAACACCTTTGTGTTCTGTAATGGGGCAGGCAATCCGCTTGAGCACAACAACGTCACCAAGCGGGTGTGGTATCCCCTGCTCAGCCATTTGGGCCTGCGAAAGCGCCGGCCTTACCAGACTCGTCACACTGCCGCCACGCTGTGGCTGGCTGCTGGCGAGAACCCGGAATGGATTGCCCGGCAGATGGGACACACCACGACGGAGATGCTGTTTCGGGTATACAGCCGCTACGTTCCGAACCTTACGCGGCGCGATGGCTCGGCGTTCGAGCGGTTGCTCATCACCGAGTTCAAGCAGGAAAAGGTTGCGGGAGAAACGCCCGAGAAGGAGCAAAACGATGCTTGATCATACGCCTTACCGACTGTTCACGAGCGATACCCCTGCCCTGGCCAACCGGCGGGTTATTCGAAACCTTGCCGCTAGCCTGTGTGTTGCGGTGGGCATCAACCAACAAGATCGTCATGTAGTGACACTTCTCGGGCTTGGCGGTGAAAGAAGCAATGTTGAAGCCATGGAAACTTGGGTGCGCGACCAACTCGCTCGCCACGCAATGGAACCATCACGTGAGTCCCTTCCAACGCTACTGAGCGCCCTTCTGCGCCTTGAGTACGACTATGACGAGGAGCGTCGATATGGCTAACCTCAACGCAAAGCGACCGATGCTGGTGTCCTGGTACGATCGGTTCACTGTAATCTCAAAACTGCCTGTCGTTATCCCACGAACCGGAGAACCGATTGTCCGATTGACGTTGCTCTGTCGTGGTCGCCAGACTCTCGCTTACCTACGATATGAGGAGTCCCAGATGTTCGGCAACCCTGAGCTCGGGCAACGAATTCGTGCACAGCTCTGCATGCGGTCTTACCCACAACCAGGCAGGCTGATCATAACCCATTACGAACCTGCGACCTGAGAATCTGCATTGCCAGGGACGGCATCGAACATCACGCAACCGGTAAAAACCAAAAACCTCAGCGCCGCCCAGAAGTAGCTTCCGGCCTTTCCTGGCGATTTAAGCTTTAGATGCAGAATCCCATCTTTTGGCGGATCTTTCAGAACGCCGAGCTCCTGCCGAAACCGGGTCTTGGGAAGTCCGGAGTTTTGCGCCCAGAATTGCTGAGCAGCGGGCCAGTTCGCGTCAGTAGTATGGATAATAGGCTCGAAGTGCCTCACTAACCTGAGCTCAAGAATGAGTTTGAGAAACGCAAGTTGTCGTTCTCGTCCTCGGGGCTGGATATTGGGCCGCGACCGCTGGATCGCCTCTGCGGTAAGACGAAGCGAGTCTCTCGCCGCCAAAGCATCCCGCTCTGCCCAGTCCGCCAGTTGCACGAACCACCCCATCATCTCTTGAAATGCCGTTCTGGATTGCGGCGGTACGGGAAAATTCGAGAGCTCCGGGGCACGAAAAATCAGAGAGAAGTTCACTCGAGCGACATCGCTCCTAGGTGCGTTGAGTGAGAACCTCCCCAGCTTGTCCGCTTTTGGCATCGGGAGGTTGAATAATGCTGATGCCCTCGCCTGCCAGGCTTCAGCTAGGGGTTGATCAATATCCAACTGCGATGCGGCATGCGCTAAAGCTTCGCCAACGCTGGCTTCGGATGTTCGGCTTGAATACTGATCGACCAACAAGGCGAGCCGATAGGGCAACAGCGGGTTGAGGTGACGCGTTTTCCGGGGCGCCGTTTGAATATCGAACTCTGTCGGGTATGTTTTGCCTTTTTCTTCAATGGGTCGTGCGCCGCGAATTCGGACACAGCTCAGTAGGTCTGCCGCAGTCGACGCCCGATCGGTCAGGCGTTTGCGATGCCGAAACTTCTCCAAAGCCGCAGGCGACTTTTCCAAAATCACCTGCTGTTGGGCTAGGGTGAGTACCGGGTTTTCCCTGGCAATCAGGTATTGGCCTAGCAAAAAATCCAACACATGGGCGTAGCTTCGCAGTGTCACGCGTTCACTCGAATGCCCCAGCCACTGCGACAACAGCGCCAGACTCATGCTGGGGTCCCCCAATCCTGCTCTTCGCCAGAGCGGTTCACTGCCGCCTTCATGAGCGTCAGCGTCGCTCACAAACTGAGGACTACCCTCGGAGGACAACAGTTGCCCATCGCTCAGTTCCAGCAACCGAATCAGATTGAAGGAAGCAAACGAGTGCCTCAGATGGTGGAAGCGGAAAGAATCGTCTCCAGATACCTGGCGCAACAGGAGCGTCAGATCTGAGAACACCAGGGGCTCTGTGATGCGAAAGTCGCCACTGACCGGATCCGCGAACACCGGTGCTGCGCGATTATTCGTCGGTAACCGACGCTGCCGATCCAGAATGAACTCAGCCAGCCAACGCTGCTCGTCCTCTGGCAGCAGGATGGCCAACGGCAGCCTGCGAACCGCAGAGGCGGACTTAACGCCGACCGTTTTCGTTGGACGCACGAGAAGCTCCGGTTGTTGCACGCCTTCAACACCCAGTCCCGGGAAATCCTCAAATCGTCTGGACCACGCCTCACTCCGCCGCAGGCCGCAACGGAACCCCAGAATGAGCAACGCCAGCTGCATTCGCGCATAGTCGCCACCGGCAGCGAGCAGCTGCTGCTTGGCTATGTCGAACTCCGTTTCGGTCAATATGGCGGCATCCACTCCCCCGCCATCAGACACCTCCGAAGGCACGCGCTCCAACCCATAGGCCGTATGGAGAAACTCATGCCACGATGACAATGCGGCCTGTATAGCCCCTGCGTCTCCGGGACTGACCTCTAAGATCGCGTCATAGATGGCTTGCCATTCGTCAGCATCGAGCGTTGAGGCGCTGAGTACGTCCGGCGAATAGTCCAGCAGTCTTTGAAGGTGATGATAGTGTTTTGCCTGTCGGACGAGATCTGTGTCCAGGGCACCGTCTGATCCAATGAGAAACAGCGAATACTCCGCTAGCATCCGGGACAGCGCCGAGACACCCTCCTGTCTGAACACCCTCTGAATATCCTTTCGGGTGCGGTGCCTGAACTCCGCCACGAGCCGGCGTCGATCATAATCCGCCAACACTGAGATTTTCTCTGAGAGGCTGACGAACTTGCTCATCCACTTGGCGAGATCGCAAAAGTATTGTACTTGGTCAGTGGCGGGTGTTTCGGATGGCGGTACGTCGTTTTCAATGGGGACGTAGGCACTCGGGGCATCGCTATCCCCGGCGGCTACGTCGCTCTGGGTCTGATGAAACTGTCCAGTTAACCACCTTGCCCAATTCTCCCTCCTGAGTGACTTTCCCAAGTCCAATGTTCGCGCGTAATGCACGAGGAATCCGGGTACCACGGTCGTCAGGTTTGACTCCGACAGAGCTTGGCACTCACGCACCGTTAACGATGCCAACCCAATATGCTGAGTAAACACGTGAAGTGACTCTTCGCTGGTATCTTCCTGAGGCCATCGCCCAGACCAGTGTCGGTGCCAGCGTCTCAAAAGCAAGGCCGTCATCGGCGCAAGGATGATTCTTCTGCGCTTTTTGTCGCCGAGCCCTGCTTTGCCGGCACCAGAGGATTTTTCCAGCGTCACCCAGTAGGTGCCGCGATATGTCTCCAGATCCTTGCCAATGGCCTGGCTGAGCTCTGAGAACCAACCATGGCAAGCCACCCCTGTGTGAAACGCGAAGCTGAACAGCAACTCGCCGGCATCGATACGGATATCGCGAGGCCCGTCTGATGTGGTTCCTTGCAGCCACTCAAGATATCGATCTTGAACCATGTCGAACCGAGCAAGCCGCTCCGCTGTTTCGGTACTGAAGAGCGACGGAAGGACTGACACCGACGTGTATGGAGCAGGCACAGCAACGTCCCAGCCCAACTCTTTTACCCCACGAGAGAGTCCGGTAACCAGGTGCCGCTGTGCATCGCGAATCTCCATGCCAGAATCGCTCTGGCAGACCTCAGTGACGAGCCGTTCTACTTCATCGTCGCTCAGTCTCACATCAAACTGACCGGCGAAGAGGTCCGGCCAACTATCCCGAAGTCGGCGGTTTACCTCTTCAAGCCGTCGAAGTTTGGCAACCGCTCGGCTAACCGTCCTCTTTTCCTCCCCGCTTAGCTCACGACTCCGCCCTCGGCGGATGCTTCGTTCAAGGCGTTCGACCGGACGCAACCAACCCACCCAGCAGCCGATTCCCTCATTTTCCATCAATGCCATACACCACCTCAAAACCCAACGAATCGATTAACCGCTCCAACACCGGGGCAACCGACGCCCGGAAAAACTCAGGGTCTAATGTGGAGTACCGCGCCCATGGCTCGGCGCCAATTCCCCAGTGGCCCATAAAGGCGTTTACCAGTCCGCCCGGAACTGAGTGCTTTCGAAGGAAACTGCGAAGGCTGTGACGGCTGACGTTGATGGGCAGCGCGAAAAAACGCTCAAGCTCACTAGAGAGAAGTGCGGGCGTTGCAGGCTGGATGCTCAGTTTTTCATCAAGATACAGAAAGAAAGCATGCGGGTTTGCACCTGCACCCATTAGATAAGTTCGACTGCGAACGGCCTCGCAGTGACGCTCGTAGAGAACGAGTTGCTCCAGCAACCGATCTGGCGCAGGCACTGCACGATGATGGGCATTTCCGTCGCCGGTTTTATCGGCGATAAACACAAAGCCTCTTCTGCGATTGATTTCCTGGGGACGGCCGACTGGGTCATGAACCGCTCGAAAGCCCGTAGACCACAACAACATCCAATGCGTGTACGCCGTATAGAGGTTGTGGAATTCGCGAATCGCTTCAAGTTCGCCACGCCCCCGCAGCGTTTCCAACTCGCCCCGCAGCGCAGTCGTGGCGTTTACAATTGAGCCCTCACGCGCAACATAAGGCGTACCTACTGGCGTGTCGTCTCTTTCCTGAGCCCCACCACGCTCTGAGAAAAGCTGCGGCAAAAAGGCATCCCACGCGCTTACCACCTGCCGATAGCCGTCAACCAATTTGGAGAGGGGGCTGGCCTGATAATAGAGAGCCGCCGTTTGCCCAAAAGGCGGTTGGGATCCGGTAACCAGAGACGCCTCCACCGTATCGGCGAACTGAACCGCCAGGCTTGCGAACAACGCGGATTCGAGTCTCTTGAGTGTGAGGCGAGCGCCATGAGCATGTCTTAAAGCCATCAAACACTCCCGTGACTCCTCAAGTAGTTTCTCGAAACGAGGCACACGCGTGTTCAAATGACTACCAAAGAGACGAACAGAGCGTTTTTTAGCCTGCCTAGCTGCATCCCAAACAGGATCGAACAGCTGCATCCAAATTTGGGTTGGTATTGGTGCTATGAACACCTCGCTCACCGTTGTCAGATGAGGCTCCCAGACATTCCGTTTTTTTCTTCTCGACGCCGGCTTCAAAACACCGCTGGCCCAAGCATTCTCTTCCAGGATGATATAAACCGCCTGTGGATCAATTTTGTCCGGCAACTGAACGCGATTCTGGACCACCCGGCAGTCATAGATAGATTGCGCCGAACGTCCTGTGATCAAAATCAGTAAGAGTAAAAGCTTCTCAAGAAAAAGGACGTTTCCGTCCGACGTAATCCATTGAAGAAAGGCGCGCAGATCTTGCTCATTCAGTGATTCCCACCGACCTGGTAACACTCGATTCGCGCGTCGCAATCCTGCACGCTTGATCCCTGTTCGGCGGATGGAGTGTCGACTGGAGGCTCCCCTTTTCACCGCGAGACTCTCCTCCGGGTCAACAATCACTGTGCTCTTCAGCAGTTCATCGGGTGCGTTACCGTCAAGCCTCTGGCGCTCCAGGGCTTGTTTAGAGACCGCGTCAACGAAAAACTTTGGTTCTTGGTGTCCGTCAAATTCAGAGTCACGACTGGTCGCTTCCCGAAGCCAGCGGCCTTTGGTCAATTCCTCGTCTACATGTCGTGGCCCGCGTAGCGCTCTCTCAACGACGGGGCCTTCGCCCAGGAAGTAGCGGAAAAAGCGCTCCAGCTCTTTGAGGTAACGTATCTGGCCCTCCGCCAATACTCGCGAACTAAGGCCGTCGACTCGCCGCCGAAAAGTTTCAGAAAACTTTTCTACGTCCTGCCTAAAGTCCGGCACGCGATCGAGCCCCTCCTCAGACAGTAATCGAAGCGCTCTGCAGGCGCCGTCAACTCTATCGTGATAACCGAAGGTATCGGTACCGGAAAACTCAGCTCGCCACTCCTCTGCCAGCGATAGCACCAACGCCACCAGTTCTAGGCGTTTAGGAGCGTTTCTCTTCGACGACAGTTTGAGCAGCATTGCGTGAATGGGGGACTCGGTAATGAGGCCGCTGATCCCACGATGGCTTGCCTCCAGCCGCGCAGTTAATCCCTCATCGCCGCCTTCCTCGAGCCATTGTCGAAGTTGGTTTGCGCCAGCCAAAGGGCGGCCGATCTGATCGAATGCCGACAGGAGTTCAGGAATTAATCCAAGAATGTCTGCCACCCTGAACCAGTCCTCACGAGGCTGGATAAGACCTGACAGAAGATCATTAGGGTACATGCTGGATAGGTCCGGAGTGTTGCGAATATCCATCAGAACCCCAGCCCAATTTGATCGTCTTTTGCGATGGCGGCCAGGTCTTGGAGCCCAATTTTCCGACTGACTCCCGTCAGCCGCTCTAGGTCTGACCGCGACTTGAGTCGCGGCGATAGGCGGTCTCGCTGACCCTGGGTGAGCGACTCATAAAGTCTCAAAACGGCTCGCTGTTGCCCGGCACCCAACCCGAACAGCAAGTAACTCAAAAACATTGATTCCTGCGGAGAGGCGATTTCGTTCTCGGACCAAACGAGAACCTGCAGTTTCGACTTCAGAGGAAGTCGCAAAGCGAGATTCGCCACCGCGTGATTTGCTATGACATCGAACTTTCTATTACCGCGGTCGGAGTCGACCACGTGAACAGGATGGAGCCGTGCGAGCAACTGAATTGCGTCAACCGTCAACGCTTTCGGACTCCGCAACCGACTCTCGATGTCCAGCGCTTGCGCCCACAACTTGGCTGATAGTCGGTTTGAGAGACGAAGCTGCTCGACTCGAACTTTTCGAAGGGTCAATCCAGAATTCTTCATCGTACTCAGTCCTCGAATTAGCGATCTTACCGTCAAGCCTGAAACACTTCGGCATGACCCTTGCCCTTTATTCGAGACGAATTAGCGCTCAGAAGCAACCCTGAAAAATGTAACTTTTTGTTCAATATCAATTAGTTGTACGCGTTACGCATACCGATAGCGAACTTTCCAAAAATCGTTGTACGCGTTACGCATACCGATAGCGAACTTTCCAAAAATCGTTGTAGGCGTTACGCATACCGATATCGAGAACTGTTGTTTGAATCGAATTTATGCCGCGCCTGCTCCCCTTTGCTTCGGCTTTAGGCGCAGACCGTCGTGTGCCAAACCTTGGCGCTGGCCATTTGATATCAGCGCCATAGTTCGGTTATTTGAAGTGCGAAGTTCAGCGTCACCAACTCTAGATAGCACTGTATTTGGCGGGTATTGATTTAGAAATGGTTCCCTTAGGTTGTCCCGGTGAACCCTTGCAGTATTTTTTGATCGGGCCGTGGCGTTTAATCATCGGCGCCAACAGAGCATTGTGCTTTCCATTGCTCCAAGCGTTCCAGGGGATAATGGTACCGGGATCACTCAGCAGACCACTGTAGGCTTGGCTTAGCCATTCGTGGGCATGCCGTTCACCATACTTGCTCCACTGAACCGCATATTGCTTACGGACCTTGTCGAAATACTTTCCTTCATCGCCGCGATAATGCGCATTGGGCACAAACATCGTCCGAAGGATTTCAAAGATCATCCCAAGAACCCAAAACGGCAGGGCAATCGCGATCCCTATCAGATAAAACGGCGTAGTGAAAACGACATCAGCCAGGGGACTACCCAAAACGACGCAGCCAGCTCGCTGGCGTTCACGCATACGCTCCTCAACAGGCCACCAGCGTGCGCGAAGTTTCAACGATGCATACTGTGGTAGCTGGAACCAGAGGGTAAACCCAATTCCAAGACTAACCCCTACACCGCCAATCATTACCATGATACCGAGGAACCCCGACAGCTGCGGATTGTTCACCTTGAGCCAGTAAAGACCTCCAATTACGGCGGCGTACAAAAAAACTGTTATGAAAACCAGGCGCTGATAGTTAGCGATTTTGGTAAACCCGTTTCCCTGTAAGATTCTTGCGGATAGTTGACCGGTTACCTCAGGTGCGCGATCTCCCAGAGAACTGACAGCGCTGGCAATACAGGCGGCAGACACTGCTCCAGCGACTGCGGCGTTGCTTGCATCGTTTTTTTTGCTCACGGCTAGCTCTCCTTGTTTCAATTCGTTGATAACTGAAACTACCAGCTTCTAAACATGACCTCAGTATGTACACACGCCTACCTCCAGACATGAGGCCTAAATTTTTCATGCTCTCGACCGACGACTCGGGACCCGATTAATCATCGATGAACCGAATCCAGTAGCGCGTATTGAACAGATCAGACGTTCGCGCCACGTCTTACCGAGATTTATTATTGAGGGGGTTACCGTATGGAGGGGGGCTGCCCTGCGGGTGACTGGGGTCTTCTCGCTCGCTCTTATCAGAGCATGGCCAAGATCATGCACCCGGGTCGCTGACTAGAACGAGCAGCCGCAAGTATTGGTCAGACGTCATCTCTGCCAGAGAATAATGCCATCCCGTGCGACGGCATGAAGCAGGTCAGGGTTGGAGTAGTTGTCTGGATTACACCACTCACTCTCCCAAACCGGCAGGGCCTGAATCAGAACGCCGGTTTCAGTGAGCACATCAAACGCCAAGTCAGCCATCGCCAGCTTTGTGTCCACAAAATCACGAGGCTGACCAGCCAAAATAACCGCCACATCCGCGTCGCTTTCGTCGTGATAATCGCCTCGGGCTCGGCTGCCAAACAGGATCAGCTGGATGGCATCGAACTTATTCGCCAATTTTTCGCGAAACACCAGAACCGCATTCCGGATATCCACCTGGTCACCCATCACAGTTTGTTCCAGGCCGACCAATGTTGCCTGATCCCACTCCCGAACTGCCTCCGGCATGGGCGCGCTTGGATCACACTGGGCTATGAGGTCATCCAGGTGACAGGTCTTCTTCTCTGTCATGACGTTACCTCCTGTGGCCTCGGCGACCATGGATTACCACGGCTGGCAGCCTTTTGGTATCTGTATTGGAGAACCGGTCCAGCGTCTGATATTCGCCATCCCACTCCTGAGCATGCCGGTACCGGACAACCTTTTCGGGGGTGAGCTCGACAATGTCATCCAAGCCGGTTTCGTAGCCTTCAACCAGCACCGGTGTTTCCGGTCGTAGCTTTCTTAGCTGTGCGATCAGTTCTTCTGCCGTCACGTTAGACGCCCTCAGAGCATGGAATATTCGTCGTCATCCAGATTAGCGTGCACGCTCTTTTCATTCATCCGCTCTTTGCACAGATCAACGAGTGCGTGGTCATCAAATGATGTTGCAAGCCATTCAGGCAATGCGTCCTTATTCGGCAAAGGCATCCATCCAACAACCGTGACCCCTTCAGGAATATTGCCCCATTGCCTATCCACAGCATAAGCATCAGTAATGCCGCTGTTTCCACGACCAGACCAACATCCTAGGTACAAAGCGATCACAATCTCCCGATCTTCAGGCATTTGATCCTTGGGGTTAATCCACGACATGAGCCCGTCCTCAATCAAAATTGGCCGATTTATATCTCCATCACGATCGGCGGGTTCCGCGGCTCATACCGTGCGTTGCAGGTGCTTGCATTGATCAACTTTGCTTGTCCCTGCTGGTATTCCCCGTAGCCTTCATGGATGTGGCCAAAAATGTGCACTTTGAGTGCAAGTTCCTGAATGCAGGCCAGTAGATCAGCACAACCAACGTTCTGGCTTTTGAACCCCATATTGGCTTCGTCACCAATGCCTCTGGGTGGCCCATGGGTGATCAGCACATCAGTATCGCCCGGAATGAGCCGCCATTTCTGGTTTAGCGGTTCGCCCCGCTCCAGCATAAACGCCCAATCCATGAACGTGGGTGTCCAGGGAGAACCCCAGAATCGGACACCTTCGATCTCGACTCCGCTGTCTTGCAGATAAATGGCGTTGGTCAGGGCTTGCCGTGCCAGTTCCGGGGTTTCCTGGAAGGCCCAGTCGTGATTCCCGGCAATCACGATCTTATGCCGGTGCGGCAGCGTTCCCAGCCAGTCGTTAAAATCTTCGATGTTCTCCAGCGTGCCTTGCCCTAGACAGTCACCCGCATGAATGAACACATCGCCGTCTGGGATCTCGGGGATTCGCCAGTGCAGACTGTGGGTATCTGATATGCAGACCAGCTTCATTCGGAGATCTCCGGTGGAGTTAACAGTTCGGACTCCAAAGACCAATCCATAAACGGTAACAGCCTCACGATATTGCGGGCATCGTCTACCCCGCGATGGTGGTTGCCCTCAAAGGTCAGGTCGTGGAATGCCAGGGCACTGCTCAGCCCGGTCTTTTTCTTCAGGCCCGTGGTACGGCGCCACAGTCTTTTGAGGTTCAAGTGTGGGTAGTTCAATGGCAAAGGCCTGGCATCGTCTAATTGACTTTGTGCCAACAGATGCAAGCGATCGTAATTCCCCCAGCTGCACCACAGGAAATCCTCCGACGGGCTTCCAAGCCATTCGTTCAGTAACTGAATTGCCCGTGGGAAATCCGGCGCCTCAACAACCATCGCCTGCGTGATGCTGGTGAGCTCCGTACAGAATCCACTGAGAACCCGGTATCGAGTGGGGCGCACCAGAAACGACTGGCTATCCAACACCTGCCCTTCCCGGGTGGCCAGCGCACATCCGAGCTCAATGATCTCCATGTTCTCGACGCTCTGTGGCTCGCCATCGGGCGTGCGCTGGTGGCCCCAACAGGTAGCTTCCAGATCGATCACGAGAAGGGTTTCAGGTTTCATCTCTCGGGCACTCGCACGGTGTGGCTGATTTTTGGGCCGTTGCCATCAGACATTTGTGAAGGCGTCACCCGACTTTAACCCAAGATGCCTCAAAAAAATCTCAAATACAATTGTATGCGTTGAGCATACTTGTTGATTTTATTGACTTTTTCAAAAAATCATTTGTAGATTTTTTTTGCCGGGCGGCCTATCGTTAAAGGAGCGTTTTCTGGCGCGCCCATCGTTGGCGAGAGACCGAAAAATGATTCCGGATGGAGATAAAGAATGGTCAAGCGGCTCACAGAGGGCGTATTGCTAAAAGGTCTGAATGCCCACACAGTTCATGCGGATGAGCTGGCTCAGCCCCTTGAGCAGGAGCTCACACCATTGGAAAAGCTCCGTGGGTCGGTGAAGAAGTATGACCACCCGACCGACCCTGTCTGGGATGAGTTCTTTGACAGTGAAGGCATCAGCGAGGATTTTATGGAGGATCGAGATCAACCGTCGAACCGAGAGCGTGATGAGTGAATAGCCAGTCGCGTCACGAAGGCTCGCTCGTCATTACGGGCATCGAGACCACACCCTTTCACGAACTGCCTTACCGAACCAGTGGCGCTCGGCAACCTCAACGATGCCGGCTGTCCTTCCACCGGGCCTTTGCAAACGGCATTCCGCCGGGCATTCAATCGTTGGTGTTCGTGTCGGATCTGCAGGGCCGCGAAATTGGGGGTGCCAATCGATTGCTTGGTGAGGTCGTCGCGGATGAGTTAAACGCCTTAGTGGAAACTGGCCAGACTCCGCGGCCGGCCGCCATCTTCGCTTGTGGCGATCTTTATGACTACCCGGATTGCCATAAACGCGGCGGCTCGGGGCCCGTGGATGCTGTGTTTGAGGCGTTTACCAGGGCGGCGTCACGCGTGATTGGCGTTCTGGGTAACCACGATGAATTAACCGACCCCCAGCGACTTTCAAATGCAGTCGATCTTCTTGATGGCGATGTTGTTGAGGATGTCTATGGGCTCACCGTTGGTGGCGTGTCCGGTATCGTTGGCAATCCACATCGCAGTCAACGAAGAAGCGCTGAGTCGTTCTTACAGGTGACGGAAAGTGTGACGGATCAAAAGCCCGATATCCTTCTGCTGCACCAAGGGCCAACCGACCCGAGACGCCCAGACCGACGGGGAGATCACGATCTTGAGCTTTCCCTACGTTCTGGTTTTGAGGGCCTGACAGTGTTCGGCCATACACGATGGGAGGAGCCCTGGCTGATTCCGATGGGTGAGGGGCAAGTATTGAACGTGGACGGACGAGTTGTTGTGGTTGTGCCAGACACGAACAGCCTCGAGCAAAAGCCGGCCAATACACTTGGTAAAAAGTAACCGTGACAAGGGGACGTTGATGGGCCTTCTTAGCACAAAGGCAGCCGTATACTTGCATGATGAGTTAGCTGGTCACCTCGAACGTATCGGGAGTCGATCTCAATTTCAGTACGACGAGCAATACCTGGAGAACGCGGGCCAACCGTTGAGTTGGAGCTTGCCGCTGCGCCCAGAGCCCTATGTATCAGAGGGGCCACTGCCGGCTTATTTCAGCGGTCTCTGCTCCGAGGGGTGGCTACGGCAGGTACAGACGTCCCGCCAAGGCATTCACTCTAACGATCTATTTACCTTGCTGATCAATAATGGGCTCGATCTTGCGGGAGCGGTAACCATTGTGCCGACTAATTAGAGCAGCGCCCACCTGCCCCCATCTCGCAGGTGGGCGGCGAGTCCCGAGGCATATATTGGTGCCCTGACATCCCCCTCTGTCAGCCTAGTTGTCCAGTAGGCGGTTTCGCCTGAATTTAATAATCTAGGGGCGGCATGGGAGCATTCATGCCACGCTATTCCGAAGAACGAAAAGCCGCAGTGTTGAAGAAGCTATTACCTCCGCAGAATCGAAGTGTTGTGTCGGTGGCGGCGGAGGAAGGCATATCCGATGTGACTCTGTATAGTTGGTTAAAACAGTGTCGACAACAAGGAATGCCCGTGCCAGGTAATCGTAATACCGGGGAAGACTGGTCCCCCGAAGCCAAGCTGGCCGTTGTAGTGGAAACGGCCTCGATGTCTGAAGCCGAACTCAGCGCCTATTGCCGCGAGAAAGGCCTGTATCCGGAGCAGGTGCAACGCTGGAAAGAAGCCTGCCTTCAGGGCGCTGGCATGCAGCAAGACCAGGATAAAGCGGCTCAGAAACAGAAGCGAGAGTCCCGGAAAACCATCAAAAAGCTGAAAGCGGAAGTTCGCCGCAAAGACAAAGCTCTGGCTGAGACCACCTCGCTTCTGGTGCTATCAAAAAAGCTCGAAGCCTTGTACGGCGAAGACCCGGACAGCAGCGAGGACGACTGACGCCGCTGGACGAACGTGCAAGGCTCCTGGAGCTTTTTGATGAAGCCGTTGCCGGTGGTGCAGCCCGATATAAGGTCGCAGAGCTGGTGGATATCAGCGAGCGCACATTGAAGCGCTGGCGCAGTTCCGACGGTCGGGTGACTGAAGATCGCCGCCCTGATGCGGAACGGGTTGAACAGCCCCATAAACTCACCCAGGCCGAGGAGTTGGCCATTCTGAGTGCATGCAATCAACCTCAGTACCGGAGTTCGCCACCGTCGCAGATCGTGCCGTCACTGGCCGACAAAGGCGTCTATCTGGCTTCTGAGTCGTCGTTTTATCGAGTGCTGAAGAAGCACCAGCAACAGAATTATCGGGGTCGCATGAAGCCGCCCCGCAAGGTGCCGGAGCCGACCAGCTTCACCGCGACAGGCCCGAATCAGGTGTGGAGTTGGGACATCAGTTATTGCCCGTCAGCGGTACGTGGCCAGCATTGGTACCTGTACCTGATCATGGACATCTACAGCCGCAAAATCGTTGCCTGGGAAGTCCATGAAGCGGAATCCGGTGATCTCGCCCGAAGACTGGTTGAGCGTGCCCTATTGCGGGAAGGCTGTTGGCTTAACCCACCGGTCCTGCACTCTGATAACGGCGCACCGATGACGTCCTATACACTCAAGGCTCGACTGGCAGATCTGGGCATGTTGATGTCCCACAGCAGGCCGAGAGTCAGCAACGATAATCCTTACTCGGAGTCGCTGTTCCGGACGGTCAAATACTGTCCGGAATGGCCTTCAAAGGGCTTTAAATCGCTCACGGCCGTGCGTGACTAGATGCTGGCGTTCGAGGATGCCTATAACGAACAGCACCTGCACAGCGGTATTCGGTTCGTGACACCGGAGGATCGCCACCGTGGCACTGATCACGAACGCCTGGCGCATCGAAAAATGGTTTATGAAAGAGCAAAGCGCCGGAATCCACGGCGCTGGTCTGGCCCCACCCGGAACTGGGAAGTGACCGGACCGGTATCGCTTAACCCTGGCAAGTTGCAGGAAATTGAGCGCAATAAATTGGCCGCTTAAACGCGGTTATTTGGACAACTGGGTTGAAAATCGCCGACGGTGGTGGTAGTAAAAACTATATATTAACGGACTCGCTGGTCATAAAGCGGAAGTTCGGATTAGAGTTCAAAGGCATTCGGAATTCTCACGCCCCGAGTTCCCACGAAGGATTCTTTCTATGGACAGATTGGTTTTTACTTTTTTGATAAGTGCTTTGCTAGCTGGTTGCGCTCAAACCTATACCTGGACAAAACCGGGTGCTTCATCAAGTGACTTTTACCGATCAAGTTCCTACTGTGAAGCTCTATCAACTGGTGCAACCCCAATTGACTACTCCAGCAACGGTTCGTCAACTTCCTACCATTCAGGCTCCGTTACCGACAATAGCGGCAACACAGGATACTACTCGGGCACAACGACGACATATCAAAACAACACCGGGCAAGCTATGGGAAACGCAGTTAAGGCGATAAGGCGGCAAGGAATTTACAACGACTGTATGCGTGGAAAGGGTTGGGTCCCTGAGAATGAAGGCAGTGTTTACGCCTCCATGTCTCAAAACGTCCAAGCAGACCAAGCCAACGTTTTCCTTCGTGCCGAGCCGTCTTTTGGAGCTGAGAAATTAGCTGATGCTTCTGGTCAATTCTTGGAAGTCATTGAAGAGTCCGACCAGTGGATCCGAGTTCGAATGGGTGATAAAGAAGGTTTCGTCCATAGAAGCAAGATACAAGGACACTGACCTTCCAGATGCAGGGCGGGCTGAATGATCATCCTGCTCCTTGCGCTGCGCAAACCGTAAATCAACTAGGCCTTCCGAAGTTAGTATGCTGCGTCGAATATCTGCTTTTGTTTAAGTTATTGCCTGGGATGCGGGACGGTCGCAAAGCGAACGTTCAGATGGTGCGATAACGCGAAGCTTTGCGGCAGTTTTGGAACCGCGCAGCGGTGGAAAACTGTCCGACAACAGCGGCTGCTTAAAATGCTATCGTTCACCTTCCAGCTCGTGCCATACCCTTAGAATGATGATGGCACTCACATGTACAGAATAGCGAACAATGTACTTGCCAAAGACCATGTCGCGGATGGAATCAGGTACTGGCGCCAGTTCAACCGGCGGACGGTCAGGCAACTGACACCTCACGTGCAGCTGCCAGCGGGCTGGCGTAGCAGCTCCCTATCCCCCCCCCCCCGGGGATATGAATTCGTTCATAGCGACAAAACCGTCTATCCGTTTTTTCTCAGGAAATTTTCTGTGCATCACGAACGATTGAATCACTGGCAATGATGGTCTGGGAAATCCTCGCAGGAATCGTATATGGCTCAATGGCATGGCTAGCCGATGGCGTACCAAAGTCTTTCTCGACGAGCAACTTCAGGACTTGGAGGAAGCTATAAAACAAACTGTCGAAGACGACGAAGCAAAAGTCTCTGACCTGCATGTGTGGACGATTGGTTCAAACATACACGCTGCATAGTATCTTTGGTTTCACACCGTATTGAGTCACCCACAGCGTACAGGAATCGTATTCAAGCCCAGCCTAAATCTCTGGTTCATGTAACCGTTGAGTTAAACCAGTGCAGTACCAATCATGAATCAATGCCAGAGGAACTGCCGAATCAATGCTAATCAGAGGCAAGTTTGTATTGGCTATAGAAGCTTGCTAAATTACCGTTTTGTTGGGGAGTAGCCTGCTTCCGATGCTCGGAAGAGTTCGTATCAACATACTTGGCCACATGCCATGGTGCGAACACCTCTCGGTTGGCGAGACCATCGATATATCCATGCCCAAGGTCGGGCGTGTGGTTATATCGTGGACTCAATATGCCCGACCGGAGCCCGTTTGATGAGCCCTTTTGCCCTTCTCTTGCTTGCCTTTGCGATGTCCACCGATGCCTTTGCTGCGGCGATTGGTAAAGGTGCAAGCCTTAAGCATCCCCGGTTAACCGAAGCTTTCAAAATCGGACTCATCTTCGGTTCGATTGAAGCCTTAACCCCGTTGGTCGGCTGGCTGATCGGTAAGTCTGCCTCAGGTTATGTGGAAGCCTGGGATCATTGGATTGCGTTTTCCCTTCTGATGATTCTTGGCCTGCATATGATTTCTGAGGGCATTAAGCCGGAAGAAGATGAGGTAGAAAAGCCATTAAAGCAGTCATTGCTCCGCACCTGCCTTACAGCCTTCGGGACAAGCATTGATGCCTTGGCAGTTGGTGTAGGCTTGGCACTCATCAACGTGAACATCTGGGTGGCCGCAGCTTTGATTGGCTTAGCAACCACTCTCATGGTGACCCTTGGCATCATGCTGGGGCGCGCTGTCGGAGCTGTATTAGGACATCGAGCAGAAATTTTTGGCGGCGTTACGTTAATCGCTGTAGGTGTGTGGATCTTATCTGGCCATCTGTAATATCCCCCATGGGGGTGATAGGAGTATTGTCTCCGTTGAAATCCAACCACAGACCCGACGCAGTGGGTTGATGATTCCGGCATTCACCAGAAGAAATGCGTCCAACGCTCGTCATACTGTCAGCACTGCGTCGCAGTGCCAACATTCGCTTTTGTTTGGTTTGCATGGAATAGGGGACGGTTGCAAAGCGAACATTCGGGTAGGACGATAAGCACTAGTATAGTGGCGCCCATGTACCGCAGCGAAATGGGCGTTCGGGTGTAGGACCGACGGCCCGGAACGAACTACAACAGTTGGTTATGTGGCGCGAGGCGCAAACATGATGATCGCCATTCCCACCAAAGCAACAGCTGAACCAACTAAATCCCAAACTGTTGGTCGAATCCCATCGACCACCCAAAGCCACACAATTGCCATAAAAATATACACACCGCCATACGCAGCATAGACCCTGCCAGCAGCGGTGGGGTGCAGTGAAAGCAGCCACGCAAATACCGCGAGGCTCAACGCACCTGGCACCAGGAGCCAGATGGTTTTACCTTCTCGAAGCCAGAGATAAGGCAAATAACAACCCACGATCTCTGCCAAAGCGGTGACGAGAAAAAGACCAACCGTTTTCAACTCAGGCAATGAAATTGACCTCTTGGCAGTACCCTGACTTTGCGGCGTGCCAGCGCCAGCGTAGATGCGTCCGACAACATACGATATTTAAAGCCCCACGCCATAGTACCGAAGGACAACCACCATTACTGTAGTAGCCCCCATTTAAACCGGACACCTTGGTAGAAGCAAAGGCCTAGGCATAGACCTAGTGCAAAAGCGTGTCCAAGGTGGAGGAAGTCGAAGTTATAACCGGATTGCGTCGTCGCCGGTATTCCGCGAAGGAGAAGGCATTCATGGTCGCAAAGCGGACATTCAGATTTTGGAATAACGCCTTGGCTTTGCGGCGTGCCGGAGCGACAGCGTAGGAGCGTTCGCCAACAGCCACAGGTTAGTTGATAGATGGTTATGCAACGAGGTTCCAGTAGCGATTCTTAAGGCAATCCAAGAACCAGCGAAGGTCAGGCTTATGCAATGATCTGGCCCTTATGACAGCACCCTTGGTAAACCTGGCCCGTATAAGAGAACAACAACTGCCCATCATGCTTCATCAAACAGTTCAGACTATAGTATGCCTTCCTGCCTGCACATCTCTGTCGTGCCGGCATAGAGGATAGGCCTGGCTGCCGGTCTGTATCAACCGATCCGTCCGGGTACTAGCACTCTGGCAATCGGCCGCCACAGTATCTCTCTGCTCCCTTACCAAGCCAATGTGTCCCCGCAGCGCCTCGATGCACATCCCTAACCCGTCGGGCAGCCTTTGAACGCAGCATCCCTCACACTGGTCCTCCGCATTTCACTTCAATGATTTTCGCCCTCCCTTCGCATCCAACCATAGTATGTAGCCCAGACAGGTTCGCTGAAACTCCCAACGCCTGATAAGTCTCCGCTGCAGAAATTGAAGATACATTTACTCCAAGTTCAGAAAGAACATCTGCGCCAAAGCCTGCAATTCTGAAGTTCAGGTCCTTAAGATCCTCGATAGAACTGACAGGTGATGTAAACCACCCACCCAATTGAGGTCCGGTAACACCACAAAGAATTGGGTGTATATTTCTCTTACTATAAGCATCAACTAGCAGTTCTTCACCGCCGCCGCTATAATGCCAGGCGATATAGTCTATTGGACCCAAATAAAAAGGGATATATGAGAAAAGTGAAGCTTCAGGCATAGAACCCTGATCATATGCTGTATAAGTGAACCCTGCTGGATACGTTCCTTTTTCAACAGCACTGCTTACCTCAAATCCCGGTATGAGTTCACCCGGCTCATAGGTTCTCAAGGTAACGTGGCCATTCGAAATTTCGCTGAGCCATTTTGAAGCATGAACTATTGCATCAAGACCGGGAACTGTAGTGGGTGCGCCAGTAGGAACTTGCCACCGCACACGCTCAATCTCTTGAGATGACACGGGCGCTGCACCGCTACAAAAACCACCCAACAGTACTAACCTTAATGCCAACTTTTTGGCAGTCCCAGACTTAATTTTTTTTGTATGTATTTTATGTTAATCATTGCTTTAACTCCTTTATTAGTTTTGTTAATTCAGCTTCTACCAAAAATATTATAGGATTTCTGAAAGCCTTATCTCGTTCGTTCATATAATGTAACTACAGCTGCGCTACCAAGCCCTAAGTTATGCTGTAATCCAAATCGGGCATTGTCGACCTGACGAGCTCCAGCGTTCCCGCGCAATTGTTGAGTCAACTCAAAACACTGAGCGAGCCCAGTTGCGCCCAAAGGATGTCCTTTTGAAAGAAGACCACCGGAAGGATTTGTAACGAACTTTCCACCGTATGTATTATCACCATCTTCAACTAAACGCTCACCCTCTCCTGGAGAACAAAGACCAAGAGCCTCATAGGTGATAAGTTCGTTTTGAGCAAAGCAATCGTGCAACTCAATTACGTCAATATCTTCAGGTGCCACTCCAGCTTGCTCATATACTTTTTCGGCCGCCAACTCCGTTAGGCCGGCTCCAACCAACTTAATCATGTCTGGACCTTCGAAGGTATCTTGCAAATCGGAAACCATCGCCTGCGACCTGATTCGAACAGTTGCATCTAACCCATGCTTCAACGCAAATCTTTCCGAAACCACGACAGCAGCTGAAGCTCCACAGGTTGGCGGACATGCCATCATTTTCGTCATTACGCCTGGCCAAATTGATTGAGCATAAAGCACTTCTTCTGTAGAAACTTTTTTTCGAAAAAGCGCCTGAGGATTGTTGAAAGCATGATCACTGGCTTTTGCGCGAATTCGAGCGAACGTTTCGAGCTTTGTTCCGTAAAGATCCATATGAGCCTTCCCTGCCCCGCCAAACAACTTTAAAGTTACCGGCAAATCACGCTTATCGAAAAAGGCTTCATCAGCAATCATTTCAAATTTTTCTAAAGGAGAGGGTCGATCGCTAAAGACTTGCTCAAGTGCGCCAGGTTTCATCTGTTCAAAGCCTAAAGCTAAGACACAGTCGGCAACACCGCTTTCTACAGCCTGTCGCGCTAAAAACAGGGCGGTTGATCCACTCGCACAGTTGTTATTTACATTGATAATGGGAATTCCGGTCATTCCAACACGGTAAACGGCTCGTTGCCCTGAAGTGCTGTCGCCGTAGACATACCCAACATAAGCCTGATCTAGATGCTTGAGTGAGAGTCCGGCGTCGTTTAATGCCAGAAAAAGTGCATCGGAGCCCATTCTGTCATACATTTCAGACAAGCCCGGTTTCGCAAACGGCACAAGACTTGTACCAGCGATGAACGCCGCCATTTGAAAGCCTCCTATCAAAATAAATATTTCAAACTTATAAAAATACCGACCCTTAGTTATTAGCTAGCTACACTTTCCGCACTCAACCAATGCGAAAGCCGGTAAATTGTATTAACTCTATCGAAGACGTCTGACTCACCAAAGGCACCGATATCAAACCATTCTTTACGCCACAAACGGATATTAGTTTCCTATTTCCAAATCATCCCCCCTCAAAAAGGGGGGGCGGGCACGTTTTGCAAGGTAAATTTAATTAAGTCAATATATTCGATCTTGCCAATTTCAAACTTAATTGTTATTGAGAGAATTTTATTCTTATCGTGAATTTACACTTTTACTTATTTATTATTATCACAAACACTAGCACAATATATTATTAAAATATTAAAATGAATACTTTGACTTTCTAATAGATTTGCTAAACTCTACACTCCACCAAGTAAAATCCCCCGTTGGCAAGATACCAACGAGGGCAAAATGCCTCTTTATATTCGGGATAAGACTTTATTCTATCCAAACATTTTCATATACGGCACGTCAGAAAACATACTTCACCATTCCTTGTAGACGAACTGCATCACCCTCCTCGCCACTTTGTGTTCTACGACTGTGATAACCGGCCTCAACGCCATAGTTGATACGCTTAGCAGGTGACCAAATATAATTTAGGTAGATGCTTTCCGCTCTGTCGGTCGCTAGCGAAGACATTGCACCCTGGCCAACTGCATCATCCAAGTCCACCGTTGCAATTCCATAGGCAACATTCACGTTTCCGGTACCAACCGAAATCGTCATTCCAACAGTGCCGCCAACACCCTTAATTCCCTCTACAGAGCCGCTAGCGTCAATAAATCCGGAACCACTAGGTGACCCGTAAAGATAGCCCCCCAACCCATCACCATGAGTAAATGCGCCCCTAAGGGTAAATCTATCCGTCACCTTTGAAGCAGCCTCAAAATTTACTCCCCAGCCCAGAATACTTTCATCGCTATTACTAGCCGAATTGTAATATGCGATCTCTCTTAAAACCGTGGAGACGCCATAACTAATAGCGCCATAACGATCTCCATACCGAAGAGTTAAATCGGGATATCCATTCTTTAACTCATCATCAGTACTGGGGCTATTAGTCATATCAACATTGCTTCCGATGTTTCCGGGGTCCTCCAATGCTATGGATAATCCACCGCTCGTATATCGCAACTGTGCTTGGCGTGTAATGTTCCCCTGTCCAAACTGAGCAGTGAAATCAACAACCGGCGTAAAACCCAGGAAACCTCCAAAATTCGTCCATGTTTGCCCTGCAAGAACTCCATTCCATTCACCATATGCATGTCGCAGTCGGAACTGACCGCCTCCACCTCCGTAAAAATCGCCCTCGATAGTTGTGTTGAGCGTGCTTCCGGCGACGGGAGTGGAAGTCTTAAACCCTAATCGACTTTCAAAGGCGTGAAGATTAGCATGCCCCTCCGCTCCCTCCTGACTGTCGAGGGAAATTAGACGGTGGGTAACAGTAGGTCCAATATACCCGTCAACGTCATAAATCATGTCGAGCTTCGCATATCCATAAATGCTAGCCTTCATATCAGCCACATCTAGTTCAAAGGCAGATACCGAACATGTAGAAAACATAGTAATTGCTGCAAGGGCGCTTAGTTTATAGATATTGGTTTTGTTATAGTGCATTAATTATTTCCTTTTTGAAATTATTGAAACCTACTTGCATCTCAAACTTAATTTGTGATGCTCAAGCAATCGTAATGCACCCCTCTGATGGGCTCCCCTCTCAAAGGGGGGGGGGCGGCTTGATGCATATATTCGGTTTCAACGTATATGTCTAACATTTAGAAAATCTAGATCCGTACACTAATTTTTCAGGGCACCAAAAATTAATGCCCACTGCCGGAATAAATCGAATACCCACGAATTTAATTTCAACTTCAGAATATCAGTAGAACTGAGATAATGTCTTTTAGTCACGTAGCTTTTACTTATAGAAATACTGTCTTTATGGATTTTTGCAGTAAGCTATAAATTTCGTTATTTAGAATGACTAGTAGCTCAATTCGCCAAAATAAAACCAGCCACATCCTGTTTAAATCACCCCAAGTTCTTTTTTATGAATTTTTGGATTTCACCCACAATACCGCTGCGGAACGCCAGAACGGTTAGCACAAAGGTGCCACCCAGGATGGGGTCTACCCAGTCACGTAGCGGGCCCTGCGACAACAGATACTCTATGTTCACCACAAAGGTGGCGCCCACCACCGGTCCGAGCAGCGTGCCCATACCTCCAACCAGTGTCATCAGAATAACTTCGCCCGACATATGCCAATGGGCATCGTTCAGTGACGCCAGCTGGAACACCACGGATTTCATGGAGCCGGCCAGACCCGCCAGCGCGGCGGAGATCACAAAGGCCAGGATCTTGTAGCGATCCACGTTGTAACCCAGCGAGACCGCCCGAGGTTCGTTCTGCTTGATGGCTTTCAGGATCTGCCCGTACGGACTGCCGACAATGCGCTGCACCAGCAGGTAACAGGCGATAAACACCACCAGCACGAAGTAGTACATGTTGAGGTTGTCTTCGAGGTTAATCAGACCAAACAGCTCGCCCCGGGGGATGCCGTGCATGCCGTCTTCGCCGCCGGTGAATTCCGACTGCACAAAGAAGAAAAACACCAGCTGTGCCAACGCCAGGGTCACCATGGCAAAGTATATGCCTTGCCGGCGGATCGACAGTAACGCAAAGGCCAGCCCCAACAGGGTGGCCATGGCGGTACCGGCAATAATCCCCATCTCCGTGGTCAGGCCGGAGAAATTACTGAGCAGGTAGCCCGTGGTGTAGCCTCCGGTGGCCAGGAAGGCGGCATGGCCGAAGGACAGCAAACCGGTAAACCCGAACAGCAGGTTAAAGGCCACCGCAAACAAGGCAAAACACAGGATCTTCATCAGGAAGACCGGGTACATCACGAAGGGCGCGGCCAGCAGCAACAGCAGCAGAACGCCGTTCACCATCAATTTCTTGCGGTCCTGGATCTTTTGCTGCTCGACAATGGCTTTGTGGATATCGGCAGGATTAACAGGCTGGTTCATGATTATGCCTCCTTACCGAACAGGCCAGTGGGTCGGATCATCAGCACCACCACCATCACCAGGAAGATAACGGCCGAGGACGCCGGCGGGTAAAAGGTTTTGGTGAGGCCTTCGATCACGCCCATCAGGATGCCCGTGATAATGGCCCCGCCAATGGAGCCCATGCCCCCGATCACCACCACCGCAAAGACCACGATGAGAATGTTGGACCCCATCACCGGAGTTATCGAATAAATGGGTGCCGCCAGCACACCGGCGAATGCCGCCAGCATGACGCCGAATCCGTAGGTCAGGCTCACCAGCAAGGGTACGTTAATGCCGAAGCCCTGCATCAGCTGCGAGTCTTCTGTGCCCGCCCTCAAGTAGGAACCCAGCTTGGTTTTCTCGATGATGAACCAGGTGCCGAAACACACCAGCAGGGCCACCACGATCACCCAGGCCCGGTAGTACGGCAGGAACATGAAACCCAAGTTGATGCCCCCTTTGAACATATCCGGCATGGAATAGCGCAACCCGGACACTCCGTAGATGTTGGTGAGGACGCCCTGGATGATCAGGGCCGCCCCGAAGGTGAGCAGCAGGCTGTAGATGTGATCCTGACCAGCAATGCGCCGGAGCAGGAAGTATTCAATCAACAAGCCGAAAGCGCCAACCAGGACTGGGGCCACAAACAGAGCTACCCAGTAATTGACGCTCAGCAGGTCAAACAGAACCACGGTGACCAGGGCACCGAGCATATACATTGCGCCATGGGCGAAGTTGATGATTTTCAACAGACCGAAGATAACCGCAAGGCCGAGGCTTAACAGGGCGTAAAAGGCACCGTTAATAATCCCGATCACGAGCTGGCCGGACAGCACAGCAAGAGGAACGCCGAACACCATTGACATGCAACGGACTCCAAATCAGCTAATAAAAATGTATAGTCAAAAGTTATTCGAACCGACCGGCAAGGGCTCTTCAAACTCAATATTCAAGAGCCCATGTCGAAAAATTACCTGTTGTCGGTGACTAGAGGACAAACACTATTTGAAAGGGGACGGAACGCTTCCTCGGCAGGGATTGTGCGGACAATCTTATATAGATCCCATTCCCCTTGGGATTCCTCCGGGGTCTTAACCTGAGCCAAATACATATCATAGACCATACGACCGTCCTGACGAATCCTTCCGTTAGTTGCGAACATGTCGTTGATGGGGGTATTAATCATCTGAGTGCGAACGATCTGTGAGTCGTCGGAGCCCGTAGCTTCGACAGCATTAAGATAATGTATTGTGCTGGAGTAGATACCGGCATGGACCATTGTCGGACGCACACCTGTTTTTTCAAAGAATCGGTCTGCCCAAGCGCGAGCTTCCGGATTCATATCCCAATACCAACCTGTTGTGAGTTGGATCCCCTGAGCAGTCTCAACTCCAAGCGAGTGCACTTCTGTAAGAAAGAGCAGCAATGCTGCGAGTTTCTGGCCGGATTGAGTCAAGCCAAATTCGCCAGCGGTATTGATAGCGTTAATCGCGTCAGCTCCGGTGTTGGCTAGAGCGACCACATCTGCTCCTGAGGCCTGGGCTTGAAGGATGAATGAAGAAAAATCTGGTGTAGGAAACGGATGGCGAAGGGTCTTTATAACTTCACCTCCACTCGCCTCGACAACACTTGAAACCGCCGCTTCAAGTTCATGGCCTCCACTATAGTCGACAGTCAAAATGAACCATGACTCTCCTCCTTCCTCTACGACAGCACGGGCAGTTCCAACAGCTAACGGATATGTATCGTATACATAATGAATATGGTTCGGAGAGCAATGCTCATTCGTGATACTTGATGCGATTGAGCCCGACACGATGCCTAACTTATTATTCTCTTTTATAACTTCAATGGCCGCTAGAGATACAGAAGAGGCTACAAATCCCGCTACCATATCCACGTCTTCATTCTCTAACCACCGGCGCACTGTGCTTGAAGCCACGTCGGGGCTATTACGATCATCAGCGCTAACGATTTGGATATCAGCCATGCCAACCTTGCCGCCGAAATCATCCACCGCCATCTCCAGTGCAGCAAGGCCATTTGGCCCAACCAAATCTCGGTAGGTACCGGACATATCAGCGAGATAGCCAATTTTCACAATATCGTCAGAAATTTCTGCTTGCGCATCGCTAACGATCACTGCGGACAAAATCATCGCCAAGAAAGACTTTTTCATATTTATCATTTTTATATCTCCAACTAGGTCGCTCATTGTATTGTGGTTCAAAACTAGTGAGTTACTGCACGTCAATATTCCAAACTTCTTTTCCTATTGTTGGCTTTCGCTATACACAGAGATAATGATCCAGCAATGTCCTTTTAGAACTCAGCTCGTGTGAGTTAATCTCTTCCACAATCTGGCCGTACTCCAAAACGTAATGGCGATCTGCGAGGGACGCTGCAAAGTGAAAGTTCTGCTCAGCTAGAACGATTGTCAGGCCCTTTTTCTTCAAGGCCACCAACACCTCACCCAACGTTTCCACGATGACAGGCGCCAGACCCTCTGTAATTTCGTCAAGCAGGAGCATATTGGCGCCGGTGCGCAATATACGAGCCATGGCCAGCATCTGCTGTTCTCCACCGGAGAGCTTGGTACCCTGACTGAATCGGCGCGCATAAAGGTTAGGGAACATGGTGTAAATTTCGTCCAGACTCATGCCACCGCTATGAACCAACGGCGGTAGAGTCAGGTTCTCCTGAACGCTGAGGGACGAAAAAATACCTCGATGTTCAGGACAATAGCCCACACCCAGTCGGGCTATACTATGAGGAGCACACTTTGTAGTTTCTTCTCCATTAATCATGATCGAACCGGTGCGGCGCCCCACCATATTCATGATCGCTTTAAGTGTTGTACTCCGACCCGATCCATTTCGGCCTAGCAAAGTGACCAACTCACCACGATGCACCACTAAATCGACACCATGGAGAATATGGGATTCACCATAAAAGGCATTCAGACCGGAAATTCGGAGTTGCTCGTATTTGGTCCCCTGACTCTGGCTCATGAGACTGCCCCATAATTGGAGGCTTTGAGAGGTGACGCACTCCGCTCGCCACTACCATCATGCCCCATATAAACCTCACGAACTCGCCGGTCCTCGGATACGGCCAGGTAATCCCCCTCAGTCAGAACGGCGCCTTGGGCTAGTACCGTAACTCGGTCGCAAAGCTTGCTTACGACACTGAGGTTGTGCTCCACCATCAGCACGGTGCGACCCTTGGCAGCTTCACGCACCAAATCCACCACACGATCGACATCTTCCGAGCCCATACCTTGAGTCGGCTCATCTAACAACAACACTTGGGGATCCATCGCAAGCGTTGTAGCCAACTCAAGCCCACGCTTACGACCATAAGACAGCTCAATAGCAGTGGTATGGGCAAACTCGGCAAGACCGACCGACTCAAGCAGTTCCATACAACGTTTATTCAAATGCTGCAAAGAACTGCCTGATCTCCAAAAATTAAAGGAATAACCATCGCTCGCCTGCAGAGCCACGCGGACGTTTTCGAGTGCGGTCATGTAAGGGAAAACAGCAGAGATTTGAAAGGATCGGACAATACCCTTGCGTGCGATAGCGGCCGAATTTAGGGCAGTGATATTTTCGCCCTTATAAAGAATGCTCCCCCCAGTGGGAGTAAGAAACTTGGTTAATAGGTTGAAGACTGTTGTTTTCCCAGCACCGTTAGGGCCAATTAAGGCATGAATATCGCCCTGCCGAATTTGTAGATCGACATGATCAACGGCCTGAAATCCCCTAAACTTCTTTACGAGGCCTCGGGTTTCCAATACATATGGATTACTCATTTCTTGCCTACCATTTTTGTTTTTGAACTTTGTCCAAAGTATCTTCATAAATCACATGACACCCCCCCCAAAAGAAGGGGCCGCGTAAAGATTTTCCAATGGCCATCTACTTTGCCCACTCTTCATCGTGAATCTTGTAGCTTTCTGCCTCAGTCGATAGTTTCGCCTCCCAACACAAGAAGTGTGAGTGGTGTATCGTCCTGTCGATGATCGGCACCTCCACGTTGTCGTCGTGGAAGAACTCGCCCCAACTGATGAGGTTCTTGGTGGTGGTCAGGATGATCGACCGGTATTCGTAAAGGCTATCGATCAGCTGGAGCAGGTTGTAGCGGGCCTGCTGGGTTGACCTGCCCACACCCGACGAGCTGATGAACACCAGGTTTTCCGTTCGTCGAGGAACTGCTAATCCAGCAAGGAAAGTAGCTGGCTCTGTGGCCTGGGGGCTACAGCCACTCCGAGGTGGATCAAAATTAATGGCTAGTAGTGGGTTTCTTTAAATGGCCGCTAACTAACAAATTAGAGAACGGACGAATAATCCTCCGCCGATTTAAATCGATGGTGATCCTTCAACAAAGCTTAAATAGGTAAAAGCGGTAGCGACACGTCCATTTGGCACTAGCTAATAAATGAAAGAAGCCTATACTTCTGGGGACATAAGTTCAGATCTCAGTATCGCCAATACCGATTAAGGAAAAAACTGGAAACCGCTCATCTTCATCCGTGGTGAATGCTCGTTATATGTAACTGTCCGGTAACCTCATCTTGAGTCAGGTGCTGCTGCCGTCAGGATAACCAATTAAGCGTAACCAAACCCTATCAACGCCGTCGCCGCTTCTCCCGGGAATTCAAAGCTGAGATTGTTGCCCAATGCCTGGAGCCCGATGCATCAGTTTCCAGAATTTCTCTGGATAATGGCCTCAATGCTAATATGGTCCAGCGTTAGATAAGCGAGGTGCGCTGAGGGTCTATAGCACCATCCACATCGAAATTCCCCACACTGGCGGTGCGGTCATGGTGGAGTAGCCTGCGGAGCAGGCCCATCAATGTGCAACTTTGCTGCGGGATCTATTGGGATGATCCGAATCGACGAGATCTGGCTGGCCACCGAGCCCCTGGCGGGGCCTCCAGTAATGACCCTGATCCAGTCAGCCGAGCTGAACGGGCATGATGCGTATACCCTTATCTGGAGGATGTACTGAGCCGCCTGCCGACGCAGAGGAACAGCGCCATCGAAGAGTTATTGCCCCACAACTGGAAGTCGGCTATACCTGACCAGGTGTGATCAGCGGCCGCTTGCCGTTATGTTTTGGAACACCCAATCACTCTGACCTTTCGCCTCTAAGATTCTGATATCAATCAGAGAGATTGGATTTGTTATACAAACCTAGCGGTCCCAAAATATTGTCATTGTGCTCACCCAAATCAGGTATACTACCAACCACCTGCTTAGTGAGACTAAACTTAGGTGCGGGTGCAGGCTGCAGCACTCCGTCGATACGAATGAAGCTTTCACGCGCCTGATTATGAGGATGATTTGCAGTCTCAGAAAGATTCAAAATCGGAGCGAAACAAGCGTCTGTTCCCTCCAAAAGCGAACAACATTCAGCCTGCGTTCGGGAGCCAAAAAACGCTGACATCTTCTTCTTCGCTATCTGCCAGCAACTCTTATCGTATTGGTCTACAAAGTCTGGATCATCGCTAAAACCACAAATAGAAATTAGCTTTTGGTAAAAATTAGGCTCTAATGCTTGAACGGTAACAAAGCGATCATCGGCACACCGATAAGTGCTGCACCACGGAGCCGCACCACTGAAAAAGTCATTACGGTCGCCATCACTAATGACTCCTTGTTCCCTCAAACTGGCCAGAAGCATCATGTTATAAATTACACCATCAGAAATAGCCGCATCAATCACTTGACCTTGGCCAGTTTTATTGACATGAAACAGTGCAGATAGGATACCGAGCGCCAAAGACATGCTCCCTCCCCCCACATCACCCTGCAAAGTTGGCGTCGGGAACGGAATATCCCCTGGCAAACCGCCGTAAACAAGAGCTCCTGTGATGGCAGAAAAGTTCAGGTCATGACCGGCCGAAGGCGCCAGCGGTCCCGTCTGTCCCCATCCAGTCATCCGACCGTAGATTAGTTTTGGATTTTTTTCGAGGCATACCTCTGGTCCAATCCCCAATCTCTCCATAACGCCAGGGCGGAAACCCTCCACGAGCACATCAGCCTTTGCAACTAAACTCAAAGCAGCCTCAACATCACTACATTTGCTGAGGTTTAGTGTGATTGACTTCTTACCTCGTTTAAAAAATGCAGCCTTTCCCATCAAAGTGGGATCAACTGTTGCAGCGTTTGAATTCATCACTTTGCGTTCAATTAGCACAACTTGGGCTCCCAAGTCAGCTAACAGCATACCCACTATCGGTGCTGGACCAATCCCTGCAAACTCTACAACTTTGACTCCCTCAAGAGGCCCCATAAAAACTCCTAATATTCCGAGATGTTTTCGATCGAAATGGCATTTAATTCAGCAGTATTACTTTACTCTCGCGACCCAAAATACTAACCAAAAATAAACAACCTTCCCCCCCTCGAAAGGGCGGGACAGGGACGGAAGGTTAATTTATCAGTTTTAGACTATGCGCCCTTTTTAAGGCTTGAGTTCGGCTGGAAACGCCCAATTTACTGTATAGGTTTTTTAGGTGCCATTTGACAGTACCCTCGGATATTCCTAATAGGTTCGCAACTTCCTTATTAAATAGACCATCCCCAATTAGTTCCAGAATCTCACGCTCCCTTTCAGTAACCTCTGATGCACTCAAGAGTTCGAGATCAGAAATGTCAGATGGTAACGAGTCAGATTCAAGGTCTTTTTCAAAATTGCCTAACAATTTTGGTACAGGTTCCATATTGTTTACTAAGCCTTCAATATAAGGCATCAACCGCATTTCGTGTGCGTCTAAACTTGAAGCAATATTTTTTAGAAGACACTGCCCACCTTGAAGTTCATCTGCAAAGGTTCTAAACATGCCTTGCGCTTGACCTAGTGCGAGTGCTGGAATTAAGCTTTTCTTAGCCGCCTTGGTTTGGCCAATTTTCCACTCTCCAAGCGCAGCCAGCATTCTGAATTTAGCACTACGATAAAGCGCACCCTGACGGTCTAGAACAGTAATACGCTCATGCAACTCCTTTATAAAACCCTTGGATGGTTGATTAAGGAGTTCAATTCGTGCCTTCGATATTAGCCAATCATCATGTAGGAGTTCTTTAGCAATAACATCCGGATTCACGGTCTCAAGATACTGTTCAAAACGCCCTAGCTCTCTAGTTGCTGATATTCCATCACCCTCCCATATATCAGACTGAATACGCTCTGCATAGCAGTGGCCCTCCAGTCGGACCCACCCTCGTTTCATGGCAACCTTTTCGAGCTTATCCAGTAATATCCAAGATTCTGCTTTTTCTCCGCGCAGCTTACTTATTCGAGCAAGAAGCGAATAAATGGTTTGTGCTGTTATCAATAGGCAGGCGTCCAAAGAGCCCGTCATTGCAGATGCCAATAATTCCTCCGCCTCCTCTATTTTGTTACGCTCATAGCAAAGCTCGGCCAAGCTCGCGATGGCTGTCACAGAAGCCATCGAACGCCGACCGGCGATTTTCTCAGAAATCGCTAAAGACTCTCCTAGCAATGCTTCAGCTCTATCTAAGCGTCCACGCCAGAACCAGGCCAAGCCTTCAAAACTTTTTCGGTATCCCTCACCGAAGTGAAGCTTATTGGTCAATCGAGCTGCTTGCCGCTGTACCTCAACTATCTCATCAAAGCGCATTTGATGGAGATAAATATAGCCTAGGACATTGAAGACCACTTCGTACTCAAATCTATTGAGCTCGCTAGGCGCTTCCATCAATGGCTCCGCAGAGCGCCTAGCGTCTTCCAATCGGTCCTCAAGTAGTGCAAGTAGCGATGACGTTGTCTGTATTTGTTTTTGCAAATCCTCTCTTCTTTCCATCAAATCAACATCATCACTTTTCTGCAAATCAGACTCTAACTCATGAAGCAAGCCATGAATGGGAGGAAGCTCCATCATTAGCATCTGAGCCCGGACGATTGCCAAGCGTATGTCAATATTCTTGCTCAACTCATGCTCTGGTATTTGCTTTCCCCAATTGACCAGTGTGGCCGTTCGGCTTTTTTCTAGCATTTCCGATGCACAGCGTTCGATGAACGTTTTAGCAAGATCTGAATTACCAATGGCTAAAGCGTGACTCACTGCTTCAGACCACAACTCATGAGCGACGAACCAGTTGCAAGCAAGACGATGAAGGGCTAACACCTCCTTTTTACCTAACTGACCCAAACGTTCTCGAAGAAAATCAGAAAATAACCGATGAAGCCGGAACCACTCATTATTGTCATCAAGCGAAAATATAAACAAATTCAACCGAGACAATTTCTCTAAAAAGGCATTCCCATCGCTTACCCCACCAACCACCTGACATAGCGATACGTTGAAGCGCTCTAAAATTGAGCAGCGTACAAGGGCTTCCTCACAATCTGAAGGTAATAGTTCCACTAATACCTCATGGAGGTAGTTTTTAAGATCCTTCGATCCGCTTGCAAATTCATTAAGGAATTGTTTTGGTTCTTTGCGAAGCCTTGGTGACAAAGCCGCCATTTGCACGCCGGCAACCCATCCCTCGCTAACTTCGTAAAGCAATCTCGCGACGTTCTTAGGTAGATCCAACTCAACAACTTCGTTTAGAAAAATCTCAAGCTCACTAAAATCCATTCGAAGATCAGAGACACCCAAGATTAACAATTGGTTTTCCAACTTCAGCTTAGATAGACGTATGGGAATTTCGGATCTGGTTGCAATGATAATATGGAGATTTTCGGGTCGATTCTTTATCAGACGCAACATTAGCGAGTGAATTTCAGGATTAGTAATGCAGTGGTAGTCGTCAAATGTAAGTAGGATTTCCTCACGAGAGGCCTCTAACTCGGCGAGCAAAATCGATTCAACAACTTCAATCGATGAAGATAGTTCAGAGTTAATCGCTAAAATAGATTCATTGCAGAAATTCGACTTCGTTATTGACAGTGAGGCAATGAGATATGATAAGAATCGCCTTTCTGAGTTGTCTTCTTCTGAGAGACTTAACCAAGCTACAAGCTTATCTTCACCTCGATACTTGTCCGCCCATTGGCCAACGAGTGTAGTCTTTCCATACCCTGCAGGCGCCTGGACTAGTGTCAAAGCATGCTTCATGATTGCCGGGGCAAGACTCTCCAGCCGTTTTCGGGAAAAGAGAGGCTGAGACCTCCTTGGCGGCGAAAGTTTGGTCGGAATCAACGGCAGGCGCCAATTCGAACTCAGATGATGTCGCATGCCTCTTAGATCTTGTTTTTGCCTCATTCCAGCCCACCAAATATAGCGCCTATTAAATTTACACGCTTATTATCGATTAAGCGCAAACTTGCCCATGCCAATGATACAATCGTGTGCAGTACTTTTATTCCACCGGAAGGGATTGGCCAGTTTTTCGTTGTGAACCTTGATACACTTCTTAATCCCTGGCTTCGATTCACCAACGCTGGTTAAATTTCCTCGATAAAGTTCGCGCCGATCCAGTTGACCAAACCACTTATCAACCTCATTCAACCACGACGCGCTGGTTGGGGTGAAATGCACCTTGAACCGAGGATTCTTGGCGAGCCAGGCTTTGACCTCCGAGGTGTTGTGAGAAGAGTTGCTATCTAGGATGACATATAGCTGCAGATCCTGCGGGGCTTCCCAATCGATCTGTCTTAAAACATCTAAAAATTCCAAGGCGTGATGACGCTGGGTGACACGGCCAATCACTTCGTCCGTCAAAATGTTGAGGTCCGCGTAAAGGCTTGTCGTGCTATGTTGCTCGTAATCGTAAGTATGACGCTCAACTTGGCCTGGCTTGAGCTGTAGATTTGGGTGTGTTCGATCGAACGTCTGAATTTGGGTCTTTTCATCAACAGAGAGGACCAGCGCATTGTCCGGCAGATTCAGATAGAGGCCGACAATGCCACAAACGTTCTCGAGAAAATACGGATTATTCGTGATTTTAACGTAATGAGCCGTTGCGGCTTCAAATTTAACGCATTCTTCAGCTGATGCACTTGCCAACACGCCCCCCCGGCATGTTCGCGTGAGGCTGATACTCCAGTGCAAGGCTTGTATCGGAACCTGGTGAACCGTGTGCTCATAAATTTTGACGTCTCCACGGTTCAGTTTTCGGTGCTGGCTCAGGCGCGGGGAATCATAAAACCCTTTAAAATCATGCACACTGTAGCGCTTGCGCCACTTGAATACCATCTGAGTGTTAACCTGAAGCAAGCTTGATATCCTTGGGACCGTCTCGCATGCATTCCCTAAGAAATGAAGACTGACACGATGAACTAGGCGTTTGATCAAAGTGCTGGCTCGACACCCGCCATTGAGTTTCAATTGACCGTATAGGGTCAGATTGAATGGAGCTATCGGCATGGGCACAATCGAATACCTCTCTTACTGACAGAAAAATTTCTATCCTAGCTCATATTAATCAGACGGCGCACTAAATCATCCTGTAGAGTTGGGGAACGACAACACAAAAGCTTCAGGCTCAAATAATCCAATTGATCCATTGAGCCAACAGGTTGACAAGCTTGAGTTGCCATGGCGGGACATTTTATATGCGCCCCGACATGGCCCATGCTAAGTTTGTACTATTTAGAAAAAATATTTACTACAGCTGTAGCTTCCTCAACTCCGTAAATGCCGCCGCCATTTTCTTGAATGGCGATTTGAGCATCTTCGACTTGCCTTTTTCCAGCCTCGCCTCTCAATTGCGTCACTAGCTCATAAACTTGCCCGATTCCGGTTGCGCCAATCGGGTGCCCTTTGGATTCCAGACCGCCCGATGGATTGATGGGAATTCGGCCTCCTACAGTGAACTCGCCAGCTTCAGCAGCCCACCCAGCCCCACCGTATGGCGCTAGCTGGAGATTCTCGGCCTGTATTATTTCCCCCATCGCAGTCGCATCGTGAACCTCGGCAACGTCAACATCGCTTGGAGCAACGCCAGCCTTTTCATAAGCATCTTTAGCAGCTAAAGCAGTTAGGTGATTTTCAAAATCATCGAAACTTCTATCTGAGCTAGATCGCACAATACTGGCAAGCAGCCTAATGGCTCTTGAGCTTTCCCCCTTAAGCCTCTTTAGCCCCTCGGCGCTACACAAAACCGCAGCCGCCGCGCCATCCGAAATCGGAGCGCACATCGGCAATGTAAGTGGGTAGGTTATAGGCGGCGCAGCCAAAACCTCCTCGATAGTATACGCAACCTGATACTGCGAGAGAGGATTATGAACAGAGTGTCGATGGTTTTTTGCGGATACGGCAGCGATTTGTCTTTGGGTCGTTCCGAATGTTTTCATATGGAAACGGGAGAACGCTGCATACACATCCATAAACATGGAATATGGTCTAGGGGACTGAGAGCCCTCCGGGCATTCGACTCCCTCCCCCATCTTTAAGAGGATGTCCCGGTTATCACTCACGGTTTCAACATCCCAAGCAGAGTCAAACGCCGAAAACATTTTTGCCTTATCAGGGCTGTTCATTTTCTCTACGCCCACAGCAATTGCGATGTCACAAGACCCGCTCCTAATAGCGTTCTCGGCCAAATGAAGGGCTGTGCTAGCAGATGCGCAAGCCCCCTCAAGGTTAAAGATAGGAATGCCCTCAAATCCCATCGACCGCAAAGCAACGTGACCAGGAATCATATGTTGATCATGCATTAAACCGATAACGCAAGAGGCGAAAAATGCTTGCTTTACATCAGCCTTGCTAGCTCCAGCATCAGTAAGCGCCTGCTCGATAGCCTCTCTCGCCAGTTCCTTATAACTATGATCAAAATGACGACCAAATTTTGTCATACCAACGCCGGCGACAAAAATATCTTCCATTATATTTCTCCGAGATTAGAACTTTTAAATCACAAATTTGACATTTATTGTCACTATGATTTATGACTTTTTTACCTTGCTATTACGAAATTTTCCGTTCACCTTTCCAGTATTTTTCACGCACTTTCCTACGTAAGACCTTACCAACCACACTAGTAGGAAGCTGGTCGACAATCATTAGAGATTTTGGTGCTTTGTACCCACCAATCAGACCTTTAACATGCGCAACTAATTCATCTTCACCTACATCAAAACCTTCGCGTAAAGTAACCTCAGCATGAACCGCCTCGCCCCATTCTTCATGCGGGATACCAACAACTGCCGACATTAAAACTGAAGGATGGCTATTAAGTGCCGCTTCGACTTCATTAGCATAAATGTTAAAGCCACCTGAAATAATCATATCTTTTTTTCGGTCAACCAAGTAAATAAACCCTTCATCATCCATATAACCAAGGTCGCCCGACTTCCAAAATCCGTCCTTAAACTCATTGGCGGTTTGCTCCGGAGCATTCAAATATCCGAGACAGATACTTCGGGAACGTAGCCAAACCTCACCGGTTTCTCCCTTGTGGACCTTCTCACCTTTTTCGTTCACGATTATGCACTCAACGCCAGGGGTCGGCTGCCCAGCTGAACTAAGCCTAACCTCATCTTCTTCTTTATTAATCAAATGCTGACTCGTCCCCATGTTCGATGCAAAACCAAAATGTTCGGTAGAGCCATAACACTGAACAAAAATATTCCCAAGTTTTGCTTGCAACTGTTTAAGCTTTCCGGGACTCATAGGCGCGGCGCCATAGATCACAAACTTCAGGGAACTCAAATCTGTATCGATCTCAAGCATACGGTAAAGTATCGTCGGAACAAGAAACGTGAGCGTCGCTTTTTCTTTTTCAATATTTTTGCAGTATAGTTTCAAGTCCGCTTCATTTTGTGTAATGGTGCAACCACCAGAATACAACGTTGGCAAAAATAACATACCACTCCCGTGACTTATTGGTGCAATATGAATGCATCTGGGATTTCTGATCCATGCCTCCTTATCTTGCAAGGCAAATGCTGTATCACGGCAGCTAAGCCAGTTATCAATGCTGTACATTGCCGGCTTACCCTTACCTGTGGTACCTCCTGTAAAGCGAATTATTGCGCAATGTTCTCTGTCATCAACAACTATATCTGGGTTATGATCCGAAGCCTGGTTAACCAAATCCCAGAAATAGAAAACACCATCAAGACTTTCTTTAGGCTCATCCATTACAATCACAGTAACATCTCTACCTCGTAACATCTTGTAATGAGAGTCGAGGAGCTCATTTTCAATAAACGCCACCTTGGCACCAGACGCTTCAACTTGCCAAGTATGTTCTTCCAAGGAATCTCTGAAGTTTGTAAAAGCTCCGGTCACACAACCTTTAAAAATAGTAGGAGCGTGAAGTAACGAAAGATTGTCGTTATCCAAAATATTAACGAACCTATCACCAGCACCTAGCCCTAACGACGTCATCATGTTTACAATTCTATTAGTCAGTGCATGAAACTCTGCGAAGGTGTATCGCCTATTACGCTCAATATTTACAATAGCTTCACATTCACCATATCGATTTGCCAAATTTTCCATGTGATTACTAAAATTAATTTTCATGAAAATTCCTCACTTGTTAGGACTTATTTTTATATAAGCTATGGTCTCAGGCCCTTGTTTAATTGAAAACAGCAAAATAACTATTTTTCAACTAACGTTGAGCGAAACTCTATAGCGTCAGAAGACTCATTTTTCTGAACCTTTACTTCTCCCGAATTGACCAGAAAAATTAAGTGTGCAAATGTTTCCTCGAGTGCGAGGCAGCGACCGAAGCCTTTCACCGCGCCCCAACCTACAAAAGATATCAATTCATCTGTAGTCAGCCATTGATCAAGCTTTCGAATTAACTTTCTTAACAGGTTGTGATGATGCTCTAAAATCACGTCAACCCTAGCTATTGCATTGAAAAATATCCTTTCATGCGCTGGTAAAACTAAATAATCTGGGTTAACCCATGACTTTAGATCGGTTAAGCTTTCGAGCCAATTTTTTATAGGATTGTCATTTAAGCTTATTATATTCGTACCTACATGAGGCGTTATGCCTGGAAGCACTTGGTCCCCAGAGATAAATATTCCTAGCTTGTCGTTTTTAAGACATATATGCTCAACGGAATGACCAGATCCGGACCAAATATCCCAATCATTTTCGCCTATAATTATAGATTCGCCTTTTTCAATTATTTTTACTTTCTCTGGGAGAGGACCATAAAGGTTATCCATTACTCTTGCGTATTTCTTTAACTCAGGTATTTCTGTATTCGAAACCCCCAAAGTTCTATAGAAAAAGTCATCCTTTTCATGGTCACTGGATAACCTGCTAAACTCGTCACGCCTGGCTTTGGAAATTTCATTCTCGGAGGCATAGACTGGTACTTGGAAATGTTGCTGAATCCAGCCGGAGAGGCCAATATGGTCAGGATGACAGTGTGTAACCAACAATCCAGTGAGCTTTTTTGGCTCAGGTAGTTTTTGTACTATTTCTTCCCAAATTTCCCGATTAGCATCCGAACTTGGGCCACTATCAATGGCAAACCAACCGCCTTTATCTTTAATCAGATAGATATTTATATGGTCAAGCTTTGAGGGAATTGTAAGCCTTGTCCAGAGCAGACCAGCACTGATAGAAACCAGCTCTCCAAATTTAGGAGGAGCTATATTTATTATGTTTCCCTGAGCAACGCTTCTATTGGTGGTATGCACAATTTATCCCTCAACGAACTGTTAAATTTTATTTAATTAATTTAAAAAGAGCCCCCCATTTTGGAGGGCTAAAGGGACACATCCTTTTACCGCTATTTCGCCTGCATAACTGTTGCAGCATCAAGACGGATATAGCGACCATTCATATATCCGTTTTCAACTAGAAATACGCAGGCTGAAGCAAACTCATCAACATTACCCATCCGTTTGGGTGCTTCGCACATTTCGATCAAGGCATTTTTCACCTTTGAATCCAGCGCATCTACCATCGGAGTTGCGAATAATCCTGGGGCAATTGAATTGACTCGAACACCGATTGAACCTAGTTCACGTGCTGCTGGAATATTGATTCCGTTAACCCCGGACTTGGAAGCGCCATAAGCGCACTGTCCAAGCTGTCCCTCCCAAGCAGCGCCCGATGAAACGTTAATAATGACGCCCCGTTCACCATTTTGATCCGGTTCATTCAGTGCCATCTTTTCTGCACACTTAGCCATTACTGTATATAGGCCCACTAGATTGACGTTTATTACATTTCTAAAATTATTGATCGAGCCCGCAATTCCATTTTTATCGAGAATCTTTTTTGGGGCTACAATCCCCGCCGCATTTATGTCCACATGGATTGCGCCAAATTTTTGGATCGTTGCGCTAATCGCGGCATCCACATCGTTCTCTTCGGTGACATCAGTGGCTATAAAAATCGCGTTTTCATCACCGAGCTCTTCTACAGCACTCAGTCCGGCTTCTCGGTTCATATCTAGTAAAGCGACCTTTGCCTTTTTCTTTTTCACAAGATAGCGCGCAGTTGCTAGCCCTAGACCCGATGCACCTCCGCTAATCACAACTACTTTATTTTCCAAATTCATGATCTACTCCTGTTTGAATATTTGAGACCTAAATGTGAATTAGTAACCTTTGAATTGAGGCCTTCGCTTTTCACTAAATGCATTAAGGCCTTCCATAGCGTCATATGAACGCATGTGGCGTCGGAAGAGTACCTGTTCATGCTCCAACGCAGCGTGAAGAGCCTTGCTGCCTGTTTCATTCGCCACAGTTTTCATACGTTGAAGCGCAATTGGGCTTTTCTCTGCGATTAACTCTGCAATCCTTTGTGTTTCAGCTCGCAGGGAATTAAGATCCACCACTTGATTCACAAATCCGTAAATTTTCATTTCTTCTGCAGAAAGCGTGCTACCGGTGAAAAGCAGAAATTTCGCTACGTTAAGAGGAATGATTCTTGGTAAAACTGCTGCGCCGCCAGCTCCAGGGTATACGCCGTAGTTGGCGTGCGCGTCTCCGATTCTTGCGCAATCAGCCGCAACCACGATGTCCGCACACATGGCGGTTTCAAGGCCTCCAGCCATCGTGATGCCGTTCAAGGCCGCGATTACCGGCTTAGGGAAGTCACGAAGTACATTCAAAACGCGCTCAGTTAATCGATCGATAAAATCCGCTTCTCCGGGTTGTAAGCGAGCAGAATTAAGGATCTCTTTCAGATCTGCTCCGGCGCAAAAGGCTCTCCCCTTTCCAGTCAAAACAATGACTTTTACGGCATCATCATTAGCGATCCTGGGCAAAATCTCTTCAAACTCATCCAGCATCTGCAGATTGATCGCATTCATTTCATTCGGGCGGTTTAGATTAATCCACCCAACGGGTCCAGATTGCTCATAAAGTAAGGCACTGTTCGTCATTTGATTACCTCGCCAAGTCATCTTGTTTTGGTGGCTTTTTAACTGAAGGCCGGTACACCAGTTAGTGATCGGGCGATTAACAGCTTTTGGATTTCAGTCGTTCCATCTGGAATAGGGCCAATTATTGCCTCCCTCGCTAGTCGCTCTACGATGAACTCTTTAGTAACACCATTACCGCCGTGGATCTGAACCGCATCTCGACAGGCCTTTACCGCGATTTCTGTGCTAAACCACTTTGCCATCGCACACTCTTTGTCACACCGCAAACCTTGATCAATCATTTCTGCTGCCCTGAGCGTAAGTAATCGAGCGGCATCAATCTGCGTAGCCATGTTGGCAATTTTCTCTGCAATCAGCTGATGACCTGCAATCAATTTCCCATGTTGAGATCGGGTTTGACTGTATTTAATTGACTCTTCCATCGCCCGTCTTGCAATCGAATAGCCCCACGCGGCCATGTGACACCGGGCACGCTCAAAGGTTACTAGCGTGTTCTTTAATCCCTGCCCGATCTCCCCGACAGTGTTCTCGACGGGTACGCGTACATCCGCGAGGAAAATTTGAGAGGTTGATTGTCCGTTCAACGCCATTTTAGGAATGCCACGCACTTCGAGGCCCGGTGTATCTGCCTCGATAAGGATGTGTGTCAATTCGCCTTCGCCGGTCTTACAGGTGCATACGAAGATATCCATATGCTCTCCATTGGAAATCCACGTTTTCTCTCCATTAATGACCCAATAATCCCCATCACGGACTGCACGCGTCTTTGCAGCAGCAACGTCCGAACCGACGTCAGGCTCAGATATCCCCATGCTTATGAAAACTTCACCAGAGAGCAGTCCAGGGACATATTTTTCCTTCACGGAATCAGAAGCATTTCTGATTAACATGTCTGCGCCGGAAACATTGATAAGGATTGGTAGCGCCAGATCGATTGCACTGACACCAACCTCCTCCCACAAGCGCAAATGTGTGACCCAATCCATCTCTAAGCCCCCCCACTGTTCTGGGAACGGCGCTCTGATCAGACCATATTCTGTCAACGTTTTGATGAAGCCCTTCATCATCTCTTTGGGAATAAACTTTTCACCGTGGGCTCTCAATTTTGGCTCAATCTCAGCGTCGAGAACCTTCCTCAAGCCGTCCGTGGCCATTCTTTGTTCTTCTGTCATCTGCATGGTCATAAAATCGCCTTTCTAACTAAGGGAGAGCTATCGTTGGCAGCTCGGGTTTGTTGGATATTTCTAACCGTATCTCAATCGTTTTGGCTTCACCCCCCTCAAAAGCGGGGGTAGGGCCAATGATCAATTTTCTAGATACTTAGTTTTCTAAGAGGCCTGTTATCAACAACGGTCGATTAGCCAGCTCGTGGGCGTTCCCAGGACATCCGGGGGTGCAGTAACTCTGCTACGGCAAGACAAAACTAGCAGAGGGCGCGGGAATTCCAGGCCTTATCAGCTTTGACAATCCCAATTGCTAGATAGCGTCATTTTTTGGTAGGCGTTTCTGGAACATATGAAACGACCGGAAGGGGCGGTCCCTGGCTTGGCCAGTGCAGGTATTCAGATGGTCACTAACCGTCAAACCATCGCGTTTATCGGCAGATCAGTGCCTTACACCTCAATTTTCATAACTTGCTTTTTGGCGGCCCTGGACTTGGCTATTATCAGGCTGGGAAGAGATCATCCGAGAAATTTTCCAGTGCCCTGCTGATCAACCTCGTTTTCGCCACAGGATTATTCGGTATTGGTCTCTCCTACCCGTTCTTCAGCTGGTATGTTCTGACGGTGACGGACCTCACTGCGGTAATCCCGGTACTCAGCAATGCTCTAACCCACCTGCTAGCCTTCTGTCCGACTATCATGGCACGGCTAATATTCTTTCTTGGCCAGACCGTGCCATTGCTACTTAACGCGGCAGACCAGAATACGAGAAAAAGCGAAGCCGCCGGTAGTGCTACAGCCTTGAGCACAATCGGCAATGTTGTTGGCTGCCTGCTGACGTCTTCGGTGCTGATGTACTTTCTTGGTGTGGGCTACTCCATCTTCTTTAATTGCGCAATTCTGGCCATCTGCGCTCTGCTGGTGATCAGTCCCGATCGATCTCCCATGAATTCCGCCCTGATTGGCGTTGCTGCTGAGGTGAATCACAAGAAGGTTTATCGGCTTTACCGGGAGGCAGGCCTGGCCGTCCGCAAACGCAAGCGCCGTAAAGGTGTGATGGTGGAACGACAGCCCCTGGTGTTGCCCGATGCACCGAATCATACGTGGTCCATGGACTTCGTGATGGATTCCTTGGCCAACGGGCGCAGGATCAAATGCCTGACTATCGTGGATGACTTCACCAAGGAATGCCTCGACATTCCCGTGGCCATGGGCATCTCGGGTGAACAGGTAGCCCGTACCCTGGATGGCATTGCGGCCTTCCGAGGCTACCCGAAAGCCGTTAGAACCGACCAAGGGCCGAAATTCACTGGCAAAGCACTCGATCAATGGGCCTACCGTCATGGCGTTGAACTGAAGCTGATTCAGCCCGGAAAGCCGATGCAGAATGGTTACGTCGAGAGCTTTAACGGAAAATTCCGGGATGAGTGTCTGAATGAACACTGGTTCCGAGATCTCGCACACGCCCGGGAGAAGATCAGCAATTGGCGCTTGGACTACAGTGAGCAGCGTCCGCATTCATCCCTGGGGTATCAGACACCCCTGGAGTTTGCCTCCGCTCTCCGACTTGGCAAAACTGATTCAGCAGTAACGGACATTACTAGGAAGCAGTTGGATTAAAGACTGGGGGCAGGTCAGGCATTATCTATTCACGCCCCCAACAAGATGCGTTCACCTCATCGCTGCCTATGTTTGCTGACATCACTCTCATCATTCTACACACGCGAGGCAATTAAGGCAGGCTGTGCAAACGAGCGGAATTACCAATCGGGTGACGGCGCATACTTTTCGCCACGCTTTTGGTACTGAGATCCCGAAGTGATATCCGAACGGTTCAGGAGATCCGCGGCCACAGCGATATTCGCACGACTGAAATCTACACCCACGTTATTGGCGATCGACGAGCTGGAACAGTTAGTCCATTTGACCGTTTGCTAGGTTCTTGAAGAATGACCAAGCGCTCAACTAGGCAGACAGAGCCGAGGATTACAGGCGCCATGAATGTTCGCTTTTGTTTAATGGCAATCCTTTCAGCCACCTATATCTAGGTCATCTACGCTACGCATAATATGAAGTTATGGTGAAGCCTCACTCGTCTACGATCGCTCGTACGGCCTCCAGAACGGGCTCAGGATTGAGACCGCGAACCAGCCAGTCTCTGGGGCTCAACCGTCCGTTGCCGACGTCCAGATCCAAGTGGGGCGTGACCATAAATCGAGTCAACACGAGCTGAGGGAGTGTTGCACCCGCGACCGTCAGAAGATCCGACAAGTGCGGAATGGTGCCCGTCTCGGTGAATTGCCAGGCTGGAAAGTGCAGAGCCCCGGAGCTCAGCTCGAACGCAGACAGCTGGGGAGGAGCCTGGTGAGCCTGGTTCACCACGGATGCTTGTGACAGACGAAGCCGCGAGGCCACAGTCGCGGTATCGTGAGCGGTCTGTATGAGCGCCCGACACGCTTGGATGAGGGCTTCGAGATTCTCCCTTTGACGCCGACGATGGACGGCCGGCGGTTCGTCCAGGCCGCGAGCGCCCCCGCGTCGGAGGATCTCCCGTTCCGTGGCTGAAAGGCCGCTTGGATGGGGGCTCGGGGCCTCCGACTTAGGTTCTGAAGTGGAATCTACCTCCGCGGCGAGGATCTCACGGATACGCGCTTCGGCGATGCCCAGCCGCCCCATCAAAGCAACCTCATCGGAACTGAGATCCAGCACGCGGTTTTCGGCGGGCATCACTCATTCTCCAGTTGCCGTTTTGCCCAGCGTTCCAAGTCATCAGCGTAAAGGTAACCCAGACCGCCGATGGCAAGTGTCGTGAGCACGAACGCGGAGTATCCCAACAAGCCTGCCAAAAGATTCATAACTGGCCCTCTTAATTGCGCGAGTGTCGTGGTTCATCCTCATCTTACGACGCTTTGGGAGAATTCTCACTTCGATCATGGTGCCGACACCGTTGAAGCGTTGGTTGGCCGTAGAATGCAGATGGCCATGGATTGCGAAAGCGTTCAGAATCTGGTGCTTTAATGTATTTCACAACCTATCACGTACCTGAGCTCAACGGATCTATGAAACACGTTGTTGTTTGTTTTCACCTTACAGTCATTGCCGCCTTGTTGGCTATCAGCGGAGCAGTCACCGCCGGCATCGTAAAACAATCGACAAGCGGTTTGTGTCATCCACCGGAAAGCAGTTGGTATGACCGCACTCAGAACTTCACGCCGTTCGATACCGTTGAGGCGTGTCTGGGCGCGAAAGGGCGGCTGCTGAGAGGAATATCGATTCAGGCGAGGGGTGAGGCAAAAAAGCCCGTAGGTGAGCCCTCAGGCGCTCAGGGCGACTATCGGCGGCCGGCTTTCGGCCATGGCTGGGACGATGCGAATGGTGATTGCCGTAATTATCACTGTGCGCGAGCATGAGATTATTTGTTGACAGCAAGCCAGCTCTTTTGTATTGTCATCAAAAAGCACTATGTGATAATTATGATAACTGTTCAAAAAGTTACTGGCATTGAACTAACGCCCTCCTTACACATCTCCAGCTATTTTTTTTGGCATCGAAAAAAACCTCTGTTGGCTCCCACACTTTTCGCCTTAAGTGAATCTATGCGCGGCGCATCAGAGAACACAGTTAGAAGCTACAAAGACCGATTAAGGACTTTTTTCACAGCATTGGAGGATTGGAAAGGAGTGGACCAATGGAACGCTCTTACTGATCGAGATATCTCTGCTTATGTCCATAGTTACCTCATTCAAGAGAAAGGATTAAAACGAAAATCAGTCGAAAATCACACTGCAGCACTTAACCGGTTCTACCGGTTTTCAAGATCCATCGGGCTGATAGAAAATATTCCAAACTTTGAAATCAACCTGTCAAATTTTGATTTTAAAACATCAACGCTCTCAGCAGATTCGATCGCAAAATTACGGGAGACACACATTTCCGAGGACGATTTTCAAAATACTGTACTACCAGCGTCTCAATTAATTTCAAAATCAACCTTTACCAGGCAAAGGGCAGAACTAGTTCTAATGCTTGGTTATTATGCGGGATTGAGAGCGCGAGAAATTATCGATCCGAGAAATCTCGATACAACTGTCCTGGAAGCCAAATTAAATGCGAGGTCAACACTCAACGCCGCAATCGAAATCGAAATTATAGGAAAGGGCGAAAAGTTGAGAACAGTTCCCTGTCCGCCACGGTTAGTGTCATCTATATCAAAGTTTATAAATGGAGAGAGGGGGAAGCTTCCGCCTGGCCCCTTAATTTGCAAAAAAAATGGATCATGGCTCGGAAGCTCAGACCAATTACCTAGCGATGTATTCGCGTTTTGCCGAAGCAAAATCCTCAGCACTGAAGGAAGGTCAGACATTGCCTGGGGCAGAAGTAGATTCCATACACTCCGAAAATGCTACGCCACGAATTTAGTGAGTTGGAGTTACGAAAATGGCTTCGACCCTTGGGTAATCGTTCCCGAATATATGGGTCACACCGACAAGCAAACCACGTTCATATATGTCTTTTTTGACGCAGTTATGAATCAAAGAAATAATATATTAAAGAAACTTGCGGGAAACGATAGAAAGTTACCACCTTTTAATAATCAATATAAATAGCGGGCGGGCCAAACTTGTTAAACCTCACTGAAAGTACCTCAAGCATTATAGTTGAGATATCCAGAGGCCTGTACTCAACCAATGTAGATGGAATTAATAGAACTTTTGAAATAAAATCGGAGCTGATCGGCTACATTGTTATCAGAGCGTGCCTCAAATATTTGTGTTCTGCGAAATTTGCAAATTTACGGCCTTCGACAAGAAGAAACGAGTTTTTGAAGATTAGGAATTTTTTTGATTATTTAGGAACCCTAGATTATCCTGTTGCTCTAAGCGCAAAAACACTTTTATACCCGAACTACTTCAATTACCTAAAAAACAAAAAAACGGCGACTACGAATTCGATTCGTAGCGAAGTAAATATTGTCTCAAAAGCCCTTAAATATTTCTTATCACAATCATCGAATCAAGGCGATATAGGAATAGCTCAAAGATTGATTCCAACCAATCGCGCTCTGAAAAAACCTTCGCCTAAAAGGCCAAAATTGTCAATGAGCGAGATTTTCCCGCATTGTCCATACTCTAATCTTGAGCTCCTCCACTCTTTACGAATAGTCTGTAGCTGGATAATAAATCGAACTGCGCAAGAGCGAAACGAATTATTGGATAACGAAAACGTTGTTGGGGAGCTACGCCATATATTCGATGACCTATGCTTTTCCTCTTATCCCATCATATTGAACAGTTCGTTGAGTTCGAGACAAAGAACCTTAAACTCCTCACAGGAACTTTCAGCACGAAAAATCTATGGAGAGATGCTCAAGACGGCAGCCCAGAGCAAAAATTCAATGCTCGTGAACAGAGCGTTTCGGTCAATAATACCTGCAGGTTTGAAGAATCGAAACTATAGATCGCCTTCTGTTCAACGCATGAGAGAGCTCTTAAACGACTGTATCAAATTCGACACTGGCTTTAGTTTTAATTTGATCAAAAAACACAGTAAATCATTCGGTAATGAGTTCGGAAATTCCCACGGTGGTTTCTCAACGAACTATAGCTTCACAATACGCGATCTGGTCTTACCGACGTATGTCGAGAACCTTTCCCTTGCTTATATTCTAGCGTCGGACCGAGTCCAGACCGCTGCCTTGCAATCTATGAGGGTTGATGACTTTTCCATATCGGAAAGGACATTGGTCTACAGTCATTATAAATTTCGGTCAAATAAGACTATTCCGTTTACATCGCCAGAGTATAAGCGGCAGTCCTACATTTATCAGGCAATTAAATACTTTGTTGAGTTAACGCAACAAAGCGAATCTTATATCGCCGACGCAGAAAGAAATCTCTTCAATCCGCATTGTGGGCAATTCTGGAGATTTGCGCTCGGTCCGTTAACTTCTTATGAGTATTTATTTGGTGATCTTTGCGTCGCGGACTCAATCCCTCGAAACCAATGTGAAATGGATTTACTGGGTGATGAAAAACCATTCTTGTGGTTAATGGAGAATGTTTTATCAAACCATGAGGCTGTAAAGGAACGGATTAAACAAGAAGATTATCGCCGAAACTACGGCACTGTAAAAAAGCGGATAAAAAATGTCATCAAAACAACTTTAAGCGTCGATAATATTGGGCGAAGCCGTGTTTTACTTGATCAGTCGACCTTTGACGACGCGGAACTAGACGACCCTGAGGTTGCCGCTGCACTTACAAAACATACTCAGAAAACAAAACGAGAAGTATATCTTGCTCGGTCAAGAGAACCTGAACATATTATAAAGCAATCCCATTTTCCCAGGCAGGTTGGCGAGAAAATGATGGAGGATGCGTCAAAGTTGTCATTTATGCTTGAGAACACTGAAGTTGTCGATCTGGAAAAAGCATCGTCACTACTGGGTTTAAAGGCGCCCGCTGCAAGCTTGGAAGAAATTTCTCAGAAGATGATCGATGATCTAGAATTTGGCTTGTTTGGAGAGCTAACCTTTTCTGACAAGACTGTTATTATTAAAAGTGAGGTAACCAGCGCTCTCATACAGGCATATGTGAAGAAGCTTGATTCAGTCCTGAGTTCGGTTTTTGAAAAAAATACGAAAACTTTCCAGAGCCTTATGACAAAGAAAATCTACCTTTTGGAAATTCTCGACCAGTTTCCGGCACATCTTAAAAAGGCAGGTTCAGAACTTCAAGCAAGGCTGAATTTTGAGTTTCCAGAATTGTTCGAGGCACACTCATGAGCACCGTCTCTTCAAAAGCATCAGGTTCGCAAGAACAGAAAGATCTCGAAACGCCGCGTTTCAATCGTCTGGGCGATGAGAAATGGTATATCACTGATGAAACGTCATCCGATATCTTGGTGTTAAATTGGGCATCTTATGAAGGCTCGTATGTAAAGAAACTGTGGGCAAAGGAAATGGTTGTTTTCTATTCGGGTGGTTACGTATCGGAGGACGGAAAGCTTGTCGCCCGTAAAAGTACGATAAAGGGCTTTGTCGTTGATCTCCGAAAAATTCTATTATTTTCTAGTCAACGTAATATAACGCTTGAGTTTCATCGATGGGACAGGGAGCTGATCACAGAGATGTTTCGGGCTAATCTTCTTGGGGAATTGTTTTTGACTGCGCAGGATAAACCAGACGGTTTGGCTTCTCGTGGAAGCACAAATGGTTTGTTCACTGTTATAAATGTTAGTAATCACGCTTTTTCAGAGGGTGCAATTTCTGATGGTTTCGCGATCTGCTTTCATAACCGGAGAAATTCGGCGAATGCTATGTTTGGCGACCTTCTTAAAAAGCATGGCGTCCACATAGATGCATATTTTAAGGGAGGGAGTTTCGGTGAGGTTGCTACTGAAGTTGCGATGCTTCTTCTAGCAGAAGCAATTGCGGTGCTTCGATCTGACCAGACGCGGGCGGCAGTCGCCCTCTGTAAAGTGCAGAGATCGCCTGATCAAATTCGGCATGATTTAGTCTATGGAAGGGAATCAGGCAATCGGGTCAGTCTGAATAAATACATGAAACAAGGTAGAATCTTTCCGGAGTTTAGAAATCATGGTCATAGAAGGAATGCCAGAGAAAAAATTCTGAGACTTGATGCTTTATTCACGGAAGTAATTGGGCGAGAACTGTCTGCGCTATTTTGGAACTCACACGGCGAGTTCGTTAATTATTGTGCAGAGGTATATGAGGCTTGCGCGGTTATATTTCTCTGTCTTACGGGCATTCGTGTTTCTGAGCTTTGCACAATAAAGGTAAGCGATTACGAGAAGAGAAACAGTGGTGAGTGGATTTTCAAAAGCCAAGTAGATAAAACCCACGCTGGAGGAAGCGAGATTAGAGTCATGCACGGCTTGGTCGCAGAAGCAGCCGATGTGCTTGAGGCGCTGAGCTACTCGGACAAACGGACAGACAATGTTGGTTTATTTAGCCGGAATTTATGTCAAAACATGGTGGACAGGGGTGAAGAAGGAGAGTACTTCCACCCAAAAAAGGATACAGTTTCGTCCTATGTAAAAAGGTTTTACGCCCGTTTTATTGATAAACACGGAGATGCTGTTACAACGAAAAATTCTTCAATCAGTCCCCATCAGTTCAGACACAGTTTTGCTGCGTTCGCCTTACGACGATTTGATGGAAACGTTCTGGAGGCTATTCGGCAACACTTTCTACACGGTGAAGGCAGTGGCTATACAAAGAAGTACACTGACGGCAAACTCACCCCAAGCGTAATGAACCAGCTAGAGCGAGATTACATTAATGAGCTGGTTGCCAGAATTGCGACGTCTGAAGACCAATACGAATTCGTTGGCGGCGTCGCACTCTACATAAGGAAGCGGGTCACTGAAATTATTGGCGATAGTCATGTATTCCTTCCAGTAGGCGAGTTTGAGGAAGCAGTCGATGAAATTGCCAGGGATTTTGACATCATCAATGCTCATGAATATGGCTATTGCATGTTCAGTTCGAAGAGAAAAAGTCAAGCTCTTTGTAGGGACCCAAGAACTAATCTTCCCGATCCACACCGATTTTGGGTTTTTCTGTTTGTTCAGGCTGTCCGATGAACCTGGTACTTCAACCCCATGCCGAAGCTATTAAAAGGTTGGGTGTCGCCCATCAAAATTTCATTCAAAAACATCCTCTCAAAATCCGGAGCAAGGCTGTCGATGCGAGCAAAAAAGCTATCAAAAATGCAGAGCGGATTCTCCGTGAATTAGGAGAGATATAATGAGCACTTTTGATTTGGAGAACTTCGTATCCCCGTTAGTTAACGATGCACCTTCATGGGTAGCAGAAGGAAACAGTCTAACTAAAGCGCTCTACTCAAAAGTGGTGGAAGAAGTCAAAGAACTTGAGGGCTTGATTGACCAGGGCGATGAATTGAGTTTGCGAGAGCGCACAGTAATCGCTTCGAGAATCGCTCTCTCATTGAACATCGATAAGAGCAATATTAGGTCTTCGCGAAGACCGGAACTCATTGATTTTATCGAGCGAGAAAATGAAAAATTAATCAATCGTTATGAGGCTTTAAAGCTTAAGGCGCGTCGTGGACGTCATAAAACAAAGTCAGAGACAGAGACAGAGAATTTGGTGCTGCAAAGGCAGCTCCACGAAATGGAAAACCTGAAAATGAAGGAATTTCTGGAAGCGGCTATTGAGCGAGATTTGCTTTCGACGCAACGCAACCTGAAAGAGAAAAACGAAGCTCTGGAGTCTGAGTTGAGCGCATGCCGCAGACGGAATGCCGGTTTGTCCGAATCTAACCGTGAGCTTATTAAAGAGCTTGCGCAACTGGCGGAAGAGAGAGATCAGTTAAGACGACTGGTTGCCCAGACGAAAGGTGGGAGTTGACCATGGCAAACGGACAGCAGAAAGCGCGGGAAAACCTTGTTGCCTTTCAGCGTTGGGCCGTTACGCAAACCGATGATGATTTCAAGCAGATCGTCTCTCGCGGCCAGCTAAACCGTGGCGAAGTTGCCAACGCTATCGGTATCGGAAAGAGCGCCTTGCGCCAGAATCCGGCGATAAAAACGGCCTTGGAGCATCTCGAAACGGACCTCCGTGAAAGAGGCGTATTACCGCCACTGCTAGAATCCGCACAGCAACAACGGTCTGCGCCAAAGCCTTACGATGCCAGCGCCAATCAGCGGTCACTGCAGTCAAAACGAGTCTCCGTTCTGGAGCAGGAAAACATTGAGCTGAAAGCCCGCGTAGCAACGCTGGAAGCCAAACTCAAGCGCTATGGCGAGTTATCTGAGGTGCTGACGGAATTTGGTGTCGCCCCATGAATGAAGACTATTTCCGCGTAACCAGTTGTCAGCATGAAGGCGCAAAATACACGATCTTTTCTGGTGTCCCGCTGAAAGCCAACAGCTACCGCATCAACAGCGGGAAATACATCATCTCCATCCGGTGCGAAAACCAGTCTCTGCCCATCAAACCATCTGTAGGCCAGCAATGGCGCGTGCGTGGTGAGCGGGTATTGGAGGCGGTTCAGGCAGGCGACTTTGAACTACAGCAGCATGTCTATAACGCGCCGGTTGAAATGGAATGCACGTTGCCAGAATCCGGTGAGGCACTGATCCGCTTTATTGCGTCAGACAGAGATTTCACCGGCATTGGTGAGGCGAAAGCACGGGCGCTCTGGGACGCCTTCGGCAGCCAACTACACCAGATGCTGCGATACGACACAGCGGATCACAGGGAGCTTCTGAAGGGCATTCTGAGTGATGTATCGGTAGACGCCCTATACAACGGCTACGCCAAATACCGAAACCTCGCACACGCTAATTGGCTGGCCTCGCTCGGAATCCCGTTGCGTATCCAGCAACGCATTCTGAAATACCACGATGAACGCACTGTCGATGTCCTCAAGAGCAATCCCTATGCACTTCTTGGATTTGGGATGGCGTTTACGGACATTGATACCATCTCAGAGCGATTAGGCTTTGCGAAATCTGCGCCCCAGCGCCTTGCCGGGGCACTGGAGACGGCAATCCGCAAACAGGTTGAAAAGGGGCATACTTACGCCACCCACAAAGCCCTCAAGCCTTTGGTTAACGAGCTTTTACAGGACGCCGAACTGACAACGGCCGCTTTCGAAAACGGGCATCAGAGCGGCCAATTTATCCTCCGACCCGATAACGGCACCTACCATCCTACCGCTCAAATCATGATGGAGTCGGTCGTTGCCAAACGCCTGAAATCCATGGCCAGCATGACTGACTCAGATGAGGAGGTATTCAAAGCCTTAACCGATGCGGTTCTGGATCTGCCTTATGACCTCACGGAACAACAGGTGCAGGCCGTTGAATCCAGTCTGACCAACTCTGTGTCCTGCATTATCGGTGGTGCCGGAACGGGCAAAACGACGGTGCTGAGGACAGTTCTCAGGGCGTACAACTCACTGGGATATGAAGTTCATGCGGTTGCCTTGTCTGGCAGAGCGGCAATGCGGCTGCACGAGAGCATTGGCTTCTTCACCATGACCATTGCCCGGTTGCTTCGAGAGGAGCCGATAGAGCCCACGCTGGATCGCCCAAAGCATGTCCTCGTCATCGATGAGGCGAGCATGATTGACCTTCCGACCATGTACCGACTCATTACGCATCTTGATCCATCAGTTCGGATCATTCTCACTGGCGACCCCAATCAGCTCCCGCCAATCGGTTGCGGCAAAGTGTTGTCGGACATCGTTGAGTCAGGTGCGGTGGCGACTCAGGCACTTCGTATTGTGAAGCGTCAGGAAGGTGCGACAGGAATACCTGAATACTCAGCCACCATCAATCGTGGCGAGGTCCCTCGCTCGTTGTCTTGTGGAGCGATTACGTTCCATGAGGCGAGTTCAGAACAGATTGTTGATCGGTGCAAGGCGCTCTATGCAGATTCTCCTCAGCCCACTCAAATCGTCGGGGCAACCAAGGCTTTAGTCAGAGAGCTGAATCAGGAGTGTCAGCGGCTGATTAACCCAGATGGTGAGCGTCTGCAATTTACCCTCTATGGCGAGGATTTCTACCTGGATCTCCGATTGGGTGACCCTATCCTGTTCACCAAAAATAATTACAACCTCGGTATTCAGAACGGCTCGTTGGGCGTCTTGACCTCGACAGAACGTGGCTATCAGGACGATCAGGACACCTATGGCGTGGTGACGCTGGATACAGGTGAGCAAATTCCGATCACGGAGGAAATCTTCGATTGTATGGAACTGGGCTATGCCATTACGCTGCACAAGGCCCAAGGTAGCCAGTTCCCAAGAATCGTAGTCGCAATCCAGAAGGGGCGGATCTCAGATCGAGCTTGGCTCTATACAGCGGTGACTCGTGCAGAAGCCGAGGTTCATATCGTGGGGAACAGCAGCGATTTTGCTTCAATGGCGAAGTCAGTGAGTAATGCCAACAGGCGAGCGAGCTACTTGAAAGATTTGTTGCTCGAAGGGAAGAGGGATTCGGGGGTTAGCCATTGACGGCACGCCCCCTCATCGCCGGTCGCGGCCATCGGGACCTCTCCCTGTACCGCAATCCGATCATAGCGGAACTGATAGCGACACCATAGTTTGGCCGCCCACTGTCACGTTAAGTTGGTCGCTCTGTTCTCAAAGCGGTCCTTTTTTACGGTGCCGCGACTGACCGTTTCACCACAGAATCAAGCCAGAGTAAAAGATCCTCTCCTAAACAAAAGCGAACATTCAGAAACGACCGAATTTGACCCAAAACGGCCCTTTTCTTCGGCGCTTCATGATCTGATTGCCTCCCCCCCCCCCCTCCGGAGTCACCGAAAGTCCCTCTGACATTGGAGTTTTTGGCAAAACACAATCGTGTGGAGAACTCTAATTCGCGGCGCAATTAAAACAGGGATGCTTACATCGTCACCCACCGGCTGATTTGAGTTTTCAGTCAGTTTTCGACTCTGGCTTCGTTTTAGGTCTGCGCTGAATCGAAACAACTGGCTATTTACGCATTTGAGAAACTAGGTCGAGGCAACTCGCTGCAAGGATAGCCTGCGCGCGATTTTGAACATTCAGTTTACGTAGGACAGCCGAAACATGAGCCTTAACAGTGGTTTCCGCCAAGTGCAAGTTGTACGCGATCTGTTTGTTAGACTCTCCGCGTGTCATTCTCTCTAAAACTATCAGCTGTCGCTTCGTTAAAGATTGAAACTGGCTCGGATCAACCTCTGCTTCTGAGCCGGCCATGACAGCACCACGGCCGTTACCATTTTCGAATTCGTCAGAGCCTGCACAAACGCAAATCTTGCCATCCAAAACCTGTCGAATAGCGTCGACAATTTCATCTCTTGATGCAGTTTTTGCTATGACCCCCATGGCCCCCTGACCGATCGCCTGAGACGTGACATATCTGTTTACTCTAGCCGACATGACTATGGTGGGGAGCGAAGGCGCGATCTCATTTAAACGACCAAGCCCACCAAGCCCTCTCATATCAGGCATGTCGAGATCGAAGAAGATGAGATCAAGGCTGCCATGCTCACTCACGATTTCCATGGCGTCTTCCAAGCTGAATGCCTCGAAGACATGTTTGCAATCATGATTTCTCTGAATAATGCTCCTTAAGGCATCGCGAAAAAGCGGCTGACAATCAGCAATCATAGCCTTGAATAATGACGTTTTGCCGACTTCTTCCTGGCCAATGTCAGGAACCGGGAGGGAGTGCAGCGTGGTTTGGCTCTTTGACAAGCTTCTGAGGTTATTGGCTTCTTCTAGCATTTGTTATTCCTCGCCAAACTGTACATACATTTACTGGTGTGCTGCTCGCACTCCTCGCCGCATGGATACCTGACTATCTCGAGCGGCATCGCGCAAGGAGCCATACAGCAGACCTGCGTCATTCTGTTGATCCCCATATCGATGAAGCTTTGTGGCTCACCTGTGAGGAAGGTGGTATTCGACTCTCGGAAGTTGAATGGTCGACCAATCAAAGCTAAACCCCGGCTTCTCAGGGCCGGGGTTTAGCATTCTTCCTAAAGGGCAATGACAACCGACTTTGTTTCAAGATATGAATCGAGTGACTGCTTACCCATATCACGTCCAACCCCGGAGAGTTTATAGCCCCCGAATGGGATGTTGGCGTCAAGCATGTTGTGCCCGTTTACCCAGACAGTGCCTGCTTTTAATTTCGGGATTAAGCGTTGCACCTCAGAGAGATCGTTTGACCAGATGCTCGCTGCCAGCCCATATCGACTATCGTTGGCCCGGGCTACGACGTCCTCGATATCATCAAACGGGATGACCACCAGAACGGGACCAAAGATCTCGTCCTTGGCTATGACCAGAGAGTCGTCTTCGGTCGCAAATATGGTGGGCTTGACGTAATAACCTTTGCGGTCAGCACGTTCGCCGCCGGTAACCAGGCGTGCACCTTCCTGCCGCCCCGTCTCAATGTAGTGACAAACCCGGTCTAGCTGAACCCGGGACACGAGTGGCCCCATTTGAGCATCTGGATCCAGGCCAGGCCCCAGCGGGATGGCCTCTGCTAACTCGGCGAGCCGATCCAGGACCTTGTCAGAAATGCTCCGGTGAACGTAAAGTCGGGAGCCGGCACTGCAGGTTTGTCCATGGTTGAAAAAGATTGCTGCCGCTGCTCCTTGCGCAGCCTTTTCCGCATCACAGTCAGCCAGAACAATCATTGGAGACTTGCCCCCCAGCTCCAAGGTAACTCGCGCCATATTATCCATCGCAGCACGGCCTATGATCTGACCTACCTCAGTGGATCCGGTAAAACTAATCTTGTTGATGTCAGGATGAGTTATCAGTGCTGACCCGGTGCTCTGGCCCTCGCCAGTAATGATGTTGACAACCCCGTCAGGAAAGTTTGCCTCTTCGATCAGCTCGCCCAGATAGAGGGCAGAGAGCGATGTTTGTTCCGCAGGCTTCAACACAACCGTGCAGCCCGCTGCAAGTGCCGGAGCCAGTTTCCAGCAGGCCATCAGAAATGGAAAGTTCCACGGTATGATCGCGGCAACAACACCGACGGGTTCGCGTCGGGTATAAGCAGAAAAGTCAGAGTCAGCCGGGGCAAAGGGCATGGACACGTCAAGAGTCGAGCCCTCAATTTTTGTTGCCCATCCGGCCATGTAGCGAAAGAATTCCAGTCCCAGGCTTACGTCAACAGCTTCGGCAACAGCAACAGACTTGCCGTTGTCGATCGCGTCCAGCTCAGCAATGATTCTGGCATCTCGCTCGATCAGATCTGCAAGTTTGAGAAGCAGGTTCTGACGGGCGGAGGGTCTCATTCGGCCCCAGTCATCACTATTGAACGCACTTTTTGCGCAGCTAACCGCTTTGTTAACGTCATCAGGATGTGCAAGGGGTATGCTTCCTATAACCGTTTCTTCAGCCGGGTTTTCTACCTCTATGCGTTTGTTTTCCAGAGCATCAACCCATTGGCCGCCTATCAGCATACGGTGATTTTGACGTGCCAGGAACGCCTGGGTTTTATTCTCTAAACCATGTGGATGTTTTGTGAACGTATTCATTAGTTTCCCCCAAATCACTGACTTTTTGGACGGATAGCGTCTGCAGTACCCTGAATAAACGCTTTGATTTTCTCGACATCTGTCTTACTCAGCGTTTCGGTAAAATCGGGCATGCCACTGGAAACGAATGGACCGTGAAACAGGAAGGCGTCCAGGTTTTCAATGACTGATTTCTTTGAATAACCCAGGTTTGGAATATTACCGCCCTTGTCTACGCCGGGAACGCCATGACAGAACACGCAATTACTGACGTAAAGAGCCGTGCCTTCTCCAATGAAGTCGGGATTGTATTCAACGCCCGAAACCAGAGAGTTCAGCTGATACTGGGTGAACTCAGGCATCTCGGCATCACCGTTCAGGACAAATGTATAGACAGTGCCGGCGGTCTTGAGGTCGGAGGCCCTCTGGGATTTTCCAAAAACACCGCCCCAGCCTGCCGCAATAGAGACATACTGAGTGCCGTCCACTTCATAGGTTATGGGCGCTGCAATGACGCCGGTACCCATTGGGGATTCCCAGAGGGGGTCACCCGTCCGAGCGTTGAATGCCATAAAGCGAGCGTCTGCGGTTCCCTGGAATACCAGATCGCCGGCCGTTGTCAGGGTTCCGCCGTTCCAGGGAGAGACGTGTTCGTAACGCCAGGCTTCCTGCTGTGTAACGGGATCCCAGGCTGTAAGTCGCCCGAACGGCTTGCTTGATGGTGGCGCTACGTTAAATTGGAAGGCGGTGTTCCAACCTATGCCACTCATGGGTTGTCCCGGCTCATTGCTTTCTATGCTTTCCCAGGAGGGGTCCTCGACCATTGTGATCGGGATGTGCTGAGACGGGAAGTAAGCCAGGCCGGTTTGGTGGTTAAAAGACATTGAGTGCCAATTATGTCCACCAAAAGGCCCAGGGATGATATCGAAGGGTTCGTCCATGGATCGTGCTTCAGGAACTTCTATTGGGCGACCATTGCTATCGTATCCCGTGGCCCAATTAACATCGACGTAATTATCGGCCGATATGAATTCACCATTTGTCCGGTCGAGAACAAAAAAGAAGCCGTTTTTGGGAGCTTGCATGATTACTTTGCGACGCTCCCCATCAATCATGAGCTCGCTGAGAATCATGTCCTGCGTTGAAGTATAGTCCCAGTTATCCCCGGGCGTGGCTTGGTAGTGCCACACGTACTCACCAGTGTCGGCATTGAGAGCAACAATTGAGGAGAGATAGAGGTTATCTCCACCTTCCGGGCTCCGCTTCTTGTGTGACCATGGAGAGCCGTTACCTGTGCCGATATATAAGAGATTCAGGTCCGGATCAAAAACGATGGAGTCCCATACGGTGCCACCGCCACCGGCCTCCCAGTATTTTCCACTTGGGTCCCAGGTTTTCGCGGCGCGAGCCATGGCTTCGTTTTCAAACGGTTCGTTCGGATTTCCCGGCACGGTATACCAACGCCATTTCTGTGCGCCGGTTTTCGCGTCGTAAGCTGTGATGTAGCCCCTGACTCCAAATTCGGCCCCACCATTGCCTATGATCACGTTGCCGTTAACAACTCGAGGTGCGCCGGTAATCGTATAGCTCATGTCGTTGTCGGGCAGAGTATTCGTTTCCCAGACTTTTTCGCCGGTTTTTGCATCAATAGCGATCAATCGACCATCGTAGGATGCAACATAGACATTTCCGTAGTGCACTGCCACACCGCGGTTTACAACATCACAACAACCCCTTGAGCCCGCCTCCCCGGGTACTTCAGGGTCGTAGGTCCATAGTTTTTTGCCGGTCTTTGCATCGAGTGCATGTACAATGCTCCAGGAAGCAGTGACGTACATCACGCCATCCACGACAAGCGGAGTGGCCTCGACTCCTCGGGTAGACTCGAGGTTGTAGGACCATGCAAGCCCGAGGTTTTCGACATTATCGGCCGAAATTTGGGCGAGAGGGCTAAAGCGCGTCTCCGCATAATCAAAACCATGGGTTGGCCAGTCCTTGCCGGTTTTGGCGTTTTCAATGATATAGCTTTGATTTACCTGATCAGCCGCAATAACAGTGCTGGCTCCGATTACGAAAAATGGAACTAATGCACTACTTGTTAGTTTTTTTGATAGACGTTTTCTGTAGTGATTATTAGTCAGTTTCATTTTTATATCCTTTCGTTGTTATTACTGTTTTATGGGATTTTAAAACGCTTTTAGAATACGAAAGTTGAGTCGGTGCTGTTCTTTAAATCCATTTTCTACGGACAAATCTCTTCCATAATTTGCGATTAGTTGCAGTCCCGGATTCGCAAACCATGCCGTACCGATAGTCATCTTGGTAGTTGCAAGGTCATTGTCCTGGTTTATATCGTTTACTTGTGTCTCACCGCCGAGGGTATGAGAAATGCCGGTGCGAAGATCCCATTGAGGTGTTACGTTATAACGTAGGAAGCCTTGGAACTGGTACAAGGGATCCTGTTCCAGAGTGGCTTTGGAGGCACCAAGTTCGTCATTCTTGCCGAAAAAAGTGACATCACCAATCAGGTCTAACGAGATTTTAGAGGTAAGACCGGTGATGTAACCCGCCTGCAATGCATATTTCCATCGGTTTTCGCCGAGGTTTAATGTGTCATTCCGATCGTAACTCCCTACAGGAACATACAGAAACGGAGTAATGCCGAAGTAGGTGTTACTTTCGGGCTTGTTTACAAGCCAAACGGTTGCGGCAAGTATCAGGTCGCCAATGCCACTGGTGTCACCGAGGGCAGAGGTATCGTCTTTTCCCTCTACCTTGCCGAATGGAAGGAGGAATTGAGGGTCTACTGTATAACCGCCAATTTCAGTGAAATGCACCCCACGCAGGATTCCTACCTGTGAGTCCAATCCAGCGTTAATGGGGGCCTTGTCTCCATCCGAGTAGAGGGAATCGGCAGTGGCGTATTGATAGTAGACCATTCCAAGATTGGTGCCGGCGGGCAATGCTGTGTAATCCCCGGCATCAACGTCAATAGCTACTGCATTACCAGAAGCCAGCAACATAGTGGCCAGGCCAGCAGAAGCGACGCAGAAATTCCCAATTCTGGAACGGAGTAAACTTTTGTGCTTATAGTTTGATACAGATGACATGATGCAGCCTCTTATTAGTTTTGTTGGTATTGCACTCGAAGTTAAGCAATCAATATGCCAGATCGATTGATCCTTAGGAAATTATTATGAAACAATTACTTATGCGGCTTTATAGCATCTATGTTTTAGTTTTTGGAAAAAAATGGATCGTTTCGATACACTAAAATTGGATGGTTGAATAAAAAAAATACAGAGTGGTGGGTGTCCTTATGCATAAAAAGATCGTTGATCTGAACACTCAGGTCCAGCAAGCCCGTGAGTTGTTTGACGAAGGGCGTGTTGTACCATCCCAGTGGGTGCGGGATGAGGTTTTGCGCTCTTGGCTAAGATGCAGAAAACATGGCGTGTCCCCCTCTGATCAGCTCTTACTTGAGGCCGCGCAATTCGACCAGATTTCTCATATCCGCAATCAACATCAGCGTCTCATGACATTTGCGGAGCCTGAAATGCATCGGTTGTTTCGTGCAATCAGTTCTGCAGGTTGGGTTTTGGCGTGTGTGGAAAGAGAAGGCCACAGCATTAAATATTTCGGCAATGACAGTCCCTGCTACGAATTGCTGGGAGCCGCTTTGAATCCTGGTATGGACCTTTCAGAGGATATAGCTGGAACCAATGCCCCCGGTTGCGCTTTGATAGAAGGCAGGCCGTCGCTTGTGTGTGGAAGTGAGCATTTCTTGCATTCTCTCCGCGATCTATCCTGCGTGGCAGTGCCCATTTTTGACCCTGCAGGGACGCTGGTCGGGGCTTTGAATGCTTCGAAACCTTATGATGGCCGACCGGTCGGGATTCTTGAGGCAGTTGCGCTCGCAACTCGGTCTGTTGAGAATCGAATGGTCGACGATTTGCGTGGCGCCTTAGTCCTCGCGCTTCACTATCGCCCGGAGCTTACGCAGTCACCTATGCGTGGTTTGATACATTTCGGCGAGGATGGTGAAGTTTTAGGTGCAAACCCCTCGGCCAGGCAGATGCTGGATATCGATTCTCTCGAGAAGATGCAGAGTCATGTCTGTTTCAAAGACTTATTCTCATGCCGCGCTGCCGAGATTGAGGGATCACAACAAAGCCCTCTTGAGGTTGAATGTCACAATGGGGCAAGGCTTTTTCTTAAAGTTGAAAGTCTTCGCAAAGGGCCTTTGAGCGTCAACTCGATGCCACAGCAAAGACGGCCGGACATCGTTCAGTCTTTTTACGTGGGCGAGCCTACAAAACCACTTTTCGACAAGGCGCATCGGGCTTTTCAGTTTGGAGTTCCGGTTCTGGTGACTGGGGAAACCGGAACGGGCAAAGAGGTTTTAGCACGGTCGTTACATGCCAATGGGCCCTCTTCAAAAGGCGCGTTTGTTGCCGTGAACTGCTCGGCTATTCCTGCCGGGTTGATCGAATCAGAGTTGTTTGGCTACGCAGACGGTGCATTTACCGGTGCCAGACGTGGTGGCGCCAGGGGGAAGTTTGAGGAGGCGAACGGCGGTACGCTCTTCCTGGATGAAATAGGCGATATGCCATTGGAATTTCAAGCACGTTTGCTACGTGTTTTGCAGGAACGCACTGTCACAAGACTTGGAGAAGAGAAGCCTCGGCCCGTCTCGTTTTCTCTGGTCTGTGCGACACATCGGAACCTTGATGAGCTTATGGAAAGCGGAGACTTTCGGAGCGATCTTTATTACCGGATCAATGGCCTCAGGGTGCAGCTCCCTGCTCTGCGGGAGCGTGAAGACCTCGACGCTTTGATTGATCACTTGCTGGCATCAATTTCACAGGAAGATTCCCCGTCGATTCTGACATCCGAGGCTCGTAATCTCTTAAGGCACCATTCGTGGAGAGGTAATATCAGAGAGCTCCAGCAGGCACTGAATCTTGGTCAGGCGCTGTCTACTCAGGGAATTATCGATGTTGAACACTTGCCCGAAGACATCAAGGTCCAAAATGACACTGCGGAGGTGGACCTTGGCGAGGGCGGCACACTCGCCGCTGCAGAGCGCGAGGCGGTGCGATGTGTGCTTGAGAAACACAATCACAACGTCAGTGCCGCAGCTCGAGAATTAGGGATAACACGAGCCACTCTCTATCGAAAAATAAAACATTTTGGTCTCTGAGGTAATTCATGGAGTAGCCCGGATTTCTCATGAGAGGATAAAACGCGCCGCTCTTTTCAGCGAGCAAGCGCCCGGGCATTACAGTTTGTCAGGTGCATCCGGCTTCCAGTTGTGGGCCATTAGCTTGGCTGTGCCGGTCGCTGTCCGCCTATTCTAAATGTCCGCTTTGCGACCTCAGCGTGCCTTGTTTCCGAATAGCGGACCGGGTAAACCCCTATTTGAAAAAGGACCGCTTTTATCAGAAAGCGGCCAATTCTGCTCACCTATGACTCCATAGTTTGGCCAAAGCGGCCAATCTATGGTCGGAATACCAGAACATCGCTGGTCCTTAAATACCTCGGGTGAATCGCCGCTTGCGGCGAGAGGGCAGAGCCCTTGGATACCGAGAATAGGTTAAATTGATGAGTCGATCAGTCAACAAAAATGTTTTGGAGGAATGTTTTGGAGACGCTAATTGTTTCTGCGGGGAAACGTTCTAGAACTGTCATCGTTGACACCTGGATTTCTAAATCAATCACGGCTCCAACTCAAGCATACAAGGGTGTCCAGTCACTCACTCACTTCCAGTCAACAAAAAAGTTCAGTGATAACCGTAACAGCCGTGCAGAGGCTTTGGTTGCCAGTTCAACCACCAAGGTTCGATTTGCCTCGGATCGCGGTTGTCAGGTAGTCAACGGCCGCTGGGTGAGCGCCTTTACTGCGTATTCCAGACCAAGGTTGCCACTGATTCCAGACGAAGTCTGCCACCCATTCCACGCGAAAGCTGCCACTAATTCCACGGCAAAGCTGCCACCCCAGCAGACTGCCTGAAGCTCCATCAAAATCGTCCGGCGCGGGATAACTTAACGGTACTCTGACCCTTTTCATCCGGAGATGGGCCAGATGCCAGCGAAGAGGTTATCCATGCGTAAAATCAAAGAAGTCCTTCGCCTCAAGTGGGAGCGAGGGCTGAGCAACCGCCAGATTGCGGCGTCCTGTGGCGTTAGCCGCCCCACCGTAAGCGACTACCTGCGCCGCACGGTTGAGGCCGGTCTGAGCTGGCCGTTGCCAGCGGATCTGGATGAGGCCCACCTGGAGCGGTTGCTGTTCCCGCCGCCACCGGACCTGCCAGCACAGGCCAGAGGTATACCCGACTGGCAACACATCCGTGACGAACTCACGGGCAAGAACGTCACCCTGTTCCTGCTCTGGCAGGAGTACCGGCAAGCCAACCCGGACGGTTATCAGTACAGCTGGTTCTGCGAGCACTACCGGGCCTGGCGGGGCAAGCTGGACCTGGTGATGCGCCAGGACCATCGGGCCGGTGAGAAGCTATTCGTGGACTATGCCGGCCAGACCGTGCCCGTCATTGACCGCACCACCGGAGAGATCCACGAGGCACAAGTCTTTGTCGCGGTGATGGGTGCATCCAATTACACCTATGCCGAAGCCACCTGGAGCCAGACATTGCCGGACTGGGTCGGCTCCCACATCCGGACCTTCGAGTTCCTGGGCGGAGTGCCGGAACTGGTGGTTCCGGATTATGTGCCGGGACACATAATCCGGCTTATGTTCCCTATCCCATTATGTTCCGTTCACTTTGGAAGACCTTGAATCCATAGGGAGGATCCCGTGTAAAAGGACACATAACGACAGATGCCGTTTGGGCGCATGATTTCCTTTCCTACATCCAGAAAGGAGATTGTCATGTTAGAACATTACTTCGTTAAGCCCGATACCATCGATGCGATCCGCGCTTCCTGGATCGCGGAACCGATTGAGCAGTACGTTGCGTGGTTAGCCGGGCACGGATACAGGCCCAGGGTAATCTTGCGGCGAGTCCCACTCCTGAGGCAGTTTGGCGAGTTTGCTCGCGATCATGGTGCCACGCAGTGGAGCGAGCTTCCGACTCATGTCGAGCCTTATGTAAAGCACTGGGTAAAGGTTCACGCCAAGAACGCATACCAGGCAAAGCGATGGGTGGCTAATGATGCTCGTACACCGATCGAGCAATTGCTGTCCCTGATGTTGCCCGATTTCCGCGGAACAGGTCGGAGACGGACCAGTCAAGATCCCTTCCTGGTTCAGGCACCGGGGTTCTTTGTTTATCTGCGTGAAGAACGGGGCCTGCGCGAGCTGTCTCTCCGGCACTATGGCCATTATCTGCATAACCTGGAAGCCTACCTGGCGCGAATCAACCTGCTGCATTTGTCCGAGCTCACTCCAGCCATACTCAGTGCATTTGTGGTGGAGAGCGGTCGCCGATTGAGCCCGCATTCTATGACGGGGCTGTGCAGCTCCTTGCGAGTCTTCCTGCGCTACCTGTACCGCGAGCAGCTGATCAATCGCGATCTCGGCGCTACCGTAGAGTCCCCGCGTCGGTATCAGCTGGCCGATCTCCCGCGTTCGATCTCCTGGGACGACGTCCGGCGCATGCTAGATGTTGTTGATCGGCGCAGTGCTCTGGGCAAGCGCGACTATGCCATTCTACTTTTGCTCGTCACGTATGGACTGCGCGGCCATGAGGTGGCCGGATTGACACTGGAGAATATTGACTGGAAGAGAGAACGCCTGTTGGTGCCGCAGCGCAAGGCGGGACACACCACTGCGTACCCTCTCTCTTCAGTGGTAGGCGAAGCTATTCTCGACTACTTAAAAAATGCACGCCCACACGTCGAGGAGCGAAGGCTGTTTTTCCGGGTTCTGGCGCCCGTCCGACCTGTGACGGCGGTTACTGTGTCCAGCCGCGCGACGCACTACCTGCGCAAAGCGGGTATTAATGTCCGTCGCCCAGGTTCGCACACCTTGCGCCACACTTGCGTACAGCGATTGGTCGATGCCGAGTTCAACTTCAAGGTCATCGGCGATTACGTTGGTCATGCATCGCCAAGTTCCACCCGCATCTATACCAAGGTGGACGTGGAAACCCTGCGCATGGTGGCGCTGGGCCACGAGGAGGTGCTGCCATGACCGCCTCCTTCCACAGCGTACTGGGCAAGGATTTTTCGGCTTACTTGAGTTACAAGCGCGCGCTGGGCCGAAAATTTGATACTGAAGAGCTCGCCTTGCAATTATTCGATCGCTTTTTGGTCGAGGAACGGGTGAGTGATGCGGCGTTAGTGCAACCGGCGTTGATTGAGGCCTTTCTCGCTTCGCGGCCACGCACTCGCCCACGCAGCTATAACCACCTCTTGGGGGTGCTCCGCTGCTTTTTTGCCTGGCAGGTGGCCCAGGAGCGGCTAGCGCATTCTCCGGTTCGTGCTCACCCTCAGCCGGTGACTTCCCAGCTTAAACCCTTCCTGTTCGAACCGGCTCAGGTGGAAGACATCCTGACGTTGGCGTCACAGCTTCCGGACAATTCCCGGGCACCCTGTCGTGGCATGGTCTACCGAACAATCTTCTCGCTGATGTACGGTTTGGGCCTGCGTGTCGGCGAGATTGTGCATCTTCGGTATCGCGACGTCGATTGCCAGCGCAGCCTTCTGGTGATCGACAAGAGCAAGTTTGGCAAGACGCGTTTGGTCCCCTTTGGCCCGCGCATGGCGCAACAGATCGCTGTCTATCTACAGTTTGGCGTTGATCGGTATGGGCCATGGCAGCCGGATGATCCGGTATTTTCTTTCAGCTTTTTCCCAGAGCGCAAGCCAATGCGTATTGAGACGGTCAGTCAGACATTTCACCACTTGATACTGAAGATGGATCCGTACGTGCCACCTGGCGTACGCCAACCTCATCTGCACTGCCTGCGCCATTCCTTCGCGGTCGCAACTCTGCTCCGCTGGTATCGCACCGGCGTGGATCCCAATCAACGGCTCTTTCATCTATCAACCTTCATGGGCCATGCCGACCCGGCATCGACTGCCTGGTATCTGACCATCACCGAAGCACTGCTCCGGGAGGCGAGCCAACGGTTCGAGCGATTCGCCGATCCCCGCAGAGAGGAGGAGCTATCATGACGGATCAATTGGGGCGTCTCGTCTTTGCCTTCGTAGAGGATCACCTTAAATGCCAACGGGGGCTGCGCCCGGCCAGTATCCGAAGTTATAAGGAGAGCCTGCGCCTGTTCTTGCAATTCGCTGCAAAGGATAAGCATTGCCGGATCACCCGCTTGGAACTGGCTGATCTCACTGGCGAGCGAGTGCGCCATTTTTTGCAACACCTTGAACAGGAACGTGGTAATGGGGTTAGAACCCGAAACCAGCGCCTGGCGGCGCTGCATACCTTCTTCGAGTATCTTGCCGGCCGTGAGCCCTGCGTGCTCGGGGAAGCACAGCAAATTGCTTCCATTCCCGTCAAACGCTGGCAACCGGGCGAGACTCTGTATCTCGAACGCGACGAGATTAATGCTCTGTTCGCTGCCTTGCCCACCGACCACCCTCAGGCTCTGCGCGACCAAGCCTTGCTTCGCTTCCTTTATAACACCGGAGCACGCGTACAGGAGGTAGCGGATCTGCGCGCAACGCACCTGGAACTCGGTTCTGAGCCCCGAGTACGGCTGCATGGTAAAGGTGACAAATGGCGTACCTGTCCTTTGTGGACGCGAACGGCGGGTCTGATGCAGGACTTACTGGAGCAAAATCGGCAACGACGCCACTCCAATGACGCTGTCTTCCTAGCCCGCAACAGTGCGCCGCTGACCAGATTTGGTATCTACAAGATCGTGCGGCGTCATACCGTCAAGGTGGTGAAGAAAAGCGCAGATGGCACAGTGCGGCACATCTCACCCCATGTCTTACGCCACACGACGGCCGTGCATTTGCTTGAAGCAGGTGTCGAGGTCAACGTCATCCGCGCCTGGCTTGGACACGTCAGTTTGGAGACCACCAACCGATACGCCGAGATCACCCTCCGAATGAAAGTGGACGCGCTCCGCACCTGTGAGCCTATTTGGGATTCTCCGGCGGAGTCCCACCGAAAGCCAGTATGGCGATCCAATTCCGAGCTGCTGCAATGGCTGGAATCCCTGTGATCGTTATGTGCCCCAGTGCAAGGGGGCCTCCCTATGGTTTCAAGGTCTTCCAAAGTGAACGAAACATAATGGGATAGGGAACATAATCCGGATAATCTGCGCAGCGGTGTCAGCAAAGCCTGTCGGTACGATCCGGACTTGAACCCCAGCTACCAGCAACTGGCGGCGCACTACCAGGTCGCGGTGCTGCCCGCACGGCCCTACAAACCCAAGGATAAATCCAAAGCGGAAGTGGGTGTACAGATCGTTGAGCGCTGGATCCTGGCCCGGTTGCGCCACTACACCTTCTTCACCCTGGCCGACCTGAATCAGTGCATCCGGTCCCTGCTGGAAGACCTGAACAGCCGACTGTTCCGGCGGCTGCCGGGCAACCGGCAGGAGGCCTTCAAGATGCTCGATCAGCCGGCCCTGAGGGCATTACCCAAACACCCCTATGAGTACATCGAGATCCGGCGTTGCCGGGTCAACATCGACTACCACATCGAGTTCCAGCAGCACCACTACTCAGTGCCACACCAGTATGTGGGAGAGCAGGTAGACATCCACGCCAGTGAGCGACTGGTACAGATCTACTTCCGGCAGCGCCAGATCGCCAGCCACCCACGCAGTCATCAGTACGGCATCACCACCGAGTCAGGGCACATGCCCACACGCCACCGAAAACAACAACAGTGGACACCAGGGCGTCTCAAGAACTGGGCCCGTGACATCGGGCCAGACACCCTGATCTGGGTCAGTAGCCGGCTGGATGAGCGGGAACATCCGGAACAGGCCTACCGGGTCTGTCTTGGGTTGCTCAACCTGAGCAAGGAGTACCCCAGCGAGCGCCTGAACACGGCAAGTCGCATTGCCAACCGCGAGGGCCTGGACCGACTGAAACACGTCAAGGCCATCCTCCGGAGCAACCGCGACAAGCTGCCGGAACAACTGCCCCTGAACACCGAACTGCCTCAGCATCACGAGAACATCCGTGGCCCGAAGAGCTTCCACTAGGACACCACTATGAGCACCCTACAGACCCTGACACGACTGAGAGACCTGAAGCTCGGCGGCATGGCTGCCGCCCTGGAGCATCAACAAAACCAGCCAGGCACCTATGACGAGCTGTCGTTCACCGAACGCCTGGAGTTGTTACTCGACCGGGAGTTCCAGAGCCGGGAGCACCGGAAACAGGACCGCCTGGTTCGCCAGGCCCGTTTAAAGCTCCGGGCCTCAGTCCAGGATATTGACTACCAGCACTCGCGCAACCTCAAGAAAGCACAGGTCGCCCAGTTGGCCCAGACAGACTGGCTGGAACGGGGACAGAACCTGCTGATTACCGGCCCCTGCGGCAGCGGCAAGACTTACCTGGGCTGTGCAGTGGGGCACCAGGCCTGTCTGAACGGCTTCAGCGCCCGGTACTACCGAATCTCCCGATTACTACTGGAACTGACTCAGGCCAAGGCCGACGGCACCTACCAGAAAACCCTCGGCCAGTTGGCCAAAGTAAAGCTTCTGATACTGGACGACTGGGGCCTGGAAGCCCTGAAACCGGCACACCGGAACGACCTGATGGAGATCATGGATGACCGGCACGGCACGCACTCGACCATGATCATCAGCCAACTGCCCACCGATCAATGGTACGCCGCCATCGGTGACAACACCCTGGCTGACGCCATCCTGGATCGGCTCATGCACAACGCCCATCGCTGGGCTCTGAAGGGAGAGTCGATGAGAAAACGACTTCAGGAAATTGACTGAACGTGAACACCCGGGGTACAAACCTCGGTGGGTGATGCGTTAAGAAAAAGGGTGTTCACGTTCAGCCAGAATGGGCGTTCACGTTCGCCGGAATACGCAGCTTTGGAAGGGGGTGATCAGTTCGCCAGACTGGCTCAAGAGCTCAATCAGGCCCAGCTGCGCCAGCTTTTCCAGTTCAATACCGGTTTTCAGGCTCTCCGCGCGCTGGCCCAGCGCCTGGAGATACTCAGAGGTGGAGAGGTCGCCGACCTGCCACTGCTTCTCAAGCAAATCGGCACTTCGCTGTACACGCCCCTGGGACAGTTCTTTCCATCGACGGAGTTGCTTGTCGTATCGCTTCCAGGAAGCGCGAGCGCCCGCCAGGTCGTATTGTTGTTTCCGGTAGAGCGCCTGAAACCGCGCTTCGGCCTCCAGAGCCCGTCGATTCGCAGCCCGGATTTCAGCGCTGTAGTTATTACGGACGTTCAGAGGGATCGAGAATGTGAGGCCAACCACGTTCTCGCCGCCGTCACGCCCTCCGCTCAGCCCTACTGTCGGCGATGCTGTCGCTTTGCGTCTGGCAACCTCTGCCTCACTTTTCAACACCTGCCACTTGGCTCGAGCGGCTGCAATTGACGGGTGTGCCAACAGATCAGCCTCACCAATCTGGGACTCCAGCGCTGACCAGATATACTCGGGGATTCCCCCATCCTGAGGCCTCCAGTCCGGCAGACGTTCTCTAACCTGAGTTTCTGCCCGATCAACTGCGGCCTTTGCCTGGGCGACTTCGCTCAACTGACGGGATAGATTTAAAAACAGAAGCTCTGCGTCGGCACGCCCCAGATCACCTGCCTGCTGGCGCTGTTCAACCTGGTCCAGCAAGGCATCCAGGCGCTGCTGTTGGGATTCAGCAATTTCCTCAAACAGCGTAGTAGCGCGCCACTCGACAAGCGCAAACAATGATTCAGACGTTTGTGTCAGAACTGCTTCGCTCAAGCCAGCTTGCGCAGACAGCCTGATCAGCTTTGCCTTCTCCTTTAATGCACCCTGCTGATCAGACCAATCGATCGTTTGTGACAGCCCTGCCTCAAAGTTGTTTTCACTGCCCGTTCTGTCTGCTCCCACAGACAGCTCCGGGTTATACAGCGGTTGTTCACTTGCCTCAGCGTCCTCTTTCCGCGCTGCCGCCTGCTCTGTCGCTGCCAGTACCTCCGGGTGCTTGCTTATCTGGCCAGTGAGCCAACTCGCCCAATTAACAGTCTCCGCTTGACCTAACCCGGATTTCTCATGAGAAGGTAGCATAAGGAAGGAAGAAGCGGCTGAAAGTGTTATGATTTCAAGCTCCTACACAAAAAACCAACACTAACCGCCGCTATCCAAAATGGTACCCGAAAAGCTGACCTTCTCGCCACTCGTTCGCCGTAAAATTGAAGCCGATTTCTCCGGTGGTCATATCACCTCCGATGCCGGGTTGCTCCTGCTTCGGGAAATCGACAAGCAACACCGTCTGACTCAGCGCCTGGCCTCGGTGCTTAACGATTCACGGAATCCGGTCTTGGTTCGTCACAAGCTGGAAACCATGACTCGACAACGGGTCTTCGGCGTAGCCGCCGGATATGAAGACCTGAACGATCACGAGGCACTGCGTTTTGACCAAGCTCTGCAAACCGCTGTTGGCCGAGAGAGCGATTTAGCCGGCAAGTCCACGCTGTGCCGAATGGAGCAGCAGGTGGACAGGCAATCGGTCGTTAAAGCCCACGAACTACTTTGGCATCACTTTATCGAACAGCATGAGACACCGCCGAAGGAAATCGTGCTGGATTTTGATGGCACTGATATCCCGGTTCATGGCGACCAGCCCGGCAAGTTCTTCAACGCCTATTACGACCACCACTGTTACTTTCCGCTGTACGTGTTCTGTGGTCGCCACCTGCTGGTGAGCTACCTGCGCACCAGTAACCGCAGTGACAGCCGCCACAGCTGGGCCATTCTGGCCCTGCTGGTGAAGTTCATTCGGCAGTACTGGCCTGATACCCGCATCATGTTCCGGGGTGACAGCGGCTTCTACCGTCCCCGATTGCTGAGCTGGTGCGACCGGAATAACGTGGATTACCTGGTCGGCATCAGCAAAAACAGCCGGTTGCTCAAGGACGTGGAAGCGCCGTCACAACTGGTCCGGGACACGCACCAGAAAGTCGGTGAAAAAGTCTCCGCCACTTATCGGTTCCGGTATCAGGCGCATTCCTGGAAGTTCCCTCGCTGGGTGGTGGCTCGCCTGGAAGAAGGCGAGCTGGGTTCCAACCCTCGCTTCGTGATCAGCTCCCGCTATGACGACGGTTTTAAGCTCTATTACGAACAGTACTGCGCCCGAGGCGACATGGAAAACCGGATCAAGGATCAGCAGCTGTATCTGTTCGCGGATCGAACGTCGAGCGTTCAGTGGTGGACCAATCAATGGCGGCTGATCTTATCCGGCTTCGCTTACACCTTGTTCGAGCGATTACGAGCGCACCTGAAGAAGACACCCTTCGAACGGATGAGCGCCAGCAATCTGCGGCTGAAGCTGATCAAGGTTGGCGCGGTCATCATCCGCAATACCCGCCGAATCCGGGTGCTGATGAGCGACAGCTATCCCTATAAAGATGAACTCACAGATCTGGTACGCCGCCTGGTTCCGGGGTAGATGCCCGGGCTCCCCCGGCCCGACGCAATGGGGGAAAGGGGGAAGTGTGTCCAGGCAACAGAAAATGATCACAAATTGGCCAATAATGGCCGCGCCTGAGCTGTCATGGCGGTAAACCGCCCAACCTGCAAGGCTGGCTGGGTAGCTATGAGAAATCCGGGCTAACAGAGGAATGGACAATAGTACTGAACACAGCAACGCCCGAGGCGAGTGCTTGCTTGCCTTCATCATCGTTCTCCCGAAGCGATTAGTAGCCAAAAATTATGGGCGTAAGAAGCCCGTGGCGAGGTAGGAAGTGATCGAAATGTTAAGTGTAAACTTTGAAATGAGTTTGAATTTGCAGCTTATTTTAGAAAAATCGCCTAGGGCCTGCGCGACAGAAGCTTTTGACCTGCCATGTTTTGAACCGGTTCATCGCCCGACTGGCCAGCAGGTCAACCGGGGCGCCAGGATGGCTCACGGCATCACCCTCAGACCGAGTAATCAGGGAGAGGTTGTTTACCGTTTTCAGCCTGGCGACACCTCCCACACTGTCAAGCTAGTTGGAGTGTCAACGGCTGTTAGACTCTGAACGATGTGGGGCGTGACGAGGTTCCGATGAAGTACTCCGACGAGCGCCGGGAAGCCATCCTCAAGAAGCTGCTCCCGCCGCATAACCGCACGGTGGCGGAGGTGGCCCAGGAAGAAGGCATCTCCGCGGCAACGCTGTACACCTGGCGCAAGAAGGCTCGGCAAGCAGGCCGCCTCCTGCCTGACCAGAGTGATGATCCTGAGGGCTGGAGCTCGCAGGACAAGTTCCACGCCGTACTGGAAACGGCGGCCCTCAGTGAAGCCGAGCGTGCCGAGTACTGCCGGCAGCGGGGCCTCTACCCCGAGCAGATTCAGCGCTGGCGGGCGAGCTGCGAGGGTGCCAATGACCGGAGCGATGCCGCGTCGAAGCAGGTCAGCGAAGCCCGCAAGGCGGAGCGCCAGGAGAACAAGGAGCTCAAACGTGAGCTCCGCCGCAAGGAGGCTGCTCTCGCGGAAACCGCTGCGCTGCTGGCGTTGAGAAAAAAGGCCCGAGCGATCTGGGGGGACGAGGACGAATGATCAGCACTTCAGATCGCCAGGACGCCGTAGAGCTGATCGATGAAGCCCGCGCCGCAGGGGCCCGCCTGCAGGCTGCCTGTGCAGAGCTCGGCATTGGTACCAACACCTACCGTCGCTGGGTACGGGGCGATCAGGACCGCCGGCCTGAGGCCGTGCGGCCTGTCCCGCGCCACGCGCTGTCGCCTGAGGAGTGTCAGCAGGTGCTGGAGATCTGCCATCGTCCTGAGTTTGCCAGCCTGCCGCCGGGGCAGATCGTGCCGCGGCTGCTGGACGAGGAAGGCCTCTATGTGGCGTCAGAGTCCAGCTACTACCGCATCCTCCGGGAGCATGGCGAGCAGCACCATCGTGGCCGGGCTCGTGCCCCACGTCCCAAGGGTGATCCACAGAGACACCGCGTAACGCGCCCAAATGCTTGTTGGAGCTGGGACGTGACATACCTTCCGACCCCGGTGCGTGGGCAGTTCTACTACCTCTACATGATCGTCGACATCTACAGCCGCAAGATCGTCGATGCCGAGGTCTTTGATCAGGAGTCCATGGCCAACAGCAGCGAGGTCATCCAGCGGGCCGTGCTGCGCGAGGGATGTATCAGCCAGCCGCTGGTATTACACGCTGATAACGGCTCCGCCATGAAGGGCTCGACGCTCCAGGCGACGCTGCAGCGGCTGAACATCACCCCGTCGTACAGCCGCCCCCGAGTTTCCAATGACAACGCCTTCTCGGAGTCGCTGTTCCGGACCTGCAAGTACCGGCCTGACTACCCGGTGGATGGCTACGAGAACCTGACAGCGGCGCAGCAGTGGGTGCCCGGCTTCGTTCACTGGTACAACCACGAGCACCGCCACAGCGCGATACGGTTCGTTACCCCGGGTGAGCGGCATGCTGGCCAGGATGACGAAGTGCTAGCCAGGCGAGACGCCATCTATGCCGAGGCGAAACGACAACATCCCGGTCGGTGGAGCGGTGCCACTCGGAACTGGACACCGCGCCGGACGGTCTGGCTGAACCCGGACCGGGAAGACCCGCTGGTTCAACGCGATCAGCGATTAGAAGCCGCCTGATTCCAGGTTCCAACAAGCTTGACAGGCATCGCTCGCAAGAGCCAACCTGGACAACGCTAATAACCGGCTTTTCAGATCCTGATTCCTTCGTTACTGTTACAATCCATGGCAGACTGGCGAAACTTTCCCACCTCGAAAAACGGCGCTTACAAATGAAAATTCTGATTGTTGAGGACAATGCGGTACTTGCCAAAAGAATATCGGACTGGCTTGCGCAGGCGCACTACACAGTCGATATCGCCAAAACCGGCAAAGAAGCGGACTCGTTGATTGAAACAAGCTCCTACCAGGCCGTTATTCTCGATATCGGACTGCCCGATGAAAATGGACTGTCTTTAATGCAAAGATGGAGAAAAAACGGGAAAAAAGAGGCCATCCTTATTCTGACCGCACGCTCCAACTGGACTGAGAGAGTAGAAGGGTTGAACGCGGGTGCCGACGATTACCTTCCCAAACCGTTTGAGTTTGATGAACTGAAAGCCCGGCTCAGTGCGATTATCCGCAGAAAGGACGGCAGAACGACAGACCAGATCAGCGTCGACGGATTTCATCTCAACGCCACCTACCGAACGCTTACCACGCCCGACCAGAAAGAGTTCAGACTGACAGCTACGGAATTCCGCCTTTTGCAGTGTTTCCTCCGTTCACCGGACCGGGTGTTTTCCCAGGACGACCTGGTTGAAACCCTCTACAACATAGAAAGATGCCCCACCAGAAATGTTGTTCAGGTCTATATAGCCAGGCTCAGAAAAATAATAGGGGGAAATAAAATCAAGACTTTGCGTGGCCAGGGCTACTTTTTCGAAAAAGATCCCACTGGCTGAACGCCCGAACGAACCAGGTCAACATATGCCAGCTCCAAAGAGTATCCGAAGAACAGCCATTCAGTATGGGGCTGTTTTCAGCCTCGTATATTTCACCTTGATATTTTTTTCACATGCCTACGTGATAAAACAACTATCGGACGAGTCCAGGAAGCAACACCTGAGTAAAGAGCTGGAAAACTTTCAGGCAATCATTGAAGCCGAGGCCCCGACAACTGACGACATCAGGAACATGATCCATCAGTTTGAAATGCTTCTGGGGCATGCCATCGTCATCGAAACGGCAAGCGGAAGCGTCCTGGCGAGCAATAACTTTGACCTGAGCCAAACGCAGGGCGCTGTGGAGAAGCCCGAGGGTTTTATTCACATAGCGCAGGGCGCGAACACGCTTTTTGGGCTTAGACGTACGTTCACCGCTACTGAAAAGCTGGCCTCAATCACCGTTCTTGAAACCGAGGGGGCGCTCTCTGAACGACCGCTGAAGGCCCACCTGACTTTGCTCGGCGCCTCGGCCGTTCTGCTGGCGATACTGCTGGCTCTGATTGGAACCACCACACATCTGACGTTAAAGCCCATCAGTAAGATAAAAGAGGATCTGAGACGGCTCCAATCCGGGAAACAAAGTCGCCTGAACCCTCACGTGCCGGAAGAGTTTCGTCCGCTGATCCGGCAGCTCAATGATTTGCTCGAGCTGTCAAACCGGCGGCTGGACCGCCACCGCCGCCTGAACTCCGACCTCTCTCACCTGGTCAAAACCTCCATTTCTGCCAATCTTGCCATTCTGTCGGATATCGATGCCTTGCCTCCGTCCCGGGGGGATATTGTATTCATGGCCTCTAACTTGCGGGAGCTTAACAAATCCCTGAACTACCGGATGAGCAAAGCAGACATATCAGGCAGACAGATGGGACGGACGTGCATGCCGGTTAAAATCACGGCAAGTGTCATCACCGTTATGGAAAGAATATTTCCCGATAAGGTTTTTCGCATCCACACCACCTTACCTGAAAACTTCAACTGGCCAATGGAACGGCAGGATCTTTCAGAGCTGCTTGGCAATTTACTCGAAAATGGCGGGAAGTGGTGCCAGACAACCGTCGACGTTACAATCGTCCGCACGTCATCAGGGCTCTCCATAGAAGTAGCGGACGATGGCCCCGGAATTTCTCCCGAGGCGGCAGCCACTGTCATGAACAGGGGTGCCAGGCTGGATGAAACGGTCGCGGGTTTTGGGCTCGGATTGTCCATCGTGTCTGAGATTGTCGAAGACAACCTCGGACAGATGGACATGGGAATCTCAGAAAACGGGGGAGCCAGCATTGTAGTTCTACTGCCACTTCCGGATTAGAAAACCTCCGGAAAGGCCACAGTTGATGACGCAGCACGGCTTCCCCCCATTTTTTACCGTTGGATATCACCCACCTTGGCTCTTGAAAAGCGACCGAACAGAACCGGCAAAACAAAGAGTGTCAGGAAAGTTGCAGTCACGAGACCACCAACAATCACGCTGGCCAGTGGCTTCTGGATTTCCGCTCCCACGCCCGTCGACAACAGCATCGGTATCAAGCCGAGCGCCGAGGTTATTGCTGTCATCAAGACAGGACGTAAACGGGAGACGGCACCTTCAAACACCGCGGTATCCACGTTCAACCCATCCTGTATTCGCTGATTGATGCTTTCGACCATAACGACCCCGTTAAGCACCGCCACACCAAACAGTGTGATAAATCCAACGGAACTGGGCACTGAAAGATACTGGCCGGAGACCCAGAGCGAAAAGACACCACCAATTACGGCAAGCGGCACGTTGACCAGAATCAACAGCGCTTGACCAACCGAACTGAAAGCGAAGTAGAGCAACAGCGCAATTAGCCCCAGAGATACAGGTACCACAATGGTCAATCGTTTCTGAGCTCGCTGCTGGTTTTCGAACTGACCACCAATATCCACCGAATAGCCGGGGGGAAGGTTCACTTCTGACGCGATGGTATCCTGAATATCGACAACCACACTGCCCATGTCACGACCCTGCACATTGGACTGAATGACCACACGGCGCTGAACGTCGTCGCGGCGCACCTGGGGCGGGCCGGACTCAATAGACACATCGGCCACATCACCGAGTCTCACCCAGGCTCCGGAAGGCGCCTGCAACCTGAGATCAGCAATGGCATCCCGGTCTTCCCGGAAACGTTTGGCCAGGCGCACATAGATATCGTACCGCTCATTTCCGTTGATGATCTGGCCCGCGGCGGCACCACCCAGTCCGTCCCGGACGACACTCATCACATCAGACACGGCGAGTCCGTACCGGGAAAGTGCCTGACGGTCTGGCTGAACCACCAACTGCGCTTCACCGGCAATCTGCTCCATGGCCACGTCCCGGGTCCCCTGAACAGTTCGGACCGCCGCTTCGATCTGTTGGCCTTTCTCGGCCAGCACCTTGAGATCCGGGCCAAAGAGTTTGATGGCCAACTGCGCGCGGACACCAGACAACAATTCGTCAACCCGAGTTGCAATAGGCTGAGAAAAGTTAAACAGTAGCCCCGGGTGCTGTTCGAGCTTCGCCTCAAACAGGGCCTGCAATTCATAGCGATTACTGGCGCTGGTCCACTCGGCTGTTGGCTTGAGGCCAATGTAGATTTCGATGTTGTTGACGGGCTCCGGATCGCCGCCTATTTCCGGTCGGCCCGCCCGGGACAGGGCGTAGGTCACCTCTGGAAACTCCATCAGCATGGCCTCCAGTTTCGGCGCCACTTCAAGCGCCGTATCGAGGCTTGATGAAGGGGCCAGGGTCACCCGGAGGTTAATCGTGCCCTCTTCCAGTTCAGGCACGAACTCCGTGCCCAGTCGTGGAACAATCAGCGCCGCCAGTACAACAAGAACCGCCGCCGCGCCAACAACCACGCGGCTATGCTTCAGTGACCAGGCAAGCCCCATGCGATAGAGCTTTTCCAGGGGTTTTAGAATGAAGCTTTCCCGCTCCCGGATACCCTTACGGAACATGTATGACGCCAGCGCGGGTACAACCACCAGAGCGACGATCACCGCCGACACGATAGCCAGCATGATGCTGATTGCCATTGGCTGGAACAGCTTGGCTTCCACACCTTCGAAGCTGAACAGAGGCATGAAAACGACCAGGATAATCGCCGTCGCGAAAAAAATCGGCCGCGCCACTTCCCGGCCGGCTTCCTGGAGACGAAGGGCAATGCCATGATCATCGTGTGACGCGTTCAATGGATCGGGGTCATCTCCAGCCAACTCATCCCGATGGGCGTCATGCTCAGCATCAGGATGGGTCAGATGCTTGAACATGTTCTCAACCATAACAACAGAGCCATCCACCAGCATGCCGATTGCCACAGCAATACCGCCCAGAGACATCAGGTTGGCCGAGAGACCGAACCAGGCCATGATCATCAGCGCAATACCGATGGAAATCGGTATTGAAAGCAGCACCAGCGTAGTTGCCCGCAGATTCATCAGGAACAGGGCAAGCACAATCGCAATAAACACAAAAGCCAACATAAGCGCATTGGTCACCGTCTCTACGGCCTTGGTCACCAGATCCGCCTGGTTGTAATAGGGCTCAAAACGAACCCCACTCGGAAGCGCCTGGTTTATGCGATCAACGCGGGCCTCGATGCCGTCGATGGTGGCTTTTGTGTTGGCTCCCATTCGTTTGAGTACAATGCCGGAAACCACTTCACCCAGTTGTTCAACCTGACCGTCTTCACCCTTCCGGGTCATGGTCACCGCACCCTGACGAATCTCAGTGCCCAGCGTCACCTGAGCGACGTCGCTCACGGTCACCGTAATGCCATCACTGGTTTTCACGGGTACTTGTCGGATCTGCTCCAGGCCCTCCTCGCCACTGCCCAACCAGCCCATACCACGGATAACCAGTTGCTCCTGCCCGCGGCCCATGTACCAACCACCGACATTGGAGTTGTTGTTCTCCAGGGCTTCCATGACGTCGTTCTGTGATAGGTCATAGGACAGCATTCGAGCCGGATTCAGGTTCACCTGGTATTGGCGGACCTCTCCGCCAAACGACAGGATCTCCGTAACCCCTTCAGCCGGTATCAGCAACAGCTTGACCAGCCAGTCGTGCAGGCTGCGTAGTTCCATTGCGTCGTACCCCGAATCCGGGTCCGCTATCAGCAGGTACTGGTAGACCTGGCCGAGACCGGACGTATTCGGGCCCATTTCAGGCACACCGACACCATCCGGAATCAGCTCCCGCGCGGCCTGTAACCGTTCGAACACCAACTGGCGCGCGAAATAGATATCCGTGCCCTCTTTAAAGACCACGGTGACACCGGACAACCCGGTTTTGGAGATGGACCGAACCTCCTCAACATCCGGCAACGCATACATCACCGCTTCAATGGGATAGGTGATCAGCTGCTCGACTTCCTCAGCCGCAAGTCCGGGCGCCTCTGTATTAACAGCGACCTGGACGTTTGTAACGTCGGGGAAAGCATCAAGATTCAGTTTTGGTATCTGAAACGCGGCCGTGGCGATAAGCACTGCAAGCGCAATAAGAACCAACAGGCGGTTCTGAACCGCCCAGTCGACAACTCGGTTGAACATAATGGCTCCCGGAATCAGTGGTTGTGCGGATCAAAGCCGCCTTTGGCAATCTCAGAGGCCACAAAAAATGCGCCCCGCAAAACGACTCGTTGGCCCGCAGCCAGGCCGGAAACCTCACGGAGCCCGCCAATTGAGCGGCCCAGTTCCACTTCCACGGGTTCATACTCGCCTTCGGCCTCTTCCACATAGACCGTCCAGTCGCCGTCCGCGCCACGCATTAATGCAGTCTCCGGCACGGCAAGCACCGGCTCGCTGGTCTTAAAACGAAAATACACATCTGCGAACATTCCTGGATGAAAACGATCTTCAGGATTGTCCAGCTCCAGCCTGACAATCCGCGTGCGGGTCACAGGATCAATGGTGTGGGCTTCCTGGGACACCGTTGCCACGCCCACACGACCCGCTGCCCTGACTTCGGCTTCCGCGCCCTTCTCTAGAACAATGTCGGAGCTTGCTGGCAGATGGGCTTCTACCCAAAGCTCACTCTCATCAGCAAGAGTCACCAGCGGCTGGCCAGCCTCAACTCTTTGTCCTTGCTCAAACTCATCGGTCAGTACTGCACCATCCACGCGAGCCCTGAGCATGTATTCACCGAGACTATCCACCCCGCTGGCCTTCAACGCACCAATGTCATCATCGTTCAGCCCGTAAGCAAGCAGAGTCGCCCTTGCTGCTTCAATGTTGGCTTTCGCTGTATTGAACCGCTGATCGCCAACCACGGAACGACCCAGCCCGCTGATTCGCTTCCATTCAGGAAAAGCTTTCCTGTAATCCGCCTGCGCCTGTGCCACCGTCTCACTGAACAGGGTTACCAGCGGCTGGCCCTTGGTTACGTGCTCACCCAGTTCCACGTGACGCCGCAGCACCACTGAGGCAACCCGGGGGGACACGTGATAGCTGGTATAGCCGTTGGTCAGCAGCTCACCGGGAGCGTAGATTTCATAGTCAACGTGCTTGCTTTCGAGGGTTGCTACTTCAATGCCGGCGAGCTCTTTCTGTTTGGCATTGATGCTTGCGGTGGCCGCTTCTTCATGGCCACCGTTCTCGTCTTCGTGGCCGTGCCCCCCTTCCTCTTCATGATCACCTTCCTCCTCATGCTCACCTTCTTCACCATGATCTTCCTTATGCTCGCCCTCCTCACCGGTGACTTCCTGATGATCGTCGCCACTGGCAGCATGATCATGACCGACTTCCTGATGAGCATCTTCCTCTGCCTGTACAAAAGAAAGTGGGGCTGTAAGCAACGTCAATGCGAATACAGAAATCAGAGTTTTTTTCATAATGAATATCCAGTTTCCAGACTAGTATTGGAAGAGGGTGATCAGTTCGCCAGACTGGCTCAAGAGCTCAATCAGACCCAACTGGGCCAGCTTTTCCAGTTCAATACCGGTTTTCAGGCTCTCCGCGCGCTGGCCCAGCGCCTGGAGATACTCGGAGGTGGAGAGGTCGCCGACCTGCCACTGCTTCTCAAGCAAATCAGCACTTCGCTGTACACGCCCCTGGGAGAGTTCTGTCCATCGACGAAGTTGGGTGTCGTATCGCTTCCAGGCAGCTCGGGCGCCCGCCAGATCATACTGCTGCTTCCGATAAAGTGCCTGAAACCGAGCTTCGGCCTCTAATGATCGTCGGTTGGCAGCTTGGATTTCGGCACGGTAGTTATTACGGACATTCAGAGGGATCGAGAACGTCAGGCCAACCAGGTTCTCACCGCCATCACGCCCTCCGCTCAGCCCGACCGTGGGAGATGCCGCCGCTCTGCGACTGACCACCTCGGCTTCGCTCCGCAACACCTGCCACCTCGCGCGGGCAGCAGCAATTGACGGATGATCCAGCAAATTGTCGTTATCGACCCTGGAAGCAAGAGCCGGCCAAATGTGCCCGGGGATCCCCCCATCCTGAGGCCGCCAATCCGGCAGAAGCTCTCTGACCCGGGCTTGCGCCTGATCAACCGCAGCCTTTGCCTGGGCGAGTTCACTGAGCTGCTGAGAAAGGCTTAAAAAAAGCAGCTCTGCATCGGTACTCCCCAGGTCGCCCGCCTGCTGGCGTTGCTCAACCTGCTCCAGCAAGGCATCCAGACGGTGTTGCTGGGATTCCGCAATTTCTTCGGCACGCGTCGCCGCGCGCCACTCGACAAGCGCAAACAGCGACTCGGACGTTTGTGCCAAAACCGCCTCGTTCAAATCAGCTTCAGCGGAAAGCCTGATCAGCTTTGCCTTGTCCTTTAGCGCACCCTGTTGATCAGACCAATCGATCGTTTGTGATAGCCCTGCCTCAAAGTTGTTTTCACTGCCCGTTCTGTCTGCTCCAACAGACAGCTCCGGGTTATACAGCGGTTGTTCGCTTGCCTCAGCATCCGCATCCCGGGCTGCCGCCTGCTCTGTCGCCGCCATGACATCCGGATGCTTGCTTATCTGGCCAGTGAGCCAATTTGTCCAATTCACAGTCTCCGCTTGACCGAACAGAGGAATAGACAATAGTACTGAACACAGCAACGCCCTGGGCGAGTGCTTGCTTGCCTTCATCGACTTTCTCCCGAAGGGGTTGTTAGCCACAATTCATGGGGGCGAGACGCCCATGACAAGGTAGGTGGAGATAGTAAGTGAAAAGGTTGAAACGAACTTGAATTCGAAGCGTCATCCATTGTTATTTGTCAGAGTCCTGGGACTTAAGCGGCGAACTCTTAGCTTGACCAAGAATAGGGCCGCAACACGCAGCGCGCCAAAACCTGTCACAGGCCCGAACCGATGCCCTGTTTCGATGCATCATTTGTAAACAAACTGCAATCTTTACCAAATAGACTTTCCATTGATTCTTCAATACCCACAAGCAAACTGAAAGGAAAAAACCACTATGAGCAGGAAATATTTGGGCTTGGCTTTGGCGATTTCTGCAGCTTCCGCCGCACAGGCCGGAACTGTTACGACCAGCGGCAAAGACCTTGTGATCGATACCGACAGCGGTATCAAAGTGAAAGTGTCGGATAACTCTGCGTCTTTTCAGCTCGGCGGGCGCCTTCAATGGGATTACGACGCCACGCAGTCTGACGCCAACGGTGTTGACACTACCGATTTCGACGTGCGCCGGGCACGCCTCTACGCCAAGGGCCACTTTGGCGACTGGGCGTACAAAGCCCAGTTCAACGTGGCTGAGAGTGATGGCGCCGACGGCGGGGACGCTGAGGACCTGTACATTCGCTACCTGGGATTTGGCTCAGCTGCAACCGTGACTATTGGTAAGCAGAAAGAGCCATTCGGCCTGGAACAATTAACGAGTTCAAAAGACATCTCGGCCCTTGAGCGATCCGCCATGACCGAGCGTTATACCCCCGGTCGCAACGGCGGCATCCAGCTCAGTGGCAAAGGCGACAACTGGACCTACGGTATCGGCTATTTCGAGGCAGACGGCGATGGCAGCGACGACTTCAATAACACGGCAGTAACCGCACGGGGCACGGTTGCACCGATTCAAACGAACAATATGGTTGTTCATCTTGGTGCGGGTTATACCACGCGTGATGCCGACACTCAGGCCGATGAGGTCGATACGTTTAATCTGGAGCTCGCCGGCGCTTTCGGGCCCTTCCATGCCCAGGCCGAATATTTCGATTCCGAGGAAGGCCAGGTGGATGTTGATGGTTATTACGTACAGCTTGGTTGGGTTGTCACCGGCGAAAGCCGTCCTTACAAGGCTGGGGCGTTCAAGCGAGTGGAACCGTCATCGCCCAAAGGAGCCTGGGAAGTTATTGCCCGCTTTGAGGATGGTGACGGAAAATACAATGATGTGGGGCTGACCACGACCGACGGTAAGCAAACAACACTGGGCGTTAACTATTACGCCAACAAGAATGTTCGACTTGGAATGAGCTACATGGATGGCGAAGAAGCCAATGGCGCTAGCGGAGATGAAGTTCGCGCAAGGTTCCAGTACGCATTCTAATCCTTGATCGAGCGCATGTTTAACTTGACGCCAGTAAGTGAGAATCGTTGTAAAAAATAATCTGAAAATTCAAGCTGGATTCAGACTACCCTGCTAGACTTGTTTGCGAGTAAATGAGTTACTCAGGTTTTTAGGGCAGATTTTTCTGCCCTTTTTTTATGGTTTTCTCACCAAGGTGCGCACCAGCCTGGCACCACGGAACTGCTGCCCTAACACGGAGCTGCTGCCCGGAGTGGGTGCCATTGACACCGACCTAGACCCGGAAATCAACGTGAACTACGAACTGGGTGCCCGTTTGCGCTATGGCGCGCTCAACGTCGAAGCCATCGGTTTCTACAGCCACTACAGCGATACTGGCTGCTCAGGTAACCGCAGATATCTGTATCACAACGAAAAAAACTCATAGACCTTCGTCTAAATAAAATGCAAATTCATTTGAATTGTTACCGATTGCTAACTAACCTCATCGTCGGGTCCAATAGTAATAGAACTCGGAGACAACAAATGAAAAGATCAACACTGAGAACTTCCATCCAGGCAGCAACCTCCCTGCTGGTTTTGGGCATGGCGAGTCCAGCTAGTGCCATGAAGCTTATGGGCGATGCCGACCATATGAGCGATCTGAAGGGCTACGAAATAGAATTGTACGGTTACGCCCGTCTTAACGCCAGCTACGACATTGACGAGGACATTGCGGAACCAACTCGGGCGGGCGACTTCAGCAAGATTAATACTGGAGCAGACGAAATCAACGAGGCCACTGGCTATTTCGGCGCTGACGCGACGCAAAGCAGGCTCGGCGTGAAAGCGACGCTTCCCCAGGGAGTCAAGATAGTCGTTGAGGGCGGCTTTCGGTACGGCAACCTCCGGCTTCGTCACGCGTATGGCGAGTACGAGGGTGTGATGGCGGGCCAAAACTGGTCAAACTATAACAGCTTTGTCGGCTTCATCCCGACACTCGAGTTTGACGGCATGCCAGGCAACGCAGGTAGCCAGTTCCGGACAGCTCAGTTGCGTTATACCAGCGGTCCATTGTCCGTCTCCCTCGAACAGCCCTTTAATTTCGCAAGCCTCATCGCTACCGATCCATCCATTGAGCAGAAAACGAGTCTGCCAATTGTAACCGCACGCCTGGAGGATAGCGCTGGTGCCGTTTCTTACTCAACTGCCGCATTTTTGCGCCAAATTGATTACGATACTGGCACACAGGACGATAGTGAAATCGCTTACGGCGCTTTTGGCGCGCTCACCTTCGCAGCCACGGACACAGTGACACTGTATGGCGTTTTCAACTACGTAAACGGTGGCGACATCTACCTGTACCGGTCCGGTGAAAATTATGCCGTAGAGTACGGCTATGTCGATAGCTCAGGCAGCATTGAGTTGATCAGCGGGTACAGTGCCTCAGCTGGCGCGTCCTTTGACCTTGGCGGTGGCCGCTCAATAAACACGGGCGTCGGCATGGTGGAGGTAGATTGGGATGACGCGCTGCGCGATCTTCCCGGTTCAGCCGGTATTGGTAACAAACAGGAAACCAACACCATGGCGATGATTAACTACCAGTGGTCTCCTGTGAAAGCAGTGACCATGGGTATTGAATACAGCTACTTCGCGGTTGACGAGGTTGATGGTGACGATGGGGATGCGAGCCGGTTGCTGTTTGCCGCTCAGTACAACTTTTAAACTGTCGTAACGACAGCCGAAAGACTAGTCTTCGGCGCTTTGACTCTGAACATTTTAGGGTTGGGGCGCCGAAGGTTTTCACGGTAAAGATTTTTTCGGTATTGACTATTTGGTCATAGATTCAGACCTTTCCGCCAAAGAGAGTGCTTAAACAACTCTCGTTCAAGCGAAAAGTCCAGTTTGGCAATCATGAGGCCACACAGCCTGACACGTTGACGGCTCTGTGCACGTGAATTATCGGGGGAATAAAAGTGTCCAACTTCAGCAAAGCAAGGCTGTGCTCGGCGATTCTTATCGCGAACGCCGCAATGGGTTATAGCGTATCAGTCCAGGCAGCAAAATTTGTTTTCACGGTGACATGAATAACCGGTTCCAGGCCTACAGCAATCAGCGCGACTGGTTTAATGGGTCCGGCCTGACGGGTAAAGAAAACACACTGAAAGACGACGGTGAAACCGAAAATTTCGGCGAACTTAAGTATCGTTTCTGGTTTGAAGCGGCAACGGATAACGATGAAGTCAAGGGTGTTTACGCCACGGAAATTGGTGGCATTCGCTACGGCGAGGGCTCAGGTGGCGACTTCTCAGGCGACGGCGTCAACGTAGAGACCCGCTGGGCATACGTTGACTTCGCTGCACCTTCCAACAGCGACCACCGAATCAAGATGGGCTTGCAACCGGTATCCGTTGACAAGCACTTGTGGAATGAAACGGCAACGGGTGTGATGGCCCAGGGCCCACTGTCCCACATGTGGAATTATCAGCTTTTGTGGGGACGGGGTGATTCGTCTAACGAAAACACCGCGGAATCTGCTGATGACGGCTTTGACGGTGCGGACAACTTCGCCATCAATATTGACGGCGCAATGAGTCCTAACCTTAAGCTCGGTGGCTTCTTGCTGTACCAGACTAATGATCAGATCTCAGAAGGTCAGGGAAACATCAACAGCATTGGCTACGAGCTCAAAGCGATTGCTGACAATTCCAGGTACGACGTGTCAAACGTTGGCGGAACCTTTGACTACAGAAGCCCGTCCTCTGGCGGCAACCTGTTTGTTAAAGGCACGGCCATTTACCAGACGGGCACGATAGAGGGCGTAACCTTCACCCCTCTTTCAGGCGTGAATTCAGATAATAACTGCAGCACTTTGGTGTAACCAGGTAGAGATGGGAGGGCCGTTGCCGGTACCCTCACGGACTTTACCGACCAAAGTGAAGCAGTGATGAAGTACCGACAACTGACCCAGACACAACGATATCAGATTTCGGCCTTGCGTGTGGCCGGCAAAAGCCAACGACAGATCGCCGGAATAATCGGTTGCCACAGCAGCACCGTTAGCCGTGAGTTAAGGCGAAACAGCACCTCGGGCTATGACCCCGAGCACGCGCAGCAACAGTCGAACGCCAGGCGCAGCCGAGCCTTTAAATGGCACAAAAGATTGCAGTGGCTGACAGAGTGGGTCAGCACACGATTAAAGCAACACTGGAGCCCTGAACAGATCGCCGGCTTCATGAATCGCATGAAGACGCCGGTTCGTGTCAGTCACCAGTGGATCTATGATCTGATCCATCGTGACCGGCTCAGCGGCGGCAATCTCTGGCGCTATTGCCGGCACAGAAACAGCCGCGGTCGTAGGCGCAATGCCAAGGATGCAGGCTTAGGCAAAATACCCAATCGCACGGGCATTGAACATCGCCCGGAAGAAGTTGAAAGCCGCGGCGCGCTGGGGCACTGGGAAGGCGACACAGTTCTTCAGGGCCACAAGCAATCTGGTGTAGTAACTCTGGTTGAGCGTCGGAGCGGCTACTTGCTTGCAGGTCGTCTACCCGAGTTCACGGCCAAACAGACAGCGCGAACCGTGATTCGTCTTCTGCAGCCGATTCGGGGCGCGGCTCAAACTTTGACCTTGGATAACGGCAGTGAGTTTTCAGAGCATGAACACATGGCCAAAGCGCTGAACTTGGACGCCTATTTTTGTGATCCGTATTGCTCGGGTCAGCGAGGCACCAATGAGAACACGAATGGTTTGCTACGCCAGTACTACCCGAAAGGGACGAACTTCGCCAAGCTGTCCCAAACTCATATCAATCGAGTGGTTGAGCAGCTGAATAACCGACCCAGGAAACGGCTGGGTTACCGGACACCGGCAGAGGTGTTCTGGGGTGAATATTCCGGGGCACTATAAATGAGCGGTGCTGCGGGAGCCTGTAAATAAATCTGTGTAACTGCCCATCCCATTACAGGTGACCGTCCAGACGGTCACCGAATTCGATAATAAAGCGATTCAATGCCGGCTTCCAATCACGGATCGGCATCGTCCATTTCTTTGAGGCCTGCTGGATCGCCAGGAAGGCCACTTTCAGTGCCGAGTCATCGCTGGGGAACAGCTTACGGCGCTTGGTGGCTTTGCGGATGACGCTGTTCAGCGACTCAATGGCATTGGTGGTGTAGATCACTTTTCGGATGGCCGGAGGATACTCGAAGATGGTGATCAGGTTGTCCCAATGGCTGTGCCAGGATCGGGAGATCTGTGGGTACTGACCGTCCCAGCGTTCTCCGAAGGCCTCCAACGCCTGCCGGGCTTCGTGTTCCGAGGCAGACTGGTAGATCTGCTTCAGATCGGCCGTCACGGCCTTATAGTCCTTCCAGGACACGTAGCGCAGCGAGTTGCGAACCATGTGCACGATGCACAGCTGCACCTTGGTCTGAGGGTACTCAGCAGCAATAGCATCCGGGAAGCCCTTGAGGCCGTCCACGCAGGCGATCAGGATGTCCTCCAGACCACGGTTCTTCAGTTCCGTCAGTACCGACAACCAGAACTTCGCGCCTTCGGTCTCGGCCAGCCAGAGGCCTAGCAGCTCCTTCTGGTCTTCCATGTTGATGCCCAGGGCCAGGTATAGGGACTTGTTGATCACCCTCTTGTCCTGACGAATTTTCAGCACGATGCAGTCCAGATAGACGATGGGATAGATCGGATCCAGCGGACGGTTCTGCCACTCCTGAACCTGCTCGATCACCCGCTCCGTCACCTTGGACACCAGAGTGGCCGAGATGTCGGCGTCATACATCTCCTTGAAGGCGTCCACGATATCCCGGGTGCTCAGGCCCTTGGCGTATAGCGCCAGGATCTGGTCATCCATCTGGGTCAGGCGGGACTGGCCCTTGCGGACGAACTGAGGTTCGAAAGAGCCATCACGGTCACGGGGAGCCTCTATCGGCACATCTCCGTGCTGGCCCTTCAGGCGCTTGGCGGTATAGCCATTTCGACTGTTGCCGGTGCCACGGCCTTCAGGCGCATGCTTCTCGTATCCGAGATGCTCGTCCAGTTCGGCATTGAGGGCGGTCTCGACCGTCAGCTTGACCAGTTGCTGAGTGAGGGCTCCGAGATCTTTTTCAGACTTGATGTCCTTGGCCAGCTCGGCGGCCATAGCTTTGAGTTTTTCTTGGTCCACTTGTGTACCCACGATGGTATCCTTTTGAAAAGATTACTCAGTCGTGAGCAGTTACACAATTTGGTTTACAGCCTCCCGCCATGCGTTCAAAGCGTTTTCAGCCAAGCAGTTACTGGCCCAGATAGCTCCGGTACATCCACACCGTTTTTTCCTGCTGAGAAATATAATCGCTCATCAGGGCTGCGGTGCCCTCGTCGTCGGCATCGCCGGCCAGGCTCAGCAGTTCACGCTGCTTGGCGATCAACTTGCCGAAGCTTTCTACGATATTGCCTACCGCTTCTTTACCGTCGGCAACGTCTTTGCGCTCTGGCACGTCAGATGTCTCAATGTAGGTGCTGTAGGCGTGTGAAGGCCGGTGACCCAAGGTCAGTACCCGCTCTGCGATCTCATCGATTTTCAGCAGCAGGTCGTCATACAACTCCTCAAACTTGGCGTGCAGTTCGAAGAAATTGTCACCCTTGATGTTCCAGTGGTAACCGCGCACGTTCATGTAGAAAATCTGGTAGTTGGCCAACAGCCCGTTCAGGGAATCTGCAAGCTTCTGAGTCTTGTCTGTATCAAGACCGATGAAATTCTTACCCATATTGAACCTCCTGATTCGCGTTAGGGTTTTTACTTCCTATGACACCCAGCTTAGGCCCGAGCGCCTGATGACTGAAGTTTAGTTGTTTAATCCCGGTGATAGCATGAGATTATATTGAAAAATCAAAAATAATAGTTCTCAGCTATCAAAGAGGATCGCACAATCTATTTGGAAATAGTTCTCGTTTATCCTTAAATGGATATAACGACCCGAATGATGCGGAGCTGATCATGAGCGCACTGAAAGACTTTGTTCACAATCACGGTGCAAAAGGTGACCAGTCACTACTGAAAACAATCACCTTTGCCATCACCCACTTTATCGTGGCGTTCTCCGTTGCTTACCTGCTGACCGGCGATATCTTGATCGGTAGCTTGATAGCGATGGTCGAACCTGCCATCAACACTGTAGCCTACTTCTTCCACGAGAAGATATGGGCCCGGCACCAGCGAAATGCAACCGTCGAAGGCCCCAGCTTACGGCACAATACCGCACCGGGTTGCTGATTCAGGTCAAGTCAGCTGCGCCCTGATTGCAGTCCGGGTCCGTAGGCCGGGTCAAACCCCTGGCCCACAATCCATGCAGCCTTCGGCTGGCGCGGGGCCAATCTTGAGATTGCGGTTCAGGTCTTTCAGCGCCGTGCGCAGGCCCTCTTCAATCACCGGGTGGTAAAAGGGCATTTCCAGCATCTCACTGACTGTCAGTCGCTGCTGCGCCGACCAGGCCAGCAGGTGAGCAATGTGCTCTGCCGCCGGCCCGAACATTTCCGCACCCATGAACAAGCCGCTGCCATGCTCCCCGTATACTCTCAACAGGCCACGGTCTTTGCCAATCACCTTGCTGCGGCCCTGATCTTCAAAACACACCTCACCCACGGCAAAACAGCCCTGGCACTTCTCATCAACCTGATGGATAGTCAGCCCGACCGAGGCAATTTGCGGGTCGGCAAACACCACCGCCAGCGGCGTTTTGCGTAATCCGGCCTGCACATCCGGCCAGGCGGCTGCGTTGTCTCCCGCTATGCGACCCTCATCGGCGGCCTCATGCAGCAAGGGCCGATGGTTGTTCACATCACCGGCAATGAAAATGTGACTGTCGCCGCAGCGCAGAGTGTGGTCGTCAAAATCCGGCATGCCCCGGTCATCCAGCTCAATCCCGGCATTCTGGATATCCAGGTTATCGACGTTCGGGCGCCGACCGGTGGCGGCCAGCAGGTAATCAAAGCATTCCTTATGTTCTATGCCATCCTCCACCCAGGTAACCTCAACCCCTTGTTCTGTGCGCTCCACCTTTTTGGTGTCGGCTTTCGGGCTGAGGGCAAATTCCTCGCGGAACGTGTTCAGGGCATAGTCACGAATCTTTTCATCCCGCAGGCCACCAATGCCGCCGCTGACGCCGAACAACCGGACACGCACACCCAAACGGCTCAACGCCTGGCCCAGCTCAAGACCAATGATGCCAGGACCAAAGACAGCAACCGAACCGGGCAGATCCTGCCAGTCGAACACATCGTCATTCACGATAAGGCGGTCTTTAGCCTCTTTTAAAGCGCCTGGAATATTGGCCCTCGACCCGGTGGCAATGATGATGCGCCCCGCCGTAACTTCGGTGTGATCCCCCACCGCCAGTCGATGGCTATCCACAAAGCGGGCATGCCCCATCAGGCGGTGTTCAGCAGGCAGAGACTCCATGGAACGAACAACCGGCGCGACAAACCGGTCCCGCTCGGCACGAACCCGTTCCATCACTCGTCGGCCGTCGACTCTGACCTCCCCGGCCAGCACCCCAAAGCGATCCGCCGTGGCAACATCGTGGGCCCGCTCGGCGGCCGCAATCAGCAACTTGCTGGGCATGCAACCAACCCTTGCACAGGTGGTGCCGTATTGCTCACCCTCGATCAGCACCACGCTGTCGGTCACTTTGCGCACTCGCTGATAGGCGACCATGCCGGCGGTACCCGCGCCGATAATCGCTACATCCACTTCTCGCTTGTCCATCATGCCTCCCGGCGATCAAAAAACCCGATATTTCGGCCAGTTAAACTGCAAGTATAGAAACCTTACCGGTACCTGACAGGTGAAACCGGGAAAAAATCCGCTTATGCTTGCGAGTCACGAGCAAGCTGCTTAGTAACCTACACACGCTTTCCGGAGATCTCAGGTGCACAATTACTGGCTGGAATTCCTAACCGTCGCACTGGTCCACCTGCTGGCAGTGGCCAGTCCGGGCCCGGACTTTGCCATCATGCTAAGGCAGGCGCTGACCCAGTCACGCCGTAATGCCTTGCTCAGTGCCGGCGGCATAGGCCTGGGTATCTTGCTGCATGTGGGGTATTCGTTGCTGGGCATCGGGCTGATCATTCAGCAGTCGATTATGCTGTTCACCGTACTGAAAGTGGTCGGGGCACTGTATCTGCTCTGGATTGCCTGGCATTGCCTGCGGGCAAAACCGGGAGGTGTTCACGTCGAGGCAAAGGGCAGCAAAGTCCAGACCGGCTGGGGTGCATTTCGGTTGGGGTTTCTGACCAACGCCCTGAATCCCAAGGCCACACTGTTTTTTGTGTCTCTGTTTTCAGTGGTGATCAACCCCGGCACTCCCCTGTTGCTGCAGGCCGGCTACGGCCTCTACATGGCGCTCGCAACCGGGCTCTGGTTTGCCATGGTAGCCGTGTTCTTCACTCAGCCCCGCGTCCGCCGGGGATTCAGCCGGTTCGGACACTGGCTGGACAGGCTGATGGGGGGCATTCTGGTGCTGCTGGCCGGGCAACTACTGCTGTCTACAGTGACCGGATCAGAGCCTCTGTCTGTTCCCACGACAGGCACGGATCGGTGATCGAGCAGCCATAGATCAGATCGTCACCGTCATCCTGGCGGCCGAAGGTCAGGAAGCTTTCCAGCATCAAGCCCTTGATGTGCGTATTGCCCGCGCGCTTCTGGGCCATGACCTCACGGGCAATGTCCAGTTGCCGCTCCGCCTGCTTGCAGGCGTTATCGTGACTGCAATCCACCATCACCGCGGTCGACACACCAGCCTTCTGCAATTCCGCCACGGCCCTGGCAATACTCCCGGCGTCGTAATTGGTCACGCCCCGGCCACCACGCAGCACCAGGTGAGTATCCGGATTGCCCGCCGTCGTGACCATCACCGGCGCCCCGGCGTGGGAAATACCCAAGTGATGATGCGGGTAAGAGGCAGACTGCATGGCGTGGGTGGCCACCGCTACCCCGCCATCGGTGCCGTTTTTGAACCCGGTTGGCATGGGCAAACCGCTGACCATTTCCCGATGAATCTGGGATTCGGTGGTGCGGGCACCGATGGCGGTCCAGCTCACCAGGTCACCCAGGTAATCCATCATGAACGGGCTCAGGGCTTCCGTCGCCAGCGGCAAACCCAGCTCAGAGAGCGCCAGCAACAGCTTGCGGGAACGTTCCAGGCCCTGCTTCAGGTCGCCCTGGCCGGTGCGCTCGGGATCGTATAAAAGGCCTTTCCAACCCACCGTGGTGCGTGGTTTTTCCAGGTAGGCGCGCATTACTATCAGGAAGCGATCACTCACCTCGTCCGTCAGGGTTTTCAGACGGGTAGCGTAATCCAGGGCGGCCTGTTCATCGTGAATCGAACACGGACCCATCACAATCAGGGTTCGGTCGTCCTGACCGTGCAGTACGGCGCGGATCTGCTCACGGTAACTGGCGATGGCCCGAACCAGGTGCTCACCGGCAGGAAACTGCTGGCGCAACTCGCCCGCGGTGGGCAGTGTGGCTTCCTGTCGGTGCTGGCAGGCACTTGCGATTTGCTCGCCCAGCGTTTCGGATTTCAGCGGCATGTTCATGTCTGTGTTCCCGTTTCCCTGTGTCAGAATCAAAAAAGCCCCGGCTGGGCTACCAGTCGGGGCTTTTTTGAGTCCGGTGGCAGCCTGGGTTGCTTGCCGGGCTGCCTTCCTCGTTAAATTCGGTCGATGAAGATCTTACGGGCGGCCCGGGCTCTGGCTAAAATAAAAGCCATAACCAAACCACCAAAAATACACAGCAGAACCTGCGGCCTTCAGTTTCTCACCGAAAGCTTTCAAAACATTCAATTGACAGGCTGCGTGTGTGGTCTTCATGCTTTTCACTATAACCCCGCGGTTTTCAGATTGGCAACCCGCAATCCGGAATATTTTTGGCGGGTATGTGTAACGGCTCCGGAGGCCCCGATGACTGAACGCACGACCCACTCCATCACAACCAGCCTGTTGGCACTGGTGTTTGCCCTGTTTTCAACCCTTGCCCTCGCCCAGGAGTCTCGCGTTTACCAGCTCAACAACCGCACCTCTGCTGACGTTGCCAACCAGATTAAAGAACTCTATCAGCAGGCTCCCGTCTCAGTCTCCGCCCGGGGACAGCAACTGGTGGTTCGTGGTGAGCCGGGATTGCTGGATGAGATTGGCATGTTGATTGACTCCATCGACGTACCACCCGTGCAGATGCGTATCAGCGTTCGCTACCGGCAGGACATCGGCGGCAAGCAGTCCGGCGGTGGCGTGACGATTTCCGACAACCGGGCCGGCGCCAATGTCGAACGCCGCACCATAAGCACCAATTCCAGCACTGAACGGCAACTGGTGGTCCAGGATGGCCAGTCCGCCCACATCACCTCCGGCAATGTGCGCACCATACCGTTTGCGGTCCAGGGCGGGCGCAACCCGGCGGCGATACTCGAACAGGTAGAAACCCGCAGCGGCTTTATCGTGACACCCCAGGCCATATCCGACCAGACGGTAGAGCTGAATATCGTCTCGTTTGAGGAAGATCCGGCCAGTATCCAGGGCTATGAAACCGAAGCCTTGATGACCATTCGACGGGTTGAACCCGGTCAGTGGGTGTCCCTGGGTGGCACCAGCACGTCCCAGAATCATCGTCAGGATGGCATTACTTACCGGGTAACCGGCAACCGCTCTGAAAACCAGTCGGTGGACGTGAAAGTGGACATTCTGCCCTGATTACGCTGCCCGTTTACCGAGCAGCAGGTCCCGGGCCTCGTTGAGCTTGGCCGCCAGGTAATCGTTACCACCCCGGTCCGGGTGTACCTTGAGCATCAGCCGCCGGTGGGCCGCGGTCACTTCCTCCCGGCTGCAGCCGGGCTTTAAACCGAGGATGTCACAAGCTTCCTGTTCGGTCATCGGGCCCTGAGTTGCCACATCGGCTCGGGCACCTGACGCTCCACCCGGAGCTGGCCCTTTGTTATCGCCCATCGCCCGGCGAACCAGGGGGGCAAACTTCAACAGCGCCGGCAGCTTGCGCAGCAACGGAATGATCGCGGCAACCGCTGCCGTCAACACATGGACCCGCCCGGTCAGCACCATAAACAACAACAGGGCGCCGCCCACCACCAGCACCGCTTTCCATATGGCGGCTTTCTGGCCTTCCGGTGACAGAGCGCCCCATTTTTTCAAGATGACAAACACGGCGGCCGCCAGGGCCAGGCCGAGAATTAGCTGCATTACATCCTCTCACCCGTTCACATCGTGACAGGAGCATAACAGATACACTCCCGTGCCATTATGTATGCGAAACTGCGATTTTACATCCGTAAAGCACAAGATCCGGCAAGGCGACGTCATCGTAGTTTCATAGCAGTAGATATACTGAGATTTAGAGGCAAACTGGTGACAAACCGAAGTGCTTTTTGTAGCATCCTACAGGTTATCGTTAAGCTGACGCATTCTCAACAAGCGTCCGCCTGTCGCCGCCCCCTGATGCGCAAGGAAAGCTGTCAGCCTTCCCATCCCGGCGACATTATCCTTTTTAAGAATCCTAGCCCAGGAACAGACCTATGCGCACCGCATCCCGTTTTGTCATCGTCATCATTTTTCTGGGTGTCGTCCTCGGCGGCATCTTCGGTTACAAGTTCTATGAATTCGGCCAGATGCAGGAGATGTTCTCCCAGCCACAGCCGCCGGCCATCATTTCCGTGACCGACGCCACCACGGAAAACTGGCAGCCGAGTATCAAGGCCGTGGGCAGTGTGAACGCCATTAACGGTATCGAGGTGGCCAACGAGGTGCCGGGGGTCATTGAGTCCATCAACTTTGAATCCGGCGATACCGTGCAGAAAGGTGACGTACTGATTCGCCTGGATGCCGCCATCGACGAAGCGGCGCTGCGCACCCGCCGGGCAGAGGCCCAACTGGCGGAGCAGGAATTCAAGCGGGTGTCTGACCTGTTGCCCAAACGCGCGGTATCACAATCACAGTACGATGAGGCCAAGGCCAACTACGATGCCGCACGAGCCCGGGTAAACGAAGCCGAGGCTCAACTGAGCAAAAAAGTGATCCGGGCACCGTTTGACGGCACCCTGGGCATCCGGATGGTCGACCAGGGGCAGTACCTCCCGACGGGTACACCTATTGTCGAGATCAATATGCTGAACCCTATCTACGTGGATTACACGCTGTCCGAGAAGTACCTGCCGGAGGTTGACCGTGGTTACCCGGTAACGGTCACGGTGGCTGCGGTGCCCGATGAGGCATTCAGTGGTGAAGTCAGTGCCATCAACACATCGGTCAACCCGGAGACTCGTACGGTTCGTATCCGCGCCACCCTCAACAACGAAGATGGCAAATTGCGCCCGGGAATGTTCGCAACGATTCAAACAGGCCAGCCCAGGGACAACGAAGTGGTCACGGTCCCCAGAACCGCCATCTCCTATAACACTTACGGCAACTTCGTGTTCGCCGTGAAGGAGAATAATGACGGCGAACTGGTCGTTGAGCGCCGTACCGTCACCACGGGCGAGGTCCGGAACGAACGGGTTGCGGTTCTCTCAGGCCTTGAATCCGGCGAGACCGTGGTCTCGAAAGGTTTGCTGCGGCTGCGGGCAGGCCAGCGGGTGGAAATCCAGGACGAGTCCGGGCGGGAGGCGTCTGAGTAATGAAATTCACCGACATATTTGTCCACCGGCCGGTGCTGGCCACCGTGGTCAGCCTGCTGATTCTGCTGATCGGTGCCCGGGCAGCCATGGAAATGGAAGTCCGCCAGTACCCGAAACTCGAGAGCACCACAGTGACGGTCACCACCGCGTACCCCGGTGCCAGTTCTGACCTGATCAAAGGTTTTATCACTACGCCCCTGCAGCAGGCCATTGCTGAGGCCAGCGGCATCGACTACCTCTCCTCCACCAGTTCCCAGGGCGTGTCAACGATTCAGGCCAAGATGGTTCTGAATTACGATGCCAACGACGCCCTCGCTGAAATTCAGGCCAAGGTTGCCAGCCAGCGCAACGTGCTGCCCGGCGATGCAGAAGACCCGGTGATCACCTCCACCACCGGTGACGACACGGCCCTGATGTATATTGCTTTCTACAGTACCGAGCTGGAAGTCCCCCAGATTACCGATTACCTGACCCGCGTGGTTCAGCCCAAGCTGCAGGCGTTGTCTGGCGTTGGCAAGGCCCAGCTGCTGGGGCGTACTTTCGCCCTGCGAGTGTGGCTGGACCCGGAGCAGCTGGCCGCGGTGGATCTTACCCCGGTCGAAGTGGCAGACAAGCTACGTGCCAACAACTATCAGGCCGCTGTCGGCACCACCCGGGGTCAGTACACCGAGATTGCCCTGACCAGTGATACCGACATTGCCGATCCAGAAGCCTTCCGTAACCTGGTGGTCAAGCAGCAAAACGGTACCCTGATTCGGTTGCGGGACATTGCCGAGGTGGAGCTTGGCTCTCAAACCTACAATCAGCTTGCGCTTTATAAGGGCGAGCCCGCCACCTATGTCGCCATCGAACTGGCGCCGGGAGCCAACCCGCTGACCGTCGCCGGCCTGGTGAAAGACGAATTACCGGACATCGAAAGCCAGCTACCCAGCGGCCTGAATGTGCGCCTGGCCTACGATGCCTCCGACTTCATTGAAGATTCCATCAACGAAGTCATCCGTACCCTGCTGGAAGCCATGCTGATTGTCCTGGTGGTGGTGTTCCTTTGCCTCGGCTCGATTCGAGCGGCCATCGTGCCGTCTGTGGCAGTGCCGCTGTCGCTGATTGGCGGCGCGTTTATCATGCTGATCTTCGGTTTCTCCCTGAACCTGCTGACCCTGCTCTCCATGGTGCTTGCCATCGGTCTGGTGGTGGACGATGCCATTATCATGGTGGAGAACGTGCACCGACACATTGAGCAGGGCGAATCACGGTTTGACGCTGCCCTCAATGGCGCCCGTGAAATGGCCACACCCATCATTGCCATGACCACCACGCTGGTGGCGGTGTATGCGCCAATCGGGTTTATGGGCGGCCTGGTGGGCTCGCTGTTTACTGAGTTTGCCTTCACCCTGGCGGGTACGGTTGTGATCTCCGGCATTGTTGCCCTGACACTCTCACCCATGCTCTCCGGCAAGGTGCTGAAACCCCATGGCAATCCCGGGCGCTTCGAGGTGCTGGTTGAAAAAACCTTCAATGGCCTCGCCAATGCCTACAAAGCTGCTCTTACCTCGTTGATGCAGACCAAGTCGGTGGTTGTGTTCTTCGCCGTCGTGGTATTGGGTTCGATCTATTTTATGGTGATGATGAGCCAGAATGAGCTGGCCCCCACCGAGGACCAGGGCATCCTGTTTTACCAGGGGCTGGGGCCGCAAACCTCGACGCTGGAGTATCTGTTTGATCATGGCCAGGAGGTTCAGGAGCGGATGTCCGGCGTGCCCGGCTACAACGAGGATTTCATGATTCTTGGTATCACCAGCCCGAACGCCGTGTTTGGCGGTTTCAAGCTGGCACCCTGGAGTGAGCGGGAAATCAGCCAGTTCGAGGTACAGCCCATGCTGGATTCCGAACTCAAAAAAGTGACCGGATTGCAGACGGCGGTGTTCCCGTTACCGGCCCTGCCTGGTTCGGGTGGCGGCCTGCCGTTCCAGTTCGTGGTGACCACCGGTGGCACCTACGAACAGTTGAATGAAGTCGCCGACGAACTTCTTGGCAAAGCCATGCAGAGCGGCAACTTCATGTTCCTGCAGAAATCCATCAACTTCGACAAGCCCGTTACCCGCATCAACGTAGACCGGGACCGGGTGGCAGACCTGGGCCTGTCCATGCGTGATGTCGGCCAGTCGCTCGCCAGTATGCTCAGCGGCGGATACATCAACCGCTTCAATATGGAAGGCCGCTCCTATCAGGTAATTCCGCAGGTGGGTAATGACTTCCGTGCCAGCCGTGAAGCACTGGACGACTATTACATCCGCGCCGGCAATGGCCAACTGGTACCTCTATCCAGTGTGGTCAGCTTCAGTGAAGAGGTGGAACCTTCCAACCGGACCCAGTTCAACCAGTTGAACTCGCTGACTCTTGAGGGCGTGATCATGCCCGGCGTGGCAGCTGGCTCCGCCATGGACTTTATGGAGCAGGCCGCAGCCGAGGTATTCCCGCAAGGCTTCAGCTTTGACTATACCGGCGAGTCGAGGCAGCTGGCCACCCAGGGCAGCGCTCTGATGGTGACCTTCTTCCTGTCGTTGCTGGTTATCTACCTGGTACTGGCCGCACAGTTCGAAAGCTGGCGCGATCCGATCATCATCCTGGTGTCGGTGCCCATGTCCGTCGCCGGTGCCATGGCGTTTATCGTGCTCGGCTTTGCCTCCATGAACATCTACACCCAGGTGGGGTTGATTACCCTGATTGGTGTGGTGTCGAAAAACGGTATCCTGATCGTGGAGTTCGCCAACCTGCTGCAGAAAGAGAAAGGCCTGAACAAGGTGGATGCAGTGATTGAAGCTGCAGCCATTCGCCTGCGCCCGATCATCATGACCTCCCTGGCACTGATCTTTGCCATGGTGCCGCTGCTGATTGCGGTGGGCCCGGGGGCCGAGAGCCGGTTTGCGATTGGCCTGACCATCAGTGCCGGACTGGGTATCGGCACGTTGTTTACCGTATTCGTGCTGCCGGCCTTCTACATTCTGCTGGCACGGGACCATCATGGCTCTGCGGCCGATGAGTATACGGAAGCTGCCAACAACGACGGGGCACCGGCCACATCCAGCAGCCATTAAATGCTGACTGGTGTTACTACAGAGCCCGCTCCGGTCATCCGCTGCGGGCTATGTGGCGTCAGGTCATGGCAAAGTCGGCGGGTTCCATCACTGGCTCAACCAGCAGCCGCCGTCGCCACTGCACAGTTTCACTGGGTAGCTCGCCGAAGTGTTCCCGATACAGCGCGGCGAAGCGGCCCAGATGGGTAAAGCCCTCGTCAGCGGCATACCAGGAGATGTGTGGCACGTCGCACTGGCAATCCACCAGGCGTTTACGCACGCGTATCAGACGACAGCGCTGATAGAAGCGATAAGGGGTCATGCCGGTTTCCCGCTTCATCAGGTAATACAGGTTACGTTCGCTGGCCCCGGAATGGTTAGCCAGTTCCTGCAGATCAAAATCCCAGTCCTGTTCGCTACGAATTTTCTCAATCACCCTCGCCAGCCTCCGGTCCAGTACTGGCAGTTCTTCGGGCAGTTCAACCCTGCCCGTCGCCAGTTGCTGTTCCAGGCGTTCAAACAGAGCAAGTGTCTCCCGACTGGCATCCTGATGATCCTGAAAATAATCCGCCTTCATTAGAAAACGATGGATATGACCAGCCAACGCCACGTCCAGGCCTGGCCGGGGCCACACTGGTACCAGCTCACCCACCGGATACACCAGTACCAGCCGACTGTTCTTGCTGATTCTCAAGCTGAATGTTTGGCCAGCGGGAATCATGATCAACGGAAAGGCAGACACACCAGGGCCACCTTTTGACGATACCTGAGCCGATCCGTGAATGGTGGCTACCAGAAGCCTCTGAGGCATGCAGCAGTCGGCAAGCAGCATATCCTGAGCGACATCAAGCACACAGACCAAGCCAGCCTCTACATCAAGGGCTGACAACGAACCCACCAATCCCTGGGGACGAGTCAGGCCACAGGTTATTCCCCCGCACCCGAGCAGCTCTGTCATGGCGGCCAGCCACTCTCCACAACCTGCACCACTCAATCGCAGGTAGGCTTCCAATTCCGGTTTGGCATTCAGAGTTCGCATATAGCTCAAAAAGGCAATTAGTGAGCCTGCCGTTTTAAAGTAGCTGCGGACAAAGCCCTAGGAGTCTGCGCGGCAGAAGCCCGTTTCTGGCATAATAAACCAAAATTTTTCGGCAACAGGACGTCTGATGGGAACCACTTTCCGCCCGTACTCGCCCGACCAGGAATTGCTCCTTCCCCCAAGCCTGAACGAGTGGCTGCCTGATGGCCACCTGGCCTATTTTGTCAGTGATGTTGTCGAGGAGCTGGATTTGAGTGCGTTTTACGCCCGCTACGAAGGCAACGGTCGGCGTAACTCGCCGTTCGATCCGCGGATGATGCTGAAGGTTCTTATTTACGCCTACGCCACCGGCGTATTCTCCTCACGCAAGATTGCCCGGAAGTTGGAGGAAGACGTCGCCTTTCGGGTTCTGGCTGCGGGTAATTTTCCCAAGCACCGCACGATCTGTGATTTCCGCAAACACCATCTGGTCGCCTTCAAGGCCATCTTCATTCAAGTCGTACGGATTGCCCGGGAGGCGGAGCTGATCACGCTGGGAACACTGGCGATTGATGGCACAAAGATTCGGGCTAATGCCAGTAAGCACAAGGCCATGAGCTATGGCCGCATGGGCGAGGAAGAAGATCGTTTATCGAAAGAGATCGATGGGCTATGTCGTCAGGCCCGTCGAACGGATGAGTCGGAAGATCGGCAGTTCGGCCCGGATCAGCGGGGTGATGAGCTACCTGAGGAGTTGCAGTACCGACAGGCGCGACTGGACAAGATCCGCGCTGCCAAGGAGAAGTTGGAAGCGGATCAGAAAGCGCGGGATACAGCCAAAGGCCGGCACCCGGACGATGATCGCCGCCCACCCCGCGGTGGCCGGAACTTCAAGCGAGATTACGGGGTGCCGGACGACAAAGATCAAAGCAACTTTACCGACCCGCAAAGCCGGATTATGAAAACCGCCGATGGGTTCCAGCAATGCTACAACGGCCAACTCGCCGTGGACGGTGAATTCCAACTGATTGTCGCTAATCATCTGGGCAGCAATGCCAGTGATCAGGGTTGCCTGATACCGCTACTGGATGACGTGAAAGACATCCTGAAAACCTACCCGGAACAATGCCTAGCGGATGCCGGTTACCGTAAAGAAGACGACTTACAGTCCCTGGAGGACAAAAGGATTGACGGTTATGTCTCGCTGCGTCGGGAAGGTAAAAGGAGCGCAGAGATAGACGCGAGCGGTTATCCCGCCACATCACGGATGGCCGAGAAACTGGCCACCGCGACGGGGCGATCGGTTTACGCCCGGCGCAAGCATCTGGTTGAGGCGGTTAATGGCTGGATCAAGCATATTCTGGGCTTCCGGCAGTTCAGCCTGAGGGGGCTTAGTGCCGTGCAAGGCGAATGGGATCTGGCCTGCCTGTCGCTTAACCTCAGGCGGATGAGTTCGCTGATGAGGCTGACATAGGCGATCTGAGGCGGCGTGCTGGGCCGTGCTGAGTGGTCGGGTTACGGTTGTGAACTTGCTTATAACCGTCTTGATTGCCTGAATAGAAAATCGTGACTCTATCCGGTTGGATACTGCGCATATACTCTCGGGCACAACCGTGATTCGGCGCGGCGGAGGCACTTGCTCAAAACACTTCTGCCGCGCAGACTCCTAGCGAGAAGATGATGGTCACCATGCCAAGGCATGCCTGTAAGACAATCAAGCCCAGGATCAAGGTATCCATCATGCTCGACGACGCCTTTACGCGTGGATTGGCCAGACGACGATAGAGCAACATGGCGCCGCCCACCACGCACATGGCACCGGCAATACCGCCGACCACGATAGCCACTAGCTGTTTAGTGCCGGCGTGCAGGAACGGTTCATAAACCCAGTGCGGTGTAAGCATGCCCACCAAGTGACCGAAGAAAATCACGATAATACCGATATGGAACAGGTTGCTGCCCAGGCGCATGTTCTTGGATGACAGCATCTGGCTGGAGCCAGTCTTCCAGGTGTACTGACCATGATCGAAACGAAGCAGACTACCCAGCAGGAACACCGTGCCGGCAAGGTAGCGGTAGTAACCGTAGATAAGATGGGTTACGTAGTGCGCAATCGCGTCATTCATAGCGGTTCTCCTATTAACGATTGGCAGAAGGGGTTGGCGAGGTGGCCGTCATAATGCGAACAGCCTCGCTCTTAACGGATGGAGTGCTTATCGCCCATCTGAAAAAAAACGATGCAGAGGAGTGGGTTGCTTCCCATCTGCAGTTTCAGATTCGGACTTTCTGGTTAGGCGAGCGATTGCCGCCGTCCATTTGAGCGCTGGCTAGGATTGGTGTGGGTATCGCAGCCTGGGTGGTTCGCCCCATTGGAAATCCTCGGTTTTGAATATGAAAACGGTTTGGGTATTTATCACAGGGCGGATCAAATCTAGCCTTCAGGCTGCGACCAGCCGTATGGAAAGCCCATGAAAAGCCACAAGTACCGCATCACCGTCAGCTACATCGAACAGCTCGGGTTACGCATGACTCTGCACGCCCCCCAGCTTGAGCGTACAAAATGTCTTCGCAATCTCCGGCCCCAACGGGAAGGACTGGCGCCAGATGCAGCCCAGTACTCGCTCCTCGGACATGCTATCGGGCAGGGGGACCAGGGTCAGATTCGGCGGCAACGGCATGCTTTGCACCCAGCCGCGTGGCAGGAGCGCATGGCCATAGCCCGCGGAGACCAGCGCGATGCGGTGCCCCACGCTCAGGCCAAATGCCCGTGCCAGGCCAGAAGTCAGCAGGGACTCCAGGCCCTGAGCAACGCTGGATGGCACAAAGTCGTCCTCGTTCAGCGGCAATAATCCAAGTTCGGGGGGGGAAGCCGGCTCCAACTGGAGTGGTTGTTGATCCGATCGGGTAAGCAATACAAAGCCCTCGCGGAATAGCTCGGTGTACGCCAGGCCATCGGGGATTTCCTGCCCTGCTGTAATCACGATGTCGACCTCACGGTTGAGCAGTCGGCGCAACAGCCCCTGGTGCATGCCGCATACGATCTCCACCCTGGTCTGCGCCGAGTGCTCACGGCACAGTTTCAGGATGTTCAGCAAATCCCGCGGGGCCAGGGAGGAGATGACACCCAGACGCAGCACCTGCCCAAAGGGTGTGGTTGAGTCATCGCGCAGCGCCTCCAGGCGGGTGGCGCTCTCCAGAATCGCCTGCATTTCATTTAGCGCCACCATGCCGTAGGCGGTTGGCGTGGTCTTGCCGCCCCGCTCAAAAATGGCACTGCCCAGAACTTCTTCGACTTTCCTGACCTGGTAGGACAGCCCGGAAGCCGAAATTCCCATTGCCTCGGCCGCCAGGCGAAAGCTGCGTTGTTGGGCTACGGCTTCTACCAGCAGCAGGTCGCGGATGGATATCGACGCCAGGCGATTCGAAATTACTTCACGCATCGTTCAAATCATTGAGTTTTTCTTAACAGGAGAAGGCATTAGAATCTATTTCTCAAATGAAAGCAAATACGATTATCGTTCTTTTTATTATTTGGCGAGCGAGCATGAGCAACATTGCCCTGATACTCAACAGCGATCTGCCTCGTACAAACGTATTTGCCGACTACCCGCACGGCGATTCGGTCGGCATTCCCATGTATGCCCTGGCCAGTACCGACCTCTCGGCATTTTGCTGCATCGTCATCACCAATTACGCCGATCAGCGCGAGCTACTGCGCTGCAGGGAGCAATTGCAGTGCTATCTGCAGCAAGGTGGAAAACTGGTTTTCAATGGGCACGTGGTACATCCTTTCTTGGACGAGCTGCGGCCTTACAGGCCGACGCACGAGCCTGGTCTGGCGGGTTTACAGGTACACAACCTCAATGCTCACCCGATCTTTGCAGGTATCGAAAGCAGCGAGCTGACCTACCGCAAGGGAGTTGCCGGTTTTTATGGCCGTGGTTTCAATCCGCCGCCAGCGGGGGCGCAAGTACTGAACGAACTGGGCAAGCAGGCGCGCCTGCCGCTGGACTGGACCTACCCATACCCCGGCGGCGGCCAGTTGCTGGTGCATGCCGGCAATGACTTTCTGTCCTTCAGCAACGCGCCCTCCGCGCACGGCATGCGCCAGGCCTTTTACGACTGGGCCGCCGCCGCGCCCGTACCCGGCGCAGGGATTACAGATACTCAAGCTCCACGACACTTCGCCGAACCGGCCTTGCGGGCAGAATCCGCAACAAGCTGTCCGGCCCGCACCGACGCCCCCCATGCCGCGCGCGTGTGCTTTGTAGAGGGTGGCACCTATTTTCATCACCGTACCCTGCATACGCCCGAGTTTGCCCCCTACCTCCAGATGCGCCGTCATGTGCTCGATTTGGGCCCGGACGACTTCGCTGCCGCCGATACCCTGGTGTTCTGCTGTGAGACCCGCGGCGACCTGATCGCGCGCCATCGCAGCGCCATTACCCGGTTTCTGGATCAGGGCAAGACCGTGGTGGCCATGGGCAACACCAACCCGCAGCAATGGCTGCCACAGGTTAGCTGGACCGATTGCCCCACCAACTTCTGGTGGTGGATCACTCCCGGAGCGGACTCCGGCTTGCGCCTGCTCTGGCCCGAGCACTCGCTGTTCAACTACATCACGCTGGCCGATGCCACCTGGCACCAGCACGGCTCGTTTGCTATCCCGGAAGGGGCGCGCTCGCTTATCGACAAGGAGGGGCATGGCTCCGTGCTTTATGAAGACAGGCACTCCACACCCGGGCGCCTGATCGTCACCTCGCTGGATCCTTGCTACCACCACGGCAGCTACTTTATGCCAGCCACCACACGCTTCCTGCGGGGCTTCCTGCCTTGGCTGCACGAACACACGGCGCAAGCCGGATCGACTGGTTAGCCCTCCCGGCCAGCGATTCGAAATCACTTCACGAGCCGTTCCAATCATTACGTTTTACTTAGCGGGCTTGATCACTACAATCAAGTACAAATAATAATCATTTATATTTATGATGTTCGATATGTTGGATATTAAACAGGTGGCCCATATGACGGACCGATACCAAAAACTCAGCTTGGCGGGCTTGTTGGCCGCCATGCTGCTCACGGCTACGGGCGTACATGCGCAGCCCCTTGTTTTCAGGGATGTCGTGGGCAATGAAGTTACGCTCAATGCGCAGCCGCAACGCATCGTGACACTCCCCAACCCGGCCGCAGCAACGCTGATTGCCCTCGATGGTAGTGCCCAACGCATTGTGGGCATGAATCAGATATCCAGGCGTGCCTTTGAAGGCGGGATGATGGGGGTGATGTTCCCTGAGGCCGCCACGATCACCAGCGACATCCTGGCCGAAAGTGGCGGTTGGCTGCCCAATGTCGAGGCCATTGCTGCCCTGAAGCCGGATCTGGTCATCCAGTGGGGTCGCCGTGGCGACGATATCGTGGCGCCTCTGCGCAATGCCGGGCTGCCCGTTGCCTTGATGGTGGGCGGCGGCAGTGGCGGCACGGAAGCACTGGCGCGCGAGAACATGCGCATGGTCGCCGAGATCACTGGCCAGGTTCCCAAGCTGGCACAGCTCCTCGACTGGCGTGACCGGGTCATGGCGGAAATCGGTGAAACCCTGGCCAAGGCGGGCAGAGTGCAAAAGCCGCGCATCCTGCACCTGCGGGCGGCCAGCGCCCGCCTGACCGCCACCGGCCGGAAAAGTTATCAGCACACCTTCATCGAACTGGTGGGCGCAGAGAACGTGGCTGCCGAGCTGGGGGTTGAAAGTTCTGTCACGAGCGAGCAGATCCTGGCCTGGAAGCCCGACATCATTCTGCTGTCCTCCGCCGACCCCGAGGCCCTGCCGCAACGGGTGTACGACGATCCCTTGCTGTCCCGCCTGCCGGCGGCACAACAGCAGCGCATCTACAAAACGCCCCAGGGTGGTTACATCTGGGACAGCGCTTCCCCGGAGAACCCGTTCACCTGGATGTGGTTGGCCAATCTTGCCCACCCGGAGCTTTTTGCCTTCGACCTGCGTCAGGAGCTGCGTCAGGGGTTCAGGCTGCTCTACGATTTTGAGCTGTCGGACGCTGATATCGACCGCATCCTGCGCCTGGACGTGAATGCCGGAGCGCGCGGCTACCAGGTGTTTTCCTCGCCATGAGTGCATCGACCGATTTCCTCGTCCCACCCGCGCAACGGCTGATCCAGAACCTGCTGCGCACGTTGCACTGGCCGTTACTGGTAGGCCTTTTGCTATCAGCCGTGTTGCTGGGTCTGACCACCGGTCGTTACCCACTGACGACCGGGCAGATACTGCAGGTGCTCTGGGATGCCCCGCACGGCCTTGAAGACGGCAGCGTCGATACGCTGGTGGTACTGAATGTGCGCCTACCGCGCATTCTTCTGGCAGCCCTGACCGGTGCTGGGCTGGCCATCTGCGGCGTAGCCTTGCAGACCCTGTTTCGCAATCCGCTGGTTTCGCCCAAGGTGCTGGGCCTGTCGTCGGGCTCGGCGCTGGGCGGCACTCTGGCCATTCTGGCCGGGCTGAGTGGTCCGCTGCTGATGGGAGCGACCTTCCTGTCGGCCTTTGGCGCGCTGTTTCTAGTGGTGCTGATTGCCAATGTGGCTGGCCGTACGCTGGTCGCCATCGTGCTGGCAGGCATTGTCATCGATGCCTTGTTTGCCGCTGGGGTTTCGCTGGTGCAGTACGCAGCCGACCCCGAAAGCAGCCTGCCAGCCATCGTCTTCTGGCTCATGGGCAGTTTTGCCTCGGCCAGCTGGGACAAGCTCCAGCAGGTCGCGCCGGTACTGCTGGTGAGCATTTTCCTGCTGCATCGTATGCGTTTCCGCATTGCCGTGCTGGCGATGGGCGACGACGAGGCGCGGTCCATTGGTATCCGCGTTGGGCAGTCACGCATAGTGGTTTTCCTGCTGATTTCGCTGGTCATCAGCGCCTGCGTGACGGCCTCCGGCGTAGTGGGCTGGGTGGGGCTGGTCATTCCCCACATGGCGCGCCTGCTGGTGGGTGAGGACCAGATGCGCCTGTACCCGAGCACCGTGCTGCTGGGGGCGTCCTTCATGGTCTTTACCGACACCCTGGCACGCAGCCTGACCGCCTCGGAAATCCCCCTGGGCGCGCTGACCGCGCTGATCGGCGCCCCGGTATTCATCTATTTGCTCTGCACACGCAAGCGCAGGGGGTTCTGATGCACACCACAGACCACGGCATCCACGTGCGCATGTGCAAGGCCGAAGTGCGCTTTGGCCCACGCTGCATCTTTCGCGATCTCAGCTTTGCCATACCCAGAGGCGAGACCATGGCCATTCTTGGCCCCAATGGGCGCGGCAAGACCACCCTGCTCAAGGCCTTGCTCGGCTCGCAGCGCCTGACCCAAGGCCGGCGCGAGGCACCCCGGCTGATCGGCTATGTGCCGCAGCACCACCATGGCGGCGAAAATCACCACTGCATCGATGTGGTGCTGATGGCCCGAGCCGCGTTGCTGCCGATGTTCTCCGTACCCTCACGGCATGATCACGATCTAGCGCTGCGCGCGCTAGATCATGTCGGCGCGAGGCATCTGGCTCAGCAGTGTTTTGGCAGCCTCTCCGGCGGTGAGAGGCAGATCGTACTGCTGGCACGAGCCCTGGCAACCGGCGCAGAGCTGCTGGTGCTGGACGAACCGGCCGCGGCGCTGGACCTGGCCAACCAGGATCTGCTGTTGGGGGTGCTGTTCGAGCTGCGTCGCCAACGCAGCCATACCGTGATTTTCACCACCCACCATCCCCAGCACGCACTCTACCTGGCCGATAAGGCACTGCTGATGCACGAAGGTGACAACGTGCGCTTTGGCATGGCCAGCGAGCTGCTGAGCGAAAGCGAGCTCTCCCAGCTCTATGGCATGCCTTTGCGCCGCCTTCAGGTGCAAGCAGGCGAGTACCAGCAAAGTACCGTGTTCCCGCTGTTTGGCTTGCGCAAACAGAACTGCCAATGCCCTCACGAGATATCCCGGCGGGGGATTACCCCTGCTTCCTCCCCTGGAACCCAAAGGAGCTTCCAATGAAACACGATGCTATTTCCTATCTGGAAAACGGCGAAGAGTTCACCGTCACCTGCGATGAGCTGCTCAAGTACCACGGACCGGGCTATCCGGGCGGCGTGGTGCATGGACTGAAGGTGATGCAACGCGCCTGGCCACTGCTCGACGAGGGCCGCCTGCCTGAACGTCGCGAAGTACGCTGCGTGACCGCCTTTGGCGGCCCCGGCGGTCGCGATGCAATTGAGTTCGTCACCCGAGGCCTGACCGAAGGGCGCTATATCGTTGACAAAGCGCTGGGTGAAGGCGTGGAAGAATCTCCAGGCGGGCGCTACTACTTCCGCTTCGAATACCGTGGCAAGGCGGTGGAAATCACCATTCGTCCGGGTCATGTACGCCCCGAGTTCATCCAGTTGGCACGCAAGCAAGACCGCACTCCCGAGGAGGAAGCTGCACTGGTCAAGATGAAACTTGAGATGAGTGGCCGACTGATCAGGATGCCCAGCGAAGAGCTCTACGACGCCAAGGTTATTGCCGCATGAGTGGAATGGCGCAGCAGGAGCGCACGCAGTGGCTGGGGCTTCTGTCCCGAGCTGACTGCGCCTGGCTGGAGCAGCTCTGGCTGCAACTGGAGCAGCACCTGCAGCCCCGGATGCTGGCCGGACCTGAGACCGGCATGCTGCGCCTGACCACCCAGGCCAGCGGCTCGCCGGTGGGCTTCCAGTTTGGCGAAGCCACCTGCAGCCGCTGCGTGGTCGAGATCGGGCTGCACCGCGGTTACGCGGTGCAGCTTGGCTCCGACCTGCGCAAGGCCCAGCTCTCGGCATGCCTCGACGCACTGTTCCAGGGTATGGCGCCCACCGAGCGCGCCGCCTGCCTGGAGCCGATAAGCCTACGCCTCGCCGAACAACAGGCTGAACGCGAGCGCCTGGTAGCGGCGACCCGCGTGCACTTTTACACCACCAAGACCTCCGGTGCCTCATGAGAATCCCCTTGCAGGCATCTGCATCCTTATCGTTCCAGCACCAGCAGGCCAGAGCTTATCGCACGTTACTGATGGCCTTTGCTTACCCCGCTCGCCTGCAGCAACTGGAGGTAGGCGCCATGCAGGCCTGCATCGACTGCCTGCTGGACACCGCGACCCGGGTTGCCTTGAGTGTTGGCAGCCATGCCTGGTGCGAACGAATCCTGGCCACCGGAGCCATGCTTTCATCACAGCCCGAGTGGGTGTTCGCCGGTCCAGCACTGGCCGATCTTGACAGCATTCCGACCGGCAGTCGCGAGGTACCCGAGGAGGGTGCCACAGTGGTGATCGGCGTTGAGGCATTGTCCGAAACCGCCTTGCACACCCCCGGCGAGCTGTGCATCGGTGCCCGGGGCGCGGGCCTGAAAGAGCCTACACTGCTGTTTGTCAGCGGTCTCAAGCGCGGTGTCATCGAACACCACCAGGCCTGGCATGGCGAGTACCCGTGCGGGGTGGACCTTCTATTATGCGCGGGGCGTCAGGTTGTGGCCCTGCCCCGCCATCTGACATTGGAGCTACGTTGATGTACGTCCCGATCAAGGGTGGCGAGCAGGCCGTTGCGGCGTCCCGCCTGGCCGTGGAGCGGGCGCGGCGCGGCGACGAATCGCTGGCCGATATCGAGATTGCCCAGATCATCGCGCAGATGGGCCTGGCACTCGACCGGGTCATGAGCGAAGGAGGGCTCTACGACCCGCGCCTGGCCGCCATTGCCTTCAAGCAGGCCCAGGGTGATCTGGCCGAAGCGATTTTCCTGTTGCGCGCGCACCGCGCCCGTCTGCCCGATTTCGGTCTGGCCGCGCCGATCGACCTGACGCAACTGCGCTATCAACGGTATATCTCGGCTACCCAGAAAGAGCTGGCCGGCGGGCAGATCCTAGGGGCCACTTACGACTACACCCACCGGCTGCTGGATTTCAGGCTGGAAACCACACAGCCTCGTCCGGAGCTTGAGCCGTCAGTCGTTGGCGCGGATCAAGCGTTTGAGTCTCCGCTGAACGATCATGCCGAGCTGATTGCCCAGGAGGCCGCACAAGACCCTGTGGACATCACCCGCACCCCATTGTCAGCCAAGGCCACGCCCAGCGAGCGGCTGGCTCACCTGGCGCGCGGCGAGGAAGGCTATCTGACCGGGCTGGCCTACGAGCGCCTGCGCAAGGCTGGGGCAGCCCATCCTTATGTGGCCGAGCTGGCCATGGGCAGCGTGGAGGTGGTGGTGGAGCTGGAGGACATCGGCCTGAGCGTGTCCATCGGTGATTTGCCGCTGACGATCTGCACCAGCCTGCAACCCAATCTTGGCGACACGCCACACTTGCAAAGCGGCTTTGGCATTGCCTTCGGCGCCAATGAGCGCAAGGCGGTAGCGATGGCGGTGGTGGACCAGCACATCAAGGCCGGACAGGCCCATGCCGATGTGCTGATGCACTGCGATGGTGTGGCGGCGGCGGGCTATGTCAGCCATCTCAAGCTGCCGCACTACTCGGACTTCGATGCCGATATCGCCCGGCTGCGAAGGATACGCGCCCAGCAAGCGGCAAGCGCGAACCGCGAACCGAACCAGAGCGACTCATGAACTACGCCTATCTCGACCAGCCCTCCAAGCGCGAAATCCGTCGCAAGATCCTCAAGGCACTGTGCCTGCCGGGCCGGCAAATTCCCTTCAGCGCACCGGAGCTGCCGATAGCCTATGGCTGGGGTGTCGGCGGCATGGCCATCACCGCTGCGCTGCTGCATCCGGGCGACCGCCTGAAGGTGGCCGACCACGGCTCGGACGAGACCGTCAATGCCCTTAACATCCGCGACTTCTTCGCCAGGACCGCCGGTATTGAAACCACCCGAGAAACGGCGACCGCCAGCCTGATCCAAACACGCCAGCGGGTGCCCGAAATGCCGCTGTGCGAAGGCCAGGTGTTGATTTATCAGGTGCCGCGCCCCGACCCACTGCGCGGCTTTATCGACAGCGCTCGCGAGGCGCGCCTGCGCCACGCTCACCACGACTACGGGCTGGTACGCACCGCGCTGTTCGAGATGTGGTCGCGCCATGGCGAGGCCAGCTTGGGCTATGACCATCCGGTGGTCGTCGCAGGCGGCGCGCTCATGTCGCCCTCGCCGGTACCGGCCATGGACAACGCCCGCCTGCACCTGATGCCCGCTCCGCAGATTTTCGGCGCGGCCCGCGAACGCCGAGTTTACGCCCTGCCCGCCTACTGCCCGGTGCAAAGCCTGGCATTCGAAGACGTGGACTGCATACCACCGAAGGTGCCCGGCAACTGCCTGATCTGTGGCAGCACCGAGCACTACCTCGACAACATCGGGACCGGCGCAGCCCCCCACTGGGTGTGCTCGGACTCAGAAGCCTGCCGGAGCCGCTCCCGTGTTTGAACTGCCACCACCGGTGCTGGAGCTGCGCGATGCCTGCCTGAACCTGGGTAACCGGCGCGTGTTGAAGCACTGTGATCTGTGCCTGTACCCCGGCGAGGTGCTGGCCATTGTCGGCCCTTCGGGGGCGGGCAAATCCAGCTTGCTCAACGTTCTGTCGGGCCGACAAGCACCCAGCACCTGCGCGCTTTTCCAACTGCAGGGGCAGGATGTACGAGCCAGTGAGCACCATACCGTCCTGCAATTGCGCCGCCGCGCGACCGGGTATGTCGCGCAGGATGCCCACCAGGCCCTGGATCTGCACCTGAGCGCCGCCGCCAATATCGCGCGGCGCCTATTCGACCTAGGCCTGAACCATGCCGGCGATGCGCTGACACAGGCCAGGAGCTGGATCGAGCGCCTGGGATTGGCGCCCGGGCGCGCACATGAGCCAGTCATCCAGTTTTCCGGCGGCATGCGCCAGCGCATCCAGATTGCTGCCGCCATGGTGCATGGCCCGTCTGTGCTGTTTCTCGATGAGCCCACCTCGGGGCTGGACTCGGTGGCCCAGGCCGCGCTCATCGACATACTGATGCAGCTCAAGCATGAGCGCGCCACCTCGATGCTGTTCGTGACCCACGACCTGCGCCTGGCCCGGCTGATTGCCGACCGGGCGCTGGTCATGGATCAGGGCCGGATCGTCAGCGAGGCGGTTATCGACCGACTGTTGACCGAGCCGGATCACCCCACTGCCCAAGCACTGGTCAAGGCGGTGCTGTGATGAACCGGCCCACCGTGCAACTTAGTGTTTACAGCGACATGCTCAAAGGCCCGGCCACCCACCTGGTAGCCGGTTCCGGCCAGATCGTCCATATCTGGGGGGCATCCGGGGCGGGTAAATCCACGTTGCTCTCGCGTATCTGGGGCAGCCGCAGCATGGGCGGCGGCCAACTGAGAGTAGAGATAGACGGCACCACGCTGGATCTGGCCGGCATGCCAGCCGCCCGGCTGGCGTTTGTCCGCCCACGCCTGATGACCTATGTGGAGCAGCGTCCCACCGTGCTGCCGCGCATCAGGATGCGCGACTGGCTTTGCGCTTGCTCTGCTAGGCAACTACAGGCGGGGCTTGAGCAACTCGATCTGGCGTCCGGTCTGCTGCAGCGCTGCTCATCCGACCTGTCTGGCGGCGAGCTGCAGCGCTTCGCACTGCTGCGCGCCTTTTGCTCGCCGACACCGATTCTGCTGCTGGACGAGCCCTGCACCGGGCTGGATCGGGAGCGCTACGAGCGCGTTGTGGAATTGCTCAAGCAGGCCAGAGGTAGCCAGCGGCTGGTGATCTACACCAGCCATGCGCCGAGCTGCTGGGCCGATCAGAAAATCGGTCTGCCTGACTAGGCGGCCATACACATGATTCTGTAATCAGCCAGACCTCGTTGCAGCACTGTTCAATCAAAAAGAAATACGTCTCATAAGAATTATTTTTTGCATCAATAGCATAAAGGAGGATTTCAAGTGCCCACCACACCATACGCCCGTCTGTTACTGGCTCCCTCGTTCAGTGGCCTGTTGCTGCTGGCCGCCCCGGTTATTGCCATCGCGGCACAGAATCAGGCTGTTGAACTGCCGGCGGTGGCCGTTACTGCCAGTCGCTCGGCAGTCAGTATCGAGGACTCTCCACGCACCATCACGGTCATCGGCCCGCAGCAGGTCCGCGAGTATCTGAATGCCGGCGGTATCCAGCGCCTGTTCGATGAAGTGCCCGGCATCGAGTACGCGCGCAGCGGCGGTCTGGGCGGGCAGTTGGTCATGCGCGGCCAGAACAGCAGAAGCGGCCGCACGGTTCTGGCCATCGACGGCGACCGCCACCGTGGTCGCAGAACCCTCGAATTCAACCTGCTCGACCCTAACGCCATCGAGCGGATCGAGATCATTCGCGGCCCGGCGTCGGCACTGTATGGCTCCGATGCGATGAGCGGTGTGGTCAACATCATCACCCGCCGCGCCAATGTCGAAAAAGGCCAGGACTTCTCGCTGGCGCCCAGGCTACGGGCGGCCGAGTGGTCGAGCAATGGCGACATGTACGGCCTGCGCGGCGAGCTGGTCGGCGGCGGCAATGGCTTCGACGTGCTGGTCGGCGTCAACCAGCGTACCGCCAACGACTACGACAGCCCCCTCGGCAAGGTGGACAACAGCGACTACGACAGCCGGGGGCTGGACTTCAATATCGGCTATCGCACCAGCGATACGGCGCGCTGGGAACTGTCCGGACGCTATCAAAACGTCACTTCCGGTCGTGCCGGCGGCCAGGGGGCCGCTCCAGGGCCTGACCTGTTGGAAGTCCGCGAAGATCCTCTGGTCGAACGCTACCTGCGCCTGAACTACAACAGCCAGGCCTTCAGCGACTGGGCCGACTCGCTCGATGCCAGCCTCTACGTCCGACACATCACCACCGACAGCTATCAGGTCAACCGGAGAAATTCCGAGTTCGATGTGGCGACTCACCAGAAGAATCATTCTCCGACAGTATTCGGTGGCCACCTGACCGCCACCCGGCAGGTCGGGAACCATCAGCTGAGCTTTGGCGGCGATTTCTTCAACGAGGTGGCCGATGGGCGCGAGAACAGACGGCGGCGCTACAACAAGGACGGCACACCGCTGGCCGAGAGAGGCTGGAATACCTTGGAGCGGGATACCGAACAGACCAATTTCGGCCTGTTCATCAACGGCGACTGGTACCTCAACGAGCGCTGGTCGCTGACCGGAGCCCTGCGTGGCGACGTGGTTGAGGTCAAGATCGGCAGCGCCATCGCTGGCGAAAGTGAAGTCGTCACCCAGGCCTACCAGGGCAACACCAACAATCGCCACAGCGCGCTTACTGGCAGCTTCGGCGGGATTTACCGACTGACGCCCGACTGGGATCTGGTGGGCAATCTGAGTCGCGGCTTCCGTTCGCCCTCGGGCCAGCAGATGGCGCGAACCAGTGTCTCCTCCACCATCACCACCATTCCCGCGCCGAATCTGGAGCCTGAAACCAATCTCACAGCCGAGTTAGGTGTGCGTTGGTATGGCAAACAGAGCCATGCCAGCCTGACCGCTTACCAGAGCCGCTACGACGACCTGATCGCCCTCGTCCCGGTCAGCAGCGACATAAGGCAACAGCAGAACATCAGCAAGGCAACCATCGAGGGAATCGAACTGGATGGCGAGACCCAACTGACCGGTCCCTGGAGCATGCGCTATTCGCTGGCGGCCACCCGCGGCACCAATAACAGCGAAGACAAGCCGCTGGCTGGCATCGCGCCGCTCAGCGGTCAACTGACCCTGCGCTACCAGGCCGACCACTGGTACACCGAGGGCAAGGTGCGCGGCTATCGGGGCAGAACCCGTATCGACGACAGTCAGGAGCGCGAAACCGCCAGCTATGCCATGGTCGACCTGTATGCTGGCAGCCATCTGGGCCGCTTGTTCGGTGCGCAGTGGAAGCAATGGAAGATCAGCGTAGGCGTGGAAAACCTGTTTGATCGGGTCGGACGCAACCCGACCGGGGCTGAAGACCTGGCCTACTCCAACGACCTGATCGGCAACCCGCTGGTCGAGCCGGGTCGCACCGCGCTGGTCAAGCTACAGATGGACTACTGAGGCCATCGACCACATAGACCGCATAGCGCGCCTGTCCGGCCTGTGGCCCCACACGAGAGCGCATCGACTGGTTACCGGGGCGTTCTCCGGTCACCACCACCTTGCGCCAGTGGGTGGAACGCCTGGTGACGTTGCTGCCGATTCGCCATGTTGCGGACCTGGTCGGCCTGCACTGGCATACCGTCAAGACCATCGACAAGCGGCGTCTGCAGCGCGATCTGCCAGCCCCGGATCCGACACGGTTGCGACACCTGATGATGGACGAGTTCGCCCGCACAAGGGGCAGCGCTACGCCACCGTGGTTGCCTGCGCCGACACCCAACAGGCGATCTGGATCGGAGAAGGGCGCTCCCGCGAGGCGATTCGTCCGTTCTTCGAGTCGATCTGGAGGTGAAGGCTCAGCGCCCCAGCGCCGAGGTGGTCTACGATCGTTTCCATGTGGTCAATGAGGGCAACCTCGAGCCCGAGCAGGTGGTGAAGCTGGAAGCGTTGCTGGCGGCCAATGCGCCACTGGCCACGGTGTACCTGCTCAAGACGCTATGGTTTGCCGACGACGAGAAGACCGCCCGCCGCCGCTGGCACGAGTGGGGCGGCATGGCGATGGGCAGCGGCTTACTTAGCGGGGTAGCGTTCACGGCTATTTGGCACTTACTGGGGTGGATTGGGTTACCGGCAATGGCCCCCTGGGCATTGGGTTACCTCTATTTCACTGCCTGCCTGATCTGGATGGTGGGCCGTTGCGGGGTAGGCATCACGCACCTCACCAACAACCGCCCTGTGGCAAACCCACGCAGCCTTGCCTTTGGCGGTGCGCGGGTCACCCTCGTCGATCGTTAATACGTCAGCCATCCTGCCCGTCGACGCGCGCCTGCATCAGTGGCCATGTGTAGTGCATTAGAAATATGGTGTAGGCCATGCACCAGAAAATGATGCTCAGCGTGTAGGTCCAGTGGGTAATTTGAGGGAAAAATGCTAGTACGGGTGAACGCACCAAGGCGGCTATTAGCATTAAGCCCAGCGCCACACCAATACCGGGCAAAGTGCGTATGGGGCGGCCAGTATGACCTAGCGAAACCCTGGCCATCATTGCCAGCATCATGGTGCCCATGCCACCAATGGTCAGGGCGTGCACGGCAAGCTCGGTGCGCATCAGCCCCATGAGTGCCAAGACCCACATGATAAGCCCTAGCGGGATACAGGCGTAGCTGCAGTGCAGCCCCCTAGCCAAATCTTGCAAAATGCGCAAAAGCTGAACAAAAGTTATGTTTTTATTGATAGTTGTCAAAATTGCAGAGACAGTCAGGCCAATGACAGGTCGGCCAGTGGCGTCGGCCTTGCCAACAGAAAGCCTTGACCACGATGGCAGTTCAGTTCCCGCAGCCTGCGGCGCTGCTCTTCCGTTTCAATACCTTCGGCAACGACCTCCAGGTCCAGCGCCTCGGCTATGGCCAGAATGGCTGACACGATGCGCGAGTCGCGACCATCCGGCCCGAGACGATGGACAAATTGACGGTCGATCTTCAGAACCTTGACCGGCAAGGCATGCAAGTAGGCCAATGATGAATAGCCGGTACCAAAGTCATCGATGGCAACCATGATGCCCCGGTCCACAAACGACTGGAGCTTGGCGAGGCAGCGGCGCGACAGATTCATCAGGTTGGTTTCGGTAATCTCGATTTCCGGGCACCACCCCCGGGCCTCCAGGCTTGAGAACAGCGGCTCCAGCATCGGCTCCAGCCGCCCGTCCGAAATCTGCCGGGCGGAAATATTAATCGCTAGCCGACACCCACTGCCCCAACCGACTTCACATCGCTGAAGGTCCGCCATGATGTGCCGTACGAGTTGCTCAGTAAGCTCATGTATGTGGCCACGCTGCTCTGCCACCGGGACAAAATCCGCCGGCGATACTGCCCCGAGTTCAGGGTGGTGCCAACGCAACAGGGCCTCCAGCCCTACCATGGAGCCACTTGCCAGGTCGTACTGGGGCTGGTACACCACGGAAAACTCCTCCGGAGCCACTTTGAGCGAAGCAATCAATGCTTCAGACAAGCGCTGATGGAACTGCCCCTCCTCACCGTCCACGGCGCTGTAGATTCGATAACAGGCGCGGCCTGAGAGCTTGGCCGCGTGCATTGCACGGTCAGCATTTTGCAGCAGGGCCGAAGCCGTTTCCCCATGCTTTGGAAACACCGCAGCCCCCACAGAGGCCGACAGGAAATGCTCCCGGTGCTCCACCAGCATTGGCGCCTGGAATATCCCGCTCATGCGCTGGCAAACCACGGGTAACTCAGACTCATCCTCCAGCTCGACAATGGCTGCAAATTCGTCCCCGGATAGCCGAGCAACGACATCCCCATCTCGAAGCACACTCTTCACACAGGCCGCCGCCTGCTGAAGCACTCGATCGCCACAGTCATGGCCATGCAGATCATTGACTGCTTTGAAGAAATCCAGATCGATGTAGACTACGGCGAAACAGCCGTTGCCTGCCTTGCGTTGTCCGGTAGTCTACCGGGTAGATATTGAGCCACTGCGGATAGTTCTCGCCATTTTTGCGCCGGTTCCAGATCAGTCCCTCCCAGCATCCGGTCTGGTTCAGGCTGCGCCAAATGGTCTGATAGAACTCGTGCGAATGCAGCCCGGAGCTCAGCACCGATGGCTTCTGCCCCACGACTTCTTCTGGCAGATAGCCGGTCACCGCCTGGAACATAAGGTTGACGTAGGCAATCCGGGCATCGGCTGTTGACAGCATGATGGCCCTCGGGTGGTTGTCCACCAGGGCCTTGAAGTCTTGTTCTTTCAACACCTGCATTGTCTGCCCCCCATCCATACCGGGCCCGCCGAAACCAAACACGTTTGTTTCCAGCATAGGGACAAACTGTCGTAAACCTATCCATATCCTGCAAAAGAAACCAGCCTTTGACCAAAGGAGTAGAAAAATGTGACTCGTATTTGGCGATTTGCAATGTTGGGATACCCCGCACACGGCGACAGGTCGATTGTGTTCCAGCGAGTTCGATAAAAAGATCCAGGAGCGACCCATGCGCAGAAACGAACCGGTTACCGACGAACAGTAATTTCCCGAGGCGGCGCAATAGGGTAGTCTGGCGATCTGTCGGCTGGTGAAACCAGCCCAACCCACAAAAGCTCAGGATCGCCAGCACCTTGACCCTCGGAAATCTTTTCTGGCTGTTTGTCGCCGGTTTTGCCATCTGGTATTGGTGGAAAGCCAAGGACATCAAAGACTTCGTGCTACAGGCCGCACACCGTTACTGTAAAACCATGGACGTGCTGTTACTGGATGATGCCGTTTACCTTCGCGGGCTCTGGTTCAAACGCGACCGCAACGGAAAACTCCGGGTATGGCGCCGCTTCCTGTTTGATTTCACCACCACTGGCGAAGAACGCTATACCGGGCGCATCATCATGCTCGGCCGACAGATTGAGCACATGGAACTGGAACCCCACCGTTTCTGACCCCAGCACACGTACATCCTTCCACGTCACCTCCATCAATGGTGTTAACAAGGGCTCGAAAGTCGCCGATGTAATCCGGGGCGTACTGCCACCCGGCAGTTACGTGGAAGGTGGGGTGGACGCCATCGCCAATGCTCTCGGCGGACTGATCAACGCTCTGTCCGGTTCCAACAACCCGCAGGATGGCGTCGCCGCGCTGGAAACCCTGACCACCCCGGGCACCACCAGCCTGAACAACGCCCTGGGCTGGAAAGGGGTTAACCGAAACGCCTGCGCCGGCACCGCTGAAGACGTCTGGATCAACGGTAACCGGGTGAAGTTCTTCTCCTGGACCGGGCGCGGCATCTGGACCAACGTGTTCGACATTACCGATCCGTTCCTGGGAGTCACCTCTCTGGCTTTCGGCAGTGAGCCGAGCGATGGCCTGGTGGGCGTTTGCTCCACCATGATGGGCAACGTCATCGGCACCCACTACGACATGAACCATGTCGATGCCATCAACCACCTGCTGGGTGCACGCTCACTCTGGACCAACCCGGTCAGCCTGTACCGCAGCCACGCCAACCGTTTGAAGAACCGCGGATTGTGAGAACAGTATGACGAAACAACCCATCGCATTGCGTCGATGGGTGCTTCCCGGGGCACTGCTGGCCGTTGTGGCCGGCAGTGGCCTTTGGTGGGCACTGACGCCGCAAGCAAACATGGTCACCGCCAGCACAACACCTCAGCAGGCAACTGAAAAGACCGCTCAGCAGTCTGGTTCAGCCAGCCACGACGCGGCACCCGTTGACGCCCCCACCCCATCGGTTACTGGAACCCGAACACCGGAGTCGCTCGGACCAAACCCGTTTGCGCCGTCATTGCAGGGCACGGATATAGAAGGCGTTCTACAGGCCGACGACAACGGTCAGCTGGTGGTGAATCTGGAGGTCAGGGATTTCTTCGATTATTTCCTGAGCACCGTCGGCGAGGTGTCACCGGAGACCGCCATTGGCCAGATTCAGCAGATGGCTCGCCAACACCTGCCCGAGAGCGCGGCACAACAAGCCCTCGCGTTACTGGACCAATACTCAGCCTCGAGGCCATGGTTCAGGAACTACACGACCTGATGAACGAGACGCTCGGCCAACGCAATATCACTCTGACCATCGAATCACAGCCTGCCGGATACCCCGTTCTGGCTGACCCGGGCCTGTTGCTGCGCATACTGCAGAACCTGGTGATCAATGCGGCCGACCATAGCGGTGGCAATGCCATTACCGTCAGCAGCCAATGCCAGGACCACTGGGTAACGCTGCGGGTAGCCGACAACGGCAAAGGGGTGGCGCCAGAGCTGGGGGAGCAGTTGTTCCAGCCCTACGTCCGTGGCAACAGCCCGGCGCCCTGCCCGGGGCTTGGTTTGGGGCTGACCATCGTCCGGGAATTCACCGGCCTGATGGATGGCCGGTGCGGTGTCAACTCCCGGCCCAACCAGGGTAGCGTGTTCTGGATTGAGCTACCGGCCACTACAACCAGCCAAGCGCCCGGGCCTTGTTAACGCACTCTGTCCGGTTGTGAACACCAAGCTGGGTGAAGATCGCCTTCAGGTGGGCTTTCACGGTGTGTTCGGTCAGGTCCAGGCTTTGGCAGATGCGTTTGTTGGGGAACCCCTGAGCCAGCAGGGACAACACCTCCCGCTGCCGTGGCGTCAGGGGAAGGTCGTCAGTAGCGAACGCCGTCAGCCCCCCGGGGAAGTAGCTCTGCCCCTGTCCCACTGCTCGCATCATTCGCACCAGTGATGCCCTGCTTGCGGATTTGGCAAGAAAACCTTTGGCACCGGCGGCCCTGGCGGCTCGCACCGTCCCTTCGTCATCGCTGCTGGAAATGATGACAATGGGCGGTTTGGCACTCTGACCAGACAGCCGGGCGAACAGAGATAGCCCCACCTCACCGTTGAGGGCGACATCCAGCAGCACCAGATCAATGTTGTCATCGTGCCTCAAGGCATCGGCAGCTTGTTCAACCGACGAGACAATTTTCACCTGCGCTGCCAGCATCTCCTGCTGAATCAGACCCGCCAGTCCTTGAGCAAACAGCGCATGGTCGTCCACCAACAGCACCCTCCCGAAGAGTGATACTGCCGATGCCGGGGCGGATTCGGCACCCCGACCAAGCGTTGTCGCAATCATTCACAGTCTCCCGCACTGTTTATTTTTGTTTCCGGGGATACGCCACTATAAGCCAGCCAGACCAATCACTCAGCGGCCTGCTTAACACTTTATTACATAGGTGCCTGTTCTTATCTGCTCACTGCAGCCGACTGAAACACAAATGTCATAATTCTGAAGCATGCTTCCCATTACTCAACCATCTGTTATAAATAGGTTTTTCAACTAATGGCGAAACCACCAAGGAAGTTTTTAACTCTCTGCCTGTTCGTGCTCACGGCGGTCGTGCTGTCTCCAGCATCCGCCCATGAGCTTGAAATACATGGGTCGAACACCGTTGGCGCCACGCTGGCCCCCATGTTGGTCTCCGGGTATCTACAGCAGCTTGGCGACGGCAACCCCAGCAGCCGGCCCACTGGTGAGGAAAATGAACAAATCCTCAGTGCCAACGCCGGCGGCCGGAATCTCAGTGTTCTGGTGGCGGCGCATGGCTCGAGCACCGGCTTTCGAACCCTCGCCAGCGGCCGGGCCGGCATCTGGGCATCATCCCGACCGGTGAAGCCATCCGAGGCCGACCAGGTGCGTGCGCAAGCCGATCTCACCGCGCTGGAAAGCGAGCATGTGATTGCCATTGATGGCCTCGCCATCCTGGTGCACCCATCCAATCCGATCAATCAGCTCAGCATCGACACCATCGGCCAGATCTTTGCCGGTGAGATTCGCAACTGGTCAGAGCTCGGAGGCAGTAACCGGGCTATCACCCTGTACGCGCGGGACGACCGCTCCGGTACCTGGGACACCTTCAAATCCCTGGTGCTGGGCAAGAAATACCCTCTGGATTCTTCGGCAATGCGTTACGAATCCAATGATCAGCTCTCTGATGATGTGTCCCGAGACCCGGGTGGAATCGGTTTCTCAGGCCTGGCCTCGGTACGCAACAGCAAGCTGTTGGCAGTTTCCGACGGCAACGCACCGGCCCTGAAACCGAACCAGCTGACCGTCGCCAGCGAGGACTACCCGTTGTCCAGGCGGCTGTTCATGTACACCATGGGTGATCGCACGCCGGAATTGGCCACCCAGTTGATCGAGTTTACCCTGGGCACCAACGGCCAGGCCCTGGTGGCCGAGTCCGGGTTTATTTCCCAGAACCCGATTGCGGTGAAACCGGACTTCGATGCCTCCGTGCCACTCACCTTCCGTCGCCTGACCGAGAACTACCAACGGCTGACCGTAAACTTCCGGTTTGCCGAGGGCCGCACCAAACTGGACAACAAGGCACAACGGGACCTGATGCGAGTGAAGCATTATCTCGAAGCGCAAGGAGGCTCAGCGGAAGACCTGTTGCTGATCGGTTTCGCCGACACCCAGAGCCATGAACTGAGGGCCCAGATGATCTCCGAACTGCGGGCGCTCTCTGTACGCAAGGCGTTAAACGAGGCAGGCCTGCCCCGGGTCGCCTACACTGGTTATGGGCACTATATGCCGGTGGGCGGCACCGGCAATCAACGTAACGGCCGAGTGGAAGTCTGGATCAAAGACCGTTAACACCGGATAGACAGGGGATTTGACGAAAGTTTCGCCCAAGCCTTCGGCAATCCCCTATCCGCACCGGTATCACAGATATGTTTGGGTTTCCTATACTGCCGTTGTCACCTCCAACCAACAGACCGGGACAATGGACATCAAAAACGATCACCGCTTCGCCATCAACCTGAACGTTCGGGGCATTCAGCCCTCTTCCACCCTGCGTATCAACGAGCTGAGTAACCAGCTTCGGTCCGAGGGCAAGGACATCATCAAACTTGGCTTGGGCCAGTCGCCATTCCCGGTGCCCGGGCGCGTGGTTGATGCCCTCAAAGCGCACGCCCACGAGAAAGATTACCTGCCGGTGAAAGGCCTCAAGGGCCTGCGCGAGGCCATTGCCGGTTACATTAACCGGGCCGAGCGTATGCGTTGCACCTGGGAAGACGTGCTGATCGGCCCGGGCTCGAAAGAGCTGCTGTTTATTCTGCAGCTGGCCTACTACGGTGACCTGCTGATTCCGCGCCCGAGCTGGGTATCCTATGCGCCCCAGGCCCGAATCATCGGCCGCTCGGTACACTGGCTGCCCACCCATGCGGAGAACAACTGGCAGCTGACCGCAGAAGAGCTGGACATCATCTGCCGGGATGACCCGTCGCGCCCGCGTATCCTGATCCTGAACTACCCGTCCAACCCCACCGGTTGCACCTACACCGATGACCAGTTGCTGGCCATCGCCAACGTGGCGCGCAAGTACAACCTGATACTGTTATCGGATGAGATCTACGGTGAAGTGCACTTTGAGGGCAAGCATAAATCCATCGCCCGTTATTACCCGGAGGGCACCATCATCAGCACCGGCATGAGCAAATGGCTGGGCGCCGGTGGCTGGCGTCTGGGCACCTTTATCTTCCCGCCGGAGCTGCGCCCGCTGCAGGACGCCATGGCGATCATCGCAAGCGAGACCTTCACCTCCACAAGCGCGCCTATCCAGCATGCGGCAATCACCGCGTTTGATGGCGGCGAGGATATCGACGAATACCTGAAGCAATCCCGCCGGGTACTGAAGGCAGTAGGCGAGTACACCTACACCCGCCTGAGCGCCATAGGTGCGGTGGTTCGCAAGCCCGAAGGTGCCTTCTACCTGTTCCCGGACTTCTCCGCCTTCAGTGAAAAGCTGGCCCGCAGGGACATCAAAACCGCCCAGGCCTTCTGCACGGCTTTGCTGGCAGACACCGGCGTCGCCATCCTGCCCTCCAGTGATTTCGGCTTTGTGCCGGACCACTTGGGCGCGCGCCTGGCGTTCGTGGACTTCGACGGCACCAAGGCACTGGAACTGGCCGGCGGAGACTATGCCGACCAGGAACTGGGCGAAGACTTCGTCAAACAGGCCTGCCCACGCATTGTGCTGGCCATGGACAAGATGGAGAAGTGGCTGAACAGCCTGTAAGCCTGCCGTGTTAGACTGGCACCCTCACGTTTTCGAACCGGGGGTGCCATGTCTGATTCTGTTTCTCTGCGCGAAATCACCGATTTTGCCGAAGCCCTGGCCAGAGAGGCCGGCGAGCTGATCCGCCACGAGCGCCAGGAAAACACCCTGCGCACCGACTACAAGCAGCAGACGGAACTGGTTACCCACGCCGATGTGATGGCCGACGAGTTCATCACCAGCGCCATCCGCGAACGCTTCCCCGATCACCGCATTTTGTCTGAAGAAACCATGCCGGACCTGTCCCAGGCAGAAGAACTGGACACGCCGCTGTGGATCATCGACCCCATCGACGGCACGGTAAACTACGCCTACGGTCACCCGCAGGTGGCGGTGTCGATTGCCTATGCGGAGCGCGGGCAGGTGCAGGTAGGTGTGGTACACGCGCCGTTCCCGAATGAAACCTTCCGGGCCACCAAAGGCGAAGGCGCCACCTTGAACGGCCAGGCCATTCGCCACAGCGGCGCTACGGAACCCCGGCAAAGCCTGTTTGCCACCGGCTTCCCCTACACCAAGGACAACCTGGAACCGCTGGTAAGGCGGCTGGATGCGATGATTCACCAATGCCGGGACCTGCGCCGCATTGGTTCGGCGGCCCTGGACATCTGCTGGGTGGCCTGCGGCCGTCTGGATATCTACTACGAGAACGTCAGCCCCTGGGACTTCGCCGCCGCCCGCCTGATCGCCTGGGAAGCCGGCGCCACGGTGGGCCACTTCGGCGACGTGCCCGATGGCTACCCGGCCGACCTCTGGGGGCGCGACATCCTGATCTCTGCACCGGCGGTATGGGAGCCCGTGCGGTCCATACTCCGTTCTGCCTCGGGTTATGACTGAGACTGAGGTGCTTGTTTCTGGCAGTCTGGATTTGGAGTTTGGGAACGCCTAGCCTGTGCAATCTGCGTGGTTAGGCACTGGCTGGAGGCCCTTTCCCGAAAACGCTACGAGCACATCCATTTGCGCTTCGCTCCGGCCATCCCTGGCCTCCGAGATTTCGGGAAAGGGCCTCCAGCCAGTGCCTTTCGAACTTCACGGGAATCGCATTAACAGCGCCACTTTTCTCTGTAAACCAGCGATAAATCCAGTTCGGTGTCAGTGAATTGGGTATATCACTGAAATCCGAGCGTTGTGTGCGGGGTTTGCCTTCGCAGAATCTCGAAGGCCAGGGATGGCCGGAGCGAAGCGCACACGGACGTGCTTGTAGCGTTTCTGCGAAGGCAAACCCCGCACACAACACTCCCAAATTCGACAGGCTAGGGGTAGACGAACACCAAGCCTCAACCCCAAACAGCCTCGGAAACCAAGCTCCAAGCCTCGTCGAAATCAGCAGAGGGCAAGCGGGAGAAAGAGGAACGAACGAACCGCTGGATGCGGCCTTCGAGGAACACCATCACAAAATCTGCACCGCGAGCCGCGCTGGTTCGAGGCCGCAGGCCCTGACGGATTTCGCCCTCCTTCAGGGTCTGGCGAAACTGGGTTTCCAAACGCTCGAAGAACTGGGATGCGCGCTTGCGCAGGGACTCATCCTCGCCCATCAGGGCATCGCCCGTCAGCATGCAACACAAACCCGGATTACGCTCAGCGAACACCAACACCAGATGCACCAGCTGCTGAAGGCGAACCCGCACATCTTCCTGCTCCTGAAGCACCAGCTGGCAACGGGAGAACACCGCCTCCTCGGCAAATTCGATCAGGGCTTCGAACATTTTCCGCTTGCTGGGAAAGTGCCGGTACAAGGCCGCTTCGGTAACGCCCACGGTTTTAGCCAGGCCGGCGGTGGTGATCCGGGACCCCGGGTCATTTTGCAGCAATTCAACAAGGGCCTGCAGGATGGTCTCCCGCCGGCTGGGTTTCTGAGTGGTCATATCAGTACTACAGCGCTCTGTTTTTTTGGCCACGGACAACACGGACCTGCACGGACACTCCGGCTACGCTTTTTGTCCGTGCAGGTCCGTGCCGTCCGTGGCTAATGTTTTATGATTTTTTTAGAAAAAAGTGCCGTCAATCGGTGACGACGCACTGGCGTACAGCTTCTTCGGCATACGTCCAGCAAGGTAGGCCTCGCGGCCGGCTTCGATGGCCAGGCGCATGGCGTTGGCCATTTTGATCGGGTCTTTGGCCTGGGCGATGGCGGTGTTCATCAGTACGCCGTCGCAGCCCAGCTCCATGGCGATGGTGGCATCCGAGGCGGTACCAACGCCAGCGTCTACCAGTACCGGTACCTTGGCGTTCTCGACGATCAGCCGGATGTTGTAGCGGTTCTGGATACCCAGGCCTGAGCCGATGGGGGCGCCCAGAGGCATGATCGCCACGCAACCCATTTCTTCCAGACGCATGGCCAGCAGCGGATCGTCGGAGCAGTACACCATCACCTTGAAACCGTCTTTGATCAGCTCTTCGGCGGCGGTCAGGGTTTCCGGCATGTTGGGGTACAGGGTTTTGTGTTCACCCAGCACTTCCAGTTTCACCAGGTCGTGGCCATCCAGCAGCTCCCGGGCCAGCTTGCAGGTGCGTACCGCGTCTTTGGCGGTGTAACAGCCGGCTGTGTTGGGCAGAATGGTGTAGGTGCTCGGGGAAATGACATCCAGCAGGTTCGGCTCGTCCGGGTTCTGGCCGAGATTGGTACGGCGCACCGCCACGGTCACGATCTCGGCGCCACTGGCCTCAATGGCGTGGCCGGTTTCCATCAGGTCGTGATACTTGCCAGTGCCCACCAGCAAGCGGGACTGGTAAACCTTGCCTGCGATTTCCAGGGGTTTGTCTTCGGGGAGCTGGATTTCCGGGGTATCTGTCATAACCTACCTGAGTTCATTGAAAAGAGGGGGCGCGTTCAGCTGAACGCAAACTTAACCGCCGCCGATGGCGTGCACCACTTCCACCCGGTCGCCATCGCTCAGGGTGAAACTCGGGTGCTGACTGCGGGGCACAATATCTTCGTTGACCTCAACCGCGACCCGTTTCCCGGCCAGCGTGAGATGCTCAATCAAGGTCGCAATGGTTGCTCCACCGGGGAGTTCCATGTGCTCACCATTTACCTGAACCTGCATGGTTCGGATCACCTCCGTTACTTTTTCAGGGCCGCCGCAACCAGCAGGGCCCAACCAATCATGAAGCAGACACCACCAATCGGCGTAACCGGCCCGAGCCAGTGATGGCCGGACAACACCAGCAGATACAGGCTGCCGCTGAACAGCACAATGCCTGCGAGCCAGAAGCCGCAAGCGACGCCAAGTAAGCGCTGGGACAAGCCCAGGGCCGGCATCAGGCTCGCTACCACCAGCACCAGGGCGTGGTACATCTGGTAACTGACAGCCGTCTGGAACACTTCCAGGCCCCGCTCGCTCACCACGTGGCGTAAACCGTGGGCACCGAAGGCACCCGCCATCACCGCCAACAGGCCGGCCAAAGCCCCCATCATCAGAGCCCAGCGAATCACCGCTTCTGAGGGTTTAAGCGCAGTCACAGTGAATCAGCTCCCCGGAATCCAGATTCATCAGGGTCAGGGCGCCACCCCAGACACAGCCGGTATCCAGGCCGATAAACCGGTCACTGCCGGTGTTGCCTTGCAGCGCAGCCCAGTGGCCGAAGATCACCTTTACATCGTCTTTCCGGGGGTAGGTAAACCAGGGCGCGAAGCCCGGCGGTGCATTATCCGCCGACTCTTTGGTGGCCAGCTCCAGGCTGCCGTCTTCGGCGATAAAGCGCATCCGGGTGAAGTAGTTGGTGATCACTCGCCAACGCTCCATACCAGTGAGGGTATCACACCAGCGCTCCGGCTGATTGCCATACATTTGGCTGAAATATTCCTGCGCCTGCCCGCCCCGGATCACTGCTTCTACTTCCCGGGCACAGGCCACTGCCTGGTCCACGCTCCAGATATGAGGCAGCCCGGCATGGGCCATAACCAGGTTACGTTTTTCGTCGTGCACGCACAGATATCGTTGGCGCAGCCAGTGGATCAGGCGGTCATGGTCCGGTGCATCGAGGATACCGTGCAGGGTGTCTTTGCGCTTCGGGCTGTGGCCACCCAGGGCAACCGCCAGCAAGTGCAAATCATGGTTACCCAACACCACCACGGCAGCGTCGCCCAGGCTTTCAATGTAGCGCAGGGTTTCCAGTGAGGCGGGCCCGCGGTTAATCAGATCGCCCGCCACCCAGAGCCGGTCCCGGGAGGGCGAGAAATCCACTTTCGCCAGAACATCCCGTAACCGGTCATAGCAGCCCTGAATATCGCCAATGGCGTAATCAGTCATTACTTACCTCATCCACCTCGACATTAAGCGGGCCTGCGTCCGCCAGCAGGTCGGCAATCTTGACGTAGTCGGCCAGACTCAGGTTTTCCGGCCGCAGGCCGTCGTTGATGCCCACAGACTGCAACTGTTCCACCGTCACCAGAGCCGCCAGTGCCTTGCGCAGGGTCTTCCGGCGCGCGTTGAAAGCGGTGCGCACCACGGCCTGAAGGGTCTTGAGGTTCTTGGCCGGGTGCGGCAATTCCTTGTGGGGCACCAGGCGAACGATGGCAGAATCCACTTTCGGAGCCGGCCGGAAAGCGCCCGGGCCCACTTCAAACAGCGGCTGCACCTTGCAGAAGTACTGGGCCATGATACCCAGTCGGCCATAGTTATTGTCACCCGGCGTGGCCGCCAGCCGCTGCACCACTTCTTTCTGCAGCATGAAGTGCATGTCCTGGACCACCCCGGACTGCGCCAGCAGATGGAAAATCAGCGGTGTTGAGATGTTATAGGGCAGGTTGCCGACAATTCGCAGTGGGCGACCATCGACCACCAGCTGGCTGAAATCGAAACTCAGGGCATCGGCTTCGTGAATCCGGAACTCCGGGTAATTGAAGAACTTGGTGCGCAGCACCGGAATCAGGTCCCGGTCCAGCTCCACCACCTGCAGGCGCGGATTAACCGCCAGGATCTCTTCGGTAATCGCACCGAGACCAGGACCAATCTCGACAATGGCATCATCCGGTTTCGGATTGATCGACCGGACAATCTTCTCGATCACGCCCGGATCATGAAGAAAGTTCTGGCCGAAACGTTTACGGGCCATGTGGCCCGGATGGTTACTCATGATGACTCTCCGGCAATAGCCGCCCGGCGGCAGCGGGCCATGTGTTCGCCGACGCGAATGGCGGTGTGCAGGCTGCCGGCGTCGGCCTTGCCGGTGCCGGCCAGGTCCAGGGCGGTGCCGTGGTCTACCGAGGTACGGACAATGGGCAGGCCCAGGGTGATGTTGACCGCCCGGCCAAAGCCCTGAAATTTCAGTACCGGCAGGCCCTGGTCGTGGTACATGGCCAGCACGGCATCAGCGTTATCCAGCCAGTGGGGGGTGAACAGGGTATCGGCCGGCAACGGGCCGGTCAGTTTAATACCTTCGGCCCGGAGCTTATCCAGGGTCGGCTCGATCACTTCGATCTCTTCCCGGCCCAGGTGGCCACCCTCACCAGCATGGGGGTTCAGGCCCGCTACCAGAATGCGCGGTTGGTCGATGCCAAAAAAGGTTTTCAGGTCGGCGTTAAGAATGCGCGTTACCTGGGTCAACCGTTCGGGGGTAATGGCCGCAGATACGTCCTTCAGGGGTAAGTGGGTGGTTACTAGCGCCACCCGCAATTCCTCAGTAGCCAGCATCATCACCACCCGTTCAACACCGCAGAGTTCCTGCAGAAACTCGGTGTGGCCGCTGAACGCGATTCCGGCTTCGTTGATTACGCCCTTGTGAACCGGCGCGGTCACCATACCGTCGAAATTGCCATCCAGGCAGCCCCTGGCGGCGGTGGTCAGGGTATCGAGCACATACTGACTGTTGCCGGCGTGTAACCGGCCCGCGACTATGGACTCGCAGCCTTCCACATGGCGCACCGACACATGGCCAGCCCGGGTGTCCGGCGTCTGGCCCGGGTGCCAGTCGTGCAACTCTACGGCCAGGCCAAGCTGCCGGGCACGGTCTGCCAGCAGCGTTTTGCAGGCCACCACCACGATGCCGGCCTGGCGCGGTTCAAGCGCCAGTTGCAGGCACAGTTCCGGCCCAATGCCCGCTGGCTCGCCGGCAGTCAAAGCCAGAATCACCGGTGTCGTCATGACGCGTTGTTTTCCTCACTGGCCGGGTTCAGATCGGCGTAGTCCCCTTTGAACTCGACAAAGGCTTCATCGCGAATTTCCCTGAGCCAGTTCTGAAGTTCGGTTTCAAACTTGCGCTGGTAGATAGCTTGCCGGGCCTGGGACTCCCGGTTTTCAGCGGTCACGTCCTGTTGCCGGCGTTCTTCTACCTGAAGAATGTGCCAGCCAAACTGTGAACGCACCGGCCCGTATATCTCGCCCACATCGGCTTCCATCATGGCCTGCTCGAAAGCCGGAACCATCTGGCCGGGGCTGACCCAACCCAGGTTGCCGCCATCGGAGCCGGACACCGGGTCATCCGACAACTCCCGGGCCAGGGCAGCAAAGTTCGCGCCGTCCTGCAATTGCTGGTAGATATCGCGAATGCGGTTTTCAGCCTGGGTTTCGGTTACCGCTTGGGAGGGGCGAATCAGGATATGGCGCACCCGGTGCTGCTGGATCACCGTTTGCTGCTCGCCACCGCGCTTGTCCATCACCGTCACCAGGTGGAAACCGCTGTTGTTCTCAAGCACCTCTGAGGGCACGCCTACTTCCATGTTCGGCACCACCGGCGCAACCAGTGATGGCAACTGACTCTCTGTACGCCAGCCCATATCGCCGCCTTCCAGAGCGTTGCCAGCATCCGATTCGGCAACCGCCACTTCCCGGAAGTCGCGACCATCGATGATCTGCTGGCGCAGGTTTTCCGCTTTTGCGCGAGCCTGCTCAACGGAATCCTCGTTACCGGGGTCATCTACCTGGATAAAGATATAAGCCAGGCGGTATTCCTCAGCATCCGGCCCCCGGCCGGCCTGGGCCTGCAGGTAATTCTCAACCTCCCGGTCAGTGATACGGACCCGGTTGCCAACCCGGCGCTGCTGCACCCGGCCAGACAACATTTCATTACGGATCTGTTCCCGGGCCTGCTGGTAGGTAACGCCCTCTTCCGCCAGTTGCTCTTCAAACTGCTCCAGGCTCAAGCCGTTACTACGGGCAATATTGGCCAGGGTCTCGTTCAGCTCGTTATCGCTGATGCGCATCCCCATCTGGTCCGCCATCTGCAACTGAAGAGACTCGGAAATCAGCTGTTCCAATACTCGCTCTTCCAGCAGTTGCCGGGGCGGCAGGCCGGTGCCCTGGGCACTGAGACGGCCAACAATGGTATTTACCCGCGCATCCAGTTCGGTCTGGAGGATGACATCGTCATCCACAATGGCAACCACCCGGTCCAGCACTTGTCGCTCGGCGTGGGCAGAAACCGACACAGCCAGCATGGCCATGGTCAGCAGCAGTGTCAGTCCGTGGCGTAACGTCGCCTTCATAATCACCTCTTGATGTGTACATTCCCAGCCAGGCCTTCAGAACAGGCTGGCTGATGACATTGGTTCGTTTTAACGGCGCGGAGTTCCAAAGCGGCGGCGCTCGCGTTCGTCATAGCCGTAGATGGCATCAGAAATATTGTCGGAGGCGCCACCACTACCCCCGAGCCCTTTCAGTTCAATGCGGAACAGCACACGGTTATCCAGCTGTTCATCGTCCGTCAGGTAGTTCTGGTGAACTACCTGAACGCTCCAGCAGCAGTTGTTGTATTCAAGACCCGCCAGGGTACCAACGGTACGGTCCAGGCCGGAATCATAAACCCAGCGACCGACTCCGCTAACACGGTTGGTCACTGGGAAAACAACACCAACATCACTCTGTTCCAGCTCGTCTGGTCGGCTGTAGGTGTGGCCCAGAGTGGCCAGGTAACGATAATCCTGTGAGTGGAAGATTAGCTGGCTTCGGCCTTCTTCGGTTTGCTGGGTGTCGGGGTCCCACAGGCCGGCACTGCGAATCTCCAGATTCTCCAGCGGATTCAATACCAGCTCACCGGCCAGCGGTGAGCGGCTTCTGTCGGAGGCGCCCTGGCCGAACAGGTCCACCTCCCGATCATCGAAATAGCGCACCTGCCCGATGCTGACCCTGGCACGCTCCGCCCCGGTCACCAAGTCATTGAACCGGCTGGTCAGGGCGACGGTCAACTGGTTGGCGTCACCCACCCGGTCACCGCCGGTGAAGCGATCCCGCTCAAACAACTGGTCGAAGCGGAAGCTCTTGAGCCCGGCATCAAAGTCCGGGATGTGATTCTGGTCAGCATCGGCATCGGCCCAGGCATAATACAGCCGGGGCTCCAGAGTCTGGTTGTAAGGCACATCGAACAGGCTGGAGCGGCGATCGAAATACAGCCCGTTATCCCACTCAAACACCGGCACCGTTCGGTCAAAGCTGCCGCTGCCCTGAGTGTAATCTTCCAGGTCATAGCGGGTGTAATCCAGACTGGCCGACGGTCGGGTGAAACCCCAGAGCCTGCGCACAGGCAGGGCCAGTTCCGGAATGGCTCGAACCCGCTGGCCGTTGGCCCGGTCGAGGCCGGTCAGATTCTCGTTGTCACGATAGAACCAGGTGTACTGGCTCTCGAGATTGGCCTCAACGAGCCCGAATTCGCCGGTTCCGGCGTAGAGAATCTCCGGCAACTGGGCGTAGGGTTTGTCGACATCGGCAATCCGGTCCCGGATGGTCTGGTAACCGTTCAGGTAGGCCTCGAAATACTGGCTATTGCCGGAATAACGCACACCACCGCGCCGTTGCAGGTGCGTTGCCTGATCGATTTCCAGGGAGCGGTTGAGGTCGCTGAGGTAGTCCTGGTCAGAGACCACCGAGTAGTCCCCGTAACCGGTCCAGCCGCTGCCAAACCGGGCTCGGGTGGTGAAATCCAGCGCCCAGCGATCGCCACCCTCGCCTGGATTGTCAGCCTTGAAGGCGGAATCGTTGTCGATATAACCCAGTTGCAGGACCGATTCACCAAAACGGCTCAGGTAACGCCCTTCTACTTCGGTGAACAGCCCACGGCCATGAATGTACTGGGGTGTCAGCGTGGCATCGTAATGGGGCGCCAGGTTCAGGTAATACGGTAAGGCCAGATAGCCGCCGCTGCCGGCGCTGGAGGAACCGAACTGGGGGTACAGGAAACCGGTTTTGCGGCGGTCATCAATGGGAAAGGTGATGTAGGGCCAGTAGAACACCGGGGTATCCAGCACCTCCAGGCGAACGTGGCGGGCGGTGCCAAAGCCTTCCTCCTGATCCAGGGCAATATCAGATGCCACGATAGACCAGTCGTTCTGATGGGGCCCACAGGTGGTCAACATGCCATCGGTGATCAGCACCTGATGCTCGCCGACCCGGGACAAGGACGAAGCCCGGCCCCGCATCTCAGACTCATGCAACAGGAAGGTGGCGGTATTGATATCCAGCTGCCCGGACTCCACCGAGTAACGGGCGCTGTCGCCGGTGAGCAAAAACCCTTCGCCACGGCTGACCAGTGGGCCGACGAGGTCCAGCTGCCCCGTTTGCTGGTTATAGCGGGCTTCGGAGCCCGTGGCCTGAAATTCACCCTGGCGCAGGCGCACATCGCCCTGCAGGAACAGCTCGGAATCCAGCTGATAGCGAGCATTCAGAGCGCTGGCCTCCAGCGGTGCTTCCCCGGTCTCCGCGCCGGACAGCAACGGCATCTGGCCGCCAGCCGCCGACGATGGCAGGTATCCGCCTTCACAAAATACCGGTAATCGATCCCTCACCTCGGGCGGCAGCTCACTGCGGGGACGCCAGTCGATTTCCGCCGCACTGGGAGCCTGGTCCTGGGCATTTGCTACTCCGGAAACAGGCAAAAGCGCCATTGCCAACAGGAGCCTGGCGAACCGGTGCTGGGGCCACGACAGGTAACGGTAACGGCTGGGCACGGTAGCGAAGTTCCTGTTCCGGGTGAATGGGGCTTGAAGAAAAACAGCTGCCTAGTTTACACGCGCCCCACGGGCTTGTTAACGGAAACACCGCTGCAAATCCGTTTTACGCTCTTTATACTGCTCTGCTAACGTTTGCACTCAGTCATTGAACTCAGGAAGCGCAGCATCACCATGGATATCCGCCTGCAACGGCTGACCGAATGGGTCAGGCACATACCCGGTTTTGAAACCGCCAGCCCCGAGCCGGTTTCCGGTGACGCCAGCTTCCGCCGGTACTTCCGGGTTTGGCAAAGCACCACTGGCAAAGCCCCGGTGCCGTTTATCGTTATGGATGCCCCGCCCGAGCACGAAGACTGCCAGCCCTTTGTGGCTATTGCCCGGCACTGGCGCCAGCAAGACATTATGGTCCCGGCCATTGCCGATGAAGACCTGGCCCAGGGTTTCCTGCTGTTGGAAGACTTTGGCGACCAGCTGATGCTGCCAGCCCTGGCCCAGACCAACGCCGAGACACTGTACCGGCAGGCACTGGATGAGTTGGTCAGGATCGGCCAGGTGTCCTCGCCGGGCAATTACCCGCTGCCACCTTACGATGAAGCCCTGCTGGACAGGGAGATGGCGCTGTTCCCCGACTGGCTGCTGGAGCAACACCTGCAACTGACACTCAGCAATCAGGAACGGGCGCTGCTGGACACCACCTTTGCGCTTCTGAAGGAGAGCGCCCTGGCACAACCGGAGGTCACGGTGCACCGGGACTACCATTCCCGGAACCTGCTGGTACTTGCCGGCAGCGCGCGCCCGGGGGTGATTGATTTCCAGGATGCAGTGCGCGGACCGGTCACCTACGATGTCGTTTCCCTGCTGAAAGACTGCTACGTGCGCTGGCCCGAACACCAGATCGCCGACTGGCTCGAATATTTCCGCACCGCCGGCCTCGCGGCCGGCCTGCATCGCGCCGACCCGGATACCTTCCGGCAATGGTTTGAGCTGATGGGCATGCAACGGCACCTGAAGGCCGCCGGTATCTTTGCCCGCCTGGCAATCCGGGATGGTAAAACCGGGTACCTGGATGATATCCCCCGCACCGTTTCTTACCTGCGAGACGCCAGCGCCCGGCAACCGGCGCTCCGACACTTCCATGAATGGCTGTGCGACCGCGTACTGCCCGCCATTGAACAGCGTATTGGCCCCGTTCCCGGGCAGGAGAGCAGCCAGCAGTGAAAGCCATGATCCTGGCCGCCGGCAAGGGCGAACGCATGCGCCCGCTGACCCTGACCACCCCGAAACCACTCCTGGTCGCCGGCGGCAAGCCGCTGATCGTTCATCACCTGGAACACCTGCGTGACGCGGGCTTCCGCGACGTCGTCATCAACCACGCCTGGCTGGGTGAGCAGATAGAGCAGCAATTGGGCAATGGCAAGCAGTTTGGCCTGAGCATTCGCTACTCCGCCGAGGGCGAGCCACTGGAAACCGCCGGCGGCATCGTCCGGGCGCTGCCATTGCTGACCGACCGGGGAGACGACTGGTTTCTGGTGATCAATGGCGACATCTGGAGCGATGTCTCGTTATCGGACCTGCGGCCTCCGGAACAGGATAACTGCCTTGCCGTTCTGGTGATGACGGATAACCCCGAGCACCACCCGGAGGGGGATTTTCACCTCGAAGCCGATGGCGCCCTGACCACAAGCGGCGGCAGCAAACTCACCTTCACCGGTATCAGCCTGCTGCACCGAAAGCTGTTCAATGGCCTGGATGACACGTCCGGCAAGCTGGGCCCGGTGCTTCGCAAGGCCATGGCAAGCCATCAGGTTCGAGGCCTCTATCATGGTGGCCGCTGGGTGGATGTTGGGACCCCGGCCAGACTGGACGAGCTGGACAGGCAACTCGCCGACGGCAGGCGTCAGGTATGAGCAAAGCCAGCACGCCACCGTTACCCGCCAGACTGGAGTCGGTGTTCTCCGACCTGCTCAAGGAGCTGTCCAGTTGCGGGCACCAGGCCAGCACCCTGATGGAGAGAGCGAGGCTGCCGCGCTGGTGCCGCAAACCCCTGTTCTTTTTCCTCGGCTACATTGCCAAGGCCGATGGCCGGGTGATGGAAGCAGACATCCGCTACGCCGAGGCCCTGATGAAAGCCCTTGGCCTCTCCAACCGCCAGCGCAAGAAGGCCATTGACCAGTTCCAGCGGGGCAAGGCCGCCAGCCAGTTACCCCTGAGGCAGGGCCTGCTGTTCCGTTTGCTGGCAGCGATATGGCCCGGACCAGCCCTGAAGACGGCCATCTGCCTGTGCCACGGTGCCCAGGTACTGGGCCAGCCCGGCAAAGCCCGGCGCTACCGCTGCGAAGATGCCATCGATCACATCGGCCTGCCCGTGGCGGTCAGCGACGACATCTTTGAAAGCTACGCCAGCAAAGTCTGGATCCGTAACGCCGGCCCTGCAGCCAAACCGGATACCTATGAACAGGCCTGCCAGATCCTCGGTGTGACCCGACGGGAAGACCTGCAATCCATCAAACGGACCTACAGAAAGAAGGTGTCCGAATGTCATCCAGACAAACTCGCCCAGCAGAAACTGACACCATCAGAACTGGCCATGGCCAAGGATCGACTGCTTCGCTACCAGCAGGCCTGGGAACTGATCAAACAACGCCACCGCCCACTGTAAGCCGTCGCCGCAGCCGCCGGACCGGTCAGCGATTCATCCATGCCTGAATCCGGCTGGCCACCCGCTCCGCATCGGCCCGTTGTGGTGGGTTTGACAATGCCATGGGTTGGCGCCGATAACCACTGACCTGCTCCCGCGCCAGGGCAGCCGCCCGCGCAACCGCCGGATGCCGGCCGGCGTCATCCATGGCGTGCAGGTCGAGAACCCGCCACGGCCTGTCTGCCGACAACATAGCGGGCAATTCCGGCAACCGTTCACCGGAGAAATGTGGCGCCAGCCAGATCACCCCGGACAACGCCCCCTGGCCCAGTGCCCAGGCCGTCACATAATCGGCCGACCAGCCAATACCCGACACCGCCGGGCGCTCGTATCCGCGCCGCTGCAGCTCACCAGCGGCGGCATCCAGCAGCTCGCGGATAGAGTCGCGGTAGTCTGACATCACCTCCTCCAGGGCTTCTTCCTCAGCCACGTCAATCATCACCGAGGATTGCAGCTGGTCATCCTCAGGCGGAGCTGTCTCCTGCGGCTCTGGCACCAGCCGTTGTTGCCGGCGCCGAACCACACTTTCCGGAGGCGGCCGAAGCCCCAGTGTCATCACTGCCACGCCACGCTCCGCCAGGGTATCAAGAAGCCCGCCGGCCAGACCTTCAGCCGCTGCCTGCCCCTCGTCTGCCAGCACAATCAGCGCGCCACGTGCCGGTGTTTTCAGCTCTGGCTGGAACAGCGCCAGTGCCCGGCTATCGTCATCCAGATCCAGCCACACCGCCCGCTCAGGAAACATCCGGGCCAACGACCACTCGCCCAGGCCGGTCACCGCCGTCGCCCTGCTTTCCATAGCCTGTTGTGTGCCCTGACCCGGTTCCGGCTCGCTCTCCTGGGCCGATACCGTCAATGCCAGCCCGGCCAACAGCAACCAGAGAACCCCAATACCTGCTCGACCTGTGATCAAAACCGCTTACCTCGCGCTGCGAAAATGCCTGGCAAACTGATAGACTAGCAGGGTTCCTGTGCCGCCGATAACTCACCTGATCAAGAGAGCCTTTGATGAACCCTTACCTGATTGCCCCATCCATTCTCTCCGCTGATTTCGCCCGCCTGGGCGAGGAAGTCGACAACGTACTGGCCGCTGGTGCCGACGTGGTTCACTTCGATGTGATGGACAATCACTATGTCCCCAACCTGACCATCGGCCCCATGGTGTGCGAGGCCCTGCGCAAGCATGGCGTGACCGCACCCATCGATGTGCACCTGATGGTCTCCCCGGTGGATGACCTGATCCGCATGTTCATTGACGCCGGTGCCAGCTACATCACCTTCCACCCGGAAGCCAGCAACCACGTAGACCGCTCCCTGCAACTGATCCGCGACGGCGGCTGCAAGGCCGGGCTGGTGTTTAACCCGGCTACCCCGCTGAGCCACATGGATTACGTGATGGACAAGCTCGATATGGTGCTGCTGATGTCGGTCAACCCGGGCTTCGGTGGCCAGAAGTTCATCCCCGGCACCCTCGACAAGCTCAAGGAAGCCCGCAAGAAGATTGATGCCAGCAACTACAACATTCGCCTGGAAATCGACGGCGGCGTGAAAACCGACAATATCCGGGAAATCGCCGAGGCCGGTGCCGACACCTTCGTGGCCGGCTCCGCCATCTTCAACACCCCGGATTACAAGGCCACCATCGACGCCATGCGCGCCGAACTGGAACAGGCCCGCAAGGTGATCGGCGGATGAGCCTGAAAGGCCTGTTCAACGCCCGCTGGCCGGGCGTGGCCCTGTTTGATCTGGACGGCACCCTGGTAGACAGCGCACCGGATCTGGCCGCCGCCGTGGATCAGATGCTGGAGCACCTGGGGCGTAGCCCGGCAGGCCTGGACAAGGTGCGCACCTGGGTTGGCAACGGCGCCCAGGTTCTGGTGCGCCGGGCCCTGGCCGGAAAAACCGATTGGGAACCCGCCACCGCTAAAGATGAGGCGCTGTTCAACGACGCCCTGACCATTTTCTATCACGCCTACGGCCAGTTGAATGGCCGGCATTCAGAGGTATTTCCCGGCGTCCATGACTGCCTGGACCACCTGAGGCAACTGGGCTGCCGGATGGCCGTGGTCACTAACAAACCTGACCAGTTTGTTCAGCCGTTGCTGGAAAAAACCGGTCTGGATCAGTGGTTCGACCTCTCGGTCGGTGGCGATACCCTGCCAGTGAAAAAACCGGACCCGGCGCCCTTGCTGCACGCCATGGAAAAACTGGGCGGCACACGGGGCACCACGGTGATGGTCGGGGACTCCAAAGCCGACGTAAAAGCCGCCCTGGCCGCGGGCATCCCATGCGTAGCCGTGCGGTACGGCTACAACTTTGGCGGGCCAGTAGACAGTCTCGGTGCAGATGCTGTTGTTGATTCGCTGGCCGAGCTTTTGTAATCTCACAAGGACGTTTTATTTTGAACACATCAATTCGGGAGATTCCTGCCGTGCAGGGACTGAATCTGACTGCAGCGCGAGGCATCCTGACAACCCGCGCAACACGATGGTGGCGATGGCGCACCGGCTGAGCAAGCCACGGGGCTGATGGCGCATGCCTGTTTGCCCGCACCACCGGTCACAGCGGTGTAACACCGTTCTGACAAAACGCAGATCAGATTTCAGGAAACCGAACCATGACACCCGAGCAATTCCACGAGCTCGCTGAAGCCGGCTACAACCGTATCCCCGTGTACCGCGAAGTACTGGCGGACCTCGACACGCCCCTCAGCACCTATCTGAAACTGGCCAGTGGGCCTTACTCCTACCTGTTTGAATCGGTACAGGGTGGCGAGAAATGGGGCCGCTATTCCATTATTGGCCTGCCCAGCCGGGAAGTGCTGAAAGTCTTCGACCATCGCATTGAGGTCAGCCGCAACGGCAAGGTGGTTGAACAGGCCGAAGTGGACGACCCCCTGGTTTTCGTGGACGACTACCAGAAGAGATTCCATGCCCCGGACCTGCCGGAACTGCCCCGTTTCAATGGTGGCCTGGTGGGTTACTTCGGTTATGACACCGTGCGCTACATCGAGAAACGCCTGCGCCACAGCTGCCCGCCCGACAAGATCGGCACCCCGGATATCCTGCTGATGGTGTCCGATGAAATCGTGGTGTTCGACAACCTGCGCGGCAAGCTGCACCTGATTGTGCACGCGGACCCGTCAATTGACGGTGCCTACCAGACAGCACAGGCCCGCATCGACGAACTGGAAAGCCAGCTGCACCGCCAGACCGCCAACGCCCCCCGCACACCGGAACATCTGCGCGGCAAGGTGGTGGACGAGAGCGACTTTATTTCCGGCTTCAGCCAGGACAAATTCGAAGCCGCGGTGGACAAAATCAAGGGCTACGTGCTGGACGGCGACGTGATGCAAACCGTCATCTCCCAGCGCATGTCGATCCCGTTCGAGGCACCGCCCCTGAACCTGTATCGTTCGCTGCGGGTGTTGAACCCGTCGCCGTACATGTACTTCCTGGACCTGGAAGACTTCCACATTGTCGGCTCCTCTCCGGAAATCCTGGCCCGGGTGGAAGATGAGGAAGTCACCGTCCGCCCCATCGCCGGCACCCGCAAACGCGGCGCCACCGATGCCGAGGACAAGGCCCTGGAAAAAGAACTGCTGGCCGACCCCAAAGAAATCGCCGAGCACCTGATGCTGATCGACCTGGGGCGCAACGATGCCGGCCGGGTATCGGAAACCGGCACCGTCAAACTGACCGACAAGATGATCGTGGAGCGTTATTCCCACGTCATGCACATTGTCTCTAACGTGACCGGTCGGCTGAAAGAAAACACCAGCTGCCTGGACGTACTGCGAGCCACCCTGCCCGCCGGCACCCTCAGCGGCGCACCGAAGATCCGCGCCATGGAAATCATCGACGAGCTGGAACCGGTGAAGCGTGGCGTCTACGGCGGCGCGGTTGGCTACCTGTCGTTCAACGGCAACATGGACACCGCCATCGCCATCCGCACCGCGGTGATCAAGGACAATACCCTGCACATCCAGGCCGGCGCCGGCGTGGTGGCAGACTCCATTCCCCGCCTCGAATGGAAAGAAACCATGAACAAGGGCCGCGCCATCTTCAAGGCCGTGGCCATGACCTACAACGACTACGACCATTGAGGCGGAGGAACAGATTATGTTGCTGATGATCGATAACTACGATTCCTTCACCTACAACGTAGTGCAGTACCTGGCGGAGCTGGGTGCCGATGTGCAGGTATACCGGAACGACGAAATCACCATCGAGCAGATTGAAGCCCTGAAGCCCGAACGGCTGGTGATTTCCCCGGGCCCCTGCACGCCCAACGAGGCAGGCATCTCTATGGACGCCATTCGCCACTTCGCCGGCAAGCTGCCGATTCTGGGCATTTGTCTGGGCCACCAGTCCATCGGCCAGGTGTTCGGCGGCGATATTATCCGTGCCGGCAAAGTCATGCATGGCAAGGTGTCGGCGGTGTACCACAAGGATATCGGCGTGTTCCGGGGCCTGAACAATCCCTTGCAGGCCACCCGATACCACAGCCTGGTGATTGACAAAGACACTCTGCCCGATTGCCTGGAAGTGACCGCCTGGACCCGCAACGACGACGGCTCCGTTGAAGAAATCATGGGCGTGCGCCACAAGACCCTGCCCATCGAAGGCGTGCAGTTCCACCCCGAGTCGATCATGACCGAACAGGGCCACGAACTGCTGCGCAACTTCCTGAGAACATAACAAGAGGCCGACGCCCCATGGACATGAAACAAGCACTGAACCGCATTGCCTCCAACCTGGACCTGTCCCGGGACGAGATGAAGGATGTGATGCGCATCGTGATGAATGGCGAAGCCACCGACGCCCAGATCGGCGCATTTCTGATGGGCCTGCGCCTGAAAAGCGAAACCATCGACGAAATCACCGGCGCCACCGAAGTGATGCGTGAACTGGCCACCAAGGTCAGCATTAACGCCAGCCCGCTGGTGGATATCGTCGGCACCGGGGGCGATGGCGCCAATCTGTTCAACGTCTCCTCTGCCTCAGCCTTCGTGGTGGCTGCAGCCGGCGGCTTCGTCGCCAAGCACGGCAACCGGGGCGTATCGTCCAAGAGCGGCAGCGCCGACCTGATCGAAAAGGCCGGCATCAATCTGGACATGAAACCGGAAGAAGTGGCCCGCTGTGTCGAACAGATCGGCGTCGGTTTCATGTTTGCGCCGGCCCACCATGGCGCCATGAAACATGCTATCGGACCGCGCCGGGAGCTGGGCTGCCGGACCATCTTCAATATCCTTGGCCCGATGACCAACCCGGCCGGCGTCACTCGCCAGCTGATCGGTGTGTTCACCAGGGAACTGTGCCGCCCGATGGCAGAAGTGATGCAGCGTTTGGGCGCAGAACACATTATGGTGGTCTGCTCAAAGGACGGCCTGGATGAAATCAGCCTGGCCACCGTCACCCACGTAGCCGAACTGAAAGATGGCGAAATCAGCGAATACGACCTGACGCCGGAAGACCTGGGCATCAAGAGCCAGTCGCTGGTGGGTCTGTCGGTGGATGGTGCCGATGAATCTCTGAAACTCATTCGCGCCGCTTTCGGCCGCAGCCACGACGAAACCACCGAAAAGGCCCGCGACATGATCGCCCTGAACGCCGGCGCAGCCATTTATGTCGCCGGCCTGGCCAGGACCGCCAGAGAAGGGGTTGATATGGCACTCGATGCCATGGGTTCGGGACTCGCGGCTGGCAAGATGTCGGAGCTGGCTGATTTTTCACAGTGCTTTTAATCACGCGCCTTTAACTTTGCTGCTGGGCGACCGGCTGCGGGGAGGCTTTCCAAAACACGCCCACAAGTACGTCCCTGTAGGGCTTCGCTGTAGCCATCCCTGGCTACAGAGAGTTTTGGAAAGCCTCCCCGCAACCGGTCTCGCATACTTTAGACGGGCCTGCTATGACTGACAGACATTTGGATAAGACTCCCACCATCCTGCGTAAAATCGTTGACCGGAAATGGGAAGAAATTGATGAACGTAAGCCTAAGGTTTCGATTGCGGATTTGAAAGCCATGGCGGGCGACCAAGCTCCTGCGCGTGGATTCGCCAATGCCCTGCGCACCCGCATCGAAGCTCAGAGGCCGGCGGTCATTGCCGAGATCAAGAAGGCTTCACCCAGCAAAGGCATCCTGCGAGATCCCTTTGAACCGGAACGCATTGCCGAAAGCTACGAAAAAGGCGGTGCCGCCTGCTTGTCAGTGCTGACTGACAAAAACTTCTTCCAGGGCCACGAAGACTACCTGAAAGCAGCCCGCGCGGCTTGCAGCCTGCCGGTGATCCGCAAGGACTTCATGGTGGCGCCCTATCAGGTGTATGAAAGCCGGGCCATTGGTGCCGACTGCATTCTGCTGATTGCCGCCTGCCTGACCAAAGACCAGATGCAGGAGCTGGAAGGTATTGCCCACGAGATTGGCCTGGATGTGCTGGTGGAAGTACACGACGGCGAAGAACTGGACGATGCCCTGACCCTGAGCACACCGTTGGTGGGCATCAATAACCGCAACCTGCACAACTTCGAAGTGTCGCTGGACACCACCTTTGAACTGCACCACCGGATTGCCGAAAACCGACTGACCATTACCGAGAGCGGGATCATGACCCGTTCAGATGTTGAGGCCATGACCAGCCGGGGCATTTACGGGTTTCTGGTGGGTGAATCTTTCATGCGCGCGCCAGACCCGGGTGAGAAACTGCAGGAGCTGTTTGGCTGATTCACAGGATAAACGGGTGAGGCAAGTATGGACGCAGAGACCGGCAAGGATTCCGACAACCCGATACTGACCGCCCCCTTCTGGCCGTGGCGCTGTTTTTGCGTTTTCGTCCGACAAAACTGATCCCGTCGTCCGTCTAACTCCAATGAACCTCATCCACCTCATCGCCGGCAAAGCGGATGAGGTGGGAAGCTACCACCTGGCCCAGTTCCTCCAGCTCTGTCTCGGTGGGTGACTGGCACCGCATAAGCAACTTACCGTCTGCTGCTTCGAGCCGGCATTCGCCAATGGAGAAAGTCAGCCTGCCATCAGTCTCGCTCCACTCAGCCTCAATCTTGTGGCGAAAGTGTTTGCACAGGCGATTGATCAGGCGACCGGGATCGGTGCTGGCCACTTGGGCGTTCATGGTTGGCATGGCAGTTTCCTCGATATCAGTGCGTCAGTTAACACTGGCGGATAGCGGACGATCCGCCAGCACGATGGGGTGTCCACGAGAGCATTGTTCGATTCGGGCTTCGATACCATAGGTTTTGGCCAGCAGCTCCGGCGTCAGTACCTGGGCCGGGGAGCCCAGCACGGCCTGGCCGCCGGGAGACAACACCAGAACCTGGTCGCAATAGCGCAGGGCCAGATTGAGATCATGGCTGGCCACCAAGGCAATCGAGCCGGTCCGGCTGGTGGCGTCACGCACTGCGTTGAGCACGTTGAGCTGCCAGTGCAGATCCAGAGCGCTGGTGGGCTCGTCCAGCAGCATCAATGGCGTCTGGCGCACCAGAACCTGGGCCAGCCCTACCATCTGGCGCTGACCACCAGACATTTCCGACAGCCGCCGAAGCGCCAGTTGCCGGATACCCAGGGTGTCGAAGATCTCTTCAATCGCCAGCTCGGTCTCTTCCCGGGACCAGTCGCCGCGAGCAGAGCGGCAGGCGCTGAACACAGTTTCGTAGGCCACCAGGGGAATGGCCTGGGGCAGTGGTTGGGGCAGGTAGCCGACACGACGAATGCGCTGGTGGGCGGTAATCGCCGCCAGGTTTTCCCCGGCAAAGGTCATGGTGCCGGCAATCGGCAGCAGGCCGGCAATGGATTTCAGCAGCGTGGACTTACCCACGGCATTAGGGCCAACCACGGCCACCAGTGAGCCCGCGGGTATCTCGGGCATGGTAAGTCCGGTGAAGACGGATCGGTTCCGGTAGCCGGCGGTCACGGATTGCAGTTTCAGGGTCACAACGCAGCCCTCCTGCTGCGGCCGATGATCAGCGTGATAAACAGCGGGATACCTACCAGGGCGGTCACAATCCCCACCGGCAATACCACTCCCGGCACCAGCAGCTTGCTGGCGATGGATGACAACGACAGCAGGACGGCCCCGGCCAGGGCGCTGCCCGGCAGCAGGAAACGGTGATCTTCCCCCAGCATCAACCGGGCAATGTGGGGTGCCACCAGGCCTATAAAACCGATTTCCCCAACGAAACACATGGCCGCCGCCGTCAACAGGCTCACCCGCATCAGCACCACCAGGCGCATGCGCTCCACCCGGATGCCCAGACTGCGGGCCTGCTCTTCACCACTGCGCAGCAGGGTCATGGCCCAGGCATTACGAAGGGAAAACGGCAGGCACACCGCCAGCACCAGGGCCACGATAGCCACTTTGTCCAGACTGGCCCTGGCCAGGCTGCCCATGGTCCAGAATACAATCTGCTGGACCGACTCGGCGTCGGCCATGAACTGGATCAGTCCCACCACCGCGTTGATACCGAATAACAGGGCAATACCGAACAGCACCACCGCATGCACCGAAGCGCCCAGGCTACGTGACAGTACCAGAATCAGTAACGAGGCGGCCGCAGCGAACACAAAGGCCGACAGCGGCAACAGCACATGGGCCGCCAACCCCAATACCGAGATATTGAAGGCGATAACCAGCGACGCCCCCAGGGTGGCAGCCGCGCCGACGCCCAGGGTAAACGGGCTGGCCAGGGGGTTGTTCAGTACGGTCTGCATCTCGGCGCCGGCCAGGCCCAGGCAGGCGCCTACCACCACCGCCATCAACGCGTAGGGCACCCGGATGTCCTGAATGATCACCCGGGTGCCGGCATTAAGGCTTTCAGGATTCAACAGCCCGCGAATCACGTCCAGCAAACCCAGCATGGCCGGCCCCGAGGCGATGTCCACCAGCAAAGCAGCCACCGCCGCAGTCACCAGACCGGCCAGACACAGTACCCGCCGGAACACAAAACGGCGGTACTGGCTCGCCAGCCCGCCATCCGCCGGCGTGCCTGTCCGGTTGGCGGCAGCGCCTGCACTCGGCGACGTCATAGCGTTTCCTCGCCAAGCGTGATCCAGTAACGGCCATCCAGGGGCACCGGTTGAAACTCCCGGTAAAAGGTTTCCAGGGTTTGCTCCGGGTCCAGTTCAGACAGCGCCTCCGGGTGCAGCCAGCGAGCCAGCGCCTGAACCGCTACCACGTTCATCGGTGTGTTATAGAAGTGATGCCAGATCGCCATGGCCCGCTGCTCCCGGATTGGCTCCAGGGCCCGAAGCCCGGGCCGATCCGTCGCTCGGCGGAACGACTCGCGGGCCATCGGCCCATCAACACCTGCCCCCAGCATCACATAGGGCTGATCCGCGTCGGACACCTGGTACTTGCGCGAACCAATGGCCGTGGCCAGATAGCGATCGGGAGGGTCACTGAGCAGATACTCCAGATTCATCACACCGGAAACCCCGGGCACCCGGTCTGCCGCCACATTGCGCCCGCCCGCGGCGTCAATGAAGCGCCCCATCATTCCCCGGACCATGGTTTCGCAGCAGCTGTCATGCAGGCCTAACCGGCTGTGGAGAAACACCCTGGGCCGGTTGTCCGGAGGGATGTCAGATACCACCTCACTGACCCGTGCAAGCTCCTCCCGGTAGAAACGGTTGAACCTCTGCGCCTCCTGCTCTCGGCCAAGCACATCTCCCAGCAGGGCCATACTTCGGGGTGTATTGACCAGGGGCTGCTGTCGGAAATCGACAAACACGACCGCCACGCCAGCCCGCTCAAGGCGCTCAATCAACGCCCTGTTGTGGGCGCCGGGACCATGGCCCTCCAGGCTGAAGATGGCCAGGTCGGCCCCGATGGCCAGCACCGATTCCAGACTGAAACTGTCGGCAGATGCATGCCCCACCTTGGGCACCTCCGCCAATGCGGGAAAGCGTTCCAGATACTGGGCATAACCACCGGGGTCGGTCTGTTCGAAATCCGGCAATATGCCGGCCAGGCGATCAATCGTTGCATCGCCGTCCAGAATCGCCAGCGCCGGTATATAGCGGCTCTCACCCAGTATCACCCGGTTCACGGACTCGGGGATGGACACCTGCCGGTCGGCCAGGTCCGTGACGGTTCTCGCCGCCTGGACCACGCCAGCCTGGATCAGAAGAACGCCGCCCAGCAGGGCGGCGACAAACGGTGACAATGCCATCAGCGACCTCAGAACCGCATGGCCAGGCCAAGGCGAATGTCACGACCGGGTTCGGGCATACCGACAATGCCTTCGTAGTCCTCGATATGCTGGTAATCGGCGTTACTGGCATGATCCAGGTACTGCTTGTCACCGACGTTCTTGACCGTGAGGGTCAGTCTCAGGTTTTCACTGCCGGTGGGCAGCCAATGGACAAACACGTCGTGTACGCCGTAGCCGGGCTTGTCGATGGTACCCACAGAGGTTTCCAGGCCATCAATACCCCTGACGAACCGGCCCTGCCAGCCGAACTCCAGGTTGCGGTCCCAGCGGTAGGCCAGATCAGCAATCCAGGTGTCGCCCATGGTGTTGCCAAGCAGGTTATGCTCGTAAACGGTCAACGGCTGGCCATCCACTTCGGCATCGTTGCTGTGGAAACTGAGCCCGGCGGACAGCGCCTGCCACTGGTAACCGGTTGAAATCAGGTAACCATCGGACTCCAGGTCACCGATGTTCTTGTAGATGGACTCCCGGAAAGGCAGCAGCGGGTCGGCAATCGCATCCTTGATCTCGGAACGGTACACCTCCGCAGACAGGCGGAAGCGGTCATAGCGGTAGTCGAAACCGACTTCGGTATTGCGGGCCTTTTCCCCCTTCAGGTCGGGATCGTTTTCCGAGCCTTCCAGTTTGAAGGAGTCCTGGGTGGTGGGCCCACGAAATGCCTCGGCATAGCCGGCCTTCAGCGTCAAACCGTCGACCACCTCCCAGGCCAGGTTGGCGTTCGGACTGACCTCGTCCTCACTGAAGCGCTGGTCATTGTTGTCCTTGAGCCGGTAGTCATCATAGCGGGCACCGGCACTGAACAGCAGACGGCTGGTGAGCCATACATCACCCTGGAGGTAGATACCCAGCACTTCACCGGTCTGCTGTTCGGCTTTCTTGTCGTCCTCGTAGCCGGCGTTGACCTTGTCTTCCCGGTAGTCCACGCCGTAGGTGAGGCTGTGCTCGCCGAAACGGCTGGTATTGCGGAGGTCGCCGCCGGTGTTCTTGCTGAACCCGAAGTAGCGACCCCAGCGGTCCTCAACGTTCTGCTCGATGTCGGACTCGGTGTGGTAAACGGTTGCTTCCAGATCCACCAGGGCATTGCCGGAGGGTGCGAATCCGTAATTCAGAGTGGTGGTATCCCGGCGGCCATCAAGGTCGTACAGGCGATTGAAACCACTGACGATCCACTGTGGGCGCTGGGGCCGTTCTCCCTTGTCGGTGCGGACTTCGTGACTGAGTTTCAGGGTCTGATCGGCCGGCAACTGGCCCACCAGTTTGGCAAAGCCAAGCTGTTGACGGGCATCGCTGCCGGCAACACGCTCACCGTTCCCATCCTTGAAGGGCTCGTGATCACTCTGGCTGACAGACACCAGGGTGCTCCAGTTATCGCTCAGCCGGCCAAAGGCTGTGCCGCTTGCCTTGTAGCCGTCGGTGTTGGAGAAAGAACCCAGCTTGACCAGGGCACCAGCGTTTTCTCCCGGTCGCAACAGGTCTTCCGGATCCCGGGTCACGAAACGGATTGAACCACCCAGGGCACCGGCGCCATCCGTGGCCCGACCGGCCCCGGCGTTGACCTCAACCTGTTTGAGCAGCTCAGGTTCCACCGACAGACGGCCGGAGTGATGAAACAGCGCCCCGGCCTGGGTGGCGCCATCCACTGACACGTTCAGCAGGGGATCTTCAAAGCCCCGCACATAGACTTTCTGGGCAATGCTGTTCGAACCCCCCACATTGACATCCGGGCGGCCGGCAAACACGTCGTTCAGATCATCCGCCTGGTAACGATCCAGGTTCTGCCGGTCAATGACGATATCGCTGGCAGCTTCCCGTTCAGCGGTCACCTGTATCGGCTCAAGGGACACCGGGTCTGCATGGGCCAGGGGGGATGCGGCCAGGGCAAGCCATAAGGCGTTGCGACGAAAACCACCCACTCGGGATTCAGTTCCTAGATTTGCCATGGGTACTGCGCTCCAATACTGAAAATGATTCCTATTTGGGGCGCATTCTCGATTAGAAAATCGAGGAAGTGAACGACTTTTACATTTGTTACAAACGTGACGCAGGAAACCACAGATCCATTTGAAGTCCCCGGCCGGGCCGATTCCGGGCCTGAATCCAGCCACCAATGGCCTCAACCTGACGACGAGCCAGGGATAGCCCCAGTCCATGCCCGCCTGGCCCGGACTGACCGGTGCGGGAGGCCCGAAAGAATGGCTTGAAGATCAGATCAAGCTGCTCGGCCGGCACGCCCGGCCCCTGGTCGCTGACCGACAGCCGGTATCCGTTGTCCTGGGGCTCCAGCACGATCCGGATACAGCCCTCCGCCGGGGTGTAGTGACAGGCATTACGCACGACATTCTCAACCGCCTGGGCTATGGCCCGGTGACTGCTCCCCGCCAGCATGGCCTGATCGGGCAATTCGGCCACAATCCTGCGGCTGGGGTTCTCGTAACGGGCATCCTCAACGATGGTGTCCACAAGGTCGGTCAGGTTCAGGTATTCGTTGCCCAGGTCCGGCTGTTCGTTCTCGAGCCAGGCCAGCGTCAGGGTATCTTCCACCAACGCCCGCATCAGATCACACTCCCGCCGGATACGCGGCAGGAAATGGTGAGTATCAATGCCTTCCTCAACGCAACTGACGGCCATATCGATCCGGGTCAGCGGGGTTCGCAACTCGTGAGAGAGGTCAGCAATCAGACGGCGCTGGGACAGGATCAGATCGCCAATACGCTCCGCCATGCGGTCAAAGGTATCCGCCAGAGCGGTGAGTTCATCATTGCGATTACCCAGCAGGGCACGCACCCGGGTTCCCAGGTTACCTTCACTGAACTGACGGGTAGCCAGTTCCAATTGACGGATGGGATTCATCACATGCCGGTAAATGACCAGCGACAGCACCAACAGTACCACCAACGGCAAGGCCACTTTCAGGAACAGCTTCATCTCCGGCAGGTAGGTGCCCGGGCGCATCCGTTGCGGCAGGGTAATCAGAAAATGGGTGTGGCCATCGGCAAAGGTCATGTCCATGATCGGGTTGTCCGCGAAGTAGAGATGGATTTTCCACTCTACGTTCCGGCCAAGACGAAAGCCTTCCATAAACTGCCCGGACAACTCACTTCCAGCCAGCGGCTGCACCACCGCCGCCCAGGTATCCTCCTGCACCTGAAGGTTTTCCAGCCAGTCTGCCAGCGCCTGTTCATCGCCGGATAGGTATAGTCGCTCGGCCGTTCGCCCCCATTGCTTCAGAGTGTCCTGATGGTGCTTGGCGATAAAGCTCATCTGCTGTTCGGTGGTGTCCCCCAGAAAGGAGATCACCCAGACCAGCACCAGCGTACCCAGGGCCAGGGTGCCGCAAAGGCGCCACCAGAGTTTGCGGCTCACAGAAAACAGTACCCCCGGCCATGGACAGTCTGCAGGCGGTCAGCCGCCATGCCGGCCTCAACCAGCTTGCGGCGCACCCGGCTCAAATGCATATCCAGACTCCGGTCATAACGGCTGAACTCCTTTTCCAGCACCACCTGGTACAGGTAGGGTTTGCTGAGAGTCTCCGACTGGTGCAGGACCAGCATCCAAAGCAGTCGAAACTGGATGGGCGTCAGGCAAATTACCTCGCCGTTGCAAACCACCGACAGACTTGCGCGATTGAGCGTCAGATTACCAACCACCAGTTCCGTGGGGTCGGCACGCTGGTCGCCTGCCTTGAGGGTGCGCCGGAGCAGTGCTTCGATCCTGAGCAGCAATTCGGTAAAGCTGAACGGCTTGGGCAGATAATCGTCCGCACCCTGTTGGTAACCCAGGATACGCTCCTCCTCGGCGCCACAGGCGGTCAACATCATGACCGGCGTCTGGCGGGTCTTTCGCAGGCGCTCCAGGACATCAAACCCGTTCATCCTGGGCAACAACACATCCAGCAGGATCAGGTCCAGCCGCAGGCTGAGCGCGTCAAGCAGGGCCTGGTCGCCCTCAAAGCACTGTTGAACCTGATACCCCTTGCTGGTCAGCAGCCCTGATAGCTGATCGCTCAGGGTCTGGTCGTCTTCAACAATCAGGATTCTTGGGCGGGACTGGGTACCAGAGGACATTACCAGGCAACCTTAGCTTATCAACTCACCTTATCATATGCAGTTGATTATCATTTACCAATCACGCGACTGCCAACGTTGAGACTTATTCCCAGGAACCCGAAATAACCAGGAATTCTAATAACCAAAGCGAATATCATATACCCCCATATTATTGGCCTACCCAAGGTCTGGCCCAGTAAATTAGCTGTTCTATCATCCAGTTAATCCGGGCAGACCACTCCATGAAAACAAGATTCGCTCTGACCTTTGCCTTGCTGCTGCCGGCCTTGCCGGCGCTGGCTGACGACCAGGCAAATGCCGCGCAAACCGCGCTGCTCGCCGCGTCCTGCGCCAACTGCCATGGCACCGATGGCAAGCTGGCCGGTGTTATCCCGGCAATCGCCAACCGGCCCGCCACAGCGCTTGAAAACCAGTTGATGGAGTTCAAGCACAGTGACTCCACCCGGGCCACCGTCATGCCGCGGATTGCCAAGGGCTATTCCGATGACGAGCTGAAAGCCCTGGCCCAGTATTTCTCGCGCATCGGCTCCGCCCAGCAGCGCTGATTATCACCACGACAGAAGAATCGAGACCATGACCAAATCAAACATCAAGAATCAGGGCCTGAACTCGTCCCGTCGTGATCTGCTCAAGTTGATGGGCGCGGCCTCTGCCCTGCCTCTGCTGGGCGCCTGCAGCAGCCTTGGCGGGCCAAGCCGTAAAGACCTGTCGGCACGGGTTGTGGTGGTGGGCGGCGGCTTTGGTGGCGCCACCGCCGCCAAGTACCTGAAGCGCAACGCACCGGATCTGGACGTCACTCTGATTGAACCCAACAAGGTGTTCTACACCTGCCCGTTCTCGAACCTGGTACTGGCGGGCATGCGCACCATGGACAGCATCAGCCACAACTACAACGAGCTGCGTGAGCTGGGTGTCCGGGTCGTTCACACCACGGCCCAGGACGTTGACCCGGTGTCCCGCACGGTCAGCCTTGGCGATGGCAGCAGCATCCGTTATGAGAAACTGCTGTTGTCTCCGGGCATTGATATTCGCTGGAACGCCATCGAAGGTTATGACCAGGCCGCGGCAGAACAGGCGCCCCATGCCTGGAAGGCCGGCGACCAGACCCGACTCCTGCGCCGCCAGATCGAAGCCATGGACGACGGCGGGGTGTTCGTTTTGACGGCGCCCGCCAATCCGTTCCGGTGCCCGCCCGGGCCCTATGAACGGGCCAGCCTGGTGGCCCATTACCTGAGCCAGCACAAACCGCGCTCAAAGGTGCTGATCCTGGACGCCAAGGACAACTTCTCCAAGCAGGGCCTGTTCATGCAGGGCTGGAAAGACGTGCACGGCGACCGAATTGAGTGGGTCGGGCTGTCTGGCGACGGCAAGGTAACTCGCGTTGATGCCGGCAAGCGGGAAGTGGAAACCGAATTCGGCACCATCCACAAGGCCTCGGTGCTGAACGTGGTGCCGCCCCAGAAGGCCGGCTTTATTGCTGACCGGGCGGGCGTAACCAATGAGTCCGGCTGGGTGCCGGTGGACCCGGTTACTTTCGAGTCCACCCAGGTAAAAGACATCTACGTGGTGGGCGACGCCACCATTGCCGCGCCGATGCCGAAGTCCGGCTTTGCCGCCAACGCCCAGGGCAAGGTGGCCGCGGCGGCCATTATTGCCGCCCTGGAAGGGCAGCGGCCGCTGGAGCCGTCCTGGGCCAACACCTGTTACAGCCTGATCAACCCGGAATACGGCATTTCCGTGGCTGCGGTGTACCGGATTCAGGAAGGCCTGATTCACGAGTCCTCCGGCGGTGTCAGCCCCAGCGATGCCAATGCCACCTTCCGCAAACTGGAAGCCGATTACGCGTCGGGCTGGTACAGCGCCATCACCCAGGACACTTGGGGCACGCGCCGCTAGGCCGGGACGATGGGTAACCTGTTTGCAAACCACCTGAGCGCCGTGCTCTGGGCCGGCGCCCTGCTCGGCGTAGTGTACGGCATGATCGCCCAGTGGAGCCGGTTCTGCCTGTTGCGGGGCCTGTTTAATCGCTGGCAGCAGAACGACAGCCGCCGGCTAAGGGCCTTCGCCCTGGCCATGGCGGTCGCGCTGGTCAGCAGCCAGTGGCTGGCCTGGCAGGCGGGTATCAATCTCACCCGCACACCTTACCACCCGACCAGTTTACCAGTGGTCGCGCTGATTGTTGGCGGCCTGCTGTTTGGCTATGGCATGGCCCTGGCCAACGCCTGTGGCGCCCGCTCGCTGGTGTTGCTGGGCACCGGCAATCTGCGCTCGTTACTGGTGCTGCTGGTGCTTGGCATTGCTGCCTATATGACCATGTCCGGCGTGCTGGCTGAATTCCGGTTATGGATGGAAGATCTGTACCGCCCTACCCTTCCTGCCACCGATCTAACCCTTGTGACGGCGCCCCTGGGGCTCGACACAGAGACCGGTCGCCTGGTTCTGGCGGGCCTGCTTTCTCTGGCGCTGACTGCCTGGGCACTGTCTTCCCAGGCATTCCGGACCTCGCCCCGGGACTGGCTGGGCGGGCTGCTGATCGGGCTTCTGGTGGCTGCAGGCTGGTGGATCACCGGGGTGCTGGGCGCAGACGACTTTGACCCGGTTCGGCTGGCGTCTCTCACCTTTGTCGCACCGGTGGGCGACAGCCTTCAGTACCTGATGCTCTCCACCGGCACCTCTCTGCGCTTCGGGGTTACCGTGGTAGCGGGCATTGTAGCGGGCAGTCTTCTGGTGTCGCTGCTCACCCGGGAGTTTGCCTGGCAAAGCTTCACCAGCCCAGGCCACAATGGCCGTGCCATCGTCGGCGGATTCCTGATGGGCGTGGGCGGCATCATGTCGATAGGCTGCACACTGGGGCAGGGGCTCAGTGGCTTTTCCACCCTGGCAATTTCCAGTTTTCTGGCCCTTGCCGGTATAGTAGCAGGCTCACGCCTGGCGCTTCGTTTCAGTGGCGGCAGTTCTGCCGGCCGCTAAGCGCACGGCCAATGGTTCTGATCAATTCGAGGTAGTCATGATATCCCGTTTCCTGCTCGCTGCTCTTGCCCTGATGTTCGTGATGGCTACCGCCAACGCCGATCAGCGTTGGCAAAGGGTAGAAGCCGTGACCCAGGCACTCGACAACCGGGTACCTGAACTGGAAGGCCTGAGCCTTGAGCTTCCCCTGGTGGCGGAAGACGGCAGCAGTGTTGCGTTGTCCGTGTCGTTTACCGGTAGCCTGGAAGATGGCGAACACATCGAAAAAATCCGCCTGTTTGCCCCCGGCAATCCACGCCCAGAGGTAGCCGATATTACCCTGGGCCCGCTGGCTTCACCCGCCAACATTGCCACCCGGATTCGCCTCAGCGAAACCCAGCAGGTGGTGGCCCTGGCCATCACCAACCAGGATCGCGCCTTTCTGACAACCCGGGATGTAAGAGTGACCGTCAGCGGCTGTCTGGTGGGCGGCGGTGATGCGTCTGCCATGGCCATGGCGAACCCCCGCCTGGCCCTTGCCGGCAGTGTCCGCCAGGGCCAGCCGGTGACCGTGCGTTCGCTGATCAATCATCCTATGGAAACTGGCCTGCGGCCGGACGGCCAGGCTGATGACAGCATTGAACAACAGCTGGTTGAATCCCTGACCGCCACCCTGAACGACGAGCCGGTACTGACCGCCCGCTTTTTCACGGGCACGTCTGCCAACCCCTACCTGCAGTTCCAGCTGACGCCGGAAGAGGAAGGCGAGCTGAAGCTGGTCTGGCAGGATCAGAAGGGTGAACAGATGGAAGCGAGCCAGCCGGTCAGGTTCTGAACCGCTCCAACAGCTGGCGTCATTCGGCCAGGGCCTCCTGCAGTAATTCCTGAAGGTGGCCTGGCAGATTGCCGGCCAGCTTCAGCGCCGCCTCGTGGCCACGAGGGGTCATCTTGCCCCAGGTTCGGCGCACAATGCGCAGCCACTTCTCTTTGTCGTAATCGGGTTTCTCGTCGAAAAAGTCGGCGAAGTAACGTTCCAGAAACACCATGCAAGCGACATCTTCCAGCAATTGGGTGTCTTCATCCTCCCGCAGCTTGCGCTTGGTGAGAATCAGCGCCACCCGCTCGCATTCCTCCGGCGGGTAGCCACACTGGGCCATAATCTCCGCCGCCCGCCGGCCATGCATGCGGCCACAGGCCTGGCGCCACTGGTAATAGTTTTGCCGCCCCTCCCCGTAATCACTACGGGGCATGGTCCAGCGTTCAATATGCTGGGCCCGGCAGGCAATCTGCATACGCTCGGAAGGCTCCGGTTCCAGCGCGAACAGCCAACGCGTCATGTGCAGGCTGTAGGCATATTCCCTGGGCAGTGTTTCTCCCTCTAACAACTCCCGATTCGGATCGGCCAGGTTAGCTTGATCAATGGCGCTCAGGGTGCAATCCAGTTTCTGGCTCATGATTACCTTTACTGTTGGTTCATACCTGGGCGGAGGGCCGGGCCTTGACCCGGTCATACCAGGCTTGCAGGTTGGCCTGTTCCGGCTTGATGCGGATATTCACCACCCGGGCAAAGGCGATGGTGGTGAAGGCATTGATGTCTGCGGCGGTAAAGCGGTCGCAGCAGATGTACTCTTTGCCGTCCAGATGCTTGTCCAGGAAGTGCATGAATTTCTCCACGCCCTTCCCGCATTCCTCACCCCATTCCTTGATCGGGTTCATCCGGTCCTTGAAGTATCCGGTGGTGTGCTGGAAGCACATACCGGTGGGCATGAAGAAATAGAATTCCAGCCAGCGCAGCCATTGCTCCACCAGCGCTTTTTCGACCGGGGTTTGCCCCAGCAGTTTTGGCGTGTCCGGATAGGCTTCTTCAAAGTAACGGCAAATGGCCATGGTTTCCGCAATACAGGTGCCATCGTCCAACTCCATGACCGGCACTTTCTTCATCGGGTTGCGGGCTACGTATTCCGGTGTCAGGTTCTCGCCTTTTTCGATATCCACCTGTACAAACTCGGCCTTATCCAGAAGGCCCTTCTCCGCCATGAATATGCGCACGCGACGGGGATTGGGGGCAGACTTGGTCTCAAAGATTTTCATATTGTTATTGGCTCCGTTGATCTGACATCAAGGCCTTGAGAGTGAACGGAAAAAACGGTTGCGTCAAGCAACTGCTACTGGCCCGGCAACCATTCCCGAATCTGCCTGATAACCCAGGCGGGCTCGTCCAGGGGCAGGTCGTGACCCGCATCCGGATGCACTTTCAGGGTCCAACACCAGCGCTTTTCCAGCTCCGCACTGCACTGCCAGTGCACAATCCGGTCCCCTTGGCTGGCCAACAGCAAGGCATCGGCCATCGGTGCCCTGGTTTGAGGCTTATAGCGGGCCGCTGCCGCCAACTGCCGTATCGCGTTGTGGAACGACACCGGGCGCTGACGCTGAATGCTGTACCAGGCTTTACAGAGAGACAACGGGACCTCGCGGTTGGAGGTCAGCTCAAGGATATCCCGCTCCCGGTGGAACAGCTCCCGCCTGGCCAGCAATCGAAGTACCCGGGGCCAGGTGCCTGGCCGCATCCGGCGCCAGGGTGGGCTGAACCCTGAACTGGTATTGATCAGAACCAGATGCTGCAGTTCACCGGGCTCAGCATGCTGCGCCCAATCCAGCGCCACCATTCCGCCCATGGACAACGCCACGATGGAGAACGGGCGCGGGATGTGACCAACCTGCTCCAGCACCTTCTGCCGGATACCGGCAATAGTGCCGGGGCTGTCATCCCGATAGTGAATACCGGTACCAGGCAGATCCACCAGATGCACATGGTCGTCCGGCATCGCCGCTCGCAATTGCTCGGCAAAGGGGCCCCAGTGACCGTGTTCGCGCGTCAAACCCCTGAGCAGTATCCAGTGCATATCATCGGGTATCCCTGTACCAGTGCATGATGGCCGCTTCTCTCAGCATGGACTGCTGCTCACCGATGGGCAACCAGTTCTGGTGACTGGCCGCCGCACTGATCAGAAAATCCATCCAGGTCAGATGGCTGCGCAGTACGCGCTGATGCCGGTGTGGCACCAGAGGGTTGAAAAATCCATCCAGCCGGAACAGTTGCCGTGGGCGTTTGCGTATCCAACGCCAGGACCCCATTTCCAGGGTCAGGGGTAAAAACACGCCGCTGTTTTCCCGGTTGACCTGTTTGTAGAAATAGTCCCACAGATCGCCATGGGTCAGGTAGTGGGCAGACTGGGGCTCAAACCGGTAGTTGTGATTGGGGTAGGCCTGCTCCCAGATCAGTTTAAGCGCCATAACCGAATCAATACGTCGCATCGGGCGGCGGCGATAAGCATAAGGAAACCAGATCTGGTCCTGCCAGCCAAAACCGGAATGGCAATCCAGTGCCAGGCTGAACGGTCGGTTTGGCAACAGGTCCTGAATCACCGCTTCCAGCGCCTGATTTTCCACCTCCATCCCCTGCTCTGGCCGGCCCCGATACCAGGGTAACCGAGACGACCATTGCTGGCCGCCCAGTAAAAAGGCACTGCCGTCCTGCGCGGTAATGGGCGCGTTGCGCATCAGATCCACTCCGCTGGGATTGCTGCGCTGGTTCAGATACATGCCACCGGGGTTCACGATCGGTAACAGGGTAATGTGGACTTTCTCAAGCAGGGCGTTGAGATGCTGGTCCCAACCCAGGCGGGCCAAAAGGGAATCCAGCCAGGCCATCACCACCTGGCTGCCAATACGTTCCAGCCCATGCACCCCGCCCACAATCAACACCACCGGCACATCCGTCGCGGGTGTGCCAAGATCCACCCGATAGATCGGCAACCCCATGGGGCCAACAACCACTCGGCCAGCCACCTGGGTGCTGACGAAATCCGGTGCTTCAGCCAACTGTCGCTCCAGTTGTACCAGCTCCGGCAGAAAGGTTCTGAGCAGTCGTTTTTGATGGCGATCCCGGCTGGCCTGTTCAGCCGGAATGACGCTGTGGGGAGTCAGGGCCCGTAGTTCGGTCATGGTGCAATCTCTGGTCGCTGAGCCCCGGAGTCTACCTCCGAAATGCTGCAATAGATTGACAGCGTTACAGCCCCAAATATGCAATACAAACTATTCAGGAAGCGATATGATTAAGGTATCTGCCCCGATACTGATGGCGGTTTAACCTTTCATGTTCAGAACCCTGTTACTCTCTGCGTTTTTCCTGCTATCGGCCTGCTCTGACCAGGCGCCAACGGATTCACCAGAAACCGACGCTCCGAACCAGGCCGACCTTTCCAGTGCCGCTCCCAAGCAGGCGACAGCAGCCGGTGCCGCCATTCGGCGCGTGATACTCGCCGCAGACCCATGGTGCCCCCACAACTGCCTGGCAGGCGCGCTGAAGGGCGATGCTCCGGACTTCATCTTCCCCGAGACCAGCCTTGGCGAAGCCCGCATTACGCTATATACCCACCCGCAAAGTCAATGGGAGTATGAAACGCGGGGCTGGCCTACGAGGCACCCCTGTTTATTGCCTTCCCGCCGGAAAACCCTGACGCAGCCGAACTGGCAAACCTGCTGGACAGCGGCCTGGCCCGGCTGACGGCCAATGGCAGGCTCGCCGCCATCCTGTCGGCTTACAGGCTCTCTGACCCGGATTTATAAGCGGTAATCGTGTCACCGGACGCCGTCCGCAACAGCAGTTCGCCATGGCGGCCAATTCGGCCATCGACCACCTCTGACATCAGGTCGAGAAACCGCCGCTCCTGGTTCATCAATGCCGGCGCGCAGGCCATCAGCGTGGTGGCCGGCGGCGTAAAGCTCAGGCCTTCTCCGGTCAGCCGGAAACCACCGGAATAGCGGTTACAGGAGGCCCGGCCAGCAACCCGCCCTTCGTCAAGAAACTCGATCGTGATCCGAGACCGGTCGATGATCCCGCTGCCGGCAAGATCCTCAACAACCCATTCTGCACCGCGAAACAAACGTTCCCGGTCACCACCGCAGCCCATGAAGATTTCACCGTCCAGGGTTAACCGAACCTGCGCCGGATACTGGGCCCCGGCCATATCGTCCTCGCACAGCTGGTGGGCTATACGGAATTCCAGTACCTGACCGTCGAACCGTGCCTCGTAGGTTCGCCCGTGCCGGTTGGCCAATGTTTCATTCAGCACGATCTGCTCGCTGTGCTGCTGATCGTATGGACGGCTCAGGGTCATCTGGTTCTGCTCAATCTGCACCGACCAGAATGGCTCGGTACCGATGGCACGAAACGAGCTTTCGATCGCCCCCGGCTCCAGGCACTCGGGATAGACCTGTCCGCGCAATGTCAGTGTGCCCCGCTCTCCCTTGCCCCAGAAACTGGTATCCGGGTCGCCCGGCGCCTTGTAGAGCGCACCGGAGGCAGCCACTGCCGGCTTCAGAAGTACCCGCTTGTTCAGGTATTCCAGCCCCACCAGGTCACTGCCTTCGGAGCTGGTCATCCGGACATCCAGCTGACCGCAGCGATATTGGCCAAAATCGGACAAGCCCTCGGTTTGTGGATGGGAGGCACAGGCTGCCAGGGTGAGGCCCGTCAGCGCCACGACGGACAACGGCAATACTCGTCGCAAAAACATGAACACATCCTCTGTTGTTCCATACTACAGGTCGCTAGTGTCCCGTCTGGCTAATTCCTTAATCTACTGCTTGCCTCTGAGGACTCTGACCAAGGCGTCAGTCTGCAGATGTGGTGGTTCCACATCAAGGACTGACAACACCGGCTCAGAGTCCTCAGAGGCAAGCCCTTCGGGAGCTTCTGAGAAGCCGAAAAGCGTCGTTCTGCTGTCTCGATTTGGAACCACCAAACCTTCACCAGCACGCCTAGCTCTTCGGCTTCTCAGGAGCTCAGTAGATTAAGGAATTAGCCAGACGGGACACTAGTTTAGAGATTCCCGGCCCGATTAACCATCATTGCGGCCACGGGAACCTTGCATCCCGGAAAACAACCTTCGACGTGTCTCAGACAACCAGCGGAGCGGATTACTCCTTACCGCTGGGCTGTGGTACCGCAGTCATTTTTGTTCCATCGGCCGTTTCAAGCACCAATCGGCCGTCAGCCTCGAACTGATAATGCCGTATATCCCCCAGCAGCTTCAAAAACCGGTTTTCCTGCTGCATCAGAGGTTCAGGGCATGCCATGCGGGTGGCCGCCATGCGAGAGAGTTCAAGCTGGTTGCCATTGGCATCCCAGCCACCCTGGTAGCGGTTGCAGGAGGAACTTCCGGAAACCCGCCCTTCGTCAGTAAAGGCAATGGTGACATCACTGCCTTCTGCCACCGGGTCGCCATCAATTTCCTCGACCTGCCACTGACTCCCTGCCAGGTTCATGGTTTTTCCCGTCGCCCGCTCCTGGGACAGGGAACATCCCCATAACGACCCAGTGACCAACAACATAGCGAGGATATTCTTTGCAAGACTCATATAACCCCCTGAAATTTATGGAACAACCCTCAAAGTCTACGCCTCGCCTGGTGGGAAATCGCTGACAGAAGCGTTAATCTTGCGTCATCAAAACACCGGGAGCACACCCATGACCGTCAAGCTCTACCAGTTCTGTATTTCCCACTATTCGGAGAAAGCCCGCTGGGCACTGGACTACAAAGGCGTCAACTACAAGCCGATCAATCTGCTCCCGGGCCAACACGCGCGAACCATCACACAAATGACCAGGGCGGATTCCTCGGTGCCGGTGCTGGACCATGACGGCCAGATCATTCAGGGTTCAGCGCAGATCGTGGATTATCTGGACCAGATGTTCCCCGACAACCCACTGACACCGGCAGACCCCATACTTCGTGAGCAAGCCCTGGAATGGGAAAAAAAGCTGGATGAACAGGCTGGGCCTGCTATTCGAACCTGGGTCTATCACTACTTTCTGCAACGGCCCAAAGTGGTGGTTCCTTTGCTCGCCGCCGGCACCCCGTTCTATAACCGGATTCTGCTCAGCCTGGCCTTCAGCCGGGTGGATGAGATCATGCGCAAGTGGATGAAGATCAACCAGAAAACAGCAGATGCGTCGCAACAGACCCTGGAACAGCTGGTCACGGAACTGACCGACATCTACCGCCAGCGGCCCTACCTGGGGGGCGACCGGTTCAGCCGGGCAGATCTGGCCGCCGCAGCCCTGCTGGCGCCGCTGTTCCAACCGCCCCAGTATCCGGTGCCTTGGCCAAAACCCGCCCGTATTCCCAAACCGGTACAGAGCTGGCTGGAAGAGTGGCGCCCCAAACTCGAGCCGATCGAAGCCCTGTACCAGAAGCATCGCTGAGGGTGTTGATGTGTCGGAAACCGCCGGAGTGGCAACGCCCGGCCGCAAAGGAACCCCGCCAGGAACATGCGCAAACAGACCCTGCTACTGACAACCCCTGACAACCATCAGATCAACGCGACCCTGTTTGAACCAGAGCCGTCACCCAACTGCTGCCTGATCATCAGCCACGGCATGGCCGAACATGGCAACCGCTATGCTGCCCTGGCCTCCTGGCTAGCCGGCCAGGGGGTGGCGGTCATCAGCTATCACCACCGCGGTCATGGCCCGGGCAGTGGTCACCCTGGACACTACGCAGACTCGGACGGCTGGCAGAAAGTGGTGGACGACCTGAACCAGGTGGTCCACTACGCCCGGGAACAGATGCCGGGCATTCCGGTCGCCCTGCTGGGGCACAGCATGGGCTCGTTCATTGCCCAAAGCTACGCCCAACAATACGGCCAGAACCTGGATACGCTGATTCTCAGCGCGACCAACCGAATCCACACAGCTGAACTTCGGCTCTCGCTGCTATTGGTGCGCCTGATACGGGCGCTGCGTGGGCAGCGGCACGCCAGCAAGACCATTGCCCGAATGACGTTTGGCAAATTTAACCGGATGTTCAAACCCAACCGCACGCCCTGCGACTGGCTCAGTCGGGACCCGCATCAGGTGGATCTGTACCTGGCCGACCCGTGGTGCGGATTTGAATGCACCACCGGGCTATGGCAAGACTTTATCCAGGGTATGCTGTCGATCAATCCCGACCAGTGGCGCCCGGACCTGCCCGTTCACCTGTTCGCCGGCACCGATGACCCGGTGGGCGAAATGGGCAAAGGCATACGCCGCCACTTTCAGGCCATTCGGGAGGCCGGCGTGCAACAAGTCACCCTCCGGCTGTTTGAGGGCGGGCGTCACGAAACGCTGAACGAAACCAATGCTGAGGTGGTCTGGCAGCATCTGCTGCAATGCTTGCCCGGCCGAAGCCAGGGCCTCCGCCGCGTCCAGGCCCTGGCAGGCTGACATCACCGGCATGGTTTCTGGCCTGTTTGGCCGCAGAGCCTGCCACCGGATACCGCTAACCTGATCAGACTTCAACGCCAACCACAAGGTAATGATCAGCGTGAGTATCGAACAAGAACATTGGGTGACCAGCGGTGACCTGCTCCTGTACGCCAGAGTCGAAGGTAATCCCCAGGCCACGCCATTGGTATTGGTACACGGCTACCCGGACAACCACAGTGTCTGGGACAGGGTGACCGAGCAACTGAAAAAGGATTATCTGGTCGTCCGCTACGACGTTCGGGGCGCTGGCCGCTCTGACAAGCCTGCCAGGACCAGCGCGTATCGAATGAAGTGGCTCGCGCAGGACCTCAAGGCCGTGGCTAACGCGGTGATCCCGGATCGCAGCTTCCACCTGGTGGCCCACGACTGGGGCTCTATCCAGAGCTGGGAAACGGTGACCACCGGGGCCCTGGATGGGCGCATTCGATCCTACACCGCCATTTCGGGACCTTGCCTGGATCACGTGGGCTACTGGTTGCGGGACCAGATCATGGCACCCCGCTCCGGGGGCACCACCAAGGTCCTGAAGCAGCTGGCCAGCTCCTGGTATGTGTTCATGTTCCAGTTACCGGTGCTGCCAGAAACCCTGTGGAAGGCCGGCCTCGACCGCTTGTGGCCGGGGTATCTTCGCAAACACGAACAGATTGCCGATGCCCAGTTCAGCGAATACCAGAAAGCCGACGGCCGCTATGGCGTCAAACTTTACCGGGCCAACTTTATCCGCAAGCTGCTGCGACCAGAACCGCGACTGGCAGGCTGCCCGGTGCAGGTGATCATCCCCACCCGGGACGCCTATGTGGGCCGCCAACTCACCGAGAACCTGCCCCGCTGGACCGGCAAGCTGACCCTGCAGGAACTGGACACCACGCACTGGGCGCCCATCACCGAACCGGCGGCCGTATCACGGTCGGTGCGGGAGTTTGTCGAAGCCCATCGCTGATATGGGCGACCACCACAACGCAAAAGGCCGCTGAAATTCAGCGGCCTTTTGGGCAGTTGCCAGGCGGGAATCGCTCAGCGGGTGCCGTATACCACCATGGTTTTACCCTTGACCCGAACCAGGCCCTGATCTTCCAATGTTTTCAGAACACGGCCCACCATTTCTCGGGAACAGCCCACAATACGGCCGATCTCCTGGCGGGTAATCTTGATCTGCATACCATCAGGATGAGTCATGGCGTCTGGCTCCTTGCACAGGTCCAGCAAGGTGCGCGCCACCCGGCCGGTCACATCCAGAAACGCCAGGTCACCTACCTTACGGGTGGTCTGGCGTAGCCGGGAAGCCATCTGCTCGCCGATGAAATAGAGCACCCTCGGGTCCTGCTGGGCGATCTCGCGGAACTTGGTGTAACTGATCTCCGCCACTTCACACTCGGTCTTCGCCTTGACCCAGGCGCTGCGGGAGTCCATGTTGTCGAACAAGCCCATTTCGCCGAAAAAGTCGCCGGCGTTCAGGTAGGCCATAATCATCTCGCGGCCATCATCGTCCTCAATGATGACGGTGACAGAACCTTTGACGATGTAAAACAGGGAGTCGCTTTTGTCACCGGCATAAATAATGGTGCTTTTGGCGGGGTAACGCCGACGGTGGCATTGGGAAAGGAAATAATCCAGGTGTTTGGTTTTTTGCTCAACCGGCTTGACGATGGTAGCCATAGTGCGGGACATGCCTCCTCAGAGTCTGGCGATTCCTGATGTTTTTCTGCCCCGCATTTCCTTGCGGGTTTCACGATTTTTATTGTTTGCAGCGCAACTTATAACAAGAAGGTCATCTTTCGGCAACTCGAAAGCGGATACAAGATGTATCTGAGATCAATGCCTCTTTGGTCGCAAGCGGTAGCTGTCGCCACTATCAGACTGTGCTAGCATCCCTCATCAGGCTCCGGAGCATCCTTGATGACATCCGGCCATGAACCATCACCCATGGGAGAACTTGATGAAAGCAACTGTCGACTGGACCGGCAACGCCAGCTTCAGAGCTACCAGTGGCAGCGGTCACAGCGTGCAGCTGGACGGTCCGCCCGATCATGGCGGCGAAAACCTCGGGCCACGCCCCATGGAAATGCTGTTGATGGGCGTGGGTGGCTGTTCGGCCTTTGACGTGATGACCATCCTGAAAAAGAGCCGGCAGGAGGTCACCGCCTGCCATACCGAGCTTGAAGCGGAGCGCGCCGATGCCGTACCGGCCGTTTTTACCAGAATTCACCTGCATTTCGTGGTCACCGGCCACAACCTCAAAGAGAAGCAGGTCGAGCGGGCAGTCAGCCTGTCAGCTGAAAAATACTGCTCAGCGTCCATCATGCTCGGAAAAGCCGGCGTCGAGATCACCCACAGTCACGAAATCCGCGCCGCAGAGTAAGCGATTTCCGTAGCCAGCGCGCCCCATGCCGCCAGTGGGGCCACCGTAACCAAAAATGTCATTGTAGATACTATTCATTGACACACACGGTATGCATAATACGCAACTTTCTCCGCAGGTCTGCGCAAAAGGTGAGCAATTATTATGGAAACCAAACTCCAGCTGCACGGTTTCAACAACCTGACCAAATCCCTGAGCTTCAACATCTACGATATCTGTTACGCGCAGACCGAAGAACAACGTGAAGCCTACATTGACTATATCGACGAGATGTACAACGCCGAGCGTCTGACCCAGATCCTGTCTGACGTGGTCAAAATCATCGGTGCCAACATCCTCAACATAGCCCGCCAGGACTACGAGCCCCACGGCGCCTCTGTGACCATGCTGATTGCCGAGCATGAACTCACCGACAGCGAAGCCAACAATGAAGAATCCCCCGGCCCGCTGCCCGATACCATCGTGGCGCACCTGGACAAGAGCCATGTGACCGTTCACACCTATCCGGAAAGCCACCCCCACGATGGCGTCAGCACCTTCCGCGCCGATATCGACGTGTCCACCTGCGGCCTGATTTCACCACTGAAGGTGTTGAACTACCTGATCCACAGCTTTGACTCCGATGTGGTCACCGTGGACTACCGGGTGCGCGGCTTCACCCGCGATGTCGATGGCACCAAGCACTACATCGACCACGACATCAACTCGATCCAGAACTACCTGACCGAAGACACCCAGAACGCCTATCAGATGATCGATGTGAACGTGTACCAGGAAAACCTGTTCCACACCAAGATGATGCTGAAAGAGTTCAACCTGGATAACTATGTCTTTGGCGTGAACGCCGACGAACTGGACCCGGCCGAAGCCCAGTCCATCGAAGACCGCCTGCGTCGCGAGATGCTGGAAATCTTCTATTCCCGAAACGTGGAATAAGCCTGAGCGGCGGTGCCCACCGGCCACCGCCGCTCTTCTTCAGTTTTTTTGATCTGTCCCGCCAGAATTCTGCGTTTTCATCCTTCGTCTCTCCCCGGTTTAATAGAACCATCATTAACGAGAGGAGGACGACATGACGCTTCGCTCCCTGAAACAGACTATTCCCGCTCTTGGCACCTCTGATGGCGCCGGCGTAAAAATCAAACGCTCACTGGGTCAAAGCCAGGCCATTCGAATGGACCCGTTCCTGATGCTGGATGAATTTGGTTCCGACCAGCCCCAGGACTACATCGCCGGCTTTCCCGCACACCCGCACCGGGGCTTCGAGACGGTCACCTACATGATCGAAGGGCACATGCTGCACGAAGACCACCTGGGTAACCGGGGCAACCTTCGTAATGGTGGCGTGCAGTGGATGACCGCCGGCCGGGGCATCGTGCATTCTGAAATGCCGCAACAGGAATCCGGTGCCATGCGGGGCTTCCAGTTGTGGCTGAACCTGCCGGCAGCCGAGAAAATGAAGCCAGCCGGCTACCGGGATATTCAGCCCGAAGACATCCCCGTGTTCAATCAGCCCGGAGCCTCCGTAAAGCTGATTGCCGGCGAGATGAACGTCAGCGGCGTGCAGGTATCCGGCGCCGTGACCGGCGGCACTACCGAACCGCTATACGCCGACATTCACCTCGAGCCCAATGCCCAGCTTTCGCTGCCCGTCGCACAGCCCCTGAACGCCATGCTGTACCTCTACGAGGGCAACGCGAACCTGGTGACTGGTGAGGCGCAAAGCCAACTGCGGCTATCGGCTGCCAACCTGCTGGATGACGGCGACGAGATCCTGCTGGCCGCAGGCTCATCCGGTGCCCGCGTGCTGTTGATTGCGGGCCGCCCGATAGGTGAGCCGATTGTTCAGTACGGGCCGTTCGTGATGAATACCCGGGAGGAAATCGAGCAGGCACTCAGGGATTACCAGACCGGGCGCTTAACCGCCGCCTGAACATCAGGCGAAGGTTCGGCCCGCCATCAGGCGTTGGATCATGGGGCGGATGATCAACTCCATGGCCAACGCCATCTTTGGCCCCGGAATCACCAGCGTGTCGTGGCGTGACAGCGTGCTCTGGGGAATCGCCTGCAACAGCCAGGAAAAGTCCACCTCGTTAGAGTCGCGGAAGTGGATCACCACCATGCTTTCATCTTCACTGGGCACATCCCGGGCGATGAAGGGGTTGGAGGTATCCACCAGGGGTATGCGCTGGAAGTTGATGTGGGTATGGGAAAACTGGGGCACGATATCGTGTACGTAATCTTCCATGCGGTTGATGATGGTCTGCACCACCGCCTCCTGGCTATACCCTCGCTGGTTGGTATCCCGATGGATTTTCTGGATCCATTCCAGGTTTACAATGGGCACCACGCCGATCAGCAAATCAACGTACTGGGCAATGTTGAAGCTTTCGCTGATCACGCCTCCATGCAGCCCCTCATAGAACAGCAGGTCCGTGTCTGCCGGTAGTGGTCCCCAGGCGGTGAATGTCCCCGGTTTATGACCGGCCTCAACCAGCTGGCGATCTTCATCATGAACATACTGACGGTATCGTCCGTTGCCGGTATGGCTGTAGTCGTAGAACAGGGCTTCCAGGCGGTCGATATGATTGGCCGCCAGGGCGAAGTGGTTACGCTCGCCAAACTGGCCCTTGGCCGCCAGCCGGGCCATCTGTTCCCGCGTGTACCGGTGAAAACTGTCACCACCCACCATGGCGGCGTTCAACTCCTCACTGGCAAACAGCCGCCTGAAAATCTGGCCGGTGGTGGTCGTGCCGGCCCCGGAGGAGCCGGTCACCGCAATGATAGGGTGGCGTTTGGACATAATGAGCAATTTCCCGGATCAGGTCAGGCTGGTGAGCAAGCGTGGTTTTTCAACAACAAAGCCCTGAGCATAGTCCACACCCAGCTGCCTGAGCATATCCAGAACGTCTCGGGATTCAACCTGGGAGGCAATGACTTCCCGCTTCATGTAATGCGCCATGTCCACCATGGATCTCACCATTGCCTGGTCAGTCTGGCTCGACACCAGCTGGCTGGTGAAGGCACTGTCAATCTTGATCAGATCCACCGGCAGGGAACGCATGAACTGGAACGAACTGGGGCCACTGCCGAAATTACCCAGGCAGAACCGGCAGCCCAGTTCTTTCATCTCCAGGATGAAATCGGCCACCGCCTGCACGTCGCTGATGGCAGATGCCTCGGTCAGCTCAAACCACAGCCGTTCGATGGGCGCGTCTTTTTCACTGAGCTTCTCGTAGATAAATTCCAGCAAGCTCTGATCATTCAACGAATACCCAGACAGGTTGATACACACGCCACCGACGTGTCGGGGGTCCGGTGCCTGGTCCCTCAGCCAGTCCAGCATATGCCCGACCACCCAGCGGTCCACCGCCTGCATGCGATCATAGCGCTCAGCCATGCGCACGAAATCCTGGCCGGTTATCAGGGCGCCGCTGTCATCGTACATGCTGATCAGAATCTCATACTGGGCCGTCATCCGGGCCTCGGCATGAAGCGGTATGATCTTCTGGCAGCGCAGCAGCATGCGTTCTTCATCCGGATCCGACAGGCTGGCGACGCGCGCGGCGATCTGCTCCTGGCGGGCCTGGTCATCGGCATCCAGAGTAAATTCGGCGATCTTGCCCGGCCCCATCTTCCGGGCCTGGGATAACGCCTGCTCCGAACTTCTCAGCCAGCGTTCGGCACTCACCAGAGCCGGTAACTCGGCCACCAGGCCAACGTTGGCCGACAACGTATACTGGCGGCCGCCAAAGGCAAACTCAGCCGATTCAATGGCCTCGATCAGGGCCGCGGCCACAACCTGACCCTGCTCTTCCGCAACCAGCATGGCGAATTCATTGCCCGCCAGGCGCGCCACCGGCATGCCATCACCCACATGGTGGCACAACAGCTCTGCCACCTGTTTAAGGGTTTCGTCACCGGCCTGGTAGCCAGCGGTATCATTGAGCAAACGGAAGCCACGGAGGTCCAGATGCAACAGAGTGCGGCTGTCTTCACGACGGGCCAACTGCTGCTCCAGCATCCGTTCGAACTCCCGGCGGTTAAGCAAACGGGTCAGCTCGTCATGGGTGGACGCCCAGGACAGCTGGTCATAAACGTTGCGGACCATGCGGTCGATACTTTCATCCACCAGCGGTCGGTCGTACTGGTTATCAGGCACGATGATGCCCTTGCGCATCTGTCGGGCCAGCGCGTCCAGCTCCAGCTCAACCACCCGCATGCCCTGATGATTGACAAAGACAAAGCGGCTAAAGCCCCGGGCGATCCAGACCAGCCGGATATACTGGGGTTCGTCAGGCCGGGTCTGGTCCCGCAGCCAGTCGCCGGTACGCAGCTGCTGCGACCGGTTGATCCAGCGTTGAAGGCTGCGCTGTTCCCGCTCGTTGAGGGTTTGCGGGTCTTTCTCCGCTGGTTTTGCCCGCGGCACTTCGACCATCTCAGGGGTTTTATCGGGCCGGCGAACCAGGAAGTGCTTCAATTCATCGCGAATCTGGGAAGACGGCATGTGATTGCTGGATATCGACGCCAGGCCGTCCTGGATCAGCCGCAGAAGCTCCGGCAGGTTGATACTGCTCTCCGGATCATCGGCAAAGGCCAGCAGCGAATCAATCACCGCCAGGTAGTCCTGCCAGAGCTGACTGTCTGGCCCCTGGCGAATCCAGGTCAGTGACAACAGGTCCCGCCAGCCGCCTTCCAGCAAACTGACCAGCGCCCGGGGAACCTTGCGACCGGCAATGCGCTGATCAATCGCGGCGCTCACCGCCGCCTTGGACTCAGACACCTTCTGGGCACCCTCGGCCGCTGCCGTTACACGCTCGACGTTCCGGCGGTAGACCAGATTCTGCCGGTCAATCAGGGTGTCCAGCTCGGTCACAGTCTGTTCAAACACGCCGGTGTCCTGCTCGAAATCCGTGGCAATGCGCTGAACCAGTTCGTCGACCCGTCGCTGGACCACCGGGTTCAGGCGGCCACCCTTGACCCCCAGCTGGGCCAAACGGTTCATCACGCCGCGGACAGGGCTGTCCTGATCCTCAAAAAACGCCGGATCCCGCATCACCACCTTGAGCACCGGCACTTCCAGCTGACGCATCCGGGCCTGCACATAGTCACTGAGTTTGGGGCTTTCCACGACACTTTTGAAAAAGCGATCAACGACATCCAGGGTTTGCTGCTGCTCGTCATCCAGCCGGGCTTCACCGATTTCCTTGATCTTCTCGACCACCCGCTCTTTCAGCGGGGCGGCGGATTCTTCCGGGCCCGCCGCGCGTACCTGCAACTCCTGCAATTCCCGGTGCAGTTCACCGGTCGACAGTGGGCGCGCATTGGGGGCAAAGTCCTCCCGGGGACTTTCCCCTCGGGAAACCCGGCTTGCCTGCAGGGTTGTGAGCAGATTGCGAACGGTGGAAAACGCCGTCTGGGCGGCCTGGGCGTAGCCGCGGAATTCACCGGATAACCGGCTCTTCAGGGCTCGGCTTCCGGGCGTGGCGCGGGATTCCTCGGCGGGCTGGGCCGGGCTCTCGGCTGGGGGCTCTTCTGGTCTGGTGACTGTCGGCGCGGGCGTGGGTTCGTCCTTTGCCGGTGCCTGCTCACTGAGGTATTTGGACAGGTCCAGGTCTGGCAGTACGCCATGACGAATAAGAATGTTGTTCAGTTCCCGGTACAGCGGCGCCAGTTGTTTAAGCACGGTTTGCTCAAAGGTCTTCAGGCAGACTTTCTCCACCTCTCTGGTTGCCTTGAGCTGTAACAGGGCATGATGGAAGGCCTCACAGACCAGCGCTGGCCCAAGCGGGTTGTGGTGGCCGGTGCGATTGGCGATACCGAGCTTGTCCAGTCGCAGCTTGAGCTGAAGCAGATCGCCCCGGTACTGGGTATCGGCCCGGGTGACCATTACCCGGATGGCCAGCCAGTCTTCGAACTCGTTCTTGTCGACCACAGACAACTCAGCCCCCGGCACCCCCTTCTGGGCTGGTTTCAGAGGAGATTCCAGAAACCTCGCCATATGGTGCCAAAGAATCCTCTGGCGTGCCTGGAGCTGCCCTGAGGCGTCCATATACTCATTGGCCAACTGATCGCTGGGAGCCTTCTGGGCAGCCTTGCGGAGCGCATCGACCATCTGCACGAAACAGGCATCCATCAGCGGTTCGATGAAACTGGTCACGGTTTTGGCAGACTGATGCAGCACAAACTGCACCCGCTCACTGGGCGCCCGCAACGACGACCTGGCCTGATCACCACTGCTGCCGCAAAGCTGCAGCATGGCATTCAGGGCGTCCGGATTGGAGCGGGTTAAGTTCACCCCCATAGCGCCATCTATGCGCCGCACGGGGCTGACATGCAATTCATATCGGCGCTGGCCGTCCACACCGCGAAACCGAACCACCAGCTCGGACGGCTGGCTTTGATCGAACACCCGGTCCAGTTTTCGTGAGGTTTCACCGGAATAGCGGATGAACAGGCCTTCGGCGCAAAAATCAGCAATCTGGCAGGGCCAGGTATTACCGCCACCTGCGTCGATCTGTGCCGCAAGTTTAATGGGCTGTCGGGTACTGCTACGACGTTCTCTCGGATCCATGAACTACCTGACCAATTGATAAGCCGGCCTGGTCGCCAACGACCGTCGCCCTGGCGAACATCCCTGAGTTAGTGGCTGTGATCTGCTGTTATGATAAAAAGAATATAGCCAGCCCCGGAAAACAGCCAGCGAGCCTGTCACGACGAGTACCAGGGCGGAGCCGGAAAGTCCATCAATCACAACGTACGGATACATGAGACAGCTTAGTCAGATCTATCTTCTTTTGCTACTGTTAACGGGGCTCCAGGGGTGTTCGACCATTGGCTACTATGGCCAGGCAGTGGGCGGCCATCTTTCACTGATGCTGCGGGGACAACCCGTGGAATCGGTTGCCCGCGACCCACAAACCGACCCGGAACTGAAACGCAAACTGGCCGTTGCACAGTCCGCACGCACCTTCGCAAATGACGTACTTCAGCTACCCGTCGGCAAGGCCTTTACCAAATACGTTGAGCTGGACCAGCCCTGGGTTGTGGTCAACCTGGTTGCTGTACCCGAATTCTCGCTGGACCCTCACCAGTGGTGTTATCCCGTGGTGGGCTGCCAAGCCTATCGAGGCTACTTCAATCTGGAGCGGGCGCGCAAGGAGCAGGCCCGGTTCAACGCACAGGATTACGACACCTTCATCGGCGCCGTCACTGCCTACTCTACCCTGGGCTGGTTCAATGACCCTCTGCACACCGGTTTTACCAGCCTGCCAGATGACCGCATGGTGGCACTGATGTTCCACGAACTGGCCCATCAGGTGGTGTATATCAAGGAAGACACCGCGTTTAACGAAAGCTTTGCCACCGCCGTTGAACTGGAAGGCCTGAGAATCTGGCTGGAACAGCAGGCGTCCGAAGCCGGTTTTGACCGCGCCCTGCAGCGGCTGGAGCACCGTAATCGGACCCTGGACCTGGTCAACGACGTCGGCGCACAGCTCCGACAGCTCTATCAGCAACAACAGGTACTGGCCGCCGACGTGCTAAGGGGCCGCAAGGCAACCCTGTTGGAGGAACTGGCCCACGCCTACGCCGAGCTATCAGAACACTACCCGGAGCCTGGCCCATTTGGCACACCGCCGGTGCGCCTGAACAACGCCAACCTGGCTCTGTTCCAGCAATACAACCAGCATGTGCCGGCATTCCGGCAATTGTTGCGGGATCACCACTACGACTTCGAACAGTTCTATGACTCGGTCAAGATCTTGTCCAGGGCCACGCCGAAGGAGCGGGAACAACAACTCAGCGCCCTGTCACAACGGTTTGTAGAACACCTTTGAGTTGCGCTGAGTGTTGTAGGACGCCAGCTTTGGCCCAGGCAAATCCTGCACCGCCGTGGGCAGAAAGCCCCGCTCCCGGAACCAGTGTTCGGTCTGGGTGGTCAGTACGAACAGTTTGCGGATACCCTGGGCCTTCGCCAGCTTTTCAATCATCGCCAGAATGTCGTCACCACGCCCGGCACGCCGGTACGACGGGTCGACCGCAAAACAGGACAACTCACCGGAGCCTTCGTCCGGGTAGTGGTAGAGTGCGGCACAGCCAACGATCGTGCCATCCCGCTCGGCCACCACGAAGCGGTCCACTTCGGTTTCCAGCATTTCCCGGGAGCGGCGCACCAGGATACCCTGCTCTTCCAGGGGCTGGATCAACTCCAGAATACCCCCGATATCTTCCACCCTGGCCTGGCGGATCTGCTCGTAGTTATCCCCACTGACCAGGGTACCGGAACCGTCCCGGGTGAACAGTTCCTCCAGCAACGCGCCATCTTCCACGTAGCTGATGATGTGGGCCCGGCGCACGCCTTTCACACAGGCATCACAGGCTGCTTTGAGCAGTGCCGCGTCATGGCCGGTCACCACATTGGTATTGAGGCGTTCCGACGCCTGGCGAGCCGACAGCTCCCGAATCAGTGAACCGTCTTCCTCAAGCAGGCCTTCGTCATCGATGAACACGATCAGTTTTTCTGCCTGCAAGGCAGCCGCCACCTGGCTGCCAACGTCCTCGTAAGACAGATTGAAAGCATCACCGGTGGGCGAGTACCCCATGGGCGGCAACAGAACGATGTGGCCCTGTTCCAGCAGCTGTTCAATACCCCGGGTATCCACCCGGCGCACTTTCCCGGTGTAGCCGAAATCCACGCCATCCAGCACCCCCACCGGCTTGGCAGTAACATAGTTGCCGCTGGTGACCCGGATTCTGGCATTGTGCATGGGCGAGTTAACCAGACCCATGGACAACTGGCTTTCTAGATAGGCCCGCAAGCCCCCAATGGCTTCCATGACCAGGGGCAAGTGGTTATCCGGGGTGATGCGCAAGCCGCGGGCAAAGGCCGATTCAAGACCGGCGTCGTCCAGCCGGGACTGGATCTGCGGGCGACCACCAAAGGCCACCACCAGGCGCACACCCAGGCTGCTGAGCAAGGCAATGTCGTGGATGATATTGATGAAGTTCCGGTGCTCGATGGCATCGCCAGGCATGGTCAGCACGACGGTTCGGCCGCGATGAGCATTGATGTACGGAGATGAGTGGCGGAATCCGTGCAGCCATTCGTTCGATTTCAAACCTTTCTCCCCTTCCATCACAGACAAAACTGCTTGATCAGACCGCGCAGAATATCCACGGTGGGTTGTAATTGCGACATCTCAAGAAACTCATCCGGCTGATGCGCCTGGTCAATGGAACCAGGCCCCATCACCAGGGTTTCCAGGCCCAGCTTCTGCAACCAGGGCGCCTCGGTGGCGAAGGCAACCGCGTGGGCGGTATGGCCGGTCAGCGTTTCACACGCCTTGACCAGGGCCGCATCGGCCGGCGTTTCAAAAGGCGGCACGCCGTCGAACAAGGGCTCGAAAGTCAGGTTCAATTGCCGACGTTCTGCCAGGGGCTGCATCCGGTTGAGGATCGCCTGGCGCAGGGTTTCCATGTTCATCCCCGGCAACGGACGCAAATCGAAGTGGAGTTCGCACTGGGCGCAGATCCGGTTCGGGTTGTCACCCCCGTGAATGCAGCCCAGGTTCAGCGTCGGTACCTGCACTTTAAAGTTAGGGTTTCGGTATTTTTCCTGCCATTCGGTGCGCAGATTCAGTAGTTCCCCCAGGGCCTCGTGCATGCCCTCCAGGGCATTGCGACCAAGGTCCGGGTTGGAGGAATGGCCGGATTGACCATCAAACCGCAGCCGCTCCATCATGATGCCCTTGTGCATGCGCACCGGCTTGAGGTTGGTCGGCTCGCCGACGACCGCATACCGGGCCTTCGGTTTGCCGGCCTCCGCCAGTGCCCGGGCGCCGTTCATGGAGCTTTCTTCGTCCGCCGTGGCGAGGATGATCAATGGTTGCTGAAGCGGCTGGTCGACAAAAGTTTTGGCCGCTTCAATGGCCAGCGGAAAGAAGCCTTTCATATCGCAGGTACCCAGGCCGTACCAGCGATTGTCCTTTTCGGTCAGGGTGAACGGATCACTTTGCCAACGCTTGTCATCGAACGGAACGGTATCGGTATGGCCAGACAGCACCAACCCGCCCGGGCCGCTGCCAAGCGTGGCAATCAGGTTGTATTTGCCCGGCATACCCGGCACTTCCAGGATTTCCACCGCAAACCCCATGGGCTCCAGCCATTCGGCCAGGGTTCTTACAACCGCTTCGTTACTGTGGTCCCAGTCCGGTGATGCGCTGCTGATGGAGGGCAGCGAAATCAACCGAGTCAGCATGTCCCGGATGTCCGGTATGGTCTGTAACTTGTCAGTGCTGTGCGCCATGGTAGCCTCCCGGTCGTTGATCTCAGTCTGCCCTGCCTCGCCGCCAGACATCAAACTGGGTGATGGCCCGAATCAATATTGGATAAGCCACCTCTCCGCCGGCAACGGTGCGTGACACTTCCAGCTCACGCTCCCCCGCGCTGACCAGGCGACCCTCTACCTGATTGCCGTTAGACAGCGTTACCCTCACCTGCCGCCCCAGCCAGGTCTGCGCCCCTTCCAGGTCCGCCGGGTACCATTGCTGAACACCGGGCTCCTCCCGGGGGATCACCGGTTCCAGTGCTTCCAGAGGCAACTGTGGCTCGGGGGCTTCCATTTCGGTCAGGTAGATATCGGGAACCCCGGCACCATTATAGTCAACCGGCCAGGCGGCTTCGGGCGCCGATTCAGAGCGTACGGGTATGCCAAAAGTGCCAGAGCCGGGTGTAATGGCAAATTGCAGCTCGCCACCTTCCAACAGCCACTGGCGGTAAAGTGCCAGCAATTGATCGCTGCCATCGTAGCCACGAGCTTGCAGGCTTGCCGCCATCACAGAGACAGCGTTACTGGCCCATTGGTTCACGTCCTGCCCGGTTTCCCGGGCACAGTAAGCCGACAGGCGGCGCATCAAACCAGCGTCCCGAAAGGTGATACGAACTGGTTCAGCACTGCTCTCCAGGGTGGCCGCCAGGCCGGAGAGATTAACCCGGGCGTCCGGCCATTCCGCTTCCAGGCTGCCGGTTTCTGCACTGTTGATCTCCAACCCGACACCTTCAGGGCCCTGCCTCAGGTGCACGTCCCCGCGAATAGCCGAAATCCCCATGCGCATCAGGTCGCCACTGCCCAGTTGCTGCCGGGGATCAGGCGCACAGGCCAGCGACACCAGCGGCGGCAGCCGTGATTGTGATTCGGTACCCGCGGTCAGCCAGTTCCGGAACATGGTCGGCTCCAGAGCCATGCTGGCCTGCTCTGCCGTCAGCGACCAGGTCGCTGGCAGCGGTGACGGGTTGGCCAGGGTGGTCAGAAGGGTCACAGGCGAACCGACATCAAATTCAATCAGACCCAGCTGCAACGGCTGGGTCAGTCGAAAGTCTTCCCAACGGGACTGCCTCAAGGTCACCCGGCCGTCCAGAGCCGAGCCGATCTGGCCTCGCTCCAGCACACCATAGCTGGAGAGCTCCGACCGCACTTGTGCCATGCGCTGATCCGTCAGCCACCAGACGCCGGCCTTGAAACCGACAAAAGCCACAATTCCCAACGTGATCAGAAATGACAACAGGCGCTTCATCCGGTTGCTCCCGGGTCAGGTTGTTTAGTTCCGGGAAATCAGGGTACCAACGCCTTCGTCGGTAAAGATTTCCAGCAAACAGGCATGGGCAACACGGCCATCAATGATGTGGGAGGTACGCACGCCGTTCTCCACTGCACTGAGCGCGCAGCGAATCTTCGGCAGCATGCCGCCGTGGATGGTGCCATCATCAATCAGGTCGTTAACCTGCTGGGCGGTCAAGCCGGTCAGCACCTTGTCTTCCTTGCTCTTCAGGCCGGAGACATTGGTCAGCAGAATCAGCTTTTCCGCCTTCATGGCTTCCGCCACCTTGCCGGCCACCAGGTCAGCGTTGATGTTATAGGAGGCGCCATCCGGGCCCACACCGATGGGGGCAATCACCGGAATCACGTTGCTGCGGGTGAGCATGTCGATCACATCGACATTAACACTGGCAACCTCCCCCACGTGGCCAATGTCGATGATCTCCGGTCGTTCCAGTTCCGGTGAACGGTCAACTACCTCCAGCTTGCGGGCACGAATCAGGTTGGCGTCTTTACCGGTCAGGCCCACGGCGGTGCCGCCCTGGGCGTTGATCAGGGATACAATTTCCTTGTTTACCTGGCCGCCCAGCACCATTTCCACCACATCCATGGTTTCGGCGTCGGTCACGCGCATGCCGTTCACAAAGCGGGATTTGATGTTCAAACGCTCCAGCAGCTCGCCAATCTGGGGGCCGCCGCCGTGAACCACGATGGGGTTGATGCCCACCAGTTTCATCAGTACCACGTCCCGGGCAAAGCTGCTTTTGAGCTCTTCGTTTTCCATGGCATTACCGCCGTATTTGATCACAACGGTCTTGCCAGTAAATCTTTGGATATAGGGCAGGCCCCGGCTCAGTACCGAGGCCACCTGCATTGCTGTTTCACGATCCAGCGCCATGGTGATGTGTAATTCCTTGCTGTCAGAGAATGTATCTTGTCAGAAGTCCGCAACCAGTTCGGGTGCGGCCTTCTGTAATTGCTCACGAAAGACGGCCTTGATCCGTTCAAGGGCCTCGTCGGTTTCAGCCTCAAACCTCAGCACCAGAACCGGCGTGGTGTTGGACGCCCGGCATAGGCCCCAGCCATCGGTATAATCTACCCGAATGCCGTCGATGGTACTGATGTTGCCGTCACCAAATTCACCCAGCTTGCCAAGGCGCTCAATGATCGCGAACTTCTCGGTTTCCGTCACCTCGACATTCAGCTCGGGCGTGCTGATATCCTCGGGGAAATCGGCAAAGACATCGTCGCTGTGACGATCCTCAATACCCAGGATTTCCAGCAACCGGGCGGCTGAATACAGGCCGTCATCGAAGCCGTACCAACGTTCACCAAAGAATACGTGGCCGCTCATTTCACCTGCCAACAGCGCGCCGCTTTCTTTCATTTTCGCTTTCATCAGTGAGTGGCCGGACTTCCACATGATGGGCCGGCCACCGGCTTCGGAAATCACGCCTGCCAGGCGACGACTGCATTTCACATCGTACAGGACATCCGCCCCCGGGTTTCGGGACACCACATCCCGGGCGAACAGCATCAGCAACCGGTCCGGCCAGATGATCTTTCCGGTGTTGGTTACCACACCCAGGCGATCACCGTCACCATCAAAGGCCAGGCCGATATCGGCGCCGGTTTCCTGCACTTTGGCGATCAGATCCTGCAGGTTGGCCGGCTTGCCGGGGTCCGGGTGGTGATTGGGGAAGTCACCATCCACCTCGCAGTACAGCGGGGTTACCTCACAGCCAAGCTCTTCGATCAGCATGGGGCCAAGTTCGCCCGCGATACCATTGCCAGCATCCACCACGACTTTAAGCGGCGCGGCCACGGCGATGTCACCGACAATCCGATCCAGATAGGCCCGGCGCACATCTTCCCGGGACTGGGCGCCCTGACCAGAGGTGAAGTCGGCGGTCTGAATACGCTGGTAAAGTTTCTGAATCGCCTCGCCAGACAAGGTTTCGCCGCCGAGCATGATCTTCAGGCCGTTATAGTTGGCCGGATTGTGGCTACCGGTCACCATCACGCCGGAGCCAGTCTGCAACTGGTGTGTGGCAAAATAGAGCACCGGCGTGGGCACCGCGCCCACATGGATCACATGACAACCGGTAGCCATGATGCCACTGGCCAATGCATCGGCCAGGTCCGGGCTGGAATGGCGACCATCGTAACCAATGCAGATGGAGGTAACTCCACGGGCCGAGGCCACGGAACCAATGGCAAGACCAATCACCCTCACCACTTCGGGCGACAGGGTCTCGCCAACAATGCCACGGATGTCATAGGCCCTGAAGATTTCAGGGGCAACCTCGACCGACGGCAGCTCGGCTTCCACTACCTCGGGGATATCCTCATCAAACAGGGCATCATCGCCACTGCCAAAACCAAGCACATCCTCGTCGCCATCGAGCATATCGATGTCGGGCATGTCCTTGTCCTGGAGCAGGGGTTCTTCTTCGCCGGAAGCGGGCTTTCTGGCACCGGCTGCCGCCGGCTGCGGTTTTGCGCTCTCGGCGGCTTTTGCCAGCCGTTTATCAACCATCTGCGACAGGCGGAACAGCACCTCGCCGGTAGATGCCACCATATCCCAACGGAAGGTCGGCAGTTTCACCCGCTCGCCGCCAAACACCTTGTGCGACCACTGGATCAAGGCCGTCACATCCTGGCGAATGCCTCGCTGGGCGCCGCCCAACAACACCCAGACAACAATTGCGGCCACCAGTCCCGGAATGCCGACCAGCACGGCGGCCAAGATGGTATTGACCGGTGCCTCTGGCGCCCGGGCCGGCTGGAATACCACTGACCAGTCAGGATTCGACAGGGTTCTGGTTTCAGAAGGGCCCGTCCCCCGGCCGGCGCTGACCACGGTGCGCTGGGAACCCGATGCCGCCTGCACCAGCGACAACTGGCCTCCCAACTGGCGGTTGCCAACGGTCAGAAGGGGCCGAAGCTGATCCGCGCCGTAAACCACCAGCACACTGCCCTGCACTGCGTTGCTGACCGGATGTCGAACTGGCGCGGCGTACTGAAGATACCACTGATCGTTACGGGGAAAGGCGTCTGGCAATAGTGACTGCCCGTTCTCTGCCCGCCGGGCCAGCTCCAGGCCGGCAAACCCGAGCAGGCCGTCGCTGCTGCCGGTACGGGGAATATCACGGTAACGGAAAACAAAAACCGCCAGGGCTCCCGGCAACGCCGCCTGCAGCTGGCGCGCCAGCTCGTCCCGGTCACCTTGTTCGGCAAGCTGATTACTCACATAGCGCTGATTGGCCAGGGCACGCACTTGTTCCTGCTGGGCGCTAAAATACTGGTTCAGCCTCTGTTGGGCGCCGTCGGCCTCAACCACCCGGGCCTGCTGGTAACTGCGCTCACCGGCGGGCACAACCACCAGGAAATGCAGCAGGGCCACCGCAACCACGCCGGCCAGAACCACCACCAGCGACTGATTGAGTGCAACGGTGTTGAGTCGTTTGAGGCCAGACCCTGAGGATTCTGTTTTTCGCTTGTTTTTCTTTCCCGGCTTCTTTTCGGGATTATCATCCACCGACGGCTCTTTGATTTTCTTTTTACCGAGTTTCATAGTGCTTCCCGCAATGATTTTTACGTCCCGGACAATCAGTTACCAGCAAAGTATAGACGCCGACCTGCATAAACGCTGCCAGCCTCCGGTAACCGACTCAGTGCGTTCCGGTTGAACCAAACCCGCCCTCGCCGCGGGTACTGGCGCCGAATTCAGAGACCACTTCAAAGTCTGCCTGCACAACCGGCACCAGAACCAGCTGGGCAATACGTTCACCGATGGCGATGGTGAAAGCGGTTTGGCCCCGGTTCCAGCATGACACCATCAATTCACCCTGGTAATCGGAATCGATTAACCCCACCAGGTTGCCCAGTACGATGCCGTGCTTGTGACCAAGACCGCTGCGCGGCAGGATCATTGCCGCCAGCGACGGGTCGGCAATGTGCACGGATAGCCCGGTCGGAATCAGGTGAGTCTCGCCCGGCTCGACCGTTAATGGCGCATTCAGGCAAGCACGCAGATCCAGGCCGGCCGAGCCCGGCGTTGCATACTCCGGAAACGGTATGTCGGTGCCAATTCGATCGTCCAGGATTCGTACCTGCAGTTTCTTTTGCGTCATGAGTTCCCGACCTTGTTGCTGTGTTCGGCGATCAACGCCACCAATGTGTCTGCGATGGCCTGTTTGCTGTCCGGGCCAATCGCCTGCTCCCCGCTCGGCCAGAATACCGTGACGGCATTCTGATCGCTGTTAAAGCCCAGCCCCGGGACGGACACGTCGTTGGCCACGATCATATTGAGCTTCTTGCGTTGCATTTTATCGTGGGCATAGCGGGCGACATCTGTGGTTTCAGCGGCGAAACCCACGGTAAACGGAGGATTCTTGCGGGCGGCAATGGTCGCCAGCGTATCCGGATTGCGCACCAGCGACAGTGTCATCGCTTCGTCCGTTTTCTTGATCTTGTCGCCGGCACAGGCCGCAGGCCGGTAATCAGCCACCGCCGCTGTGGCGATAAAAATGTCGCAGCCCTCCGCCACTACCCGCTCGGCTTCCTGCAACATGTCTTGTGCCGTCATCACCGGTCGGACTGCCACGCCATCCGGCACCGGCAGGTTAACCGGGCCACTCACCAGTACCACCTGGGCACCCGCATCTGCTGCCGCCCGAGCCAGGGCATAACCCATTTTGCCGGAGCTGTGGTTGGAGATATAACGCACCGGATCAATGGGTTCACGGGTAGGGCCTGCTGTGATCACCACCCGTTTTCCCGCCAGCGCTCCGACAGTGGCCCGGGCTGCATCAGCCAGAATCCGGCTGGCAAGGGCGTCCGGCTCCAGCATCCGGCCAGGACCTGTATCACCGCAGGCCTGCTCGCCTTGATCCGGCCCCCAGACGGTGATCTGCGGGTCTTCCGCCAGCAGGGACATGTTTCTCTGGGTCCGGAAATTTTTCCACATGGCCTGATTCATGGCGGGGGCCACCGCAATGGGCGCCTCAGTGGCACAACAAACCGTGGTCAGCAGGTCATCCGCCATGCCCTGGGCCAGACGGGCCAGAAAATCCGCAGACGCGGGCGCCACCACCACCTGATCGGCCCATTTGGCCAGTTCAATATGACCCATGCCGGCCTCGGCCTCCGGGTCCAGAAGCGATGTACGCACCGGCTCGCCGCTGAGAGCCTGAAACGTCAGCGGCGTCACAAATGCCTCGGCACCCCGGGTCATCACCACCCGCACTTCAAGGCCCGCTTTCTTGAGCAGCCGGACCAGTTCGGCACTTTTATAGGCAGCAATGCCACCGGTGATTCCCATCAGAATTCGTTTGGCAGCCATGAAGGGCTCCGTAATCCCGTAAAATGAAAGGGTTATAAGATAGCACGCCCGGGCCCGGCAGGCAGCCTGCAAGAGCACCCGTTCGTTTACCAAAGGTTACTTTTTGGAGTAACCTTTGTAATTCTGAGAACCGATGCAGGATGCATCACAATCTGACACGCAAGGAAGCACAGCATGACCAACCCTGCCTGGCCAACCGATGAACGGCCCCGTGAGCGCCTTCTGGCCCACGGCCCGGAAGCCCTGTCTGACGCCGAACTCCTGGCCATTTTCCTGCGCACCGGCACCACCGGCATGCCGGTGATGCAACTGGCCCGCCATCTGATCGCCGAGTTTTCCGGCCTGCGGGGCTTGATGACCGCCTCCCGCAGGCAGTTCTGTGAGGTCAAAGGCCTGGGCACGGCCAAATACGCCCAGGTTCAGGCCGCCATGGAGATGGCCCGCCGGGTGATGGACGAACCACTTCGCCAGGGCGATCCGCTACGCTCACCGGCCGACACCCGCCGTTTTCTCACCAGCCGGCTGGGCACTTACCCCCACGAAGTGTTCGCCGGCCTGTTTCTGGATAACCGCCACCGGGTGATCCAGTACCGGGAACTGTTTCGCGGCACCATTGACGGCGCCGCCGTGTATCCCCGGGAAGTGGTTCGCCAGGCCCTCGAAGACAACGCCGCCGCTGTCATTTTTGCCCACAATCACCCCTCTGGCGTCGCGGAGCCCAGCCAGGCGGACATTTCCCTGACCCGCAGACTGAAAGAAGCGCTCGGACTGGTGGATATCAGGGTTCTTGACCATATGGTTATCGGCCATGGTGAGGTAGTATCCCTGGCTGAAAGAGGGTTGATGTAGCTGCAGCAGGGTCGATTCCGGAAAACTGGCCAAATTCCCAACAATTTTTTGCGTTGGCCGGCCAGTTCTGGTATAAAAGCGTCCCTTTCTGGCGGCGTCTGGCGAGCAGCGTTCAGTTTAGAGGCGCGAACCGGTGGCAGTTATTGCTCCGGAGCAACCAGAGACGCATTAAAAAACGAATTCGTATTGATAGACCATTGCTCAGGTCGGAGGCAAGTATGTCCAGAGTTTGTCAGGTTACCGGTAAGCGTCCGGTTACCGGTAACAATGTATCCCACGCGATGAACCACACTCGTCGTCGTTTTCTGCCGAATCTGCAGAACCATCGTTTCTGGGTTGAGACCGAGAAGCGTTTCGTGAAGCTGCGCGTTTCCACCAAGGGCATGCGCATCATCGACAAAAAAGGCATCGACGCTGTGCTGGCCGATCTTCGTGCCCGCGGCGAGAAAGTTTAAGGAGCCGCATCATGCGCGAGAAAATCAAGCTGGTCTCATCAGCAGGCACTGGTCACTTCTACACGACCAAAAAGAACAAGCGTAACACTCCGGAAAAAATCGAGATCAAAAAGTACGATCCGGTTGTCCGCAAGCACGTTGCGTACAAGGAAGCCAAGATCAAGTAATTGGTCCTGCCTCCACAAAAAACCCGGCCTGCGAGCCGGGTTTTTTTATACCTGAGCAAAACACCCCTGCACCGAAAGGGCCTCGCAGGCCTTAAAAAGTTTCCAGGTACCCCTTCGGCAAGGCCACATCCATGGCGATGGGCAAATGATCCGATACCGGATAACTGATCACCTCGGCACGCCGGATTTCCAGGGAAGGGCTGACCATAATGTGGTCCAGAGCCTTTTCGGGCCGCCAACTGGGGAAGCTGTGAGCCGTGCCCGGCAGGGGTATCAAGCCGGTTTCTTTCAAGGGCGTTTGTGTCAGCAGCTGCTCTGCATGAGCATTCATATCCCCCATCAGGACTACGTGCCGGTAGTCGGCAATGAGATCCCGCACGTAACCCAGTTGCCGCTGCTGTGCCGCCTTGCTGAGGGACAGGTGCATTTGTACCAGTATGAGCGGATCGTCTTCCGAACCATACCGGGCAATGATCGCTCCACGGCCAGGAATCAGGCCGGGCAGTTTGTGCTCAGTGACATCCAGAGGCCGATACCGACTCAACAGACCGTTACTGTGCTGCGCGATCTGACCAAGATTGCGGTTTAATTGCTGATACCAGTAGGGAATACCGGCGGCTTCTGCCAGATACTGAACCTGGTTGATATAGCCACTGCGCAAACTGCCACCGTCGCATTCCTGCAACGCCACCACGTCGTATTGCCGCAACAGGGTGGCAATACGGTCGAGATTCTCGATGCGGCGACGATGAGGCAGAAAGTGCTGCCAGCTGCGGGTCAGGTAGTGATGGTAAGACGAGGTATTGATGCCCACCTGGATATTGAAAGTGAGCAGCCGGATATGACGATGGGGCTCGAACTCAGGCACATGCTCGCTACCAGAACAGGCCCCCCGGGGACCTTCCGGCCCCCGGAGAATGCCATTAATCTGATTGCGCAGACGCTTATACATAACAGGGGATTCCCACGCTGAACCTGAACGCGCCCCTCAATACCGGCGGCTCACTCTGCCGCAGCGCGTTCCTGCTCGACCAGGTAGTCAACCACAGACAGCACGGCCTCATGACCACCTGCCATGGAGGCGCTGACCACGTACTTGCCATTTACCAGCATAGTCGGTGTACCGGTGATGCGCGCGCCGCGGATCTTGGCCTGGGCCTGCTGAACCCGCGCACGAACACCGAAGCTGCGGTAGTTGTTAAGAAACTCCTCGGCATCAACGCCGTAGCCGCTAACGAAATCCGCCAGAGCTTCGGGGGAATTCAGGGGGCGACGCTCGCCAGCCAGCGCCGTAAACAGGGCGTCATGCACCTTGTCCAGCTCACCCATGGCCTCCAAAGCATAAAAGGCGTAAGCGTGAGGCTCCCAACTTTGACCCAGTGCTGCCGGCAGCTTCACGAAATTCACGTAGTCAGGCGCCTGGTCGGCCCAAGACTCGATAAGCGGCTTGAAGGTATAGCAGTGAGGGCAGCCATACCAGAACACTTCGGCAACTTCTACGCCTTCGTCCGATGCGGTGCGAACCGGATTATCCAGGGTGCGGTAATGAGTGTTCTCAACCCATGACTGAGCCTGCGCAACAGCACCAACCGCCATAGACAGCGCGAAAACAACAACTGTGCCTAGTGTTCTTATCATCGGGAGTCTCCGAGTTCGATGTTCTGATGTGACAACGATTATGACCCAGCAAACCGGGAAAGTTCCACTGCTGGCCAGAAGGGAATGGTTACGGAAAGGTAAGCAGTAAAAACCCCGCCTTGGCGGGGTTTTTACAACTCACTACGTCAAGCCGGACTCAGTGCAGGCCGGAAACGTAGTTTGCCAAGGCCTTGATCTCGGCATCGGTCAGACGGCTAGCCACGTCCACCATGATGTTGGCGTTGGTGGTACCTGCACGCTCGCCGTCACGGTAGGCTTTCAGCTGCTTCTCTACGTATTCGGCAGTCTGGCCGCCCAAGCGCGGATAGCCCGCCGGCTCGTTACCGGCACCAGTCGGGCTGTGACACCCGGCACAGGAGGGAACACCAGAGGCCATGTTGCCGCCACGAAACAGCGCCTGACCACGCTCAACCAGGTCCGGATCGGCCTGGCCAACAACCATTTCCTGCTCGTTATAGTAGGCAGCCAGATCCCACAGGTCCTGATCAGACATATTATTCAGCAAGCCGGTCATTTCCGGAATCGGACGGTCTCCGTTTTTGATATCGACCAGTTGGCGATACAGGTATTTCTCGCCCAATCCGGACAATTTCGGATACACCGCCATAATCGGCTTGGCTCCGCCCTGCCCGTGGCAGCTGGCACACACCGCTGCTTTCTGTTCACCCGCTGCCGGATCCCCTGCCCCGTGAGCCATTGCCGTCAGGCCAACTCCGAGAACAACTCCTGCGATCAGTCTTTTCATGCTCGCTCCGCTTCTCTCATCTTTGCATCTTGAAAGTATTCTTCGTTGTGCAGCCGGCAGGCGCCAATCTATCTGGCTTATCACCGGGACTGACAGCGGCAACGCGCAGCGTCCCGCCGGAAATTGGTGTAGCATTATACATTAATCGCCGATAACTGAAATCCAAAGGAATACCAACCATCGTGGACCCTGATCTGACTCAAAAAAGCGTTTCGTTCAACAGTGCCCGTTTTCTGATCAGCGCGTCCAAACTGGACGAGTGCCCGCCCGACATCGGTGCCGAGGTTGCCTTCGCTGGGCGCTCCAATGCCGGCAAGTCCAGCGCGCTGAACGCCATTACTGCCAACGGCAAACTGGCCCGGACCAGTAAAACACCCGGCCGCACCCGGCTGATAAACTTTTTTACACTCAATAAAGAGAACCTGCGCCTGGTCGACCTGCCCGGTTACGGCTACGCCAAAGTCTCCCGGGACATGAAAGACGACTGGCAACAGCATCTGGGGCATTACCTGAATGATCGCCGCTGCCTGCGAGGCCTGGTGCTGGTGATGGATATCCGGCACCCACTCACCGACTTCGACCAAATGATGGTGGAATGGTGCGAGCATAACAACCTGCCGTTGATGATTCTTGCCACCAAAGCCGACAAGCTGAAATTTGGGCAAGCGAAAACGGCCATGCTGGGCATTGCCCAGAAGCTGAAACCCTATGCGTGCGTAGCACACCTGATCATGTTTTCCGCCACCTCAAAACGTGGCGTGGATGAATGCCGGGAAGCATTGACAGACTGGCTGGAGGCGCCGGAATCGGAAACCCCCTGATGAAAAAAACCGGCCTGCCATCAGACAGGCCGGTGAAACGTCAGGGTTTGCGACGCACCTGAGAACTCACTCAGGAGACGCAGGAAATGTCCGGTTTCCCACGTCACTACCTTTGAACGCGATCGCGGAAAAAAGTTCAATTTTTAACCAATCCGGACAGAAACCCCGGTTTCAGCCCGCGAGGACTCACCGTTCTGCTCCGGATTTTCCGGCAGCGTTGGCCGATACTTTTCACGTAACGCCAGCACCTGCTCGCGATAATTCGGGGTCAGATAAGGCAATTCCAGAGTCAACACCTGATAAATACCCTGCTTGAGTTCGGTCAGGGTGAGACTGGCAGGCTCGTCACTGGCGTGGGCGGTCTTCAGAAAAGCCATCCAGTTGGTGATGACCAGCCAGACGTTGAGCGACATGGCCGAACGTAAATCTTCCGGCTGCGGCTCAATAATACCCGCCTCCGCCAGCTTGCCGAAGATACGGTTGATGGCAGCAAGACATCGATTGGTGAATTCCCGATAGTCCTGGCGCAGCCTGGTATCGCTGTCCAGCAGGTATTCCAGGTCCCGGTGAAAGAAGCGGTAACTCCACAAACCGTCAAACACCGATTCCAGGTAAAAGGTCAGGTCGTCAAGCGTCAGCAGCCGATCCTCCGGAATATCGAGGTAATAATCCACCAGTTTTTCATACTCCTGGAAGATTTCGTAGATGATGTCGGACTTGTTCCGGAAGTGGTAATACAGGTTGCCCGGAGAAATCGCCAGGTGCGCGGCAATGTGATTGGTGGTGATGTTCCTTTCACCCCGCTCGTTAAAAAGCTCCAGACTGGATAGCAGAATCTTGTCTCTGGTTTTCATCGTCCCGCCAGTGATTGTTGTTATCTGCATCACGGATGGCCCGATGAGCCAACCGTCATTTCTTGACTGCCTAGAGTATATACTCTAATAATAGCCTCAAGTGCAAATCGTCCAGATTTTAGCCAACCAAAAACAACAGGCTCAGGGTATCGCCCTGCAGCCAATGGGGAGAGAAACATGGGAGCCACTGTCGTCCAGCTCACTGAGAGCAAAAAGCAGATTCAGCACACCCATCGCGTGTTTGAGGACCAGAAGAAGGCGTTCCGGAACAACCCGATGCCGTCTCTGACCGAACGCAAGGAGAATCTGAAACGACTCAAGCGTGCCCTGCTATGCCATCAGGACCGTCTGGTAGAGGCCATTGACAGGGACTTCAGCTGCCGCTCCAAAGATGAAACCCTGATTGCAGAGGTAATGCCATCCATCCAGGGTATCAACTACACGCTCAAACATCTGAACGAGTGGATGAAGCCGTCCAAGCGGCACGTCTCCGTTCTGTTCCAGCCCGCCAGTAACAAGGTGCATTACCAGCCCAAGGGTGTGGTCGGTGTGATCGTGCCCTGGAACTATCCGCTGTATCTGGCCGTTGGTCCACTGGTGGCGTCTCTGGCTGCCGGCAATCGCACCATGATCAAGATGTCGGAATTCACTCCGCACACCTCCGCACTGTTCAAGGAAATCATTGAATCCATGTTCCCGGAGGATCTGGTCTCGGTGATTACTGGCGAGGCGGACGTGGCCGCCGATTTCTCCCAGCGCCCCTTTGATCACCTGCTGTTCACCGGTTCCACTTCGGTAGGCAAACTGGTGATGCGCGCGGCCGCAGAAAACCTGACGCCGGTGACCCTGGAACTGGGCGGCAAGTCGCCTGCGATTGTGTCTCCGGATGTGCCGATGGAAGACGCGGCCCAGCGGATTGCTTTTGGTAAGGCATTTAACGCGGGCCAGACCTGTGTGGCACCGGATTACGTGCTGTGCCCGGCGGATCGGGTTCAGGGGTTTGTGGATGAGTTCCGCGCCAGGTTTGCGGAGATGTATCCGAGCCTGCGGGATAACGATGATTTCACGGCGATCATCAATGAGCGCCAGTACGATCGCCTGCAGAGCTATCTGGAGGACGCCCGGGCCAAAGGTGCCGAGCTGGTGGAGATCAATCCGGCCAATGAGAACATGAAGGACGGCACCCGAAAGATTCCGCTGACGCTGGTACTGAAAACCACGCCGGATATGAAGGTGATGCAGGATGAGATTTTCGGGCCGATTCTGCCGGTGGTGAGCTACGGTGGTCTGGAGGAAGCCGTGCATTACATCAATGATCGGCCGCGTCCGCTGGCGCTGTACTTCTTTGGCTATGACAAGTCGCACCAGCAGTTTGTGGTGGATAACACGCTGTCTGGCGGCATGTGTATCAACGATGCGTTGATGCATGTGGCGCAGGATGATCTGCCGTTTGGTGGTATCGGTGATTCCGGTATGGGCCATTACCATGGCAAGGAAGGGTTCCTGACTTTCTCCCATCATCGGGCGATCTTTACCAAGCAAAAATTCAACAGCGGCAAGTTTGTTTATGCGCCGCACGGAACGGCGGCCCATCGGATGGTTTATAAGCTGTTTATTCGCTGAAGCCTGATTGCTTGGTGCAGGGCTGGAGTGTGGTGCGTCTTTCCAAGACACGCCGTGAATACTTCCATGTAGGCTTGAGCAAAACATCCATGTTTTGCACAGTCTTGGAAAGACGCACCACACCCCAGCCACCGGCAAAGTGCCTGCCGCCTTATAACAACAACGTCGAAAGAAGCCTCTACAATGACCAAACCCTCCCCGGAATACCACCCAGACCATCAGCCGGAACTTAGCCGACGCAGTTTCCTGAAAACCGGCCTCGGCGGCGCCATTTTCCTGAGCACCGTCAGCATGACCGCCGGCCTCACGGGCTGCGCTACCGCCCCCGCCGGGCGGGTAAGTGCCGTTGATTCCCGGATGGACGCCAGTTACCAGTTCGAGTTTTTGAGCCGGGATGATATTGCCCTGTTTGAAGCACTGTTACCGGCGATGTTTGCCGGTGCGCTGCCGGAGGAGCCGAATCAGCGGCAACATGCGATTGCCGGGACCATCGAGCGGATTGATCAGGGCATTGTGATGTTTGGGCCGGCGAACCAGAAGGAGCTGCGCAAGCTGTTTGATCTGCTGAATTTCGCACCCACCCGGATAACCCTGGCGCGGGTGTGGTCGGATTGGCCCTCGGTGACTACCGAGAGTGCTGAGGCGTTTCTCAATCGGTGGCGGGATAGCCGGATTGGTCTGCTGAACAACGGCTATATCGCCCTGACCAAAATCAGTAACGTGGCGTTTTATGGCCACGACACGCACTGGCACTTGTCTGGCTACCCCGGGCCACCCGCCTGGGCGGTTGATGCCCTGCCCCAGTTCCACAACGCCTGACCCCATCGCAGATTACGGAGAGCAGTATGTCCATGAACGACCCTATCGCCCGGGGTCTGGCTTCTGGCTGGAATGTGACTGACGCCAGCAAACTGACCACCGATCAAACCGTGGAAGCGGATGTGGTGGTCATCGGCACCGGTGCCGGTGGCGGCACCACGGCGGAGATTCTGGCCCGGCAGGGGCTGTCGGTGATTCTGGTGGAAGAAGGCCGGCTGTATTACCAGAAAGACTTCAAGATGGATGAGCTGACGTCCTACGCCAGCCTGTATCAGGAAGGCATGAGCCGGGTCACCGCAGACGGCGCCATTGCCATTCTTCAGGGCCGCTGCGTGGGCGGCTCGACGACCGTGAACTGGACCAGCAGTTTCCGCACGCCAGACGAAACCCTGAACTATTGGAGCCAGAACCTCGGCCTGAGCGGCCTCGCCCCGGACACCATGGCCCCCTGGTTCCAGGGCCGGGAAGAGCGCCACACCATGGCGCCCTGGATGACACCGCCGAACCTGAACAACGACATTCTCAAGCAAGGTTGTGAAAAGCTCGGCTACTCCTGGCAGGTGATCCCCCGGAACGTCAAAGGCTGCTGGAACCTGGGTTACTGCGGCGTCGGTTGCCCCACCAACGCCAAGCAGGGCGCACTGATGACCACCATCCCCGGCGCCCTGAACAACAACGCCCAATTGTTCCACGGCCTGCGCGCCGACCGGCTGGTGATGAACCAGGACCGCATCGACCACCTGCAGGCCAGCGCCATGGGCCCGAACGGTGTCACGCCATCCGGCGTTACCGTCACCCTTAAAGCTCGGCACTTCGTAGTCGCCGCCAGCGCCATCGGTTCTCCCGGGTTGCTGCTGCGCTCGGAACTGCCGGACCCTTACAAACGCGTCGGCAAGCGCTCGTTCATCCACCCGGTCAACGCCACCGTCGCCCGCATGCCCGCCAAGGTTGATCCCTTCTACGGCGCGCCGCAGTCCATCTACTCCGATGAATTCAACTTCAAACACGGCGTCGATGGCCCGGTCGGCTACAAACTGGAAGTCCCTCCATTGCACCCCGCCATGGCCGCCGGCGTGGTTCCCGGCCACGGCCAGGAACAGAAAGACAACCTCGGCCAACTGCCCTGGATGCAATCCGTCATCGCCCTGCTGCGCGACGGCTTCCACGAAGACAGCCCCGGCGGCACCGTCAGCCTGCGGGACGACGGCAGCCCGGTACTGGACTACCCCATCACCGACTACCTCTGGCAGGGCATCCGCCAGGCCTACCTGGACATGGCCGAAATCCAGTTCGCCGCCGGCGCCGAAGCCGTCCAGGCGGTACACCTGGACTCCGGCTGGTACACCAGCTGGACCCAGGCCAAAGACGCCATCAACCAACTCCCCATGAAACCCCACCGCGCCCGCCTGTTCACCGCACACCAGATGGGCGGCTGCGGCATGGGCGCCGACCCGAAAAACTCCGTGGTCAACGGCTTCGGCGAACACCACCAGGTAGCCAACCTGAGCATCCACGACGCGTCCATCTTCCCCACCAGCATTGGTGCGAACCCGCAGTTGTCGGTGTATGCATTGGCGGCAAGGAACAGTAACCGGTTGGCGCAGAAGCTAAGAAAGCAAGGCTAGCCTTCGCTCCTGCAATAAGATGAAAACGTGGAAAACTCCCAGAGATTCCGGGGAGACCTGCACTCAGTTGGGTAGCGCTGGTCGGGGGTGTCCTCCCGGGAGTCTTGAGGGCCATGGACGGCCCGAAAGAAGCGCACAGGGAAGTGCTCGTAGCGTCTCCCGGGAGGCCACCCCCGACCGGCGCCAGCACCGAAACAAGGCACCATTCGCAAAAGGCCCGGTACACCACGCGGACTACAGCATGTAAACGGTTCCTGCTATCCTACGGCCCATCAACAAAAGGAGCTGTGCATGCCAAAAGTCATCTACCCAGGCACCTTCGACCCCATCACCAACGGCCACACCGACCTCATCGAACGCGCCGGCCGCATGTTCGACGAAATCGTCGTCGCCGTCGCCTACAACCCGAAGAAACAGCCCCTGCTCAACCTCGAAGAACGCTGCGAACTGGTCCGGCAAGCCACCGCCCACCTCCCCAACGTCAGCGTCACCGGCTTCAGCAACCTGCTCGCCGATTTCGTGCGGGAGCAGAACGCCACCGTCATACTCCGCGGCCTGCGCGCAGTCTCCGACTTCGAGTACGAATTCCAGCTCGCCGACATGAACCGCCGCCTGGCCCCGGAAGTGGAGAGCGTATTCCTGACACCCGCCAACCACCTGTCGTACATCTCGTCGACCCTGATCCGGGAAATCGCCTCGCTCGGTGGCGACATCTCCGAATTCGTCGACCCCGCAGTGGCAAATGCCCTGAAAGAGAAGTTCAGCAAGTCCTGAAGGGATTAAAGCAGTGGCGGCATCGGAATCTCGATGCCATTGATATCCAGAACCAGATCCCGCAGGCGGCCAGTCATGACCAGTTGGTCGCCGGCATCCACCAGCAACCCCTGTTTGATCAAGGGTGCCACCTGCATGCGCACGGCCGGATAGTTCTCAGCCAGGGCCAACGGCATACGGAAGTCCAGCGCCCCGGTTAAACCCTGCATAACCATCAGCATGTTGGCCCGCTCACTCTCAGACAACTCCGGGTGGGACAGGTCCAGGCTTCCCTGTACAGCTCCTTCGGGCGTATCCAGGCTCAACTCCCGGATGCCTGCGGAAAATCCGGCGGCCGCTAGCCCGCGAACCGAATCGTTAAACCGCTGCATCAGGGCCATCTGCTGCTCGAACGCCGCCTGCGGGGATTGACTGGCCTGCGCCGCCATCAGCTGCATGTCGGTCATCACCGAACTGAACTCATTCCAGCTGGCAACATCAAGACCATCTACAGCGAACTCAATCCGGTGCGGGCCGAAGGTACCGTCATCAAAGACAACGGAGTCCAGCGCCAGGGCAATCGAGGAATCCAGTCGCTCGCCTTTTCGGTCTGCCTCGCTATGACTGCTCAGCGCGATACCGTTAAACGCCATGGGCGGCACCTGAGGACCCTGCATGGTCAAGGCATCAATCGTGACCGCACCGGCGCCGGTCCAGATATCACCGGATAACCAGGCAAGGCTCTGCTCCATGTGCACGTTTTCAATGGTGACGTTCATCTCCGGCCCGGACAGCACCACCGCCGGCCAGACCATCAGCATGTCGGCTTTTTCACCCAAACGGCCAACATCAATCCGTGCCAGACCACCGCTGCTGCGCAAAACACCACCACCGTGTGGCTCGCTTATCTCGATAGCAGGGGCCTGCAATTCCAGCGTGGCGGAACCCCAAACCCGGGTTTCCAGTGTCAGTTTTGGTTCGTCGTTGGGGAACCAGCCTGCCCCCTCCGGCTGCCAGCCTTCCGTAGGTCTGAAATTCAAGTGGCTGCCAGTAATGCCGTGAGAAACCTGAACCTCAAAGTCTATGCGGTTACTCTCGCCCGTGGCAGGGTCCAGAAAGGTGGCGGTACCAGAGACTTCGGAGCTCATCACACCGCGCCGGTAACGATCGGTTTCCATGCGCAGGAACGGCTGGGCATTGTTGACTTCCTCGGTCGCAGCCTGCCAATGTTGCTCAGTCAGATAGCCCACGCCCCAGGGGGCTACGCCAGCCACTACCAGTATCGCCGTGCCGGCGATGGTCCAACGTTTAAGATTCAAGGTTCCAATCCTGTTGTGTTTTTATTTCCTGCCGGCCGGTGGCCAGCGTATCAATTCGGTTTAGAGGTTAACCGGTCCAGCAACACCAGCTGCGAAGCCAGGCGCTCCTCTCCTTCTTCTGGCTGATTCTGTAGATAACTGCCATCAGACTGCAATACCCAGGACTGGCAGTTATCAGAAAGATAGGTATCCAGATCCTCGGTCACCCGCTCGATCAGCGCCGGCTCTTCGATCGGGAAGGCGGTCTCAACCCGGCTCAGCAGGTTCCGCTCCATACCATCGGCGCTGGAACAGTAAACGTCGGGTTTGCCGTTGTTGCCGAAGTAATATACCCGGGTATGCTCAAGAAAGCGCCCGATGATGGACCGCACCCGGATATTCTCCGACAGGCCCGGCACCTGGGGACGCAAGCAGCAGATACCGCGAATGATCAGATCAATACTGGCACCGGCCTGGGACGCCCGGTACAGGGCTTTGATCACCTGCGGCTCGGTCAGGGCGTTGAACTTGAAGATAATGCGCCCGTTCTCACCGAGCCCGGCTTCCCGCTCAATCAGACTGATCAGGCGATTGTGCAGGGTGAAGGGGGCGTGGAACAGCTTCTTGATCTTCAATGCCTTGCCCATGCCCGTCAGCTGCTGGAACAGCTTGTTGACATCGTCACCGATGGATTCGTCGCAGGTCATGAAGCTGTAATCGGTGTACAGCCGGGCGTTACCGGCATGGTAGTTGCCGGTACCCAGGTGCACATAACGGCGCAGCCGGCCTTCTTCCCGGCGTACAATCAGGATCATCTTGGCGTGGGTTTTGTAGCCCACCACGCCGTAGACCACAATCACCCCCGCCTCCTGCAGACGGCTTGCCAGCTCCAGGTTCTCGGCCTCGCTGAACCGGGCCCGCAGCTCGATAACGGCGGTCACTTCCTTACCCCGCCGGGCCGCATCCGCCAATGCCTCGACAATTTCAGAGTCGGCTCCGGTACGGTACAGGGTCTGGCGGATCGCCAGCACATGGGGATCTTTCGCCGCCTGACGCAGCAGGTCGACTACCGGGCTGAAGTTTTCATAAGGATGCAACAACAGCAATGGCCGCTTGCGGATGGCATCAAACATGGATTCCTTGCTGCGAATCTGGCGCGGAATCGAGGGGGAAAAACTGGAATAGGTCAGGTCGAGGCGATCCACCAGGCTGCCAACGGCCATCAAACGGGTCAGATTGACCGGTCCATGCACCTGATACAAGTCCCGCTCGGTCAGACCGAACTCCCGCAAGAGAAACTGCACCAACTCCTCCGGGCAGTTGTCGGCCACCTCCAAACGCACTCCGTCACCAAACCGGCGACTCAACAATTCGCCGCGCAGGGCCGAGGCCAGGTCTTCCAGGTCGTCTTCCAGCTCAAGGTCAGCGTTACGGGTCAACCGGAACTGGTAGCAGCCTTTCACTTCCATGCCCGGGAACAACTCGTCCGCATGGGCGTGAATCATGGACGACAGAAACACCAGGTTGTCGCCGCCGTCACAGACGTCATCCGGCAGCCGAACCAGGCGAGGCAGGGAGCGGGGTGCGGGCACAATGGCCATGCCGGTTTCCCGACCGAAGGCGTCTTTGCCATCGAGTTCAACGATGAAGTTGAGGCTCTTGTTCACCAGGCGAGGGAACGGGTGCGACGGGTCCAGCCCGATGGGGCTGACCACCGGTAATATCTCTTCCTCGAAGTAGTTCCGCACCCACTCTGCCTGGGCCGGCGTCCACTCACGGCGCCGGACAAAGTGAATGTTCTCCTTTTCCAGCTCGGGAATGAGCACCTTATTGATGATGTCGTACTGCTCGTGGATGTAGTCGTGGGCCACCCGGCTGATCTCTGCCAGCACCTGGTCTGGCTGCATGCCGTCCACGCCCACGGTCTCCCGGCCGTACTTCATTTGCTGGCGCAGGCCCGCCACCCGGATTTCAAAGAACTCGTCCATGTTGCTGCTGAAAATGCAGCAGAAGATCAACCGGTTGATCAGCGGATGAGTGGTATCCAGCGCCTGTTTCAACACCCGGTAGTTGAACTGAAGCTGGCTCAGCTCGCGGTTGAAATAGTTTTCACTGGCGTCCAGATTGATGTCTTCGCCCACCGGCGGTACATCTACCGGCGCAGGCACACTCAGGTCACTGATCTCTGCGGTTTGCGCATTCTCGGTTGTCATTACTCTATATATCCATGGTTATTTCGGGCGCCTTCAAGCCCCTCTATGCCCGCGAACGATCCCTCATCAGTCTCGCCGCGCGCACTGCAAAATAGGTCAGGATGCCGTCAGCACCGGCACGGCGCATGGCCATCAGGCTCTCCATCATCACCGCATCGCCATCCAGCCAGCCGTTCTGCGCAGCGGCCATATGCATGGCGTACTCACCACTCACCTGGTAGACAAACGTTGGCACCTGCAGTTCGGTTTTCACCCGGTGCACAATATCCAGGTAGGGCATGCCCGGTTTGATCATGACCATATCGGCACCCTCGGCCAGATCCATCGCCACTTCATGAATGGCTTCGTCACTGTTGGCCGGATCCATCTGATAGGTCGCCTTATCAGCCTTGCCCAGGTTGGCGGCAGAACCGACCGCATCCCGGAACGGGCCGTAATAGCTGGAGGCATACTTGGCAGAGTAGGCCAGAATCCGGGTATTCACATAACCGGCGCCTTCCAGGGCATCGCGGATAGCCGCCACGCGACCGTCCATCATATCTGAAGGGGCAACCACGTCAGCCCCGGCATCGGCATGGGACAACGCCTGGTTCACCAGAGCTTCAACGGTGACATCGTTCAACACATAACCGTTGTGATCAATAATGCCATCCTGACCATGGGTGGTGAACGGGTCCAGGGCAACGTCGGTGATCACGCCCAGTTCCGGCTGAGCTTTCTTCAGGGCACGAACCGCCCGCTGAGCCAGGCCGTCCGAATCCCAGGCACCCGAGCCAGACAGATTCTTCCTCTCAGCAGGGACGACCGGAAACAGCGCCACCGCTGGAATGCCCAGCTCCACCAGTTCCGCAGCCTGCTCCACCAGAAGATCGACGCTCAGGCGCTCCACCCCCGGCATGGACGGCACCGCCTCACGCTGGTTCTCGCCTTCAAGCACAAACACCGGGTAGATCAGGTTATCAGGCGACAGCTGGCTTTCACGAACCAGACGGCGGGAAAAATCGCTGGCGCGATTACGGCGCAAACGAGTCGACGGATAGGCTCGGCTTGAAATCGGCGGGCGCTGTTTGGACACGGATAACCTCCTGAATATGGATGGCCTTGGAAAGTGATGACATCATACACCCCAGAGGCCACGCATTGCAGGTTTGAGCCCAGTGTGCCGTTGACCGATGACAATCCAGTGACAAAAAACGGACGGCCCTGCCTCAGGATGGCAGTCGCCGCCCGCCAATGAAGGGAATCAGACGGATCGGTTGTTAAACCCTACTTCCACCTTGCGTGGGGAGTCCGCACGGAACGTGGTGTCCACTTCCTGTATCCGACCGCCACTTTGCAGGAATGCTTCGATATCAGCCTGCAACTGGGCCCTGACCCGTGCCCTGCCGGCAATGGAATGGTTATCATCACTGTCGCTGGTCCAGTTACCGGACTGCTCCAGATTGCTTTCGTCGAATTCACTCATGGTATTTTCTCCATCAACGAAAACAGAACTACAAGCACTGTTGGCTCTGCGCCTGACAGCACCCCGTCTCGACCGCCGGCCGCCTGCGGCCCCGTCTTGGCGTCTTTATAATCCGGTTTTGGTGACGACGCTATTTCCTGACAACCACTTTTTTGTAACTTTTTGTATCCAATTTCAAGCCCATGATTTTAAAGATGTCTTGCATGACAAAACAAACAACCGCAAATTGACACAAAGAATGAACCGTGATTCACTACTTGTAAGGAGCCGGCATGGCCTATCGTGAAACCGAAAAGATGCGCGAACGGAAAGCCCGGGCACGCCAGAACATCATCGAGCGCACCTGGGAATGTGTCGCTGAAGGCGGCTTCCGAAGCGCCCGTATCACCCGGATTGCTGGCCTGGCCGGCGTTGCCACCGGCACCATCTATCGGCATTTCGAGTCCCGCGAGGACCTTTTTGCCGAAATCTTCCGGTTGGCCACCCAGCGGGAAGTCGACAAGGTGGCCGAAGCGCTCAACGTATCCGGAAACGCCGTTGAACGCCTAGACAACGCCTTGAGGAAATTTGCCCAGAGGGCCCTCAAAGGCCCCATGAAGGCCTGGGCCCTGATCGCCGAACCGGTGGATCCGAAGGTAGAAGAAGAGCGACTGGTTTACCGAAAGGCTTACGCCAGCCTGTTTGAACAGGCGATCCGGGATGGCATAGCCGAAGGCTGCATACCGGACCAAAACGCACGGCTCGCCAGTACCTGCCTGGTGGGCGCGATATCAGAATCCCTGGTGGGGCCTCTGTCACCAACACAGACAGACATACCGCCGGGGCAAGACAACAACGAAGATGAGCTGGTCAACACCATCGTCTGCTTCTGCATACGGGGGTTGACCGGCACCAGGAGCTAACCATGAACAGCCCGCAGCGCAAGACCGAGTCCACCGCCGACAACCGCTACCTGTCGGCCACCCACGAGGTGATCAACCAGCCACGGCCGCTGGAGAACTACAACCTCTACGAACAGGACAACGCGCTGCGGGAGGCGGTACTGCGCGAGGGCGCCGGCTTCGCCAACGACGACCTGAGTCAGTTCGGCGCCTGGGCCGGCCAGGCGGATACCATTGACCTTGGTAATCAGGCCAACGCCAACAAGCCCTCCTTCCGCACCCACGACCGCTACGGCCACCGGGTAGATGAGGTGACCTTCCACCCGGCCTACCACGAACTCATGCGCGTGGCCCTGGAGAACGGCCTGCACAGCTCGCCCTGGACTAACCCCGGCAAAGGCGCCCACGTCGCCCGCGCCGCCAAATACTACCTGCACTCCCAGGTAGAAGCGGCGCACTGTTGCCCGATCACCATGACTTTCGCAGCGATCCCGTCGATCCAGAACCAGCCTGACCTGGCCAAACTCTGGGCCCCGAAAATCCTGGCCAACGAATACGACAGCCGCAACGTGCCAGACGGTGACAAAACCTCCGTCACCATCGGCATGGCCATGACCGAGAAACAGGGCGGCAGTGACGTACGTGCCAATACTACCGTGGCCTACCCGACCGGCCAGGAAGGCCCGGGCCAGCCCTATGAGCTGGTTGGTCACAAATGGTTCGTCTCCGCCCCCATGTGCGACGCCTTCCTGGTGCTGGCCCAGACCACCAGCGGCCTGTCCTGCTTCCTGATGCCCCGGTGGCGCCCGGATGGCACCAAGAACCCCTGGCAGGTACAGCAACTCAAGAACAAAATGGGCAACGTCGCCAACGCCTCCAGCGAAGTGGAAATCCGCGGCGCCCTGGCCTGGATGGTCGGTGAAGAAGGCCGCGGCGTACGCACCATCATCGAAATGGTCGCCATGACCCGCTTCGACTGCATGATCGGCAGCGCCGCCGGCATGCGCCAGGCCGTGGCCCAGGCAACCCACCACTGCCACCACCGCAGCGCCTTCGGCGCAACCTTAAGCGACCAGCCGCTGATGCAGAACGTCCTGGCCGACCTGATCATCGAAAACGAAGCCGCCCTCGCCTACACCATGCGCGTAGCCCGGGCCATGGACAACCAGAACAAAGAACACGAACGCCTGCTGGCCCGCCTGGCCACCCCCGTCGGCAAATACTGGATCTGCAAACGCACCCCCAACCACGCCTACGAAGCCATGGAATGCATCGGCGGCAGCGGCGTCATGGAAGACTGCATCATGCCCCGGCTGTTCCGGGAATCCCCGGTCAACGCCATCTGGGAAGGCAGCGGCAACGTCCAGTGCCTGGACACCCTCCGCGCCCTGCAGAAAGAGCCCGAAACCCTGGACGCCTTCTTCAAAGAAGCCGCCGAAGCCCGTGGCACCGACCGCCGCTTCGACCAGTACCTGGCACAACTGCAACACGACTTCGCCGACATCAGCGACTTCCAGTACCGCGCCCGCAACCTCGTCGACCGCCTGGCCCTGACCCTGCAAGGCTCCCTGCTACTGCGCTTCGGCGACAAACACGTCGCCGACGCCTTCTGCGCCTCAAGACTGCAATCCAGCGGAGGTATGAACTACGGCAACCTGCCCTCCGGCACCAACCCGGCGGCGATTATCAAACGGGCGACACCTGTAGTAGGCTAGGGAAAATCCAGACAGCCTGTCACGAAAGCCAGAGCAACCGGCTGAAGCGACTCCCCGTATACCGTTCGGGAAGCGGTGAGGGTGGGCTGTTCAAAACCTTGCGGAGCCAGGGATGGCGGAGCAGAGCGTACAAGGACGTATCCACAGCGTGTTTTGAACAGCCCACCCTCACCGGTTCCTGCACCAAACGAGCCAAACCAGACATGTCAGAAGCCCTGAGAAAACTGCTCAAAGAAGGCAAAAACCCACAACAGCACCAGGACATCACCCCCCACGTAGGCGTACTCACCCTGCACTTCCAGCTCTACGCCTGCGAAGACCTCAAAGCCAAACGCAAAGCCTTCACCGCCATGAAAGCCATCTGGGGCAAAGAACCCGACCTGGCCGTTGCCGAAACCGCCGACCAGGAAGCACTGGACTGCGCCACCTGGACCATCGCCGCCCTCGGCGCCAGCGCCCAGCAAATCACCCAGCGCCTCGACCAGGTCGAAAAAGACATCCAGGAGCGCATCGACGCCGCCATCCTGGATGTTCACCGGGAAATCCTCTGATAGCCCCGGCGCCGTAACACCAGCGCCCGCAGGGCATAGCGTCATTGCTGTTCAGGCCTTATACTACCGCCCCTCAGGGAATACATGACCTGTAATCACGCAGGCTATACTACGAGTGTCGGGCAACGCCCGGCTTCGTCCGCCGGGTTTCCGGAACCGACCTTGCGGATAACCACTGAAAGAAGTGTGTGGCTCTATGACCGGAAAGAAAAAATCCGCCCAGGCCTCCGTTGAGGCCATGTATCGCGTATTCACGGTGCCCGAGGCGCCGGAATCCACCCTGAGCCGCATCGATCAGAACATCTCCCGGAACCTGGCCGGCTTCCTCCAGGAACACATCGTCGCCGTTGAACGCGACCTGAGCGATGTCGAAAAAAACTTCGCCGACTCCGTGATTCCGGAAAAGCCCGTATTCGTCTCCGAACAGGCCCAGTTCCTGCTCGACAAACTGGTGGCCAACTCGGTTCACACCGCCTCACCGGCATTCATCGGCCACATGACCTCGGCACTGCCCTACTTCATGCTGCCGCTGTCAAAAATCATGATTGCCCTGAACCAGAACCTGGTCAAAACCGAAACCTCGAAGGCCTTCACCCCCCTGGAGCGCCAGGTACTGGGCATGATCCACCGGCTGGTGTACCAGCAGGACGGCTCCTTCTACCGAAAATGGATGCACGACCCCCGGCACGCCCTGGGCGCCATGTGCTCCGGCGGCACCGTCGCCAACCTCACCGCCCTGTGGGTCGCCCGCAACCGCGCCTTCCCCGCCGAAGGCAGCTTCCGCGGCCTGCACGAAGAAGGCCTGTTCCGGGCACTGAGGTACTATGGCTGCGAAGGCGCCGCCATCGTTGTCTCCAAGCGCGGTCACTATTCCCTGCGCAAAGCCGCCGACGTACTCGGCCTGGGCCGGGATGCCCTGGTGCCGGTGGAAACCGACGAATTCAACCGTATCCAGCCCGATGCCCTGCGGGACAAATGCCTGGAACTGCAAAAGCAGAAAATCAAGGTCATGGCTATCTGCGGCGTGGCCGGCACCACCGAAACCGGCAACGTCGACCCGCTGGACGCCATGGCCGACATCGCCCGGGAATTCGGCGCCCACTTCCACGTCGACGCCGCCTGGGGCGGGCCAACCCTGTTCTCCCGCACCCACAAACACCTGCTGCGCGGCATCGAGAAAGCCGACTCGGTCACCTTCGACGCGCACAAACAGCTCTACGTACCCATGGGCGCCGGTCTGGTGGTCTTCAAAGACCCCAGCCTCGCCAGCGCGGTAGAACACCACGCCCAGTACATCATCCGAAAAGGTTCCCGGGACCTCGGCAGCACCACCCTGGAAGGCTCCCGCCCGGGCATGGCCATGCTGATCCACTCAGGCCTGAAAATCCTCGCAAGAGAAGGCTACGAAATTCTCATCGACCAGGGCATCGACAAAGCCAAAACCTTTGCCAACATGATCGATGAACAACCGGATTTCGAACTGGTTACCCGGCCGGAACTGAACATCCTGACTTACCGTTATTGTCCGGAAGACGTACGCCAGGCACTGGCCATGGCCGACGAACTGCAGGCAGAGAAAATGAACACCTGCCTGAACCGTATCACAAAATTCATCCAGAAAACCCAGCGGGAGAGAGGCAAGGCATTTGTCTCCCGAACCCGACTGGAGCCGGCCCGCTACTACCACTTCCCGTGCATCGTTTTCCGGGTGGTCCTGGCCAACCCGTTAACAACACCGGATATTCTGGAGGACATTCTTGAGGAGCAGCGAGAGCTGTCGTGGGAAAACGGCATCAGCGACGAAATGGCTGTTCTGAACCAGATGGCAGCCACGGTACTGACCCAAAATAACAGAGACAAACGGGCTAATGGCTGACCCATGGTCAGTCCGAGGCAGATTCCGTCACTGGCAAAGCCAGCTTCAAACCGGCATCCATCAATTCTTTCAGTAATATACCGTGGCTCCCGTCCGGAAGTTCGCGTTTGATGGCGTAAAGAGCGTTCTTTTCATCGGCAAGAGCCAAGGCCAGATCTAATGCTTTGAGTTCAGCAAGCCTGCTTTTGTCGGGGCTGGTTACCAGAAGCACCCTTGGGCGAAGTCTGTTTCTTGGGTTGGCCTCGGTGACAACGGCAAGCTCCCCGGTCTGGAGTTCTACCAGCGACCCCGGTGGGTAGATCCCAATAAATCGGATAAACTCCTCTGCCAACTCGCCATCGAATTGGGCGCCCCGGTGTTTGTAAATGATTTCCAGAGCGGTCATGGAGGAGCGACAGGTGTCGTAAACTCGATTGCTGGTGATGGCGTCATACGTGTCAATGATGGCGACTATTTTCGCAAAATAGGGGATCTGCGCTGCCTTGAGTGATCGCGGATAACCTTTGCCATCCAGCCGCTCATGATGATTGTAAGCCACATCCACAGCAGCATTCAGAGAACGTCCTGACGACATCAGGATATCCCGACCATAATCCGCGTGACGCCGCATAGCGGCGAATTCATCCGGCGTCAGTGCGCCCGGTTTTTGGAGGATGTCCAAAGGGACTCTCGCTTTGCCCACATCGTGCAACAGACCGCAAAGACCCAAGGTGCGAATTTCACCTTCAAGCAGGCCCAGGTGTTTTCCGAAAGCTGCGGACAGGATCGCCACGTTCATACAATGCTCAGCAGTGTAATCATCACGCTCTTTGAGCTTGGTCAGCAAAAGCATGGCGTCGGTGTTGTTGAGAATACTGTCCACACACTGGTTGACGACCTTGCGGGCGCTATTGAGATCCAATGCCCGCCCCACTCGCAGGCCTGACATGATACTGTCCGCGACCGTTTTTGCCTCTCGATGGAACTGACTGGCTCGCCCAATCTCATCACCAAGGGCCACTTTGTTGATGTAGTTCACCCTGATAGGTTTTTTGCCCCCTCCCCGGGGAGCATCCGCCGTTGAAGGGCGGCCCTTATGTCGGCCAAAAAAATTGAATAGAGAGGAGGTCTTGCTTTGCTTGCTTGGCTGATTTCTTACGGATTTACTTGGGCCACTTGCCGGACTGACTTCGCGACCCTCAATGTAGACAAAGTCGCATTGATCCCGCAGAGCCCATATGTCGGACTCGGACTTTACAATGAAACCCTGCAACAAGAAGGAGGTTTCTTCCCAGGGGCGATCCAGCCGCACGACGTGCATACCGATCTCGAGATCAGTGACTGGAACTTGCCGCTCGACGATTGTCTCTCCCATGAACGCCACCAGATTTTACAGCGTATGACCATGACCCAATGAGAGTGTAGCGTAAACGGACAAATCCGCGTGTAAAACCTTGCAAACCGCTAACGCCGTCGACAACCGCGAACAGCCTTCAGTACAGGGCCTCTTCGTCATCCAGCACCTCGTGCAGGATCTCCAGGAACATCTTGTCCGCCTCACTCCAGTTCTCCGGAATCCGGATGGTGGTGTTGGCACTGATCTCACGCGCGATCAACTCATCTGAATTCGGCTGGCCCTTGTACTTACGGGCAATATCCATGGATTTAACCGCAATCGTCGGCTCGCTCATCACCTTCTTGATGAACACCCGCAACTCTTCAATCATCTTGGCCTGACGGCTCTCGGAAGATGAACTCATTCCTGACTCCCCGATTATGGATAGCGTTAAAGCAAACCGGCCCGCTCAGGGCCTGATGCCTATAGTATGGCCAATCCGCGGGGCGGTAACCAGCCCCGCATAAACCATCAGATCATCAAACCACGCAGGGTGAAGAACAGGAACGCCGCCATCAGGGCAGACGCCGGCACAGTGATGATCCACGCCGCAGCAATCCGGAACAGGTGCGAGCGCTTGACCATTTCCTCCTTGTAGATCTTCTTCAGACGCTTGCGTTCAGACTTGGTCAGCGGCACCTGATCCTTCTTTTGCTTGGCCTGCTTCAGCAGATTCTCCATTTCCTCGACAGACGCATTCCGGAAATCATCCAGGAACGGCTTCAGTCGCTCCTGCTCCGCCGGGTCATGGTGCTCCATGATCTTATGCAACTGGGTGGCATAGTTGGATTTCAGGTATTCCCTCAGGAAACCAACCCCGAATACGCCACCAATGGCAATATGGGTGGAACTGACCGGCAGCCCCAACTGGGAAGCAAGGATAACGGTAAGTGCTGCGGACAATGCAATACAAAACGCACGGGTTTTATCCAGCTCGGTGATTTCGCTGCCAACCGTCTTGATCAGGCGCGGGCCAAACAGCATCAGGCCCACCGCAAGACCCAGAGCACCGACCATCATCACCCAAAGCGGGATGCTGGCCGAGGTGACCACACCGCCACCAGCCTGGATGGCATCATTAATGGCCGCCAGCGGGCCAATAGCGTTGGCCACGTCGTTGGCGCCATGGGCAAAACTCAGGAGTGCTGCCGCGAAAATCAGCGGCCAGGTGAACAGCATATTCACACCATCGATGCTGTTCTCCATCGTCGCCGCCTTACGGCCAACCAGGGCTCTCATGGTGAAAAACACCACTGCCGCCAATGCCAGACCAATCAAGGCGGACTGGGTGAAGTCCAGCTTCACCAGCTTGCTCACACCTTTGATCATCAGATAAGTGCCAAAAGCCCAGGCCATGATGGCCACCAGCCAGGGCACGAAGGTGCGGGCCGCTGACACCAGGTTCTTCTGGTACAGCACGGTTTTTTTGATCACAATCAGGAACAACGCCGCCAGGGCACCACCCAACACCGGGGAAATCACCCAACTGGCAGCGATCTTGCCCATCACCGACCAGTCGGCGATGGCCCAGCCGCCAGCGGCAATACCGGCCCCCAGAACGCCACCAACAATTGAATGGGTAGTTGACACGGGCGCGCCCATCCAGGTGGCCAGGTTCAACCACAGGGCGCCTGCGAGCAGGGCTGCCGTCATCAGCCAGACAAAGGCGCGCGGGTCATCGAGACTGGTGGGATCAATAATGCCACCCTTGATGGTTGAGACCACATCGCCACCGGCAATGATCGCGCCACCGGCCTCAAACACCGCCGCCAGCAAAACCGCAGCACCCAGCGACAGGGCACCGGAGCCAACTGCCGGGCCGACATTATTAGCGACATCATTGGCACCTATGTTGATGGCCATGTACCCACCAATAACAGCAGCAGCCATCAACAGCATATTATTGGGCAGGCCCTGGCTAAAGGAACCAACCACAAGCCAGACGATAAGCAGGAACAGAACGCTCAGCCCGACCCGATACCGTTCCGTGGCGGGGCTGGTGAGCAGGGTATCCAGAAAGTTGCTGGAGCGGGCCATAAGCAATGTCATCTCTTGTGAGCTGAATGGACATCGGGCAGTCATGCCACGGGGGGGGCAAACTATAAAATTTTTGCCATAAAATTGAAACAAAACTGACACACTAGGCAGGCGTCACACTCCCGTAAAGAGGGACTGCAAATGCTATATAATTTGGCGCATACTTCCGGAAAGAGCGTCAAAAAACGATAAAAGCGCCCATGACCCACGACACCCTAGCCGACCACGCCAGCTCCCGAGAACAAGAAGAGCGGCAAATCTCCCGATTGCTCAATGGCCTGTCCGTGATGGCCGTCGTGTTTCTGGCGGGCATTGGCACCAAGGCCTGGTATGCGGAGCACCCGGTTCATGCCTGGGTGCTCTGGCTGTTTATTGTTCCTGTTGCGTTCAACATGATCTGGTACGCCTGGACGCGGGACCGGGTTGTGCAGAAGGCCGGCCTGCTGACCACCGTCGGCCTGTTGTTTGCCTACCTGCTGGCATCCGGCGGCGAGGGCAACACCGGCCCGCTGTGGTTCTATGTATTCCCGCCCTTGCTGTTCTACCTGACCAGTCTGAAAGGCGGCACCGCCATTCTGCTGTTCTGTTATCTGCTGGCGATCATTGTTTTCCAGTTCCCCGGGCTGCCACTGGTGACTGCGGAATATTCCACCGACTTCAAGATTCGTTTTTTCGCCACCCTGACCTTTGAATCCATTTTCTGCTTTGTACTGGAAGCGGGGCGCCTGCGGGCCAGGAACAGGCTTCTGGCCCTGGCAAAAGCCCATGAACGTGCGGCCCGAACTGACGAACTGACCGGGCTGGCCAACCGTCGGGAAATGCAGAACCGGCTGAATACCGAGTTCTCCCGGTTTAAACGCGCGGGCCACCATTTCTCTGTGGTGCTGATTGATCTGGACCTGTTCAAGCGCATCAACGACGACCATGGCCACAACGCTGGCGACTCGGTGCTCCGTCAGTTCGCCGACCTTACCCATACTGTGGTGCGGCAATCCGACCTGGCGGCCCGCTGGGGCGGGGAAGAATTTCTCCTGCTGCTGCCAGACACCAGCCTGCTGCAGGCCCTGGCCCTGGCCGAGCGGCTTCGAGCGGAGGTGGCCAGTACACAGTTCCAGTATCAGGGCGAGACCCTGCCGGTCACCATCAGTGCCGGAGTCTGTTCCATTTCCAAGGCGGGTTCAGTAACTGAGCTACTAAAACAGGCTGATATCCAGTTGTACAACGCCAAAGACGCGGGCCGAAACCGCATTGCACCCCGGGTACGAAGCCAGGACACCCCGGAAGCAACCGAAACCCGGGCTTGAGCCCACAGGACACCATCGCTATGATCAGCCCCGGTTGGCCAAAGGGCCAAAGTCCTGACAAAGCATAGGTGGTGACATGGCAGCAATTCGAGTTCTGGTTGGCAGTGTTTATGGTGGCGCCCTGCTGACAGCCCGCAAGATTCGCGAGGAACTGGAAGTCGACGGTCACCAGGTGGCGGTCCTGGAAAATCCGACCCTGGATGACATAACCTCCAACGATGATGCCCTGTTAGTCTGCACCTCCACCACGGGCCAAGGCGAAGTTCCGGCCAACCTTCTAACGCTCTATGTTGACCTTCGGGACCAACTCCCCCAGCAACCAGGCCGGCCGTTCGGGGTCATCGTGCTGGGCGATAGCTCCTATGGAGACACCTTTTGCGGCGCCGGCGACCTTATGGAAGAAGCTCTTTACGAGACCGGTGCCCGCAAAGTGGGTGAAACATTGAGGGTTGATGCCCTGGAAACCATGGAGCCCGAAACCGAGGCGGTCCCCTGGGTCAAAAACTGGGTTAACGGTATTTGACCAATCTTTACACAAGTTACCAAATCTCCCTGCCGCGACGCTTGAGCCGCCTCCAGCGACAGGCCATACTCGTCAGCATAACGACAATAACGGTAACCTGTGACTCTGATGAACCCGGCTAAGCTTCTGGCCCTGCTGTTTCTGGTGATAACTCTGCCGCTTCAGGCGCAGCCGGCAAGCGTTTCGTATATTCCGGAGATGGAGTATCTCCGCCTGGCGCCGGGCGTTCAGCTCACGCCCCAACAAGCAATGGCCTCGGACGATTGGCAGGTACTGCCGGAGAAAACACCCAATTTCGGCTACATCCGAGACCATATCTGGCTTCGCTTTCCGGTCAGCAACCCGGAACTCATCAGCCTGCTGGAAATCAGCTACCCGCAACTGGATCATGTCGACTTTTACCTGATCCGGGATAGCAACATTGTTCACCATGAAAGCACGGGCGACCAGAAACCCTTCCGGGAGCGACCGGTTCAACACCCTCACTTCCTGTTTCCGTTTCAGCTTCAGCCTGACGCCAATTACCAGATCCTGCTGAGGGTAGAGACCCAGGGCGCCATGCAGATTCCCCTGAAGCTCTGGAACAGCCGCAGCTACTTTGAAAAGGCCTCTGTCGAAAGCCAGCTGCACGCCGGTTACTACGGCATTCTGATTACCGTTATCTGCTTCAATCTGTTTGTGTTTCTGGCACTGAGGGAACCGGTCTACCTACTTTATGTGTTATCCACCCTCGGTTACCTGATTCTTGTGGGCAGCCTGAACGGCATCACCTATCAGTTATTGTGGCCAAACCTCCCAGCTATACAGAACCGGGCCATGCTGCTGACCGTGCCGTTTGCTATGGTCTTCACCCTACTGTTCTCACGCTCGTTCCTGAGGCTGAAACGGTCCAGCCCAGGGCTTGACCGGCTGATTCTGTTAACCATTACCCTCAATGTTCTGACGGCGGTCATCACCTTCTTCACCGATTACAGCACCGGCAGCCGCCTGACGGTTGCACTCGCCATTCCCAGCTGCCTGCTGCTGACGGTGGTGGGGCCGCTCCAATGGGTTCGCGGCAATCCCCAGGCGGTCTACTACACCCTGGCCTGGGGCGCTCTAACCCTGGGCAGTGCTATTACCGCAGCCAACAAGTATGGCCTGATCCCTACCAACTTCATCACCGCCTACGGCATGCAAGTAGGCTCCGCTCTGGAGGCCATTCTGCTAAGCCTGGCACTGGCGGTACGTATTTACCGGGAACGCCAGGACAAGGTTCTGGCCCGGGAAGCCGAGTTAAGGGCACTGGAAGCCCGGCGGTCAGCCGAGCTTCGGCTGATGGACCAGGCCCTGCATCACCCACTGACAGGCCTGCCCAATCGCAGCAGCTTTGAAATGAAACTGAGTGAGCTCACCCACTCGAACGACCGCAAACGCTATGGCGTGGTGATTATTCACCTCAACAACCTGAATTCGGTGACCAAGACCCTGGGCCATCGCAACAGCGATCGCATCCTGGAGCTCGCGTCCAAGCATTACAATGCGGTGATTCGAGATGTACCGGGCGCCATTGCCATTGAACAGAGCGACGTCCGCAACTTTTACCTAGCCAGCCTGGACCCGCAAACCTTTGCCTTCCTGGTTGATGCCAGCGAAGCGGAAGCTGCCACCAGGGCTGTGCTTCGCAGCATTGAGGAAGTCCGTTACCCGGTGGATTTCCTGGGTATGCAGGTACCATTGGCGCCGCAACTCGGGGTCGCGATCTATCCCGAACACGGTACAGACGCCAACACCCTGATCCGTCGCGCCGTGATTGCCGAAGGCTCTGACCGTGCCCGGGACCGGGGGATTGCCTACTACAAGCCGTCCCGGGATTCCTACAGCGCGGAACGACTGACCCTGGTATCGGAACTCCGACACGCCATCGACAACAACAAGCTGGCGCTGTATCTACAACCCAAGCTGTCGCTCAAGTCCGGCCAGATCGTCGGATATGAAGCCCTGATCCGCTGGCCAGACCGCGAACAACCGGTCCCACCTGACCAGCTCATTGCCCTGGCGGAGCAAAGCGGACTGATCAAACCCCTGACCCGCTGGGTACTGCAGGAAGCCCTGCACCTGCGCAGCCGGTTGCTGGAGCTGGGCTTCGACGCAGGCATAGCGGTGAATATCTCACCCAACAACCTCCGGGAGCCGGATTTCGCGGTATTTGTTCAGCGCCTGATGCAGAGCTTTCATGCCCATATGGGGGCCATCACCTTTGAGGTAACGGAAACCTCCATGATGCAGGACCCCGTAAATTCTCTGAAGGCGCTGAATGCCCTGAACGCGGCAGGTATCCCCCTGTCGATCGACGACTTCGGCTCGGGCTATTCCTCGTTGTCTTACATCAAACAGCTGCCAGCCAGTGAGATCAAAATCGACCGGTCACTGATCACCGAGTTGTCACACCGGGAGGAAGACCGGGTGATCGTGCGGACTACCATCGATATGTGCCACAGCCTGGGCTACACGGTGGTTGCGGAGGGAGTTGAGGACGAGGAAACGCTGGCTCTGCTGGAAGACATGGGCTGCGACCTGATCCAGGGATACATTCTGACCAGACCGCTGCCCTTTGACGGGTTGGTTGACTGGATGTCCGGTCAGCCCAGGCGCTCGCGAATCAGCGCTTCCTGAGTCGTTGACGCCACCAGAACACCGTCCCGGGTAAAGAAATTGCCCCGGTTGAAGCCCCGGGCACCAGACGCGCTGGGGCTGTCCTTATCGTACAGCAGCCAGTCGTCCATGCGGAAATCCCGGTGAAACCAGATAGCGTGGTCCAGACTAGCCACCTGCATCCCCTTGCTCATAAACGTTCGGCCATGGGGGTTCAGCGACGTACCGAGAAAGGTGAAATCAGAAGCGTAGGTCAGCAGGCACCGGTGCAATACCGGATCGTCCGGCAGAGGGCCGGCCGCCCGGAACCAGTTCTGCCGATGGGGCGGGCGCTTCTCTGGCTTGAACGGGTTCATTGGATTGACCGGGCGGATTTCAATCGGACGATCCTTGGTCATCACATCCCGCAGCTTTTCCGGCAGTTTTTCGGCAATCATCTTGCCCCAGTCCTGCTCAGACCGCAGTGAATCAGGCTCCGGTGCCTCAGGCATCTCCAACTGGTGATCCAGCCCGGGCTCGGCCACCTGGAACGACATGGAGCCGGTCAGAATTTCCTTGCCATCCTGGCGGGCAATCACCCGACGCACCGAAAAAGTACCGCCATCACGCACCCGCTGCACCTCGTAATCAATCGGCATGCTGTGGTTGCCCGGGCGCAAAAAATAGGCGTGCAGCGAATGACACAGCCGGTCCTCTACGGTGCGACTGGCTGCCATCAGGGCCTGCCCCAGCACCTGACCACCAAACACATGGGGGAATCCCAGGTCTTCGCTCTCACCCTGAAAATGATCATCACCGATGGGGGACAAGTCCAACAGCTCCACCAGCTTACGGGTTACCTCTAGCATGCCTGCTCCTGTGTTTTGTTAGCTCACGAACGGGTTTTCTACCCCAGACAGCAAAATTTCGCAACGACAACAACAAGGCAAGGAAGAATATCGGGGCCGGACGGCCCCGATGGCAGGCTGATCAATCCTGGTGGAGAGGCGGCACTTCCCGCGCCAGCGCCTGCTTTTCAACGGCAAAGCGTCCGGTCACTGCAAAACCGAGTGTTTCGCCATCAGGCGACTTGAACAACGCTTTCACGTCCGAGGCTTCCTGTTCAATCTGCCAGTTCCCTTCGGCGCCGACCGGTGGCGGGCATACGGCTGTCGGGCAGCACGGTGTCTTGACCATGATTGGCATGGTGCCATAACGGACCTCGGTGCGTTCGCCCGTAAGAGTTTTCGCCAGCGCACGGGCACAGGCCATCAGAGGCAGAACATAAAGCAGCACCTGGCCGTCCACCTCGGCGCAGTCGCCCAGGGCATAGACATCCTCTGCAGAGGTTTCCAGCGCACGGTTCACCTGTATACCCCGCCCGGTGTCCAGCTCCGCGGCTTTCGCCAGCTCGGTTCGCGGCCGCAAACCGACGGCCGAAATCACCAGGTCAGCCTGCAGTGTTTCACCGTTACCCAGCGTCAGCCGGACGCCGTCTCCGTCCTCATCAACCCGCTCGACAACGGTTCCCAGGTGGAAACGAACCCCGAGCTCCGTCAGCTCATGGCGAACAGCCTCAGCCGCCGGCTCCGGCAAAAGGCTGGGCATCACCGTGGCGTCCGGTGCAACCACGTCGACCTCATAACCACCATTGCGAAGATCGTTGGCAAACTCACAACCAATCAGCCCGGCCCCCATGATCGCTACCCGCTTACCGCCTTCCAGCGCTTTGCGGAATGCCCGGTAGTCCAGCAGGTCGTTGATGGAGTGCACGCGGTCCAGGCCATTCCCGGCCAGTCCGAGGCGGATAACGTCAGCCCCCCAGGCCAGCACCAGCTTGCTGTAACCTAGCCGTTCATCACCCAGGACCAACTCGTGCTTGCCGGTGTCTATGCCGGTCACGGTGGTGTAGGTGCGTATTTCCACCCCAAGCTGCTCAGCCATGGCTTCGGTATCGGCCTGGGCCAGGCCCTGGGCGTCTTTGTCTTTGGTAAACCCGGTAGACAGCATCGGCTTGGAATAGCTTACGCCATCATCGGCGGTGACCATGACGACCGGGGTGTCTTTGTCCAGCTTGCGGAATTCGCGCACCAGCGAATAGCCCGACAACCCGGTGCCTACAATCACAATCGGTGCCTGGTTGGTCATTCATCTGCTCCGTTTATCAGCCGATTTCGATCATCTCGAAGTCTTCTTTGCCAACGCCGCAATCCGGGCAAACCCAATCCTCGGGCACGTCTTCCCATTTTGTACCCGGCTCGATTCCATCTTCCGGCCAACCCTCGGCCTCATCGTAGATCAGGCCACAAACCACACACTGCCACTTCTTCATGCTATATCTCCCATCAATGTTGGCGGAATATTATTGTCTGACAATGCAACAATCAAGCATCACTTAAAAGATTTGTCCGGACAGGCCAGACAACCGCAAAGGGCCATAATACTCGCCCCATTGCCGATGACCAATGCCAGCACGGACGCTCGTCCCGGTATATTTGTGCCAATAGCTGTAACTACAGATAGCTAACTGGTGCCACCCCCTCCCTTCAATCGGCCCACTTCGGTATAATCGCCGGTTTTACGACAGGATCCGACCGTTATGACCGATACCGTCGCCGACATGAACCAGGTCATGGCCGAAGCCGACTGCCTGGTGAATGAGCAGCAGGTGAGCGCCGCCATCGACACGATGGCCACTGCCATTACCGAGCGCCTTAAAGACAGCAACCCACTGCTGTTCTGTGTGATGAACGGCGGTCTTATACTGACCGGACAACTGCTGCCCAGGCTTCTGTTCCCGGTTCAGGCGGAGTACCTGCACGCAACCCGCTACCGCCAGGAAACCACCGGCGGCATCCTGGAATGGAAGCTCCAGCCTGAGGCCGACATGAAAGGCCGCACGGTATTGATTGTCGACGACATCCTCGACGAGGGTACGACCCTCTACGCCATTGCGGATTACTGCCTGGCTCATGGTGCCCGAGAAGTCCTGACCGCAGTTCTGGTCGACAAGGAGCATGATCGCAAGGCCCGCCCTGGCCTGAAAGCAGACTTCACCGGCCTGTATGTGGAAGACCGATTCCTGTTCGGTTATGGCATGGACTACAAGGGATACTGGCGCAACGCGCCCGGAATCTATGCCGTCAAAGGACTCTGACCACCGCAACGGGCCGATCATCCCCCCCACGCGCTGGTACCGTTCTCTTGCTGCCGCCGGGCTTCACAATCCGGCGGTGCACGGCCCGGCTCGGCACTGGCTCCAGGTGGAGGGCTCGTTTACCCGGGTGCTCCAACAACAGTGCCGTTACCGCTTTCACGTGGAAGTCTGCAACGAGGGCTTCGCCGTGCCAACACTTGAGGAAGCCCGGCGCCTCGGCCTCGCGCCCCGACAGCGGGCCTGGATCAGGGAAGTTCGCCTGTGCGGCGATAGCCAACCCTGGGTTCTTGCCCGCACCGTCATTCCCCTGGCCTGCCTCGAAGGCAAGGGCCGACGCCTTCGTAACCTCGGCAACAAGCCTCTTGGTGCCTATCTTTTCAGCCGTCCTGAATGGCTGCGCGGCCCACTGGAAACCGGGCTGTGCCAGAACACCGATGACCAGCAACCACAATTGGCCCGGCGCTCCCTGTTTCACCGGGGCAACGAGGCCCTGATGGTGGGCGAGTACCTGCTGCCAACACTCTACCAGCGGTAAACGCGGGTTTAACCGGCGCCGCCAGGCTGGCTATAATCAGCCACTGCCCACGCACCCGACCGATGGAAGACCCTTGCCATGCTGCAGAACGCCCTGCCAGAACACGTCCAGAGCCGTCTGGCCGACTACGCGAAGCTGCTGCGCATCGACCGACCTATTGGCAGCCTGCTGTTACTCTGGCCCACCTGGTGGGCACTCTGGCTTGCCGCGGGCGGAATGCCGTCCCTGGCCAACATTGTGATCTTCACCCTGGGTGTGTTCTTCATGCGGGCGGCAGGCTGTGCCATCAACGACTTCGCTGACCGAGACTGGGACCGTCATGTCAAACGCACCAAAGACCGCCCCCTGACTACCGGTCGCATCCGGGCCTGGGAAGCCGTCGCGCTGTTTGCCGGCCTGTGCCTGGTGTCGTTACTGATGGTCGTGCTGTTTACCAACTCGCTGACCCTGTACCTGTCATTCGGTGGCGCCCTGCTGGCGTTCATCTACCCATTCATGAAACGCTATACCCACCTGCCCCAGCTGTTCCTGGGCGCCGCTTTCTCCTGGGCCATCCCCATGGCCTGGGCCGCCGAGGCCAATGAACTGAGCCAGCTCACCTGGCTGCTGTTCACCGCCAATGTGCTCTGGACTGTCGCCTACGACACCCTCTACGCCATGGTTGACCGGGATGATGACGTCAAGGTAGGGATCAAATCGACCGCCATCCTGTTTGGCGAGGCAGACCGGGTCATTATCGGTGCCTTGCAGGCGATGGTGATTGTCATCCTGATCATGGTGGGCAACCAGGCCGAACTCGGCACCTTCTACTACCTGGGGGTTACTGCTATGGCCAGCCTGTTTGTCTACCACCAGTACCTGGCACGGGAACGCTCCCGGGACGGCTGCTTCAGGGCCTTTCTCAACAACAACTGGGCCGGCTTTGCGGTGTTCGCCGGTCTGGCCCTGGATTTGATGCTCTGACCATCCAGCCATGTCATATACTTGTAACAAAGACGCGTTGTAATGACCCAGCAACATTACTGGGGAGCCATTTTGCTCCCGGGGTCTGACACAGGTTAATGCTCATGACTGGAAAAACTGTCCTGATCGTCGATGACGAAGCACCTATCCGCGAGATGATCGCGGTTGCGCTCGAAATGGCTGATTATGACTACCTAGAGGCAGCGGATGCCCGCGAAGCGCATGCCCTGATCGTTGATAAACAGCCCGACCTGATTCTGCTGGACTGGATGCTTCCTGGCACCAGTGGCGTTGAACTGGCTCGAAGGCTGAAAAAAGAAGAGGCCACGGCGGACATTCCGATCATCATGCTGACCGCCAAGGTTGAGGAAGACAACAAGATCCAGGGCCTTGAAGTGGGTGCCGACGATTACATCACCAAGCCTTTCAGCCCAAGGGAACTGGTGGCACGTCTGAAGGCCGTACTCCGCCGCGCAACGCCAGCCGGCGTCGACAGCCCTATTGAAGTGGAGGGCCTGACCCTGGACCCGGTCGGCCATCGGGTCACTTCCCCTGAGGGCGCACTGACCATGGGACCCACCGAATACCGGCTGTTGCAGTTTTTCATGACTCACCAGGAACGGGTGTATACCCGCTCCCAGTTGCTGGACCAGGTCTGGGGCGGCAATGTGTATGTTGAAGAACGCACCGTTGACGTGCACATACGGCGCTTGCGCAAGGCGCTCGGCGACAAGTACGATCACCTGATTCAGACGGTACGGGGCACCGGATACCGCTTCTCAACACGGGCCGCCTGATCCACACCGGCCGTCACGCATCAGCGCCGGACACACAACAAGGCAGACTTTGATGCAACACAACTGGTCAAGATATCTGCGGCTGATCATCGCCGGCCTTGCTGGCACCACCCTGGTGGGCTGGTATTTCGGCTACCCATTGTATGGCCTGCTTGCGGGACTGATGGCCTACCTCTTGTGGACGCTGGGCCAGGCACGCCACCTCTACCAATGGCTGGCCAACCCCAGCGCCACCGGCGAGCCACCCAAAAGTATCGGCCTTTGGGGTGACATCTTTGACAACCTGCACAAACTTCACCAGGGCCACCTGCTAACCCAGGACCGGCTGCGTGCCCGGATCAACCGGGTGCAGGAATCCACCAACGCCATGCGCGATGGGGTCATCATGACCGACGCCCGGGGCGCCATGGAGTGGTGGAACGGCTCGGCGGAATACCTGCTCGGATTCCGGCGCAGCACCGACCAGGGGCAATACATTCACAACCTGATTCGCACCCCGACCTTCAAAGCCTACTTCGACGCCCGGGATTACCGGGAGCCACTGGAAATCCACTCACCAGCCCGGCCCCACATCCACCTGCAGATCCAGATCAGCCTGTTTGGCGATGACGACCGGCTGATCGTCGCCAAGGACGTCACCCGGCTTTACCAACTGGAACAGATGCGCAGGGATTTTGTCGGCAACGTCTCCCATGAAATGCGTACCCCGCTGACCGTCATCAGCGGATATCTGGAAACCCTGGTTGATCACGGTGACGAACTGCCCCCGAAGTGGCGACGGGCCATCAACACCATGGCGGCGCAGTCCTCCCGCATGGAGGCCCTGATAACCGACTTGATCCTGCTGTCAAAAATTGAGACCGGGGAACACACCAGCGACGATGCCCTGACCGATGTCGAACAGCTGATCGAGCAGATCTGCCACGATGCCAGGGCGCTCAGTGGCGAGAGAAATCACAGAATTCTGGTAGAGGTCACAGACCACCGTCTGTTACGGGGCGACGAGAGTCAGCTAAGGAGCGCCTTTTCAAACCTGATCTTCAATGCCGTCAAATACACCCCGGCCAACGGCAACATTGAAGTCTCCTGGAGTACCAACCGGGACGGCGCTCACCTGCGGGTAAAGGACACCGGCATCGGTATTGACCCGGTTCATATTCCCCGACTGACCGAGCGTTTTTACCGGGCCGACCCGAGCCGACACAAAGATACCGGCGGGACTGGTCTGGGCCTGGCCATCGTCAAGCATGTACTGATCAACCACGACGGCAATCTCGAAATTCGCAGTAAGGTTGGCGAAGGCAGCGAATTCATTTGCCACTTCCCCCGGGAACGACTGGTGGAACGGGTTCCGGAAACCAACGACCGCTGATTCGCCCGACACCAGGGCGACCTAGCGGCTACCTGCACGGAATCGCGCCACAAATCGTGACAGATCTTCCAGTTTTTTCGGATCCTCGTCGACAAACCGGATGGTGACGCTGACAAAGTCGGTATCCTGTCGTTTGTCGACTGCCTGCAACTGGTGCACATAGCCATTCAGGCGAGCCATCTGCCCGTCGCCAATATCAATATCCACCACCGCCTGATCCAGGATGCCGGGAAACTCCTGGTCCCGCTTGGCAATCACCCGAACTTCCATCAAGTTGACATCTTTCACCACAGATTTCAGCGTGCTGTCGGAAAACCTGACCGAGGCCAGGCTCATGGGCCCGCGAGCGGCCGGTCTGGACGTGGCTTCTCGACGCCCTCCCGCCAACAGCGGATTGTCCTGTTCCTCGGCACCAGCGGCCGGTTCTTTTCGAGGCTCAGGAGCATCCCGCTTCTGGGTTAGTAGCGCCGCTGATTCCTTGAAGGCATCCGCCGGCCCCTCCATGGATTTGCCGCCTTTCTCCATGGCGTCTTTCAGGCGCCGCCCCATAACCTTGATAATTTTCTTGCTCAACCCCTCAGGACTGAATGGCTTGCCCAGGTACTCGGACACCCCTTCCTTGACCGCCTCAATCACATGGTCCTTATCGCCCCGGCTGGTAATCATGATGAATGGCACTTTCTCGTACTGAGGCTGCTGGCGCATCCACTGCAGCAGTTCCAGCCCGGACATCTCGGGCATTTCCCAGTCACACAGAACCAGATCAAAATTGCTCCGGGACATCAGCGACTGGGCCCGGCGACCATTCTGGGCATCGGTAGTCTCGATCACCGGGAATCGCTGGCGTACGGTGCGTTTTACCAGATCCCTCACAAAACTGGCGTCGTCCACCACCAGCGCTTTCAGTGTTGCCATAAAACCATCCACTCCGGGCTTGCGTGCATCCGTAAACTATAGAACATCACGGGCTCAGCGTGACCCACCCGCAACAAAAAGACGACAAACACGACAGATGCCATCAGGCATTAAAGAATTGTCACACACCAGGCCCTCATGCAGTGTTTTCCCGGCTGGAAAACAGGCTAACATGGCGACATCGATCGCTTACCTTCGTCCCGAGAGGTTTACTGTGGCTCATCTGATTACACGGCCGAACATCCGCCGTACCCTGGCTGCCCTGTCACTATCGGCCCTGGCCTTTAGCGCTCAGGGCCAGAGCATACCGGTCATGACCGACGAGCAATTTGCCGAGTGCAAACAAACCCTCGAGGCCAGGGCTGTCGGTGCCGGCGTCAGCGAGGCTACCGCCCGGGACGTGCTGGCCAACGTTAACTATATTGAGCGCGTGATTGAGCTCGACCGCCGGCAACCGGAGTTTACAACCACGTTTGCCGATTACCTCAACCGCCGCGTGAATGAGTCCCGAATTACCAAAGGCCGGGAGTTACTCGAAACGCATCGGGATCTGCTCAACCGGGTTACCCGTGAAACCGGAGTCCCGGCGCCCTACCTGCTGGCGTTCTGGGGCCTTGAGACTAACTATGGCAGCTACTTCGGCAAGATGCCGGTGCCCAGCTCACTGGCAACCCTGGCCTGCGACCAGCGCCGCAGCACTTTTTTTACCGAGCAGTTCGTTGCGGCCCTGAAAATCATTGACGAAGGGGCCATTCCCGCGGAACAGATGGAAGGCTCCTGGGCCGGCGCCATGGGCCACGTCCAGTTCATGCCCACTGTGTTCCTGCAACATGCGGTCGATGCCGATGGCGACGGCCGCCGGGACCTTTGGAACAGCCTGCCGGATGCCATGATGTCTGCGGGTAAGTTCCTCCAATCCATGGGCTGGGACGGCGAGTATCGCTGGGGCCGGGAGGTCCTTCTGCCAGCCAACTTTGACTTCAGCCTGTCCGATGGCCGCCGTTTACCATTGGCCGAATGGCGTGGTATGGGCATCACAGATGCCTTTGGCAACGCCCTGGCAAACGAACCAATTGAAGCGGCACTGGTGGTGCCCAGCGGCCATCGGGGCCCGGCGTTCCTGGTTTACAGCAACTTCCGGGTCATCATGGGCTGGAACCGTTCGGAGTTCTATGCCGTGTCCGTTGGCCACCTGGCCGATCGAATTGCTGGCGCAGGCGGGTTACAGAATCCACCGCCGGAAGATCAGCCCACCCTGTCCCGTGACCAGATCATCCAGCTTCAGGAGAACCTCAACACCAAGGGTTTTGCCAGCGGCAACCCTGATGGCATCCTCGGCTCAAACACCCGTAAGGCCATTCGCGAGTTCCAGAAATCCCAGGGCCTGATTGCCGACGGCATGCCGTCGGAACTCCTGCTCGAGAAACTGAACATGACCAGTGGAAGCTGACGCCCATTGCGTCGGCTTTTTTTACACACTCTTCATTAGCCAGACTACTAATCCTTTATTAACAGCCAGTTATACATCTGGCACAGATCTGGCTACATGTTCCAGCGATTCCCGGAGCCAACGGGAGAAACTGATTAGCTGGTAACAAGGTGAAGATCATGAACACATTGATGAAAGGACTCGTTGCAACTGCAGCCATGGGCTTTGCGGCGACAGCAGCAGCATTCCCGGTTGACCTGGAAAACGTATCCGGTGCCTGGGGAAGCCCCACTGGCGGCAGCAATATCCAGGGCGTGGGAACTGATAATTTGCGCTGGGGTGAAGGTCTGGTTACCTGTTCCGGCAAACTTTGGTGGAAAGAATGTTCACAAGGGCCGCAAAGCGGGTATGGGTTTGAGGGTGCCACCAACCTGCCTGAAACCATTGCTTCCAGCGACCCGTTTGTTCTTGGCAGCTTCACCCACTTCAACAACCGGATTACCGGCGACAGCATCACTGCCGTAGATCTGGATGTTTACGCAACCTTCTCGACAACCCCGGATAACGGCAATGTCACTGGCCCCTACACGTTCCAGTTTTCCCATAACGAAACGCCAAATGTCTATTGTGGCCCACTGTCCTTTATCTTCGGTTGTTCAACCAAAGACGTTGATGACATTGTGCGCCTGGACAACATGATTGAAAGTTCAGAGTTCCAGTTCGGCTCCAGCATCTACTCGCTGACCCTGCTGGGCTTTGAGGGTGGCGTTGATGAGATTTATACCGCAGAAGGCAAGGCTACCTCGGTTAACCTGCTGGCGAAACTGAACGTTCGCTCCGTGCCAGAGCCCGGCACCCTCGCCTTACTCGGCCTTGGTCTGGCTGGTCTTGGCCTGGCCCGTCGCCGTAAAGTCTGATGCTCCCACACCGGCGGCCTGCCCGCCGCTGTCTTTCCTCCCAACCAGTGATCTGATTCCGGAATCAGCGCATAATATCTGCCATATCCCTCACGATATTGTCGCGGAGATTCATGGATTCCATTACCCAAGCCGCTCTCGGCGCCTCCATTGCCGGTGCGGTTGCCGGCAAGACACTCGGTCGCTCTGCCCTGCTCACCGGCGCATTGCTGGGCACCCTGCCTGACCTGGACGTGGTCATCGACTACGGCAGCGCTGTGGCCAATTTCACCCAGCACCGGGGCTTCAGCCATTCCCTGTTTATCCTTATCCCGCTGTCGTTTCTGATTGCCTGGGGCTTGTGGCGATGGAAACCGCAGCTTTCCTATCAACGGTGGCTGGCCCTGGTAGGTTTGATTCTGGTCACTCACCCGCTGCTGGATGCCTTTACCACCTATGGCACCCAATTGTTCTGGCCCCTGGGAGACCCGGTTGCCCTCAACAGCATTTTTATCATTGACCCTTTGTATACCCTGCCCTTGTTGGCGGGTTGCCTGGTGTTCCTGATTCGCCCCCCGGCAACCAATGCCGTTGCCACCGGCCTGGTGCTATCGACCCTGTACCTGGGCTGGACCCTGGTTGCCCAGCAGTGGACCACCGACAGGGTTCAACCCGCTCTGGCGGAGGTCGGTATGAACGAGGCATCCTTGCTGGTTCAGCCGATGCCATTCAACACGATTTTATGGCGGGTAACTGCCATCACTGACGAACACAGGGTTGAAATAGTAACCGGGTTTCTCGATGGCAGCGATGAACTGAATCTGGAGCATTTCCCCCGCCGGCCCGATCTGGCGCAATCGGTTGCCTCCTTGCCGGAGGCCCGACGTCTTGAATGGTTTACCCGAGGCTTTCTGGACTACCGGCTAGCCGGCAACCAGATCACCGCCACAGACATTCGCCTGGGCATCCCCGGTGCTCACCCCTTTACCTTCATTCTGGCGGAGACCTCCGAATCCGGTGTTACTCCCATCCCCAGCGGCCGCCTGCCGCGGCCATCGGTTAACCGGGACGCCCTGCCGCTGCTCTGGTCAAGACTGACAGGACGAACGCCGGTGCTGTGCCTGGCAACCCTGTCTGCACCTCCGCAAGGACACGGTTGCTGATGCGCCTGGATCAGTTTGTCGCCAACAGCAGCGGGCTTTCCCGCAAGGACAGCAAGCGAGCAATTTCAGCTGGGCGAGTGTCGGTGGATGGTAAAATGACCAAGGGTGCCAACAGCCAGGTTCCGGAGCACGCAAAGGTAACATTGGACAACCAGGCGCTGGCCCTGCCCGGTGGCCTGTACCTGATGATGAACAAGCCGGCCGGGGTTATCAGTGCCACCAACGACAGCAACCAGCCTACCGCTGTTGATCTTCTGCCACCTGAACTGGCCCGACAGGTTCATATCGCTGGCCGGCTCGACAAAGACACCACCGGATTGTTACTTCTGACCAGCGACGGCCAATGGTCTCATCAGATAACGTCACCACGCCGGGCTTGCCCGAAAACCTACCGGGTCACCCTGGCCGAACCGCTGGACAAACACGCCTGCCAGGCACTTGAGCAAGGTGTTGAACTGAAAGGCGAGCACAAACCGACACTACCCGCCCGGGTGCTGCAACACTCGGCCACCGAGATCGAACTGACCATCCGGGAAGGCAAGTACCATCAGGTAAAGCGCATGCTGGCAGCGGTAGGTAACCACGTAAAGGCACTGCACCGGCAGAGGATTGGCGATATTGTTCTCGATCCGGGTCTGGCACCCGGGCACTACCGCTCATTGACCGCGCAGGAAATACAGTCTGTGGTCGAACCCGATTAATCAGCGGCGATACGTTCGAATTTCTGGGCCTCGAGGTTTTTGCGCACTGCACCGGCCTCAAAAACCTCACCGTTCATGGCGATATAGACTCCCGGTGGCAGAAGCTGCGTCGCCGCCCAGGCAAAACCGATGTTGAAGATGGCATCGGTTCGGCGCATACGGGCGGGCTGCATGGCACCGGTCAGCACGATGGTGCGATCCGCCAGCGGCTTCAGCACCTGGGCGGTTTGGGCCATGGTATCGGTACCATGGGTAATCAGGATTCTGGAGCAGTCCGAGATTCGAACAGCCTCCAGAATGGTCGCCCGGTCATCGTCAGTGAGTTCCAGGCTGTCCTTGCGCATCAGCTCGCGAATCCTATAGCCCTCATGAATATTGGATTCTCTGAGCAACTCCGGGAGCAGGCTCTCACCAATTTCAAACTTGCTGTTGGCGTCAAAGTACACCTTGTCGATGGTACCGCCGGTCGTCAGTATCTGGATCATCGTCACCTGAACCCTGTTATTGGTTGATACGCGCGGTCTGGCTTCCCTCAGTCGCCGCCAAGGCAGCGTTTTTCTCCTGCTCGTAGCGTTTGGCCGCAGCGGCTACAGACCCGGGGTCGCCACTCGCCAGCCAGCGTTTGATGCGGCCGGCATCGCCCATCGGCGATCGGGTGCCCAACGAATCCAGCAGTACCGTAATCACCGGCTTGCTGTCCATGTCCGAAACCATGATCAGGCACCGGCCGGCGTCCGTCAGGTAACCCGTCTTGCTCAGCCCCACCCCCCAGCTTTGGCGGTGCACCAAGGCATTGGTGTTTCCAAACGACAAGCTGTACCTGGGACCCCTGAATTCAGCACGGTAATAGCCGGTGGTCGAGTATTCGCCGATCAGCGGGTACGCCAGTGCCGCATTGGCCAGACGCACCAGATCTGAGGCGCTCGATACGTTCTCGATAGACAGACCAGTGGGATCAACAAACCGGGTGTTATCCATACCCAGTTCGGCGGCCTTGGCGTTCATTGCGGCAACAAAGCCGTCGAAACCATCGGGATAGGATCGCGCCAGGGTGTAGGCGGCAAAATTCTCCGACGACATCAGGGCAATTCTCAGCACGTCACCGCGCTTCAATCGCGAGCCTACCCGAATACGGGTCCAGGCATTGGCCGCTGCGGGCACGTGGCGCTCTTCGAAGGTCAGCCATTCATTCATGTCCTGTCCGGATTCTACAACCACCAGGGCGGTCATCAGCTTGGTGATTGACGCAATCGGAACCGGCCGATCAGCATTTTTACCAAACAACAGCGCGTCTTCTCCGGCAATGGCGGCGGCGGCATTGACCGATGCCAGTGCTGGCATCCCCTGACCCGTCGCCAGCGCCGGGCTTGCAGACAGCAAAAACATGACCGCCAGCAGCACCGGCACAATGAATAACCGCTTGATGAACATCATACTGCGTTGCACTCCCGAACCTTATCCTGTCGCCTCGCCGAAACACCTACTATACCAGCGCCAGCCATCTGTTGCGCAGGTCTCATTTTAATCATGCGTTTTAAACAGCAAATGCAAAATACGATCAAATACATTAAAATTTGTTGAAATTCATATTGTTACAATTCGTTAACGGTTGTAATTTTAGGTAATTTCAGCCGATCACGTTGCCAGGATGTTCACCGAATGGATTCCGAACCCGCGAACCAGACCAGCCGCGCCCCGCTGACCAGGCTGCCTTTTTTGCAATCACTGAACCGCTGGTTTCCCTTTCTTATCCTGTTCCTGGCCGCCGGCTACGGTCTAACCGCTGCGCTCCTCAGTGTACCGTCCGCCACTCCCGAACAGACCCTGACGGCGACCATCGGCAGCGCTGCTCAGGTCAGACTGCACCCGCAGTCCCACTACCTGCTCGCCCCACTGGCCGAGGTACTGGAGCAGCAACGCTGGCACTCCGGGGCCTGGGAACCACTGTCAATAGACCGTGCCGGCATCGGCTATCCGAGAATGCCCGCCACCTTCCGGATGACACTGACAACCGAGGGACAGGAACCGGTCAACAGCCAACTGGTGGTACCGGCGCCCTATCTGGATCACCTCCAGCCGGCGCTGATTCATCCGGACGGTACCATCGAGACGCTCCCGGTAATGGGCGACCAATACCCGTTTGATAACCGCTACGTGGCCCTGCCCCAGTGGATCTGGCCGGTCACCCTTCAGCCCGGCGAAACGGTGTTGCTGATGGAGGTGAGAAACAGCGGCCCGGTGATGTTGCCGCTGTCTGTTGCCGGAGGCAATGAGGTTGTCAGCGAGGGCACCTTCAGCACCGCGTGGAAATCGTTTGTTACCGGATTGCTGGTGTTCGCCCTTTTGCTCAACCTGAGCATCGTCGCCAAACTGAAGCGCCCCGGACTTGCCTGGCTCAGTGTGCTGATGATTGGCGTGATCTACAGCCAGTTGGTTATGGACGGGCTTGGGCTTTGGCTATTCTGGCCAGGCATGCCGGAGCTCAATTCACTGCTCTCGGTCAGTCTGTCCCTGTGCCTGATCGCGCTGTGCGAATTCACCCCCCATTTCATGGCCATCCACCGCACGGGGCGTAGAATTCTCCGGGGCTTCAGCATCGCAGCCGGGCTGCATTTGCTGGCCGCCCCGTTAACACTGCCATTACTGGGACAGGACGTTTTTCTGATCATCAGCGCCGCCGGTGGCGCCTTCATTCTGGCCCTGGTCCTCAGCCAGCTGCGCAAACACGTTTACGCCCGCTATTACGCATTGTCGGTGCTTGCCATTGTGCTGGGCGCCGTGATTAGTTCACTGAGGACGATCGGCTGGTTCCCGGTCACGCCGCTGACCGATTCCGCCTTCTTTCTCGGGGCAGCCGCGGGATCGCTGATCCTGACCAGCGGTGTTGGCCGCCTGCTGCTGGAAGAGCGCAAGCGTCGCCTGAGCTCGGATATTCGGGTGCAGGAGGAACAGAAACTGCGAGCCCGCATCGAAAGGGATTACGACCGGGTACTGAAAACTCATCGGGTCACCGGCAAACCGAACCGACCGATGCTGGAAGAAACCCTGGGCAACATCGACTGCCAACAAACCCCTTACAACCTGTGCCTCATCCGCCTGGCACGATTCAACGAACTGGAACAGGCCCTGGGCTACCGGACAGCCGAAGACCTGCTCAAACAATACTTGCGCCGTTTGAACCGCTACCTCAAGCGCACCCTTGGTGATCGGTTGATCATGATCAACGGCTACGGCATCGCCACACTCGACACCGTCAACCACGCCTTCGCCATGGATCGCGGCAGTGATCCGGCACAGGATCGCGAATTACTGGAAACCATCAGTCACTGGCTGTCAGAGAATTTCCGCGAGGGGCGGTTTTCGTTCTCCTGGGCGGCATCGATGGGGGTCGCCTATGCGCCTGAGCATGGTACCGATGCCGCCAGTGTGCTCTCCTCGGCCGGTTTTGCATCACTGGATGAAACCCGCCCGATGGCGGTCTACGACCCGGCCATTGCCGACTGGCAGTACCAACAGCAAATCCTGATGCTGGATGTTGAAGACGCCCTGCGCTGTGGGGATATGTGGCTGGAATACCAGCCCAAGGTGAGCATTCGGGATGGCAAGGTGCGTTCCGCTGAGGCGCTGATTCGCTGGCAACATCCGGAGTTCGGCCGAATTCCTCCGGATCACTGGATTCCCCTGGCCGAACAGGTGGGTATCATTCACTCCGTGACCTTGTGGGTGTTGGACCAGGCCTGCCAGGATTTTGCCCCATTGCAGCAGCGCTACGGGGAAAGCATCGGTGTTGCCGTCAACATCTCCGCCAAAGACGTTGCCCATCCATTGTTCCATGAGGAAGCCGGCGCCATCACCCGCCGGCACGGGGTCAGCCCGGACCGGGTCATTCTGGAAATCACAGAAACCGCCGCCATGGCCGACCCGGAAGTGGCCCGGCGCGCCATCCGCACCCTCAGTAGCATGGGGTTCCGCATTGCCCTTGACGACTTCGGTTCCGGGCACTCATCCCTGGGCAACCTGGCCAGTTTCCCGCTGGATGAATTGAAGATTGACCGCAGTTTCCTGCAAGACGTACTGCTTTACCCGGTCCGCCAGAAAATTCTGAGAGCAGCCCTGGAGTTGGGCGAGGCGCTGGACCTTGATGTGGTTGTTGAAGGGGTAGAAGATGAAGCCATTGCCCTGTGGCTGCAGCAGTTCCCCGGCCTGCACGGCCAGGGCTACTACTGGGCACGACCCGAAAGGGTCAGAGCAGCGCTGGTCAGCCCCCGATAATCACAGAGCCGCTGCCGATCGTCACCCCGCCGCAGGATACAGCGCTACCTGTAATGGCAGCCGGTTTGCCATTGATCATCACCGACGATGACCCTTCGGCAATCACTCTGGGGTGGTTGGAATGCTTGGGCTTGGAATGGGGTGCCAGGGGGTCGCCAAGGCGGGCAACCGGTTTGCCATCCACAAGCACATCCGGAGAACCGGCGAGAACCGGGGTAGGCGGAAATCCCTGATGGTCTGAACCGAGATCTCCCAACAGCACGATAGCTTTGCTCATTGTCTGATTCCTTTCAGGACAAGTTTGGAAGAAACATCCTATAACGTTTCTACCGATAACCCAACCCATCGCTCGTGGCTTTGTGACGCTTCCGAAAAGATGCAATTACGACTGACCTGAATCAAGGGATCCCCGGGCCGGGCGTTTTACACTTCTTTAACACTCTCAAGCTCAAAAGCCATGGAGGCCGCACCATGCCATCGCCCAACGTACAAGCTCCATCGCCGGCTCCTGCATACAACAGTGCAGCCTACCAACGCTGGCAGCAGGGCTATGGGGTTATCCGCCACTCGGAAGACACCGAAGCCAGGGTTCAGGCTCTGGCCCAAAAACTGGTGGCGAACGGCCTCCAGCCCGATACCGATACCGTCTACCAGAAACTGGCCTACCTGGACCGTCTCACCAGCGCAGGGCTCTGGCTGGTGGTGCACATGACCTACTGCAACCGGGTGGACATCTCCGGGGCACCACTGGCTGCACAGGATTTCAAAGCATCACCCGAAGGCCATACCGGTGGCGCCCTCAATATGGTGCCTGCCTACGCTGCTTACCTGGCCTTGAACAACCTGACCGGTCAAACCCGGAGCTGGCTGATGGGCCAGGGCCATTGCGTTGCCGCCGTCGACGCCCTCAACGTGTTGACGGGTAACCTGCATCCGGAACAGCGGGCCCGCTACCTGGCACCGGACGGTTTGTCGCGGCTTGCCTCGGATTTTTACAGCTACCGCCAGAAGCCCGACGGCACCATGGCCTCCCCCCTGGGCAGTCACGTCAATCCGCACACCGCCGGGGGCATCCTGGAGGGCGGCTACCTGGGCTTCGCCGAACTGCAGTATGCCCACATGCCGCTGCCGGGCGAATCACTGGTGGCCTTCCTCTCGGACGGCGCCGCAGAGGAACAAAGAGGAAGCGACTGGATTCCGCGCTGGTGGCGGGCGGACGATTGCGGGCAGGTTCTGCCGATCATGATTGCCAATGGCCGAAGAATTGAACAGCGCACCGAGCTGGGCACCCGGGAAGGGCTGGAACGCTTCGCCGAACTGCTTGAGGCACACGGATTTGAGCCGGCACGTTTCGATGGCAAAGACCCTGCGGCATTTGTTTGCACCCTGTTTGATATGGAGCGGACACTGGCGGCCCATGGCAACGCCGCCAGCCGTGGTGAAGCCAGCTACCCCGTCCGCATCCCATACGGTATCGCCGAAACCACCAAGGGTTTCGGATTCTACGGTGCCGGTCAAAATTCTGCCCACAACCTGCCCCTGCCGGGCAACCCGCGGCTGGACACCCGGGCCCGGGACCTGTTCAACGAGCACATCCAGCCCCTGTGGGTACCTCCGGAAGAACTTGAGTGGGCCGTTGCTGCGCTGAACGAGCATCGCCAGCAACAACGCCCCCTTGAGCGGGATCACCCCCTGGCACTGCGCAACCCACGTGAACCCCAGGTTCCGGTATTGCCATACAGTCAGGACAAGTCATCACCGATGACGGCCGTGGATGCCTTCTTCCGGGCACTGACCAGGAGCAATCCGGATCTTCGGCCCAGGGTGGGCAATCCGGATGAACTGGCGAGTAATCGGCTGACGGGTGTTCTCAAAGACCTCAGGCATCGAGTGAACGACCCGGAAAGCGATGACGAATCCATTCACGGCCATATCATCACCGCCCTTAACGAGGAGGCCGTGGTCTCTGCCTGCCTGGCCAACAAAGCCGGCCTGAATCTGGTTGCCAGTTATGAGGCCTTCTGCGTAAAAATGCTCGGGGCGGTGCGGCAGGAGCTGATCTTTGCCAGGCATCAGAAAGAGGTGGGCCGGCCCGCGCGCTGGCTTGGCTTCCCGATCATAGCCACCTCCCACACCTGGGAAAACGGCAAGAACGAGCAGTCCCATCAGGACACTACGTTCTGTGAGGCTTTGCTTGGCGAGATGAGCGATGTATCCCGGGTGCTTTTCCCTGCCGACTACAACAGCACCCTCGCGGTTCTGCCGTCGGTATTCACCGAACGCGGGAGAATCAGCTGCATGGTTATCCCGAAGCGTGACCGGCCCTGTGTGTTCAATGCTCACGAGGCTGAGCGCCTGGCAAGGCACGGCGCCTTGGTGGTCGACGAAGACACCTCTGCCGGTGAGGAGCCCCTGCTGCTGATTGCCAATGGTGCCTATCAACTATCAGAGGCCATTCGCGCCTGCGAACGTTTGCGGGAAACCGGAACGCCGTTCCGTCTGGTCTACTTGCAGGAACCGGGCCGGTTCCGCCAGCCCCGGGATCCCCTCGAAGCGGCCGCCTGCCTGACCGAGTTCGAGCGGGAACGGCTGTTCCCGCACCGGATGCAGCGGCGAGTGGCACTCACCCACATGCGCCCGGAAGTGTTCCGGGGACACCTGCACACTCTGTTCCCCCAGCCCGCCCATTCACGGGTATTGGGATACATCAACCGCGGTGGCACCCTGAACGAAGCCGGCATGCTGTTCGCCAACCAGTGTTCCTGGGGCCACGCCCTGGCGGCCTGTGCCGACGTCATGGACAAACCACCGGGCGAGTGGCTGTCCAGCGCAGAGCTGGCAGCCGTGGAAGGTCGCGGAGATCCTTCGGTGATAACCCGGGGCTTGCCCTGAGCACCCGGAGGGACCCCACATGAGCGAAGTTCCGACTCAGCCATCATCGGCAGGAGCACCAGGCCACACCACTGACTTGAATCGTCCCTGGCATAGCATCGGGTCTGAAGAGGCCCTGATCGCCCTTGAAACCGATCATCGCGGCCTTGCGGAGTCCGAGGCCAGCCAACGCCTTGCCAGTTATGGCTATAACCGGCTGCCTGCGGTCGATGGCCCTGGCCCACTCATCCGCTTCTTACGTCAGTTTCACAACATTCTGATCTACATCCTGATTCTGGCTGCGGTCGGAACAGCCTTGCTTGGGCACTGGGTGGATACCGGTGTCATTCTCGGTGTCGTTCTGATCAATGCCCTGGTCGGTTTCTTCCAGGAAGGCAAAGCCGAGCGCGCCCTCGGCGCCATTCGTAACATGTTATCACCGACCGCCCAGGTCATTCGTGACGGCAAGCGCCAGGAAGTTGCCGCCGAAATGCTTGTGCCTGGCGACATTGTCAGACTCAAGGCCGGCGATCGTGTACCGGCGGACATTCGCCTGATCGAAAGTGCCGACCTGAGAATCGAAGAAGCAGCCCTGACCGGTGAATCCGAAGCGTCAGATAAAGAGGAGGCTGAACTGGAGGAAAAACTGCCCCTCGGGGATCGGGCGAATATGGCTTACTCCAGCACACTGGTCACCTTCGGCAATGGCTACGGCGTTGTGGTGGGCACCGGCCAGCAAACAGAGATTGGCCGCATAAGTGAGCTGATGGCGTCGGTAGAAGCTGTCACAACACCCTTGCTGCGCCAGGTCGCCATCTTCGGACGATGGTTGAGTGCTGTGATCGTGATGGTATCAGCCCTGACGTTTGCTATCGGCTACTGGGTTCGCCAAACCGAGCTCGCAGAGATGTTCCTTGCGGCGGCCAGCCTGGCCGTAGCGGCCATTCCAGAGGGGATGCCAGCTATCCTCACCATCACGCTTGCCATTGGCGTGCAGGAAATGGCGCGCCGAAACGCGATCATCCGACGATTGCCCGCGGTCGAAACCCTCGGTGCCGTAACCACAATCTGCTCGGACAAAACCGGCACGCTGACCCGCAATGAGATGAAAGTCGAGACGGTAGAAATGGCTCACCGGAGCCTGACCGTCAGCGGTGTCGGTTACGAACCCGTCGGGGAATTTGAGGAATCCGGCAAGCCGTTCGATCCAAACGACGACCTGACCGTGATCCAGATGTTACGGGCAGGACTTCTTTGTAATGATGCCGAAATTTCAGAAAGGGCCGGCGACTGGATACTCAATGGAGAACCGACAGAAGGCGCTCTGGTGGCAGTCGCGCGCAAGGCAGGGCTGAACCCTGACGACCTGAACCATCGTTGGCACCAACTGGATCGCATACCGTTTGCCTCAGAGCATAAGTTCATGGCCACCCTGAACAGGGACGACGAACATGGAACGGGAAACTGGATCTTTCTAAAAGGCGCACCCGAACGAGTTCTGGAAAGGTGCTCCACACAAATGGGCACCACTGAACCGGAGCCACTGGACAACGATTACTGGCATGATCGGATGCAGGCTATCGCCGATGAAGGCCAGCGAGTTCTGGCGGTGGCCTGCCGAAAAGTGCCAGGTGACCTGACTCATCTGGAATGGCACGAAGTCGAGTCTGACCTTGTACTGCTGGGCTTGTACGGCATCATGGATCCCCCAAGGCAGGAAGCCATTGAGGCGGTGTCACAGTGTCAGGCAGCGGGAATCCGGGTCGTGATGATCACCGGCGACCACAGTGGCACCGCGCAGGCTATCGGCCGCCAACTCGGAATCGCCGGGGAGGAACCGGCAATGACGGGGCAGCAGCTTGAGGCCCTATCGGAGCAAGAACTGGTCGAAGCCGTTTCCCGGGTAACCATTTTTGCCCGCACCAGTCCGGAGCACAAACTGCGGCTGGTCCGTGCGCTCCAGGCCCATGAAGATGTCGTGGCCATGACCGGTGATGGCGTAAACGACGCACCAGCGCTGAAACAGGCCGATGTCGGTGTAGCTATGGGCAAGAAAGGCACCGAAGCTGCCAAAGAGGCCTCCGAGATGGTGCTTGCCGATGACAACTTCGCCACCATCGCCCGCGCCGTGGAACAAGGCAGAACGGTTTACGACAATATTCGCAAAGCCATTCTTTACCTGTTGCCGACCAACGCGGGCCAGGGACTGACCATTTTCATGGCGGTCCTGCTTGCGATGCCATTACCACTGACTCCGGTTCAGGTACTCTGGGTCAATATGGTGACGGCTGTCACGCTGGCCATGGCTCTGGCCTTTGAACCCACCGAACCCGGCACCATGGCGCGCCCTCCCCGCAGTTCTCGCCAGGCCCTGATGTCCGGTGGGTTTCTATGGCGCATACCGTTTGTCGGGCTATTGCTGTGGGCAGGCACTTTCGGTCATTTCTACTGGCTCACCGGCCTGGGAGCGGACCTTGAACTGGCCCGTACGGCAGCCATCATGACGCTTGTAGCCGGGCAGATTTTCTACCTGTTCAATGTGCGCCACCTGTATTCCTCGGTGCTCAACTGGCGCGGCCTGTTTGGCAGTCGTCCTATCTGGATCGCCATCGGCATTCTGGTGATTTTGCAAGCCGCCTTTGCCTATGCGCCGCCCTTACAGTTGCTGTTTGGCACCACGGGGCCCGGTGCAACTAACCTGTTACTGAGCCTGACGTTCGGGATTTTTCTGCTCTTGGTGGTAGAGCTGGAGAAGTGGATTATCGCCCGCCTTTCCTCGGGCCTCGGGCGCGAGCGACAACCGTGATTAAACTGACCCGGGCATTGCCCGGGCCCTTGGTGACATCACCCTGCCGGTTGCTCCAGGCGGCGCCCCTCGGAACCAGGCAATGTGCGCAGAGAGATCGTGGCCTGACTGAGGCTCTCATAGCTCCGGCTTTTCACGGTATCCAGAAAATGCCATTCTGAACGCGCCTCTGTCGGGGTAAACGTCACCAGCATATATCCCCTCTGGCTAATGTCGAGGTAGTCCAGATCATCAACCAGCAGCCCGATGCCTTGTTCGGCTTGCGGAATCATCTCTGCCGGCAGTCCCAGATATCCCTCAAGCCCAGGCGAGGTCACCGAGGCCGTGGCAAACTCCACGCCTATCTGTCGCCCTTCCACATCCCGGAGGTTGTTGGCCCAGGCATTATGGGTATCACCGGCCAGCACCACCAGGTTCCTGTCCAGCTGCCGGGCGGTGGCGAGAACCACTTCCCGTTCGTACTGGTAGCCGTCCCAGGCATCCAGGTTATAGGGTACTGCCAGTTCAAGCCGCGCCAGCTCCTGTTCGGTAAGTGTGGGATCATCCTGCAGCGCCCGGGCTTTCAGCGTTGCCAGTTCGGCCAGTGATGCCGGCAGGTTTTCCAGATTCTGTGTCGCAATGGCCATCAGCAGCTCGGCGGGCAGGTTCATGCGCCCCATCAGCACCTGCTGGCCAAGCACCTGCCAGGTAGCCGTGCCCTGCGCAAGTGCCGACTGCAACCACAAACGCTGTTCGGCGCCCAAAAGGGTGCGGTTCGGATCCCCTACTGCCGCCCGGAAAGCATCTACATCCAGGCCACCCTCCCCGAGGTAGTTCATGTAATCCAGCTGCTGGTCACGGCCAATAATGCGGGTATCCAGCATATGCAGATCAACCAGGTCACCAAACCGGAAACTCCGATAGATAGTTTCGTTACTACCCTCTATTACCGGGCGGATCGGCATCCACTCAAAGAAGGCCCGCAGGGCGGCAATCCTGCGTTCGCCGAAATCGCCTTCTCCCAGCTCCGGATTGTGGTTCTCTGCACCCTCGCGCCAGGTGTCGTTGGTGACCTCATGGTCGTCCCATACCACGATGAACGGCATAACGCGGTGCAATTCCTGAAGGTCATCGTCCTTGCGATAGATGCCGTAGCGTTGGCGGTAATCCTGCAGAGTAATCAACTCCAGATTATTGGCCTCCGGGAAGGTGCGCCCCAATGCCTCGGCATCTGCTGCTGCGTAGCTGTCGGCCTCACTGCTGTATTCGTAGATGTAGTCTCCCAAATGAACCAGGGCGTCCAGATCCTGTCGGGTGGCAATCTCCCGATAGACATTGAAATAGCCCGCCGGATAGTTGGAGCACGAGACAACAGCCAGCTTCACTTGATCAATGCTGCCCTCAGGGAGGGTTCGGGTAGTGCCAACAGGCGATGTGCTGTTGGCGGAGCGGAAACGATAGAAGTAGCGCTGGCCATCGGATAGGCCCCGGGCATCCACCTTCACCGTGTAATCATGCTCTGCGCTGGCCTCGGCGGTGCCGGAGTGTACGATCTCATCAAACTCGGCGTCCCTGGCAATTTCCCAGCCCACCTCTACCGAGGTCGCCCTATCCGGCACCGCGCGCGTCCAGAGTATGACGCTATCCTGCAACGGGTCGCCACTGGCGACACCATGGGTGAACTCAACGCTGCGCTTATCGCTGCTGTCGAACACACAACCCGCCAATCCGGTTGAGACAACTACTGCTCCCATCCCCAAGGCCGAGGCTTTCAGAAAATCCCTGCGTGTTAACCGTGCCATTCTGTTCCCCTTATTATTCATTCTGAGCTTGTCCTGTTGTGGGCGGCCGCCCGATTCGCGACCGCAGACCAAACGCTAGACTGCTCAGATGAAAACCGCGTTGCCGGATTGCGACATCCCTGTGGCAAATGCCGACAACTAGGGGAAGGCAGGCACCAGGTCACAAAAAAAGAGGAGCCGAAGCTCCCCTTTGATGGCAGATGATTGGCAGGTTACGACTACCCGCTGACAAACACCGGGCCGACACCGAAGTTCCAGAGAATGACCGAGCCAACACGAGTAGAAACGAGAATCACCAGGGCAACGGTCAGCAGGGCCCCGCCGTACATGACCGCACGCTCTTTCTCGATCCCCATCACGATGGGCAGGCCGTCATACATCAGCCAGGCACCGTAACAGGCTGCCGCCAGAAACACAGCCGCGTTGAACCATGGCACCGGGTACAACAGCGCAAAGCCAGCCAGGAACAGCGGAGTGCAGGAATAAGCCGCCAGGGCAATACCGTTAGAAGGTACGTGTTCCTCTTTGGCACCGTAGGTTTTTGCCATCCAGTTAATGGCGTAGCCCAGGGCAAAGACGCCCACCAGCATGGCAATGTATGTCAGGACGCTCAGCTGCAACGCACTGATTTCCGTCAGCTTGATCAATCGCTCATTGCCGACGGACCAGCCGAAATGCGCGGTTGAGATGTAAGCACAGATCGGCGCGATAGCTCCCAGAATAACCACATAGGCAACATACAGCCGGGTTGGATGTTCGTGTTCTTTCTTTATGGATGCCCACTCTTGGTCCGGGTGGGTAAACAGACCAAACGCGTGTGACAGGAGCATAGACCACCCCCTCGTTATTGATGTTATTGGTATGGGTGGATACGGTGCCTGAACGAGTTCAGACTTATCACCGTTCCTGTTCTTAACTATAGTCAAGAATGGTCAGGTTGAAAGCAGCACCTGATGCCATTTTGTTCGCGAATCCGGTGTTCTCAGATCATTTAGTTCTGTAGGCAGTATTCATCGGGTATGTCTGAACACTCGTATGACAAGGAATCCAACACCACACAAGGAGATGACCCACATGCCTGGAATCAGAAAAACAACTCAACTCACGGCGCTCGCCCTGGCCATTGCCGGCGCCAGTGCCAACGCGGAACTTCGCACCGAAACGGTCACCTATGAAGTGGATGGCCAGACCTTCAGCGGCTACATGGCCTGGGATGATGAAGAAGAGGGCAAACGGCCCGGCGTTCTGGTGGTTCACGAGTGGTGGGGTCATAACGCCTTCGCCCGTGAGCAGGCAGAAAAGCTGGCTGCAGCAGGCTACACAGCCTTTGCCCTGGACATGTACGGTGACGGCAAGCTGGCTGAACACCCGGATACCGCCCAGGAATTCATGCAGGAAGCCACCAAAAACATAGATCAGGTGAAAGCCCGTTTCATGAAGGCAAAAGAACTGCTGCAGAACCACGAAAGCGTGGATGCCGGCCGTATTGCCGCCCAGGGTTACTGTTTCGGCGGTGCCGTGGTATTGAACATGGCTCGGCTTGGCGTTGATCTGGCAGGGGTGGTCAGCTACCACGGCGCGCTGTCCAGCCCGGTTCAGGCAGAAGCTGGCAAGGTAAAAGCCAAAGTGCAGGTTTACACCGGTGGCGCCGACCCGATGGTGCCTTCAGAGCAGGTAGCAAGCCTGGTTCGGGAGATGCAGAACGCGGAAGTGGACCTGACACTGGTGAGCTTCCCCGGAGTAACCCACTCTTTCACCAACCCTGGCGCAGACAAGGTTGCCGAACAGTTCGGGATGCCCATCGCCTACGATGAAACCGCTGCTGCCCGGTCCTGGAACGGCACCATGCAATTCTACAGTGAGATTTTCGCTCGCTGACCCGGTCGGGCCGGGTTAACGGCCCGAAATGCCAACAAAAAAGGCAGCCGGGGCTGCCTTTTTCTTGGTTATTGCTGAATCCCGTTAGGATTACAGAGCAACAACGTTCTCCGCCTGAGGACCTTTCTGGCCCTGAGTTACGGTGAACTCGACCTGCTGGCCTTCGGCCAGGGTCTTGAAACCAGAGCCCTGAATGGCGCTGTAGTGAACAAATACGTCCGGGCCGCCTTCACGAGTGATAAAGCCAAAGCCTTTTGCTTCGTTGAAGAACTTAACAGTACCGGTAGTAGTAGACATACTTAAACTTCCTGAAATCAATCATATTATCTGCTGCCACACACCTTCATGGTGTTGATCAGCGTTTGACGGAAAAACTGAACTCGCGGGATCAAAAACAGGACGGTCACTACTAACTGCGGAGGTACGTCTTATTCATGAACTGCTTGGCTAATCTTTCCTACACGAACCACTCTACTCTGGAATTCCCGGCTTGCCAAGGGGCTTTTCAATAATTTATGTAGGTAGTCATACCCAGTTCCGGCGGCGCCTACGTACTGTTCAGCCCTTGATCAGGCTGAAGGTATAAAAGCCCAGGGCAGTCATAAGAATAGACCCCACCACATGGGCGACAATGCCGGTGAGTGCCATGGCCCACTTGCCTTCCTGCAGTGCACCGAACATTTCCAGCGAAAAAGTCGAGAAGGTGGTCAGCGCACCACACAACCCGGTGATGGCAAACAAACGCCATTCCGGCGCCAGGGCGTTACTCTGGGTAAAAAAACCAATCAACAAGCCAACCAGCCAGCCGCCACTGAGATTGGCCACCAGAGTGCCCCAAGGTACCGCGTGGTAACTGGCATTCAGCCATAAGCCGAGCGCCCATCGAAGGTTGGCGCCGATCACGGCGCCAACGCTGACTGCAACCACTGAAAGCCACATCTCATCCTGCTCCGTCAGGCCGGGTTGTGGTCAATCAGGGTCTCCTTGTTTCGGGCAAACTCATCAAACGGGAAATCATCCACGGTGAGCATCTCCAGCACCACCTGCTCATACTGACGCATGAAATCCGCCTCTTCCTTGGTATAGATACCCGCTTCCAGAGCCGCTTCAAAGCGCTCTTCCGGGTGCAATGCCGTCATCGGCAGTTCACCCTTGGCATAGGCCTTGGTGGCTTTGCGGTAGAGCTGCTCGGCCTTGTCGTAATCCTTGAGCAGACCGTTGTAGCGGGCTACCGGATTTTCCACGGTACCTTCGCCATCGGTGGTCCAGGCACCCGCCATCAGCTTGTTGCGGATGGGCGTATCGGTAGAGATCGCCCGCGCCAGCTTGCGCGCCAGATCATCGTGAGGCGTATCCCAGCGACATCCCAGCGGCAAGGTTACCGCCCGCAGGGCCAGGGCCACCGGTCGATTCAGCAGGTTTTGCAGGAACTCATCCAGGGCCTGTTCAGTACGGTGTAGCAAAAATGCCAGGCTGTACTGCATCAGCTCTTTCTCGCCTTCCACTGGCTGGGTCTCATGCCAGTTTTTCAGCACCATCGATGCCAGATAGAGGTTGGACAGCATGTCGCCGAGACGGGCGGAGATCAGCTCACGCATTTTCAGCTCACCGCCAAGTGTGGTCATGGCGGCATCGGCACACAGCCCAAAGGCGGAGCTGAACCGTGCCAGGGCCTGGGCATACTTGCGCGAAGCGCTGTCAAACGGCACATCGGCCTTGCCGACGCCCAGGGCCTGGGTGAACGCACGGGCGGCGTTACCAAAGATCAGGCCGGCATGGCCAAAGAACGCCTCATCGAACGCCTTGATGTCGTCATTATCCTTGGCGGCCAGTTCTTTCAGGACGTACGGATGGCAACGGATCGCACCCTGCCCGAAGATCATCAGGCTGCGGGTCATAATGTTGGCACCTTCAACGGTGATTGACACCGCCGCACCGCTGAAACCGATCCCCAGATAGTTACGGGGGCCGAGGGTAACCGTTTTACCACCGTGAACATCCATGGCGTCGGTCAGGATTTCACGCTGGAACTCGGTCAGGTGGTACTTGAGGATCGCCGACGGTACCGCCGGTTTTTCACCCCGGTCGATCATGTTGGCGGTATGGTTCACCGCCGACTGGGCAATGTAGGTTTTCGCAGCAATGCGGGCCAGGGGCGCCTGCACACCCTCCATGTCCGCCACCGGCGTATTGAACTGACGGCGAATGCGGGTGAAACCGCCAGCCGTGCCCACGGAGTAGGCGGCAGCACCAGCCGCACCAGACGGCAGGGTGATGCAGCGGCCGACAGACAGGCACTCAACCAGCATACGCCAGCCCTGGCCGGCCATTTCCTGGCCACCGATGATGTAATCCAGCGGGATAAACACATCTTTGCCCTTGATGGGTCCGTTCATGAACGGAGTACCGATCGGGCAGTGGCGACGACCGATTTCCATGCCGTCGGTGTCCCGGGGAATCAGCGCACAGGTAATGCCGTAGTCTTTGGTGTCACCCAGCAGACCGTCCGGGTCAAACATCCGGAACGCCAGACCCACCACGGTGGCCACCGGCGCCAGGGTAATCCAGCGTTTCTCGAAGTTCAGGCGGATGCCCAGCACTTCCTTGCCATCCACTTTCTGTTTGCAGACGATGCCGGTATCCGGCAGCGACGTTGCATCCGAGCCTGCCCGCGGGCCAGTGAGACCAAAGCAAGGCACCTCACGGCCATCGGCAAGGCGTGGCAAATAGTAGTTTTTCTGTTCTTCGGTGCCGTATTTGACCAGCAACTCGCCGGGGCCGAGGGAATTGGGAACACCTACGGTCACCATCAACATCTCGTTGGCCGCCAGCTTCTGCAATACTGCTGTCTGAGCCTTGGCCGAGAACTCCAGACCACCGTATTCCTTCGGAATGATCATGCCAAAGAACTTCTCTTTCTTGAGGAAGTCCCACAGTTCTTTCGGCAGGTCAGCCCGCTCCACCGCCAGATCCCAGGCATTGCACATGGAGATCGCCTGGGTACATTGATTATCAACGAATGCCTGTTCTTCGTCGCTCAACCCGGTATGACGGTTAATCAGCAGGTAATGCCAGTCCGGGCGACCGGTAAACAGCTCGCCGTCCCAGCCGACGGTGCCAGCCTCCAGCGCCACCTTTTCTGTCTCCGAGACCTTGGGCGCCACCTTCTTGAACATGGCGAACACCCGCGGGGTAAGCCAGTTGATCCGGAACTGCGGCAGTCCCGCCATTGCGGTTATGGCAGCACCGACAAATAACACCAGCGCGAGCCAGCCAGAGCCCGAGAAAAGGGCGATCACACCCACCACCGCCATAACACCAATAGCAGGCTTTGCACCGGATTCGCGGCGCAATACAAACAGCAGGCCGCCCAGTGCGATCAGAAACAGTATCAACGTCATCACAGGTTCTCTCTGTCTTCCGTGGATTGGAGTCTTTGGACAATAACCAAAGCCTTATAACACTTCGTTACGTTCAACTTACTCTATCAGATGCCATGTTGCCAGATAACGCCCGCAACTCAGCCAGTTAGTCCACTTCAGGAGGTTACAATCACCCGAATACCTTCCAGCGCAAGACTGGCGTGGCCCACCGCTTCCCGGGCAGCATCCAGCTGGTCGCGCAGAAAATCGATTTCCTCACTGCGAATGGCCGGGTTTACCCGCTGCAATGCCTCCAGCCGGCGCACCTCGGGAACAAAGCCCGCCTCAACCTGCGCCAGGGCTTGCGCCTGCAGCTGCGCCAGATGCGGCTCTGCCAGTCGCTCAACGTGGTCCACCATGGTTTCCACCTCGGCCCGAATCTTTGGCACGATGGCCTGTGCCGTGCGCCGGCGAATGTTGGAGCACAGCTCATTCAGGCGATCATGAGGTAACGCGTTGGACAGGTCCCGGCCATTCACATCCACCACCAGGCGCAGCGGCGAAACCGGCAGGTAGCGGGTCAACTGCAGGGACTCCGGCGCCGGGCAGTGTACGGCAAACAAGGCTTCCAGCAGCAGGGTGCCGGGCGGCAGCGCCTTCACGGACAGATTGGCCAGCGCGGCCTTGCCCAGGCCCGAGCTGGTGACAGAATCCATCACGCCGGTCACCATCGGGTGCTCCCAGCTCATGAACGCCATGTCTTCCCGCTGCAGGGCCTGTTCACGCTCCCAGGTGACGGTCAGGCCGTCCTCCGGCAGCTCGGCAACATGGCCAGCCTGGTATTGTTCGCCAGGCTTGAGCACATCGGCATGCTCACTGTGGTCTTCAATATCCACACCCAGAATATCGAACGCCTGCACCATGTAATCACGGACCTGGGCCGAGCTTTCCTCCTGTTCGATACTGGCAATCAAGGCTTCGGCTTCATCCCGGCGGCAGGAGTTGAGCTCAATCAGGGCATCCCGGCCATTGTGCAGCAGGGTTTTCAGCCGCGCAGTTTCCTCGGCGCTGCTCGCCAGCATGGGTTCCAGAACGGTGTCATCGCCCTCCAGCGCTTTCTGCCACTCGTCACCCACCTGGTCGTGAACCGCCACACCGACGGCACAGCTCTCGGCAAAGGCATTGAGCCCTTCCTGGAACCAGCGGTACTGCACTTCCTGACTGGTGCCCTGCAAGTAGGGTATGTGAATCCGGATGGCTTCGTTCTGACCGATACGGTCCAGCCGGCCAATTCGCTGTTCCAGCAGGTCCGCGTTGGCGGGCAAATCAAACAAAACCAGGTGATGGGCAAACTGGAAGTTGCGGCCTTCACTGCCGATTTCCGAGCAGATCAGCGCCTGGGCGCCCTGCTCGCTGTCGGCAAAATAGGCGGCGGCACGATCCCGCTCCAGCAGGCTCAGGTGCTCGTGGAAGGCGGCACTGCGAATGCCGGCCCGCAGCTGCAAGTAATGCTCCAGCGCCATAGCGGTATCAGCCCGGGCGCAGATCACCACCACTTTGGCTGGTCGCAGGCTGGCCAGTTTTTTCTCCAGCCAGGCCACTCTCGGATCGTCCGCCAGCCATTGTTCTTCCGGCACTGTCTGTTCAGGCGCCAGGCCAACATCGCCGTAACGGCAGTCATCGTAAAGGGCAGGACACGGCAGAGGTTCCGGCAGCGGCTGGCGCTCCGGGAAGCCCTGAATCGCTGCCCGGGTGTTGCGGAACAGCACCCGGCCAGTGCCGTGCCGGTCCAGCAGCGCATCGATCACCGCCTGATGCGCATCATCCCGGGCCAGAAGCTCCTCCAGTTCATCACCCAGCCAGCCGGCAAGGGCCGTTTCGTCTTCAGGGCTAATTTGGCCTGGGGTTTCAAGCAGCCGGCGCACCACTTTGTTGATCGTCTCGTACTGCTGTTCCTCCTCCCGGAACGCGTCCAGGGAGTGAAACCGTGCGGGGTCCAGCAACCGCAAACGGGCGAAATGGCTGGCCACACCCACCTGCTCCGGTGTGGCCGTCAGCAGCAGCAGGCCTTTGCTGGCCTCAGACAGGCTTTCAACCACCTGATATTCCGGGCTGGCCTGCTCCGGCGACCAGGCCAGGTGGTGGGCTTCGTCTACCACCATCAGATCCCAACCCGCCGCCAGGGCATGGTTGCGGGCCTGTTCGCTTTCAACCAGAAAATCGAGACTGCACAACACCAGCTGGTCTGCCTCGAACGGGTTGACGCTGTCGTCGTCACCGAAGATGTGGTTTACCAGCGCGTCCACATCGTCTTCCTGGGCCTTGATGTCGTCGTAGCGGCGACGATCCACAATAGAAAAACGCAGGTTGAAGCGGCGCAGCATTTCCACCAGCCACTGGTGAATCAGCGAATCCGGCACCACAATCAGCGCCCTTCGGGCCCGGCCGGTGTGCAGCTGATAGTGCAGGATCAGGCCAGCCTCTATGGTTTTGCCCAGCCCCACCTCATCGGCCAGCAACACTCTGGGGGCATGGCGGCGCGCCACTTCATGGGCAATGTACAGCTGGTGCGGCAGATGCTGGGTGCGCGCACCAATTAATCCCTGGGCCGGGGAGGCCCGCAGGCGGTCCAGGTGCTGAAGGGTAGACACCCGCAACCGGAAAGCGCCGTTTCGGTCAAACTGACCGGCGAACAGGCGCTGGTGCGGGGCCGAAAAATTGACCGAACCGGCCAGCTTTACCTCGGAGATCTGCTGGATATTTTCGCCATCATCGGCGTGGTACATCAGAACACCGTGGAGATCCTCAACGGCCCGAACAATGTAACGCTCGCCGTCATAGGTCTCTATCTCCTCACCCAGCTGATAGACAATGCGCGACAAAGGCGCATTATCGATGGCATAGGTGCGCTCTTCATCGGCCGCCGGAAACCCCAGGGTAACTCTGCGCCCCGAGATGTCGGTAACGATACCCAAACCCAAAGCGGTATCGCTGTGGCTCACCCAACGCTGACCGATGACAAATTCCGATGTTTCCAAGAAACCTCCGCAAGCAAGTTACTGTTGATTCGATGTATTTTCCCGCACCCAGTAGGCGGTTGCGCCGCACACTGCCGCCGGCACCACCACCAGATTAAGCACCGGCACCATGGCCGCCAGGGCCACCGGCAAGCCGAAACCCATTGCTGACAGCCGCTGGGCCGCAAGATCCCGGCGCAGACGGGCAAAACTGACTTTATGGTTGTCAGCCGGATAATCCACGTACTGCAACGCCATCATCCAGCTGTTGAACAGGAACCAGAGTAAGGCCGCCACCAGGTTGACGACCGGAATCAGGCCTATGATGAACAGGCCCAGGGCGCGGGGAAGGTAATAGGCGATCTTCTGGACCTCGCGCCAGAGAATTCGCGGGGTATCCTTCAGCAGCGCCGCCCAGCCTTCGTCCGGATTGACTTCCTGGCCGGTCAGGTGCTTTTCGGTAAGTTCGGCCAGATAACCGTAGAACGGCGAGCCGATAAGATTGGCAACAATCACGAAACCGTAGGCCAGCATCAGCAGAATCACGACGCCGTAAAGTAACCAGAACAGCCAGTCCAGTGCCTGCAACCAGGCCCAATCCGGCAGCCAGGCCATGGCCCCGGCGATCAAGACTGAAAACAGCTCCGCCATGAAATAGAACATCACACCAAACAGGAGGATGTTGAGCACAAGGGGAATGATGACAAACAGGCGCAGGCCCGGCAGGCGGATCAGCCTGAAACCTTCACCCAGATAACCCAGTCCTCTGAAAAAGTTACCCTTGAGCATCACCGATGATCCTCCGCTGCCATGACAAAAACGGGGCGCAAAGCATATCATGTCAGGATCGTTCCCACAGCCTGCAACCACACCCGGATGACTTGATGCTCCCATTTCAGCAAACCGTCTCTACCCTTCTGCGCATGCGCCGGCTCTGGCAGGCAGTCTTGCTGATCTCGGTGGCCGCCATCCTGTACCTGGCCACAACCAGCTCCAGCTACCCCATCCCTGCAGCCGCCAACGACAAGGTCAACCACATTATTGCGTTTATTGAATTGACCATTGTCACCCGGCTGGCCTGGCCTCGCCTGAGTGCATTCTGGTACGCCCCTGCCCTGCTGGGCTTCGGCCTGGCGCTCGAAGCGGTCCAGGCCAACCTCCCCTATCGGGATTTTTCCCTGGCCGATGTTCTGGCGGATGCCCTGGGCATTGCAATCGGCATGCTGCCCTGGCCGGGCATCCGCAATGCCGGCGAAGTGGATTTGAGAAATTCGCCCGACTCTGTGTGAGACATTTCCTACAAGCATGTAAGAACATGTAGCCGCGTAGCGTGCGCAGACGCGAGCGCTCACCCAGAAAATTAATCTATGTTAATGATTTTGAACAAAAAATATTGATGCCCGCAGTTTCGTATTCAACAAATCGTGCACAGTTCACACGTCTGTAAAGGTGGGATTGGTATGATGTTCAACATCAAGGATGACAGGGAAAAGGACGACGCACCGGACGCACCCCTGCATGGATTGTGGGGAGAGGCAAGGACACAGGGACGCCTCGCTTAAGGGATAACGAATTGGATGGCTGGCTCGGACGCCGGCACCAGGGAACGGACGCAAGGACTGGCAACAAGGCAGTTGCCCACCGCGCACGGAGGCGCCAACCTGTTCCGAATCTGAACTGCTCAGGATGGCGGTTCAGTACCTGCAAAGGGCAGCCCGAGGGTTGCCCTTTATTTTTTCTGCCACGCCTGATGGCTTGCGGCTACACCCTGCCCCGCGCGAAATAAATGCGCACCTTGTTGAACTCCTCGAATTCATTCAGATCCGGCCAGGTTCTGGCCTCAATCACTGCCTGCTTTTTATAGGCCGGATTGGCCAGGTTCCTGATTCTGGAGTCTGCCAGCAACACCTGTTCAGCGGACGCACGAAAGGCCTCCAGCAACGGCCGGTTTCCCGGGTCGTACAACACATCAGCCGCGGTGATCAGGTCCAGATGCCCGGGCCGCTGCGCCCAGTCTGCGCACAGCTCCACCTGCACGCCGTTCAACTTGGCGTTGGCTGCAGCAGCATCCAGCGCTGCCGGATCAATATCGCAGGCAATGGCCCGCGCGGCCCCCGCCCGGGCTGCCGCTACCGCGACCACACCTGATCCGGAGCCGAAATCCAGCACCGTCTTGCCCGCCACCAGCATCGGGTGGTCCAGAATCCACTGGGCCAACACCTGGCCACTGGCCCAGCAAAACGACCAATAGGCCGGCTCCGCCACGACCGCCTGAGCTTCGTCATGACTTATTGGCCCCTCAAGCACAGACGGATCAAACAGGTAAAGCGGCAAACTCGGGCAGCCGGCCGGCGCCGATTGGGCCACCCGGCCGCGACTAAGGGTTTTGCGCAGGTGCAGATTGAGTGTTTCCGGATTCATCAGTGGTCCTTTCAGGCCGTTTCCGAGGCGGCATTGTACCCTTTGGCCGGGATATCAACAGTCCGGTATACTGCCGCCTCACTCTGAGTAACAGCGACTCGTGGAAATGGCCAGCAGACCCGACACCGATGACTACCTCAACCTGTTCCTGAACGACATCCCGTTAATGGATGTGCGGGCACCGGTGGAGTTTGCCAAAGGCAGTTTTCCCTGTGCTGAAAATGCACCGCTGATGAACGATGAAGAACGGCACCGGGTGGGTATCTGCTACAAGGAGAAAGGTCAGGACGAAGCCATTAAGCTGGGCCATCAGCTGGTCTCAGGCGACATCAAGGCGCAGCGCATAGAAGCCTGGAACCGCTTCATCGCCAGACACCCCGAGGGATACCTTTTCTGCTTTCGTGGCGGGCTACGCTCACGGCTGACCCAGCAATGGATCAAAGACGCAGGCATTGACTACCCCCTGGTGAAGGGTGGCTACAAGGCGCTTCGGCGTTTCCTGATCGACAGCCTGGACCAACTGATTGCCAACGGTGATTACCGGATTCTCAGCGGACGCACCGGCACTGGCAAGACCCGCGTCCTGCTTGGCCTGCCCAATCCGGTCGACCTTGAAGGTCTGGCCAACCACAGAGGCTCCAGTTTTGGCCGACAGGTTACGCCGCAGCCTTCCCAGATAGACTTCGAGAACCGTGTGGCGGTTGCCATGCTGAAGGCGCATCATCTGACTGGTGGCTCAATCTACCTGGAAGATGAAAGCCGACTGATCGGCCGCTGCGCCCTGCCGGAGCCCCTGCGGGCACGAATGGCGGAATCGCCGTTGATGATTCTGGAACAACCCATGGAAGAGCGGGTTGCGATCATTCGCGCCGACTACGTAGAGGCCATGCTGCAGGACTACATTTCAAGAGACGGTGAAGAGGCCGGCTGGCTCAACTTCCGGGATTACCTGCTCAGCGCCCTGGACCGGATACGCCGGCGCCTGGGTGGTGAACGCTACCAGCAGCTCCGAGACCTGATGATCCACGCGCTCGACCAGCAGCAGGCGAACGGCGCCCTGGACGACCACCATGCCTGGATCGAAACTCTGCTCAACGACTACTACGACCCGATGTACGACTACCAGCTCAACCAGAAACAGGGGCGGATTCTTGTATGCGGCAATCCGGAAACCATTCGCGACTACGCCAGAAACCACCACAAGCTCCTGAAATAAAGCGATTACAACATCTCTACGCAATGCAGGTTTAATCCATTTGTGCTCTATACTGCGTAGAGTCAGATTCCCTTGCGGCAATCGATTGTCCAGGCAGTTACACCTCAAAAACACTAACGAACAAGGAGTTCCCCTATGGAAGACCTCTTCAGTGCCGACGGGCAGGCTACCCAATGGATGGATCAGGCAGTCGCCCTGACCATAGCCTATGCCCCCAAGGTGTTGCTGGCCATCATAACCCTGATCGTGGGTATGTGGCTGATCAACCGTTTTGTTTCGGTTCTTGACAAGAAACTGGGCCAAAAAGACCCCACCCTGAACAAATTCCTGTGCGGCCTGATTGGCGCCGTGCTCAAGATCATGCTGCTGATTTCGGTCGCCTCCATGATCGGCATTGCGACCACGTCGTTCATCGCGGTTATCGGTGCCGCCGGTCTGGCCATTGGCCTGGCGCTGCAAGGCAGCCTGGCGAACTTTGCCGGTGGTGTACTGATCCTGATCTTCAAGCCCTTCAAGGTGGGCGACACCATTGAAGCCCAGGGCTACCTTGGCGCCGTGGCGGAAATCCAGATTCTCTACACCGTGGTAAACACCTTCGACAACCGCCGTATCGTCATCCCTAATGGCAGCCTGTCCAACGCAACGCTGGTTAACGTCAGCATCTATGACAAACGCCGCTGCGACATGACCTTCGGCATTCACTATGACGACGACATCGACAAGGCCAAAGCCATTCTTCAACGCCTGTTTGACGAAGATGAGCGCTCGCTGAAAGACCCGGCACCGCGAATTTGTGTTGGCGCCCTCGGTGACAGCTCTGTCGACCTCATGTTCCGTGCCTGGGTGGCCACTGACGACCTCTGGCCGTACTACTGGGACATGCAAGAGAAGGTGAAAAAGGCCTTTGACGCAGAAGGTATCACCATTCCGTTCCCTCAGCGCGATGTACACATGTACAAGGCCGAATGACGCGAACGGTTACACACACATACAGATGGATACTCGCAAACAGCTCAACCTGGGCTAAGCTGACGGTAAGAAGGGGCACCCGCCCCTCTTGCCATCGGGGCCAGGCCCGGGAAGGCGGATGGCTCCACAACACCGACCATGCTGTCAGGAGGTTGTGACTATGCCGGTGAAGCAGTTAACAGAGTTCCTGGACGAGGCAGGTGTGGAATACATGTGCCTCTCCCATCCCCCTGCCTTCACGGCCCAGCAGCTGGCTCATCACGTCAAGATTGCCGGCGACCGGGTTGTTAAAACCGTCATCATCGAACTCGATGGCAAAATGGCCATGCTGGTGATGCCCGCTACCTGGCGGGTGCGCTGGGATCGACTCTCCCGAGTGCTGGACACCGATTTCGTGGATCTTGCCGACGAACAGGAATTCCAGGACCGATTTCCCGAGTGCGAGGTGGGCGCCATGCCACCGTTCGGCAACCTGTTCGGCATGACGGTCTATTGCGCCGAAGTGCTGACGGAGCAGCCGGAACTGGCCTTCGCCGCCGGCACCCACACCGAATCCATTCACATGAAAACCGCAGATTTCCTGCAACTGGTCCACCCCATGGTGATCAACCAGGGCTTCACCCGACCAGGCGCCCAGAAACCGGCCTGGCTGAGGAAAGGCCGTCAACGGCCGGAAACCACTGAGGAAATGACCGTCTCCAGACTCGCAGGGTACTGAAACCCGGCGGATTGATCCCGGTCGCTTGTCTGGCCCGTGGCATCGCGTAAACTGATGCCATCAGACAGGAACCGGATATGACCCAAGCATTTGACATCATCATCGTTGGCGCCGGCATGGTCGGCGCCGCCCTTGCCAATGGCCTTGGCCAGCAGGGCATCACGGTCGGCCTGATTGACAAGGCCGAGCCCTCGGACTTTGACGCGGATGCCAGCCCCGATATCCGGGTATCAGCGCTCAGTGCCGGCAGCGAGCGCTATCTGCAAAGCCTGGGCGCCTGGCGCCGCATTCAGGCCATGCGCGCCACACCCTATCGCCGCCTGGCGGTGTGGGACGAGACCCCGCACCCACTCAGCCGTCTGCTGCCCGGCTCGTTGACCGAAGTGGAATTCAGTGCGGCCGATCTCGGCGCAAGCCATCTGGGCCATACCGTCGAAAACAGCATCACCCAGAACGCCCTGTGGCAAACCTTACAGGACGAGCCCAACGTCACGCTGATTACCGGCCAGGGGCTCAAGGCACTGTCACAGAATGCCGAGCGTGCAACGATCACCCTGGACGATGGTACAGAACTGAGCGCCCAACTGATTGTCGGGGCCGACGGCGCCATGTCCAGAGTGCGGGAACTGGCCGGCATTGGCGTGACCCGTGACCAGTACGAACAACAAGCCATGGTGATGTCGGTCCGCTACCTGGGCCAGCCCGAGGACATTACCTGGCAGGGCTTTTACCCCAGCGGCCCCAGAGCCTTCCTGCCGTTACACAATGCAGGTGAGCAACACCCCGGCGAAACCTGGGGATCACTGGTGTGGTACGACAGCCCAGCCCGCCTTGCCGAACTGAAGGCCATGGACAACAGCACCCTGATGGCGGAAATTCAAAGGGCTTTCCCGGCGCGCCTGCCGCCGCTGACCCACATCGACGCCAAAGCCAGCTTCCCCATCGCCCGACAGCACGCCAGGCACTATTTCCAGAACCGCGTGGTGCTGGCCGGCGACTCCGCCCACACCATCAACCCCCTGGCCGGCCAGGGGGTAAATCTCGGCTTTCAGGACGCCCAATGCCTACAGGGCCTGCTGAAAGAAGCTCGCCGCAGCGGCGATGACCTGGCCGGTGAACGCTGGTTGGCACTTTATGAAAAGCAACGCCGACCCGCCAACCGCCGCATGATGCTGGCCATGGACCTGTTCTACCACCTGTTCAGCAACACCATCCCGCCAGTACACCTGGCTCGCAACCTGGGCCTGGGCGCCGTCCGCGCTTTGCCCTTCGCCCGCAACGGTGTAGCTCGCTACGCCATGGGCCTGGATGAAGAGCTGCCGGCGGTGGTCAGGCAGATTACTTCCCGGATTCCGGGTCTGAATCAGCTTTAACACCGAACAATAACCCCAAGGACAATCGAAAAGGAGCCACCATGTCAGAGACGATTTTCACCAAGATCATCAACCGGGAAATCCCCGCCGACATTCTCTACGAGGATGACCTCGCCCTGGCGTTCAGCGACATCAATCCTCAGGCACCGGTGCATTTCCTGGTTATCCCCAAGAAAGCCATCGCCACGATCAACGACATCACCGAGGATGATCGGGAAGTGGTGGGGCATCTGTATGTGGTGGCAGCGAAGATTGCCAAAGAGAAAGGGTTTGCCGACGATGGCTATCGGGTTGTCATGAACTGCGGGGAAAATTCGGGGCAGACAGTGTTCCATATCCACCTGCACGTTCTTGCCGGCAAACCGCTGGGCTGGCCGCCTTATACTGACAAGATGAAGCAGGCCTGAGTTTTTACCTGTTCCAGGGCTTTGGAGTAAGCAAGCGGGCTGGTATGGCTGTTTGGGACACGCTCAAGGCATCCATGCTCGCTTAGCTTTGGCCATCCATGGCCAAAGATAGTCCCAAACAGCCATACCAGCCCGCGTGCCCGAAGCTTGAGAGGCAGGCTGACAGACTAAAACACGATTTTGGTGAAAACAGCTCTGGAGTCAGGTCGGCCGATGTGCCGTAGTGCCTTCCGGGACCATCTTTGGCCAGGGATGGCCAAAGCTGAGCGACCAGGGACGGCTCGAGCGTGTCCCGGAAGGCACTGCGGCATAGCGGCCCGCCCCCGCAGCCCTCCCGCAAAGCCCGAGCAAAATTACCGGCCAACCACCTTCTCAGCTTCTTCCACGGGCGTATGGCGAACATCCTCGCCTTTGACCATGAAGATGACGTTCTCGGCAATGTTACAGGCGTGATCACCCACCCGCTCCAATGCCCGCAGAACCCACATCACCGACATACAGCGTGAAATGTTGCGGGTATCTTCCATCATGAACGTCAGCAACGTACGAGCCGCTGCCTGATACTCCTCATCTACCCGCTTGTCTTCCTTCATCACCCGCAGCGCCTGCTCCGAATCCAGACGCGCAAACGCATCCAGCGCATCGTGCAGCATGCTCAGCACATGCGTGGTAATGTGGCGAATTTCAACATATCCTCGGGGCGCCTGACCTTCCTCGGACAGCTTGATGGCCATCTTGGCGATCTTCTTGGCCTCATCGCCAACCCGCTCAAGGTCCGCCACCATCTTGATCACCGCAATCACCAACCGCAAATCCCGAGCCGTGGGCTGGCGGCGGGCGATGATCAGCGTGGCCTCTTCATCCAGATCCACTTCCATCCGGTCAACCTTCTTGTCTCCCGCACGGACGTCTTCGGCCTGGTGACCATCACCGTCTACCAGCGCCTGAACCGCACGCTCAACCTGGCTTTCAACCAGTCCACCCATGTTAAGAAACTGGGTTTTCAGCTCGGTCAGTTCGTTGTTGAACTTGTGGGAAATGTGATCCCCGTATACATCGTCCTTTTTATTCGGCATATCTGATATCTCCAGTGTTCCCCGGTGCCCTTAACCAAAGCGGCCAGTAATGTAGGATTCCGTCAGCTCGTGCTCCGGCGAGGTGAATACCTTGTCAGTCTCATTTACCTCCACCAGGTGGCCCAGATGGAAATAGGCTGTACGGTTAGAAACCCGGGCTGCCTGCTGCATGGAGTGGGTCACAATCACGATGGTGTAACTCTCCGACATCTCGGCAATCAGCTCTTCCACTTTCGCGGTGGCGATCGGGTCCAGAGCCGAGCATGGCTCGTCCATCAGGATCACTTCCGGACTAACAGCAATGGCCCGGGCGATACACAGGCGCTGCTGCTGGCCGCCGGACATACCGGTGGCCGTGGCACCCAGGCGATCTTTCACCTCATCCCAAAGACCGGCTTTGCGCAGGCTGTTTTCAACAATCTCATCAAGATCGGATTTTCGGTTGGCAAGACCGTGAATTCGAGGGCCGTAGGCCACATTGTCATAGATCGACTTGGGGAACGGGTTCGGCTTCTGGAACACCATGCCCACCCGGGCTCGCAGCTCAACGACGTCCCGTTTCGGGTCGTAGATATCGTGCTCGTCGATCATCAACTGACCTTTGACCCGGCAGATATCAATGCTGTCGTTCATCCGGTTCAGGCACCGCAGAAAGGTCGATTTGCCGCAGCCGGAGGGCCCGATAAAGGCAATGACTTCATTACGGCCAATGTCCAGGCTGACGTTCTTTATAGCCCGATCCTGACCATAAAACACTTCCACATTACGCAGCTTGAACTTGGGGTCATCAGCGTAGGGGATCCCAACGGTCGCACCTTCTTCAATGACCGTTTCCGCTGGCCGCTCGTCTTTTACCGGGACAATGGTCTCTTCCGGCATGTCCGCCTCACTCGTGATTGTCGGATTCATGGTATTCATTAGTACTCTCCTTACCACCGGCGCTCAAGACGTTTACGCAGCCAAATGGCCAGTGCATTCATACTGATCATGAAGGTCAGCAGGATCATGATGCCCGCTGACGCCAATTCGATAAAACCCTGTTCCGCGCTGCTGGCCCACAGATAGATCTGTACCGGCAGTACCGTGGCGGAGCTGAAGAAGCCGTCCGGAATTTCCACGATAAATGCGACCATCCCGATCAGCAGCAACGGGGCGGTTTCACCCAACGCCTGCGCCATACCGATGATGGAGCCGGTCATCATGCCTGGCATCGCCAGGGGTACCACGTGGTGCATCACCACCTGCATTTTGGAGGCACCGATGCCCTCAGCTGCCTCGCGAATGGAGGGCGGCACACTCTTGATGGCGGCGCGGCTGGAGATGATGATGGTAGGCAATGTCATCAGTGCAATGACCAGACCGCCCACCACGGGAACCGAACGCGGCATGCCAAACAACCCGATAAACACCGCCAGGCCCAGAAGACCAAAGATGATAGATGGCACCGCCGCCAGGTTGTTGATGTTCACCTCGATAAAATCAGTGAACTTGTTCTGTGGCGCGAACTCCTCAAGGTAGACTGCCGCAGCAACGCCAACCGGGAAAGCGATCACCAGGGTCACCGCCATGGTCAGCAGAGACCCGACGATGGCACCAAGGATACCGGCATTGGATGGCTCGCGGGAGTCACCAGACTGGAAGAACACATCGTTGAAGGCTGTTTCTATGACGCCTTGCTCCAACAGGTAATCGACCCACTCGATCTGCTGATCTGACAGTCGCACGCTGTAACTCGGGTTATCGGCATGCTTCACATACACCGACACCCGATCATGGGCCAGAAAGGTCATAGTCTGAGTAGTGCCAAGCAGCTCTGGCTGGCTGCGGAGCAAGTCTCGGATCTGATTCGCACCATAGCTACCCACCAAACGGCTCAACTCGCGCTGGGCCGCTCGGTCTTCCACACCCGGAATCAACTCACCAAGCGCATTGATGATCGGTGCGTTGAAATCCGCCATAGAGATCTGGTCAGCATCGGTGGGGTCATCCAGATACATGGCCTCACCATTCAATTGAACATCCAGGGTGATCGTGGTTTTAATAAAACCGGTGTAACCCTTGCCAATGATATCGGCAAACAGGATCACCAATGCCGACAAAGCGATCGCAATGGCGGCCATGCCATAGGCCCGGAACCGCCGTTCCTTGCGATACCGACGTTTCAGGGACTGGCGGACAATCTCCGCCTGGGAGCGTTGATCAGTCATACTGTTCCCTATATTTGCGCACAATCTTCAGGGCAATCACATTCAGAATCAGGGTGACCACGAACAGCATCATGCCCAGGGCAAAGGCTGCCAGGGTCTTGGCGCTGTCGAATTCCTGGTCGCCGGTCAGCAGGGTGACGATCTGTACGGTGACGGTGGTGACAGAATCCAGCGGGTTGGCGGTCAGATTGGCTGCCAGGCCGGCGGCCATCACCACAATCATGGTTTCCCCGATGGCCCTGGATGCAGCCAGCAGTATGCCGCCCATGATGCCAGGCAAGGCGGCCGGGAAAATCACGAGTTTCATGGTTTCAGACTGGGTTGCCCCAAGGGCCAATGAGCCGTCACGCAAGGTTTGCGGAACCGCATTGATCACGTCATCAGACAGTGACGACACGAAGGGGATAATCATCACGCCCATCACCAGCCCTGCCGCAAGAGCGCTCTGGGAGGAGGCGTTAAGGCCAACCGTTTCCGCCAGATCACGAATGAACGGGGCCACCGTCAGGGCGGCGAAAAAGCCGTAAACGACGGTCGGGATACCCGCCAGCATTTCCAGCAAAGGCTTGATAACAGAGCGCGCCTTTTTACCGGCGTATTCGGAGAGGTACACCGCTGACAACAAACCGACCGGTACCGCCACCAACAAGGCGATGGCCGAGATCAACAGGGTGCCGGTAAACAGCGGGATCATGCCAAACGAGCCATCTGCACCCACCTGGTCCGCACGCAAGGCGGTTTGTGGACTCCAGTTGGCACCCAAGAAAAAGTCCCAGAACGACACCATGCCGAAGAACCGGACAGTCTCGAATATTACCGAGAAGATAATCCCCGCCGTGGTCATCACGGCAACGGCGGCGCACACAAAGAAAATCCGGCGCAGGGTTGTCTCCACACTCTCACGGGCATTCACGTGAGGAGCAACCCGGAACCAGGCCACTACGGCGCCCAGCACGGCGATCAACAGCACCATGATGGTCATGAAATTCTTGCTCTGGGAGCGCAATGTCTCCAGCAAAGCGGCGGCACCGGCAATGTGCTCCGGTACAAAGTCTGGATTCAGTTTGCCCGCCGCGACATTACCGATCTGGGACAGCACCAGGCTGGCCTCCCCGACAGACTCTGGTATCGCTTCCGGCGGGAGCGACGCAATTACAATGCCCTGAATCACCCGGCCTTCAAAACCGGCCCATAATCCAAGGGTGATTAAGGCTGGAATACCACACCACAAGGCGGCACGGGCCGCGTAGTAAAACGGCAGGGATTTGAGGTTTCGGATACCACCGAGGGGTTCTGCCACCGCTCGCGATCGCATATAGGCGAGCATGTAAGCCACCACTGCAAGCACCAGAACGATTGGCAACAAATTAGCCGATTGCATAACTGTCTCTTTCCTGGAAGGGTTTCTCGCTGGCTTATCGTGCCAGCAAAGCCCAAAGGATATTTACTTTAATGCAACAAGGGAACGCAGCCTTAAGGCCGCGCTCCCTCGCATTACAGACCATCCCTGGTCTCCGGCTTAGCGAGCCTTACAGCTCGTTACCGGTCATGGTTTTCAGGGCCTTGACATCCTTGGCCACCTGCATGCGCACATCACGCGGGTTCGGGATCAGACCTACGTCTACCAGATAGCCGTTATCGCCCCAAGCACCTTCGCTGGTGAACTCGTTAACATATTCCTGGATGCCGGGAACCACACCCACGTGGGCTTTCTTCACGTAGAAGAACATGGAACGGGCAACCGGATAGCTGTCATCACCGATGGTTTCTTGGGTGGGTGCAACGCCATCAATGTTGGCAACTTGCAGCTGGTTGCGGTTCTCTTCGTAGAAACTGAAGCCGAATACACCGTAAATACCATTATCACGCATCAGCCGCTGCACGATCAGATTGTCGTTTTCACCGGCTTCGATGAAGGCACCGTCTTCACGCATGTTGTGGCAGATGGCGCGCATGTCGCCCTTGCTCTTGGACTTGATCCAGTCGTACTTCTTACAGCCACCTTCCATTGCGATTTCCACGAAGGCGTCACGGGTACCGGAAGTCGGAGGCGGGCCCATTACGCTGATGGCGATGTTGGGCAGATCAGAGCTGATGTCGCTCCAGTTCTTGTACGGGTTCGGCACCAGGTTTTCGCCGCCATCCGGGTTCGGAACGTCTTTGGCCAGGGCCAGGAACAGCTGCTGCAGAGACAGGTTCAGTTCAGGAGCATCGTTGCCAGCGGCAATTACAATGCCATCACTGCCAATGCGCACTTCGGTGATGTCCTTCACGCCGTTGTTCTGGCAGTCCTGGAATTCGCTGGTCTTCATGCGACGGGAAGCGTTGGTGATGTCCGGGTGCTGGGTACCGATACCGGCACAGAACAGCTTCAGACCACCGCCGGAGCCGGTAGACTCAAGCTTCGGGGTCGGGAAGTCGGTGTTACGGCCAAAACGCTCGGCAACCACAGTGGCGAACGGGTAAACCGTGGAAGAACCCACGATGTTTACGGTATCACGGGCCATGGCCGGGGTAGATACCACCGCAATGCTGCCAGCCAGGGCAACAGAGGCAAGAGCTGCTTTCAGTTTCATCACGTTGAGTCTCCAATATCGGTGGACGTTGTGTATGTATCTGCTTTACCGATGAGTGCATCCTAAGGAGTGTCTGTGACAACTTTGTTACAGCATTTGAAATATAGACGTCATTGTTCAAATTTTCTTGCAGCACGCCGCCAGCCCGTTACCATGCAGGGAAAACAACTCATAAGTATCTACAGGCGACGCCCATGACTGCATACGATGACGACAAACCCAAACCCCGCGGGGAACTCACCCTGCAAGTGGTGCCCCTGCCCTCAGACACCAACCCCAACGGCGATGTGTTCGCCGGGTGGCTGGTGAAACAGATGGACATAGCCGCCGCTACCATGGCCGGGCGTATTTCCCAGGGGCGCAATGCCACCGTGGCCATGGACCGGATGGAATTTCTCTCACCTTTACGGGTGGGTTCCCAGGTGGGCTGTTATTGCGAGCTGGTGGATATTGGCCGCAGCTCGATGAAAATCAATGTGGAGGTGTGGACCCTCGATCGCGCCTCGAAAACCCCGCGCAAGGTCACAGAAGGCCTGTTCGTGTACGTGGCCATTGATGAACATGGCCGCATCCGGGAAGTCCCGGACCAGAGCCACTGATGTTCCGCTGATGGCTCAGGGCTGGAACAGGCGCACCTCGAGTCCGCCCACTTTCCCGCCCTTTGCCAGCAACCATTCGACGGTTTCATGGGCACACTCGGCGCCAGATCCTGCGCTTCCTGCACCGAGCCCGAGGCCAGCAGGGCAAAACCGGCACCCCGGGCGCTCATGACATCCGAATGGTCACAGAAGATCGACAAGTCGTGGGTGGCCAGCAATCAGGTCATCCAGCAGGGCCCGGTAACGCCCCGCCAACCGAGACGCCCGCCAGGCATCAGGGGAATTAGAAGCGGGTTTATCCACCATGATCTGTTCCAGGCAGTTAACCGCCGCCCTGGCTTCCGCTTCCGGCCTCGATTCATCACTCCGGTAACGGCAAGGCTCGGGCACATATTCCCGGTACGCCAGCCGGTCCGGCACCAGGGCCACACAGCCCGACGCCATGGCTTCCAGCACCGCCAGACCCTGGAAGTCGTGCAAGGCTGTGGACAAAACAATGTCTGCCTCGCGCAGCAACCGGTCGTACCCATCACGACTTTCCACATAGCCCCAGTGTTTGATGTGACCGGCAAATTGCTGGTGGATCTGGTCGAATGCCTCCGGGTAACGGCGGAAGCCCTCCCCCACCACACTCAAATGAAAGGGCATGGACCGGCCCTCCAGCGCCTGCAAAAACGCCAGCAAGCGATCCGGCCCTTTATCGTATTCCCAGCGATGGTTCCAGAGCAGGTGTGGGCACCGCCAGTTCAAGGCGCGCCCCTGGTCGACAAACAGGCGGTCTTCAATCGGCACCGGCAGCACCCGGGATTTCTCAGTTAATGCCTGCACCACCCCCGGCGGCACCGCATCGGGCATTTTGTTCAGTAAGGCGTCAACGCCCCGCAAGAAACTGTCACGGTTCCAGGCGCTGTTGAACGCCACCGCGTCTGCCGCCAGCGCACTATATAGATTCACCATCTGCGGCTCCAGCCGACCCTGCTGCTGTTCGCTCACCGGAAAGGCAAACTGGTTTTCATGCATGTAGAGCAGGCAGGGAGTGGTTGCCAGCTGGGGATGCAGGCCCCGCAGGGTGGCCAGATCCACCATGGACGTGGCGACTATCAGGTCCCAGGGTTGTGACAGGCATGGCTCGGCCAGCCAGCTTACCGGGTTACCGCGAATGCGCCACTGGAAGAACCGGGGAGGAAGCGTCAGGGTCTGCCAGTGATAGTCGGGACACATCGCCACCAGCTGGTTCCGCCAGCGCTGGTGGCTCGCGGCGTCGTAGGCGGATAACAGAAGAATTCGCGGGGTCATGGCGGTCCGTAACAGATGGGGCGGCTGGAATCGGGCTATTGTATCAGGCTGGCGCCTTGCCTCGGCCCAGCGACAGCAATCCGAACACCGGGCCCGGCAGCAACAGTAACGCCACCCACACACCCCAGGGGCTCCAGAGCCCGCTGGTGATCCAGATAGCCGGCAGCGTCAGACCAAACCCGACGGCATTCATCACCGCCAGTGAGGAACCAACCGTTTCTTTCGGTGCGGTAGCCGCCGCCAGAGCCGAGAACTGGGGCGAATCCGCCACCACGGCAATGCCCCAGATCATCAGTAACGCGATCAGCAGTGTTGGCGACAGGCCGTTCAACCAGGGGTACAGCAGGCACAGCGCCCCGGAGACCATCAGCGCCCGCCGCGCCACCCACTCACTGCCCCGGGTTCGACTGAGCCGGCCACCGCCGATACAGCCGGCCGCGCCGATACCGATGACCGCGAACGATAGCCAGGGCACCAGCGCCTCACCCTGCCCCAGGCGGTTTAACTCCCGGGCGATCAGTAACGGCACCAGAGTCCAGAACGCATAGAGCTCCCACATGTGGCCAAAGTAACCGCCGGCCACCGCCCGGAACCTTGAAATTCGCAGGGCTGCCAGGCCCTGAGTGATGGGTAGCCCACCCTTGGCTTTGGGCAGGTGCGGGCCATCGCCGAGCAGGAATACCAGCAATCCGCCCACGATCGCCAGAACCGACGCCGCCAGCAATGGCCACTCCCACGGCAGACCCAGGGTGGCACCCCGCATCAAATGAGGCAGCGCAGTGCCCAACGTGAGCATGCCCACCAACCACGCCAAAGCAGCGCCCGCGTGCTTGGGCGTCCAGGCAATCACCAGCTTCATGCCCAGAGGGTAGATACCAGCCAGGCACAGACCAGTGGCGAATCGCAACAGACTATCCACCGGAAACACCCCAGCAACCAGGACAAAACCGGCATTGGCCAGGGCGCCCAGGACGCTGGAGACCAGAAAAATCCGACTGGCGCCAAAACGGTCGGCCAGCCCGGTAACCGCCAGGGTCAGCGTACCGACAATAAATCCGGCCTGAACCGACAGGGTAAGCCGCCCCAGATCCGATTCCGCCAGCCCCAGCTCACCAGCCAGGGATAACCAGACCCCATTAATACTGAACCAGAGGGACGTGCCAAACAGTTGTGCCAGCACAATCACCGGAAGGGGATAACTTCGAAGTACTCCGATCATACTGTTATCTTTTTTACCGATGGTGCCTGCAGCCTAGCTCGCCCACCAATGGCCTGCCCATACTACTTTGGTGCCCGGTAGCCCCGGCTCACCAGGGCAGTTCCTCACCGTTGCTGTGCCAGAACGAACCGGAGTTCTCCAGGTTCAGGTTGGCAATACGCTCGGCCAGCCCTTTGGCGGACTCTTCCGGAGTGATCAAACCACCAAAATTCACCATTCGGGTCTTCACATAACCGGGATGTAACTGAGCCACCGCAATGCCCCGCGGTTTCAGGTCCACGGCCAGTGATTTGCCAAAAGCGTTGAGGGCCGCCTTGGAGGCACGATAGCCGTAGCGGCCGCCGGAGTCGTTGTCAGCAATGGAACCCATGCGGCTGGTGATGTTGGCGATCTTGCCGCCTTCACGGATTTGCGGCACCAGGGCTTCGGTGACCCTGAGGGGTGCGTAGGCGTTGATTTCCATCTGGGTGCGGATGGAATCGAAATCGATACTGCCCAGCTGTTCATCCTGCAACAGCCCGGCGTTGTTGATCAGCAGGCTGATGGACTTGCCCGCAAGGCCGGTTTTGAGCGCGTCAATACCGGCATCGGTGGTGACATCCACCCCATCAATCACCTGATTCGCAACCTTAGCCAGCTCGTCCGAGGACTGCCGGCATACGCCGATCACCTCACAGCCCTCCCGCGCGTAATGCCGGGCCAGTTCCAGGCCAATGCCACGGTTGGCACCGGTAATCACAACCACTTGGGGTTCAGACATAACACCTCCCTTTTACACGGTTTGTTCAGCCCTATTGGCAGGGTCTGCCGAATCTGTAATGGTTACACCATTGCACACCATCTTGCCAGTAACCCACCGCAGAGTATCGGCGCCCATGAACATTCGAACCCTCACCGCTGTCACACTCACCCTGGCGCTGGCCTCATCACCGGCAGCGGCAGACATCGGTTTGTCACCGTTTGCCGGTTATCGCATGGGTGGCTCGGTGGATATCGAGACGGCCGGCGCCAGCACCGATGACCAGATCCGCTTTCGCGATTCCGTCAGCCATGGGCTGGTGGTCAACTTCGACCTGCCGGAAGCCGGCAAACAGGGCGAGCTCTACTTTGGCCGACAAAGCACCTCGGCTAGGCTGGACAACGGGTTATTCGCACCGGGCACCCGGTCCATCGACCTGACCATCTACCAGCTGCAGTTTGGCGGGCTCTACTTTCCGGGCGGTAAAACCTATGGCGGGTTTGTCTCCGGCGTGCTGGGCGTTACCCGGCTAGAGCCGGACGATTCCAGTTACGACACCCACCACCGAGCCGCCCTGTCGCTCGGCGGCGGCTACCAGTTTTTCCTGAGTGAACAATTGCGCCTGCGACTGGACCTGCGGGGTGTCTACACCGCCCTGGATTCCGGTGGCTCGGTGTTCTGCTCCGGGGGATGTGAGCTCAAGTTCCGCAGCAGCGGATACCTGCAGGTAGAAGCCAGTGCTGGCCTGGTGGTACGTTTTTAGTACCCGCTCAGGCCATCACCTGTCGCCGCTCAGGCAGCAGCATTGATAGCGAAGCCGCCATAGCAACCAGCCCCGCCGAAATCCACAAACAGGCCTCCAACCCATACACCTGATACACCCAACCGGACAGGATGGTACCTAACAACCGGCCGGCAGCGTTGGACATGTAATAGAACCCCACATCCAGCGACACGCCGTCGCCCCGGGCGTAGCTGACGATCAGGTAGCTGTGCAGGGAGGAGTTGATGGCAAACAGCACGCCGAACAGCAACAAGCCCCCGACAATGACCACCTGTTGCGACCAGCCCGCCATCAGGCCACTGGCAATGGCTGCCGGAATAAGCGCCAGAAACGCCGCCCAGAGTACCGCCGGTTTCTTGCCTTCCATATTGCCGGTAATCCTGGGGGCTATGGTCTGGATAAAGCCATAGCCGATGATCCAGCTGGCCATAAAGCCGCCCACTTTCCAGTGGTCCCAGCCAAATACGGTGTGCAGGTACACCGGCAACGCCACCACAAACCACACATCCCGGGCACCAAACAGGAACATCCGCGCGGCAGACAGCACGTTAATCGCCCGGCTCTTGGACAGAATATCGGTGAACTTGGGCTTGGCCTTGCTCTTGCCCAGCTCCTGTTTAAGCAGGAACAGGCTGGCCAGCCATACCAGCCCCAGAGCCACCGCCATGATCACCACGGCACCTGTAAAGCCGGCCGCCATTAGCAGCACGCCACCCAGGAAGAAACCTACCCCTTTAAGGGTGTTCTTGGAGCCGGTGAGAATGGCCACCCACTTGTACAAGGTGCCCTGTTGCTCATCCGGCACCAGCAATTTGATGCCGCTCTTGGCGGACATCTTGTTGAGGTCTTTGGCGATACCAGACAGCGCCTGGGCAACCATCACCCAGACGACCGTCAACATGGTCGACGGTACCGCCAGCATGGCCAGCGCCACAATCTGCAGGAACAGCCCGATGTTCATGGTACGGTTCAGGCCCATACGGGCCCCCAGATAACCGCCCACCAGGTTGGTTACCACCCCGAAGAACTCGTAGAAGATGAACAACAGGGCAATTTCCAGGGGTGAATAACCCAGCTGGTGGAAATGCAGTACCACCAGCATCCGCAGGGCTCCATCCGTGAGAGTGAAGGCCCAGTAGTTGCCGGTGATGACCAGGTACTGGCGAATGGCGGCATTCATATCAGGCCAGGCCCACCTTGCGCGCCAGCTCGGCGGTACGGTTGGCATAACCCCACTCGTTGTCGTACCAGGCGTAGATCTTCACCTGGGTGCCGTTGATAACCAACGTGGACAGCGCATCAACGATGGATGAACGGGGATCGGTTTTGTAATCGATGGACACCAGTGGACGCTCTTCATAGCCCAGAATGTCTTTCAGCTCGCCCTCGGCGGCTTCTTTCAGCAGCCTGTTAACCGTCTCCACGTCCGTGGGCTTTTCCACTTCGAAAACACAGTCGGTCAGTGACGCGTTGGTGAGCGGAATCCGCACCGCGTGGCCGTCCAGCCGGCCCTTGAGCTCCGGAAAGATCTCGATAATCGCGGTCGCAGAACCGGTACTGGTGGGAATCAGTGAACTGCCACAGGCCCGGGCCCGGCGCAGATCCTTGTGGGGCGCATCGATGATGGTCTGGGTGTTGGTCAGGCTGTGAATGGTGGTGATGGACCCGTGCTTGATGCCCAGTTTCTCATGGATCACTTTGACCACCGGGGCCAGGCAGTTGGTGGTGCAAGAGGCCGCGGTGATAATCCGATCGGTGGCCGGGTCGAAGATGTGTTCGTTCACCCCCATCACAATGTTCTTGGCGCCCGCTTCCTTTACCGGCGCGGTGACGACCACCCGCTTCACCCCCTGGTCCAGGTAGGCCTGCAAAACCTCGACTTTCTTGTTCACGCCGCTGGCTTCAATCACCAGATCACAGCCCGACCAGTCGGTGTCCGAAATGGCCCGGTTTCGGGTAACGCGCAGGCGCTGTCCTTCAATCACCATGTCGTCGCCATCGGCACTGGCTTCATGGCTCCAGCGGCCATGGATACTGTCGAAATTCAGCAGGTGCGCGAGGCTTGCCGCACCTGCTCCCGGGTCATTGATGGCAACGAACTCCAGTTCCGGCCAGTCCCAGGCAGCCCGCAGCGCCAGCCGGCCAATGCGTCCAAATCCGTTAATACCTACTTTGATCTTGCTCATCGTGATCTCCTTGCGACGTTCGCAATCCGTGTATTTATGAAATGATCAGGGGCACTGCACAACAGGCCGGTCTGCCATCGCCTGCAATTGCGCCAGGGGGCGCTCAATCAATGCCCTGTTACTCTGAGCGGTCTCATCCAGCACCCGCGCCACCCAGGCCGGTAGCCGGGGGTTAAGGTAATAATAGACCCATTGGCCACGACGCTCGGTTTCCAGAAGCCCGGCATCCCGCAGGCTCGCCAGGTGACGGCTGACTTTGGGTTGCGACACCTCGAAGGCTTCGGTCAGCTCACATACGCACAGTTTTTCCTGATCCTTGATCAGTAACAGGGCGGCCAGGCGCAGGTCGTCGGCCATGGCCTTGAAGATCGCAACCGGGCTGTAGTCGGCGGGTTTCAGGCCGGTTTCTTTCTGGTGCACCAGGGTAAAGAGGCCAAGGCGCTCCTTCAGCTCTTTCAACGTCAGGGCAAACGTAGCGTGGCGGTTGGTCTCTGCCGGGTCCGGAAAGTCCCAGGCAATCTGCTGCGCACCCTGGCAAGCGGCGGTGCATTCCCGGGCGGCTTTTTCACACAGGGTGATCACGTAATCCCAGTACTGACCCTTCAGCTCGGCCAGCTGTTTGCTATACAGCCCTTCGGTGGCAATACCGGCCTCGGACAATACCTGCAGCGCCAGCGGATGCGGCTCTGTGGGCTGGGTGCCGGCGCTGGCCACTTCAAACTGATCTCCGGCCATGTGCCGCAGCAAGGCCTCTGCCATGATGGAACGGGCACTGTTTGCGGTACAGATAAACAGAACTCGGCGCTTCATATCCACACCCCCAAATATACGTTTTTTCGAATATCTAATTTTATGCATAATAGTGTGACAAGATGATGTCGTAAAGGACGAAACCGGAATCATGAAACCCCAGTCAGCCCAGCACGGCACGACCGCAGCGACTATCTGACCGATCGTTATTCCGAGCGCAGGGAAAGTGCAGAACAATTGTCCAAGCGCGTGAACCAACGTTCCATTTAAGGAAGTGCTATGAGCAGTAACGAACTGGCCGCGGAAGCCTCATCCAGCGGCATGGGGATTTTCGGGCGCTATCTGTCTGTCTGGGTAGCCCTGGCGATTATTGCCGGCGTAGCGCTGGGCCAACTGGCGCCCTCCGTGCCGGAAACCCTGTCCCGGTTTGAATACGCACAGGTATCCATCCCCATCGCTATCCTGATCTGGGCAATGATCTTCCCAATGATGGCCCAAATTGATTTCAGCGCCATTGTCGGGGTGCGCAAAGAGCCCAAGGGGCTGGCCATCACCACTACGGTGAACTGGCTGATCAAGCCTTTCACCATGTTTGCCATCGCCTGGTTCTTCCTGATAGTGGTGTTCGAGCCATTCATTGCCCCCGAGCTGGCGAGCGAATACCTGGCCGGCGCTATCCTGCTGGGTGCCGCACCCTGCACCGCCATGGTGTTTGTCTGGAGTTACCTGACCCGTGGTGACGCCGCCTACACCCTGGTGCAAGTGTCCCTGAACGACATCATCATGCTGTTTGCCTTTGCGCCAATTGTCGTGTTCCTGCTGGGTATTTCTGACATCCAGGTGCCTTGGGATACAGTCATTCTCTCAGTCGTGTTGTACATCGTGATTCCGCTCACCGCCGGCTACCTGACCCGCCGAACCCTGATCGCACGCCAAGGCCAGCGCTGGTACGACGAGGTGTTCATGAAACGGCTCGGCCCGGTGACTCCGGCGGCCCTGATCGTCACACTGGTACTGCTGTTCGCGTTCCAGGGAGAGGTTATTCTGGAAAACCCGCTGCACATTGCCCTGATTGCCGTGCCGCTGATCATCCAGACCGTGCTGATCTTCTTTATTGCCTACGGCTGGGCAAAATTGTGGAAGGTACGCCACTGTATTGCTGCACCCGGCGCCATGATCGGTGCCAGCAACTTCTTTGAACTGGCGGTGGCCGCCGCCATAGCGCTGTTCGGCTTGCAGTCCGGCGCAGCGCTGGCCACGGTGGTTGGTGTGCTGGTGGAAGTACCGCTGATGCTCATGCTGGTGCGCATTGCCAACAAGACCCGAGGCCACTTTCCTGCCTGATCGAACGGAAACCTGCCCGCGCGACGCCTGTCCTGCGGGTAATCTCAACTGCCTGTTCAGCCCCGCCCGCGCCTGATACTATCGCCCGCTGGTAAACCGGGAGGGGCTTCTCCCAGCAGACGGACAGGACAACATGGATTTTTTTCAGGCATTATTCCTCGGCCTTCTCCAAGGCTTGACCGAGTTTCTTCCGATCTCCAGCTCCGGCCACCTGATCCTTGTACCCGCCTTTTTTGACTGGACCGACCAGGGCGTTGGCTTCGACTTGTCCGTCCACGTGGGTACGCTGCTGGCCGTGGTGATCTACTTTCGCCGGGACGTGTTCAGCATCACCCGGGACGGCCTGCTCTCCCTGAGCCAGCGACGGATGATTGGCCAGGGCAACCTGGCGTGGTTTCTGGTAATCGGCACCATCCCCGCGGGTCTGGCTGGCCTGGCCCTGCTGGACATGATCGACAACGAATTGCGGGCGGTGGAGGTGATGTTCTTCACCACCCTGATTTTCGGCTTGCTGTTGGGCTGGGCTGACTGGCGTCCCAACAAGGGGCGCACGATGGACTCCCTGACCTGGAAAGACGCCGTTCTGGTCGGCTGCGCCCAGGCCCTGGCCCTGATTCCCGGCACTTCCCGTTCCGGCGCCACCATCACTGCTGGCCTGTTCCTGGGCCTGTCCCGGGAGACGGCGTCCCGGTTCTCGTTTTTACTCGCGATTCCAATTATCACGCTGGCGTCTGCGGTTAAATTGCTGGATGTGGCTTCATCGGATGTGATTGTCGACTGGAGCGGTTTTCTGGTGGGTGGTGTTACGTCGTTCATCACCGCCATTACCGCCATCCACTTCTTCCTGAAGTGGTTGAACAAGGTAGGCATGTGGCCCTATGTTCTCTACCGCATCGCATTGGCGGGTGTGATTTACGCGGTTCTGATGTAACGGCGGCCAACACATTGCTGGGGCGCAGGGTTGGGTAGGCCTTTCCAAAACTGTGCGGAGCCATGGATGGCGGAGCCCAAGCGTCACATGGATGTGCCGAAGGAGCGTGTTTTGGAAAGGCCTACCCAACCCTGTGCGACACTCCTGAACTAGCAGGCTTCCAACGGAGCATAAGCCAACACCAGCCACTTGGCCCCCTCATCAAAGTTCACCTGCACGCGAGTATGGTGCCCGGTCCCCTCGGAGTTCATCACGATGCCCTCACCAAACTTCGGATGACGAACGCGCTGGCCGAGGCTGAAACCGGACTGCTGGGCCGAATCCTGGCTGAACATGCTCTCATTCGGACGACCGACCATCGCCGGGCGCGTCACCGTATTGCGCAACCGCACTTCCTGCAGGCAATCCGCCGGAATCTCCCGCACAAACCGCGACAACGCATGGAACTTCTCCTGCCCGTACAAACGGCGGGATTCCGCGTAAGTAAGCACCAGCTTTTTCATCGCCCGGGTAATGCCCACATAGGCCAGCCGCCGCTCCTCTTCCATGCGCCCCGGTTCTTCCAGTGACATACTGTGGGGGAACAAACCTTCCTCAACACCCGCCAGGAACACCAGCGGGAATTCCAGGCCCTTGGCAGAGTGCAGAGTCATCAACTGCACGCTGTCTTCATGGGCATCGGCCTGGGCTTCGCCCGCATCCAGCGCGGCCTGGGCGATGAATTCCGCCAGCGGATCGACACCGTCTTCCACCTCGAAATCCGACAGCGCGTTCACCAGTTCTTCCAGGTTCTCTACCCTCGCCTGGCCCTTCTCGCCTTTTTCGCTGGCGTGGTAGTCCTTCAGGCCACTGGCTTCGATGGCCTGTTTCATCAGGCCCTGCAATGACGCCTCACCAACCATTTCAGACAAGCCGTTGATGATCTCCATAAACGACTGCAAACCGGTTTTCGCCCGGCCTTTGACCTGGCCCGCCGCCAGTAGGCGCTCGGCGGATTCCCACAGGGAAATGCCTTGCTCGGTGGCGTATTCCCGCAATTCCGCCAGGCTCTTGGCTCCGATGCCCCGGGTGGGAATGTTTACTACCCGTTCAAAGGCGGCGTCGTCCCGGTGGTACTGCACCAGGCGCAAGTACGCCAGGGCGTTGCGGATTTCCTGGCGATCATAGAAGCGCAGGCCGCCGTATACCCGGTAAGGAATACCCTGGCGCATCAGCGCCTCTTCCAGCACACGGGATTGCGCATTGGAGCGATACAGGATGGCGGATTCGCTGCGCAGATTGCCGTCGTTAACCCAGGCATTGATGGAATCGGCGATGTAGTTGGCTTCATCCTGCTCGTTGAACGCGGCGTACAGGCTGATGGGCTCGCCATCCGGGCCGTCGGTCCACAATTCCTTGCCCAAACGGCCCTGGTTGTTGGCGATCACCGAGTTGGCGGCCTTCAGGATCATCTGGGTGGATCGGTAGTTCTGCTCCAGTCTGACCAGCCGGGCATTGGGAAAGTCCCGCTGGTACTGCTGGATGTTCTCAATCTTGGCGCCACGCCAGCCGTAAATGGACTGGTCGTCATCACCCACCACGGTCAGCGGCACCCGGTTGCTGGCCAGCACCTGCAGCCAGGCGTATTGAATGGTGTTGGTGTCCTGGAACTCGTCCACCAGAATGTGCTGAAAACGCTGCTGGTAATGCTTCAACAATTCCGGGCGATGTAGCCACAACTCGTGGGAGCGCAACAGCAGCTCACCAAAATCCACCAAGCCGCCCTGCTGGCAGAGCTTTTCGTACTGGCGGTAAATCTTGAGCATGGTGCTGGCGAAATGGTCGCCCGGGTTTTCCTGGATGTGATCCGCGCGCAGGCCTTCGTCTTTCTGGCTGTTGATAAACCACTGGGCCTGCTTGGGCGGCCACTGGCTTTCATCAATCTGGAACTCCCGCATCACCCGCTTGACCATGCGCAGCTGGTCGTCACTGTCCAGCACCTGGAAATTCTCCGGCAGGCCGGCGTCTTTCCAGTGGGAACGCAACAGGCGGTGGGCAATGCCGTGAAAAGTACCGAACCATAACCCGCGGGAGGGAATATTCATCATCTCCTCGATGCGGTAACGCATTTCCTTGGCGGCCTTGTTGGTAAAGGTGACCGCCAGGATGCCGGTGGGCGGCACCCGGTCTACCGTCATCAGCCAGGCAATGCGGTGCACCAGCACCCGGGTTTTACCACTGCCCGCGCCAGCCAGTACCAGCAGGTGATCGTTCTGGGCGGTAACGGCCTCGCGCTGGGCGTCGTTCAGGGGGTCGATAATGTGGGAAACGTCCATAGCACCTGGCTTTTTACTGGTTAAATAAACAGGAGATGGAGTATAGCAGGAGAAAACGGGGATTTCTTTGCAAGCGGGGGCCCTCTAGGTGCGGGGCATCGCACAGGGGCAGGCACCTCTCTCCAGGACACGCTACAAGCACTTCCCTGTGCGCTTGACTGAGGCCATACATGGCCACAGACAGTCCTGGAGAGAGGTGCCTGCCCCTGCGCTCTCAGACTTTTGGTGAGGGCTTAGCCTTCGTGATCAGAAACCTCTGGGTACCGTCTGCGCCTCCACAAACTCGAACAGGCCTTCCAGACCACCTTCACGGCCAATACCGGAGGCTTTCATGCCACCAAAAGGCGCTTCCGGCGTGGGGCCGGTTCCAGTGTTCCAGCCAACGTGACCAAAGCGCAGGCCGGCGGCGACTCGCTGGGCACGCTCGGCATCGGCGGTGAACACGTAGGACGCCAGGCCGAACTCGGTGTCATTACCGGCATCAATGACTTCTTCCTCAGTGCGGAACAGAGCCATGGGCACCAGCGGGCCGAAGGTTTCTTCCTGGTAACAACACATATCCCGATTGACGCCCATAACCACGGTGGGCGGGAAAAACAGACCCTTGCCCAACTCCGCCGGCTGCTTGCCGGCCACCAGTTTGCCGCCTTTCTCCAGGGCATCTTCGAGGTGGCGTTTGACCTTGTCGAAACCGGCCTGGTTAACCAGCGGGCCAATGTCGACGCCGTCTTTCATGCCATCGCCAACGGTCATCTTGTTGACCCGCTCAGCCAGTTTCTGGCCAAACTCCTCCGCCACCTTTTCGTGCACGAAAATCCGGTTGGCACACACGCAGGTCTGGCCACCACCACGGAATTTGTTGGCGATCAGGTTGTCGGCGGCAGCGTCCAGGTCGGCGTCGTCGAATACGATGAACGGTGCATTACCGCCCAGCTCCAGTGCCAGTTTTTTCACCTGCTCCGCCGTATCGAGAATCAACCGGCGCCCCACTTCGGTGGAACCGGTAAAGCTGAGCATCGGCACGTCTTTGTGCTCGCACAGCACCTTGCCGATCATGCTGGCCTTGCCCATGACCAGATTGACCATGCCATCCGGCAACCCGAGCTTGTCCATCACGCTGAAGAAGGCCACCATCGTCAGCGGCGTTTCACTGGCCGGCTTGATCACAGACGGGCAGCCGGCCGCCAGGGCAGCCGAGAGCTTTTTGGCAATCATGCCAATGGGAAAATTCCAGGGTACAATCAGGCCGGTCACGCCAACGGGCCGGTAATGCACGGTCCAGGTGCAATCCTTGGGCTTCTCCGGGATGGTATGGGCATCCAGGGCGTTGACGTGTTTGGCGCAGTAATCGAAGAAACCCGCAGCGTAGTCCACCTCGCCCTGGGCTTCCTTCAACGGCTTGCCGTGCTCCATGCACAGGATTCGGCCAATTTCCTCGCGATGCTCTTTCAAACCATCGCGAATGTCTTCCAGCCACTTGCGCCGGGTTTCGATGGGCCAGGGGTTGGTGAGCCGGAGCGCAGACTTGCCTGCTTCGACGGCATCCAGCACATCCTGCTCTGACATGGACGGCACTTTGGCAATCACTTCGCCGGTGGCTGGATTGTACACATCAAAGGTGTTACCGCCGGCACTGTCGGCCCAGCGCCCACCGATGTAGCCTGTCAGGTTTTTCAGCAGTGGTGACTCGATCATTTCGGCTCCTCTTCAATAACCTGGGTGCGCCCGGGTGCGACGGGGCGCGGGTGTATTGGAACGTCTTTCATAGTGGATGCTGATCGCCGGCCTGTAAAGGCAGCGTGTAAAAAACGCGGCCGGCGATTCGTTGACCCCTCAGTGTCACTGCCTATACTCGGAAGAGTATTTCCAGACTCCCGAGGAGGCGGTTCAATGAAGGCATTTTTTCATCCGGCGCAGGATCTGCATATTCCCAAAACGTATTTCACCCGTGGTCAGATGCGTCAGCCTCAGGAGGTTCCCGACCGCACCAGCCAGATGCTGGAAGGCTTGAAGGCGATGGGGATTCCGGTTCTTCAGCCGGCCGATCAGGGCGCGGCGCCCATTTCGAAGGTGCACGACCTGGGCTACCTTCGTTTCCTGGAATCTGCCCATCGTCGATGGATGGAAAACGAGGACTGGGGCGATGAGGTGATGTCCAATATCTTCGTGCGCTCACCCAATGCCATGCGCGGCATACTGGCCGAGGCCGCCTGTTATCTGGCGGATGGCAGCTGCCCGATTGGCGAGAACACCTGGAAAGCGGCCTATTGGTCGGCCCAGACCGCCCTGGGCGCGGCGGATGCCCTGATTGCGGGTGAACGCACCTCCTATGCGGTGTGCCGCCCACCGGGCCACCATGCCCGAAAAGACGCAGCCGGGGGCTTCTGCTATCTGAATAATGCCGCCATTGCCGCTGAGCACATGAAAACCCGGTTCCCGCGTACCGTCATTCTGGATACCGACATGCACCACGGCCAGGGCATACAGGAGATTTTCTACGACCGCAGCGACGTGCTGTACATCTCCATTCACGGCGACCCCACCAACTTCTATCCGGTGGTCAGTGGTTTCGAGGATGAACGGGGCGAGGGCGAAGGTTACGGCTACAACATCAATATGCCGATGCCCCATGGCGCCAGCGAGGACGACTTCTTTGCCAAGGTTGAGGAGGCCCTGGCCGCAATCCGGCTGTACCAGCCCGATGCGCTGATCCTGACCCTGGGCTTTGATATCTACAAAAACGACCCGCAGGCCAAGGTCTCGGTAACATCCGAGGGCTTCTGCAGATTAAGCTCCCACATCCGCCAGCTGGGCCTACCGACGCTGGTGGTGCAGGAAGGCGGGTATGATCTGGACACCCTCAGCGAGAATGTCCAGCAGTTTTTCAAGGGCCTGGCGGGCTGAGTCAAACCGCAGGCGTGTAAACCTTCACATTGCCATGCCCTTCCGCCTTCAGGTGACCGGCGTGCATCCGGCTCATGGTGCCCCGGTCACAGTACAGCAGGTACTGGCGGTTGGCCGGCAGAACAGAAATCTGCTGGTTCAGTTCGTAGAACGGGATTTTCAGGATCTCGTTGTTGGTCAGTGTCAGTGGTGAACGTTCTTCCTCCGACGGGTGTCGCACGTCGATGATCACGTCTTCCACCGCAGGGGTCTGCACCAGCTCCACTTCTTCCGGGGTGGTGATGGTGTCCAGTAACTGGCTGACCATAGTACCCTGCTGATTGGCGATCGCCTGCGCCAGCACCTCCGGGTTCATGCTGGCTTCTTCTTCCTCAACCCGATGCAGCTTGGCGCGGGTCACCGGCTTGCTGGAAATAACCCCGCAGTACTCCGGCATGGTCCGGGCGAAGGGCTCGGTGCCAATTTCTTTGGCAATGCGGATGATTTCCTGCTTGTCCATGGCAATCAGCGGGCGTAACACCACCTCGTCACTGGCGCGGTCGACCACGTTCAGGTTGGTCAGGGTCTGGCTGGACACCTGGGCGACGGCATCGCCCATCACCAGACCGGTCGCAGTGTAGTCCCGGGCAATTTCCGCCGCGGCTTTGAGCATCTGGCGCTTCAGTACCACACCCCAATGCCGGTGATCCACTGACCGCATGATCTCGGCGACCACACCTTCAAAGGGTACCGAAATAAACTTCACGCCATGGGAGGCCCCATACCGCTGCCAAAGGTAATGCACCACCTGGCGCACACCCACTTCGTGGGCGGTGCCGCCCAGATTGAAGAACAGGAAGTGGCTGCGGATACCTCGGCGCATCATCAGGTAGGCAGCGACGGAAGAGTCGTAACCCCCAGACACCAGGGTCATTACCGTTTCCACGGTTCCCAGAGGGTAGCCCCCCAGGCCTTCGTGGCGGCGATGGGCGATATGGAACTGTTCCTCATTGAGCTCAATCCGCACTTCCAGGTCCGGATTCTTCAGGTCAACGCCCCGGGCATCGGAAGCCTGGAGCAATGCGGCACCCACCGAGCGTTCAAGATCAATGGACCGGAACGAATGACTGCCATGGCGCCGGGCCCGCACGGCAAAGGTTTTGCCCGCAAGGCGGTCTGCGTAGGCCTGCACCGCCTTTTCGCCGATATCCTCCATGTCGACAAAGGGGAAGACGCCGATTTCCTGGATGGTGGAAATCCCCGGTATACGGGTCAGCTCATCGATGACCGGGCCCTCAAGACTGCGGTCATCGGGCACCTCCACATCCACCCGGTCCCAACTGCCGTCCACCCGAATCTCAGGGTCCAGCCGGGACAGCAACTTACGAATATTCTGCCGCAACTGGCGCATTTGCTGCTGGCGAACGGGTTTACTCTTGATGGCCACTTCCGGGGCGGGACGAATAAGCAGTTTCATAAAAAAGTCTTTGATCGGAATAACGTCGGGTAGCGTAATAAGCAGAAAGGCCTTAGTGTACCCTTTTGCCAGAGTGGCTCAAAATCCGTCATTGCCGAAACCATCAGGAGCTCCATCAACGATGACCGAACCCACCATGAATGCCCTGGTTTCCCCGGAGGGCAGCCTCGAAATCCTCTCCAACCACGAGGTTAACCGGCTCAAGGACAAGAGCGAGGGTGGCTTGTACCGTCTGTTCCGCCAGTGCGCCCTGGCCGTGCTCAACACCGGCGTTGAAACCGACGACTGTAAGGAATTGATGGAGGCCCACGCCGATTTTGATGTTCGCCTGGTGCCCCAGCCCCGAGGCCTGAAACTGGAGCTGATCAACGCCCCCGGCCACGCTTTCGTGGATGGCGAAATGCTGCGGGCAATCCGTGAGCACCTGTTTTCAGTGTTGCGGGACATCGTATATAGCCATTCCATCCCCAACACCGTCGCGGGTTTCCGCCGGGACAATCCGGAAGACATCACCAACCTGGTGTTCCATATTCTGCGCAACGCCCGGGTGCTGCAGGCGGGTCGCCAGCCGGATCTCGTGGTGTGCTGGGGCGGCCACTCCATCAGCCACGATGAGTATCAATACAGCAAAGATGTGGGTCACCAGTTGGGCCTGCGCGGGCTCAGCATCTGTACCGGCTGTGGGCCTGGTGCCATGAAGGGGCCGATGAAGGGGGCCACCATCGGCCACGCCAAGCAACGGGTGAAGAACGGCCGCTACATCGGCATTACCGAACCGGGCATTATCGGCGCCGAAGCCCCAAACCCAATCGTGAACGAGCTGGTGATCATGCCAGACATTGAAAAACGCCTGGAGGCCTTTGTCCGCTGCGGCCACGGCGTGATCGTGTTCCCAGGTGGCGTAGGTACTGCGGAAGAAATTCTGTACCTGCTGGGCATCCTGCTACACCCGGACAACGCCGACCTGCCCTTCCCGGTCGTCTTCACCGGGCGCAAGGAGAATGCCGAGTATTTCGAGATGATCGACAAGTTCATCCGCAACGCCCTGGGTGATGAGGCTGCAAACAAATACGAGATCATCATTGATGACCCTGGCCGGGTGGCACAAACCATGAAGCAGGGCATGAAAGACGTGGAAACCTTCCGGCGCGCCATGCAGGATGCCTATTATTTCAACTGGATGCTGAAGATCGATCCGGTGTTCCAGTTACCGTTTGAACCGAATCACGACAACATGCGAGCACTGGAACTGCACAGAGACCAGCCGGTGCACCTGCTGGCAGCAAATCTGCGCAAGGCGTTCAGCGGTATTGTGGCGGGGAACGTCAAAGAGAGTGGTATCCGGCAGATCCAGGAGAAGGGTCCGTTTGAGATCGCCGGTGATCCGACGCTGATCCGGCCCCTGGAGGCCATGCTGGAGCAGTTTGTGGAGCAGAACCGGATGAAACTGCCCGGCACGTCGGCCTATCGGCCCTGCTACCGGATTGTCAGTGGTGCGGCCTGAGCCGCACCACTTTCACAGCAGGAAGTCTTACTTGCCGCCGTCAGCCGGCAGGCTGGCGTAGTAGGCTGCCAGGTTGGCGATGTCTTCATCGCTCAGGCCAGTAGCCTGAGCCTGCATCACCGGAGCCTGACCACCCTGGCGCTGGCCGTTCTTGTAAGCCTTCATGGAAGCCACCAAATACTGTTCTTTCTGACCGGCCAGGTTCGGGTACATCGGGATCTGGGAGATACCGTTTTGCCCGTGGCAGGCGGCGCAGACTGCAGCTTTGGCTTTGCCAGCAGCGGCATCGCCCGCAACAGCCGCAAACGGAGCGGCTGCGCCCAGCGCAAACAGACCAGCAACTGCGAAGTGCTTCAGATTCATTGTGTTCACCCTCTCATCGTTTTAACGTTCACTCACCGGCGATGATGCCGGACAGTAATTCAGGTTTCACTTATAGCACAGGCGGCCCCTGCCTCAAATGTGATAGATCAAGGACATTCGTGCGACCATGGTCCTCTTTTACTCTCGGACCGGGTAAAGGACAGTACGAACAAACCGCTAACTGCGACCTGTAACAGAACAATGTGATTGCCGGAGAGACACTTCATGCCTGTAGAGGTTCAGGAACTCCCTTGCCGGGAAGGCCATATTGGCCTGCTGACACTGAATTCACCCGATACCCTGAATGCATTGACGGAAGAGATGATTATTCAGGCTCAGGAGGCCCTGGATGCCTGGGCCGAGGATGATCGGATCTGCCTGGTGGTGCTACGGGGAGCTGGTGACCGCGCATTCTGCGCCGGCGGCAACATCCGTACTCTCTACGATGCCCTGAAAGGCCAGGGCGACGCCGAGGCCCCGGCCCGCTTCTTTACCCGTGAATACCGCCTGGACTTCTGCGTTCACCGTTTTCCAAAACCGGTCATCGGCCTGGCACACGGCATTGTCATGGGGGGTGGGCTGGGCCTGTTATCGGCCTGCCGCTACCGCCTGGTAACCCCGGATGTCACCCTGGCCATGCCCGAGATCAGCATCGGTCTGTTTCCGGATGTCGGTGCCAGCTGGTTCCTTAACCGCCTGCCAGGGCGCCTGGGACTGTTCATGGGCCTGACCGGAGCGCGGCTCAACGTCAGCGATGCACTTCGGGTGGGCCTGGCAGACCTGGTTATCGAGCCTGCACAGACCGACACGCTGCTGTCGCGGTTACAGGATGAACGCTGGACTGGTGAAGCCGCTGCAGATGACAACCGTCTGTTCCGGCTGCTCAACCAACTGGAAGCTCTGGATTATCGAGGTCTGGCGACCGGCCACCTGGAGCAACACGAACAGACCATTGCGCGCCTCAGCGCAGGAGATGAGCTGCCGGTGGTGGTGGACCAGTTGCTGGCTTCCGGTAGTGACGACCCCTGGTGGCAAGCGTGCCAGAAAACGCTCCGGCACGGCTGCCCGGTCACCGCCTGGCTGGTGTGGAATCAATTGCGCAAAGCTCAGCAAATGTCCCTGAAAGACGTTTTCCGAATGGAGCTGGCCATGGCACAGGAGTGCACGCGCCGCCCCGATCTGGTGGAAGGCATTCGCGCGCTGCTGGTCGATAAGGACCGATCGCCGATATGGTCCTACCCGTCGGTAGCGGATGTGCCCGAAGACGTTATCGAGCGGCACTTCCAGCCGGAGTGGGATGATACCGACGACCCGATGGGTCTGGACTAACCTGGCTCAGCTACCGCGCAGCGCCCGCCTGAACCAGCAACATTTCCAGGTCCTGGTTGTTGCTGGCCCGGGCCAAGTCCAGGGCGGTGCGACCATCGGCGCTCCGGAAGTGAACATCGGCCCCGGCCGCCAGCAGCATTTCGGCGGTCAGCAAGTCGCCACTTTCCACCACTTTCATCAACAGGGACTGTCCGTCCTGGCTGACATTCACGTTGGCTCCGGCCGCCAGCAAGGCCCTGACCACCGCCAGGTGGCCGTTTTCCGCCGCGTGAATAACGGCGGTATAACCACGGGCATCCCGGGCATTCACCTCTGCCCCCGCCGCCAGCAGCAGGCGCACAATCCGGCGATTACCATTGGCAGAGGCCACCATCAGCGGGCTTTCCCCGGCATCGGCCTGAACATTGGGGCTGACTCCCTGCGACAGCAGGTTGAGCACTGTCCGGTCCTCATCGGCCTTGACCGCTGCCATTAGCTGGCCCGGGTCTCCGGAGATGTCGGCTGCGCCTTTTCCAGCGCCCGTTGACGCGCAGCCGGACAGCATCGCCAATGTGACGGTGACTAACAGAAGAACAACCTTGCCTGCTTCCCTGGCCATAATGAGCAATCTCTTGTGTGATTTTTGCAGCTATTCTGAGCAGCCGATGGCAAGAATTAAATCGAACCGTTCACAACTCCGGCCCGTTTTGCAGAAGTTGACAGGCCAACCCCCGGAGCCGCTGCTCTCCGTCCCGTTGACCGCTGCACAGCAACGCAGCCTGCAGTGCCGCCCACGACCAACCCTGAAGCACCGCCCGGCACCACAACGGAAAGTCCGGTTGCCGGCTCAGCCAGGCCATCACACCCGGGGCGACGCTCACTGCTTGCAGCATCGGCAGGGCCAGTTCAAACCCTCGAAAACCATGGGCAAAACTCTGCAGATCCCGCCGATCGTCGTTATCCGGGCCGGTGTGTGGCGGCAAGTCTGCGCCCAGGGTGCCCATCAGTACCGGCTCAAGCTGCGACCAGTGGCGAGGAACCAACACTTGCCAGTGGCGGGCAAACCGGGTTCTCAGTTGCGTCTCGAGACTGGCCCCGGCATCAGACAGGCCACACATCATTTGTACCGGAAACTCGCCAGTGCTCGCTTCCTGGCGCAACCCCAGACGAACCACCCGAAAGTCACAAGCCTGCCAGAATCTGACCAACGGGTCGTTGCCACCAAAGCTGGTGCCGATCGCATCCAGGCCCTGTACGCGGCAACCCGCAACGGCAGCATCCACCAGTTGGCGACCTATCCCCAGATGGCGGGCCTGTTCCACAACTGCAATGCGGACCACTCTCAGGGTTTTCAGGCTGGCCGCTTCCGGAAAGCCACCATGGCTGGCCAGAGATTGCGCCAGCAGGTGGCCGCGCAACCGACGACGGCCCTGCGCTACCTGCTCGGCCAACCCTGCTTCAATGCCACCTTCCACAGTACCCCAAAGCACACCCACCGTTTGCCCCCGGTACACTGCGCGCCAGGATTGCGCGCCGGGGTCATCCAGCCATTGCCGCAAGTCTGCCGGCGTTGTCCGGTAGTGAGCATCCACCAGTAAACCAAAAGCCTGTGACAGCTCCTGCTCGCTGGCGTCAGCCGGTACCCAGGGCTGGATATCAACGTCAGCAACCTCCGGCACGGGCTCTGCCGCACCCTCGGCGGCCAGCAGAAACAGCCTGAACACCAGCTGTTCCAAAGGATCATCACCAGCCCAGCGTACCGGCTGGTGTAACGGGATTCCGCGCCAGTGGGGCGTTTCCCGGTCGAGAACCTCGCGAAACCGGATAGCAAAACCACGCCCGGTGCCTTCATAGCCATGAACCGTGGTGGCAAAAGCCACCCTCGGCCAGCCCAGCAGTATGTCGCATAACCAGTGCGCCGGCAGGCCGGCAGCTTCGTCCACCAGAACCACTTCGGCGGCCGGGCGGGCGGCCAGCAGCTCTGGCACCGGCATATAGCTCAGACGCTGGCCTGCACGGGTTACAAGATCCGATTCCGACTGTTCAGCCAGTTCATCGCCAAGTTCGAGCACTGCGTGCCTGAACAGGGTATCCACGTTATCCCGGGAAGGTGCCGTCACCAGCACCTGCTCGCGACCGGCCAGGAGCAGGCGGGCCGCAGCGATGCCCATGGCGGCAGACTTGCCACGGCCCCGGTCGGCGGTAATCACCAGAGGGCGTCGGCGGCGGCCCTGGCCGAACCGCTCCAGGTGTTGCAGCAGTTGTTGCTGTTCGTCGGTAGTTTGCGGGGTGAAACCGGCAGTATGTGCCGGCAATTCCGGCCAGTTTATCAAGCCTGAGTCGTCTGCCTGTACCCGGATGATGGAGGTATCGCCACTGATCACCATCGCCAGCCTTGCGGCAAATGGATGGTCTTCGGCTTGATCAAGGCCGGTGCGGGCATAGTCCGGATCGGCATAGTGACGCCACTGATCCAGGGGCGGCACCAGCCAGAACAGTAACCCTCCGGCCTGCAGCGTGCCTGCCAGTGCCGCAAAGGCATCGGGCGGATTGCCGCGCCAGCCGTCCCAAACCAGCAGGCTGGTTTCCCGGCCCAGCCATTGCTGGTAATGGTTGGCCTGAAGGTGTGGCAGGCCCACGGCTTCGGCGTGTTCGGCCCGGCCAACCCACAGACTGTGGCTGGTATTCATCCGAGACAGTTGCCGGTGCATCCAGGTGCAGGTGTTTTCCTGCGAGCCCTCTACCAGAATCAGGCGGCGGTGGCCGATGGTTCTGAGCCTGGCTTGCAGGCTTTGCCAGTCTGCGGTCGGATGCTCCCGGCTTGTGTCAGTCATTCAGCTGAGATCCGCGGCATGGGCTTTTAGGTCAGCAAGTTCGCAAGCTTCAAGGGCTCTTTGGTGTGTGGCGCGCAGTTTGACCCGCGGGGCACTGTTGGCTTCGAAGGCTTGTTGCCAGCGGCCGGCGCAGAGGCACCAGCTGTCGCCGGGTTTGAGGCCGGGGAAGCCGAATTCGGGCCTGGGGGTGGAGAGGTCGTTGCCCTGGGCTTTGGAGTATTCGAGGAAGTCGGCGGTGACGATGGCGCAGACGGTGTGGTTGCCCAGGTCATCGGGGCCGGTGTTGCAGCAGCCGTCGCGGTAGAAGCCGGTTGTCGGATTGTTACCGCAGGTTTCCAGTTTTTCGCCCAGTACGTTTAGCGATTGCTCAGTTTTCTGCATTTCCTAGCCTTCCAGTTTCGGAGTTGACAGGGTTTGGGTCACCTTTCCAAAACACGCTCCTTGCGGCACATCCATGTGACGCTTGGGCTCCGCCATCCCTGGCTCCGCACAGTTTTGGAAAGGTGACCCAAACCCTGTTTTCAAACACGGGTGGTGTAGTCAAAAGCGCAAAAGATCGACTCGGCAATTATGCGGGAGCGCTATTCCCGCTACCAGTTGGCCAGTACAATAGCCCGCATGCCTACCAAACCCCAAATCCCGGATACCTCTCACCTGCCCGAGTTTCTCACCGACGAGCAGCGGGCGATTATTACGGCCGGCTATGAGCATGCGGTGATCACTGCCGTGGCAGGCAGTGGTAAGACGTCGACGCTGGCCTGGCGGATTCGGTTTCTGCTGGAGCAAGGGCATGATCCGGACCGGATGCTGGTGTTGATGTTCAATCGCAGTGCCCGGGTGGATTTTGAGCGGAAGCTGCAGGAGGTGTGTGATCAGTCCGGGCTGGCGTTGCCGGAGATTCGGACGTATCACGCCATGGGGCTGCGGTTGTACAAGCGGTTTGTGCGTGAGGGGTATCTGCCGGGGTTTTCGGAGAAGATTCTGACCGAGCAGGAGATTGCGTTTCAGGCCTGGTTGTTGACCCGGCGGTTGGCGCCGGAGGATCTGGCGGATGAGATTCGGCGCAACAAGAAGGAGTTTGTGGAGACGGCCACCGGGTTTATTGATCTGGTGAAGACCGGGTTGTCGCCGGCGGAGGTGGTGTTTGAGGAGTTGGGGTATTCGGACAAGCATCGGTATCTGATCGATTTGTTCCACAGTTTCGAGCAGTGGCGCAAGGGCCAGGGGCGGATCAGTTATGCCGATATGTTGTATGAGCCGGTGATGGCGATTCATCAGAACCCGCCGTTGCAGCGCTTGGTCGGCAACAAGATGGATCTGATTCTGGTGGATGAGTACCAGGATACCAATGAAATTCAGCATCTATTGTTGCGCTACGTGGCCGGTGACCGGGCGCGGGTGACGGTGGTGGGGGATCCGGACCAGACCATTTATGAGTTTCGCGGGGCGAAGCCGGAGTTTATTTTGCGCCGGTTCAGTGATGAGTTTGAGAGCCCGCTGGAGCAGACGCTAAGCTACACCTTCCGGTACGGGCATCAGGTGGCGCTGCTGGCCAATCATCTGATCTGTCACAACACCGGGCGTAAGGATGTGATGTGTCATTCGCATCCGTCCACGCCGGCGACCACCGTGGACCTACATCGGGCGGAGAATGACGGTGATCAGGTGCTGCGTATTCTGCAGCAGCAAACGCCGGAGCAGAACAGCCAGACGGCGATTCTGTTCCGGGTGTGGAGTCAGAGTGTACCGATTGAGCTGAAGTTACTGGCCCGGCAGGTGCCTTATCGGATTGACGCCGGCAAGGGGGCGCTGTTCAGTCGCGAGGTGCAGGCGATAACTGCCCTGCTGATGGTCGTCACCGGCCGGCTGAAGTTGCTGCCGGATACCGACCGGTTGGATCTGGCGCGGCTGCTGCTCCGGTTTCCCCATGTGGGCCTGAAAGAGCCTGAACTGGAGAACCTGGCACAGTTCCTGGCGTCGTTTGACGGGGCCTGGCATGAGCGGCTGCTTGCGATGGATTTTGACGCGCTGGCGCCGATGGCGGGCCGCAAACTTCGCAAGCTGGGGGAGGTGCTGGCGCAGCTTGAGCGATACAAGGGGCCGGTGGCCGGGCTGATCAGTGTGTATGCGGAGCACATGGAGCTCTACGAGGGCATTCGCAGCCTGGCGCTGACCCACGACAGTGCCGAGGAGCGCATTGATACGGTACAGGGCTTCCGGGATTACCTGAAGGGCCTGGATTTGACTGCTGAGGGCGCGCTGGATCATCTCAAGGCATTGAAGCAGCAAGCTGGAGAGAAGCAAGATCACGGGGTGCTGCTGTCCACCATCCATCGCACCAAGGGGCTTGAGTGGCCAGTGGTGATTATTCCTGGCCTGCAGGAGAAATACCTGCCCTACAGCCCAAGGCCCCAGGACGATGCCAGGGCACTGTTGGAAAGCGAACGGCGCCTGCTCTACGTGGCCATGACACGAACCCAACAGGCCCTGCATCTGATCACCCGGCCAGCCAGTCAACAACCCCACCTTGAGGGCGACCAGGGTCCCAGCCGGTTTGTGGCCGAGTTGTGCTTTGAGCTGTCCAGGGAACTGGGTGCCGCACTGGAGGGGAGCTATCCAACAGAAACAGGGTCACTGAGCCTTAGCATCCCGCTGACACCGGTCAGCCTGCGTTATGCAGACCGGGAGGGAATTGTCATTGAAGGCCAGACTGCGCCTCAGGCTGATACCACGGAACCGGTTTGGCACCATGCGCGTGTTGTCCACGCCATCTTCGGTGCTGGCGACGTGACGTCAGAGGATGAAAGTTCGTTTGAAGTGCGCTTTGCCAATGGCGATACCCTGAACTTCAGCAAGAAGAGCGCTCATCTGTATTTCACGGCGACATCAGATTAAAACGACGCTGTCAGTGAACTGCGTACAATTCCCGACGTACTAACTACTGTCATTTTTTTGTTTTTTTTGGCTTACTGACCTAAATTCCGAGTAATACAGGTGTTTTTCGGAGTTTTCATTCCTGAGAGAACTGCAGGAAATAACAACTAAACAGGAGGTTCTGCATGAAGATCATGCGCCCGGTCGCTCTGGCCGCCCTTACAGCATCCCTTGCCACTCCCGCTCTGGCCGACCGCCAGGAAACCATTTACCTGAACCCGTTCGCCGGCTTCCAGCTGTTTGATGACAAACGGGATCTGAGCGAAACCGGCACCTTTGGTGTTGGTGTTGAGTACCGCTTCCTGCCGCGCTGGTCTGTTGAAGCTGTGTATTCACGCGCCGATGCTGACCGTAAGTACGTTGCAGGAGAGTCCGAGTTCCAGGAACTGAGAATCGACGGCACCTACTACTTTGCCGGCCCGGACGCGGCCTGGAACCCGTACATATCACTGGGTGCCGGCCATGCGGAATTTGGTGTGGGTGATACTATTTCCTACACCACTGCAGGCACCGATCACGAAGAAACCCGTGTGAACGTGGGCGTGGGCTTCCGCTACAACGTCAGCGACAGCATCTCCATCCGTGGCGATCTCCGAGAGTTCCACGGTATTGATGAAAGCACCTTTGACACCATGGCCTCACTTGGCCTGAGCTGGGCCTTCACCCGCACTGTTGCTTCCTCAAAGCCCGCTCCTGCCCCCGAACCCGCGCCAGCACCAGCTCCCGCAGATTCGGACGGTGATGGTGTGCCCGATAACCGCGATCAGTGCCCGAACACGCCAGCCGGTGTTCAGGTAGACAGCCGGGGCTGCCCGGTGGACAGCGACGGTGACGGAGTGCCGGATTACCGCGACGAATGTCCGAATACCGCTGCCGGTGCCACCGTTGACGAGCGCGGCTGCGAAGGTGTGACTGAAACCGTGGAAACCATTGAGCTGCGGGTTCAGTTCCCCACGAACAGCTCCGTGATTGATGCCACGTTCGATAACGAAATTCGTCGCGTAGCGGACTTTATGGCCGAGTACCCGGAAACCACCGTGGAAATCGCGGGTCACTCCGACAGCATTGGTGACGCAGAGTACAACCGCTTCCTGTCCCAGCGTCGTGCCGAGGCCGTTGCTAACCGGCTGACCACGGTTCTGGGCGTTGACCCGGATCGCGTAAGCGCCATGGGTTATGGCGAAGCCGAGCCGATTGCCAGCAACGACACGGCCGCTGGCCGTGCCCAGAACCGCCGTGTTGAAGCACGCATTCAGGTTAGTCGCTAAGACCAACGCATAAGGTAATGAGCAAACAAGGCGCCCTCCGGCGCCTTGTTTGTTTCCGGGCCAACGCTCTTCAGAAAGACATCAGTCCGACACCCTGACCGCATCCAGCAACAGGTTGCGCGGAGTCAGTGAGCGCTCACAAAAGACCCCCAGCCGCACCCGATAGCCCTGCTCCTCCAGGAACACCGCATAATCAAACACCAGCCAGAGCTCCAGCGGCCGCCGGAACAGGTGCCGCAGCAGTTCGTGCCGGCGTACTTGCTGGAACCGGCGTTCCCCTTCAGCCAGCCAGTGCTGCCAGTCCAGGCTTTCCGGCAGCTCCAGGCGCTTTTTATCGGCCGCCCAGGCACAGAAAGTTCTGAAATCACCTGTATTCAAACGCCCGGGATGGGATGGTACTGGAAGGTAGCTATCGACGCCGCGAAGGTGCCGCTGAAGGGCATCAAAGCCCAGGCGCCAGATACTGATTTGTCGGGTTTGCTCGCGCACCCTGGCCGGGGCCGTAACGGTCTCCTGCACCGCAAGCCGAAGGCCGTTGCGATCAATGCTCAATGCGCCAGCGTGGTGCCGTGCATGCTCAGACATCAACCGGTAGTTTTCATGATCCGTCAGATGATAACAGCAGGGGGAAAAGCTCAGGCGCGGCGTCTGTTCCGCGCTGCCTCGGCGAATCAGTTGGCGGTGCAGGTCTCCGCAGGCATGCAAGGCAACACCATGAACCTTGCCGGGCCAGGTCAGGGTTTCAGCCATGACATCCTGATGGCGCAGGGTGACAGGATCCTGGTAATGCTGCGCGAGGCGATTGCCATCCGCCACCAGTTCCGGATTCCATTCAAACCCCAGCACCGAAGGCGCTCCTTGCCCAACCAGAGTGCGGGCCAGATGGCCCTTGCCGCAGCACCAGTCCAGTACCGGCCCAGTCAATGGCCGCACCGATGCTGAAAAGGCGCCCGCCTGCTCGCGCTTGCGCCCCGGCATATCCACCGCAGCCACTTCGGCCAGCGCCGCCGCCCGGCTTTCTTCCGTTGTGCTCAGCGCGGGCACTGCAATCAAGTCAGGGTAACCGGCGAGGTCCGGGACGAAACGGGCGACGTTCTGCGAGAGCTCCGCCAGATTCTCTTCCAGATACTCACAGGCATGGTCATCCAGCGCTTCCAGCCAGTCCGCCAGTTCCGGATAATCCCGGCTCCACGCCGGTGCTGGTTCCATAAAGGGAATCGGGCGCCAGAGTGGCTCATGCCGGGCAAGCCAGTCGTTCACGGCCTGCCAGCGGTTGTAAAAAGTCACGGGCGACTGGTGTACACTCGCCGCCGGAGGTAACGTCATGAAACTGGCCTTTGTACTGGTTGAACCAAAAGTTCCGGAGAACGTCGGCGCGGCTGCCCGAGCCCTGTGCACCATGGGTTTTTCCGAGCTGTGGCTGGTCAATTCCGACCTGCATACCCGGCCGGAAGCCCACTGGCTGGCCCATGGCAGTGATCACATTCTCGATAATGCGCGCATTTTCCCTGATCTGGCCGCGGTAAGAAACTCCGCGGATCTGCTGATGGGCACCTCGGCCAAGCCCCGGCATAACCGGCAGGACTGGCACGAGCCCGCCGCACTTCGCACGGTGATCTCTAACAAGGGGGACACAGCAGCCACGGCTGCCCTGGTATTCGGGCGGGAAGACCGGGGCCTGGCCAACGAGGAGCTGGCCCTGTGCGATCTGCTGACCGGATTCCCCATGGCGGTGACCTATCCATCCCTGAACCTGGCCCAGGCGGTCATGCTCTACGCCTGGGAGCTGTCCGGGCTGCAAAAAACCAGTGAACAGTCGGAAACCGCGGCCAGCACATCAGGACTGGCGGCACTGCGCTCGCGGCTGGAGGGCCTGTTGCCAGAACTGGACGCTCCGGCGGACGAAAAGCTGTCCCAGTGGGTGTTCGAAAAACTGCCGCTGCTGTCTGACCGCGATATCGGCTTCGTTCACACCCTGTGCGGCAATATCGAGCGCAAACTCTGACGCTATTCCGAAAAGCGTCCGGGCCGGAAGGGGTCCAGTACCACTGCCGGCTCTTCACCATCGATTACCTGCGCAATCACGTCTGCACTGCCGGCAGACAGGGTCCAGCCGAATGTGCCGTGGCCGGTATTCAGGAACAGGTTGTCCCTGGGGCCTTTGCCGATGATGGCTGGGCCATCCGGCGTCATCGGGCGGAACCCGGTCCACGTCTCTGCCGCCGCCAGGTCCGCACACCCCGGAAAACGGGATTCAACGGACCGTTTGATGGTTTCAATCCGCGCTTGCGGAATGTCCCGGTTGAAGTCCGCCAGCTCGACAAATCCGGTTGCACGCAACCGGTCACCCAGGCGGGTAGACACCACCTTGAAGTTGTCATCGTGAATCGTACTGACCGGCCCCTTGGCCGCATCACGCAGGGGTACGGTGATGCTGTAACCCTTGATCGGATAGATTGGCAAACGCAGCCCCAGTGGTTGTACCAGTTGCGGTGACCAGCAACCAGCGCAGACTACAAAGGCGTCTGCCTCCAGGGTTTCCAGCCGGCCGTCCGCGTTGGTCAGTTGCACCGCGTTTACCTGAGTTTCGTCGGCAACCAGCCGCTCCACTTTCACGTCGTATCGAAAGTTTGCGCCCAGTTGCTCACACACCCTTGCCAGTGAGCGGGAAAACAGATGGCAGTCGCCCGTGCCATCCGTGTCGTAGCTGATGGCACCGTACAGGGGGCCATCACCGGTCATGCCCGGTTCCGTTTCCCTGACCTGTACAGGCGTCAATAGCCGGGAGGCAATACCCATGTCATTCAGCAGTTCGTGAATAGCCCGATAGTCATCCATGGCCTCCGGCTTGCTGGCCAGGTGCAGCAGCCCCCGATGCTGGCCGTCGAAGGCCAGATCGTGTTCCTGCTCAAGGGCCAGGAAGCGCTCCCGACTGTGCATGCCCAGGCGCAACATGGCCCGTTTGTTCAATCCGAACAGACCCGGCGACCAGGCATAACGAAGTGTGGCGAACATGAACCGCATGGCATCCAGTGACGGCGGCACTTTCAGTTTCAATGGGCCGGATTTCTGCAGAATCCAGGGCAAGGCCTTGAACACCATCGAGGGGTCTGCCCAGGGATAGACCACACCATAGGATCGCTGGGCCGCGTTGCCTTTGCTGGTCTCGTTACCGGCCAGCGGATGGCGCTCCAGCACCGTTACCTGGTGGCCACGGCGCAGCAGCTCACGAGCCGTGGTAACGCCGACCACACCACCGCCTACAACCACGATATGCATAACTCGCCTCCGTTACTCCACGCCATTCTCAGCCAGCAGGGTTCTATACTCTTCCAGTACATCCGGATGCTCCTCCGGATAATCCGGTGCCAGCTGCTTCAAAACTTCGGCCACCAGGGCTGCGACAACGGCCCGAGCCTCGGATTTGCGATCTCCGGGCACAATAAACCAGGGAGCCTCATTGGAATGGGTGGCTGCCAGCGCTTCCTCCGCATACGCCTGGTATTTGTCTCGCAGTTTCCAGCCCTCGATATCGGAGCGGTCAAACTTCCACCGTTTACGAGGCTTGTCCAGGCGCTTTAGCAACCTTCGCTTGTGTTCGTCTTCGGACAGGTTCAGCCAGACCTTCACCACACAGGTACCCTCACTGACCAGGTGCTGCTCGAAATCCCGAATCGCCCGGTACCGGGCTTGCCAGTCGTAGGTTTCCTCAGCCCGCACAGGCCAAACCCGTTCCGCAATCACCGCTTCGTGGTGGCTTCGGTTGAAGGCGACCATCTGCCCGTAGGCCGGCAACAAAGGGGTGACACGCCAAAGGAAATCATGGGCGGATTCTGTTGCTGTGGGCCGGCTGAACGACCAGGCATGAAAGCCTGCAGGATCGGCATAGGTAGCAAGTGTTCGAATCAGGCTGTCTTTGCCACTGGTATCCGGGCCATGTATCACCAGCAACAGGGCTTTCCGACCATTGGCCCAAAGCCGGCGCTGGTACTCGCCGATATCTTCCAGGCTCGACTCCAGTGCCGGTAGTTTTTCGTCGTCATCCAGCAGACTGGGGTATCGACCCAGCGCCGGCTTTTTCGGGTCCAGAAACCATGTTCGTGCGAACGCCGTATACTCCATCAAGGAAACTCCCTATCAGCACGATGCAATGCAAAGATCACCCAAGGTGATAAACTAGCGTGATCCAATTCTCATAATAGCAGCCAAGCGACGGCTGTGATGGAGCATAGACCCCAGGCATGAGTAAGAAACGTCGTGAGATTCCCGTATTTGATCACCCGATCATCGAGACCCACTGCCATCTGGATTACCTGAAGGATCGGCCACTGGCCGAGACCCTGGAACAGAGCCGCAAGGTGAACATCGAACGGGTGATCACCATTGCCGTGTCTCCGGAAAACCTGGCCGCTGTGCGAGAACTCAGCCAGCTTGAGCCCTGGGTGTATGGCACCCAGGGCATTCACCCCCACGAAGCGGAAAGCTATTCCGATGAGGTAGAGGCTGAAATCCGCGAGCATGCCCGGGATGACAAAATCGTCGCCATCGGCGAGATCGGCCTGGACTATTACTACGACAATGCAGACCGGGGTGTGCAGCGGGAAGTATTCCGTCGCCAGCTGCAAATTGCCTGCGACAGTGACCGCCCCGTAGTGATCCACAGCAGAGAAGCAGACGACGACACCATCGCCATCCTGCAGGAGTTTGAGCAGACCCTGACCCGCCGGGGAGTGATTCACAGCTTTACCTCCGGCCCCGGGCTGGCCCGCTATGCGCTGGATCAAGGCTGGTGCCTTGGTTTTAACGGCATCACCAGCTTCAACAAGGCAGAGAACGTTCGGGATATCGTGCGCATGGCCCCGATTGAGCAGATTCTGCTGGAAACCGATGCACCTTTCCTGACGCCGGTACCCTACCGTGGCCGGGAAAACGCACCGTTCTATCTGCCGTTTGTTGCCGAGAAAATCGCCGAGGTGAAGGATCTCCCCCTCGACCAGGTCTTAGCTCAGACTTACCAGAACAGCCTGAGGACGTTCTTCCCACAACCATGATCAAACGCATCCCCATCGCTGCGTTGAAGGTCGGCATGTACATTTCCGACCTGAATAACGACTGGATTCCCCATAACACCCAACGCAAGAAAGGGGTGATCAAGCGGGAAGAGACCATCGAGAAAATCCGTAAGATGGGGGTCCAATACGTCTATATCGACGTTGAGAAGGGGCTGGACTCCCAGGACGCTGAGACCGCCCAGGAGGTCGACCGGCGCAACGAGCAGGCGCTGCAGAGCGCCGGTGAGCAGTCTCCGGGCGTGCTGCCCAGAGTCACCCTGACCGAAGAAATCGTGATTGCCCAGCGCATTCACAGCCAGGCCCAAGGCCTGGTAGGCAGTTTCATGAACAACGTCAAAATGGGTGCCGCCATTGATATCGCGCCCATTCACCAACTGGCCGACGAACTGCAAAACTCCGTTCTGAGAAACGCCAACGCCCTGAGTTGCCTTGGCCGCATCCGCGAGAAAGACAACTACCTGTTGGAACACTCCGTTAACCTCAGTGTGCTGATGTCGCTGTTCGGCAACTACCGTAACCTGCCGGCAGACGTACTGCATCAAACCGTGGTGGGCGCCCTGCTCCACGATCTGGGCAAGATCCTCACCCCCGATGACATCCTGCATAAACCCGGCCGCCTGACGGCGGAAGAATTTGAGGTGATGAAACTGCACGCCCGGCACTCCAGGGACATTCTTGCCAGCACCGAAGGCATCGGCGAAATCGCCGTGATTACCGCTGCTCAGCACCATGAGAAACTGGATGGCAGTGGTTACCCGGAGGGTCTCAAGGGCGAAGAAATCACCGAATACGGGCGTATGGTAGCGATCACCGATGTTTACGACGCCATCACTTCCGACCGGGTGTATCACAAGGGTATGACGCCGTCCCAGGGGCTGAAAAAACTGCTCGAATGGAGTGGTGACCATCTGGACCCGGAACTGGTGAAACAGTTTATCCGCTGCATCGGCCTGTACCCGGTGGGCTCGCTGGTGCTGCTTGAGAGTGGACGGCTGGGGGTGGTGGTGGAAACCAACGATCAGGATCAGCGCCTGCCCGTGGTAAGGGTGATGTACCACACCCGGTTTCGACTACCGATTACAGTGGAAACCATCGATCTATCCCGCGCCGGCAATCAGGACCGGATTGTCCGGGCGGTGGACCCGGAAGACTACAAACTGGATGTGCGCAAATTCCTGGCCTGAGGCATCGCGCCGGCCAACCTCTGCTACACTCGCCACTAATCCGCAAACCACAACGACAACCGAACCATGATCTCATCCGTGTTCCAGATTCTCGGTGGCTTGGCGCTGTTCATGCTGGCCATGGAAATGATGACCACCGGCCTGAAGAACGCCGCTGGCCACCAGTTACGACACCTGTTAGGTACCTGGACCAGGACACCCCTGCGGGGCCTGATGGCCGGCTTTGCCATCACCGGTATTGTGCAGCATTCCGGGGCGGTTACCGTTGCCACCATTGGCTTTGTCAACGCGGGCCTGCTGACCCTGGCTCAGTCTCTCGGGGTCATTTTCGGTTCCAACATAGGCACCACCATGACCGCCTGGCTGGTCAGCCTGGTGGGCTTCGGGTTCAAGATCGAAGCCCTGGCGCTGCCGCTGCTGGCGGCCGGTGTCGGCGTCAAGATGATCAGCCGCAACCAGCGGAATCAGTTCCTGGGGGAAGCGCTGGCGGGCTTTGCGCTGTTTTTCCTCGGCCTGTCGATTCTCAAGACCGCACTGGAATCCCTGGCCGGAGGCTTTACCGACGGCGGTATTATCAGCCCGGATTACGGCCTGTTTACGTTTCTGGTCATCGGGTTTCTGGCCACGGTTCTGACGCAATCCTCCAGCGCCGCCCTGGCCATTGTTCTGACCGCTGCAGCCGGTGGATTGATCAGTCTGGACAATGCGGCAGCAGCGGTGATCGGCGCCAACCTGGGCTCCACTTCTACGGCTGCCCTGTCGGCCCTCAAAGCCACCGCCAATGCCCGCCGGCTGGCGATTGGCCATATCCTGTTCAACGTGTTTACCGGCGCCATCGCCCTGATAATCCTGCCGGTGATGCTGTGGACCGTGGCGATGCTGACCGACTGGCTGAACCTGGAAGCCAACCCCGCTGTGTCTCTGGCGCTGTTCCACACCCTGTTCAATGTGCTGGGGGCGGCCATTATGCTGCCGTTTACCAAACCCTTTGCCCGGTTTCTGGGCCGGATGTTCCGAAGCAAGGAGGAAGATAATGCCGTGCCCCGTTATCTGGACGATACCCTGATCACCACGCCAGAACTGGCGATCGGGGCGGTGGACCAGGAAATGAAACGACTGATCGGCCATAGCCGGGGCCTGCTGAGGGTGTGTCTTGATCGGGAGAGCCTGACCGAAGCCGATATCCGGCCGAAAGCCGATGCCATCCGCAACCTGAACCGGGCGATCACTGACTATATCGGCCGGTTGAGGGCGGAAAAAATGCACCCGTCTGTGGTGGATGCCCTGACCATCAGCATCCGCACCTGCCGCTACCTGGCCGAAGCCACTGATCTGACCACCCGGCTATTGCAGCTGCGGCAGCTAAGCCACCGAACAGAGTTTGCCGAGCAAGCTGAGACACTGGAGCACTATCTGGATACCATCCGGGAGCTGGTCGCATCAGAAGGCCCGGCTGAGGCCTTGCTTGCCGAGGCAGAGGGCACTTACCACCGGTTGAAAAACGCGATGTTGCAGATGATGGTACGGCGGGATTTCAGCACCGCCCTGGGGGACCAGGCTCTGGATACCCTGAGTTCTGTACGGCGGCTCAATGACCAGTGGAGCAAGGCCCTGAAATGGCAACCGGCCACCCATTTGCTCAATGGCGCCCAGCATCAGCTGCCGGAGTCGGAAAACCTGCAGTAGCGGTTTTTGCCCTCCCGTTTGGCGCGATACATGGCCTGGTCTGCCTGGCGTAACAGCTGGTCGCCATCCAGCTCCGCGTTTTGTGGGTAAACGGTGTAACCCAGACTGGCAGATACTTCAACGCTGTGGTCTGCCACCCACACGGGATCGCCAATTTTTGTCAATATGCGCACCAGCAACGCCTCCAGGGTTTGCTGGGCGGCGACGTTCACCACAATGGCGGCAAATTCATCCCCCCCCAACCGGGCCAGCGTATCTTCCTCGCGCAGGGTTGAACGCATGCGGCGGGCAACTTCCACCAACAAACCATCCCCTGCGTCGTGCCCGAAGGCATCGTTGATGGGTTTGAAATGATCCAGATCGATGTAAATCACCGCCAACTGATAGTTCTGCCGGCGGGCCTGGGCCATGGATTGATGCAGACGGTCCGAGAACAGCACGCGGTTGGGCAGGCCTGTCAGCGAGTCATAGTGCGCCATGGTGCGCAGCTGCTTTTCGGTTTCCTTGAGCTGGGTAATATCGCTGAACACGCCGACGAAATGGCTGAGCTGCCCCTGATCATCGAACACGCTGCTCAGGGTGAGGCTGAGCACAATGGCGTGGCCATCCCGGTGCCTGCTGGCAAACTCGCCGGTCCAGACACCGTGTTTGCGGGCCGCGATCAGGATGGCACTGCCTTCGTCCATAGGCATGGGGGGAAGGCTGCCCACCGCTACCTTATGGTCCCGCCCGGTGATCAGTGAGTAGGCTTCGTTGATGTCCATGACAACACCGTGGGCATCGGTGATGAAAATGGCTTCACGGGCATTCTCAAACACCCGCAGGGCCAGGCGCTGGCGCTCCTCTGCATACTTACGGCGGGTAATGTCGTACCAGGAGCAGAGAATGGAAGGGCTATCCTGATCCTGTTCGTAGACCGGCGCCAGGGTCATGTCCACCCATACATCGGAACCGTCCGAACGCACGAACAGCCACTCGGACTGTGCCACTTCACCGGTCATCACGCGTTTGATCAACGCATTGGCTTTTAGCAACGATGGGGTACCGTCCGGTTGCGAGTGGGGCGAAAACGCCGGCAAACCTTTTCCTAGCAGGGAGGCCTCGGAAGTGTACCGCACCAGTTCCACCGCAGCCCGGTTGCAGTTGACCAGTTCCCCGTTACGGATCATCAGCATCGGCTGGGGCCAGCTGCCAATCAGCTCACGCTGGCGCCGTTCCTCGGTAGCCAGCTGGCGCTTCTTGCGGCTGAGCCAGAGGCTGGTGACCACGAGCATGACAAAGAGAACCGCAACCGTCAGCACCCAGATCCGATACTGGTTCAGCACATCCACCCAGGTGACTCGCGGCACCTGGTCATAGGGCGCCACTCTCAGGGTTCGGGCCACATCCTCAACTGACTCGTAGTCGGCTGGAGGCGAGAATCCCGCCAGACCCGCCGCCCGGGCGGCAGGATGACCAGGTTCCAGGGCAAACAGCGCAGACGCCACCCTACGCACAATCCGACTATCCACATGAGGCAGAGATACCAGCGGCCACTCAGGATATAGCCGGGTAGACACCGCAAACGGAAAGCCGGTCAGTGTCTGCACATGAATCATTTTCAGCTCGTTTGCCAACGCCGGATTTTCCCGGATGAGTTCTTCGTATATGCCGGTTCGGACAAACCCGACATCGGTATCGCCGGTCAATACCGCTCGAATGACCCGGTCATGATTACCCAGGTGCACCATCCGGTTGTGGCGGAGAATGTCCACACCCGCATCCCTCAGTTCCAGCGCCGCGGCCTGAAAGCCGCCGAGGTAATGAATACCCGGGGTAGCTATGCTCTTGCCTCTGAGGTCTGCCAGGCGATCAATGTCACTGCGTTCGGCACGGGTCAGGATCAGACCACCAATACTGCCGGTGGAACGGCCTTCCCACTGCCGTTCCAGGGTGGCAAGCACCCCGGTCAGGCTGCGCTCACTGCGGATCATCAGGAAGTGGCTGGGGTTGGTCAGAAAGAAATCCACCTGATTCGAGGCCAGCGCGCGGTCCAGGTCATCCTCGTTAAACACCCGCAGCCGCACATCCAGTCCGGCTTCCTGACTCAAATACTCTGCCAAAAGGCCGTAACGCTCCTCGATGACCGGTTCTGGCCGGTATGACAGAATCCCCAGCACAACTGCCTCCTTCGCCAAGGCCTGCGGCGCCCATAATCCAACCAGCAGGCCCAGCGCCAGCATGAGACTGCGCAAACACCACCCGATCACGACACACTCCGGGGCAGGAACGACGGATCACAAAGCCGTTCGTAAACAGGCGATCTGGCCATCAATCCCTCACGAACCAGCGTGTCGGACAGTCGCTTCGCGACCACCTCGATTCGGCCGTGATGTGCCAGGTATCGCTGGTTGGCAGCAAGCTCTGGAAGCATAACCGTGGCCAGGGACCGGCGCACCGAATCCGGTGTTACGCCCTGACGGGTCGCCACTCGATAGAGTGCATCATGCATGCTACGCACCAGGTGGTGCTGGCCCCGGAAGTGGCCATATACTAGATCACGCACCGCAGCGGGTTTTCTGCGGGCGGCTGTCTCGGTGACCACCAGGGTATCGAAGATGGTATCGGGCACCTGGCTGCTATCAAATAAACGCGTACCACCGGCCTCTTCCAGTAGAGAGGCGGTCGGTTCGTAGCATACCGATGCCTCGATATCGCCATTTTGCCAGGCGTCCAGGTGGCGATTCACCGGCAGATCAACCAGCGAGATCTGATCGGTGCTCAACCCCGCCCGTTCAAGAATAGAGAACAGCATAATCCCCGATACGCCCCTCAGCTCGACGGCGATGGGCCGGCCCCTGAGCCCGGCAAGACTGGTGATGGAGGGCTTGACCACCAGGACATCGGCACCCACAGACACATTGGTAACCGTCACCACGCGCAGGGGCACACCCTCGGCGTATACCCGCAGCGCTTCGTCCAGAGTCAGGGCAGCGGCATCGAGCTCGCCGGCCAGCAAGCCCGCCATCGACTCGCTGGCTGCCGAATGTTTGATCAGCCGAACGGAATCCGGCAGCCAGCCAAACTCCTCTGCCAGGTACAGGGATTCGTAACCAATCCAGGGGTGGATGCCGGCCTGCAAAGGTGCAGATCGTGAGCAACCGGCCAACCCCAGAGCCGAGAGGGCGGCAACGGACAGTTGCAGGAATTGGCGGCGGTTCATTCAAGCTCCGGGGCGGCATCGATTATTTGGATACTAATACGTAGCCACTATAGTGGTAAATCTGACCAAAGCATTGCACCGGGTCAATTTCAGGCTGTGAATCTCATCTGACTGGGGCTGTTCAGCCCAAAGCCAGAAAAATCCCCATTAACACCGGCGATAAAAACGACAGCAAAAAGCCGGAGGCAATCGCCACCGGCACGCAGGCAAGGCCACCGCTGCTGCGGATAACCGGAAGGGTGAAATCCATGGCGGTGGCGCCACCGTAGCCAATAGCCATGGCCGGGCGCGAGCCAATGACCAGGGGAATAATGGCAAGGGCGATGATTTCCCGCAGCACATCGTTCAGGAAGGCCACGCCGCCCCAGGCGGGCCCAAGGGCATCGCCGATCACGATGCCAGACAACGAGTACCAGCCAAATCCCGAGGCCAGGGCCAGGGACTGGTGCCAGGGCACATCCAGCCAGGGAATCAGAACAAGGCCAGCCAGCAGAGAACTCGACGCCAACGCCAGGGCAATCCCCAAACCCTGGCGGTTCATCAGCAGTTTGCGCAGTGACAACCCGGCGTTACGCAACTGAAGCCCAATAAAGAACAGCAAAAGCATCAGCGCCCAGGTAGCCACGTCGTCAACCAGCGGCAGTTGCGGTAACAGGAAGTAGCCAACCAGAGCGCCTGCAACAACCGCCAACAACGGTTTCAAACCGGCGAGGAACAACCGGCGGTAACTCGGCCTCTCCTGCCCCGCCTCTTCTCCCGTGGACATCGGCTGCCAGCGGTGGAACAACCACAGGCCCACCATATTGGCCACCAGTAGCACCATCACCAACCCCACCACCTGGGCAGCCATGGTGCCTAACTGGTCCAGCAGGCCATCCATCTGACCAAGGCCCAGACCCAGCAGCGCCAGAATGAAATAGACCAGGGCTTCCACGGTGTAGTGTATGGCCGTCATCAGACGGCGATTAGAGAGCGCTATGGCAAAACCCAGGAACAAAGGCGCCAGAACAAGCAACGCACCGGTCAGCATAAACCCCTCACGGGCAGGTTAGACAACATTAGAAACCGGCCTCGTGAGCCGGTAGCAGGACTGGGTCAATGCAGGCCCTGGCCAGAGCGGTCCTGAACCAGCACCCAGGGGGCAATCACCACGGCCCAGAGTTCGGCATTGCGATCGTACCAGGCGCGGGCGAGATCAGGAGCCACTTCCCCCACCTGCCCGCCAGCCATCCAGTGCTCGAACTGCACCTTGTTATCGGCAGTCAGTTGAACCGCCACGTCCAACAAATCCAGATCAGGAGCCACACGCACCACCTGGCCACGGGCATAATAGGTTTGCAGCTCGTGCCAGTGAATACGGGAGGTTTCCAGGTTCAGTCGTGCTTTGATTTCGTCAGGGGATTCAGAAGAAGACATAACACCTCAACTAAGCAGCTACTCATTCAGGCGCGCCAGCCTAACGCAAATTGGCCAATCACGCACTCGTCACGGCCTGCGCTTAATCATGCCCCTTGCGTATTTTCTTTCACTATTCGATGAATATCATCCGCGAGCGTCATCGGGTCAAAGGGTTTGGGAATAACACCGATGGCCCCCAATGCCAGGTATTCTTGAATTTCAGCGCTTTGAATACGGGCGGTCATGAAAATCACCGGTGTGGATCGTGTCGCGTCCAAAGCCCTTAATCTCCGCATGGTTTCAGGACCATCCATTTCGGGCATCATCACGTCCAGAAGAATCAGATCCGGCCCGAACTCAGGAGCCACCTGCAGAGCTTGTTGCCCGGAACTGCAAAGTGCTGCGTTAAATCCACCCACATCCTGCAATGCCAGTTCGGCAATGGCCCGGATATCTGGGTCATCTTCCACGTACAGGATTTTGTTCAGCGATGCCTCAGGAACGGACGCCATGCTTCGGCTCCTCGGTAGATGGTTTCAGATCCAGACCAATACGCCGCAAAAGTCGCTGACAGTCATCACTGCCTGACTGTCTCCCTGCAATCAATGCGGCGGCCCGCATCACCAGGAGATCTTCTCAGCACTGTCTTTGGGCAAAAAATGCACGGCGCCAATCATATCTCTCAGGCTCAGCGGCAGCTTCCAGTGTACTTTCAGACGATTGCCATAATCCTGAGACCATTTGCCAATGCATTGCTGCACTTCTGAGGTGCTCAGCGAGCCTCCTTCTGTGCTGAATTGGTTCAGCACTTTAAGAACGGCCAATTCTCCCAAGCGGCTTAACACTCCCGCCTGTTGGAACAGTGCCGGCGACTTCCCAAGCCTGACCGCCAGCTTTTGAGATTCACGTGCTACCTACAAGGCCACGTCATGGAACGACACGGCCTGAGCCTGCAGGCGGACCGTCAGCGCCGCTTGCTGAGCCGGTGACAATTCTTGTTGCCTGCCGATCAGATCCAGTACATCCGCAGGATCGATGTCCGTCGGCAATTGAACCACCGAATTTAACGACGCCCTCAAATACGCATCGACAGAGCCATTACCAGCGGTTTCAGCGGGCTACAACTGATACCGGCCACCCCGATCAAGTCGTTGCTGACCTTCCGTAAGAGATCGGGCAAGACTGACAGCAACCCCTGTTGAATACCCGCCACCACAGTCTCAAGAAGCTCACCCACCAGCTCGTCGTCTTCCAGTATCAACGCTTTCAACAGGCAACTCTCAAGATGTCATTCCAACAGGAGACGGATCATAGAGCGTCACACCATTACGCCCACCCCGTTTTCGTTGGTAGAGTGCCTTATCAGCCGCCTCGATGGCTTGATCGGAAACAGGAAAATCGTTGATTAACGCGACGCCAGCACTCAGGGTAACCTGAAAACTGTCATCCCCTGCCCAGAACACGAGTTCGGCAAAACTCTTACCTATGGCTTCGATGAGTGTCACCGCCAACGCCGGCTCACAATCGGGCAGAATCAACAGAAACTCTTCGCCACCATAACGCCCGATTACATCAGACTCGCGCAGTCGGTTGCGCAACAGATTGGCCAGGGTACGAATGACCATATCTCCCTGGCCATGCCCCCAGGTATCATTTACCCGCTTGAAGTGGTCCAGATCCAGCATCACCACACACGAAGTGTGACCAGCACGACGACAGCGGGCCAGCTCTCGGTCGACTTCCTGCTTGATCAGGGAGTGTTTGAGCAGCCCGGTGAGACTGTCACGATTCATCAGATCCGATAACTGGCGGGCGCGGTAACAACGAATTCGCACCGACCGGACCAGGTAATCATCTGTGACCGGCTTCACCAGGAACTCATCGGCGCCTTTGGACAGCGCATCCAGCTGGTTTTCAGGATTATCTTCCGATGACAAATACACAATTGGCAAACCCAGCCAGCGCGGCTCGTAACGTATCAGCCTGGCAAGCGTAACGCCTGAATAGTCCCGTAGCTGAACATCCATTAGAACAAGGTCTGGCTCAAACGCCGACAGTTCCGACATCAAGTCGTCCGGGGCAGAAACCAAGCGAGCAATGATGCCAGCCTGCTTGAGCACCAGGCAATAGTGCTCTCCCAGCTCCAGATCATCATCAACGATCAACACCCGGCCCTGGGGACGGGAACCTCGTTCCAACGCCAGTGACTCGATCCGTTCTGCCAGCTCCAGCATGTCCAGCGGCTCGCAGAAATAGGCAGTTGCCCCTTGTTCTGCGACCCGATACAACGTCTCAAACGAGTTCTCTTGGCCAACACATACCACCGGGAATCTGCGATGCTCGGCTTTAGGTAGATAATGCTCACGAAACTCCATGACCTCACCCAGCTCTGAATCCAAACACAGCAGGATTGAGGCGTTGCTGCGCTCTGTCAGTCGGTTAGCAACGTCGTTCAGGCAATCAATAGAGACCGATTCACAGAAAAAACCGTAGACGGCCAACGATTTAACCAGGTCGGCCAGATAATCAATGTTACGCCCGAGGGCCGTGACATTGACCTGCATGCCATGGGCCCCATCGTATGAATCCGCCGCGGCTGGAGCCCCGGCCTGTGCGCCCGAAGCAGAGGCCATTTCAGGAGCGTTCTCAAGTAGTCTGGCCAGTTGTCGAAGTTCATCGGCAAGTTCCACAGAAATAGAAACCGAGTCATCCGTATTTGCACTGCTATCGACCACGGACTCACGGCACGCCTCCATCTGGTTTTCTATGGCTCTGGCCGCCCGCCCGAGTTCCGGAAAACCGAAGGTCCCCGCAGAGCCCGCCATCCGGTGCAACAACTGATAACACTTTTCCAGCTCAGACTGAGACAGCTGTTGCTGATCGATCAAGCTTGCCAATCCCGACAGCGTCTCAATGTCGTCCCGGGCACGCTCCAAAAACCGTTCCTGCAGGAGCCTCAGACGTTCCTGCAAATGATCAACGGCTATCTTATCCAAAGGGCATTCCTCACTATTTTATTCACAGCATCTAGTGCACTATTCTCATGAAAGCATGTTTTATCTACGACAGCTATTCGTCTAAGGGCCTTTCTTGCGAACTCTAAGCCTCAATGCCCGTGTTGTCCTGATTACCAGCTCAAGCATTGTTATCAGCGTAGCTCTGATTCTTTTTATTGCCTACGACAGACTGGTGCGCGATTTCGAGCAGGTACTTACGGAGCGCCAGGCGCTGCAAACATCGGCAGTGGCCACTAGGGTAAACGAGGAATTGACCATACGCTTGAACGCATTGGGCGCATTTGCCAGCGTGCTAACTGAAGGCGGCAGCCTGTTACCCTTATCGCAACTCGAGACGATGCTGGGGCGCCAACCCACCCTGGAAAGGCTGTTTGGCGGCGGGCTACTGGTTTTTGATGACCAGAGCGTCGCCATCGCTGAGAGCCGTTTTGTACCCAATCGGTTAGGCACCTCCTACGCTGATCGCCCCCATTTCAAACGGGCCGTACAAGCCCGCACGCCGATCGTCAGCCGGCCAATTGTTGGACGAACAACCGGCTTGCCCCTGTTGTCGTTTCTCGCTCCGATTGAAAGTGGTAATGGCGACTTACTCGGGCTGGCCGGGGGCACCATCAACTTGGCAGAGGCAGGCATCCTTCCTCAAGATATCAAGACTGATGAAGGCACCATCCTCAAGGTGTTGGATACAGGAAACTTTATTCAGGTAGACGCCCTGCAGAAGGACCAACCGGCACCCGACCTACCTAACCCAGGTGAAGACCCTCTGATTGACGCCGCATTGTCAGGCATCCCCTTCGGTGTGGTTACGGATCTTTCCGGGCAACGATGGGTATACAGCACCCGACATCTGGAACGGCTCGGCTGGGTATTTTTGAGTGCGGCACCTTATGAGCGGGCTATTCAGCCCGCCCGGGCTTCCTTTCGCAGCTTTCTCTGGATCAGTATATTCGCAATGCTTCCATTGCTGTTTGTAACCTATGTTGTGTCCATGGCAGCCACCCGGCAACTGGGTAACATGTCCGGAAAAATAAAAAGGATGACGGAAGACAGCTCTTCTGCCCAGCGGCTGGCCACCAAAGGGCCCGCAGAAACCCAAAATCTGGCAAAAGCGTTCAACACCCTGATGGAAGAGCGAGAAGCGCTGGACCTTATGAAAAACCAGTTTGTGTCAAATGTCAGTCATGAACTGCGCACGCCGCTGACGTCTATCAATGGCGCTCTAAAGCTATTGCAATCCGGCTCTGCCGGCGAGTTGCCACCCAAAGCCTCAGTGATGGTTGAGCTGGCCTTGCGTAATGGTCAGCAGCTGCAGTCACTGATTACCGACCTTCTGGACTTTGAAAAGGCTATCGCCGGCAAGCTCAGTGTGCAGATATGCAGCATTAACCTGAACGCAGCCATAGAGGCGACCTGCACCGGTAACCAGCCAATGGCCGCTCATTACGCCACAAAACTCGTTGCTAAACCCGATGACAGGCTCAGCGTTTTTGCGGATCCGGCCCGGCTACGCCAAGTCCTTGATAACTTTATCAGTAATGCCATAAAACACTCCCCGGCTGGCGGCACTGTTACTGTCAGAGCAAGCTCCAAAGCCTCCGGGGTTGTTCGCATTACGGTTTCAGATCAGGGCTCTGGCGTTCCCGAGGACTTCTTACCCCAACTCTTCCACCGATTCGCCCAGGCAGAAGCCGGTTCCAATCGTGCCAAAGCCGGCACCGGATTAGGGCTTGCCATATGCCGGGAACTTGCCCATTTGATGTCCGGTGAGGTGGGCTACACTTACTCAAATGGCGCCCACTTCTGGCTAGAGCTTCCTGAAGCTGATCACCAGGGCAAGGAGCATTTATGAGAACGCCGGACCGGCCGCAAAACGAAGCTTTACGGCTGTCTGCCCTGGAAGCAACTCAGCTACTGGACACACCGCCAGAAGAACGATTTGATCGAATTACAAGGCTCGCGGCCAGGACCTTTGCTGTACCCATATGCCTGGTCTCCCTAATTGACAGGGATCGCCAGTGGTTCAAATCCTGCTACGGCCTCGGCGTTCGCGAGACGGCCCGCGACATTTCCTTCTGTGGCCATGCAATCCTCGGCGCCGATACTTTTGTCGTTGAAAATGCACTGGAGGACGAAAGATTTTTAGACAACCCCTTGGTCACCGGCGAGCCCGATATCCGCTTCTACGCCGGCGCACCACTGGAGGACCGGAATGGGTTTCGATTAGGCACCTTGTGCCTGATCGACAGGACGCCGAGAACTTTTTCCAGCGACGATCAGAGGACGCTGCGCGATTTTGCTCAACTGGTCGAGCGGGAATTTCAGTATCAGGAGCTCGGGACCTACTATGCGGAGAGAACCCAGGCACTGAATATCCTGAATGATATTTCTCTGGATTCCAGCGGTAGCGTCTCTGAGCGAATCGAACGCGCTCTTGTCATTGCGACTCAATATCTCAAAATGGATACCGCCATTGTCAGCAACATCACTGGCGGCGTTTACACGGTCCTGTGGCACCATGAGCGTCACCGGACTTCTCTGGAAAATGGCACGACCTTCCCACTGGAACAAACCTACTGCTCACTTCTGGCGGCCCACGCCAGTGTTCTCGCCATTGATCATATGGCACGCTCCCACTTCAACAAACACCCCTGTTACCGGCAATTCCGGCTCGAAAGCTATCTGGCTGCGCCGGTGTGGATTGATGATGAACTGTTCGGCACGCTGAACTTCTCCTCAAGCACCCCACGCCGCCCTGGATTTACGGAAACGGAAAAGACTTTCGTCAACCTTCTTGGTTGCTGGGTTGCCGATATTATTCAGCAGCAAAAGCACACTGAAGTCCTCGACAAACTGGTCGCGAACGCGCCGGGCATGCTTTATCAATACCGCTTGTGGCCCGACGGCCATAGCACCTTTCCCTATACCAGTGGCGGGATCCAGGCCATTTACCGGGTCACCGCAGAGCAGGCTGCAAAAGATGCTTCGCCGGTGTTTGAACGTATTCACCCGGACGACTTGCCCATCGTCGCCAATTCGATACGGTCATCGGCGGAGAATTTGACCCCATGGATACAGAAATACCGTATTCGCTGGCAAGACGATGGTTGGCACTGGGTTGAGGGCAAAGCTCAGCCCGAACGACTGCCCGATGACAGCGTACTATGGCACGGATATATTGTGGATATTGATGAGCGCCACAAAATCGAGGAAATGAAGAGTCAGTTCATTTCCACGGTAAGCCATGAGCTTCGCACACCCCTGACCTCGATTGCCGGTTCGCTGGGCCTTATCAATAGCGGCTCTCTGGGCCCTTTGCCCGAGAAAGCTCAGCAAATGGTGTCTATTGCCCTTAGAAACACCGAACAACTCAAACACCTGATCAATGATTTGCTCGACATTGAAAAACTGGTATCCGGCCGCATGCCCATGCACCCAGCCAAACAACCTGTCGTCCCGGTTATTGAGGAATCGATCGAGCGCCTGGCGCCTTACCTGGAAAGCCGGCAGATACAGGTTTTCCACCAGCAGGATCACCCGGATAAAACGGCCTGGTTCGATCCCCAACGCCTCAGCCAGGCGCTGAATAATCTGCTCTCTAACGCCGCCAAGTTTTCAGAGGCGGGTGCTAACATAAAGGTTTCTACCAGACTACTCCCTGATCATGTCAGAATCTTGGTCACAGACCAGGGCACTGGCATTCCCGACAGCTTCCGGGCAAGCATTTTCCAGAAATTTGCCCAGGCCGACAGCTCCAGTACAAGGGGCAGGCAAGGCACGGGTTTGGGACTGGCCATCACTCGAGAGATCATGGTTCAGATGGGTGGCAGTGTGGATTTCGAATCTACTGAGGGCGAAGGGGCAACTTTCTGGCTTGAAATACCGCTGGAGCCACCTGAACCCTCAGAATCGTCATGATCAGGTGACCAACCAGCCCCGATAGCAGGGGGGGGGGGGGAAGCGGAGACTAAGCGCCGGCTTCCCCCACTGGCTATCAGGCGCTCTTCAGCATTTCCCGAACCACATAGTGCAGAATCCCACCATGCTGGAAATACACCGCCTCGTTAGCAGTATCAATCCGTGATTTCAGCTCACAGCTCTTGGTGGAGTCATCCTTGTAGGTCACCGTCATGGTCAGGGTCTGCCCCGGCTTGATCTCGCCCGACAACCCTTCGATGCTGATGGTTTCCTCACCGGTCAGTTTCAGGCTCTTGCGATCCGTGCGCTCCGGAAACTGCAGGGGCATCACACCCATGCCGATCAGGTTGGAGCGATGGATGCGCTCGTAGGATTCCGCGACCACGGCTCTGACGCCCAGCAGTCGGGTGCCTTTGGCGGCCCAGTCCCGGCTTGAGCCAGTGCCATATTCCTTGCCGGCGATCACCACCAGCGGCGTGCCCTGCTCCTGGTACTTCATGGCGGCATCGTAGATGGCCATCTGCTCGCCGGTAGGCACAAACCTGGTGAAACCGCCTTCCACACCATCGAGCATCTCGTTTCGGATACGCACGTTGGCGAAGGTGCCACGCATCATCACCTCGTGGTTACCCCGGCGGGAGCCGTAGGAGTTGAAGTCTTTTTGTTCCACGCCGTGTTCCTGCAGGTATTTGCCAGCAGGGGTATCGGCCTTGAAGGAGCCGGCCGGGGAGATGTGGTCAGTGGTGACAGAATCTCCCAGCAGGGCCAGGATGTTGGCATCCTTGATGTTCTCGATGGGCTCGGGCTGCTCGCCCATGCCTTCGAAAAACGGCGGATGCTGGATATAGGTGGACTTGTTGCTCCATTCATACACCTTGCTTTCCGGCACCTTGATGGACTTCCAGATGTCGTCGCCCTCGAATACCTCGCCGTATTCCTTGCGGAACATGTCGGTTTTGACCTTCTCGACCGCCTCGGCGATTTCCGCCTGACTGGGCCAGAGGTCATTCAGGTACACCGGTTTGCCGTTTTTGTCAGTCCCCAGGGGGTCTTTACTCAGATCCAGCCGCACGTTTCCGGCGAGCGCATAAGCAACCACGAGGGGCGGCGACGCCAGCCAGTTGGTCTTAACCAGTGGATGTACCCGGCCCTCAAAGTTCCGGTTTCCGGACAGCACCGAGGCGACAGTGAGATCTCCCTCGTTGATGGCTTTCTCAACGGCATCCGGCAACGGGCCGGAGTTACCGATGCAGGTGGTGCAGCCATAACCCACCAGGTTGAAACCCAGTTGATTCAGGTCGTCCTGAAGGCCAGCCACGTTCAGGTACTCGGTGACCACCTTGGAGCCCGGCGCCAGTGAAGTTTTCACCCAGGGTTTGGTTTTAAGGCCCCTCTCCACCGCCTTTTTGGCAATCAGGCCGGCGGCCATCATCACACTGGGATTGGAAGTGTTGGTACAGGAGGTAATCGCCGCGATCACCACCGCACCCGGATCGAGCCGGGTTTTCTCGCCATTCATTTCCAGTGGCTGGCTGGCCGGGTGTTCGTAGCTGTTATCCACACCTACTGCGGTCTGGCCGCCCTCCGATGCCAACTTGCTCTCCTGATTCTGCGCCGGACCTTCGGCGGTTTCCATCAGCAGCTCGAATGACGCTTTCATATTTTTCAGGGCCACCCGGTCCTGGGGACGCTTCGGTCCAGCAAGGCTGGCTTCCACATCGCCCATATCCAGCTCCAGGGTGTCGGTGTATACCGGTTCGTGCCCCGGCTCCCGCCACAGGCCCTGCGCCTTGGCGTAGGCTTCCACCAGATCCAGCAATTCTTCATCGCGACCGGTCAGGCGCATATAGGTAAGGGTCTGATCGTCCACCGGGAAGAAGCCGCAGGTGGCCCCGTATTCCGGCGCCATGTTAGCGATGGTGGCCCGGTCCGCCACCGGCATGTCTTTCAGACCGTCGCCGTAAAACTCCACGAACTTACCCACCACGCCTTTCTTGCGCAGCATTTCCACCACGGTTAACACCAGGTCGGTGGCAGTGATGCCTTCGCGCAACTTGCCGGTGATCTTGAAGCCCACCACTTCGGGAATGAGCATCGATACCGGTTGGCCCAGCATGGCAGCTTCCGCTTCAATACCTCCAACGCCCCAGCCGAGAATGCCGAGGCCGTTGATCATGGTGGTGTGAGAGTCGGTGCCCACCAGGGTATCCGGGTAGGCGATGGTTTTGCCGTCCACCTCTTTCTGCCACACGGTCTTACCCAGATACTCCAGGTTCACCTGGTGGCAAATACCGGTGCCCGGTGGCACCACGCGGAAGTTGTCGAAGGCCTGCTGGCCCCAGCGCAGGAATTCATAGCGCTCCTGGTTACGCTCCATCTCGATGGCGACGTTATCCTTAAAGGCCGACGGATTGCCGAACTTGTCCACCATCACCGAGTGGTCAATCACCAGATCCACCGGTGACAACGGGTTGATCAGGGCCGGGTCTTTGCCGGCCTGTTTTACCGCCTCGCGCATGGCCGCCAGATCCACCACGCCGGGCACGCCAGTGAAATCCTGCATCAACACCCGGGCTGGGCGGAACTGAATCTCGGTGTCTGAGCTGCGGTCTTTCAGCCATTGCACCATGGCGTCAATGTGGGAGCGGTCAACCGTGGTGTCGTCCTCGTTACGCAGCAGATTTTCCATCAGGACTTTCAGCGAGAACGGCAGGCGGTTGAGATCGCCCAGGGTGTCGGCCGCCTTGGGCAGACTGTAATAATGGTAGGTCTTGCCACCCGCGCTCAGGGTGGAGAGGGTATTCAGGCTGTCTTTGCTCAGTGAGGTGTTCGACATGCGGAGCCTCCTCTTGGTGTGATCTACACTAACTATTGCATCGAATGAACATAGTTCAACTCAACGCCGATGAATGTTCGCTATTGCTGGGATGAATACCGCTATCCGGCGCGCAGAATAGGGATTTCCACGCGTTGACAGCAACCGGTGTTTAGACAAAGCTGACTAGACTCCAACCACAATAAATCAAACCCTTGCAGGAACGCCCTTGAACCCGGACACTCCGTTTTCGCTATCCGGCACTTCCAATGAAGACTCTCTGTTGCTGCTGCGCACCGCTACCGAGTTGTCCTTTAACTCCATTCTGATAACCGGGGCGGATCGTCGTATCATCTACGCCAACCCGGCATTCTGTAACATGACGGGTTACCCGCTGGACGAACTCCTGGGAGAGAATCCCCGCATGCTTCAGGGGCCGCTCACCGAACAAAGTGTGATCGACCGAATGACCGCCGCTTTGCAAAAGAATGTCTCTTTCAACGGCTCCACCATCAATTACCGGAAAAATGGCCGCCCCTATCTGGTGGAATGGACCATCTCACCCATTTGCAGTGCATCGGGCGAACTGCGCTACTTTATCTCTATCCAGAAAGACATTACCCAACTGCATGCCGAGCAATCCACCGGCAACCTTTTTGCCAAGGCCATCGATGCGGCCTACGACGGTATATTCATCACCAACGCCGATGGCGTGATTGAGTTTGCCAACCAGGGCTTTGAGATCATTACCGGCTACAGCCCCAACGAGGTGGTGGGCAAAAAGCCCTCGTTGCTGAAATCCGGCAAACACGACAATACGTTTTACAAAGGCCTATGGCGACACCTGAACGAGGGGTTGCCCTTTCGGGCCATGGTGACCAACCGGCACAAAAATGGCCATGAAATTCATTGCCAACAAACCATCACGCCAGTCAAAAGCTCGGATGGCAGAATCACCCACTTTATCAGCATCATAAAAGACATGACCGACCGGGTGTTTGAGGAACTGAAACTGCGAGAGCAGGCTTCCCACGATTCCCTGACCGGCCTGCTGAATCGCCGGGCCGGCGAGATCGAGCTGGACATCGCGCTTATTCAGGCCGAGGAGAAAGAAGCCTCGTTCTGCCTGCTGATGACCGACATTGACGATTTCAAAGCCGTGAACGACACCCACGGCCACCCGCGGGGCGACGAAATCATCAAAGCTGTGGCGGAGATTTTGATGGACCAGACCCGGAAAACAGACAAGTGCATACGCTGGGGCGGTGAGGAATTCATTGTGCTCCTGCCGTTCTGCGACCTTCCGAAAGCCCTGACGATTGCCGAAAGTATTCGCTCTGAGATGGCTGGCTCAAACTTTGATGATGCAGGCCGTATAACCCTGTCTATCGGAGTGACGGAATCGCAGGTGAACGATACGCCCACCGGCCTGCTCGAGCGGGTAGACCAGCAACTTTACCGTGCCAAGCGACAAGGAAAAAACCGTGTGATGGCATAGCAAACCTGAACACAAATAAAACAAAAAGACGATATCTGAACGAAACCTGTACTGTTAACGTACTCAAACTGGGCTTCCCGAATTCTGACAGGTATTCCGCGTGCTGGCGTTTGATCACTTTTTTGTCCTGAACCCCGCCGCAGAGAGACTGGTCACCGGCCAGTACGATGCCGAACTGGTGGTTCTGTCACTTTTGATTGCCGTTGGCGCATCCTACATGGCGCTGACACTGGCGGCAGCGGCAAGACGAAGCAGCACTGTGTTCATTCACCGCATGCATCTGTTCAGCGGTTCCGCTTCGCTCGGCTTTGGCATCTGGTCCATGCACTTTATTGGCATGCTGGCGTTTGAAGTGCCGACCCATGTGCACTATCACCCGTGGATCACCGCGTTGTCCTCCGCTCCCAGTCTGCTTGCCTCATGGGTTGCACTCAGCCTGTTATCGAAGCAGGAGATCACCGCCCCAAGATTGCTCAGCGGCGGCGTGGTGGTAGGTGCCGGCATCGGTGCCATGCACTACCTGGGGATGGCCGCCATGGAAATCGGCCCCGCCCTGCGCTATGACCCGCTTCTGTTCGCTCTGTCCATTGTCGTTGCGGTGCTGCTGGGCACGCTCGCGTTATGGATCAGTTTCGGTTTACGCCAAAGAACCCGGATGCGCGGTTTCAGTCGCCGACTGCTGGCAGGCACAGTCATGGGACTGGCCATCGCCGGCATGCATTACACGGCCATGGAGGCTGCCCGATTTATCGGACAGCCCGACCCGGATTTTCTTCCCGGCAGCAACCAGCATACCGCTCTCGCTCTTGCCATTGCGTTCATTACTGTTGGGCTCAGCCTGATGGCTGCCGGTATCAATGCCATCGTCCGCTACCGGGCACTGATGCGGCGTAGTCTCGAAACCGCGGGTGAGCTACAAGCCATTGTCGATGCGGCCGTCGACGGCATTATCAAAATTTCCGACCGAGGCATCATTTTATCGTTCAACGAATCCGCTGAGCGGATCTTCGGTTACCGCGCAGACGAAGTGGTAGGCAAGAATGTGCGCATGTTGATGCCCAACCCCCATCAGGATGCCCACGACAGCTATCTCAAAAACTATCTGCAAACCGGCGAACGTAAAATCATCGGTTCTGGCCGGGAAGTCTGGGCGCTCCACAAGGACGGTCACCAGATTCCCGTGCGCCTGGCCATTGGCGAAGCCCGGCTCGGTGGCGTCAGCACCTTCGTTGGCTTCATCAGTGACATTACCGAACGGCACCGGATGGAGACCGACCTTCGGCGGGCCAAGGAAGAGGCAGAGCAGGCCGCGGCCGCCAAAAGCGCCTTCCTGGCCAACATGAGCCACGAGATTCGCACCCCGATGAACGCCATCATCGGTTTCACCGATCTGGTGCTGGATACCCCTCTGAATGAATCCCAGGCCAGGCATCTGGGCTTGGTCAAAACCTCAGCCCGGTCACTGCTCAATTTGCTTAACGACATTCTGGATACTGCCAAACTGGATGGCGGCCACACCGAACTGGAGCACCGGGATTTCAGCCTGCGGGCACTGTGCGAACAAATCATCGCAACCCAGTCTCTGAATGCGGGGCGCAAAGGGCTGTTTCTGAAACTGGATTATCAGGCACAGGAACACTTCAAAGGCGACCCACTCAGAATCCAGCAGGTACTGCTTAATCTGGTCAGTAATGCCGTCAAATTTACCCAAACCGGCGGCGTTACCCTGAAGGTTCAACAATCAGAAACAGAAAAAGTGACCATCCTGATCGAAGATACCGGTATCGGTATCGCCGCCGACAGAATCGACACGATTTTCGAGCCTTTCACCCAAGCCGATGCCAGTATGACCCGGAGATTTGGTGGCACCGGCCTTGGCACCACCATCGCCCGGCAATTGACAGAGCTGATGGGGGGCGACATCGCCGTAACCAGCGCGCTCGGCCAGGGCTCGACCTTCCGGATAAACCTGCCGCTACAACCGGGGCAACCCGTCGCAGAGGAACACCATTCTGATCTTGAAGCCACCCTGCCACCTCTTCGCATTCTGGTGGCCGACGATGTGCCCCAGAACCTGGAGTTGCTCTCAACCCTCTTGGCACAGCGCAATCACACGGTATCCACGGCCAGCGATGGACGCGAAGCCTTTGAGCGTGCTTGCCACGAAAGCTTTGATCTGATCCTGATGGATGTCCAGATGCCGGAAATGAACGGGCACGAGGCTACCCGGTTAATCCGTCAGCGTGAGGCGGCCGGAAACCGCCACTCCACCCCAGTGATTGCATTGACTGCCAGTGTTCTGGAAGACGACCGCAGAGAAGCCCTAGACTCCGGCATGGACGGCTTTGCCATCAAACCGATTGATTTACCGGAGCTGACCCGGGAAATTGCGCGAGTACTGGGTATTGATGCCGGCGCCGCCGTTAACCGGCGAGAGGTCCACGAACTGACCGTGGTTGATGATAAAGTGATCACCCAGCTCTGGCCTGATGCAATCACTCACCAACAAGCGGTCGCCCGTTTTTTGAGCTCAGAGGATAACCAGCCCGATACGCTGCGCGAGCAAACCCGGGCGCCGGATGCCGCAAGTCTAACCCACCGTCTGCGCGGTGTTGCGGGCAATCTGGGGCTCAAAGCTCTGGCTGACGCCCTTGAATGCCTTGAGTCTGCCCTGGCCCAAAACCAGCCGATTGCGGATCACCTTTGGCATTCTCTGGACATTCGCTACGCAGAAATCCGTGCCTGGCTTGAAACCCGCCCAGCCCTGGACGAGCCTGAAACGCAACGAACCGTCTTCCCTGACGAAAGAACAAGCGCAGCTGCTCTGGCTGAAGTCATTGATCGCTTGCAGCACGGCGAGCTGCCAGACCATCTGTTTGCACATCTGAAACCCGGACTTCCAGAGCAGCTGGCCAGCGATGTTGCTGATGCCATGGCGGAGTTTGAGCCTGAGAAAGCCGCAGACCTGTTGCAGCAGTATCGGGATACCCTGGAGGAACGTTCATGATCACAGACACCCGCACCCTGTTGGTGGTGGATGACGAACCCGCCAATCTCCAGGTGCTTCGCAATATTCTCTCCGATGACTACCGGATGCTGTTCGCCAAAGACGGCGAGCGGGCGCTGAAGTTGGCGTCGGCAGAGAGACCCGACCTGATCCTGCTGGATGTGATGATGCCCGAAATGACAGGCCACCAGGTATGCCAGGCACTGAAAACCAATCCGGCAACTCGGAACATTCCGGTGATTTTTGTCACGGCACTGGCCGAGGCGGAAGACGAAGCGAAAGGATTTGCGCTGGGCGCCGTGGACTACATCACCAAGCCGGTGAGTGCATCGATCGTCCGGGCCAGGGTCAAAACCCACCTGTCGCTGGTGCGTATAGACGAGCTGGTGGAAACCCGGCTTGCGGTGGTCCAGATGCTTGGGCGCGCTGCCGAATACAAGGATAACGAAACCGGCCTGCACGTTATCCGCATGAGCCACTTTTCCCGGCTGATTGCCCTGGAGGCCGGATTGGGCGAAGCCTGGTCAGACACCCTGCTCAACGCCGCACCAATGCACGACGTCGGAAAAATCGGCATCCCCGACGCCATTTTGCAGAAGCCCGGAAAACTCGACCCGGATGAATGGGCCGTGATGCAACGCCACGCCGAGATCGGCGCAGAGATCATTGGTGAGGATGGCTCAGACCTGCTTAACATGGCGCGGGAAGTTGCCCTTAACCACCATGAGAAGTGGGACGGAAGCGGCTACCCAAGAGGTCTGAAAAGAGACGCCATTCCTGTCTCTGCAAGAATTGTCGCACTCGCCGATGTATTCGATGCCCTGACCAGCGAGCGCCCCTATAAAAAAGCCTGGCCCATTGACCAGGCGACCGATCTGATTCGCGAGCAAAGTGGCCAGCACTTTGACCCACAACTGGTTGAAGTCTTCTTCCGTTGCCTGCCGGCGATACTGGAGGTTCGGAACCGTTGGCAGGAAGGTGCCGGCGGTTGATCCAATCGCTGGCACCTTCCTGAGCAGATTTCTTTAGCGTTCACGGAAGGGATGTGTGAACAGATCAGCTGCGGCACAAGGCCAGTTCTGTCATTATTAGCGCTGTTTTCTGACGGATCAGGATCTACCGTGAAACACGATTGTCATTACCACCCGGGCGACCCGGCCAAGTGGCACTGTGGCGAGTGCCAGATGCACTATTGCAACCGCTGCATGCCCGATGCAGACACCCGCCAGCGCCGGGCCCTGTGCCCACGCTGCAGCAAGGCCATGCGGTATCTCGGGGCGGCAACCGAGGTGGTGCCCTTCTGGCACCGCATCGGCGCTTTCTTCCGCTACCCGTTCCACACCGATCCATTGATGGTAATCGCCATCTGTACGCTGGTGCCCATCGTTGCACCGGCAAACATTGTTGGCCTGATCATCTGGCTGGTGCTGGCGCTGGCGCTGTTCAAATACACCTATGCCGTGATCAGCCACACCGCAGAAGGCCATCTGAAACCGCCACCGGTGTCGGTTGCGTTCACGGGCAGCGGTTTTGACATCGTCATCCTGCAGTTTCTGGTGTTCGTGCTGATGGGTGGACTGGTCGCTGCCGCGGCAATGGTCGGCGGGCCGATTCTGATGCTGCTGGCCCTGGCCTTTGTGATCCTGGCGCTGCCCGCCAGCATCATGGTGCTGGCGATGGAGCGATCGGTAGGTGCGGCGGTGAACCCGATGAATCTGGCGGTACTGATTTCCCGCATCGGTACCCCCTACTTCCTGCTGTATGGCTACCTGATTCTGCTCACCCTGGCGTCCGGAGCGGCCCAGGATTTTGCCGTTGATCACTTCCCGATGTGGGTGGCACAGCCCCTGGCGGGCTTCCTCAACAGTACGTTTACCCTGATACTGTTCCATATGCTGGGTTACCTGCTGTTCCAGTATCAGGAAGAACTGGGCTTTGCCTCGGACGTTCAGGGGGAAGACAGCGATGCAGACCAGCAGAACCGGGACCGGAGCACCCGCTTTGATGCCGACCTGGACATGAACCTGAAAGACGGCAACTACGACCGGGTTCAGAGCATGCTGATCGAGTCCCTCAAGAAAGACCGGGACAATCCGAAACGCATCGGGCAGCTCTATCAGATACTGACAGCCCGCCAGGCAACTGCAGAACTGTACCGTTATCATCCGCGCCTGATGGCGTGGTTGGCCCAGCGGCATGACGGTGACGGGCTGAACCAGCTGATGCAGACCCTGCAAGCGGCTGAGCCCGGCTTTCAGCTGGATGACCCGGAGCTGGCCGTGCAGTGTGCCAGCGCGCTGTATCACCGGGGCCACTTCAAGCCGGCGTTGCGATTACTACAGGATTTCCACAAACGGTTCCCGGACAGCGACCAGCTGGCGCCGGCCTATTTACTGGCCGCCCAGGCACTGGCCAATGGCCTGCAACAGTGGGAGAAAGCCAGTGCGTTTCTCGCGTTTATCAAGAAACGCTGTGTCACCCACCCCTTGCATGGGCAGATCGACACCTGGCTGGACCAGGCCCGCAATCAGCAACCGCTGAAAGGCCCGAAAGCGAGTTTTGAGATACCGGAGTAATCAGAAAGCGCCGGCACAGGGCAAGCTGCGCTGTGCCGGCATTTAAGGCTTCAGGGAGTGTTCTGGAGCAGTTGGCGGTAATGGCGGGCTTTTGGCTCCATCTGGTGCTTCTCGAACTCCGCCAGCAACAACCGGCAGGCCTCGTTGACCATTTCCACATCCGCCGTTGAGCGCATGCGTTCAAAAGCCTTTTCCGCTGATTTCAAATCGTGGTGCTTTAGACTGGCAAACATTACCCGGTTATGGTCTTCCACCGCCAGCGGATGATGGGCCTCACCCTTGCTCAGATATTCCTGCCATACTGAGATCATTTGCTCCGGCTGCCGCCGGGCCATGGCATCAGCCATCAGTTCCCGGGCCAGGTCCCGGTAGGCTGGCAGGTCTGGCCGCAGTTTGGCCAGCTGGTACAGATGTTCCAACACAATGGTGCGCTCGGGGTAGCGTTCCCGCAACGCGTCGAACTGGCGCCGGGCCAGGTCAAACTCCATCCGCCCAAGGCTGGCCATGGCCTGGGCATACGCCGATGTGAAGCGGGCGTCCTGCTCATCTTCTTCGGGTTCAAAAAACTCTTCTTTTACCTGCAGCCAGCTTTTACCCAACAGCCAGACCAGTCCAGCGCCGGCAAGTAGCCCGCCAGCGTGGGCCATATAGGCAATACCGGTAGAACCGGCGTACCAGTAATCGTAGATTTCCTTGCCTACCCACACCGGCAACAGGGCGATGGCCGGTGCCCTGAAATAATTGAAGTAGACCACCAGGAAGTAGAAAAAGCGGATTTTCTGCACGCCGTATATGGCCACATACATGCCCATCAACCCGGAAATGGAGCCTGACGCGCCCACCAGAGGAATCTGGCTGCCCATGGAGAAGCCGGTATACATCAGGCCGGATAACGCACCACAGGCCAGATAGGCCATCAGGTAACGGCCAGGCCCCAGGGCTTTCTCGACCGTGAAGCCAAGCAGGAACAGGAACAGCAGGTTACCGATAATATGGCCCCAGCCACCGTGCAGAAACTGGTAGGTGATCAGGCTGTAAAGCGACAACTCAGCCGGGATAAGCCCCAACTGATAAGCGCTCATTCGAGACAGCCACTGTTCGTCGATGGCAACCCGCTGTTCCAGCCAGTGACTTCGCTCAGCCGGCGCCCAGATCAGGTCCCGGTTTTCTTGCAGATACTGGTAGAACTCCCGGTCCACCAACAGGGTGGCTGCCAGCCAGAAGGTCTCGTTGTCCTCCTGCAGTTGCTGGAATTCCTGAAGCTCCAGCACACTCTGGGCATCACCAGAAAACCGGATTTCCCGTTGCAGGTAGTCTTCATAGGCCGGTGCTTCGAGCGTCAGCAGGTCGGCTTCCAGGTACTGTTCCAGGGCGGCTTCAAACTTGCGGTCGTCACCACCCTGATAAAACAGGAAGACCAGCAGGCAAACCATCATCAGGCTGAGGGTTACCCAGGGCGGGCGTTTCCAGTTAACGGCGTTCTCGGCAGGAATAATCAGCATGGGCGGTCACAATTCATCACAATCTGTCCCTGAAAAGCTGCTTTTTACCACAGCAGCGACTTCTTTTCCCGGTGTAATGACACCTGGCGAGCAGAAATCAAAGGTCTGCAACGGGAAATGTGGCGCAGCACACAACCATGGGTGTCATCACACAGTCACACAAATGCCATTCAATCGGTAACCACTCACTTCCGGTGCCTATCGACCATTCGCCAATTGCCGTTATTGCTTCAACCAACAATATTGGGGAAGCGATAACAACAAAAACCGGATTCTGGACTCGAGGATACTGCACATGACCGTACTAGTTCTGGACAACCCTGACCTGCTGGCGAAGGCCGCACTGGCCTTCGGTGGCATGGCAGGCCAGCCTTCGCAAGACGGAAACCGTCCTCACCGCACCCGCTTTCACTATGGCTTCAACAAACACACCCCGGATGCCGGTGACATCGAGGTTCTGAAGCAACATGCAACCTACCTGAAGAACCACCCGGGCGTGCGGGTAAGAATCCATGGCCACGCCGACCGCTTTGGCTCGGAAGAATATAACCGGTTCCTGGCTCGCCTGAGGGCCAACTCCGTTGCACGCCTGCTCATGCGCGAAGGTGTTCACCAGTCCGCCATTGTGCTGGCCACCTGGGGGTCAGATCGCCCCCTGGCCCGGCCGGAAGACCACGCGGCCAACCGCCGGGTGGAACTGGAATACCTGACTCTGGATATTGCCCGGGCTCTCTGAGTACCCGGTACCGAAAAACAAACGGGGCCAACAGGCCCCGTTTTCGTGACAGCATCAGGCTTGATCAGCCGTACACCTGCCATACGTTCCATAACAGCAGCAGCGCCGCCACCAGAATCGCCAGCCAGGTCAGCAGGATACCCGCCATCCGGGCCTTGTGGGGGCCACCCTTGCCGTTGATCATGCCCCAGGCATGGAGAATACGGCCCACCACCAGCGCCATGCCGGTCCAGTAAATCAGGCCTGAGGCAACACCATTCAGCTCGGCAATCGCCAGCATGATCAGGCCAATGGGCGCATATTCGACCAGGTTAGCGTGGGCGCGCACCGCTGCCTCAAACTCCACATCGTCGTTCACGCCCAGCCCTTTACGGTACTTCAGCCGGTACTTAACCACCTGGCCGGACAACACCAGCAACAACAAACCGAGGACGGCCGCGAACACAGCGGTTACGGGTACAATCATGTCAGCCCTGCTTGATCTTGTTAACCACTGCCAACAGCAGTACCGCACCGACCGTCGCTGTGACCAGCTCACCGACCATGCTCTTTACCGCCAGCCCCAGCACGCCGAAAAGCACGCCGCCAATCACCGAACCGACAATACCGATACCGATATTGACCAGTACGCCAAAGCCTTTGCCCTTCATAATCAGGCCAGCCAGCCAGCCGGCAAGACCACCAATGATCAGAAACCAGATCAGGCTCATCTCCGCGTTCTCCCAAGGTTTACCAGTCCAGAATGCTTTCCTGTTCAGAAGACTGCCCTGTTTTTCACGGCCATTCAAGCAGTTCCGGGAGTTCGTGCAAGCCCTGCGATGGCTTCCGACATCTGTTGGTGGCACCGCGCGATCAACTCGGGGATATCGGCAGAGGTTAACCCCTGGGTTTCGACTGGCGGAAGAATCCGCATTGGGACTGGCTCTCGGCGGCCAGACCAGCCTCGTGTTTTGCCGTGATACTCACCGGCACACACCATGGTAATGGGGGCACCAGCCGCAATAGCGGTGTGAAATGCACCTTTCTTGAAGCTTCCCAGGCCACGGCCACGGCTTCGCGTGCCTTCCGGGAATACCCAGATACTTTTACGCTGCAGGTTGATCGCCTCACTGGTGGCCTCCATCACCGCCACCGCTTTTCGGGACCGACCGCGGTTCAGAATGATGTTGCCACCCAGCCAGAATACCTGGCCAAAGAACGGCACCCAGACCAATGAGGACTTCCCCACCGCCACGGTGCGCGGCGGCAACAAGTCCCCCATCAGGAACAGGTCGTCGTTCTGTTGATGATTAGCAATGATCACCGTGGGTCTGTCCTGCGGCATGTTCTCGGCCCCGTACAGGGGGCGCTTCATGCCCAGCAGGCAACGACCTACCCGGGCGACAATCCCGCCCAAAATCCTGTTGTTGTCCGGGTTGAACGGCCGGGCCAGGTATAACACCAATGCCAGAAGGCACAAGACTGGCACACTGATCCACGCCAGGATTTTTCTTACCACTGCCATACTGCTTTTCCACTAATGATCCACTTGGCGCACAAGTGTACGCCATACTTAAAGCGCGGCAACAGTATCCTTTTGTTCGAGAGCGTAAACGGGATGGGCTTCAACCACATAGCGCAGGGGGCCACGGGCATCCATGGCGTCGAAAGGGTAGCAGGTAACCAACAGCAGGGTGCCGGCCGCCAACGCGTGAGTGTTGATCAGCTCCTTACGACTGTCCACTACCCGGATACTGGTTACCCGATAGTCCTGCCAACGCTGATCCTGGCCTTGCAATCTGACCGGGTTGCCCGGAGCGAGATGCTGGAGGTGGCTGAAGTGGGTGTCCCGGTGCCCGGCCAGAATCACCGGCCCGTCGGCACCGGCCACCACCTTGCCCGGCCCGAAGGCCAGGCTTTCGCCATGCAGGCCATCCAACACGATCATCGACACGTCCAATTCAGGCATTTCCAGCCTGGCCACCGGCCAGGTATCCGCCCAGGGCCAGGGCCGAGCCTGGACCTGACGGGCCTGGGTTTCGGCCCAGGCAAGTGCCAGCAGCTCCTGTGCTACCAGCGCCTTGAAGGGAATCCACAGCCCGAACATGAGCACCGTGGCAGAACAACCGAACAGTAACAGCAGCAGGCGACTCACAGGGATGGCCTCCGGTTCAGCATGGCAATGGCCAGGGAAAACATCAGCCCCAGCGAACCCAGCGCAGTGAACAACGGTGCGAATGTGGCCGTCTGGGGGTACCTGAGCATACCGGGCTGGCTACCTGCCGGCAGCAGTGTGGGTATGCTCTGCGACCCTGCGCTTTCGGTTTCCGGGCGAGCCCGGCGCTGCTCCACCACCACAAAGCTGGTGAATGGCGAAATCACGCCATGGCGAACCGACAGCTCGGTGATTTGCTGCTCATCCGGCGTCTGACCCTGAAGCCTGGCGGTATCCGTCAGCTCATCAATCCGGCCGCGGGCCCACTGACGATTCAAACCACTGGCGGGCGCCGCCTGAGCCAGATCCAGAGATGTGGACCAGTGACGGCCTCCGGGCAATTGGCCAGAAACCTGTAACTGCCCTGCTGCCGGCAGCCCCCGGACTACCTGGACCAACGGCGTGCCGCGAAACAGATCCCCGGGCCTGGCCGGTACTGGCTCCAAAGGCTGCCCCTGATCCGGCCAGCGGACGTCCAGATTGGTCAGCACCGGTGCCTCCATGGCGGCAAACAGACGGTTCAGGGCCCGGTCTACCTCGGCGCCTGAGTGAATTGCAGTAAACTCACCCCGGCCCCACCGGGCCGCCTCCCGCAAGAAGTGCATATTGGGAGCAGAACCAATCCCTACGGTAAACAGTCTTCGGTCAGTCAAACCCGAGCGGATCTGGTTAAACAAGGCAGACTCATTGCCCACGGCACCGTCGGTGATAAACACCACCTGGCGCACCCGTTCACCACCCGGGCCAGAGTCCATTCCCAGCGCCAGCGACAGGGCACCCGCCATTTCGGTACCGCCATTGGCCCGCAAATCCTGGACATAACGCCGGGCCCGGGCCAGATAATGGCCTTCTGCCGGCACCGGCTGGGCGAACAGGGCATGGGCCTGGCTGTTAAACTGGATCACATTGAACGAGTCACCGGGGCGCAGGGTTTCCAGCCCCTTCAGCAGGGCAGAACGGGCCTGGGCGATTGAATCCCCCGCCATGGAACCCGAGGTATCAATAACGAACACAAGCTCCCGGCGCAGCACTGGCCCGGCCGTTTCCGGCGGCAGCACCATGCCCATCAGATAATCCTCACCCTGCCAGGTCTGGTGAAACACCGCCGCTTTTGGCTCACTGCCAGCCACCGGGCGCCACCTGACGATCACATCGCGGTCCATGAGCACCTTTTCCTGTTCCGGCCTCACCGTCGCCCTGGCACCGTCCAGCTCGGTGTGCAGTCGATGGCTTGGGCTGGAGACATCCGCCAGGGCCAGGCCGCTTTCGATCTCTATTCCGATCCTGGCCCGGTGGCTGCCGCCATCAACGTCCTGGGGGCGAACGGTAAACGGACTGATTTCATGGGCATCGGCAACCTCTTTGGTGGCCAGCGCCCAACCGGACTGCCACGGACCTTGCGTTTCCGCCAGCGGTTCGCCTGGCATATAACGGGGAGTCAATGTAGTGGGCAACCGAAGTTCGAATTCACCGTGCTTGTAGGCCACCGGTTGCTGATAACGGATTTCCACCTGCACACTTTCGCCTGGCGGGATATTGGCTACCCGGCTGGTGAACAGGTTCGGGCGATGCTGCTCCAGCGTGGCCGCCTGCTGCCCGGCCTGCCTGGCCCGCTCGTAGGTTTGGCGGGCCTTGGCTTTGGGCTCAATGTGCCCCACGATTTCACGCTCGCCAATGGTCATGCGTAGCCCGTACACCGTGGCCTTGTCGGGTAACGGGAACACGAAAATGCCCTCCTGCCACTGGTCGCTGGTATTACGAAAAACCCTGGTCAGCCTGGTCTCCGCCAGCAGGCCAGACACATGAACCTGGAAGTCACTGTCGAGAATCAGGGCCGGCTGCTGCCGGGCGCTTTGATCATTCATCAGGTACAGTTGACCCGGCTGTTCCATGCCCATCTGACGCGCCTCCGCATACAGGGGGTGGACAAACAACATCAGCAGAACCGCCAACCAGAGGCTGATACCCTCGGCCATCCGCAACCACCTGGATTGTTTAGCGGCTGGCTTCGCCCGGCGGGCAGTGAACAGATCGGGCCGTACGGCCGGATTGGCAAGCAGCGATAGCAACATCATCACGACATCCTTTTTGTGGAAGTTAGTGATGCCATTGCAACAGGCTGAATGGGCCCTGCCGTGGCAGAAACGGGCAAGCTGGCGATAGAAAATGATGAATTATGGCAATCCCGCGGCATCGACTTGTGCCGCACAAGGAGCATGGTTTAATGGCAACACATCTTGCTGAACAGCATCACTCATGAAAAAACACATTGTTCTGATTGAAGACGAAGCAGGCATTCGCGATAACTACCGGGCGGCGTTCGAGCGCCGGGGTTACCGGGTGTCTGCCTATGGCGACCGGCCATCGGCCTGGCAGGTGCTGCGCCAGGCGTTGCCAGACCTGGCCATTATCGATGTCGGGCTCGGAGACGAGCCGGAAGGCGGCTTTGCTCTGTGCCAGGACCTTCGGTCACAGTCTGCCACCTTGCCGATTATCTTCCTGACCGCCCGGGACAGCGATATCGATTCGGTGCACGGCCTGCGCCTGGGCGCAGACGATTACGTCACCAAAGACATGAGCCTGGACCACCTGCTGGCCCGGATTACTGCCCTGCTGCGCCGGGCCGATGCCTGGGCCGAGGCGCTGCAGAAACCGGATGAGCTGCTGCACCGGGGCCGGCTGTCGCTCAACGTCGAGCGCATGACCGTGTCCTGGGACAACCAGCCGGTGGACCTGACGGTAACCGAATTCTGGATGCTGCACAGCCTGGTTCAGCATCCCGGCCACGTTCGCAGCCGGGACCAGCTGATGGAAGCCGCCAGCACCGTACTGGATGACAACACGGTGACCTCCCATATCAAACGCATCCGGCGTAAATTCAGCCAGCTGGACAGCAGCTTTGATGGCATTCAGACCGCCTACGGCATGGGTTACCGCTGGAATGCCCGTGAGGCCTGACCTTGAGCCTTAAACGCCAGCTGTTTCTCGCCAGCCTGCTGATGCTGCTGATCCCCTGGGCCGGGCTGAAGTTTGTGCTGGAACTGGATGACGCCCTGCGCCAACAGGCCCTGCAACAGCTCCAGGAGCGGGGCCAGCGGATGGCAAACCTGGCCGGCGACCTGCTGCTGGGGCAACCCACCATCGCCACCCCGAACGCGCTCTACGCCAGCCCGGCAGAAACACCGATCAAACCCGACGGCCATGCCGACGACTGGCCCGGTTACGATGAGCCCGATCACCTGCAGCCCTGGCAATCGGCTGAGCCCCTGCCCGTGCCCGGCGCACCCCATCTGCGATGGCAGGCCGCCAGTGATGGCCGACACCTGTTCCTGCTGGTCCAGATGCAGAACCAGGCCATGCAACTGTTTCAGCAGAACCGGCCCGACCAACCCCACGATCGCTTTGAGCTGGTGCTGCAACCGCCGGTCACCGACCTGCAACAGCCGGTGCCACGGCAACGCTGGACACTACGAACCTCAGCGCCGGGCAGCGTGAATGCCATTCGGGAAGACCGCCAGCAGACTCCAGATTATCGGGTTCAGGGTGCCTGGCGGGATCGGGGGTCTGGCTGGCAGCTGGAGCTGCAGATGCCGCAGCCTGCGCGGGGCAGCTTGCTGGGCTTCCAGGTGACCCAGCGAGGCCAGGAGTCGTCAGTACCCGGCACCGGTACCGGTACTGAGCCACCACCCCCACTGGTGCAACGAATCCCGGAGCTGGAACGGGCCTTGGCGGACCAGCTCGGTGACGGCCAGCAAGTCACCGTGGTTGAGCCGGCGGGTTGGATAGTTGCCCATCACCGGCATCCGGCCACGGGCCAAGGCCCGGATTTTGATGACCTGTCCCCCGTGCAAGTGCTTGAGAAAATCACACTGAACGCTTTGCGAGCGCTGATTCGGCTCTACCAGCCAGAACCGACACCGCTGGCAGAAACCGGGCACCGGCTGATCACCGGTGGTCTGCCAGACAACCATCTGGTCAGGCGAAATGACGGCTCGGTCTGGCTGGCCACCGAGCATGATCTGTTTGGCGGTCGCTCGCTGGTACTGGAACAATCCCTTGATCAGTTACTGACCGTGTCCGGCTCGGCCCTTGGCAGTGTCCTGGCCCGCAGCCTCCTGATCATTCTCGCGTTAACCCTGGTTCTGCTGGGCTACGCCAGCTGGTTGTCCTGGCGAATTGCCCGCCTGCAGCGCCTGGTCAGCGCCAGTGTGGACGAAGATGGCCGGATTCTGAGCCCGGTGCCCTTGGCCAGAACCCGGGATGAACTGGGGCAACTGCAGCAGCATTTCAGCCAGATGGTGGAACGGCTGCAGAGTTACAACCACTATCTGGAGAGTTTCTCCCGCCGCCTGTCCCATGAGCTGAAAACTCCCGTGGCGGTAGTCAGATCGTCCCTCGAGAACCTCGCTCATAACAGCTCCGAGCAGGAACGGCAGCAATACCTGGAACGGGCCGCCGGGGCCACCGAGCGGCTGCGCCGAATTCTCAACAGCATGAGTGAGGCTGCACGGCTCGAGCAGAGCTTCGACCAGGCCGACAAAGAACAGTTCGACCTGTCCGAGGTGGTCGCGCAAGCCACCGCGGCGTACCAACAACTGGATGCCGACCACCAGATCCGTTACCAGATTCCCGAAGCGGAATGCCCACTGATGGGCTCACCGGAAATGCTGGTGCAAATGCTCGACAAACTGGTGGATAACGCCCGGGATTTTACCCCCGAAGGCGGCGCCATAGAGGTCAGCCTGCAACGCCATTCGGACCACTACCAATTGTGTGTGTTCAACGAAGGCTCACAATTGCCGGAACACGCCGGCTTGGATATTTTTGGCGCCTTTGTCTCCCAGCGCCAGGGCCAGAGCGAGGGGCACCTGGGGCAGGGGTTGCTGATCGTACGTCTTATTGCCGACTACCATGGTGGCTATGTGGAGGCCCGAAACACCCGCGAAGGTGGCATTGACGGGGTGAGCTTCCGGGTTATCATCCCGGTATACCGCCCGGAAACAGGATCAACATTGTGAGTGCCGAAACGTCATCCCTGGATTTTCATCCCTTGCGGGCAGACCTTTACCAGGAACTGCACTCACGCCCCTTTCAGGTGATACCCTCCACCGCCCGGGTGACCCACATTGCCGTGCTGGTCACACCGGAGCAGCGCCGAACACAGTTCGCGCATCTTCAGCGGCTGCACCGCCTGCTGGGCGAGCCCTGGCCGGAACAGGAAGTCAGCTGCTATGAGCACAACTTCGGCAAGCTGCGGGTCCGGCGTGAAGTACATATGGAGTTTGCCTCCTACACCTTCACCAATCTGGACGTTTCCAATGCCGCCCCGTTTGCCGAGACCGGCATCAGCTCATTACCTGAGGGTTGGCTGGAACAGCTGGACGGCACCATTGTCGGGGCCTTCCACATTGAGGTGCGCCCCTCAGAAGAGGACGCCCGCAGCGAACTGGCGTTCATGCGCAAGTATTTCGAAGGTATGCGCCTCATTGGCAGCAGCCCACAGGAAGGCGCCGCCCGGGTGTTGGGCTCGTTCCAGTTGCACAGCGACCATTTCGGCCGGTTCATGGTGCTCAATCACAAGATGTCCAACAGCCAGCTGGGCCGCCTGGTACAACGCCTGATGGAGATTGAAACCTACCGTTTGATGTCTTTGCTGGCGCTGCCACTGGCCAGGGAAATGACGCCCAGTCTGAACGACATGGACCACAAACTGGCCACCATCACCCAGTCCCTGGCCGATAACGAATCCCTGGACGAACAACAGATACTGGCCGAACTGACCCACATTGCCGCCCGGATCGAAGCCTACCGGGCCCACTCCACCTTCCGCTTTGCCGCCACCCGGGCCTACCACGAACTGGTGCTGACCCGGCTGGAAGAACTGCGGGAAGACGAAGTCTCCGGCCACCTGACCATCAGCGAATTCATGACCCGCCGGCTGACACCGGCCGTGAAAACCTGCGAAGCCGTGGGAGAACGCCTTGAAGACCTGTCCCGCCGGGTGGACCGCGCCTCCGACATGATGCGTACCCGGGTGGAATTGGCGATCCAGAGCCAGAATCAGCAGTTGCTGAGTTCCATGGACCGCCGTTCCCGCATTCAGTTGATGATGCAGCACACGGTGGAAGGCTTCTCGGTGGTGGCGATCTCCTACTACCTGATCAGCCTGCTCAAGCTCGGCCTGGACGTGCTGCAGGACAGTGGCCTGGCGTTCAACAAATCCCTGGTGCTGGGCGTGGCCATCCCGGTGATCATGGTGCTGGTGTTCCTGGGCATCCGGACCATCCACCACCGGTTTATCCGCATGGCCCGCCGGCAGTAGCGGGCTTCAACTGAATCTAGGGTCGCCGGCGAACTGCCGGTAGAACTGCTGCGCTGTGCGGCCGTTGCGGACGCCTTTGCCGGTGGCAAACCGGACGGCCTCCTGGTGCAGTTGCGAGCGGTCTGCCACCTCCGGAAACAGCGCGTCTACCGCCTGCAGATAGACATCCTGGGAAAACGGATAGAACGACAGCTGCAACCCGAACCGGTCTGCCAGTGAGACCTGTTCTTCAATGGCTTCCGCCGGGTGCAGCTCGCCGTCGCGCACCTCGCTTTTCAGGTTGTCACTCATGAACTCTGGCATCAGGTGCCGGCGGTTGGAGGTGGCATACACCCGCACGTTCTCCGGGGGCAGCTCCAGTGATCCCTCCAGCACGCTTTTCAGGGCCTTATAACCGGACTCCCCCACATCAAACGACAGGTCATCACAGAAGATCACAAAGCGGTACGGCAGCTCGCAGATGTTGTCGACAATCTCCGGCAGGTTGACCAGATCATCCTTGTCCACTTCAATCATGCGCAGGCCATCAGCCTGGTAACGGTTCAGCAACGCCTTGATCAGGGACGACTTGCCGGTGCCCCGGGAACCCCAAAGTAACGCATTATTCGAGGGCTGCCCCGCCAGAAAGCGTTCGGTGTTGCGGGCCAGCGCCTGTTTCTGCCGGTCAATACCCGAGAGATCAGCCCATCTGACCGGATCCAGCCGGCGAATGGCCCTCAGGCCGGAGCGGTGCCGGCGCCATACCGCGGCCGGAACCTGCTGCCAGTCAAAACCCGTTTCTGTCATTCCCCTACTCCATCAAAGGCGTGCCGTTTCATAGCCTGAATCTGTATTCAATATAGCCACACACCACTGTCAAAGGTTACGATCTGCAACTACACTGGCACTGTTATTCACAGGGAAGGTATACCTTGCAAAGCCGCCTGCCTCAACCGCCCCAGCGAAAATTCTGCTCTGCCTGGCTAACGCTGTCCAGACATCTATGCGGCCTTCCTGCGCGGCGATCTGGATGCGATAGACGGTATTTCCTGGCGCCCGGACCGGGCTGAAAAGGTCCTGTTCTCCGAACCTTATCACTACCGCGAAATCTATCTGATGCATGACAGCGCCCGCCCGACTCCCACGATTGAGGCGCTGGACGACCTACAAGGCCTGCGCGTTGGCATGGTCGAGGACATCTTCTACCGAAGTGAATTTGCCGACGCCGGCATTTCACTGACCACCTACGATTCTCTGACGAGCGTTGTTCGGGCGTTGGCCTTCGGCTGGATCGATATTGCCGTGGGCCCCAAACTCACGATGGAGTATCTCGCCAACCAGGCCGGCTTTCGCTTTCTGGAACTGCTGGGCCCGGCGCCGCTGCGGCAATACGCCGGCGAGGATTTTCGTATTGGTGTTCTCACCGACAACCTGGACCTGTTCAATCGGATTCAAGCCGGGCTTAATGCCGTGCCGGAGGAAAGACTCCACAACCTGCTTCAGCGTTGGCAGGAGTTTAGCGGGTTGGCCGGTTCGACAAGTACACAGCTGGCGCTCAGCCCACAACAACGCCAGTATCTGGCGAGTCTGGGGCCAGTTCGGGTCGGATTCATGGATGATTACGCGCCGTTCAGCTTCACCGATGGTGGGCGGGTAAGGGGCCTGAGCGTTGATATCATGAACCGGCTGGTTGATCTGACAGGCCTGCAGGCTATTCCTGTCAGTGGCCAGTGGGATGAACTGATCCCCATGCTCAGGAACGGCGATATTGATGTCATGGCCAACATGTCCTATCGCCCGGAACGGGAATCCTTCGCCCACTTTACCTCGCCCTATCACATCATCCCCAACGTCATCTTTACCCGTGACGAAAGTCTCAACTACCGGAACCTGGAGGACCTGAGGCAATATCGGGTTGGGCTGGGCGCGGGAATCTATTACGAGGAAACCGTCCGGCAAATACTTGATGGCGGCACGCTGCTCAGCTTCAGCTCGCAGCAACCCATGTTCCAGGCGCTGGCAAACGGCGATGTGGACGTTGTAATCGGGGCCCTGCATTCGGGCAATTACTGGATCCGGCAATTGGGTATCAGTGGCACCCGAATCGCCGGTGAACTTCAACTTCCGGGTTTCAGCGGCGAGGACCTGCGCTTTGGGGTGAGGCCCGCGCTCGCGCCGCTGGCGGACATCCTGAATCAGGCTCTGACCAGCATCACGCCAACGGAGCAGCAGGTGATCGAAACCCGATGGCTCGGCGCCAGTCATCAGCCGTCGCTAAGCACAGCGGAACTGGTACATTGGACTGACACTGAATCGCTCTGGCTGGAACAGCGGAATCGGGAAATTCGCATCTGCGCTGATCCGGACTGGATGCCCCTGGAAGGCGTAAGGGATGGCAAACACACCGGCCTGGCCGCAGATGTGCTTGAGCTGTTCAGCCAACGGGGTAACCTTCGTTTCCGGCTGGTGCCCACCAGCAACTGGCAGGAAGCCATCACAGCGGCGAAGGAGCGGCGTTGCGACATGTTCCCGATGGCCATGCGTACGCCCGAAAGGTCCGTTTATCTGGACTTTACCTCTCCCTACCTGGAAGTACCCAATGTAGTGATCGGCCGCATTGAGGCCCCGTTTATTCAGCGACTTAACGAACTGGAGAGCGGCCGCGTTGGCATTGTGGAAGGCTACGCCTTTGCCGAATTGCTGCGCAAACGCAATCCTTCCTTGCAACTGGTTACCGTGGCATCCGAGCATGAAGGCCTGAGAAAGCTCCAGAACCGGGAACTCGTCGGTTACATCACCACACTGGCTACCGCCAGTTACTACATGCAGTCATTGGGACTGGCGGATCTGAAGGTGATTGGCCGGGTACCAGCCGACTGGTCACTGGCCATTGGCACCCGCAACGACGAACCTACACTGCATGGGATCATGCAGAAACTGGTGTTGAGCCTGACTCCTGCAGAGCGCACGCGGCTAGAAAGCACCTGGCGCAACTTGCGAATCGAGGAACGCGTGGACTATACCCGGTTCTGGCAAATACTTTCGCTCGGCCTGTTGGCCACCGCCCTGCTGGTCTACTGGAACCGGAAACTTGGGCGGCTCAATCGGGAACTCGCTGAGGCCAATACCGCCCTGTCCCGTCTGAGTGTGACCGATAGCCTCACTGGCCTGGGCAACCGCACCTACTTTGACCGGGAGTTCTCCAACAGCTATCAGTGGTGCCTGAGACACCAGACCGGCTTTGCGGTGGCCATGGTCGACGCGGACCATTTCAAGAAGATCAACGACAATTGGGGGCATGAGGCCGGCGACCGATGCCTGGAATCCCTGGCAAACACGATGCGCGAGCACTTCCGGCGCGATACCGACCGCTTGGCCCGGTTTGGCGGTGAAGAATTTGTGATTTTTACCAGTTATCAGGATGCCGAGGATATACAGGACAGGTTGAACCGGTTCCGCGAAGAGGTCGCAACCCGGCGCTGCGATACCTGCAAGGATAAGGGAATTGATCTGACCGTCAGCATTGGACTGGCATTGGGTTTTCCAACACCAGAGCACACATCAGCGGAATATCTCCGTTTGGCCGACCAGGCGCTATACACCGCCAAACGTAACGGCCGGAACCGCCTGGAAGTTATACCCGCAAGGCGGACATCACCGCCAGACAAAGCTAAACAACCGAAGGCATGAAGCGACGACGAAGCTGATTACAGCCCTGAGCCTCAACTTTGCGACGTATCCGGCCTGCCGCTCAAAACCAATCCGGCTCCCTTAACCAACACACGACCGGCCAGCGACACGCTGTCGTAGCTGACTCTGGCGATACCATGGTGGCACACTCGAACAAGCCGGCTGCCGGGCCGAGTGGCCGGAATGGCGTCCAGCACCCGAAAACTCTCGTCGGCAATGGAAAGGTGCACACGCTTCAACTTCACCGCGCCGTGATGCATGCCCTGGGCCACCAGCTCCGCCACACCCAGCCACCAGTGTGTGTTGTTGTCCGGTCCTTTCATGACAACCACTCCTGCAGTTGCTGGCTCACCAAAGGGTGATGGGCCAGTCGAATATGGTCAACACCGGGAAAATTGGCGATGCCCGCCAGTTCCCAGCCTTCACGGCGATCACCACGGGCGCTGGATTGGTGCACCAGGGCATCGCCAAACAGAACGTTTACCGGGTGCCGTTCGCCCTTGGCGAGCAATCCGCTGATCACGTAATGCCGGGCACCGTGCAACAGTGGTTGATCCGAGGTTCCCGGTTCAAACACATCCCCCCGGGACAAGTTACGGATACCCTCGCTGCGAAGGTCAATCACCTCGCCCACCACTTTCAGATAATCCCGGGGCACCCGATTCAGCCAGCCTGCCGCTTTGTGGGCGCCAACCGCCAGCCAGGAGCCGTCGTGGGGTGAGCCGATGTACACACAATCCGGGTTCAGGCTGATCCAGCGATGATCATTCGCAGCCCCGTAATGACAGGCACTGCGAATCAGCAAGCCTCCCATGCTGTGGCCGATCAGAACAATCCGCTTTACCGGTACCGGCCAGTTGCTTACCAACCGTTCCAGCAGGGCGGCCAGATCCTGGCCATTACGGTAAATGGGCCGGCCGGTATTGAAACGGAGCTTGAGGGCAGACGTATCGCCCAAGGTGTTGGCGAGGAGGGTGCCGTAGTGTTCACCGGGCTTGGCCGGAAAATCCCACACCGATTCCAGCTCCATCAGCCCATGGATCGACAGGCAAAGTACACTGCCCGGCACTGCGGGCTGGGGATTCTGCAGATCCAGCACTTCGCCATCGGCAAACACCGTCATCGGCACCGCCAGCGGATTGCCCCGGTGCTCCAGCCAGTCACCCAGAAAGCCGCTGGCAATGGCCGAAATGTGCTGCTGGACTCGCCCAGCGGAAGGAACAGACACCATGAAAATTCTCCCGTTTATACTTGCAGTCTACGCCTTTGCCGCCTCGTTGCTATGACTCAATTCGGGCCAGAGCGCGGCCCCGAAGCAACTCGGGCTGGCCGCTCAACATTTTTTAATGTGCCCGAAAGGGCTACATAAGCTTGACCCTGTTAGGCTTTTGAGCCGTACATTGATTCTAACCGGCTCATACCGATGCCATTCATCACTGAGCAGACAGAGGAAGCATTACATGCGATCTGCCATTACTGCCCTGACCCTGACCAGCCTGTTGTTCACTGCAAGCCCGGCCGCGGCCGAGGTTTCGTCACAAACTTCGGCGGAGCCCGAGGTTATGGGCTTTGTGGAATGGGTAGTGATGGGCGAGACAGGCATCCGACTGAAAGCACGCCTGGATACCGGTGCCAAGACCTCTTCCCTGCATGCTGTGAATGTGGAACCTTTCGAGAAGGACAACGAAGAGTGGGTGCGTTTCCAACTCCCGCTGGGCGACCACGAAGACCAGCCCAGCGAGGGCGACCTGGAGCACGATGAAGTGATTCTGGAATTCGAACGGCCGGTCTACCGCACCGTACTGATCAAACGCAAGGGCGCCCCCTCACAGCGGCGCTACGTGGTAAAAATGGATTTCTGCCTTGGCGGCAAGGTTCATGAAACCCAGTTTTCGCTGACGGATCGAGGCAAATTCTCCTACCCGGTGCTGCTGGGCCGCCGACTGCTCCGGGACGACAACATCCTGACCGATTCGGGCCGCACCTTTATGGCTGAACTAGAGTGCGAATACAGCACCCTGGAAGAGCTGGCCCAGAGCAGCAAGGCCATCTCGCCCTAATCGGCTTTTGGCACCGGTTCATCATTCCGGACTCGAAGAAAGCTGGCAAACCGTGGCAAGCCGGTGGCGGTCAAACCACGGTAGCGGAAGGTAATGACTGAGCCAATCGCCGGCGGGTTGCGCCTGTCCGCATCGGTAAACCCGGTTCCGATGCGAAACCGCCGGCCATCGTACAGCTCAACTTTCAAGGCACCCATCAAGCCCTCATACTTGCCCTTGCCCGGCAGGTGGCCAACCACTCGGGCTTCGGTGTCCTCATGGGTTTTCACCTTGAGCAGATCGTCTGAACGACCAGCCCGATACAGGCTGTTTCTGCGCTTCAGCATCAACCCTTCCGCGCCGGCTGAGACCATCGCTTCAAGCTGTGCTTTCAGTTCGTCATGGCTGGCAACCGGGCGCTGCTCCACCAATACCAGATACGGTGAGTCAGAGCCTGCAACCAGCCGTTCCAACTGACGATAGCGCTGCTCGAACACGGTTTCAGGTTGCGGCAGATCAAACACATGAAACCTCACCTGACGCCATTCCCGATCCACCTGCTGCACTTTGCGCACCACCCCAGACAGCTCAGCAAAGCGCCCGCGACCACTCCAGAGTTCACCATCCAGCGGCTGCCGGGGAAACTGCGCCGTAAACCAGTCCGGCGCCGGGTATACATGCCCGCCCCGGGACCAGAACTGCTCGCCATCCCAATAGGCCCGGACACCGTCCAGCTTTTCGCTGACCCAGTAATCCTCCAAGTTTACACCCGGGTGATAGACATTGGCCAGGGGGATGGCAGGCGGCCGTGCATCGGCCTTAACCGGATCACTGGCGAGTAACGAGAGAATAAGCAGGCTGAGTACCAGGGCTGCTGCCCTGACACCGCCGGTAGTGAAGAGTGGCATGTTCCTTTGCCCTTTTTACATCCTGTTGATGGTGTTACGAAAAACGCTGTACTCAGGCCGTTACATACTTTAGCAGCTCAACCACCTGCTCCGGCGTTTGTGCCCACGCCATGGCGGCCGCGTCCACTTCCTTGAGCGGATGCACAATGTCTTCATCATGCAGGGTAATGTAGGGCGTTCCCATGGCGGCGCAGTAGCCGGCATCGAAGGCCGCGTTCCACTGCTTGTACTTGTCGCCAAAGCGGATCACCGCCAGATCGCACTGCTCCAGCAAGGTCTTGGTGCGGATGGCATTCACCTTGGAAGACTGGTGATCACGCCAGAAATTACTCTCCGGCTTACCCAGGAAATCGCCCGCGGCGTCGCTGGATTCGTGGTCGGTGTTGGCAGAGGTAAACTCAACCGGCAACCCCGCCGCCTCAGCACCCGCAGCAATCTGCTCGCGCCAGTCGGTGTGGATTTCGCCGGAAAGGTATACGGTCCAGATCATGGTGGGCTCCCCTGGAGTGTTGGTTAATCAGTCAGGCGGGGATAATACGCCAATGGGGAGCGATGTTCACGGCCGAGCCTCGCCTTGCCTTGCCTTGCCGATGTCGGTGGCAGAACCTCACGGGTATTAAACCATGGCCGCCTCAGCCAGATTCGGAACGCTTTTCTCCATCCGATCTTCCAGTGTCGACCATGGGAATTCCCGAATAGCCTTCAGGTGGGCCGGATAACCCTCGTTTTCCCACCACGTCAGATCCAGAGTCGCCCAATAGTCCGCGAGTCTTCCCCGCTTGCCTGCCGCATCGTACTCGGCTGTCGTGGGGTCCAGGTGACGGTACTTTTCCAACGCCGGAACGTCGGGTAAGGGCTGACTAACGTCCATATACCGCTGCAGTTCATCCCAGTGCGCATACAGCTCTACTTTGTGGACATCCGCCACCTGCGCGACGGTCGTTTGCCAACCGGTATAACGATGGCGCAGAAGCAGCTTGTAGCTGACGGGGCCCTTCGGATTCACATGAAACGAGATGTAGGGATCAAACTCGATAAACGGTGCCTCGAAGGTTTCTTCGCGCCATGTGCGAAACTTCACCATACCGGTGGGTCGAAAAAAACCACAGCCCAGATCTTTAACAATGAATTCTGGATTGCGTTCCAGATACCAGGTGAAGGGGTAGTGGAAGAATAAGTGAAGACCGACCAACGCCAGAAAAACAAACGAAAACTCTCCAAACTCTATATAGGCGACAATTTCAGCAAAAGCGAAGGCGATGAAGAATACTTTCATTACTCCGTAGTCTGCTAAACCACCAGCGAGCATAAGTAACAACTGCCAACGGGTTTTGACAAAATCCGAAGGCTGCTGTCGATGCGTCCATTTAGGCCCCACCCAGCCAACCCCGCCCGACTCGAGTTTCTTTTGGTAGTTCTTCACATACTGGGGAAGGACATGCATATCGAGCCCCGCATAAGATAGCCACAAGAGTCCCTTAATATGGTCTTCAAAGCCTTGGACGGAGCAACACCAGAGCTGACTATAACATCCGATTTTGTTACGCTCCTCGCTGATCTCACAAGGATGTACTGCCCCCCAAGGAAACGGAGATTCCTGAATGAAGCTGCTCTGGGCGTTCTGCCTGTCATCGCTCCTGCTCACTTGGAGCCCTCTGGCTACTAGCCAAGCCCCACACGTCATGGCAAACAATAGCCAGCTGGATGATCTAAAGCTCTGGGTTCGGCTTCAAGGCAATAACATCAACCCGGAGAATGCGAAGTGGGCAGGGTTTGCCAACACCGCGGCGAAACAGGGGCAGCTTGAAATTCTGGAATATCTGCATAATCTCGGAGTCGATTTCAGCCAGTTCGACAGCTTCGGAAACAGCACGCTTCACTCCGCCTCGTCTTCCAACAAGGTTAACGTTGTCCACTGGCTCCTGACATCAGGTATCGATCCAAATCTTCAAAAGACGGTTAACCATCCAACCGCACTGCATAAAGCCGCGCGATATGGCGCTTCCGAATCCGTCACCCTCCTGTTAGAAGCAGGCGCCGACCCGCTCATCAACTCGCGGTCAGGTACAGCATTTGAGCTGGCTGATAATGTCCTTGTTCTGCACACGTTGATGGCGCACTGGCAAAAACATGGGGATGGCATGCCGCCGCCTGGACTTTCACCAGCGGCCTGGTGGTCATTCATTGGGCAGCCAGGCCGGGTTCCTGAGGGCCTCCTGACACAGGACCTACATCAGGCGGAGTGCAACGCCCTGCACTGGGCGGCTGCATCTGGCCACTTGCCCACACTGAAAAGACTGCTCCAACTCGCCCCTCGGGCGACGCTGTCGAGCCCATGCTTCAACAAATGGACCCCGCTGAAAATCGCCATTCGGTTCAACCAACCGGAGGCCGTTGGCGAGCTCCTCAATCATTGGCAGTCTGTTGACGTGCAGGACGTCAGGCTCGCTGTAAAGTATGGTTCCGCGACGCTTGCAAGAGTGCTGTACGACTCATTAGAGCAAGAGAAAGACGATCTGGCGTTTTATCCCCGAGAGGGCAACGCTGTCCTGATCAATTATGATCCCGAGGACCTTGCGTATCTGGTCAACCGGCGAGTGATCAGCCCAGACTGGCTACTGAATCAGATAGGTAGCCACGGAGACAAGATGCTGGAACTTGCTCCACTCGTGGTGTCACAAGGTGTCCCGATCACTCAAGTTCTGCGCACAGGCCTGCGACAAGACAATCCTTACCTGGTGCAGTGGGCTTTAAAACAGAACCCTCCATTACAACAGATCAACAAAGCCGAGCCATCACCATTTATAGTCGCAGCCAAGACGGGAAACACTGATCTTGCCAAACAGTTATGGCATCCGGATGCCGTATTGGGCGACGACAATTACTATGAGCGGCTGGACTACTTCGCAGCAGCAGGGTGGACTGAAAAGGTTCTGTCGTTTACCCATCAACGCGCAGACCTCCTGACCTACGCACTCATGGAAGCTGTTCGCTATCACAACGTCGATCTTTTGGTGGACCTTGTGACTGCGGGCGTCAGAGCGCCAAGGCGCCGGTGTCGTTCCGTTTTTGATGTGGCAATCCGGCAGAGCTCATTACCAGCCGTTGAGTTGCTGGCGAGAACGCACGCCGGTAACAAAGAGTGCCTGTCTGAAGCTGTGCTCAGTGTTATCGACAACGGTGATGTGGCAATGCTTGACCCACTGCTGAAGCATGGTGCTAACCCAAACGGTACAGGGGATGGCTATCACAATGCCGTTGTCCGGGCGGTTCGGGATCGAAAGCTTGTGATACTTATGGCGCTTTTGCAGGCGGGCGGCGATCCTTCTGCCGTTAAAGCTCCCGAGGGCACAATTCTGGAGCTTGCACAAAAAAACCCGGATAGTTCGGACTACCCTGAACAGACAGCGGCTGCGCCCGAAACTGAACTTTCGCCATTGCTGACGGCTTTGAACACAAATGATCTTGAAACACTGCTGGCATTAATAGAACAGGGGGCCAACCTTACCCAAACCAACGATCAAGGTGAAACACCTGCTCACATTGCGATACGCGCCGGGCAATTTGATGCAGCGTCCTTATTACTGAATTCTGAGGTGCTGCTCAAGAAAGACAAACGGGGCCGAACCCCTTTCCATCTGATTGGTGCGTATGGCACCCCTGAACTTGCATCCCGGGCCATCGAGCTGAGCGAGGGAGTCTACCCGGAAGACGATGCACGAAAGTTCCCCCTGGATTATGCCGCTCGCCTGAACGAGCCTGTCGCGTTGCTTCTCGCCAGAGCGGACGCCCGCCATTCCGACAACCTCGCTATCCTTGCTGCAATTTACGGTCAGGAGAGGCTGATGAGCTACCTGAGCAGAGAGTTTGCAGCGTTGGATTCCGGGCACTATGAAGAAAAGCCCGAAGCCGCCTATTTTATGGTCGCCCTCGCACAACAAAACCGTGATTGGTACGACATGCTTCTGGAACAGTCCCTTGACCCAAACGATACCTTTGCCGGGGAGCCTCTGCTATCCATGGCCGCAAGGTACAACAACCTCCCGGCGTTTGAGTCACTGCTCCAGAAGGGTGCAGTGTTTCGGCCGAGCCTGTTTATGCGTAAGTACAGCGCGACCTACCAGTTTGCACTGCTGTCCCAGAAGCCGGAACTGGCTGAAACGCTGCTCAATTCCATGGATTCTGGTAAAAGAGCCGAGTTCCTTATCGCCAGCCTGGAGCATCTTTCGCAGGCTATGCCTGAAGAGCAGCTGGTTTCATGGCTCAAACAGCAAGGACGCGCGGCTCTGGATAAACCCTTGGCAGATGTGTTGAACCCGCTCATCCGTTCGGGAAAAAATCTGTCTTTGATCAACGCGTTGGTTCGCAGCGGCGCTGATCTTGGCGACAAAGATTATTCCGGCTCATCACCGGTTCAGGAGGCCACAGTGGTTCTTGGAGAAGACATCGAGTGGGGGCACCGTATCGCTCTTCTCCGCCTGCTCCAGCAAGATCAACAAAACAGGCAGACTTCTCCGCTTCTGGACCGCCTCCGCCAACTGTTCACGAATGCCGACGAACCCATACCCCCTGTCTGGAGTTACCTCCAGGAAGGGTTCAGCGTGTTGCCGACCGTTGATCGAGAAAAGCTCAACGAAGAGGACCCCGTTAGCAGGCTGACGCTTCTGGATGCAGCTGTCCTCCAGAACGACACTAAGGCTATTGAATCCCTGCTGAAAAACGGTGCCACAGTGACACCGCAAACTCTCCATATCGCGGCACACACTGGCAAGGTTGAGGCACTTCGGGCCCTCCATCCCGCGATATACGACCTTAATGCCCGGGATTTCAGAGGGAATACCCCTCTCATGACCGCCGTCAAAGCCGACCGGGAAGACATGGTGGAAGCCTTGCTCTCAATGGGAGCAAGGCCAAATGTCTACAACCAGGACTATCGATTCCCGCTAAAACTCGCTGTGTTCAATAAATCAGAATCTGTGGTTAAACAGCTACTGAACCACGGCGCCCACCCCGATGGGTTCAGCGAGCAGATGTCATCCAACGCGTTGCGTGACGCGGTTGTTAGTGGAGATCTTGAGATAGTCAAAATGCTTGTCAACGCGGGAGCGAGCGAAAACCCGCTCCTCGGCGCACCTCCCTACAGCGTACTCCCGGCTGCATACAAATTCGCCCCCAAAGATATTGTTCTCTATCTGGAAGATACCTTTGAGCGCACGACGGAACAGCAGCAGAGTGAACTCGATCTGGCCTGGGAGCATGGTAGTGAATGGGCGAGAGGGCACTTACTACAACGTGGTGTTGCGTTTTAGCCTGACTGGGAAATTTGAGACGGATCCCGCAGCAATCCCCACCCCAGTGCGATTTAAATTTTCCGGCTTATCAGGTGTTGAGGGAATACTTTCCGAGGTATCGGCGCTCGGGCCCAAGTAGTTAAAGGATTCTTTATCCAGAATTTACCTTTCAACAGACTGATGTGGAACATGCCGCCACGGCAGTGACTCGGGTGAATAAGGCTGAGTCGGACGTTTCGTGCTCAGTAAAGATGAAACAACGTTGGTGGTCACGCCGACGAGCCCGAGCAAAACTGCCGAGAATAAAAGTCTGGGAGACCACGCAACCGCAAACCCGAGGATTATCAGCAATGCGACCGTGCCAAATACAAAAACGTTAAATAGCCACAACCCGACCCGGGCCAACTTGTAAGAGGCAGAGTTTCCGCTTGTGAAAGCGATACGACCGCTACATTGTCGATCTATCAGTTGCCTATGAAGGTGATCAACCCAATGACGAAACCGGGCTCTTTGCAAGTCAGCATGCGCCCGCTGATTGCCAACACTCGGGTTGAAATCCTCAGTAGTGATCAGCCAAGTATTTCCATCGTAGAAGGTGATCGAGATGGTGTGAAAATTCATTTTCGGCTGGTTCATATTCACGCTAACAATAGCACCAAGGCGGTATCGCTCTTCCCTGGCCTCGTGCTGCTCCTTCCACGACGTGAAAACAACCTCTTTATCCGTCACTTGAAAACGACTCTGATATCCCTTGGCATCAGCAGACTGGTAAACACCTTTTTCGGCCTTAGGAATTTGGTAGTTGATAAACCGCAGGGCTGATTGATATCTGTGACATTCGGACGTTATGACAGCATCTGCCGCGTCAAACATGGCGTCAGGTGTTTTGGCCTTCTCAAAGCGAATCCGTGGGCTGAGAATACGGTTCAGAAAGACAGAGAAAAAAATGCCGATGCCAATAAGCAGAAGATTCACGCCAGCAAATATCCAGGAGTTCGCCTCACCTGCATCGTTCGCGTTGTCCAACCAGTACGTCGACCATACTATGGCCAGCATCGGGCCCAAGCCCAAAAGCGTAAAGGCGGTAAGGCAACCTACGCTGCGAGAAGCTGGCCCTCTTGCTTCGTACGTTACCTTTGCGTCCCGCTTCCGCTCTATAAGAGCACGCTGAATTTGCTCAATGAAAGTCCTGAAGTCAGACCGGAGAACTTCAGCAATGCTATCAACGCCTCGATGGTAGCTGTGATCCCCAAAAACGATCGGCCTACCCAAGCCTCTATGAATGGCGCACGACACCTCCCAGTCAGAACCACCTGGGCCCAGATACAAATTACGAACTGATGTCAGAGGCATGCGCGAAGGTTTCTCATCAGGCGAGAGGCAGAATATTTCTTCATCCTCCAGATACAGAAACACCTCTTTTTCCCGGTGGCTGGTTACATACCTCCCGCCCTGAGACTCACGGTCGGTGAGAGTGTAGTTTGGCAAGCCTGCCGCAATAACATCCCGTCGAATAAAGTGAAATTGTTGATAACTGAGTTTCCCTGCCATGCTACAAATCCTTCTGCATCGAACCTGCGCTTATCTGCGTTAAATACCGACCAGTCAGGTTCGGATCAGCCTACTATCACCCAAGCATGACAACCAGTAGTAACAAAAAGGCCATGAAACCAACGCAGATGCCTATCACCACCCCCGGGCTATCAAGATCTTTACCCGGCGCAGACGTCCTCCGGGGCTGGCTCTGCAGGAAAAACTTGAAATCGGAAATTAGCTGGGTTTTGGACGTTCGAGCGCTTGTGTACCACTCATCCGGGAATTTGATGGCACTCTGTGGCACCACTATGGGGCCGCACATCGAGCCAAAATGAACCGCGTCGTTCACCAGTATGCTGTCTCGACGCGGTGTTCCCCGGGGAAGATCTGAAGCTTGAACTTTCAGATCCTCCAGTGCTTCAACCACGTAACCTTCGGGTATCTCACCGTGCACCAGCACAGGCATTGGTTGTGCGCCACAAGGCATGGAAGCCAGCACCGGGAACCGGGTGTCATCCAAAGGCGGATGAAAGATCCTGTTCAGATTGTCCGGGCGAAAGGGTTTCAGACCCGCAAACTGTCCGGGAATGAGCGACACCCGCGTACCAGGCTCCCGCCCCTTCCAGAATAACGTCCAGGCAATGCCCCGAACCACTTTCAGGCGCAGGGGCTCCGGCACCTCATGGCGACCAGTTGAGCTCGGTAGCCAAACCTCATCGGAGAAATCGGTCAGTGCCAGGCCATCCCCACCGAGCAACAGACACCATTCGGGGTGATCCTCAAAAAGAATACAGAACTTGCGGCCCTCAACGCGATCCAGGCTGTCATCTCCCGACTCTTCCATTTCGGCGAAAACCTGGTCTTTGCTAACCTCCAGATGAAGGCGGCTTGCATCGGGCATGATCTCATTGTTAATCGCCCGCTCAAGTTCACGGAATGAATTCAGTAACGCATCGTCAAGCAATGAGGGGTGGGGAACGTAAGTGTCCTGAGTAAGAGAGCCGCTCCCCTTCTCTTCACCCTGGGTTAACGCCTCAAAGTCATATACCGGCGCCGCCCATTTGTCGAAGAGCGCTGCTTCATCCGCCGTCAACTGGCTTAATTTGCGTGAAGAGAGAATCGAGCCTTCATTCTCTGCAATCGCAAAAGATTTGCTGTCATCATAAATCATGACTTCTTGGGAGCGCTGAATGTCGGACCCGCCAACGACCTGGTTGATGTTCCAGATTTGGGCGCTTGCGTTGGCCGAGGGGCCCGTCTTATTCAGTGCAGGGGAGGCATAAACTTTTGCCTGATACAATTTCTCTTGCCCACCTTCCACTGTCACCAGAGCTTTCATCCCCAACAGTTCCATGAGTGAACTGTTCATGATGATCTCGGCACCCAGCCAGTTCAGCCAGGCTCCCAACATATGGGCGTTTCTGGCCAGCTCTCGTAACGGTTCCGCTTTAACGAAAACGTCGGCATCGTCCGGAAGCGCAAAGCCTTCCAATGCCTCTTGAACCTCATTGGCATCCGGGCTCGCCAGAAAGCTCTGATGCTCGTCAACCGGATAGAGCATTGGCAATTCAAGCCCAGAGGGTTTCTTGACGAATACGGTGTGAAACACAACATCGCGCCATTCCCGAATGAGCTTCAGGTGATCACCGCTGTTGAGTGTTTCTAAAAACTGTGCCGCTGTGGGCACTGCCAAATCTTCCTTGATCATGATGGACTACATCCTTGCTTGCATTATTAACGGCTTAGCTTTGAGCTCGATCCTGCGTCAGCAATCTGTCCTGAAGATCCCGTATAACCCTCAACACCCGGCTCATTTCCTGCTGGGTTTTCAGGTCCAGGTCCAGCTTGCCATCCATGGTTTTCACCAGTGGCACAATGGATTCCTCGAAGATCCTCGCAAAAGCCATCAGGGCATCGCCTACCTGGGGCGGGCTGTCCAGGTTGACGGTGACTGCCGGGTTGAGCTGCACCGATTGCAGGCCTTCGGTGAGGCCCGTTTCCAGCGAGCGGGACAACTGGCTCAGGGCCTTGTCGAGATCCGGTTCGGTCCCCTTTCGGCTGTCCAGCCCGGCCACCAATTGCTGACCCAGTTGCTGCATGTGCTCGGAAATCAGGCCCAGCTGGCGCACCACTTTGACGCCGGTTTCTTCGTCACCGCCAGCCTGTTGGCGGCGGCGGTATTCTTCGCAGATGGACTGCCAGCGGGCGGCTTCTGCCTCGCTCAGGGTGCCGCGCATCTGTTTGAGTTTCAGCAGATTTTCTTCCGCGCCCTGGGTCAGCAACTGGGATTCACCCTGGTAGTGGTCATCAATCAAGGCGTCCAGTTCATCCTCGCTCATGATCGGTGAAAGCTTTTCTGCCAGCTTGTTCATGTTCCGGTAACTGCCCTGCAGCTTGAACGTCGGCTCGGTGCGATAGGCCTCGGCCTGGGCACTGGAGGCAATGTAAGCCTGGTTGACTCGCAGTACGGTTTCCCGCACGCGGATCATTTTCTTCAGCAGGGAGACGATTTCGTCCCGCTCAGCAGCACTGTAATCGTGCTCGAATTCGGAATCGGCCACGGCTTTGCCCTCGGCCAGGTCGGCAAAGCGGTAGAAATCCGCCATGCCCCGGGTGGCCAGGGGCGCCAGTACCGGGTTGGAGCTCAGGCTGTTCTCGATGTAGGACAGCGCAAAGGCGTGTTCCATGCCTGAGAGCACGTCACCCAGGTTGTAGATATCGGCCCGGTTAGCGAGCATGTCGGGCACTTTGAACACTTCACCGCTCTCTGTGTAGGGGTTACCGGCCATGACCACACAGAAGCGTTTACCGCGCATGTCGTAGGTGCGAGTGCGGCCGCGCCAGACCCCCTCAATGCGCCGGGTGCCGTCACACAGGGAGATGAATTTCTGCAGGAACTCCGGATGGGTGTGCTGGATATCATCCAGATACAGCATCACGTTGTTACCCATTTCCAGGGCCAGGTTGAGTTTGATCAGCTCTGCCTCGGCGGTGGAGTGCGGCGCTTTTTCCGGGTCCAGGGAGGTGACATCGTGGCCCAGGCTCGGGCAGTTGATCTTCATGAAGATCAGGCCCAGGCGGTTTGCCACGTATTCCATCAGGGTGGTCTTGCCGTAGCCGGGTGGCGAAATCATCATCAACAGGCCGGACTGGTCTGTGCGCCGGTCTTCACCGGCGGTACCCATCTGCTTGGCCAGGTTGTCGCCGATGATCGGCAGGTAGCTCTCGCTGATCAATTTATTGCGCACAAAAGACGACAGCGGCCGGGGCCGGAACTCCTCAAGGCGTAGCTGGTCGCGCCAGCGCTCCAGGACTTTGTGGCGAACTTCCTGCAATTGCTGCCAGCCGGGAATGATTTCCTGGCGGTGGTAGCGAAGGCGCTCATCGAATTCGTCCAGCTGCAGGCTCAGGGTGCGCTCGTTGATGCGACTGTGCTGGCCCAGCAGGCCTTCCACATGAAAGGCCAACTCAACGCTGCGAACGCCAGTCTTGATGGCATCGCCCACATTGAGGACGGCCACCACTTCCGGCAAGTAATGCATCAGGTGTTGCTGGTCGGTCTTGCCCATCCAGGCCTTGAGCCAATGCTGGGCAATGGTCCAGCGAGCCGCCGGCTGGCCGCTCACCACATCCAGTGCTTGCTGGTACTGCGCAAACTGGTTATCCCGTTTCAGAGATTCGGTGAAACCGGCCGCCAGCTCACCCGCATAACGGGTGATATCAAACTGCTCGGTTTCCTCCGCCAGCTGCTGCACTAAATACTGGGCCGCCGACTCAATCAGGGTACGCTCGGCACTGCCTTTTTCCGCTATCGCCAGCTGATGATGGGCGACAAACTCCGACATCTGCGGAGCAAGTTCCTGCTCCAGGGAGTACAACAATTCGTTCGACTGCATCATCCGGCTGAGAATACCGGCAGACAGACAGCGAGAACGCAACTGTTGTGCCGCCAGATCCTGCCGGGCCACCTCGGCCCAGTAAAGCATGGCTAGGGCACGGGCCTTGGGGCTGAATCGAAGCAATCCGGCGCTCTGGATAGCCGGCCAGAGGGTACTGACAATCAAGGCCGCATCGTGGTCATGAATGCCTTTTTCATAGCCCTCACGGTAGCGGGGGGAGGCGAATTTGCGGATGTAGTCGGTCAGCTCATCCAGGTCGGCCACGTTGACGGGCAGATCAGATGCCTGCCGGAATTCCTCGATCACCAGTGCCGCAAGGTACTCGGCCCGGTAGACCCTGTCTGACTCCGACGGCTGGCTCATGTTCCAGTAGCCGCGCAGGCGGTCCAGCTCTGGCTCGTCCAGGCGCTCATAATACTGGGTGCCGGTCAGGTGCAGCAGCACGTGGTCGTCTCGCGGGATCAGCGTCAGGTCCAGCTCCTGCTGGTTGACACTGAACCGGTGCTTGCCCAAACGGATGACCGCGCCGCCGTCTTCAAAGATATCGGCTTTGTCGCGAACACTTCTGAGCGCGGTGTCCTGGGCGGCCTTGAGCTGCCCCAGGCAGTCATCCGCTTCCATGGCCGCGCCCAGCTCCCGCAGCTCTTTGGCCATGCTGCGCAGGCGCGCCACCATGGCATCGGAGGCGAAGAAGGCGTGCAGTTCTTCCGGGCTGGCGAACCTTTCGGTCCGGCGGGTGACGTTCCGGAGTATGCGTTCGGCGGCATCGGTGAGTGTCGTTACCCGGCGCTGCTGCTGATCCTGCAGTTGCTGGCGCCGGGCCTCAATGCTTTCGTGGGCGTTCTCACGCTGCTCCAGAATGGCGGCAAGAAACTCATCGTATTCGCCAAACTGGCTTTCCAGTTCCTGCAACTGGTCGAGCATACGGGTCATCAGGCCATCGCATTCCCGCACATCGGTCAGGGAACTCACGCCGTTGGCCAGGCTCTGCTCAAACAACCGCAGCCGGGCGGCAAACTGGGCCCGGGCCTCGGCACTGCCCTGCTCTTTCAGGCGCAGTTCCGCTTCCGAGCGCTGCTGATTGATGGTGGCGTAGATGCCCGAGATGTTATCGGTGATGGCGGTTTCCAGCGCGGCATCGTCACCGGCCATGGACGCCAGCATGCCCTGAATCATATCCAGCCCGGAAGTCAGCTCCCGGTAGCGGTCTACAATCTTGCGCAGGGCATCCCGGGTGTCGGCCTCGGCCAGGTCAGTTTGTAATTCGGTCAGGGTCTTGCGGTAACCATCCAGCGCCTCCGGTGAGGCCAGAAAACGGAAGGTTCGCTCCGTCAGCCGCTCCTCAGCGTCGGCCAGATCGCTTTCCAGCGTTTCGATACGGGCCTTATCGGCATACCGCCGATCATTCAAGGTGCGCACCCGCCCCCGATGTTCGCGCAGGCGGGCCAGGTAACTGACGAACTGATCCGGCGCTTTCCAGCTGTCCGGCTTCAGATCTCGCATCAGGGTGCCCTGGGCCTCAGCCACGTCATTAATGGCGGTTTCCGTCTGGGCCCGGATACTCTGGACTTTCTCATACTCATCCAGTACCAGTGCCGCGGATGGTGCTCAGATGCTGATGAAGGCCGGCGAACAGAGCCTCTTCCTGCCTGCCAGACAGCCAGAAGAACTGGTCGAGCACACGGTCAACGGTGCGAATCAGGCTGGTGAAGTGGCGTTCACTGGCACTGGAGGAATCCACCAGCGTTACCACCGTGTTCAATTCGGCAATGCCGCGGACCAGTTCCGGATTGCCAATCCGAGCCAGTTCCGAATCGTTTGCCACGCTGGCCTGGGCATGGAAGCTCTCGGAGGTAAACGGGGTTTCCCATACCTGCAGCGGGTGCACCAGGGTCGGTTCGTTATCGGCATTGAGGACCACCAGATGGCCGTTTTCGAACAGTGCGAAGCCATGGCCAATCAGGGGCACATCCGCCTGTTTCCGAATCAGGTTGTAGCGGAACAGTATCACCTGCCCGGTCAGTTGCTCGTAGAACACATACAACATGTCCTCACCGTTCGGTGAGCGCAGCGTGCGCTTGAGCCGGAAATCGCCATCCGGAATCTGGAAGGTTTTCAGTTCACCGGTGGTGAGGTAATAGCCGGAGGGGAAAATGAGGCCGTGATTGTCCGGCAACGACGCCACCGAACCGGCCATGGCATCCACCCGTTCAACCTTGCGCTGGGTGCGATTGAACAGGTAGTAGCGCCAGTGCTTTTCATTGAACGGCAGAATCCGCACCAGCAGAATCTCGCCAAGGTCGGCGTAGTCGAAGCTGGCGTCGTCCAGGGACTGGGAGTCAGACTCCACGGCGTCCTGATAGATGCCCTCGCCGGTGGCGGTGTTGTTCTCCACCTTGAAGGTGATGTTGCCCCGCAGGTTGTCGACAAACAGGGTGTCGGCAATGTTCAGATGCGGCGAACGGCCCTGTACCTGGCTGTCACGGCCAACGGTTTTCCAGGGGAAGCTGAAACGGTCCGGGAAGGTCAGGTCGCGCTCGCCCCGGTTGTCCACGTATCGGTTTACGTTGCCATCCGGCTTCAGTTCCCAGCGGAACACCCTCAGGTCGTCCAGCTTGTCACCAATACGGAACGCCATCAGCAACATGCCCTTGAGGATGACCAGCTGAGACAGGGTGGCGGTGTTGTAGTACTGCTGCAGTTCCCGGAAGTCTGTGGCGAAGCGGGCATCGGTCAGGAAGGAGCCTTCGATGGCGGCTTCGGTCATTTCGAAACCGCTGTCGCCGTCATTCAGGTGGTACAGCCGGAACACATCCTCAACCGCCAGGGACTTGCGCAAGCCAAGCTGGAGATTGAAGCCGAACAGCAGTTTGTCCCCAAGACGAACCACATCCCGTGCAATGGCATTGTTTTCGGTTCTGACCCGGGCCCGGCCAAGTACGTTCATGCCGGCACTGCCGAAAACCTCTTCCCGGGCCTGATTCAACCCGGACACCTGCTCCCGGAGCTGCCCGCCCTGCTCTTTCAGCCGCCGCTGGATGGTTTCGAAGGCAGAGCCTTCCTGAACAATGCTTTCAAGGCCGGTGCGATCCGTCGACATACCAAATCATCCTGAACTGAAGGGAAATCGGAATGGGAACAGCGACCGCCGGTGTTTGGACCGGCGGTCGCTGGGGCTTCAGGCGGTTTCCGAAGTCCGGCTGGACTTCTCACCGGAAACCCGTCCGGCGATGCCGGCCAGGGCTGCCTGCAGCGAGGGCGACTTGTCCAGAACGCCCTGCACACTCTTGCCGTAACCCAGCCCTTGGGCAAACTTCTCGAAGATGCCGCCGTCGCCGCCAATCATTTCAAACTTGGCGTCTTTCAGGGCCGCCGCCATCACGCGACCATTTTCCAACAGGCCGGTCTTCTGGGCTTCGATCTGCGCCATCACTTCCTTCTCATGAACTTCCAGGTTCATGCGGAATTCTTCGAAGTGGCGGGCTTCTTCAGACATACCATCGTAGGCCTTCAGCTTCTCGACCAGGCCAGACGCTTCGGCCTTGGCCATGGCTTCGCGGGCATCGGCCTTGGCCAGCCCCATACGCTGCTCGCCTTCGGCATCCGCCAGCACCATGGCTTTGCGGGCATCCGCTTTGGCCAGACCCAGCTTCTCTTCGCCCATGGCTTCGGTTTCAAGGCGTTGCTCCAGCACACGTACTTCGGCCAGGCCAGCTTCTTCGTCAGCCTTCGCCGTGGCCGATTTAACTTCGGCACGGGCCAGACCATCCGCACGGATCGCAGTTGCCTGAGCTTCCTTGACCTGGGCATCGGCCAGGCCATCGGCCGCTGCCATGGCCTGACGACCACGAGCCAGCTTCTCATCAGCCACCGACTTCTTCTCGGCCGCATCCAGGTCTGCCTGGGCTTTCACGCGCACCTGTTCCGCTTCCAGCTTGGAGCGTTCGAACGCGGCTTCAGCGGCTTTCACATCCATCAGCTTCAGCTCTTCGGCATCGGCTTCGGCCGCAACCACTTTCTTCACCTTCAAACGCTCGGCTTCAGAACGGTTCCGCACATCCTTGATGTTCTCTTCTTCTTCCGCCACGTTGCGCTCAACCGCAATACGCTGACTGGTGATGTCGGCAATTTCCTTACGCTCGCCTTCCAGCGCCTTCTCCATGCCGATGCGCTCGATCTCTACGGCGCGCTCACGGTTTACATCTTCCAGCTCACGGGCCTGGCGAATGCGCACTTCCTCAATCTGCACCGCACGCTCACGGGCCTTCATGGCCATCTCGATCTGACGCTGCTTGTTCTCTTCGGCAATCGCCAGCTCTTCATCGGTCTTGATGCGGGCAGCTTCAGCGCGGGCACGCTCTTGCTCACGTACCTGCTCGGTTTCCGAGGTTTCGCGGGCCTGCAGGGTTTCAATTTCACGGCGCTGACGGGCTTCTGCGTCGGCCTGACTACGCTCCAATTCCAACGATGCTTCGCGGGCGGAGACGTTCTTGCGCTGGATTTCCAGCTCCTGATCACGTTCCAGGCGGTTGGTTTCTACGTTGTGCAGCGCAGTGATTTCGGTGATGCGCTTGATGCCTTCGGAATCCAGAATGTTGTTTGGATCCAGAGAGGTTTTCGGTGTTTGCTCCAGGTAATCGATGGCCACGTCTTCGAGGATGTAGCCATTCAGATCTTCGCCGATGGTCTCAACAATGGAATCCCGGAACCGCTGCCGCTCTTCGAACAGCTGCATGAACTCCAGCTTCTTACCAACGGTTTTCAGCGCTTCACTGAACTTGGCATTGAACAGTTCGTTGACCGCATCGCGGTCAGAGGCACGGCCAACCCCAACCGATTTGGCAACCCGCAAGACATCTTCTGCGGTTTCGTTGACCCGCAGGTAGAAAGCTACGGTGATATCCGCCCGCAGGTTGTCCTTACAGATCAACCCTTCCTTGCCGGTTCGGTTCAGCTCAAGGGTAATGACCGAGATTTTCATGGTCTCGGAACGGTGAATAACCGGCAGCACCATGGCGCCGGTGAAGTACACCTTCGGGGTGGGCGACAGATCGTTCACGATCAGGGCCTGGCCCTGATCGACCTTGCGATAGAAAGCCTTGAACAGGGCCAGAATGCCCAGTATCAACAAGACCAGAACGCCGACAGTCATAAAGACCGGGATGATCCAAGATAAGTCCATTTACGCTTTCTCCTGAGCTGATTGGAAGGACGCTTGTGCAGGGTTAACCGGCGGAGCCGCCGGACAGAAATTCAGATTCGGGCACCACCCACCAGGCGTTGGCATCCGGAATATGTTCAATGAGGATGGCCCGCTCCCGATGGGACAACGGGGAATGGCTGCGCACCTGCAACACCAGGTGGGCACCGTCCAGATGGGCTTCTGCCCGCCCGGATGTTTCAGAAACCGAGGAGGAAATCACCACGCAGGGTGTTCCTATAATGCGTTTTTGCAGAGGCGGCAGATAGGCACGGCGAAACAGGGGCCGAAGGGGACGAACGACAATGGACGTGACCAACAGGCCGGCAACCAGGGCTGTGAACAGCACCGCCAGCGCGTACAACCAGTGCAGAATGCCCGACGGCACCAGGGCGCCCAAGGCAAGATCAATGAAATAACTGGTCAACCAGCCAGCCAGGAACAACAGGGTGAGCACCAGCGGCAGGGGCACGCCTTGCAAGCCGAGAGTCACCATCAGGCCACTGAAATCACCGGCCACATCAAGATCACCCTCGGCATCTACATCGCCCATACCGGAAAGGGAAATCAGCCAGTAAATAATGGCCACGCAAAGCAGTACGGAGAAAACCACCGTCGGGAAGGAGAACGCAACTGCGAAGAATGTTTCCATACGCGACCAGACATCCGTTCCGGTAAATCCATGCGCTGACAGTTCATGTCAGCAATTAGGCGCTTTTATAACGCAAATAAACTATTTCTTGCAAATATTTAATTGCGGAGTATAGACTCGGCTTATTGACATAAAATGTCAAGCGACAGGACAAGGTTCGTCCGGATCGGCCGAACCGATTCAATGCCACAGGAAGGAGCTATTCGTGGACACTCAATCCCTCACCCTGGCCTTGGGTGATGCTACCCATGCAGGCCGTACCTTTGATGTGATGCCCGTAGCCGGTGACGAGCCGGTATTGCAAGTGGTCGTTTCCGGCGCTGAAGAAACGCCGGTGTACGTTACCGTAACCGACACCCAGATTCTGTGCCTTGCGTACCTTTTTGACGAACAGGAGCTTAACCCGGAACGCCTGAACGAGCTGCATGAAAACATGCTCCGCCTAAGCGTACCCATGCCCCTCAGCGCACTGGGAAGAACCGGCGATCATTACGTGGTATATGGCGCCTTGAGCCCCACCTCCGGTACGACCGAAATCATGCAGGAACTGGTCACGCTCGCCGAGAATGCCATCGACCTGTTACAGACTTTTGAAGACTACCTGGCTTGAGTGAGGGCTGAACCATGAGAACCGTACTGAAGAAAATCCTGACCGCCATGCGCGGTGGCGTTAACGAACTGGGTGAAGCCGTTGTGGATGGCCAGGGCAACCGCATTCTGGAACAGGAACTGCGAGACGCCGAACAGGAACTGAAACAGGCCAAGCAGGAACTGGCTGCCCTGATGGCCGAATCCGCATCGCTGGCCCGGCAGATCCGCGTTGAGCAGGACAGCGCCAGCAAACGCGAACAGGACGCCAGCAAAGCCCTGGCCGCCGGCCAGGAAGAGCTGGCCCGGGAAGTGGCAGAACGGATCGTGGGCCACGAACGCCGCGCCGGGGAACTGACCCAGACCCGCGAATTGCTGCAACAGCGCATCAGCGGCCTGAAAGAGCGCGTACAACGGGCAGAAAAGCAGCTGGCCGACTACCGCCGGGAACTGCAGGTGGTGAAAACCAACGAGCGGGTGCTGCGCACCACCGCCCAGATCGATACCAATATCAACAGCAACCAGTCTTCCCTGAGCACCGCCAAGGAAACATTGGAGCGCATCCGCGACCGCCAGGCCCGGGAAGAAGACCGGCAAACCGCCAGCGCTACGCTTGAGAAGGAGCTCACCGGGGCAGACCTCGATGAGAAGCTCAAAGCCGCCGGCATTGACAGCGAGCAAGACGCGGTAAACGATGTCCTTGCCCGCCTGAAAGGCAACCAGGCTCAGTAACACTTTGCGCCCCCAACACGGGGGCGCCTATCCAGGCTAAGCCAATGGCAAAGAAACCGGACTGGTCAAAAGAAGAACAAGCGGTTCAGGCGGTGCAACTGGCCTTTGATCTCTCCAACGACATCCAGCGCGCCTTCCGGGTGTCTGCGGCCCTGCAGGACATGACTACCGCTGATATGGTCCGCAAAGTCCTGCAACTGCCCTACCGTAAGAATCGCACCAGGCCCCGGCTGACCATCACCCTGCGGGATGAGGATTTTGAGGTACTGGCAAAGAAGTACGGGCTTGATCCCAACGACCGCGCCGCGATTCGGCAGCGGGTGGCGGGGGAGTTGCAGGCGTTTGCGAGCAACTACCTGGCGGGATAGCGGCGCTCGTCAGCCGTCTATGAAATGCGGGACGAACCGCGACGTGTCGCGCGTGATCGCCGTATTGTCTTCACGGATACCCATCCCGACAGCCTCGTTACCCACAATCCAGCTCCCGATTAGGCAATAGTGCCCGGAGAAACGGGGAGGCGGACACCAACCCTGAATGATGGTTGGCCCATCGCCATATGGCCCCTCAACCTGAGCCTCCACTCCGGCGCCGGTTTCAATCGCAATGTTTGCACCTTCTCTGGAGAACAACGGCTTGCGAACCCAGCGTTCGAGGTTCGGATCACGTCGCTTATCGCTTTCAAACCAGGCTGGCAAAAGATTTGGATGGCCCTCATGGCGCTCCCACAACAAAGGCAGGATACCTTTGTTCGACAGGATCAGCTTCCATGGCGGTTCGACAAACTGGGTGCCACTGGCACCCACATAATCGGAAAAAGATTCCTGCCACATCCATTCCCAAGGGTATAGCTTGAACAATTGATCAACAGGCTCATCATCAAGGCCAAAAAATCGCTGACGCTCTCCAAGGCCAATCTCATCAATAAATAAGGTCTTGGGATTAAGCCCGGCCTGATCCGCGCAGTCGGCGAGATACTCAATGGTACCGGCATCTTCGGGATGGTCCCGGCAGCAGGCCAGGTGAAACGACTGCCCTGCACGACCAATCATTGCCAACCGCTCGATCAGAGCCTCCTGCAATCGATTGAACTGATCGGCGCCTGCCGGCAGCTGCCCTCGCTCAATCTGTTGTTCAAGCCACAACCATTGGAAGAAACCCGTTTCATAGAGAGAGGTAGGGGTGTCCGCGTTGTATTCGTAGAACTTCGCAGGCCCGACACCATCGAACGAGAAGTCCATTCGCCCATAAAGTGACGGCTCAGAAAACTTCCAGCTTTCGGCGATCAGATCCCAGGCCTTCCCGGGTATCGCCAATTGATCCATCAAGCGCTCGCTTGAGACCACCTCACCCACCAGATCGAGGCACATTGCGTGAAGTTGCTCGGTGGGTGCCTCAATACCGTCTTCAATCTCGGCAAGCGTAAACCGATAACAGGCGGTTTCATCCCAATAGGGTTCGCCCTCCAGGGTATGAAAATGGAATCCATAGGATTCCGCCTGAGAGCACCAATCCGGGCGGGGAGCCATTTGTATGCGTTCCATGGAGTGTCCTTCTCCTGAGGCGGGCCAGTCTAATACTTTCCTGAAGCGCGAGAGTCTACCGGCATTTCCACACCCGGGAAAGTCGCCAAGTCCAACCGGATTGACCTTTCCTTTCGCTTGCTATAAATTCCCGCCCAAACTGCATACAGGAGAAGGATACTCCATGGCCACTCAGGACGAGGCAAACGCCATACTGCCAACCCGTACCCGTCGTCAGAAACGCTCCCAGACCGCGACGCTGGTGCTAATGGGTGCTACGCCCTTCGCTGTGCTTGGCCTGGACCCTCTGCATTCTGAGGTCCGGGTTTTTCGGGACCTGCAGGCATGCCAGACCGCCTTGCCAGGCGCACAGGACTATTGCGAGACACTGAACGCAGAGGCAGCAGAGCGGCATCCGTCAATCGCCCCAAAGTACACTTCTCGCCACCAATGTGAGTCGGACTTTGCTCACGTAACCGTCAACAGTTCGTGTGAAAATGGCTGGTGCGGTATTGACGATCTCTCCGTCTGCGAGCGCACAGCAGATGGCTACTATCGTCCCCCCTTTTCGGGCTTTCTGGTCGATCAAGCCATCCTTGATGGCACCTATGAGGGAACCAAGCCCGCGCCCGAATCTCTGGATGACAGGCAATTGCAGCCGGTGTACAGCATTTCCGACGAGACTCTGAGCAGCAGTGGTGATGGAGGCCAGGGCTCGACTTATCGCAGCCACACGCCCTTCCTCTGGCATTATGTTATGGCCAACGGTCAGTACCTTGGCAACCAGAATCTTCGTGATCCCGTAACACGCACCAAAAGCCAACTGGCAGCCAACACCAGCAGAACCTTCACCGGCACCAGCCAGCGTGGCGGCTTTGGCTCCACTGCCAGGCAAACCATGCAGGCGGCAAGGAGCTGATCAAAAAATGGTTAAACGCACTTTCAGCGCCTTGACACTGGTAGCCTGCCTGTTCACCACCGTAACAACGCAAGCAGAAACGACAATATCGGCACTCGCCGAAGACCTTCAGCAGCGGCTAACGCAATCACCGGAGACCCTGCGCTGGCTGAAGCCCAACAAAGACGAACCGCTAGCGCACACAGACCTGGGCATTGACCCGGAAACCTGCGAAGCCCCGGTGCTCGCCCGGGCAGGAACTCATCCCCGCTTTCTGGTCCGCTGCGTCAACCGCGCCTTGGTCAATTTTCGTGTTACGGACATTCAAACACTGACGTCCTGGGCCTACTCCGACGGCGATTGGAGCACAGGGCAAATCATCGCCATTCGCGGTATCGACAATTCTCCTACAAGCCGGTACAGCTCAAGGCAAGTGGAGTACAAAACCGTGTGGCATAAAGGTGAGCCGGCAGGACCATACGAACGTAGCCTTACCGTCTTGTCAGAGACCGATCTCCGCAAGTTGGCCAAGTTCTGGAATAGCTTTGACACCGGGGAACTGCCGGTACTGGAATCCCTGGAACAATGGCGCCAACTGACATGGCCCGATGCGGTGGTCGGGCTCCGTCGCAATGGCCAACTTCTGCTTCAACATGGAACGCTGGCAGGCACCAGCGACCTGCTGGAAGAATTGTCCTCAAAGGACGCGCTACCACCTTTCGCCAGAGGCTTGATCCGCCCGGTGAAAAAAGTCTGGCGCGGCACCACGCCTCCGGGTGAGCCGATGTTTCTTCTGCACAGCCTGCGAGCGAACGGCACAGATTACGCTTTAGCACTTTCCGATGTGACTGCCGGTGCCGCCTCCCAGAACATGCAACGGCTCAGTGCCGGTTTGCCCTATGAATTGGTATTTCTTCCAATAGAAAGGAATCTGTAAGTCATGACGACCGCCAGCATGGAACCGTCTCAGGCGGTTACTAACCCGCTAGATAGCCTGAAACAAATCCGAAACCACAACCGTTATGCAGGGCAACTTCTGCTTGCCGGCAACCGGTCGGCCTTGACCAGTTTGCTCGTGGTTTGGTTCCCGGTAATCGCAGTGCTGACTTACGGCTTTGTGGTGCCGTTTACCTACACAGCATGGGGCGAGAACAACCTGTTATTGATTCTGTATTGCTGGACGGGCCTCTGGCTGGCTCTTACGGCAGCAAGCGTTACCTTCGGCACCGGACGGCACGTGTATTCTGTTGACCTGGCCAATCACACCATCAGTCATCTGAACTCAGAGCAAAGCACGTCCCTAGCACTCGAGCTTCGCCAAGGATCAGAAGGCAGCTACCTTGACCTGAAGACCCCCCTGGATAGTGGCTGGCATCTGGGCGTGGATTCCCGGATTGTGGCGGAATTAACCCCGGCGGAAGTGCCGTCGATCCGGCGGTGGCAACCGGCTAAACTCAAGGACCACATCCGAAAAAAGGTCAAAGATGGCTCGCTTACAACCCTGTTTGTCGTCGCGAATATCCCGCTAGTCGTTATACATCTTGTTTCCGGAACCTTCGGCTTTCTGATCATGTGCCAGATTTACATGCTTGCGGCCTGGACCCTCACCCAAACTCTTGACTGGTTCCTGGAAAAGCGTGATCAGCAAGTTATGGAGCAACTGTGAAATCCTACTGTCCTGCCTGCGACACCCGCACCCTGAGGCCACTCCAGGGAGGCGACCAACGAATTGCTGAATGCAGGCATTGCCATGGGGTGTGGTTTGAAGATGGCAGCCTGAACTGTGCCATAACCGGCCACCACGATCATATTGAGCGCTACGATCATGAACAGCACCTGGGGCCGAAACTGGGCGAAAGCAATCGCCAGTGCACCAGATGCAGGGTTCCCATGACGCACTACCAGTTACTGGCCGATTACAGCGTAGAGATCGACTGCTGCCCGACCTGCGACGGTGTCTGGCTTGACCAGCATGAAGTGGATCAAGTCATTCACTCCCCGTTGCTTAAGGATGCCTTGGCGGAACTGAACAAAAAGGTCACTTGGAAATCCTGGGTGTTCCAGTTCTTCACGGCCATGCCGGTTGAATACAACATTCAGCCCCATCGCACACCCTGGGTGACATGGCTGCTGATCGCACTATGCTCTCTTGTCTTTTTCAGTGGCGTCTATGATGCCGGCTCCAACGAATGGATCTTTCTGAACCTTGGCCTTAACTCAGATTCCCCGAGTGCAGCCCATGTGGCCATGCAACTGTTTACCTACCAATTTGTTCACGGCGGGCTGATGCACCTTGTCGGTAACATGTATTTTCTGTGGATTATCGGCGACAACCTGGAAGACGCATTGGGCCACTGGACTTTTCTAGGCCTGTATCTGCTGTCTGGGGTGGTCGCCGCATTGGCAGAACTTATGCTGTTTGATGCCTCTCAAGGGCCGTTGCTACTGGTAGGCGCCAGCGGCTCCATCGCGGCCCTGTTCGGCCTCTATCTCATGTGGTTCCGCCATGCCAGCCTGACATTCATGATCGTTATCTACCAGAAGAAACTGGCCCCCCACTGGTATTTCCTGATCTGGAGCCTGATCAATCTGTTCGGGATGTTTACCGCCCAGGGCGGCGTGGCCTGGGCTGCTCATCTTGGCGGGTTCGTATTTGGTCTATTGATCGGATACCTGATGCGAGACTATGTTCTTGCAAAGAATCCGCTGATCGCCATGCTGAACCAGCCAGAGGCAGCCATCAGCCGGTAGGTAGGCGTTCACCGGCTGACGGGTTACACACAATCGCCCAAGCCAACGCAGACTCAGTAGCCAACCAGAATCATGACGAAAACAAAGACAATGGCGGCTGCTCCCATCCACTTCAGGAGCAATTTGCCTTCGGAAGCGTTGTCACGATTTTCGGAAACAGCTGGCCCTGAGGTGTCATCGTCCTGAGAGGCAAAACTCAGAAGCGCAAGACTCCTGATGGTTTGTGACACGGTTTGGTCCAGCGACACCCGAACACCGTTATACCAGGGTTCCGGATATTCAATCAGCGCCGGCGGCACAACAATAGAGCCCAGCGCGTCCCAAAGGGTCATAACACCATCGACAACGACAAATTCCCGTTGCGGCAGCTCCGTGGCGACCTGCTCTTCATCCAACTCAACGTCTTGCTGAGGACTACAGACATAGTTGCCATCCTGCATCCCGAGAACCAACACCGGCACCAGATTCTCACCACACCGGAAACCGGCCAGAAAGGGAAACCGTTCGTCATCGGGATCACTGAAAAAGCGTGAATCCGAGTTTTCTGGCTGAGCTGAAAGCAGGTCCCGTAAATGCCCACCCAAGAAAAACAAACCGTCTTCCAACCTGCGAGAAAGCACGCACAGCCTCCAGCTAATGTGCCGCAGAAGCAGTCCACGCAGGGCGTCTGGAAGTGGATGAAGCCCCGGCGCCTGCGGCAGCCGATACGGCATTCGTTCAACCTCTTCAACCCTCAGTGTTTCTTCATACAGTTTGAGCGACGTTATACCGGCACCAAAGCGGCTTTGCTGCATGTATTGAACCGCAAATCGAATGGCTCCGACAGGTTCTCCCTCATATTCGTTACCATCATCGTCAACGGCGATTGGAGTAATCGTCGTGGGTGCCACTTCGAGTTTCAGGCCCGAACTCTGGTTGAACAACCGCTCCTCCAGCAACTCGTAGAACTGCTGTGCCGTGGCCAGGAGTGCCGGAGGCATTGTCTCAACGGCGGATAACCGGGGCTGATGACTGGCGTTCTGATCCCGCGTCAACGGCACGTGCCGGCCAAGCACCGGCGTTGCCCAACGATCAAATATCCGGCGCTCACCGTCTGAAAGAGCTGAGCGTGGCACTGCTGACTCCGGCAAATCCGGCAGCATGGGATTACCCTGCCAATCAACGGTGTCATCGTAAATCAGTCGCAGATTACCGGTGTCGGCGTCTTCACCTTCGTCGTTCCAGTGCTGCAGGCAGCCCGGAGCCAGGTCCTCAGCGCCCTCACCCTCAAGGGGCAAAGTTGTTATCTTGTAATAACGATCGCCGCCCTCTTCGCTTGTGACCAGCGCCATATACCCAAGCGCCGCCAAAGGACGCCCCTCAAGCACGGTGCCTTGTTGGTGCCACGTCACGATGCCCCCATCGGAATGGGCCAAACGAGCAATTTCCCAAAGGGGCAAGGTTTTGACGAAGGGTTTGACTGATGGGTTATGCTCAGTAAGCGCCGAGACCAGATCCTCAGCCTCCTGCTGGTCCAATGCAACGATAGCAGCCTGATCCGGCCCATACTGGACAAAGGCCACACGCTCGATACCCGAAGGGTCCGTCGCAAAAAGTGTAAAAAAGGATTGCTCTGCCCAGCGAGTCAGCAATTCCTTGCTATTGTTCTGGTCCAACGCTTTCTTCAGCGAAGCAGACGGTGACGATTCTACAACTGCGCCCATAGCTACGATCCCTGTTGGAACTGATTTTCTTGAAACGAGCCTTGCTCAGCTTTGCTGCTCGTAGACGTATGTTTGAACTTCCTGAATCACGGAAGGTGTGATCTGAGAACCGGCTACCAGGAGCATGACGCCAATGGAAAAAATGGGCCCGGGATTCAGAAGAATCATTTCCCAATTCTGAGCAAGCGGGAAATTTTCAATACGGTGAGGTAATTCGTCGGCGGTAAGCCGGCGCTTTGAGAAAGATTCCATTCCTGACATTCCTTGTATTCGTGTCCATTTGAGCGGCGTATGGTCAGCAGCTCCACTTCAGGATTCAACCGCTGCGATGCACCGAGCGAGCGCAACTATGGTTAGCCCGGATTTCTCATAGCTACCCAGCCAGCCTTGCAGGTTGGGCGGTTTACCGCCATGACAGCTCAGGCGCGGCCATTATTGGCCAATTTGTGATCATTTTCTGTTGCCTGGACACACTTCCCCCTTTCCCCCATTGCGTCGGGCCGGGGGAGCCCGGGCATCTACCCCGGAACCAGGCGGCGTACCAGATCTGTGAGTTCATCTTTATAGGGATAGCTGTCGCTCATCAGCACCCGGATTCGGCGGGTATTGCGGATGATGACCGCGCCAACCTTGATCAGCTTCAGCCGCAGATTGCTGGCGCTCATCCGTTCGAAGGGTGTCTTCTTCAGGTGCGCTCGTAATCGCTCGAACAAGGTGTAAGCGAAGCCGGATAAGATCAGCCGCCATTGATTGGTCCACCACTGAACGCTCGACGTTCGATCCGCGAACAGATACAGCTGCTGATCCTTGATCCGGTTTTCCATGTCGCCTCGGGCGCAGTACTGTTCGTAATAGAGCTTAAAACCGTCGTCATAGCGGGAGCTGATCACGAAGCGAGGGTTGGAACCCAGCTCGCCTTCTTCCAGGCGAGCCACCACCCAGCGAGGGAACTTCCAGGAATGCGCCTGATACCGGAACCGATAAGTGGCGGAGACTTTTTCACCGACTTTCTGGTGCGTGTCCCGGACCAGTTGTGACGGCGCTTCCACGTCCTTGAGCAACCGGCTGTTTTTGCTGATGCCGACCAGGTAATCCACGTTATTCCGGTCGCACCAGCTCAGCAATCGGGGACGGTAGAAGCCGCTGTCACCCCGGAACATGATGCGGGTATCAGGCCAGTACTGCCGAATGAACTTCACCAGCAGGGCCAGAATGGCCCAGCTGTGGCGGCTGTCACTGCGGTTACTGGTGCGCAGGTAGCTCACCAGCAGGTGGCGACCACAGAACACGTACAGCGGAAAGTAACAGTGGTGGTCGTAATAGGCGTTGAAGAACTTGCCGGGCTGGTCGCCATGAACCGGGATATCAGTGCCATCAAAATCCAGCACGATTTCCTTCGGCGGTGTCTCATGCTGTTCGATAAAGTGATGCCAAAGTAGTTCGTGGGCTTTAACGACCGATTGCCTGTCCACCTGCTGCTCCATTCGGCACAGCGTGGACTTGCCGGCTAAATCGCTCTCTCGGCCAACAGCGGTTTGCAGAGCTTGGTCAAAACGCAGTGCCTCGTGATCGTTCAGGTCTTCATATCCGGCGGCTACGCCGAAGACCCGTTGTCGAGTCATGGTTTCCAGCTTGTGACGAACCAAGACCGGATTCCGTGAATCGTTAAGCACCGAGGCCAGGCGCTGAGTCAGACGGTGTTGCTTGTCGATTTCCCGAAGCAGGAGCAACCCGGCATCGGAGGTGATATGACCACCGGAGAAATCGGCTTCAATTTTACGGCGAACGAGTGGCGAGAAGGTCAGCTTTTCGGGTACCATTTTGGATAGCGGCGGTTAGTGTTGGTTTTTTGTGTAGGAGCTTGAAATCATAACACTTTCAGCCGCTTCTTCCTTCCTTATGCTACCTTCTCATGAGAAATCCGGGTTAGCCCCAGTTTCTTCATGTAATCATGCTGCCGAAATCTTGCGCTCAATTTCCTGCAAGCGGCGGCGCATGGCGTCATCCACCTCTTCCGGTTTGATTCTGGAAATGATGTTCCGAAGTACCCGGATTTCGTTCTCATCAATCACACCATCGCGCTCGGCAATACGAACGATTGATCCTAGTTCCTCGGCATCCAACTTGCCGTCATCGGCAAAGCACTGGATGGACATGAATGACATTTCGAGATGATCGCGACTTCCTGACATAGTGTTCTCCTTGTGGTGACACGTTATTGATGGTTCTAATGATTAATGCATCAACCCTGGCAGTTTACCCGACCAAGCGTTCGGGCAACTTGACCCTGGCATGAAATGCGCAAATTACATACTCAATGTTGAGAGCGATTCCACAAAACAAACTGACCGCTTTCTCGCGCCTCACAGAGACTATTGAAGATGTCCTTATAATCGCCGGCATAGTTGTACAGATTCGTAGCAACAATCCCTCCGTCCGATCGATGACGGGATAGAATTCGCCCAGGTTCTGGCAGGTCGTACGTGTGATTGTTCTTCAGGTAAACGATCAGAAGCGCAGACCGCTTGATTCCCTTGCTGAAATGGCTTTCCAGCTTGAGGTGAGCGATATCCTGCCAGGCAATCTCTTTCAAGATACAGTCATCCACTCTCAGGAATTGAGGGGTAATCTCGATCATGTGATTGATCTTGCCGAAATCGATACGCAATAGGCCCAGCACGGCAACACTCAAAAACAATATGAAGCCAAGTGCAAACGCGGCAGTTGCTTCCAAATAGAACAAATATCCGAAACCCAGGACCGTCCCGAACAATAGAATGCCGGTTGTATACATCAATGCCCTGTTCTTCAGGTACACCTGATGCTTGACGGTTGATATTTTTGAATACGTTGAATCCATCGGAGTTAGTCCATTAACCGATGCTTTTAGAATTGATAAGTGTAGGTACGGCAAGCCGATACTGGATTATTTCCAATCCCTTTGCACATATCCAACTGACGGCCTGGGTGCACGAGCCCCATTACGACCCCGACGGGAACCACGCCCATAGGCGAGCATGTCCTCTGGGGTCATGTGCGCATAGCGAACCTTCTTTGCCATCAGGTTCGGGCGTTGCTCGGTGTCAATGCTCAGGACCCGGCTAAGCATCTCATCCTCTTTTTGCTTGAAGGTTTTATCGTCCATATCCCGCCAGTAACGTTCCGGGCGCCCTGATTTCCTGTCGTGTTCGGCGGTTACAGGGTCTTTGTGTCGATGGGGCTCCAGCACCGGAAACTCGGGCAGTGGGCGGCTCACATCCATGTAGTTCTGGAGGAAATCCCAGAGCGCGTAACAAGGCCGGGGGTTATGGTGCCAGCCCAAAAGAATATCGCCGATATGCACCGTCAGCTTGCTATAGCGGTGGCACAGGATGAAATCGAACCTTGGCCCATACCGGGTTGCCCCACCGGCCACAAAGCCGTCGAACTCATAGAAAGGCGCCTCGAAAACCGTGACTTTGCGTGGCCCAATAAAAGGCACGGCACGGCGGTAACTCCACACCCGAACCATCCCGTTGCGACGGTCGAGTTCCCATTCAGGACCGCGTCCGGCTTTTACGCTCCATCGGGGAAATAGGGTGAAAACGAGTGTTGAGGACAGCCACATGAGGGCGGGTATGCCTGTTATCATCAGAATAAATGAGTAGACATCTTGCAGTGCAATTAACAACTTGGAGTCTGTAAGATAGGCATGCATCACATATATAACAACCCCAAGAGGTAAACTGACCCAGAAGAGAGCTTTTCCGAATACCTCAAGCGCATTGATCAACTTAGACCGGAAAGCGAGCGGCGCATACCGAATACTTTGATGATCTTGCTGGCCTTGGTGCCCTGCTTCCTCCAAAAGATTCCCAATTAGTTCTATCTCTCGCAAGGCTTTTGGTGGCCAGCGAGCAAATAAGTTGGATGGCATGACATCCTGCGCTCTCCCCCAAGGCAGCCGAAAGCCCGCTGATCGCCCTAATTTAGAATGATTGAAATCCTGACTTTGAACGGGTTGCTCCGGTACTGATTCGGGACAATATGCGTCGGTGCCATAGTAGCCACCGAAATCAGTCCCTGTGTTTGTTGGGTCAACCATAGTAACGGACCTGTTCCTCATACCAGAATGGGCGACCCTTCTTACTGAAGTCCGGTTGAGCATGTTTAGGATCATCTTTGTTGTAAGTCAATGGGTCCTCCGGATCTGGCGCGGGGAAAACCATGGGAGCCTTGCCTTCTTCAGCGTGAATTTGCACCTGAATGCGGACATCCCAGTGATAGGTCCAGGTTTCTTTCAGATCCACCGCTCCGAACCAGCGCTCCGATCCCTTGCTGCGGGTAAGAGGCGTTTTCAGATACACATAAGTCCCACCATCGAACTCCTCCTCCAGAAGTACATGTTCCTTCAACTCAGTTTTTGCGAATGGCCTAACCATCGTTCTGGACATGTCACTCACGCCCAGCAAATACCCCCGCTCGGACTTTGTCTCAACCAATTGAAGGTGTGGCTTCACAGCCACCATCTCAGCTCCTTTGAATAAACCAGGGAAAGCGCTTTCGATCCGTAAACGGGTATTTGCCTCTCGGAGTACCGCCAGGCGATCCTCGTCCTCCTCAGCCAACTCCCGCCGGAGCGCCCGCCCACGCAGAGGGTTGGGTTCGATCACGACACTCACACCCATTAATAGACTTGCCAGGCGGTAATAAGCTTCCTGAGGTTCTTTCAGAAAGGGTTTCTCGGCCATCGACCCGAAGGGACCATGGCGCATCCAGATCTCAATGGGCTTCTCGTTGAACCAGGCCATCACTGCCGTACCCGAAATTGCCAGCGCCACACCCAAAGCAAGCCACCCAGCCGGCCCCAGAAACAACAACCCTGCAGACCCGGCCACGCTGGCAAATGTCAATGCCACCCCCCCAGCAGCGACTATTCCCGCACCAACCGACGCGCCAGTATTACCCATACGAAAAAAATAATTCGCGTCAAGGGCATAGACGAGGCTCATCAGGACGCCGCCCACTCCGCCCAAGGCCCTGCCCCACGTTAGGGGACCACCAAGATATCCAGCTAGCTTTGTAGCAAAACGACCATTCCATTCACGAGACAGGAACTGCTTCGATACCCGTTCAACAATCGCCACATTCTGCAGAAATCGCTCTGTTAGCATAACGGAGGCATAACCTATGTCGTAGTATGCACTTCCAGCCCCCGAAATTGCATTCCACTCCCCCTTAGTTCTGAAATTTCTCTCGTAAGCAGCCACCACGCCTGACACATTATGCAACTCCATAAGCATGATTGAAGCAGGCAAAAGTGGAGAATTGAGCACCCGGTAAAGACGCCTTTTCTCCGTCTTAGTCACCGTTTCTTCGAGCTCGCGGACTTTGGCCCCAAGGGTATTTCTGTTGGCTTCCAGATCGCCAACAGCATCGTTGGCCGCTCGCAGGTTACCATCGACCTTCTCGAACTGGCTCAATGCCTTGTCTAGTTTGAGCTCTGCCTCTGCCACCCGCCGGGCCACCACAGCAGTCGCTGCCGCCGACAAGTTGGAGGATTGGGCCGCATAGCGCTCCCATATGCCCAGCTCCTTCAACGCCCCGGAGTATTGTCTTTGTGCCGCATCTAGGTGTTTCAGAATTTTCGCCATTCGCTCGTTCTCCGGCACAACCAGCAACAAGACTTCGCTCGCTTTACCGGAAGGCAACCCTTGTGCACGGGCACGAGACTTGTTCGTGGAGGCTCTATGGTGAACCTTTCCCTCGGTCAGTTCGGTAATATCACCAAACATCTGAATGGCCCTCATTCCTTCGGGAAGCTCCTCCAAGCCAGTGATCCCGAGCACGAGGAAGCGTTTTTGCTTCGCCTTTGAAAAGCGCTCCAGCCGGATGCTGCCCATGAGGGAAGGCAGGGATGCCCTGAGTTGCTCAATTGACCCTGAATACAGCTTCATTCGCGCTTGGATCAAGCCTGCGTATAACAGTTGTCTTTGTCCTGCCAGATTCTTTGAGCGTAGATCAATTTCAGACTCCTGTGCAGCTATACGCGCAAGGTTTGCCCGCGCTTTCTGCCTGGCCTGTTCGGCCTGTCGGTGACCTTCATTCCGCTCATCAACCGCGTTATCCCTTGCCTCCGTACTCGCTCTCTCGGCGTCTGCCCTTTCCTGCCGCAACCGATCCATTTCCGTTTCGATTGCCTTGAGTTGGGCGTCAAGATCTTTAAGTTTCTGGTTATTGCTGATCAAGGGCTGACTGGCACTTTGAATTGCCGACCAAAGATTGCCATGGATGCTCAACAGTGTCTGGGTGCCTATCCGCATGCTTGAAGCAAAGACCGTTGAGAAAATCCCTGTCTCGGCCGCGGCGGCCAATTCCAGGCCATCCCGCGTCTTGACAAGATCTATTTCTGGGAGATCTTCATCCTCCAGCGATGCCAACTCGCTGGCCCGGAACTGACCGTCGCCTGTGTTTTCGTCCGGTTCGGCCGGAGTAACATAGGGCTGCTTCAGGTCCTCGATAGTAACGCTGGGAAACAGCAGTGTGTAAAGTAATTGGCCGCGCCCTGCGCGACAGATGTCCAGAAGCCACTCTTTTCCTTTACCGGTCATCGGGCCGTCTGTTCTAGCCGCCAAAACGTCACATTCGGCAGACTCCTTGATCACTTCTTGGATTAATGACACCAGAAAATGAAAAGCACCCGCATAGTCGTAACCATCATGCGTAAACAGATCCACCAAACTATGTTGGACCCAGCTACGCTGCAACAGATCCAGAAGATCAGTTTGCAGGTTAGCCCCATACTCCACTGCAAGCCTTCTCTCAGACACGGCGATGGAACGTTCAAGCTCCTTCCGCCCCTCATCATTTAGTTCAGACATGTACTTGTGCAGTGGGTTTAATCTCCCACCAATATTGCTGGGTACAACTGCGGCATTCATTAACAGGGCGGACTCAAAATAAGGCCGGGCCTTTGCCCGTCTCACTGCAGCATTGGAGAACCAGGCCGCTACCTGACGACGCTGCTGCAGATAACGTAGCTTTCCAACCGGGTCATCCAGCTGGATAGCCCCAATCAGCCGATCGCGTGCGTCCTTAATACAATCTCCGACAGTTTGTATATTTTCAGGCCAATCCAGTATCCCGAGCCCTTCTTCATCACTCGTTGGCTCATCAGCCACTTCCACTTCTTTCAATGTCCGATAAAGACATTTGGCTAGCACCGACATCTCCGGACGCTCATCCTCATGAATCACGTCCTCGGGGTCTGGATCCTCCTGACGTTGGTGGATTCCGACTGCCGCTTCCGCTGCCGACGCAGCATAGCTACCTTTGAGATCAAAGAGGTAGTTCTCCGGGCGATCAAAATGCCACTCGATTAAAGGGTTTCGGCTCCTTTGGGGTGCGAGATGGCTAGCCAGGAACGCATTGGTAAGGCCTGGGTTGATTGTGTAGGTCTCGCCGTCTTGATGCTTCGGATCCGCAAGCTCCATTTTAATGGTGCTGCAGCGATCCACTCTGACCAGAGGCTTACCCTGTAAATAGTTAACTCGGGCCCCTGGCCACTGAGACTCACTGTACGCTGCGTCGATACTGATCCAGTTGCCATCAATTCGTGCCGGCACCCAGATTTCACTAAGGGCGGCACCTGTCACAGCTCGATAGCCAGGCTCAAACTCACCACCGGTCTGCCTATAGTTCTCAAGCGCCACATCGTGGTAACTCGTAACCCCTTGCTCGTTCATTCGTACTTCAAGTTCACGCCAAAGTTTCCCCTCGTGGAATAGATAGATAAAACCGGGACGCGACACTACGCGGTGGGCGGGGTTGTTACCTTTCAGGGTTACACCCGAGATCAGCGTGGTCGGAATGATGGGAAGTATCACATGATGCTGGCGCTCCGATTCACGTTGCACAGCAGTTGCACTTTTAAGAAACGGTACATGAATCGGATCACCCTCATCTGCAGCAATCTCCAGCCATAGGCTACGGTTCGGTTCCCCTTGCCACGGCCAGATATGAAGAAGCGAATCGCCAAGATCCTCCACAGCCACCCGGCTTTCCAGTTTTTCTTGCCGTTCGACATTTTGCTCATCAAAGATCCGGAAGGCATGCCCTTTCGGGTGATCCCTTCCCATTACCTCGACAAAGAGTAATTCGCCCTCACAGGCGGGACCACAGCTTCCGGCAACCTGGTTCGAGTTGTTCTCAGACATCCCTGTCATTCCTTGCTTTGTCTAGCGGTGAATTCATTCTCAGGCAATAACAATGTTCAATGCCTGCCATTGGCTTTCGTTCAGTGTGGGCACAGGGAACATGTTAAACGGGCTTGGTTTTTCGGTGGTTAGCCAGCGGGCCTCACCGGAATCACCATGCCAGTAGATAACTCGTTCCACTACATCCGCTTGGTCCTGGACCACCGGAGATAGCCGATGCCAAACATCCGGGTCATAGAAGCGCAACAGGCCCTGTCGTTGCCCATCGAAGCGTACTTTCAGACGCGCTCTTAACCATTGCGTGACGGACTCGAGCCCTTCTGACGACTCCAGAATCAGGCCCGTTAATCGTCCCTCTTTCAGTCCTTTCAGCGCCCACTGGTATTCAGGGCTACTCTGGTTTGCTTCCAGGACAACGGGGCTTTCAGTCAGGTATTGCTGCCAGTCTGTTTCAGCAAACAGGTGCACCCAATTCGGGTTGTCTGCCTGCGCATACAAAGACCGCACAACCGGCGGATTCTGGCGGGCTTCCAACACCAGGTAACGCACTTTGTCAGATGAAGGTTTTGGTAATGCCACGGACCTCTCCCCTCCGATCATGCCGACTGGTTCTTGCCGCACGGGCAGTTACCGAGCGGACAGGAGCCATCAGGTTGTTGCTGGCACTGCTCAACAATGGCCGTTCCTTGCATGCGTGCCTGCTTGAGGCGATGGGCAACGATGGCTTTTGGCTCGGCATCCAGACGTTGATCGACTTCCGCCAACGCCACCGGCGCCACAACCCCGCCTGCAGCCGTCACCAACCCGGGCCTCTCCGGCACCTGCACCTTCTGCCCACTGCCTTTGCCGCCAGCGCCACCGGCGTTCATCTTGATGCTCGCACCACCCAAGGCCACGCCGCTGGGGTCGATCTTTACGAAGCTGCCACCGGCTTTGAGGGTGATTTCGGCTCCTGCTTCGATCACTGCTTTTTGGCCGGCTTTGATATGCAGCTCGGTGCCGGAATCACTGAGCCAGGCGGTGCCGGCTTTGAGGTGCAGGGTGCCGGTGACGTTGAAGCTGTGGTCTTTGCCGGTTTGTTCGCGCTTTTCGCGGTCCACGGTATGGTGGCTGTTGCCTTTGGTGTGGCTGAAGCGGTTGTTCTCCACCGTCAGGTGGCTGTCGTTCTTGATGACTTCGGTACGGTTGTTTTCCGTCAGCAGGTCCAGGTCTTTCTGGGCGTGAACGTAGATTTGCTCTTGGTCTGCTTCGTCTTCGAAGCGCAGTTCGTTGCTGCCCTCACCCTTGTGGGTTTTGGTTTTTAATGTGGTCCGGGTTTTGTGTTCCGGCAGCGCGTAGGGCGGTGTGTTGGTGGCGTGATAGGTTCGGCCAGTGATGATGGGCTGGTCCGGGTCGCCGTCCAGGAAGGAGACAATCACTTCGTTACCGATTCTGGGTAACGCCATAAAGCCGTATTGGCCGCCGGCCCAACCTTGGGCCACACGCAGCCAGGCGCTGGAGTGTTCGTCGTTCTTTGAATAGCGGTCCCAGGGGAATCTCACTTTCACCCGGCCGTACTGGTCGCAGTGGATCTCTTCACCCTCGGGGCCGGTGACGATGGCCATCTGGGGGCCGTCCATCATGGGTTTGTGTTCACACACTGGCCGCCAGGTTTTGTCGGCCGGGATGGCGGTGAAGTCGTTGTGGTAGCTGGTGGGTTCGCTGCCACCCTCTTCTTCCATGGCCTGGGGCTGTTTGCCGGTGTGGGTGATGGCGGTCAGCAGCCATTCCCGGTTCAGGCTCTGGCTGTCGTGGTCCTGCAGCTCGACTTTGGCGCCGGGGGTAAAGTCCGGGCGGTTGCTTTCGCCCTGGGCCAGGGAGGCGTCGTTTCTCAGGGCGTCCAGTCTGGCCTGGGTGAAGGGCTGGCCGCTGGCGTCGGCCTTGTAGCGGCCGGGGTAGTCGTAGTGTTGGTAGTCTTCTCTGTGGTTCACACCGCCAGCACTGTGCTCGTGCATCAGGGCGTAAGCGGGGTTTTTGAAGGTGTAGTCCTTCATGGCCACGGAGGCGGCTTTGATGCGTTCTTCGTAGGCGAAGCTGAATACGCAGGCCTGTTTGCTGCTGCCGCCGGCCTGGGTGTTGCAGGGCACCGGGTCCAGCTTGGGGGCGTCGCCGTGGTGGTCAGCGATGATTAATGCTGGTTGTTCTTCGCCATCCACGCTGCCGTGCTGGTAACGGTAGTGCCAGCCTTCTTCGGCGGCCAGTCGTTCAATGAACTGCAGGTCGCTTTCCCGATGCTGGACGCAGTATTCCCGTTCTTCAGGGGGGCGCTTGAAGTCAAAGACCGTATCAATAATGCCCCGCTCCTCGAGCAGGGTGCGCACGATGGTGTCGGTACTCTGGGTCTGGAAGATGCGGCTGTTGTGCATCAGGCCCAGGCGCCAGGCCGGGGGCTGGATGACCACTTCATAGGCGGTGCGGCGGTGGCCGGTGTTGCCTCGGACGAATTCGTTGACCACGCCGGTGAAGCGCCGCAGGGGTTGGCCATCTTGCCAGACTACCAGGTCCACCGGCTGTTCCAGAACGTCAGCAGCGGCCACATCGGGGTCGGTGCTCGCCAGTTCTAACCGGCCATGAAACAAGGAAGACAGCTGTTCGGCCAGCTTAAAGCCAACTACCGAAAAGTGATCTGAGGGGAATTCGCCTACACGGGCGGTGAACTGCAATCCGCTTGCCTGGGGCATGACTTCGGTCCCTGAAGAATGAACATTTCCGTTTCAGCCGGCACCATCCAGGTGCAAGCTCCGGTCAACCCGGGCATTCAAGCCCGGGCGACGGGACACAGTTTAATACAAGCTGCGGGGTATGCGGTACCCCGAGAGCAGCTGCTGTGTGAACGGGTTGGTATTACTGGCCGCATGCAGGCGATATCGCATCTCGCCATCGTCCACGGTGAACTTCACATCCACGGCATTGCTGCTGACGCCGGCAATCTCGGCTTTATCGAGCAACCGGAACAGCGCCCAGGGGCCACTTTCCGAGATACTCCGGGGCGAACGGTTGACCTGAATCGGCACCAGGGTAATGCGGCTTTCCACCGAATCCCGCAGGGTATTGGGCCAGACCAGCGGTATGCTCTGGCGCGGGCCGTGGGAGAACTCCACCAGCTGGCCGTCGATGTTCACTACCGCCCGGCGCTTGTTGTTGGTCAGGTTCAGGGGTTCCAGGGCGAATTCTACGTCCAGTGTGCCGCTGCGGGTGAAGAAGGCCTGGCGAATCTGCCGGGCCCGGTCCAGAGAGGCCACCACGTCCCGGCGTACCAGGCTGGCCCGGCGGGCGTCGCCCACATGCTCGGGATGGTCTTCCAGAAACAGTTTCAGGTTGTCATTGTAGAAAGTTTCCAGGATGCCATCCGGGGCGAAGAAGCGCTCGAAGTCCTGCAGTGCGGCATCGCGACCGGCACCGGCGGTGAACGGATAATGCCGGGCCAGATTCTGCTGGAACGGCTGGTATACTTCCCGGTACCACTCGCGCTCCAACTGAGCCACCGCACGGTCAAGCACCACGCGCCAGCTTTCCGTGGCCAGCCGGTTGAGCACGCGGTTCAGTGGCTCCGGCTGGTGGTTGGCCATACGCTGCAGCGTGAAGATGGGGTCTGCCCCCTGCAGGCCCATGCGGGCACGGGCGGCGCTGAGCGCGGCTTTGCCGGCATCCGGGGACTCCTGGATGTTGCGCAGGTATTCATGCAGTTCACCCACCACCTGCATGATTTCATCCAGGCCAGAAGGCTGGTCACCCTGCTTGCGGGTCAGCCGGTTCAGGTCGGCGAACTGGCGCTCAATATCCTGCAACATACGGAAATGGGGCGACTGCTCCAGCAGTTTTCGGGCTGCCTCGGCTTCACCGTCACCCACCGGGATCAGGCGGGTATTACTCTGGACCTGGCCAAGGAACCGGGCCAGGGGTTCGTGGCCGCTGGTCAGGCTTTCCAGAATGCGCACGCCGTGGTTCAGGTCTTCAAACCGGTGGACATCCAGCCGGCTGACGGCGGTGCGCCAGGCTTCCGCATAATTCTCGGCATACAGCGTTTGCAGGCTGGCCAGCAGCTCTGCCTCGTCCGCCTTGCTGAAATCCACATCATTGCGCCGACCCAATACCCAGGCATCCACCAACGCCAGTTCGGTTACCGAACCGGATTTGCGCAGGAACCACTTCTCCAGGCCTTCGCGGGTCAGCAACGCAGGGATGGACAGTGGATCGTCTGCGGACGGTAATTCATCGCCCAGCGGTTCACCGTAGGCGTCCATGCGGGTGAACACGGTGGAGAAGGCTGGCCCGGAGCTGCGCGCCAGCTCCAGCGGTGCCTGGAATTCCCGGTTGGCTTCCACCTGCAGATCACGGTACACGCGGTCTGGCGTGCTGATCCGGCCCAGTTCATGCTGCGCCCACTGCACACTGCTGCGGAACGGTGCCAGTGCCATGGTGGCGGTCTGGTCGCCCTCGGCCGCCATGCCGGCCAGGTTGGTGTGGGCCATGGCGTATTGCAGGTGGCCATAGAGACGGTTCTGCACCTCCCGCTGGCCGGGGAAACGGTTCTGCCAGTAGCTTCGCATGTAAGCGGCGACAAGGTCACTGCGCCGACCGCTGGCGTCGTACAGCATGCGCAACACCCGCAGGTGTTCCAGGCGCTCGGTGCTGTTGTCAGGTGCCCGGCCCATTTCTTCCATCACGCCGAACATCAATGCAGGCAGGTACTGGTAGGCCAACATGTCGAGGTAGGCGGCATCTACTTCCGGCCCCACTTTGTGGCCCTGATACAGGCCCATATCGGCTACCAGGCTCCACTCGTTGCGGTAGTCGCCAAAGGCCATGGTGGCCTCGCGCAATTCATCCAGCGGTTGCAGCAGATTACGGCCGGTGCTGTCGGGCTCGTAGCCCACCGGCTGCCAGTTGTTGATAAAGGCGTTTACCCGGTTTTCCACCTGGGCGGCGGCGTCTGCGTTCTTGATGAAATAGTGCTGCCAGCCGGCGGTCATGCCGGCACCGGCACACACCGCCACGGCGGCGGCCACAGCGACTTTGCGACGGCGTTTGCCGACCACCTTGCGGTTATCGCCCGCCAGGCCCGCCTCTGGATAGATCACCTCCGGGAACAGCCCTTTGGTAAACAGGCTGACCGACTGACCGCCTCGCTGGGCCGGCTGGATGGGGCTGGTCATCTGGTAATTGTGGGCAGCGGCAGAGACAAAGGCATCTTCCGGCACACCTTCCTGCAGCACCGAGGTGAAATAGGTCCCACGGACCAGGGCAGGCGTGGAGAAGGCATCGGCCGACAACAGATCGGTCAGGAACTGCTCCATGGTGGTTTTCAGGCCCGCCAGCTGGCGGGTGAACGAATAGGCAGCGGCCCGCTCTTCGTTATCGCGGGTGTCCGCCAGGACATCCGGCAGGCGCTGGCTAAGCTCATCCACCATGTCGTTGTAGCGATCTGCGAATTGCTCCAACCACTGATCGTGATCCTGCTGGCCATCCAGTCGGAAGGTGAAGCCTAAAGCCTTGTCTTTCTCGGCTTTTGACAGGGTACGCACGAACGGTGCGAACCCGTACATCAGGTCCATCTTGGTGAAGGTGACATACACCGGCAGCCGCGAACCCAGCTGTTCCATCAGTTCCCGCAGGCGGGTGCGCAGCAGGATGGCGTGGGCTTCCCGCTGCTTATCACTGGCGGTGCTCAGGCGGGCCAGGTCCACGGCCAGAATCACGCCGTTCAGCGGGCGCTGGGGACGGCTGCGCTCGAGCCAGCCGATAAAGTGGTTCCACAGCCGGTTCTGGATTTCGCCGGTGGCGCCTTCGCCCTGGTTCTGGCTCAGCAGTTCGCCGTCCGGGTCGATCAGTACGCCGTTATCGCCAATCCACCAGTCAAAACCGAAGGGATTGCGGTCGCCCCGGTTATTCCGGGTGACGTTGGTGAGGGTGTAGGTTTGCCCTGCCCGCTGAATCAGGCTGGTCTTGCCGGCATCTTCCAGGCCCATAACCAGGTACCAGGGCAGGCGGTACAGGCCTTTGTGGCCGGGCAGATTGCTTTTCAGGGCCTGCAACTGGCGGTCCAGCAAGCGCTGCTGCCGGCGTTCCATAGGCAGGATCGGATCTTCCTGTTCCTGTTGCTCCTCGGCTTTGGCTTTATTCACCTTGCCCAGCCGGCGAGCCAGGGCCATACCCCAGAACACCACCACCAGCAAAATCACACCCAGGGTCACCAGGGCCCGCATCTGCCAGGCCATCAACGGGTACTCTCCGCCAATTTCCAGGCGGGGGCCCAGCCACCAGGTGGCCACCAGCAAGGCGATGACCGCCAGCGCCAGGGTGACCGGTGCGGCGTTACGAAGATGAGGCAGTAGCCAACGACCAATGAGTAAGGCTTTTCTCCACATGGTTTCCATTCCTGCGTTTGATGCGTGCGGGCGTTACGCCAGTCGTTCCAGTTGTTTGATCAGGCCGGGTTCCCAGTCTTCCAGAACCAGGCCACGGACCTGCCCCTGCAGGTCCTGAATCTGTTGCGCGGCCATGGCTTTCAGGCCGGTTTCTTTAAGAAGCTTGGCACTGGCCAGGCGCCAGTACAGCCGTTCCCGGGGCTCCCGGGCATCGGCCAGGCCTTGTTCCAGCAGCTCCAGTGCCGCCGGCAGTTTGCTCTGCCTTGCCAGTTCCACCGCACTGTCCAGCGCCTGCTCCCAGGGGTTGGCGCCACCGCCGTTGCCTTTGGCCGACGCCGGTGCGGTGTGCATCCAGTCCGCGGCATCGTCACTGAGAAAGGCGGTGCCGTCATTGAAGGTCAGCTCTGCCAGTTCTGGCAGCCTTTGCACAAAGGCTTTCAGGGCTTCCCGGATGGCTTCGGCGCAATCGCTATGGCCCAACGCCATCGCCGCCCGGGCACTGAGCCAATGGCCATCGAGCCAGAACGGGCTGACCGACAGGCTCTGTTCGATGCGCTGCCAGAGTTCGTTATCCGGGGTTTTATCCAGACTTTCCTTGTACTCCGCCACCCGGTCTGCACTCACAGCAGCCAGGTCTGTTCGCTTGCCATCCCGGGTGGGCGGCAGGCTGGTGATGCTTTGCCAGATGGCATGGCGGCGCATCTGGTAACCCAAGGGGTTTTCCGGCTCAGTGCCGGTGAGCAGCTCAGCCACTTTCAGCAGGCTCTGGCGGGTCGCCCGCTCATTACTCGGGTCCAGTGTCAGGCTGCCCAGTGAGGCGCTTGCGGCAGTGGTAGCCGCCGGCTTGTTTACTGCCGCCGCTGCCGGCTGGCTCGGAGCGGTTTGAGGCTCCCCGGCACTGGCCTGGCTGCCAGGCTGGTCTGGTTTGGGCAGTTTCTCTGCCGCCCGCTTCAGATCAAACAAGGCGTCACCCGGCAGGTCTTTGGCTTTGGCCTGGTCATCCAGCTTGTCGATCAGGTCCAGGCAGTACTGGCGGCCATCACCCACGCTGGCATCAAAACTCAGGCTCTCCACACCTTTGAGGGCGCGTTGCAGCATCTGGGTAAACAGCATTTTTCGGGCACGCTGTCCCTTGGCGCCGGGATAGGGCCAGGCGTTCTCCCACCAGCCATCCAACACCCGATGCAACAGGTACAGTGACAAGGCAAAGCGTTCGCCGTCGCCACTGCGCTGCAGGCTGAGCATCAGAAAACCCAGCACCTTGATGTCTTTGCTGCGGTCTGCCAGCAGCTTGAGGGCCTCACTCTCAACCTTGTTCCAGTCGATGTCGTTGTGGGCCAGAGAACCCACTTTCATCACTTCGTCTTCCAGAAACTCCAACACCGGGTCCTCGGCCAGGCTGTCGCCGGTGCCGCTTTCCCCCGGAATCGCACCGAGCACCTGTTCAACGTATGGGTGTTGTTCAATAACCTGCATCGTTGCCCCCTTACCAGCCACAGGCCTGACGCAGTGGCCGGATCGCTTCTGCATAACCGGAAAGATCAAACAGCAAACCATCCAGCTCCTGGGCTTCGGCGTGAATGCGAGCGTCCGGCTGCCCGACGATTTGCTGCACTATACGGATTGCCGGCAAGCCGCGGCCGGCACTGACCACCAGGCCCTCATCCCGTACCCGCCAGTAGGCTCGCTCGGGCCCCAATGCCACCTCCACCCGCTCCCGGTTGATAGGTTCCGGCAGCATGACGGTCAATTCGGTGATGTTGTTGTGGCACTGCAGCGCCAGCACCGGTCGTGGCGGTTGAACCCCTAATGCAGAGACAGTGACCAGGTGGCCAGCAGCCGCACCGGTATCCCGATAGGTCACCCCGGACGCATCCTCACCACTGGCCTGGGCAAAGGCCCGGCGCCAGCGTTCGGACTGGTTGACCTCCGGCACCCGCCGACCCTGCTCATAACGAGCCAGTGGGGTAGCGAACACCTCATCAAAACAGGCCAGCCGGTCGAGCCGGTTGGCTTCGGCCGTGCAGGCCTCGGCTTCCGCCAGGCGTGTGTCGGCGAGCGTGACGGTGCTGGCCAGCAGCATGGCCAGGCCGAACAGCCCGGGTTGGATTCGGTCTTTCAGGGTCATACGTCAGTTACCTGATACTTCAGACATTTATGGGCCAGGGTACGTTTGGGCAGGCCCAGGCTTTCAGCAGCCTGGGCACGGTTGCCGCCGTACTGGCGCAGTCGTTCACGGATAATGGCGGCCTCGAAGGCCTGGGCGGCGGCTTTCAGGTCGCGGATGTCATCCGCCACCGGAACCCCCACCATGGCTTTCGGTTCAACGCTGGCATCCATGGCCGGGCCTGGATCGGCAAACAGGTCATCCAGGCGTAACACTTCCGGCTGGATGTCATCGCCGGCGGGCGTTTGCAGGCAAGCCAATTCCACGATGTTGCGCAGTTCCCGCACGTTGCCGGGAAAGTTGTAACCAGCCAGCGTGTGCAGCGCGTGGCTGCTGATACCCAATGGGCCACTGCCTTCGCGTTCGGTGTACAGGCGAATGAAATGCCGGCTCAGGGCTTCCAGGTCTTCCGTGCGTTCGCGCAGCGGAATAACCCGCAATGGGAACTGGCTGAGGCGATAGAACAGGTCACGCCGAAAGCGGCCGTCTTCGATGCCTTCCTGCAGGGGCTGATGGGTAGCCGCCACCAGCCGGAAGTCGGAGTGCTGTTCATCCCGGGCGCCCAGGGGGCGGAACTGGCGGCTTTCCAGTACCCGCAGCAGTTTGGACTGCAGGGCCATAGGCATGTCACCGATTTCATCCAGGAACAGGGTGCCGCCATTGGCCTGGGCCAGAAGGCCCTCTTTGGACTGGTCGGCGCCGGAGAAGGCGCCTTTGGTATGGCCGAACAGTTCGCTTTCCAGCAGGGTGTCCGGGATGGCAGCGCAGTTGACCACCACCAGCGGACCATTCGCCCGGTCGGACATGTCGTGGATGCCCCGGGCGACCACGTCTTTGCCGCAGCCGGTTTCGCCCTGGATCAGCACGGACAGCTGACTGCCGGCGGCACGCACCACTTGGGCCCGGAGGTTCACCATGGCTTCGGAGTTGCCGACCAGGGTGTGGGCCAGTTTTTCACAGCGCTGGCGCAGGGTTTCGGCGTCGTGCAGGTGGTCCAGGGAGCGTTTAAGCATGCGCCGCTGCCAGACCTGGTCGCGCGTTTGCAGTTGGCTGATCCACTGATGCACCAGCAGTTGTTTGATGCCGGCGTACAGGGGCTGGCCGACGATGCCTTGCCAGTCTGGATGGTCGCTGCAAAGAACGAGGATGCCGAGGGTGCGGCCGTCTTCGCCGGCGAGGGGTTCAAGCCAGAGGCTTCTGGGGCGGTCGCTGGCGTCGAACAGGGTCTGGAAGCCGGGGTGGTCCAGGCGGTAGCTGGCGGCGCGGGTAAGCTCTCTGGGCTGGCCGGTTTGCAGTACATGGGCAAACGGGTGGCTGAAGTCGCTGCAGTCGAATTCACTGGTGTCGCCTAGTTGGCCACAGTGGAGGGTTCGGCCGCTGAGGTCGAGTTCTAGGGCCCAGCATTTGGTGAGGCCGAAGGCTTTTTGGAGCTGGCTGGTGGCGGTGTTCAGCAACGCAGGCAGGGTGTCCTGTTTGATGAGTGCCACCGCCAGGTCTATGCCGGTGTGCAGTTCCTTCTGCATTCTTCCCATGCTTTCCATTCCAGAATAATGACTTAGGAGATCGTCGCCCGCGCACCCTGCGGGGTGGTTTTCCAAAACACGCTGTGAATACATCCTTGTACGCTCCGCTCTCGTTTGCCGCCCGCACACCGTGGGGTTGAGCGTTCCAAAACACGCTGTGAATACGTCCGTGTACGCTCCGCTCCGCCATCCATGGCTCCGCAGGGTTTTGGAACGCTCAACCCCACGGTGCGCTACGATTCAGGGGGCCTTCACGTTATGCGACTGTTCCTGTGAATTTGTTTTCTTCGACACCCAGGGTGACCTTGGTCACCGGCTCTCTTGCCGCCAGTTTTTCCAGCAGCGCCAGGGACACCGGTGGCAATAGTTCGCCTTCGATGATCGACTCCAGCATCCTTGCGCCGTTTTCACTTCTGGTGGCGCGGCTGCGGATGGCTTCTACCAGGCCGTCTTCCAGTTCCACGTCGGTGTGGTAACGGGCTTTGATCTGGTCGGCCAGGCGCTGGAGTTTGTCGCCGACGATGCGGTTGAGGGTGTCTTCACCCAGCGGCAGGTAGGGCACCACTTCCATTCGCGCCAGCAATGCCGGCTTGAAGAAGTTGGCCAGTTCCGGGTACAGGGCTTCTTCGATCTTTTCCGGTGCTTCGGCGTGGTTGGCGATGGTCTGGTAGCCGAGGTTGGAGGTGAGGAAGAAGACGACGTTTTTGCAGTCGATCAACCGGCCTTCGCCGTCCGCCAGCTCGCCTTTGTCAAAGGCCTGGTAGAACAGGTTTAGGACTTCCGGGTGGGCTTTTTCGACTTCGTCGAGCAGGACCACGGAATAGGGCTTCTGGCGGATGGCTTCGGTGAGGATGCCGCCTTCGCCAAAGCCCACATAGCCTGGGGGTGAGCCGATCAGGCGGGAGACGGTGTGCTTCTCCTGGTATTCGGACATGTTGATGGTGGTGAGGAACTGGCGGCCGCCGTAAAGCAGTTCGGCCAGTTGCACCACGGTTTCGGTTTTACCAACACCACTCGGGCCCACCAGCAGGAAGGCGCCCATGGGGCGGCCGGGGCGGCGCAGGTCGGCGCGGGCGGTGAGCAGGTGCTGGTGCAGGCAGTCGATGGCGGTGTCCTGGCCTTTGATGTGGGCCTGCAGGTACGCCGGCAAGTGGGTGATTTTCTCCAGTTCGTCGGTGGTCATGCGATTGACAGGAATGCCGGTCCAGTCGGCGATGACTTCGGCGACCTGGCGAGCGTCGACGCGGGCATGGACCAGGGGTTCATCAGCTTGCAGCTCGGCCAGTTCCTGTTCGATGGCGGCGGCTTCGCTTTTCAGGTCCGGGCGTTCTTCGTGATCGCTCTCGGCCAACTCAACAGCGGCGATTTCGGCTTCGACATCACCCAGCAACAGCTGTTCGCGGATGTCGACCAGCCGGGCCACCAGGTCGCGCTGGTCGTTCCAGCTTTGCTCCAGGGCTTCGGCTTCGGCGGTCAGGTCGGCGATGCGTTGTTCAAGTTCCTGTTCCCGCTCGGCGTCAACGCTCTGGCCCAGGGTATGTTCCCGGCTCAGCAGGTCCTGTTCCATGGCCAGTTGGTGCAACTCGCTGCGCACGTGGCTGAGACGGCGCGGAGGTGTGCTCAGGTTCAGGCTGACCCTGGCGCAGGCGGTGTCCAGTACGTCGATGGCTTTGTCCGGTAATTGGCGGCCGGCGAGGTAACGGGCAGACATTTCCGAGGCGGCTTTCAGGGCGCTGTCGGCGACCAGTACCTGATGGGCTTTTTCGTAGACAGTACGCAGGCCCCGGAGTATGTGGACGGCTTCGCCCGGGGTCGGCTCGTCCAGGGCGACCGGCTGGAAGCGGCGGCTCAAGGCCGGGTCTTTCTCGAAGTATTTCTTGTATTCGCGCCAGGTGGTGGCGGCGATGGTGCGCAGCTCGCCCCGGGCCAGCGCTGGCTTCAACAGGTTGGCGGCGTCGGAGCCGCCTTCGCTGTTGCCGGCACCGATCAGGGTGTGGGCTTCGTCGATGAACAGGATGATTGGCGTAACAGAACCTTTAACGGCTTCGATCACGCCCTTCAGGCGCTTCTCGAATTCGCCTTTGACCGAGGCACCGGCCTGCAGGGCGCCCATGTCCAGGGTCCAGAGTTCAACGGTTTTCAGGCGGTCCGGTACGTCACCGTTGACGATGCGCAGGGCCAAACCTTCCACCAGAGCGCTTTTGCCCACGCCGGCATCACCCACCACAATCGGGTTGTTCTTGCGGCGGCGGCAGAGGATGTCGATCATCTGGTCGATTTCGGCATCCCGGCATACTACCGGGTCCAGTTTTTCTTCCCGGGCCAGCTTGGTGAAGTCGGTGGCGTAACGCTTGAGCGGGTCCATGTCGGTATCCGCCACAGGCTTGGCAGAGCCGTTTTCCGTCAGCTGCGGGCGTTCGACGGAACCGTCCGTGAGGCGGTCGAATTGTTTGCGCAGCTGTTCCCGGTTGATGTCTACCAGGGTCTGGGCCACCCGGGGCATCAGGTAGCGGTCGGCGTTCATCAGCAGGGCCAGAAACACGGCGCCGGAACGCAGTTCGGTGTGGCCCAGTTCGGTGGAGGCCAACAGCCAGGCGTCCTGCATCAGTTCCACCAGCAAAGGCGAGAACGAGGGATAAGGCTCGGCGGTCTGCGGCTCGCCGTTCAGGCTGTCGCCCACCAATGGCTGCAGTTGCTGATGATTGATACCGGTGTGTTCCAGAATCTGGCGTACGTCAGAGAACGGCGTTTCCAGCAGTTTGAACAGCAAATGGGCCGGGGTAATCTCGGCGCCCTGGCGGCTGATGCACAGGGCGGCGGAGGCTTCCAGGGCCTGGCGTGAAATGTCGTTAAGGCGCCCGATCAGCGCCGGCAGTTCTACCCGAATCACAGTGATATCCTTATTTCGGTAGTTGGTCCAGTACGCTGAGCACATCCCTGATGCGTTCGTTCAGCGCGACGTTGTACAAGTGGTAAATGCCCGCCATGGCGGCAATAAACAGGCCGCCAATACCCCACAGGGGCAGGCCGCTGCGCAGCCGGTTGCGGGCCGGAGCTACGTTCTCCGTGGCGTCGGCCAGCGGCTGCGGGTCCCGGTCGGCACGGAGTTCACGGAGTTGCTCATAGAGGCCGCGAACAATCCGGTCGTACTCATCCCGGCCGTTCTCCATGACCTTGTAACGGCCTTCAAAACCCAGGCACAGGCACAGGTAGATGAAGCCCAGCATATCGCGGTAGCGGGCTGGCTCCTTTTCCATGCGAGCGAGGATGGCGAACACCTTTTCCCCACCCCAGGTTTCATTGTGGAAGCGGGACAGCAGGGAGTGCTGGGACCACACACTATGGGCGCCCCAATCGGTGCCCAGCACCGCTTCATCAATGAAGGCGCAGAGCACGTAGCGATAGGCCACCACCGTCGGGCGCTCATAGCCCTGCTCGATCAGCTCCCGGTCAATGGCCGCCACTTCGTCGACCACTTGCTGGTACAGGTTTTCCACGTCCCGGAAATCCGCCAGCCGGCGGACCCGGATCACCAGGCCCAGCAGTGGCGTGGCGGCGTCGATCAGGCGGTTCTCTTCCAGCCCTCGCAGCTGGAAGCCGGCGTTGTCGAATTCGGTTCGGGAGCCACTGTTGCCGGCGTCCGCAAACAGAAGGTCACTGAATGCACTGTCACCCGAATCCCTGGTGTTGTCTGGTCTGTCCATTACCGGTGCATCTGCCATGGTTTAGCTCCTGATTGCCCAGAATTGCATTTCCAGCCCGGGGAAGCTGCCGGCCACGTGGAAGGCAAAGCCACTGGCGTTGTCGAGCATTTGCCAGGCTTGGCTCTGCTCGTCCAGCCGGAAGTAGACAAAGCCGGCGTGGTACGGCAGTTGGCGCGGCGCCACCGGCAGAGCCGACAACGGAATACCCGGCAGCTGCAGGCTGATGAGGTCGCGAATTTTCTCCACAGACGCCACTTTGCACTGCTGGGTGAACTGCTTGCGCAGGTCGTCCAGCGGCATGTCGGCCTTCACCGCCAGGATGAATTCGGCATCCTTGATGATCTGTCCATCCTGCACCGGTGCCACCGTCAGCCCGTACTGGCGCTGCTGCAGCGTGATCGACAGGGCTCTCGGTTCCAGCACGGTGCTCAGGGCCTGTCGCAGCACTTGCATCAGCGGGCTGAAGCAGGCTTCCGGCAGGTCGTGGTCATAGGGGGTGAATTCCTTGGGCAGCCGGCTTTCGTCGGTAAAGGTCACCAACTCGCCACACAGCTCAAGCAGAGCCTCGTACAGGCGCTCGGGATGCAGCTGGCGCAGCCGGGCCAGGTGCATGAATTTCGGGTGCGCCCGGTTCAGCATCTGCAGCAGCATGAAGTCAGACACATCCGCCACACCGCCCTGCCCTGGCGCACCTACGCGCTCGGCGATGTTGCGGGCCCGCTCCTGCATCAAGCCAGCCATTTCGCCGACGAACCGCTGCAAGCGCGGGGCTGAACGGACGCTGAGCATGGTGGGCAGGAAGTTGGGGTCCATCACCAGGCTGCCATCCGGGCGTTTTTCCAGGATCCGGCCGATGGCCACCGAGGCATAGGCACTGCGATCGTCCCGCTCCAGCATCAGGCGCGGCGCAACCCGGCCCACATCGATGCTGTGGGCGTCGCCATCAATGGAATGCAGATCCCGGATTTCCACGGTCTGGGCACGAAAACGCCCTGCTACCGGGGCATCCGGCCACTCCACTTCCGCCAGGGTATCGCTGCCCAGGGGCAGCGCCAGATACACCACCTGATTGGCCACCGAGGCATCGGTGATTTCCAGGGGCTCCGGCATCACATCGTCCTGGGGCAGATTGAACCGGGTACCATCCGGAAACAGTCCGGAAGCCCGCACCAGGCCAACCCGGCCAAAGCTCAGGTACTCGGCGTTCAGCTCCAGATCACTGAAGCCATACAGGTAGTCCGAGACCGCCAGCGCCCGCTCGTTGATCTGGTGTTCCAGATATCGTTGCTGCTGCTGGAAGTGCTGGGGCTTGATAAACAGCCCGTCACTCCAGACGACTCGATTGGTAGCTGCCATCAGGTATCTTCCGAACGTCTGAGTTGAACTTCCCGCTCACGCAGGTTGACCAGCAGGTGGTAGGTGTCGCCCACCGGATCCACCCGGATGACTTTTTTCCACTGGGACAGGTTCGGGTAAGCATAGAAGGCGATAACGCCGATAAACCGGGTGTCCTTGCTGATCTCGAACGGTGCCACGTACTTGAACTGGCCCGGTACCAGGGTGTAGTCGCTGTGGTCCACGTAGTTGCGGCCCAGGGACTTTTCCAGGTCGTTCAACAGTTGATCAAAGTCGCCGGCCATCAGCAGGGAGCTGTCCCGCAGCTCGATGATCTGATAGGCAATCGGCGTGGGCGCCAGGGATTCGTTCGGGTTTACATCCGGTTCAGCGAGCATGGTCAGCGCCACCTTGCTGGGCAGCTCTTCCGGATAGCCCACGGGAATATCGGGGTCCCACAACACCTTGGCGGTTTTGGTCACCGCGTTGTACGGGGTGCTGCACCCCACCATCAGCATGACAATAGCCAGCAAGCTCCATTTGCAGTACTTCATGAAAGGCTCTCCCTCTGTAATTGGCGCAAGTGTTGGTCGTAGGCCTGGTCGAACACCTCCTGGAAGAGGCGTTCAAATCCCTGCTGACGACTGGATCTGAGTTCCCGGTAATAGTGTTGGTACATGTTCCAGGCCCAACGGCCTTCGTCTTCGTTGTCTTGCAGGCCACGGCGGTAGCCGTGGAACCGGCGCAACAGGGCCTCCGGCGAGAAGGCATAAAGAATGGCTTCCAGGGCTTCCCGGATGGCTTCGCGGGTGGCTTGCTGGTGATGGTTCAGGCTCTCCAGGCTTTCCCGAACCGCTGCCGGAGCAGACAGGTGCACCGGGCTGCGCTCGGCTGCAAACAGGGTCTGCATGGTGCCGGTGTAGTCGTCACCCAGGCGCAACGGGTTGTCTTCAATCGGCTGCAGGCGGGTGCGCAGGGCCCGGTGCCGCGAATCCTCACCCTGATGCAGGGCCAGCAGGCCTTCGACCGTGGCTTTCAGGGTCTGGCCGGCTTCCTCCAGGAACAACCGCATTTCATCGCTGTCGGCAAAATCGATGTCGGCTTCCATACCTCGCATCAGGGGGGCACCGCTGATGTGTTGCCGGCTGGTGTCTTTGGCTTCCCGGCTGTGTTCCCTGAACTCTGACATTCCCTGTCGCTCCTGTGTGTCGTGCCCGTGCTTGCGGGCGTTACGGTTCATTGGCAGGCCCATGGCCACATCCCGGTTTTCCCGGTATTCATCGCTGACCTCGGCCGAGCGGGCAAACCAGGACTGGTCACTCGCCAACAGCTCGGGAGCTTCTTCCGCAGGCTGACCGGCCGTTTCCTGCCAGGGCGCCAGCGGGTCGTCGCTGACCGGCTCACCGGCCGGCGTGTGCAGTCCCACGAGGGGTTCCCGGCCATCCGGCAGCCTCTGACCGGTTTCTGCCCGCAACAGTGAATCTTCCTCCACATCCACCAGCTGCCGGTCCTGCCCAGAGCCTTCTTCCAGCTCTGAGCGGTCAACCGCGTCACCGTTCAGCTCTGCCCGCATCCGGTAACGGCCGATGGTGAGGGTGTCACCATGATTCAGCCGCGCCCTGCGGCCCCGGCCCACAGGCTGGCTGCTGCTGTTGATGTAAGTGCGGCCACTGCGGTCAATCAGGCAGAAGCCACCATCCAGGAAGCGAACCTCGGCATGGCCGGCTACGGCGCCGGTGCGATGGGGCGACAACCGCCAGGTGTCGTTGGCCGCCGTGCCAATCGACCCGCCACCGGTACCAAAACTGTGTTCAATGCTGGCACCACCGCCGGTTTCGGTCGGGTTGATGATCACCAGGGTTAATGCTGCTGTCCGGTTTGACACCTGTCTGGCTCCTTGCCTTATCGTCGTATCTGGATGCGCACCGCCGGGCGTTCACGGGCCCGGTCCGGTGTCACAAAGGAATTCCAGCCCAGGCGCACATCCTCACCCAGCTGCATGGGCCGGATATCCTTGGGCCGCATTTGCAGCTCCAGGTCGTAGGCCAGCTGCTCCCGGGTGGTGAATTCCACCAGCTTCACCAGGCGCTCATGGTCCCGGCCGTTGGGCAGGAAATCCGCAAAGCGCTGCCGGCTCAGGTTGCGCAGGCGCAGGATGAACTTACCGCTGCGATCCCGGATGCTGGAGCCAACCAGGGTGTCCTGGCCCAGGCTGGCATTCGCCCGGCCCAACCGCGTTTGCTGGTCTTGCCCGATGGCCACCTTGCGCAACACCCACTGCTCGATGCTGACGTCCTCCAGGTCGAAACAGTGTGCGACAATGCCACTGACCACTTCCGGCGATCGGCTGCGGCCCGCCATCTGGCCGGCGTAGGCCAGCATCTTGGACCAGTTGACCGGTGTGGCTTCCCGCAAGCGGCTGTCACCCAGACCGACCAGGGAAAACACCAGCTCGGAAAAACCGTCGCTGGCGCCGGGCTGAAACCGCACGTAATACCGGTACTTGCGCCAGGCCCGGTGGAACAGGGTGACCAGCCGGTGATTGAAAAAGTCCAGGAAATGCCGGCGCACCCCAAGGTTCTGGCCTGCTTCCCAGGCCAGGTCTTCCAGATAGTACCCAGGCAGCGGCGACTGGGAGCCGTGCAGGCCGAGAAAGCTCACTTCCATCTGGTAAGGCGCGTGCTCATGTTCCGGCGACAGGGCCGAGACCACATCGCTGCCCGGAAAGCCCAGACCGGCCGAGGCCGAAAACCGGATACGCTCCTGGCGAGGCTCGCCGCTGCCGGAGTTTTCCAGATCGTCGCCATGGTGCCGGTGAATCAGATCCACCAACTGGAAAAAACTGTAACGCCGCGCGTTGCCGAGGACAGGTTCCAGCCCGGCTACATCAGCGGCTGCTGACCTTGCTGTAACGTCCATGTGTACCGTTCCTGATTGTCTGTATTCACCACTTCCAGCTGGTGAAAGGCATTGATACTCGCGTAAAGCGCAAAAAACTGGCTCAGTACCGTTCCGAACAGGTACAGATCCCCTTCGCTGCCGAAATTCTGCTGATCCAGCTTCAGCACCGAACGAATGCCACGCACCGGCAAGCCACGAACCATGCGGTCCACCGGCTGAGTGGTGATCTCACTGATGCCCGCCAACCGTTTCTGGGACACCCGCTCGGCCTGCCGGTCGACCAGCGCTCGAAAGTCGTATACCCGCAGCACGGTGCGCAGGGCATCCACATCCAGCATCGACAGATAGTTCAGGGACAGATTGGAAATCAGCGTCCACAACAGGCTGCCGTCCAGCGTTGGCCGCAGCGTGGCCGTGGGCCGGGTAATGTTGCTGAACGAGGCAAACGCCGGGGTGGTCTCGGTGGCCATGCAGATCTCACCCACCGCCAGCTGCTGGGGCAGTTGCCGGTTGGTGCAGGTCAGCGTCAGCGACACCGCTTCCTGGCGGTTCATGCATTCGGATTCGTCGCCCCGGACAAACGAGATGTAGTGATCAAAGCCATCACCGCGCACGCTTTCACGGGTACGCACCCGGTAATACAGCGCCGTGCGGCCACGGTCCCGCTCCACCTCGTGCTGGAAACTCTCGAACGCGGTGTACAGCCGCGGCTCCCCCCGCCCGGAACGCCCCTCCAGCCAGCCTTCCACCTGTTCGATACTGAACACTTCAAAATGCTCCGGACAGCGGCTGGACGGGGAAATACGGTACTCGGTCTGCCGGCCGTTCAGGTCCACCGGCTCGCCCTCGTGGCTGAACAGGTTGACCGCCGGTGTGCAGTACAGCTGCAGGGAGTCCCGGGTGACCCGAACATCGGGCGGCAGAATCCGGCTGAAATGGAAACGCAGGCTGATCTCATCGGCCTGCACCGCCGGCAACCGGGACTTGAGGCCGGCAATATCGATAAACCGGAACGCCTCCGGAAAGCTCAGGTATTCCTGGATGATGCGGTACCCGGCGTAGGCGTTCTTCGGGTACGGCAAAATCGCTTCATCGGCGGCAAAACCCACCGGCTGCAACAGCGACGACGGCAGGTTGTATACATTGTCGCCCACCACCAGTTCCATGCGGGTGAGGTAGTGGTTCAGCCACAGGTACAGGGTTTCGGCGGTGTGGTTATCACCTCCCAGATAAAACCGCAGGTTGTCCAGGCCCAGGGCATTCAGCGGCTGGTCTGTGTGCAGTCCCAGGTCGACGGTGACGGAAGACACTTCCCGGGAATGCTCGGCATGGGCATCGGCCACGCTGACCGGGAAGATATCGACCGCCCGACAGGTACGGAACCGGCACTGGGTCTGGCGGCTGGCTTCGCCCAGGGGTCGGCTCTTGATTTCGGTATGGCGCTCAACGGTTTGCCGCTCGCTGATGGCGTGCAATTGCGGGTCGAAACGCATGATGGTGCAACTGGGTACTGGCCGCAGGTAGTTGGGCCAGAGCATGTTCAGCAGGGAATGGGTCAGCTCTGGAAACTCGTCCTCAACCTTTTCCCGCAATTTGCCGGTCAGGAAGGCAAAGCCTTCGAGCAGCCGTTCCACATCCGGGTCGGTACTTTGTTCGGACAAAAAGCGGGTAAGCTGCGGATGTGCCTCGGCAAATTCCCTGCCTTGCAACCGCAGAAAGCTCAACTCATCCCTGTAGAACCTGTTCAACTTCATCTTTACTGAACCTTGTCTGCGCTTTGTCTAGCTCCGAGCCAGCGTGTGGGTAGGCCTTTCCAAAAGACGCTTCGAGCCCATCCGTGGGACGCTTGGGCTCCGCCATCCATGGCTCCGCACACTTTTGGAAAGGCCTACCCACACCCTGTCTCTCATACTTGCCTTCAAAGTCACCCGGACCGCAAACACTCAGGTTTGACGGAGGGGGTGGGGATGCTTTTCTGCCGGGAAAAAAGATGTCTGAGCGAAGCGAGTTGTTTTTTCCCAGAAGAAAAGCATCCCCGCCCCCTCCCAACTCCAGTGTCCGCCCAAAGTCCAAGTCCCCACCAAGTCTTACAGCACCCGGTAATAGCGCTTATCATCGAGGACCAGATCAATGGTCGTCCGGTCATCAGCACCGGCTACCTGCAGATAAACCGTCACCTGAAACTTCAACTGCAGCGGGTCCGGGCCCGGCGGCAACGCCACCACATCCACCCGCTTGACCCGCGGCTCGAACTTCTCGATGCACTGACGAATCGCCCCGCGAATCTGGATACTCAAATCCTGAGTACCCAGGGTGGCATCGTTGAAATCCAGCAGGCCAAGGTCCGGTACGCTGGCGCTGTTGCCCGGATGGGCATTCAGCAGGCGTACCAGGTGGCGCTTGATGGATTCCACCACATGGGTCACTTCACCCATGCTCTGCCCCGCCGGGGCGGCGGCCTGTTCGAGCCGTTCAAACAGGCTGCCGGTATTGCGAACGCCGTCAGTGCCAGTGGCGCCGAACATGGATTAATCCTTGTCCAGGCGGCCAACCAGCGAGAGTTCGAAGTTGGCACCCATGTACTTGAAGTGCGGGCGCACGGCCAGGGAGACCTGGTACCAGCCCGGATCGCCTTCCACTTCCGACACTTCCACCTTGGCTGCACGCAACGGGCGACGGCTGCGAACTTCCGCCGGCGGGTTTTCCTGGTCGGCCACGTACTGGCGAATCCAGGTGTTCAGTTCCCGCTCCAGATCCTGGCGTTCTTTCCAGGAGCCGATCTGTTCGCGCTGCAGCACTTTGATGTAGTGAGCCAGGCGGTTCACGATCATCATGTACGGCAGTTGGGTACCCAACTTGTAGTTGGTTTCGGCTTCTTTGCCTTCCTTGGTGTTCGGGAACTGCTTGGGCTTCTGCACCGAGTTGGCGGAGAAGAACGCGGCGTTGTCGCTGCCCTTGCGCATGGTCAGGGCGATGAAGCCTTCTTCCGCCAGTTCGTATTCCCGGCGGTCGGTGATCAGCACTTCGGTGGGAATCTTGGCTTCCAGCTGGCCGAAGGACTCAAAGGTGTGCACCGGCAGGTCTTCCACGGCACCACCGCTTTGCGGGCCGATGATGTTCGGGCACCAGCGGTACTTGGCGAAGCTCTCGGTCAGGCGGGTAGCCAAAAGATAGGCGGTGTTGCCCCATAGGTAGTGCTCGTGGTCGCCGGAGACTTCTTCTTTGTAGTTGAAGCTGCGCACCGGGTTCTCGGTTGGGTCATAGGGCACACGCAGCAGGAAGCGCGGCGCGGTCAGGCCCAGGTAACGGGCGTCTTCGGATTCCCGCAGGGAGCGCCACTTGGCGTATTTCGGGCCTTCGAAGACGGCACTGAGCTCCTTGATAGCCGGCAGTTCCTGGTAGCTGTCGACACCAAAGAACGACGGCGCCACCGAGGACAGGAACGGCGCGTGGGACATGGCGCCTACAGAGGACACGTACTGCAGCAGCTTCATGTCTGGCGTTGATGGACTGAAGGCGTAGTTGCCGACAATGGCACCCACCGGCTCACCACCGAACTGGCCGTATTCTGCGGCATAGATGTGCTTGTAGAAGCCGGTCTGGGTAACGTCCGGTGCAAACTCGAAGTCTTCCAGCAACTCCTGCTTGGTGGCGTGCAGGATGTCGACTTTGATGTTCTCGCGGAATTCAGTGCGGTCGACCATCAGCTTCAGGCCGCGCCAGGACGATTCCAGTTCCTGCAGCTTGGGGGCGTGCAGGATTTCATCCATCTGGGCACTGATCTTGCGGTCCAGCTCGACCACCATCTGATCCACCAGGGCCTTATTGACCGGCTGGCCTTTTTCGTCGCTTTTCAGCAGGTTGGCGATAAACGTAGCTACCCCTTTACGGGCAACATCGTAACCTTCGTCGGCCGGCGCCATACGGCTATTGGCCATGACCTGGTCCAGCAAGGACCCTTCTGCTACGGATTCGGAGGCAGCAGATTGCTGCACAGCAGTATCAGACATACCACATCCCTTCAGTACGTGATTGATAATCGGTATTGGTTACCGGATTCCGGTGGTGCGCTTACTCGCCGCCTTCGGTGGCCAGTTCGAGCTCGGCCAGCAGTTTTTCCCGGGCGCTGTCGTTGTCCAGCAGTTCCTGCAGCTTGGAACGGAACGAAGGCACGTTGCCCAGCGGGCCCTTGAGGGCAACCAGGGCTTCACGCAGCTCGATCAGTTTTTTCAGCTCGGGTACCTGGCGGGCAATGCTGTCCGGAGAAAAGTCGTCCAAACCCTGGAATTCCAGATTGACCGGCAGGTCATCGGCATTCTCTTCGAGCTTGTTGGAGACCGACGTAGACAAAGTCAGACCGGCTTCCTTCATGACAGAACGGAAGTTGTTCTTGTCAACGGAAATGGCTTTGCGGTCTTCGATGGGGGTTTCTTCAGCATGGCCCTTGAAATCGCCAACCACAAACATCTTCAGCGGCAGCTCGGTTTCAGCCTGCTGGTCGCCGGTGGCGGGGACATACTTGATATTGATGCGCTCTTTCGGCGCGACGGAACCGTCTTTGGCAGACATGGCGTGCTCCCTGTGCAATTCATTTGCAGTGTTGTTCAGTCCTTGATGCCTGCCGTCCTGGCAGACAACGCGTCAAACTGTACACAGGTGATCTGGCATTCTCAAGCAAAAACTGGCCAGCAATGGCCCAAACTGTGCTGTCGGGCAAACTTTTGCCAGATAGCCCTGTTGCCGGACCGAATGCAGTTTCAGTCAATGACGGCACTGCCGGCCAAGGCTATACTCGCGATATCCTTCGAGGAGACAACCATTTACACCAAGGAGACACACCATGAGTGACCTGAAGGCGAAGTTTGATGAAGCGGTAAACTATATCCAGACCGCCGAGGGCGATTTCAAACCGTCCAACGAGATGAAGCTTGAGTTTTATGCCCTGTACAAGCAAGCCACCGCAGGCGACGTGTCCGGCAAGCGCCCGGGCATGATGGATTTCGTGGGCCGCGCCAAATACGACGCCTGGGAGAAGCTGAAAGGCACCTCCAGCGATCAGGCTATGCAGCAGTACATCGATAAGCTCGACTCACTGAAGTAATACTCCCTGGGCTGTGCCCGCCCCTTTGGCGCGTGCAGCCCTCAACCGCAGGAAAATACCGCCTTCGGTTTTGCGCCGTTCAAACGTTTGTCATATGATGCGCGCAACATAACAACAACAAGCTTTCTGAAGAGTACACACCATGGATATTACCCAGGCGCTCGAGCACTCACGGCCCGGTATGGTCGGAGATGTACAGGCCGCCATCCGCAAACGCCAGCTGAATCAGCGGGCCGAACAAACCTACCTGCACTGGATCAGCCGTTTTGTGCTGTTTCACGATCTAAAAGACCCGGCTCATCTGGCGGCAGAAGATCAACTGCTGTTTCTGGATTATCTGAGCAACAAGATCCGCGTATCTCGGGCTAGGCTTAACCAGGCCACCCAGGCGCTGACCTTCTTTTACGAGGACGTACTTGGTAAGACGGCCACCCCGAACGCAGCAGTGGCCTGAACAGGTTCGAAGTGGCGCCGGGGGAATCAGCGCCCGGTCATATTGACGTTCAGAGTATCGTAGGTGCGATTCTCCGGTGGCCGGATCGAGTAGGTGTTGCTGTGGGTCTGGCCCGGGATGAGCTTGGGATTGCTGAACCGGATGTCCACCGGAATTTCGGAGCGCCCGAGATCGGTACGGCTGTCTCTGGGCTGCAATGCCAGAGGATCAAGATAGAAGTCGTCGTCACTGGCGGTTTGCACGGGAACGCCTGCGGCCGGCGCTTCGAGCCCGCCCTCAATGACCGTATTGGCCAGGGTTTCCTCTTCGATGGAGCGGAACGGAATGGTATCAATGGTAGAGCGCTGCTCCAGTTCAAACGCCGGTGCTGTGTTGCCGGCGCTTTGACCCTGAGCGCTGGCTGATATCAGCCCCAGCGATAGCACCACGGTAGCCATGGCGACCAGACCTGCCCATTTTGAACCGGTGTGTGACTCTGACGAATTCATCGCATCAACCCTGATTGATCTTCCATTGCCCTTTCGGGTGACAATTTTTGATCAGTCTATCGCCATTGGTGACGCTTTGCTCAACCAAAAGACGATTCTGTGACGATTTTCACTTGCCAGTGTCTGCCGGCTGATACCGAATACCGGTGATGACCACCGTCTTCCAGCCCTCCGGCGTTTTCACGGAGACCTCATCGTCCAGATGCTTGCCGATCAATGCCATGGCAAGCGGGGCATTGATGCTCAGATAGCCCTTGGCGAGGTCAAATTCATCCGCACCCACCAACCTGTAGGTCTGTTCTTCACCGTCATCGTCCTCGATGGTGACCCAGGCCCCGAAAAATACCCGGCTTTGATCGTCCGGCAGCCGGTCGACCACGGTAAGTTCATCCAGGCGCTTGCTCAGGAACCTTACCCGCCGGTCGATTTCCCGTAGCTGCTTTTTGCCATAGATGTATTCGGCATTCTCAGAGCGATCCCCCAAGGCGGCGGCCTCGCGCACGGCTTGGGTGACTTCGGGACGCTTCACTTTCCACAGGTACTGCAACTCCTCCCGTAACGCCTGCTCGCCGTCCGGTGTGATATAGCGCGGTCTTGGAGCCGTCGAACCTTCGGTCTTGCTCATCAGATCAGGGATTCCGGGTTAAACAGAAAATTCAGGGCATAAAAAAACCCCGTGGGTCACGGGGTATAAGGCTAGCGCTGTGCTGGAGGGAGAAGCAAGCAACTTTCTACCTGCTTCTGCATCTACAATTTCCATTCTACAGAGCGGGCATTACCCGGCGGTGGCCACGGAATTACCTTTTTGCAAGGCTGAAACCTGGCTGATCGGCTGAAATTAGGTTGTACACTCTAGGCGCCGGAGATAGCGTGCGAGGTAATCAACACTGACTTTTCGTTTGGAGACAAATCCATGAACACCAAAAAACTGATGAACCTGGCTCTGGAAGGTGTCGATAGCCTGGGCTTTCGCCTGGACAGTCTGGGCATCACCAGCAAACTGAATCGCCACAACATCGCGGCCTTTCTGATGGCTGAGCAGAAGCATCTGGAAGGGGAATGGGACAGCATTCAGGCCAAAGTGGACCGTCGCCGCTCTCAGTTCGAGCACATCAGCGGCCTGGTCGAAGCCCGCGCTGGTGCACTGATCAGCCCGGTGGTTAACCGTTTTCGCGCCAGTCAGTAAGACTCAGGCGCTACTGGTTTCGGTAGAGGACGACCTATCGTTCTGGGTCTCCTCTGCCTGTTCGGCCGGTGTTGCCTTGATCCGCTTGCGGACCCCGGTATAGGCGGGCATCTGCACGGTGACCGTCAAGCCAGGCGGCTCCTCTCCCTCATGGGTATCACTAAGCAAAATCTGGCCCTGGTGAATTTCTGCTACCGCACTGACCAGGCTCAATCCCAGGCCGTTGCCTGGCAGTGACCGACTCTTGCCCACCCTATAGAAGCGCTGGAACACCTGGCTTTTCTCGTCGTCCGGTATACCGATACCGGAGTCCTGCACCTCAAACACCGCGCCCGCGCCATCGCGGCGAACCACCACCTGGATGGAACCGTGCTCCGGTGTGTATTTGATCGCATTGTCGATCAGGTTGCTGATCATCTGGAACAGCAGGTCCCGATCACCCTCGATCATCACGCCTTGCTCCAGCGACTGGGCGAAGGCTTGCTCCTTGTCCTCCGCCAGGGCTTCGTACAATTCACAGGCATCACTGACCAGCTCGTCCAGGGACACCACTTTCATGTCCGCCGAATTCCCCCGGGTTTCCAGCCGGGCAATCCGCAACAGAGCGTTGAAGGTTGCCAGCAACTGGTCCGCCTCGGCCACTGCCCTGCCCACCTGTTCCCGGGCCTCATCGTTGTCCACGGCAATCAGGGTGTTCTCAAGCTGGTTGCGCAGGCGCGTCAGCGGGGTGCGAAGGTCGTGGGCAATGCTGTCTGACACATGGCGAATACCTTCCATCAGGTAAACAATGCGGTCGAGCATCTGGTTCAGGTTTTCGGCGAGCTGATCAAAATCGTCCTCGGTGCCGCGGGTGGGTATGCGTAGTGACAGATGACCGTTCATGATTCGCCGGGAAGTATTGTTGATGACTTCGATTCGGCGCGTAGTGCCACGGCTCATCAAAAAGCCACCCAGTAACGCCAGTGCCAGGGTGATGCCCATGCCCCAGTTGATGGCGGTTTCGATCACCCGCTTGAGATTGGTGAGTTCTTCAACATCCCGCCCCACCAATAATTTCAACCCGCCCTGGACCTCAAAAATCCGGGCACGGGCAAGCCGCTCCGGCCCCTGCCAGCCCACGGAGGAATCCAGGGTAAAGTTGATCCAGCCGGTGTCCGACGAGCGACTGCCCCCTGGCCAGGTTTCAATGTTACCGGCCAGCTTGAGGAAGTCGTCTGTGGTGAGCAGGTAGATGGATTTGGCGTTGGGGTCCCGGGCGACGCGCTCACGGATGATGGTGATCAGTCCGTTCACGCCACGCCCGCGGTACTGCTCCGCCAGACCGGCGATTTCCGCTTCGATGGTTTCATCGGTCTGGGCGGTCATGAAGCCGGCCGTGCGCCAGTAGATGAATGCCAGCAACAGGAATACCGATGTGGCAAACACAACCATGTACAGCAGGGCCAGCTGAAAAGAAGATGTCCTGAGCTGACTAAGCAGTTTCACGCAGCATGTATCCCGCACCCCGAACCGTCTGCAGCAGCGGCGTGTCGAATTCCTTATCGATCTTGGCCCGCAGGCGGCTGATGTGCACGTCAATCACGTTGGTCTGGGGGTCAAAGTGATAGTCCCAGACTTTCTCCAGTAGCATGGTCCGGGTGACCACCTGGCCGGCATTACGCATCAGGTATTCCAGCAGGCGGAATTCCCGGGGCTGAACATCAATGTTCTGACCGGCACGCTTAACGGTCCTGGCCAGCAGATCCATTTCCAGGTCTGCCACCTTCAGCACGGTTTCCGTTTCCGCCGCCTGGCGATTGCGTCGAATCAGGGATTCGATACGGGCCAGCAGTTCGGTAAACGAAAAGGGTTTGGTGAGGTAGTCATCACCGCCACCACGCAGCCCTTCTACCCGGTCATCCACATCGCCCAGGGCGCTGAGGATAAGTACCGGGGTCTGATTCCCCGTTGCCCGCACCGTCTTGATAATGGACAAACCATCCATGCCAGGCAGCATGCGGTCCACAATCATGATGTCGTACTCTTCACTGGCCGCCATCATCATGCCTTCCTTGCCGTCGGCCGCATGATCCACCACGAAGTCGGATTCTCTCAGTCCCTTCAGCAGATAATTTGCTACATCCCGATCGTCTTCGATTACCAGCGCTTTCACCGGTGCTCCTCCTGATAGCGGATTACATTAACTCTTAGGGTACGAAGAACTCCGGAAACCAGCCAGTTACCATCTTGTAAGAGGGTGTCGCCTATGACGACGGTCAATTTGCCGCCCGGAACCAGCTCAGAGTGTCCTCGGTTACCAACGATGGCCGGTATTCCGCACTCACCCAGCCCTGATAACCCATTTGATCCAGCGCTGCGAAAACATTCGAAAAGTTAATCTCGCCGGTACCCGGCTCATGCCGGCCCGGATTATCGGCAAACTGGATGTGGCCAATCCAGGGTAACAGGCACTCCATGGTACGAATCACATCGCCTTCCATAATCTGCATATGATAGATGTCATACTGTAACCGCACATTGTCCGCATCGAGTTCTTCAATCAAGGCCATCACCTTGCCAGCGGTGTCCAGCATAAACCCTGGCATATCCACCCGGCTGTTAATCGCCTCAAGGCACAGGGTCAGGCCCGCCTCGGCAAAGCGATCAGCGGCATACTGCACGTTCGCCACCAGCGTCTCCCAGGCGGTCTGCTCATCGAGATCTGCCGGCTTCAACCCTGCCAGGCAGTTCAGCTGCCGGTTGCCCAGCACCCGCGCATAGGTAATACCCTGATCCACCCCGGCACGAAACTCCTCAACCCGGTCCGGCAAACAGGCAATGCCCCGCTCCCCGGCCTGCCAGTCACCAGGTGGCAGGTTGAACAACACCTGGGTCAGGCCCTGCTCCCGTAGCTGCTCTGCCAGCTGCTCTGCCGGCCAGTCATAGGGAAACAGGTACTCCACCGCGGTGAACCCTGCGGCCCGCGCCCGGACAAAGCGCTCCAGAAACGGAACCTCGGTAAACAACATCGACAGATTGGCAACAAACCGTGGCATTGCCCGCTCCTTAGTTCTTTGAGTTTGGAGTGTCTTCCTTCGGGCCACGGCCCAAGGATCCCAACAACGTGCCGTTCAGGTGCTCAAGCTCCAGTAACAGACCACTGTGGTCCACATCACTGTGGCCATTGGCCACCAGTGACAAATACTCGTTATGGGTCTGCTGCGCCAACGGCAGCGTCAGCCCCTCGGCCCGGGCCTCGTCCAGAATCATCCGCATATCCTTCAACTGAATCCGCGCCGGCGCACCGGGTGCAAAATCCCGGTCAATCATCCGCTGCCCGTGCAGCTCCAGAATCCGACTACCGGCAAACCCACCCATCAGCGCCTCCCGCACCGCCGCCGGGTCTGCGCCACCCTTGGCCGCCAGCAACAACGCCTCAGAAACCGCACCAATGGTAATCCCCACAATCGCCTGATTCGCCAACTTCGCCAACTGCCCGGCCCCCACCGGCCCGATGCGGGTACACTTACCCAACACCTCAAACACCGGCCGGGCCCGCTCCACATCCGCCTCAGACCCACCGGCCATAATACTCAAGCGAGCTTCAGCCGCGCCCAGAGTACCGCCCGACACCGGCGCATCCACAAATCCCGCCCCCTGCTCCGCCGCCAACCCGGCCAACCGCCGCGCCAGCGACGGCTGCACCGAACTCATATCAATCACCAACGCCCCGGATTTCAGAGCCGTCAGAGCGCCCTGAGCCACCAGCACGTCCTCAACCACCGCGCCGTTTTCCAGCATGGTGATCACCACGTCAGCACCGGCAACTGCCTCAGCCGGGGTCCCGGCAATGGTTGCCTCGCCGGCAAAAGGCTCGCACTTGCTCGCAGTGCGGTTCCACAGGGTCATGGGGTAACCGGCCGTTAGCAGGTTACGGGTCATCGGTGCGCCCATCAGGCCGATGCCGAGGAAGGCGATGTGAGGAAGTCTGCTCGTCATTTTTCTGGTCCCGCTCCAAAAGTAGGAGAAGCGGCTGGGTGGGTCTTTCCAAAACTGTGCGGAGCCATGGATGGCGGAGCCCAAGCGTCACATGGATGTGCCGAAGGAGCGTGTTTTGGAAAGACCCACCCAGCCGCTTCTGCCCGGATGTCTGGATTCTATAAGGTATACAAACAAAAACGCCACCAACCGCGAACGGTGGTGGCGTTTCAAGCCAAGCAGGGTGGCGCCAATCAAGCCGCCTCGATCATCTGCGCCTTGATCTTCTTCATGGCATTCTTCTCCAACTGCCGAATGCGCTCCGCCGACACACCATACTTGTCCGCCAACTCATGCAGCGTCGACTTACCATCCGTCAACCAGCGCTCACGCAGAATATCCTGACTGCGCTCATCCAGCGCCGACAACGCCTGCATCAACCGGCCATTGGAATCTTCAGACCAATCGGCGTTCTCCAGCTGCACCGCAGGATCACTGCGACGATCTTCCAGGTAGTAAGCAGGCGCCTGGTAGCTGCTGTCATCGTCGTCATCCATCGGCCCTTCGAACGAAGTGTCGTGGGACGCCAGCCGGCCTTCCATCTCGCGCACCACCCGAGGCTCTACCCCCAGATCCTTCGCGACCGCATTCAACTCATCGTGGTTCAGCCAAGCCAGCTTCTTCTTCTGACTGCGAAGGTTGAAGAACAGCTTACGCTGAGCCTTGGTAGTAGCGACCTTCACAATACGCCAGTTGCGCAGAATGAACTCATGGATCTCGGCCTTTATCCAGTGCACGGCAAACGACACCAGACGCACGCCATACTCAGGATTGAAGCGCTTGACGGCCTTCATCAGGCCCACGTTACCTTCCTGGATCAAATCCGCCTGAGCCAGGCCGTAGCCGGAATAGCTCCGGGCAATATGAATCACAAATCGCAGGTGCGACAGCACCAGCTGGCGGGCGGCTTCCACATCGCCATCATAGTGCAGGCGCTCAGCAAGCTCCCGCTCCTCATCCACGGAAAGCACCGGAATGCGACTTGCCGCCTGAATATAAGACTCAAGGTTGGCACCCGGAACCAGTCTGTCAGCCAGCTGTAAACTCGTACCCATGTATTAACCTCCGAACCTGACAGCCATTAAATATAACAACTAAAACTTAGACCGCCAAGAACTTGATTAGTTCCCGAACTTTCCAGTAAAACGTTACAAAACAACAACCTGAAAAGTCCACCGTGGCTTTTCTGACCCTTAAGCTACGCCAGAACAAACTCTCTCTTCAATACGGTTTTCCCGATACCGGGATCACCCGCCGGCAATATCACCCGGCTCAATGTCATCCAGATGGCGCTTTACCGCGAGCCAAGCGCCTAGCCAGCCTAGCAGCATTGCGATGATAATCAATGCCAATGCACCGTCAAAGCCCGGCCCCTGCAGCGAGAATTCGCTGCGGTAAAGGCCTGCCAGCCGCTCAATGGGCCCGTTCAGCCACCACAAGGAAACCTGGATCAACAACCAGGCAACCACCCCACCTCCAAGGCCAAACCAGGCCCCGGTGTACAGAAACGGCCGGCGGACAAACGCATCGGTGCCGCCCACCAGCTTGGCTACCAGAATTTCATCCCGCCGGTTTTCAATCGCCAGGCGCACGGTATTGCCAATCACCAGAATGACCGCCGAGCCAAGCAACAGCGCCAGGGCCCAGACCGCCCGGGCCAGAATGTCGGTCATGGCATTGAGCCGCTGCAACCAGCCAAGATCTACCTGCACCTGCTCAATGCCATCCATTCCATCAACAAACCGCACCAGGGCCTGCACGCCATCAGCGGAGCGGGCGCTGTCCTGGGGGGTGATCAACAAGGTATGGGGCAACGGATTGTCATCCAGAAAATCCAGGGCATCGTCCAGGCCGGACGATGCGCGAAACTCCTCCAGGGCCTGATCCCGATCCACCAGCTGAACCGACAGGACCCGGCCATCGCCCCGGACCTCCTCCGCCAGTTCCCCGGCTTGCTCCAAAGAGACATCCATGGCCAGGTAGGCAGTAATCCTGGCACTGCTCTCCCAGCCGGCACTCACGCCCTGCAAACTGCCCAACAGCAGCAACAGTGCGACGGGCAAGGCGAGCGCCACGCCCATCACGGTCCAGGTCATCATACTGGCCACCGGTGTTTGCCAAAGACGCCGGGCGGAATCCCGGGCCACCTTCCGGTGATGCTCCAGATAGCTACGGGCCTGGGCGTTCACCGGAGACTTCCCCCGATTGGCAGCCCCGCGCCGGTTATCCTGCTTGTGCCGGGGTTCAGTAGCCACTGGCACCTCCCGCTGCCGGGGCATGCCCACCGGCGATCAGCTGGCCATGATCCAGGGTCAGCTTTCGCCGTCCCATCTCATTGATCAGGGCAATGTCGTGGGTGGCAATCAGTACGGTCACGCCCACCTGGCTGAACTCGGTAAACAAATGCATGATATCTGCAGACAGCTCCGGATCCAGGTTACCGGTCGGCTCATCCGCCAACAACACGGGCGGTTTGTTCACCACAGCCCTGGCAATGCCGACCCGCTGTTGCTCACCGCCGGATAACTGCAGCGGATTCATCTTCTCCTTGTTCAGCAGGCCCACCTTGTCCAACGCCGCCCGCACCCGACGGCCGATGTCATTGGGCGAGGCGCCCATCACCTCCAGTGGCATCGCGACGTTATCGAACACAGTGCGATCAAACAGCAACTGGTGGTTCTGGAACACCACGCCGATATGCCGGCGGATGTAGGGGATCTGGCGCCGCGGCAAACTGTTCAGGCGCTGTCCACCAACGATCAGCTCACCGGCCGTGGGGCGCTCCATGACCATGATCAGCTTTAGCAGGGTACTTTTGCCCGCGCCGGAGTGCCCGGTCAGAAACGCCAGCTCCCCCCGGTCCAGGTGAAAATTCACCTGGCGCAAAGCGGTGTGATCGCTGTCATAGCGTTTGGTAACTTGGCGAAACTCGATCATTTCGGGCGCGGGCTCCGTAGCCGGTGCTTCAGTCGTCGAACAGGGCGTCGACAAAGGTTTCCGCATCAAAACTGCGCAGGTCTTCGGCCTGCTCGCCCACACCGATAAAGCGGATAGGCAGCTGCAGCTGGCGGGCAATGGCAAATACAATACCGCCTTTTGCGGTGCCGTCCAGTTTCGTCAAGGTAATACCGCTGACGCCCACCGCCTGCTGGAAGACCTGGGCCTGGCTCAAGGCATTCTGGCCGGTACCGGCGTCCAGCACCAGCATCACTTCGTGGGGCGCCGATTCATCCAGCTTTTTCATGACCCGGACAACCTTGGTCAATTCGTTCATCAGGTTGTCTTTGTTCTGCAGGCGGCCTGCGGTGTCTGCTATCACCACATCGGTACCCCGGGCCTGAGCGGACTGGATAGCGTCAAAAATCACCGAAGCACTGTCGGCGCCGGTATGCTGGGCCACCACCGGCACGTTATTGCGCTCTCCCCACACCTGCAACTGCTCCACCGCCGCGGCACGGAACGTATCACCAGCCGCGAGCATGACGGATTTGCCCTCCGCCTGGAACTTACGGGTAAGCTTGCCAATGGTGGTGGTTTTGCCAACACCGTTCACGCCCACCATCAGGATGACGTAAGGCTTGTTGTCGGTGTGGATATCCAGCGGCTTGGTGACGTCCTTCAGCAGGCCATGCAGCTCGTCACGCAAGGCCTTACGCAGGGCCGCACCGTCCTTGAGTTGGTTGCGCTCAAGTTTGTCGGTGAGCGACTCAATGATCTCGGAAGTGGCGGTAACGCCCACATCGGCCATCAACAGGGTGGTTTCGATTTCCTCCAGCAAGTCCTCGTCGATCTTCTTGCCCACCGAGAACAGGTCTGCCAGGCCGCCGGTCAGGCTGGCACGGGTTTTACCCAAGCCCTTCCTGATTCGCTCAAAAACACTGACCTGGGCTTCCGGCTCTGGAGCCGGTTCTGGCTCCTGGGCTAACTCGGCCGCCGGCACTTCCTTGACGGACTCTGCCTCCGCAGAAGGTGCCTCGGGCTGTGCTTCGGCGACCGGCTCTGCTGGAGCGGTTTCCGGCGTTTCCCGGGCTGGCTCTGGTTCCGCTGGAGCGGGACCCCGAGCGACCTCAGGCTTGCGCTGGACCACCGCTTTCGGCCGGGGGACACGCTTACGGTTACCGGCGATATCCAGCACAAAGAACAGAACTAGAAGGGCCAACAGGCCGATTGAAATCCACTCTGCCGTCATAGTCTTACCATCTGTCTGAAAGGGGCGGGCGAAAATAAAGCGCACATTCTAGCAGACCTGCAGGCCTAAGTGAGGGGCTGGCCCATTATCCCCTGCCGACTGCTTTCCGGTAACATAATCACCCACAATTCAACCTGTTCAGAACTCCGGAGCACAACCATGGCCAGACGCAAACCGGCAAACCGCAAAACCGGCCCGACGCCTGCGGCGCGCGCGCTCTCCAGCGGTACCGGGGAGCTGCGTATTATCGGCGGTGACTGGCGCAGCCGAAAGCTGAGATTTCCGGATGCCGGCGGTGTTCGCCCCAGCCCTGCACGTACCCGCGAAACCCTGTTTAACTGGCTCAACTTCCAGATTGCCGGCAGCGATTGTCTGGACCTGTTTGCCGGCTCCGGAGCCCTGGGCCTGGAGGCGCTTTCCCGCGGTGCTGCCAGCACCACGCTGGTCGACCATACCCCGGCACTGGCCAGCGCCTTGCGGGACAATCTGCGGTTACTGAAATCCGACAAAGGCGTGGTGGTTTGCCAGGATGCGGAAAGCTATCTGGCCAACCGGCAGCGTCCACCCTTCGACATCGTGTTCATGGACCCACCCTTCCGCCAGGGTTGGCTGGAACGGTTATTTCCGCTTCTGGAATCCGGCCAATGGATCAAACCGGGCGGCTGGGTGTACGTGGAACATGAAAGCGAACGGGCAACACCGCAGGTGCCCACCGGCTGGTTGCTGCATCGGCAGAAAACCGCGGGCCAGGTGACCTACAGCCTGTACCGGGTTAACCCGGAAACGGATTAGTGCCGCCGCGACAAAACAAAAAAGCCAGATGAGCGAACCCATCTGGCTTTTTTGGTACCTAAACGGCGGGGGCGCGTCAGGCAACCGGGCGCAGGGAGTAGGCCCGCAGGTGCGCCGCGAACTCCTCCAGGTAGCGAATGCCGCTGGCTTCCGCCTCTTTGCACCACTCCATCAGCGCCTGCAGTTTTTCCTGGGGCTTCAGCCCACGCTGACGCCACAACTGTTGCAGCTCGTGGCTCTTCTCGTAGATTTGGCGCAGGATTTCGTGGCGCTCCAAAACCGTTTCCAGCTGTTCTTTGTCCTTGGGCTTGATCAGCGTAGCTTCTCGGGATAACAGCTGCTTCAGCTTTCGGTAGCGGGGACGAATTTCGTCGTCCATCAGTGAACGCTGTTGGCGCAAGACCGGTTCCATGACCCGTTTGCGGTACTGACGCATGATGTCGAAGCGGCTGTTGGTAATGGCCTGAACGGTTTCCACATCCACCTCCTGCTTGCCCGGAACGTAATGAGCAATCGGCCGGTAGCCCTTGGGCTTGGCAAGACCAAACAACTGGAACAGGCGGATGTAGCCCCAACCAATGTCCACTTCGTACCAGCGACGGGACAGCTTGGCGGAATTCGGATAGGTATGATGGTTGTTGTGCAGTTCCTCGCCGCCGATCAGGATGCCCCAGGGCGAAATATTGCGGGCATTATCCGCACATTCGAAATTGCGGTAACCCAGATAGTGGCCAATGCCATTGACCACGCCCGCAGCCCATACTGGAATCCACATCATCTGTACGGCCCAGATCCAGATACCGTGGACCCCGAACAGTGCCAGGTTTAGCACCGCCATCAGCACAATACCCAGCATTTTGTAACGGCTATACACGTTGCGCTCAATCCAGTCTTCCGGAGTGCGCTGACCATAGCGTTCGAGGGTTTCCGGGGTGGCCGCCTCGGCGTAAAGCTCTGCGCCTTCCAGCAGGACCTTGCGGATACCCAGGACCACCGGGCTGTGGGGGTCTTCCTCGGTTTCACACTTGGCGTGGTGTTTGCGGTGGATCGCGGTCCACTCTTTGGTGTTCTGCGCAGTGGTCATCCACAGCCAGAAGCGAAAAAAGTGCTTGAGCACCGGATGCAGATCCAGGGCGTTATGGGCCGAGTGACGGTGCAGATAGAGCGTAACACTGACAATGGTGATATGGGTGAGCACCAGGGTGACCGCTATCAACTGCCATACCGAGAGGTCAAGGAGACCGTTAAACCACATAAATTATCCTCAAGAATTCATCAACTTCGAAAGGCGATACTGCGGAGGGAGATTCGCAAACACTCGAAGGGAATATGCTTGACCAACTTTAGCGTACAGCTGTACGCGTCAACAACACCGTTTGGTGGCTTTTTTGTTACTGTTTACACTTATGGCCCCAGAATACGTTTGCCAGCGGAGGCTTCGTGCCCGAATTACCCGAAGTAGAAACCACTCGTCAGGGCATTGCGCCCCACTGTGAAGGCCAGAAGATAAACGGGGTAGTGATTCGTAATGCCCGGCTGCGCTGGCCGATTCCCGGGGATTTACCGGAGCGCCTGCAGGGCCAGGTTATCCGGTCCGTAGACCGCCGGGCGAAATATTTGTTCCTGCATCTGGATGGCGGCACTGTTATTGTGCACCTGGGCATGTCCGGCAGCCTGCGGGTGATCACCGACGGCAGCCCGGCCGCCGCCCATGACCACGTTGATGTCTGTCTCGCCAACGGCCGCACCCTGCGCTTCAACGATCCCCGGCGCTTTGGCTGCTGGCTGTGGGCCGACGACTGCACCCTGCACCCACTGATACGGGATCTTGGCCCGGAACCGCTGTCGCCGGAATTTGGTGGTGCCTGGCTGTTCCGGCTGTCCCGGGGCAAACAGAGCCCGATCAAATCCTTCATCATGGACAATCATGTGGTGGTCGGGGTTGGCAACATCTACGCCAACGAAGCACTGTTCAAAGCCGGCATACACCCGAAACGGAAGGCGGGCCGGATCAGCCTGGACCGCTATCACCGGCTGGCTGAAGCCATAAAGGAAACCCTGAGCGCAGCCATCCTGATGGGCGGCACCACCTTGCGGGATTTCGTTAACAGCGACGGCAAGCCGGGTTATTTTGCCCAGTCATTGCTGGTATATGGGCATGGTGGCGCCCCCTGCCCGGAATGTAACACCGTACTGAAGGAAACCCGGATGAACAATCGCTCCACCGTGTACTGCCCTCGTTGCCAACGCTGAAACTGCAAACCAACATCACACAACTCACACAATACAAACAAAAACCGTTTGAAATTCAGGCAATATGATTCATAGTTAACAGAGAATTAACAGGAGAGAATCGTCATGACCCGCAAGATTTCCCGCACTCTGGTTGCAACGGTGGCAGCCTGTCTGCTGGCTTTTTCATCTTTGGGCCACGCCAGAGCGGTCGATGAGAGCCCGTCAGCGCTGGCCATGACGGCCGATGCGGTTCTGCTGCGTCCGGCCCTGCTGGCCACCACCATTGTCGGCAGTGCCGTCTACCTGGTATCCCTGCCGTTCTCTGCGCTCGGCGGAAACGCCGGTGAAGCCGGCGACGTGCTGGTTGTGGGTCCTGCCAAGGCGACCTTCGTTCGCTGTCTGGGCTGCTCGCGTACCGGCCGCAAGTCCGAAACCGTTGAGCAAGCTGCTGACTGAGCCTACTCCGGCGATCAGTAGAATCCCGGCTTGCCAGCCGCCGGAATCTGAGGCAGCCTGAAGGAAACCCTTCAGGCTGTTTTTGTTTATGGTGGATTGGTCAACCCTCGATACCGTGTTCCTGGATATGGATGGAACACTGCTGGATCTTCACTTCGACTCGCACTTCTGGCTCGAGCACTTGCCCAGACGTTACGCCGAACAGTACGACCTGCATCCCCAACAGGCGAAAGAGACCCTGCTGGCCATGATCATGGCGGAACGGGGGTCACTGAACTGGTACTGCACCGACTACTGGAGCGAACGGCTGTCGGTGAATATCAACCAGCTGAAGGCGGAAGTCAGTGATCGCATCGGCTACCGCCCCCACGTGCCCGACTTTCTGTCTTCGTTGCGCCAAGCCGGCCTGCGCTCGGTCATTGTGACCAACTGCCACCCGGACCCCCTGGCACTGAAACTGGAGCGCACCGGCCTGGACCAACATGTGGATGCCATCGTTTCCAGCCATGAATTCGGCAAACCCAAGGAAGATCGGGATTTCTGGCGAGACCTCGGCAGAAAAGTCCCGTACCGGCAAGACAAAACCCTGATGGTGGACGACAGTTTTCCCGTGCTGGAGAGTGCCCGCCAGGCAGGCATCGGCCAATGCCTGGCCATTCTTGAGCCCGACAGCACCCAGGCACCCAATGCACAGCACCCTGAGATCCCCGGCATTCGCCATTTTGATGAAGTGCTGCCATCACTGCGTTCGCAACAGCCCCTGCCATCCCGATGACGAGCCGGTTATAATCTGGTTAACACAAAGCCCGACGGCAGGTGCCAACCCGGTGAGGAGATATGACGGCAACCAGCGCTGACGAACAAAAGGTACGGCTCGACAAATGGCTCTGGGCCGCCCGCTTCTACAAGACCCGTTCCCTGGCGAAAGAAGCCATCGAAGGCGGCAAGGTGCACTACAATAGCCAGCGAACAAAGCCCGGCAAGATTGTCGAAGCTGGCGCCAGGGTTACCTTGCGCCTGGGCTGGCAGGAAAAAATCGTGATCGTGGATGAAATAAGCGACCGGCGCAGGGGTGCTCCAGAGGCCCAGAAGCTTTACCACGAAACCAGTGACAGCGTGAAAAAACGCGAAGAACTGGCCTGGCAGCGCAAGACCATGCAGGCAGCCCAATTACCACCCGCCCGCCGGCCGAGCAAGAAAGACCGCCGGGATATTCAGCGGTTCCGGGACCAGAACGGCCTGTAAAACCGGATCACACCACAGCTCGTAAACAGTACGCCCGCCTCAATTACCCTCCGCGCGGGCAGTACCATCAACCCCACAGACAGCGTCAGGAGACACCATGGCATCCCGAGATCAATTCCAGCGTTTTATTTTCGAAGACAGCCAGGTTCGGGGTGCCTGGGTTCAACTGGGTAACAGTTTCAGTGACATCAGCACCCAGGCCCCTTACCCCGAATCCGTTCGCCGTTTACTGGGCGAATCGCTGGTGGCCAGCGTGTTGATGAGCAGCAGCCTGAAGTTCAAGGGTACCCTGTCCTTGCAGGCGGCCGGCGAAGGCTCGTTGCGCACACTGATGGCCGAATGCAGCCACGACCGCCATATCCGGGGCCTTGCCCGCCATGACGATCAGGCCGTTACCGGCGATACCCTGAACGAACTTCTGGGCACCGGCCGCATGGCCATCACCATCACCCCGGACCAGGGCCAACGCTATCAGGGCGTGGTGCCCAGGGAAGCCGATACGCTGGCCGGCTGTCTGGAAGAGTATTTCGAGCGGTCCGAGCAGATTGCCACCAGCCTGTTCCTGTTCGCCAACGAAGACACCGCCGCCGGCCTGATGCTGCAGCGGTTGCCGGGCCATACCGAAGAAGACGATGATTTGTGGAACCGGGTCAATCACCTGGCGCGCACTGTCGAGGCCGAAGAGTTGCTGACGCTCGACAGCGAAACCCTGCTGCACCGGCTGTTCCACGAGGAAACCGTGCGGCTGTTCGATCCCGAACCGGTGGCCTTTCGCTGCAGCTGCTCCAGGGAGCGCACCCTCGCCGCCCTCGAGGCCATCGGCAAAGACGAGTGTTACAGCATCCTCGACGAGCAGGGCAGCATCAACATGGACTGCCAGTTCTGTCACGCAAACTATCGCTTCAATAGAAATGACATTGATCACCTTTTCACCGGTCATACGTTACACTAAGCAGTCACTCAACTTGCCCGGAAGCCGCATCTGGCGCGGCTTTCAGGGCAGTCGTTTTTTACCGGCGTCTCTGGCATAATAGCGCGCCTGAATTGACCCGATTGTTCAGATTTCCGTCAATTTTTTTCGGGGGGACGGCCTGAGCAATCACGAAGACATCCCGAGGGCGAGGTCGAAGTGAGCAACACTTATAATGATCTGAGTACAGCAAGACTGGTTGAAGTGGCACTGGCCAGAAATGAAGGACAACTGGCAGCCAACGGTTCCCTGGTGGTCACCACCGGCGAACGTACCGGCCGGTCTCCCATGGACCGTTTTATCGTCGAGGAGCCCAGCACCGCTGACGACATCCATTGGGGCCCGATCAACCGCCCGTTCGACGCCGACAAGTTCGACGCCCTCTGGGATCGTGTTGAAGCCTACATTGCTGAAAAAGACAGTTTTGTCTCCCACGTTCACGTCGGCTCTGACCCCGAACACTACCTGCCGGTCAAAATGACCACGGAAACCGCCTGGCAGAACCTGTTTGGCCGCAACCTGTTTATCCGCCCGGATGACTACAACCCGGCCGACAAGCAGGAATGGCAGATCCTCAACGCCGCCAACTTCGAGTGTGTGCCCGAGCGTGACGGCACCAACTCCAATGGCTGCGTGATCATCAACTTTGCCAAGCGCAAGGTATTGCTGGCAGGCATGCACTACGCCGGCGAAATGAAAAAAGCCATGTTCTCTGTACAGAACTTCCTGCTGCCAGAGAAAGACGTACTGCCGATGCACTGCTCCGCCAACGTCAGCGAGAACGGCGAAACCTGCCTGTTCTTCGGCCTGTCCGGTACCGGCAAGACCACCCTGTCTGCCGATCCGCACCGTTTCCTGATCGGTGACGACGAGCACGGCTGGGGCCCCGGCACGGTATTCAACATTGAGGGTGGCTGCTACGCCAAATGCATCGACCTGAGCCAGAAGAACGAGCCGATCATCTGGGATGCCATCCGTTTTGGCGCCATCGTTGAAAACGTGATGATCGATCCGGAAACCCGTGAGCCGGATTACACCGATGTTTCCCTCACCGAAAACTCCCGCTGCGCCTACCCGCTGGAGCACGTGGAGAAGCGGGTTCTGGAGAACCGCGCCGGCGAGCCGTCGCACATTATCTTCCTGACCTGTGATATGACTGGCGTTCTGCCCCCGGTCTCCATCCTGAGCCGTGAAGCGGCCGCTTACCACTTCCTGAGTGGTTACACCGCACTGGTTGGTTCAACCGAGATGGGCTCTTCGTCCAAGCTGAAGTCCACCTTCTCAACATGCTTTGGCGCCCCCTTCTTCCCGCGTCCGGCCGGCGTATACGCCGAGCTGCTGATGAAGCGGATCGACGAGTTCGGCAGCAAGGTATTCCTGGTCAATACTGGCTGGACCGGCGGCCCCTATGGCGAAGGCAAGCGTTTCAGCATTCCGACCACGCGCGCCATCATTGCCGCCATCCAGAATGGCGATCTGGATGACGTGGAAACCGAGCATCTGGACGCCCTGAACCTGGACGTGCCCAAGCACATCCCTGGTGTCGACACCGAACTGCTGAACCCACGCAACACCTGGACCAGCCCGGAATACTATGACGGCAAGGCCCAGGAGCTGATTGCCCAGTTCGTGGAAAACTTCAAGAAGTTCGATGTGGCAGACGCCATCGTCGAGGCCGGCCCGAAACTGAGCTGAGCCTGACCCAACAAAAAAAGCGCCCTGCGAGAGCACGGCGCTTTTTTTGTTGTCTGATACTGGCAGGGGCCGAAGCCCCTCGGGATCAGGTGGCGTAGAACAACAGCGGCACGAAGGCCACCAGCAGCAGGGAAATACCCATGGCAATCAACGGCATGATGATACGCTCATGGCGCTGGTAGAAGGTGCCACCCTCACGCTGGGCAGCCAGCACCTCGGCCTCACCCACCACCTGACGGGTCAGCAGGTGATTGAGTGCCACCGGCGGGCTCAGGTAACCCAGTTCGAAGGCCACCAGCGTCACCATCCAGAAGTGTATCGGGTGAATACCACTGGAATAGGCAATGGTGGCTACGGTAGCAGTGACCAGAATCACGGCACCGAAAGCATCCATGATCATACCCAGGATTACCAGGATGGCCACCATCAGCAACATGGCAGACCAGGCGCTATCGAAGGCCTGCGGGAAGGCTTCCATGATGTGGGAACGCTCGATGACACCACCAATGCTGACCGACAGGCCAAGGAGCAACAGCAGTGCTCCGATTTCGGCGGTGGTGTCGTTGGTTGCGCCACGGATGCTGCGCTCCAGTCCCGGGTGGCGAGCCTGCCCCGGTTCCGGGCTGGCCCGCTTCTTCAGACTGACATGCTCATAGACCAGAATCGCCAACATGATCACCGGCAGCAACCGGGGCGCGGAGAACTCATCCATCTTCACGTCCAGGGCGAAGCGGTATAGCAGAACGACACCGGCGATCACCAGGGCGTAGGGCAACAGCGGCCGGAGCGCCCGGAATGAGGCCGGGAAAGCCTGAGCGGTCGGCGCCAGGTCGAATTTGCTCTGCCGGTTGACCGACATCGCCACCAGACCAAACATGGTCGCGGTCAGGACAAATACCCAGATACCCCAACCGAACAGTTCGTCGGTCGTCACTTCCCGGTTCAGGTAGGCGATCACCACCACCAGCAGACATGGCCTCAGAACCACGCCCAACGAACCGGACATGGCCGTCGCCGCCAGGGCCAGGTGTCGCCTGGCGCCCGCGGCCCTCAGTTCGCTGTAAATCACAGCACCGGCGGCAATAACAAAGATCCCTGAAGCACCGGTATAGGCCGTCGGCACAGCAGCCACCAATACGGCAACAACCGCCAGCATTTCCGGGGGCATTCGCCAGGGCCGGAACACATTGAACACCAGAGTCGCCAGGCGAGTCTGCTTGAGCATCATGCCAACCCAAACGTACAGGCCGACGTTCAGAAACATGTCCGACAGCTCCATCATCTTACCCAGGTAGATACCAATACCCGAGGAGTGGCCGATCATCGCGAAATAAGTGCCGGAGATCAGACACATGACGGTATACAGGGGCACCGCAAGGAAGGCCTGCCCGAGCCGACCACCCTCCTGTAGATTGGAGGGCACCCGGAACAGCCGATACAGGCTGGCCAGGGTGAGACAGGCAAAACCGACAATCCACAGATTGTGGAGCATCAATTCCTCACCGGAAACCGCGGTACTGCTGCCCAGGCTGGATTGCCGGAAGATAGCACTGGAGCCCAGCAGCATGGCGTTGGCAATGGTCTGCAGGGTATGGGAAACGATGTAATCGAGCCGGGTTTCCATCGCCCGCATGGCGATATGGTGTCGGGTCAGGGTTGCGGTAACCGCACACAGCATCACCAGTATCACCAGGATATATCGCTGGCCCGCCAAGCCGAAGGCGATCAGATCGGCCACGAACAATTCCACCGCACGATAGGCTTTCACCCCGGGCGTCAATTGGTCCTGCAACTCCAGATAGCTGGCATGGGCCGCCTGACACTCACCGACTGATCGCTCGATGGCCAGCCGGACATCCGCCGGATTCTTTTCATGTGCGCCAAGCAAAGCCGCCATGGGGTCATCGTCTGGAGCCCCTGCCGCCATTTCCTCCGCAACCGCAGCTTCAATATCCCGGTCCGGGTTACACTCCGGTTGCACCGGATCCATGCGGAGTTTGTAGTATCCACTCCAGAGCTGCTCACCACCGCGCAGCATCTGGTTATGGATATCACTGCTGGTCGAGAACAACACCACAGCCAGCAGCAACAGACACGCCGGCAAGGAAGAGAACCATTCCAGCCCAGAACGTTGCAGACCACCCTTAGTCATAAAACCTACCCTGGAATTTGAAGGAGTTACAGCAGATCATCCAGATCCATGGTTTCGACCGGCGCCCGCTGATCATCCCAGAAGCTGCCGAATTGACCGATGGGGGTTCGGTGGCCGGTGTTCTCGACCCACAAACGATCAGAAATGGCCACCAGCATGTTGCTGGCCATGGCATCAACAAACCGCCATTGTTCGCTGGACGCGTCATTCTTCAACGATTCGGCGTGGTCCCGGATCACCGATTTGATCAAGGCTTCGTCGTTCTTGTTTACTGCGGCGATCGCGTGGAAAACGTGGCCGAGCCTGACGCCCGCCTCTTCGCCCTGCTTGCTGGCGATAGCCAGTCGTTCAAAGGCGTCTTCACCTTCCGGCTGGGTGCCCGGAATCATGGCCCAGACCGTTGCCCGCAGCCCCATCGGTGCGCCCCACCATTTCTTGTTGTCCAGGCATTGGGTCGCCCGGCCAACCACGGAACCGGTGTTGAACGGCACACCAATTGAGGACGATGCCTGTATCTGGGCATTCAATGCCTGCAACCCGGACAACAAGCCGGCCAGGTAAATGAATTCATCCAGATCGTCTTTGAATTTGGGGCATTCCCCGCCATCCGGATCACCGTAATGGGCGTGGTGATGCTGCCAGCCCTTCAGGTAACGCTTCGCCGCCTGGGTATGGGCCCGTTTCTGCCGGATCATCGCATCCTGGGCCTCACCGGCGTTCATGGAATACATTGCCCGCGCCGCAGCCAGTTCATGCTCCCGGGCCTGCTCCTCCGCACAACCGCCCGCCGAGAGGTACAACATAACCGCCAGCTGGTCCGGTTCGCGGGTCACGCGACCAAACGACATCAGCAGTGGGGCTGTCGCCTCACTCATGGAGCAACCCATGGCCAGGTCATCCGATTCCAGCAGGTAAGGCACCGTGTGATTGCGTGAGAACCCTTGCATCACATCACCGGTGGTTTTGTAGATCATGTGGTTGACGGCACCACAACCGGTGAGCACCAGGCTGGCACCAACAGCGGCCACCAGCCCACGAATTCCGGAACCGGCTTTGCGGAAATCATTCATAGCATCAACACCCTTTTATTCTTGTGTTATTCAGAAAACATCAGCGCCTGGCGCCGCCAGAATCGCTTTGTTACATCCTGTAACCGGCCATGCATTATGACCAAACCGGGCTCCGGTTTATGAGACCAACCCCGCAAATGACGCCTGCGGCCACAGTTCGTAACCGAACAGGGTTTGCACATTTCGGCCAAAGCCACTATAGATTGCTTCAACCGCAGGGTCTGCCTTGCGGTCAAACACAATAATCAGAACGAAATCAAACAGGAGTATCCGATGCGCAAACCAGAGCTTGCCGCCGCCATTGCCGATAAAACCGGCCTGACCCGGGAAAAAGCCAGCGAAGTTATCAACGCCTTTACCGATCAGCTGTCTGCGGCAGCGGCCCGGGGTGAAGACACCACGCTCATTGGCTTCGGCACCTTCAGCATTCGCTCCCGCGAGGCTCGCACAGGCCGCAACCCGCAAACCGGCGCCACCATCCAGATCCCCGCCAGCAAGACCGTCGGGTTCAAGGCCGGCAAGGCCCTGAAAGACGCGATCCGTTAACCGGATCCGGCCCGCCAACCGGCGGGCCAGCTTCTGCCTGACAGGCCCAGCAACGCCCTTCAGACTTAAGACGCACACTCCGAGCGCGAACCGTCCACCCGGCAACGAATGGCACGCATCAGTTTGATCGCACGCTCGTCATACACGCCATCCTCCAGCAGAGACAGCCTCACTTGGCGCAGCATCCGGTCATACTCGGCCACATCTTCCTGGGGTGGGTGCATCCATACCTCTTCGGGAATGCCAGCTTCTGCCTCGGCGATGATCTCGTAGGCCTGATCAATCCGCTTGATCGATTCATCACGCACCATCTGACCGGCATCATCGGGGAAACGGTCGGTATGGATAATCACCTGAAAGTTCATATATGCCAAGGCGTACTTGAAAACACCGCCCTTTTCGTTGACGCCCTTGTACAACTCCAATGGCTGATAGGCCACGGCAGGCGCATAGGCCAGATCGACACTGCCATTGTTGAACTTGCCAGCGAAATTGGCGGAATTGGAGCCCACCACTGACGCGCCTACATGACGAACCATGCGCACCGACGCACTGTCATAATCCAGGGTCGCGATGCGCTTGCCCTGGAGTTTTTCAACCGAGTCGACGTTGCGATCACGGGTGTGCAGGTAGATAGCACCACCGGGGAATACACCGGCCACCTCGTAGGGCCCTTCAACCAGGAACTGGCGTGCCTGGGGTTGGCTCAGGGTGTTGTACAACAGGCGCATTTCCTGCTCGCCAGGGACGGCACCCATGGCCTCCAGGCTGCCGGTAAATTTGTTGAACTCACGGGCGCGGGTGCCCGTGAGCAGCACTGCGTCGCACTGGCCCGCCTTGAAGTCCTCGGCGGCAACCTTTTCATCGGTGTAAGCCCGCAGGTTCAGCCTGATGCCTCGCTGCATGGCGACCGGCTGAAACTCTTTGGTAATGGCAAACAGCGGGCCGTTGGCGCCCACGGGATCAAACACGCAAAAGCTGCGCTCGAGAATCTCGGTTTCGGCTTTCGCCAGAGCAGGGGTAACCAGGGTGGCGCACAAAGCAGCCGCCATGGCAATACGGCGGGATAAACTGACTGATTTCACGGGATGACTCCTGAATTATTATTGTCGGACACCGGCACAGCAGGCCGCCGGCATTTTCCGTCGTCCTTTTGATGACCATAAGTGGTCGAGCCATAGAATACGTTGGCTCAGGTGCCTCTCTTCAAGAGTTTTTCAGCAAAAACAGGGTAATCTGTGATGGCGTCGACAGAGGTTGGCCAACCTCTGCCGCATTTTCAGCAGTGTCACTATTGCCAGGCGGTCCGTCCGCCAACCAGCGTTAGCTTCATTAACCCCGGCAGCTCACATCCGAAACGGGGGGCATGGTGTCCGGCTGACACCAGGGTAGATGGGGACGGTACCCAATGGCCTTTGGGGTCGAAAATGCACAGGTCTGCCGCCACACCCTCAGCCAGCGCCCATTCCCGGCCCAAAACTCGGGATGGACCAAGGGTCAGCGCAGACAGCAGGTCAGGCATCTCAAGTTCACCAGACGCCACCAGCCCCAACCCCAGGGACAACACGCTCTCGATGCTGGACAGGCCAGGTTCGGTGGCCGGCAGTGGCGCCTGCTTGGCGGCGCTGTCGTGGGGTTGATGCTGGCTGACGATGGCATCAATCACACCCTCGCGAACGCCTGCCAGCAGCGCCTGGCGATCACTCTCGGAGCGCAGCGGCGGGCGTACGTGAAAACGGCTATCAAAGCCCGCCAGTGCGTCTTCGGTATACACCAGCTGATGCATGGCGACATCGGCAGTCACCTGGATTCCCCGTTTCCGGGCGTCCGCCAGCATCTCGACGCTGCGGCCACAGGACAACTGGCTCAGGTGCAGTCGTACCCCGGTCTCCTCCGCCAGCAACAGCATTTCCATGACCGCAGCCGTCTCCGCTACTTCCGGGATGCCCAGCAGGCCCAGACGGGTCGCCACCTGACCATCGTGAGCGTAGCCGTCCGCGGCCAGGGCCTGGTTCTCCGGACTGAACATCACTGTCAGGTCGAAGGTCTGGGCATAGGCCATACACCGGCGCAGGATACGGGCATTGCGCACCCCACGGGAACCGTTACCCACTGCCACGCAACCGGCGTTCTTCAGGCCCGCCATATCACTGAGCAAGTCACCTTCCAGGCCACGGGTAATCGCTCCAACGGGCAACACATTCACCACACCACGGGTAGCCGCACCTTCACGAATCAGATGGGTCACGGCGCTGGAATCATTGACCGGAGAGGTTTCCGGGCTGGCGCAAACCGTGGTGAAACCACCGTGGGCGGCTGCCCGGGTTTCCGAGGCAATATTGCCCTTCTGACCATTGCCGGGCTCCCGGAGGTTGCAACACAAATCCACAAACCCCGGGGAAATCACACAGCCACTGGCGTCAACGCTCCTAGCTGCACCAGCCTGCCCCGCCTCAGACCCGACAGCGGCAATCTTTCCGTCGCGAACCAGCAGCCCGGGATTGTCGGTCAATTGCCCATGAGCATCGAACAGGGTGCCACCGGTAATCACCAGGCTGGTGCTGTTATCTTGCTGGCTGCCACTCATGCCCGGTGTCCCTCGCTGTCTGTCTGTTTTTGCTGTCGCTCTGCCATTTGCCCGCCCATCGCCATGGACATGACCGCCATGCGGATGGCAATACCATTGGTTACCTGATTCAGGATCACCGATTGAGGGCCATCCGCCACCGCCGATTCAATCTCGACCCCCCGGTTGATTGGCCCCGGGTGCATCACAATGCAATCCGGCCTCGCCAGTGCCAGCTTCTGCTGATTCAAACCGTACAGTCGGTAGAATTCCCGCTCGCTGGGCAGCAGCGCTCCTTCCATACGTTCCTTTTGCAGTCTCAGCATGATCACCACGTCCAGGTCTTTCATGCCACGGGCCATGTCGTATTCCACGGTGCAGCCGAGATCTTCCACGTCCCTGGGCAACAGGGTACCGGGGGCAATCACCCGCACCTCTTCTGCGCCCAGTTCGTTCAGGGCCCGGATCTGGGAACGGGCAACCCGGGAGTGTAATACGTCGCCGACAATGGCCACTTTCAGGCCTTCAAAACGCCCCTTGTGCTGGCGAATGGTGAGCATGTCGAGCATCGCCTGGGTGGGGTGGGCATGCCTGCCATCGCCCGCATTGATGATGGCCACGCCCGGGGTCACGCTTTCGGCGATAAAGTGCGGCGCCCCGCTCTGGGAATGCCGCACCACGAACATGTCGCTGGCCATGGCCTCCAGGTTAAGCAGGGTGTCTGACAGGGATTCCCCTTTGGAGGTGGCCGACGTGTTGATGTCCAGGTTCAGCACATCGGCAGACAGCCGCTTGGCGGCCAGCTCAAAGGTACTGCGGGTACGGGTACTGGATTCGAAGAACAGGTTAACGACGGTGCGGCCCCGCAACAGCGGCACCTTCTTGATGCTGCGCTCACCCACTTCGATAAAGGAATCGGCGGTATCCAGAATGTCGGTCAGCAGCTCCCGGCCCAGGCCGTCCAAAGTGAGAAAATGCCGCAACTGACCATCCCGGGTCAGCTGCAAGTGGTTCGGGGAGGGATCGTTTGCGGTCATGGCTCGCCTGTCGTCAATTGGGGGTGTTACTGCCCGGAGTCCTGAAGTTCGATGCGCAACGGCTCGGGGCCGCGCAACTTGACGCGCTGGTGCGCTTCCAGCGCCAGGGAATGGCCGACCACATCGGGCTGAATCGGCAGCTCCCGGGCACCCAGATCAATCAAGGTGGCCAGTATGATACTGGCAGGACGACCGTAATCGAAGATCTCATTCATCGCGGCGCGAATGGTTCGCCCACTCATGATCACATCATCAATCAGGATGATGTCACGGCCTTCAGTGTCAAAAGGCAGGCTGGAGGGCTTCACTTTCGGGTTCAGGCCAATGCGACTGAAGTCGTCCCGATAGAAGGAAATATCCAGCTCACCAAACGGCTGCTCAATCCCCAGGCGCTTGCCAATAACATCCGCCAGCCAGACGCCACCGGTGCGAATGCCAATCAGCACAGGGTTGTCGATACCACGTTGCTCCAGAATCCGGCGTAACCCGGTTTCCAGCTCATCCAGCAACTGGTTGATATCCATCAATGCGGTCATCAGAGCCTCATCAGTCAGGTCAGCCGGCCTGTTCCCGGCACCAGGTTTCCAGTATCAGTACCGCAGCACGGTCATCTACCCCGTGGCGACCAAAATCACGGTTGCCACCGGCAGCCATCACATCGCCCTTGGCTTCAAAGCTGGTCAGTCGCTCATCCACCATTTCCACTGGCACATGAAAACGACCGTGCAGGCGCTTGCCGAATTTACGGGCCCGGGCACACATGTCGTTTTCGGTATCATCCATATTCAGCGGCAACCCAACCAGCACCATATCCGGCTGCCATTCCACCAGAAGTGTCTCGATCTGCTGCCAGTCCGGGATACCATCCCTCGCTGGGATCATGGCCAGGGGCTGGCCTGTGCCGAGCAGTTCCTGACCGGAAGCGACACCGATGCGACGGGTTCCGAAATCAAAGGCCAGCAGCCGACGGTTACCTTGTTCAGGCATGGCCCACCGAATCGCTGAGCTGGTTCAGATCAACACCAATCAACCGGAGTACCGCTTCATAACGCTGGCTGACCGGTGTCCGGAACAGGATGTCGGTGCTGGCCGGGCAGGTCAGCCAGGCGTTGCTGCCCAACTCTTCTTCCAACTGCCCTTCACCCCAGCCCGAGTAACCCAGAGCCACCAGAAACTCATCCGGCCCTTCATCACAGCCAATACTCTCCAGAATATCCCGGGAGGTGGTGAGCAGAACGTCATCGGTCACCAGTGCCGTACTTTGCCATTGCCGCCCCGGCGAGTGGAGCACAAATCCCCGTTCCGGCTGCACCGGGCCACCGGTGAACACCGGCAAGTCCAGCTCACCGCCATGCATGTCCAGCTGCTCCAGGATTTCTCCCAGATGGATATCCAGCGGCTGATTGATCATCAGCCCCAGCGCCCCCTCTTCGGAATGCTCACAGAGGTAGATAACGCCGCCATGGAAACGGGGGTCGGCGAGCCACGGTGACGCCACCAGAAAGTGGTGCCTGAAATTACCGTCGGTTTGCTTGGACGCTGTCATCCGGATGTAAGCCCCCGCTGCTGGAACGACCAGGTACGTATGATCTCCAGTTCGTCCACTTCCTGCTGCATCTCTTCCGGGAAGGGCGCAAAGGGCGCGGCCATGCGCACAATGCGAATGGCGGCATCATCAAGCACCGTGCTGCCGGACGACTGGAGAATCGCCACTTCCTTGATTGTGCCATCTTTGCGCAGAGAAACCAGCATACGCAGATTTCCGTAGATCCCGGCCTGTCTCGCTTCGGTCGGGTAATTGATGTTGCCCACCCGGGTGACCTTGCTTACCCAGTTCTGAACGTACCAGGCATTGCTTGACCTGAGGGTAGAGGCCGCCGTCACCCGCATGACCCTTGGCTTGCGAGCATAGGCTTGCTGCTGGGCATCAAACCGGGCTTCCAGGCTGGCAATTTCCAGGCTCCGCTCCATCAGGCTTTTGCGCTCACTGCGTGGCAACGGTTCCGGCTCAGGCTCTGACCGGTCTTCGGGCTGCTCTACCTGCCGGCTCGCCGTCGTTTCGGTCTGAACCACCGCACGCTCTTCCCGGGGTTGCGGTTGTGTGGTGGTCTGGGGCTCAGGCTGCACCTGGGCCATTTCGGGCTGGCTGATTTCGGCTGGTTCCGGCGTGGTCATCTCCATGGCCTCTTCTTCCGTGCCACTACCCTGCTGGCTGGTCTGGGCCAGAAAATCCGCCTCATCCGGAGCCTGCTCATCATCAAACTGCGAGAGCGTAATCTCCATGGTCTGGGCAGACGAACGGGGAGACTCCGGAGCAAAGGTAATGCCCAGAACCACAATGGCATGCACCGCCAGCGCCATGAACAGCGTGAAGGACAACCGGTCAAAATCGCTTACCTGAACAGCCATTACCTTTCCTGATAGTTTATCTGCACGTGCCTGGAGGAAGCCTGACTCAGCTCCGGCCCAGGCGCCGATCAATGGCATCCATCAGCATGCCGGCAATGTCGATGCCAAAGGCCGCATCCAGCTCGCGGATACAGGTTGGGCTGGTGACATTGATTTCGGTGAGGTAATCACCGATAACATCCAGCCCGACAAACATCAGCCCTTTTTCCTTGATCACCGGCGCTACGCGGGCACAGATTTCCCGATCCCGCGCGGTCAGTTCGCGCCCCTCTCCACGCCCCCCGGCCGCCAGGTTGCCGCGATTTTCACCCTGGGATGGAATTCGCGCAAGGGCGTAAGGCACCGGCTCGCCCTCAATCAACAGAATCCGCTTGTCGCCGTCGGTGATTTCCGGAATGAATTTCTGCGCCATGGCCTGGTGGGCGCCATGGTTGGTCAGAGTTTCAATGATCACCCCAAGGTTCGCATCGTTTTCTCTGACCCGGAAAATCGACCGGCCGCCCATGCCATCCACCGGTTTCATGATGATGTCGCCATGCTCGGCATAGAACTCCCGGAAACGCTGGGAGGAACGGGTGACAATCAACGGTGGCGTGAGGTCCTCGAACTGGGTGGCAAACAGCTTCTCGTTGCAATCCCGCAGCGTGGCCGCCGGATTGACCACAAGCGCACCCTGTTGCTCAGCAGCCCCCAATATATAAGTGGCCATCAGGAACTCGCGATCCACCGGAGGATCCTTGCGCATCAGAATCACATCCAGATCACCCAGGGCCCGATCCTGGCTGGCGCCAAAGCTGAACCAGTTTTCCGGGTCCATATGCACGGTGAGATCGCGGGTGTGGGCACGGGCCTGGCCACCCGCCAGATACAGATCGTGCTGTTCCATATACTCGATCTGCCAACCGCATTTCTGCGCCGCCAGTAACATAGCCAGCGAACTGTCTTTCTTGAAGCTGATGTCTTCGATAGGATCCATCACGATCCCGAGCCGGACTGTCATCAGAGTCTCCTGGAATTTCGATGTGAAAACACGAACCGGTCAGCAGAGCGAACCAGCGATAAAGTGCTATGCTGGAAATGGTATTGTACCCGAGCCTTGATTGCACCCGGTGAAATCCACAGTTAAATCCGTGACGGCACAGGCAGAAGTACATTTGGTCACAAACTAATACTTTTTATCCGGCCATCGATACTCTATAAATGAGCGGGGTTTATAGAACAACCTTAAGGTTTGTGTTAAAACCCCCGTTTGAAAATAACGACAGTCGCTAGAGCGCAAGGCAGTTGGACAATGGATGACAACTTCGAGAATCTGAAGATTATGGTGATTGACGACAGCAAAACCATTCGTCGCACCGCAGAAACCCTTCTCAAAAAGGTCGGTTGTGAGGTCATCACCGCCACTGACGGCTTTGACGCTCTGGCCAAGATTGCCGATTCCCAGCCGGACATCATTTTTGTTGATATCATGATGCCCCGACTGGATGGCTACCAGACCTGCGCACTTATCAAGAACAATTCCTCTTTCAAAAAGACGCCGGTTATCATGCTCTCGAGCAAGGACGGCCTTTTCGACAAGGCAAAAGGTCGCATCGTTGGCTCGGACCAGTATCTGACCAAACCGTTCAGCAAGGATGAGCTGCTCAATACTATTCGCCAGTACATTCCACAGGCGCAACAGTAAACCTGCTGACACCAGTAATTATCGAGGAAAACATGGCCCGCATTCTGATTGTTGACGACTCGCCAACAGAAGTTAAAAAGATTTCCACTATCCTGGAAAAACACAAGCACGAAGTGCTGACCGCCGACAACGGTGCAGACGGCGTGGCCAAAGCCCGCGCAGAAACCCCGGACCTGGTTCTGATGGACGTGGTCATGCCTGGCCTCAATGGCTTTCAGGCCACCCGCCAGCTGACCCGCGCGCCAGAAACTGCGTCCATTCCGGTTGTGATTGTCACCACCAAGGATCAGGAAACCGACCGCGTGTGGGGAACCCGCCAGGGCGCCAAGGGTTACCTGGTCAAGCCGGTTAACGAAGATGACCTGATCAAAACAATCAACAGCCTGATTGCCTGATCCCTAACCGTGGAGTAAGCATGTCCGCCCAGGCCGCCCCTTTCGCCGTTCTGACGGATATCGCCCAGCGCAGCCGGTCATTAGCCGCCGGCCTTCCGGAACAACAGGAAGCCGTTGAACTCTGGAATGGCATCGGTTTTGTTCTGGCGGGTGAGCGCTATGTCGCACCCATGGGTGAAGTCACCGAAATCCTGCACGTCCCCCGGTTTACTCATATCCCGGGGGTTCGCTCGTTTTTGATGGGTGCTGCCAATGTTCGCGGCCGCCTTCTGCCTTTGGTTGATCTCGCTGGCTTCTTCGATGTTCCCCGATCCTCCCGCAGTATGCGCGAGCGTCGGGTTCTGGTCATTGAGGAAGGCGACGTATTCAGCGGCCTGGTGGTCGATTCCGTGCTGGGCATGCAGTACTTTGCAAAAGACAGTTTCAGGGCGACTCCCGAGGGAGTAGCCGACAGCATTCGTCCGTTCGTAACCGGTGGTTATGAGCGCAACGAGGAGGTCTGGAAAGTGTTCTCTGCCGCCGATCTGGTGGAAGATGAGCGTTTTCTCGATGTCGCACAGTGGTAAGGGTGTGAGCACTGGCAGGAACATCACCCTGACCGTCTGAAACCCGTTACAAAAACTTGCCATTTCCAGAAAGAAAGAGGCCGGGAGCCAGAAAATGAAAAACAGAGCCGGAAGACTCAGCATGGGACAGGGGGGCAACAGACTGGTTGCCGGCCTGATCGCTGCGCTGATTGCACTCACCGTCCTGCTCGTTGTGGTCCTGTTCATTATTAACAGGGATAGCCAGAACGACCAGGAATACATCGCCAACACCGCCGAAATGCGGGTGCTCTCCCAGGAGATCGCGAAGAACGCCACCGAGGCCGCCGGCGGTACCGCCGAAGCCTTTGACCAGCTTCGTCGCTCCCGGGATGACTTCCAGCAGCTCTGGTCATTCGTCTCAGAAGGTAATCCGGCCACCGGCCTGCCTGCCAGTGAAATGGCCCAGCGCAGTGGCGTTCAGCAGAACTGGAACACGGTTCGGGACAACGCCGACAGCATCCTGTCTACCCGGGATGCGGTACTTGGCCTGCACGAAGTAGCCCGGACCCTGAACGAAACCATTCCCCAGTTGCAGGTGGAGTACGATGACATCGTACAGATCCTGCTGGACAACAACGCTCCGGCGGAGCAGATCGCCCTGGCCCAGCGCCAGTCGCTGCTGGCAGAGCGTATCGTGCGTTCTGTCAACAACGTACTGTCCGGTGACGAAGACGCGGTTATCGCCGCTGACCGTTTCGGCCGTGACGCCAGCCTGTTTGGCCGGGTACTGGACGGTCAGCTTAACGGCAACCCCGCCATGGGCATCTCCAGGGTAGCCGATGAAGACGCTATCTACGGCCTGGAGGCGGTAGACGAGCTGTTCGAATTCGTTTCCCAGAACGTTGATGCGATCCTTGAAGCCTCTCCCGACCTCTTCAAGGTTCGTACCGCTGCCAGTGACATCTTCCAGAACTCCGAGATCCTGCTGTCTGAGCTCTCCGTTCTGGCCGACGGTTTTGCCCGTCAGTCCAGCTCCCGCTTCATCAGCCCGACCCTGGCCTTCTTCCTGCTGGCAGCCATGGTGGCGATCGTGGTCATCATCGGTGTGGCTCTGTATCGCGATGCCCAGGCTCGACTGTCTGCGACTCAGGAGCAGAATGAACAGAACCAGAACGCGATCCTGCGACTGCTGGACGAACTCGCCGACCTGGCGGATGGTGACCTGACCACCGAGGCCACGGTAACCGAGGACTTCACCGGCGCCATCGCGGACTCCATCAACTACGCGATCGACCAGATGCGCGGGCTGGTACAGGCGATTCGGGGTACCGCTGTACGGGTTGCGTCAGCGGCCCAGGAAACCCAGGCCACGGCCATGCACCTGGCCGATGCTTCCGAGCACCAGGCCCAGGAAATTGCCGGCGCCTCTGCTGCGGTTAACGAGATGGCGGTGTCCATCGACCAGGTATCTTCCAACGCCGCCGAATCCTCAGCGGTTGCGGAGCGGTCGGTTGCGATCGCCAAGAAAGGCGCGGAAGTGGTACAGAACACCATCCGCGGCATGGACAACATCCGTGAGCAGATCCAGGAAACCTCCAAGCGGATCAAGCGACTGGGTGAATCTTCCCAGGAAATCGGCGACATCGTATCGCTGATCAACGACATCGCCGACCAGACCAACATCCTGTCTCTGAACGCCGCAATCCAGGCCTCCATGGCCGGTGACGCCGGCCGGGGCTTCGCGGTGGTTGCGGACGAAGTTCAGCGACTGGCGGAGCGTTCTTCTGCAGCAACCAAGCAGATCGAAGCGCTGGTTAAGACGATCCAGTCTGACACCAACGAAGCCGTTATCTCCATGGAACACACCACCGCCGAGGTGGTCCGTGGTGCCCGTCTGGCCCAGGACGCGGGTATCGCCCTCGAGGAAATCGAGAACGTATCCATGTCTCTGGCGGAACTGATCCAGAACATCTCCAACGCGGCCCGCCAGCAGTCGTCCTCTGCGGCGCACATTTCCAACACGATGAACGTCATCCAGGAAATCACCTCGCAGACTTCGTCCGGTACCAACGCAACCGCGAAGTCTATCGGTAACCTGGCCGAGATGGCGTCTGAACTGCGGTCCTCCGTTGCCGGCTTCACCCTGCCAGACGAAGAGCTTGCAGATCAGGAGCAAGAGGAAGACAACGACGTTCCGGTGGTCAGCTGATCACCGGCCCGGGGCGAATGACGGTTTATGGCTCAGATGCATAACCAACTGTCACCCGCCGAAGGCATTTGGGCACTGCGCCGACTCCCGGATATGGATGAGGCGCAGTTCAGCCAGTGGCAGACCCTGCTGGAGCACCGCACCGGCATCACCCTGACGGCCGAACGCCGTTCGTTCCTGGAAACCAATCTGGGTATACGAATGCGGGAAATCGGCTGCAGCAGCTATCAGGCCTATTACGAGAAAATCGTTAACGGCCCGGATGCCGTCAGGGAATGGGCAACACTGGTTGATCGTCTGACGGTTCAGGAAACCCGGTTTTTCCGGGACCCTGACGCCTTCCGGCTGGTTGCAGACTATGTTCTGACCCGCCCCCGGGAACAGTTCAGAAAACGTGCCCTGGAAGCCTGGAGTGTTGGCTGTTCAACCGGCGAAGAGCCCTACACCCTGGCGATGATCCTCAATGAATGCATGGGGCAGTTGGCACTGCCGCCCCTGTTTGGCGTCACTGGCTCTGACATCAGCCTGCCCGCCATCGAAAAGGCACGCCAGGGCCAGTTCAATGCCCGCAAATTGCTGGGCATGGACGAAGACATGAAAGCCCGGTATTTCCGTCCATCAGAACGGAATACCGTTGAGATTGTGAACAGCATCCGTGACCGCGTCTGTTTTACCAGGCTCAATGTCCTGGACCTGGACAAGGCACCGATGCACGGCATGAACATTATCTTCTGCCAGAACCTGCTGATCTACTTCCGCCGCTGGCGCCGGCGGGAAATTGTAAAACGGCTAGCAGAGCGTCTGGCACCGGGGGGGTTACTGGTGCTTGGCCAGGGTGAACTGACCGACTGGCAGCCACCGGGCCTGCAGAGGCTTCCCTCGGAACATGTGCTGGCGTGGATCAAACGTCAGTCCGACGAAGAATAACCGGAGTGGTTATGGGCAATCACCATGACAGTATCGCCCTCGACTGGGTTCGGGGCGAAATACAGGACACGCTGACCCAGGGCCAGCATGCACTTGAAGCGTACGTCGATAATCGTGACGATACCGCGCGCCTGCGCTTCTGCCTGAACTACCTCCATCAGGTACACGGTACCCTGCAGATGGTGGAACTCTACGGTGCAGCCTTGCTGACTGAAGAGATGGAAAAGCTGACCCAGGCCATCCTGAACGAAACCGTCACCAATGTTGACGAAGCCGTTGATGTCCTCATGCAGGCCATCCTGCAGCTGCCCCAGTACCTCGAACACCTCGGCAGCAGTCGTGACGATTTTCCGATGGTGTTGCTGCCGCTGCTGAACGATCTCCGGGCCGCGCGGGGCGAAGCCCTTCTGTCAGACACGTCACTGTTCAAGCCGGATCTCAGCCCATCCCGAATCCGGGTAAGCAGCAAAGTCTCCGAACGCCTGCACGACCCCAAGGTTCTTGGGCATCTGCGCAAGCTGCGGCAGATGTATCAGTTTGCCCTTGCCGGCGTGGTCCGGGAGGCCGACCTGGCCGCCCATTTCGATTACATGCAGAAGGTGATCCAGCGACTGATTCGCCTATGCCAGAAAACACCCCGCGGTGAACTCTGGAAAGCTGCCAGCGCCTTTGTCGAGACCCTTCGGGCCAACGTGAACCCGGTCAATACCGCGGTTAAATCCCTGTTGCGGGAGCTGGACGCCGAGATTCGACGGCTGACCGACGAGCACGCCGATATTCTGCAGCAGCCAGTACCGGAAGCCCTGTTCAAGCACCTGCTGTACTACGTGGCACGGGCCCGTGACCTGGACAGCCCGCAGGTCAATGCACTCCGGGACGCCTATCAGCTAACCAGCGCGTTGCCGTCCGAAGACGACGTTGATGCTGCCCGCACTCGCGTGTCCGGCCCGGGCCGCGATGCCATTCATTCTGTTGTCAGCGCCCTGAACGAGGAGCTGGCCCGCCTGAAAGATCAGCTCGACCTGTTCGTGCGCGCCGAACTGCGCCAGAACACCGAGCTTGACGAACTGCTGCCGGGCCTTCGCCAGGTTGCCAACACCCTGGCCGTTCTGGGCCTCGGCATCCCCCGCAAGGTGGTCACCGAACAGGTTGAACTGGTCGAAAAACTGTGTGGCCAGGCCGAGCCCGCCGACGATGGCACCCTGATGGACATCGCCGGGGCACTGCTCTACGTCGAAGCCAGCCTTGCCGGCCTGGACAGTGACCGGCGGACTGACGTTGAGTCGGGCAGCCAGGATGACGAACGCCCCAACATGGGCAGTCTCGAGTTGGGCGACGCCAGCGAAGCCCTGCTCCGGGAGTCGCGCAACACCCTCGAGCAGGTCAAGTCGGCCATCGTCAACTTCATTGCCTCGCAATGGGATACCCGGGAAATCGACCATGTTCCCGGCCTGTTGCACAGCATTCGCGGCGGGCTGAGCCTGGTACCGCTGGATCGCGTGGCAGACATGCTGGCCTCGGCTGAGCGTTACGTTTCCGATGTCTTGCTGAGTAACAAGCAGGTACCTGACTGGAAACAGCTGGACACCCTGGCCGATGCCGTCACCAGTATCGAATACTATCTGGAGCGCCTGGCGGAAGGCATCAGCGACAACGATTCCATTCTGAGAGTGGCTGAAGACAGTCTGGCCGGGCTTGGCTTCCCGGTAGGCCAGGAGCCAACCTGGAACCTCGACCAACAGGCGTCCGAATCCACCTCCGTGCCGACTGTGGAAGTTCAGGAGCCGGGCGACACCCCGGATGCGGCCAAGGCATCGGATGACGAGCTGGTCGATGACGAAATTCTGGGCATTTTCGTGGAGGAGGCCGAAGAGGTTCTCCAGACCATCCATGAATTCTACCCCCGCCTGCGCCAGAGCCACGACGATCGCGAGGCACTGACCGAAGTGCGCCGCGCCTTCCATACGCTTAAAGGCAGTGGCCGTCTGGTAGGTGCCTCCAGTATCGGCGAACTGGCCTGGTCGGTTGAGAACCTGCTGAACCGGGTGATCGATCAGACCATCAAGCCCAGTGACGACCTGTTTGCACTGGTCGATGAAGTTAACAGCCGTATTCCATCACTGATTAACGAATTCAGAGATGGCCACAGCAGCGGTGACGTTGCCGAACTGATCGAACGGGCCGAAGCCCTGGCCACCACTCGTCGGGCCGATGCTGAGGAAGCCCCTGCACCAGCAGAGCAGCCCGAGACCAGTTCTGTTCCCGAATCTGCGCAACCGGATGAGTCTCTGTCGGAAGAGATTGCACAGCCGGCCGCCACCGACGCCAGTGACAGTGATGACCTGATCGACGATGAGATTCTGGAAATCTTCATCGAAGAAGCCGGGGAAGTGCTCGACACCATCCGCGAATACCTGCCGATGCTGTTGCGCCAGCACGACGACCGCACCGCCCTGGCGGAAGTGCGCCGCGCCTACCACACCCTGAAGGGCAGTGGCCGGATGGTTGGCGCCGAGGTGATCGGTGAACTGGCCTGGTCTGTGGAAAACATGCTCAACCGGGTTATCGACGGTAGCATTTTCATGAACGACGACGTGGCACAACTGGTTCAGGACGTGACCGACGCCGTACCTGCCCTGGTGTCTGATTTCGAGCAACGTCGCCCCGCCAGCGTCGATACCTCGGTCATGCAGGCCCGGGCAACCGCCCTGGCCAACGGCGAGATTCCGGACGCCACCTCCATGCCCCCGGCGGAAGCCGAGATAGGTGATGAAGGCCAGACAGCCCAGGATACCGGTCTGGAACACGCCGAACCGGAATTCGATGCGGGCGCCGGTGAGCCAGATCAGGACGTCGATCCCGTTCTTCTCGAGATTTTCGAGAACGAAACCGAAACCCACCTGCAAACCCTCAAGGATTATCTGGCCGCAGCCGGTGACAAGACCTCGGCCGCCTACACCGATGACCTTTCCCGGGCCCTCCACACCCTCAAGGGCAGCGCCCATACTGCCGGTATCGGCCCGATTGCCGAGGTTATTACGCCGCTTGAACGCTTTGTTAAAGAGTCCAGGGCCCAGAACAAGCGTGCGGACCGGGACGTTCTGGAACTGATCGAACAGGCCAGCCGCTACCTGACCGAAGGCCTGGCCCAACTCAGAAGCAACCCGCAAGGGTCGCTCGAGGGCACCGATGAATACCTGGCAAGACTGCAACAGATCAGCCAGCAAACCCTGCTTTCACATGCCATGTCTGACGACGAGCAGCAGTCTGAGCAGGCGCCGACGCAACTGGTTCAGCTGTTCCTCGGTGAAGGTCTGGACATTGTTCTGGACGCAGAATCGATCCTCGACGACTGGGCACAACACCCGGAGCGCACCGACTCACTGGCCACCTTGCGTGAGGAACTGGAACAACTGACCCGGGGAGCCTCGGATGCCGGTCTGACAGACGTAGCCAACCTGGCCGCTGCCCTGACCCGCACCTACACCGCGGTCGCAGAAAATCAGCTGACACCGGGCGACGACTTCTTCGCCACCGTTCGCCCAGCCCAGGAACAACTGATCAACCTGATGGATCAAGTGGCTGCCGGTCTCGCCACCGAACCCAGCGACGGTTTGATCGAAGAGCTCGACGAACTGGCCAGCGCATCATCGCAAGCCAGTGAGGAACCGAGCGAGTTCGACCAGCAGTTCACCGAGGATCTGGAAGAAATCGACCTCAGCCTCGAACTGGAAGAACTGGACCAGGGTGCGCCCGAACCCGCCGAGAGCGAGCAGCCACCGCTGCCGGAACTGTCCTCGGATGACAGCGATATTGACGAGGAACTGGCGGAAATCTTCCTCGAGGAAGCCCGCGACCTGATCAACAGCACCGCCGATGCCTTGCAGAGCTGGAGCGAAGATACCGGCAACCTGGACATCCTGCGCCTGCTGCAGCGTGACCTGCATACCCTTAAGGGCGGTGCACGGCTTGCCGACATCCCCTCGGTGGGCGACCTGTCCCATGAACTTGAAAACCTGTTCGAGGGACTGACCGAGCAGAAGTTTGCCGTCACCGACACCCTGTCTGATCTGCTGTTCCGCTGCCATGACCGTCTGGCAGGCATGGTAGAGGCCCTGGAAACCCAGGAGCCACCAAGGCCGGCACCGGATCTGATTGCCGAGATCCACGCCTACATCGATACCGCACGGGGCTCACGGCCGGTCACCGACGTCAGCCCCTCTGACACCGTAGACGTGTCCGAAGACCAGGAGCTGCCGCTGCCCGAGGCTGACGAGGCACCAGAAGAGACCACTGCGGAAGACGAATTACAGGCCACAGACCTTTCACACCTTGATCCTGAATTGGTAGGCATTTTCCTCGAGGAAGCCTATGACCTGATCAACTCCACCGGCAGCTCGTTACATGCCTGGAGCGAAGATCCATCGGATCGTGAGGTTGCAGCTGTCCTTCAGCGGGAAGTACACACCCTCAAGGGTGGCGCCCGCATGGCCGGTGTCGACGCCATCGGCGACCTGACTCACGTGCTGGAAGATCTTTTCGAGAAAGTGGCGGAAGGCCAGCTCGACGCCAGCGGCGAAATGACTGACCTGCTGTTTGCCTGCCACGACCGTCTGGCTCAGATGGTTGAACAGGTCGCCACCCAGAAGCCCTGCCCGCCGGCCGATGAATTGGTTCAGCAGGTGGAAGCGATTCTGCGGGGCGAGACCCCGGCGCCAGTGCAAACCTTGCCTGCCGCAGAGGTGGAGGAGGCGGAAGAGCCAAGCGCCGAGGATCAGAGCCCGGAGACCATCGCCGAGCCCGGCACTGATGTCCATGAAAAACCTACCGGAACTCTGGCAGCTGCCTCCGATGACGACCTGATTGGCATCTTCCTGGACGAAGGCCTGGAGATCCATGAAGCCATCACCGAATGCCTCGACCAGTGGCGTGAAGAACCGGACGAACTGGCCGGCATCACCCGATTGCAGCAGGAACTGCATACCCTTAAGGGTGGCGCCCGCCTGTCCGATGTCGACCCGATTGCCGACCTTGCCGAGGCCTGGTCGGACGCGCTGGATACTCTGGTCTCCGGCGGTAACGATCAGCAAGGTCTGCTGACGCTCAGCGACCGGGCCCTGGCTAGCCTCAAGTCCATGCTGGATACCATTGAAGCAGGCCAGAAACCTAAGTCTGACAGCGACCTGATTGCCGACTTCCAGGCCACCGGCCAGGTGTCCGACGACCTGGCGGAGGCCCCGGAGGCATCCGCCGAGGCCGACTCGGATGTGGTCGATCCAGAAGTGCTGGAGATCTTCCTGGAGGAAGCCGGCGAGATCATGGACCAGCTCGAGCAGCTGCTGGATGACTGGCGCAAAGAGCCAGCCAACCATCATTTCAACCAGGAGGCCCAACGGGCCCTGCACACCCTCAAGGGTGGCGCACGGTTGTCGCAACTTAGCGAACTGGGTGACAAAGCCCACGCCTTTGAAACCCGCTTGATTGATTTGGGTGGAAACGCTCCGGACGACAGCCAGTGGCAGGCGATTACCGAAGACCACGACGCTATTATTGGTTTGGTGTCGGCTATCCGCACTCGCTTTGAGTCGGGTGCACCGGTTATTGCACCGTCACAGGCGCAGCCTGATTCAACGCAGCCTGAGCCGACATCTGAGCGGCCAGCCGAGGTACCGGCCCCGCAACCAGAAACGCCGGCCAAACCGACCCCGGAGCAGCCCAAGCCAGCAAAAGCAGCGGCCAAGATCCGTAACAAGGCGGCCGAAACCCAGCGAGCGGCCCAGGAAACCATCCGGGTGTCTGCGCCATTGCTGGACGAACTGGTTAACCTGGCCGGCGAGACCAGTATTACCCGGGGCCGCCTGGAGCAGCAGACCAGCGATTTCAGCCACACCCTGGATGAAATGGCCGCCACCATCGAACGTTTGCGTGAACAGCTGCGCCGGATGGATATCGAAACCGAGGCCCAGATTCTGTTCCGGGCCGAACAGGAACACGGCCCAGACTACGGCGACGACTTCGATCCGCTGGAGATGGACCGTTACTCATCCATCCAACAGCTGTCCCGGGCACTGTCCGAGTCATCCTCTGACCTTGCCGACCTGAGGGAAACCCTGGCCGACCGGGTACGGGATACCGAAACCCTGCTGGTGCAGCAGTCCCGGATCAACACGGAACTCCAGGAAGGTCTGATGAAGACCCGGATGATTCCGTTCGCCTCGATGGTGCCACGCCTGCGCCGTATCGTGCGCCAGATCAGCGGCGAGCTGGGCAAAAAAGTGGACTTTGACGTTCGCAACGCCGAAGGCGAAATGGACCGCAATATTCTGGAGCGCATGATCGCGCCCCTGGAGCACATGCTGCGTAACGCCCTGGACCACGGCATCGAGACCCCGGAAGAGCGCAAGAAAGCCGGCAAGCCTGCCACCGGTGAAGTGACGTTGTCACTGACCCGGGAAGGCGGCGATGTGGTTCTGCGGATGATCGATGACGGCAAGGGTATCCCGGCCGATGTGATCCGCGACAAAGCCGTCCGTCAGGGGCTGATGCGGGCCGATGAAGACCTGTCAGAGCGGGAAATCCTGCAGTTTATCCTGCAGCCCGGCTTCTCCACCGCCCAACAAGTTACCCAGATCTCTGGCCGTGGTGTGGGTATGGATGTGGTCGGCAGCGAGATCAAGCAACTGGGCGGCAGCCTGGATATTGACTCGGCCCTGGGCCGCGGCACCACCTTTACCGTGCGCCTGCCGTTTACCGTGTCGGTGAACCGCGCCCTGATGGTGGCTACCGGCGAAGACTTCTATGCCATCCCGCTCAACACCATTGAAGGTATCGTGCGGGTCAGCACCTACGAGCTGGAAGAGTATTACAAGCCGGATGCCCCCATGTACGAATACGCCGGCCAGCAATACCGCCTGCAGTATCTGGGCAGCCTGCTGAACAGTGACCATCATCCGAAACTGCAGGGTCAGGCATTGCCATTACCGGTAATTCTGGTGCGAGGTGCCGAACAGCCCATGGCCTTGCAGGTGGACCACCTGATGGGCAGCCGGGAAATCGTTGTTAAATCCCTGGGGCCGCAGTTCAGTACCGTGCGCGGTGTGTCCGGTGCCACCATTCTGGGTGACGGTAACGTGGTGGTGATTCTTGACCTGCCAGCGATGATCCGTTCCGACATCCTGTCCGAACGGCAACGCCTGGCGAACCTCGAAAAAGCCCGGGAAACCAGCCGCTACGAAGAGAAAATCACCACCGTTATGGTGGTGGACGACTCGGTAACCGTGCGCAAGGTTACCTCTCGATTGCTGGAACGAAACGGCATGGAAGTCATCACCGCGAAGGACGGCCTGGATGCGGTGGCCCAGCTTCAGGATCATCGCCCGGACATCATTCTGCTGGACATCGAAATGCCCCGGATGGACGGTTTCGAGGTGGCCAGTTTCGTGCGCCACGACGACAACCTGAAGGAAACACCGATCTGTATGATCACCTCCCGAACCGGAGAGAAACACCGCGAACGGGCACTGTCGATCGGGGTCAACGAGTATCTGGGCAAACCGTTCCAGGAAGCCGAGCTGCTTGACACCATCAAGCGGTTGACCGGGAATCAGTGATGGCCGGCCAATCTGGCCGGCCCGGGGTCGGGATTGTTTCCGATGTGGTCCTGCAACGCCACCGGTTGCAGGCCGCCACCGGTAAATTCGGCCTGGAAGTGTCGTTTTCAGGCGATCCGTCCCGACTGATGGACTATCCGGAATTCCCGGATGCATGCCTGTGGCTGGTCACCCTGGAAGACGAGGCTGACCATCCAGCGCTGTTTGATCATTTGCTGGAAAATACCGACGCCCCGGTACTTTTCGGGGTTGATCAGGCGCCCAAACCCGGCAGTACAGACTATTTCCGTTGGGAACGACGGCTTGTGGACAAGCTGGAGCAGCAACTTGGCCACCTGGAGGCCCTGGACACCGCCAGCGATCTGGAAGAATTGGTGGAGACCACACCGGCGCTTCATTCGGCACCGGAACTGCCTCGTTGGATTGCCCCGGCAGCGCCAGGCTCATTGGCAGAGGACGTCTGGGTGCTGGGCGCTTCCCTGGGCGGACCCGCTGCCGTCAAAACGTTTCTGGACAATCTGCCACCGGGATTGCCGGTGGGCTTTGTGTACGCGCAGCATATTGATGGCAACTTCACCGAGGTACTGACCCGGGTTCTTGGCCGACATGCCCACTACCAGCTCAAACGAGCGGAAGAAGGCTACCGGGTACGAAACGGTGATGTGGTGCTGATGCCGGTTGAGCGGGAATGGACGTTCGACACCCAGGGCCAACTGACAGAACGCAACACTCCCTGGCCTGGTCCCTATGGCCCGTCCATTGACCAGGTCTTGCTTAACGTCGCCGATTACTACGGCAAGCGTTGCCACGCCATCCTGTTTTCCGGCATGGGCAACGATGGCGCCATTGCAGCGCCCATGCTTAAAGCCTACGGCAGTCGCATCTGGGTGCAGGAAAGCAAGAGTTGCGGCAACAGTTCGATGCCGGATTCGGTCGCCGCTACCGGCTGCAGCAGCTTCTGCGGCACACCGGAGCAACTGGCGAAGGAACTGGTGAAAACCATTGAGAACAACTGTCTGCTCAAAAGCCGGCAGAAACGGGATTCCGCCTGAGGTAACACGCCATGAAAGAGAACAGCCAATCCCTCTCCTGTGTCATGATTCCGGTCAGTGACCGGCAACTATTGCTACCCAACGTGTCGATCGCGGAAGTGGTGGATTTTAACAGCACCGACGCCGGCGCCAGTACCCCGGAATGGCTGGTAGGCTTTCTGGACTGGCGTGGCCTTACCCTGCCGGTCATATCCTATGACGCGGCCAACGGCGGGATCCTGACCGTACCCGGAGACAACCGGGGCAGAATCATTGTGCTCAACACCATCGGTGATGGCCATCAGCAGGCCCCGTTCATGGCGTTAGTCACCCAGGGCATTCCCAGCCAGGCCCGACTGGTGGAAGAGCAGATCCGGAAACTGGACGGCGAAGCCGGACCGGCCGACCTCATGCAGGTGGAAGTCGACGGCGAAGCCGCCTGGATTCCCAACCTCGAGTACCTGGAGTCACTGGCGCTAACCGCCAGACACTGATGACCACCTGGTCACAGCCGTAGCAGTACAGCCTGCAAATGTTATAATGTTGCAAACTTTGCAGGATCCAGACTATGCCCGAACGCGCGCTTCCTTATCGCCCGCACAACCACGAGGCCTGTGTCAGCCAGGCCCTGGCGGATGCCCGGGCCATTTGCCGACAACAGAATGCCCGCCTCACCCCCATCCGTGAACGGGTTCTGGAATTGATCTGGCAATCTCACAAGCCCCTCGGGGCCTACGACATTCTCGCCATGCTGGGCACCGAGGGCCATAACGCCGCCCCACCCACCGTCTACCGGGCCCTGGATTTCCTGTTGCAATACGGTCTGGTGCACCGGATTGCCTCCCTGAACGCATTTACCGGCTGCACCCATGCCGGTGAACACCACCGGGGCACTTTCCTGATCTGCCGGGAATGCGGAAACGTACTTGAGCTGGACGCACCGGACGTCACTCGCGCGGTAGAAGCCGCGGCGGCTGACGTAGCCTTCCGGCCCGAAGAAATCACCATGGAAGTGGCCGGTCGTTGCCCCCGGTGCCAGGGAGAACCCGGCCATGCCTGATGCCCTGGTGCGCCTGCATCAGCTGACCGTACAGTTCGACGACCGCCCGGTGGTGGACCGTGTTGAGATGGCGGTTCGCAGGGGCGACATCATCACCATTATCGGTCCCAATGGTGCCGGGAAGACCACCCTGATCAAAGCCGTTCTGGGTATCCAGAAGCCCAGCTCTGGCAAGGTCTCGCTGGCCAACAGCCTGGTCATTGGCTATGTGCCCCAGCACCTGTCCCTGGAAGCGACGCTGCCCCTGAGCGTACGCCGGTTCATGCTGTTGAGCGGCCGCTCCGGCGCAGAATGCGAAGCCGCGCTGGAGCGCACCGGTGTCCGGCACCTGCTGGATGCCTCGGTGCATCACCTGTCAGGCGGCGAAAAACAGCGTTTGTTGCTGGCTCGGGCACTGGCACGGCGACCGGACCTTCTGGTGCTGGACGAACCCGCCCAGGGTGTGGATATCAACGGCCAGGCGGCCCTGTATGACCTGATCCGCCAACTCCGTGATGAGCTGAATTGCGGTGTGATCATGATTTCCCACGACTTGCACCTGGTCATGGCCGCCACCGACAAGGTCATATGCCTGAACCAGCACGTGTGTTGCAGCGGTTACCCGGCCGACATTTCTCACGACCCCGCGTTCATCGAGACCTTTGGCCACCAGGTGGCAGAATCTCTCGCAGTCTATCATCACAATCACAACCACCGTCATAACCTGCACGGTGACATTGTGACCAGCACAGACGTTCAGGGAGCCTGTGACCATGAGCATCATTGATTCTGTGCTCGGGGATTTTTTCTGGCGGGCACTGCTGGGTGGACTGGGTGTTGCACTGGTGGCTGGCCCCCTGGGCTGCTTCGTGGTCTGGCGGCGAATGGCGTATTTTGGCGACACCCTTGCCCATTCCGCGTTACTCGGCATCGCCCTGAGTTTCCTGATCAGTGTTCCACTGAACCTGGGCGTGATCATTACCTGCGTCACCATTGCTGTCGCTCTGGTGTTGCTCTCGCGCACCCGGGCTTTGGCCACCGACACCTTGCTGGGCATTCTCGCCCACAGCGCCCTGGCCATCGGCCTGGTCTCCCTGAGCTTCATGCCGGATGTGCGGGTTGACCTGACTGGCCTGCTGTTCGGTGACCTGCTGGCCATGAGCCGCCAGGACCTGCTTTGGATCTACGGCGGCGCGGCTTTCGTGTTGACACTGCTGGCGATGCTCTGGCGCGGGCTGTTGATGAGCACCATCCACGAGGAGCTGGCCCGGGTGGAGGGAATACCTGTGGAGCGTTTGCGGTTGGCGCTGATGCTGATGTTCTCCCTGGTGATTGCCGTGGCGATGAAGATTGTCGGGGTCCTGCTGATTACCGCCCTGTTGATCATTCCTGCGGCCACCGCCAGGCGCCTGGCCAAAAATCCAGAACACATGATGGCACTGGCGGTGGTGTTCGGCTTTATCGCCGTGACCGGCGGCCTGACGCTGTCCTGGCACCTGGATTCTCCAGCCGGGCCGTCGGTGGTAGTGACCGCCTTCCTGGCTTTTCTGCTGGTGTACGGTACCGCCCGGAACGCCAGCCGATAACTGCTTCCGTCTTTCGAAAGTGCCGGAGCTGGTCTAGAGTAATCTGGACACACTTTCCGTAACAGCTCCAGAGGCTTTCAGCATGGATAGCGACCTCTCTGACATCCCTTATCCGGGCCCGCGCCGGCCTGGCCTCTGGCCGGGGCTCTGGGGTCCGGCCGTCATTCTGGTCTGCGGCGTCATTCTGAGCCTCCTGACGGCCCGCCTCGCCTCAGACATGGCTCATCAGCTTGCCCACCAGCGTTATCAGGCCCTGCATCAATCCCTGGTCAGCCAGGTTGTCATCCATCTTGCCCGGCTATCGCAGGAAGACGAACAGCTTCAAGAGCTCCGGGCTTCCCTGGCAACCGGACTTCAGGATGGCATCAGTCTCAGGATCGATACCCTGGAACGCCACACCAAGAAACCACTGATACAGCTGGGCAGCTCACGCCATCCGGCCGGTAATGACGCCCTGAGAACCGAGTTGCAGACCAACGGCCGGCACTGGATGGTGACCACCTTGCCGGATACCCGGTTGCTGGCGTCGCCGGCCCGGCGTGTGGGGTGGCTCGTTGGCGCCAGTGGCGGGGTGATTACCGCCGTGGCAACGCTGCTCGCCCTCGCCCTATGCCGGCAGGCTGCACGGAAAGACGACAACGGTCATCGGTTGGCCAGGCTGAACAGGATCGCTGACCAACGGATCACCAACTTGCAGGTCGAGAAGAACGTGCTGCGCCAGGCACTGAATGACAGCGAATCCCGCAGTCGGGACCTGGTCGCGCTGTCGGGAGCCATTGTCAGCGAACTGGATGAACAGGGGCAGATAGGATTCGTATCGGCACAGGTAGCGGATGTGCTGGGACTGGCGCCGTCAGACCTTGTCAACCGGCCGTTCAGCGAACTGGTCGCCGAGCCCGACCGTGCACGCTTCGACCAGTGCCTGGCCGCAGCCCGGCAAGAGGCCACCCTGGCCAGGGTAGATGTGAATCTGTTGCACCGCAGCGCCGAGCGGACGGTCCCGGCGGTGGTGCGGGTGATGGTACTGAAGGACCCGATCCACGGAGTCACAGGCTTCAGACTGAGCGCACTCAAGATTGCCAATGGCTACAATGGCTGAACCTGATCCAGCAGGCGCCCGCTCTCCACAAGTTCGAGGAACTCGTCCCCCAGCCGGTCACTCTCGGCAATGGATGCGCGCCAGGATCGTTCACGGCCTGAGTCGTCGCCAAGGTACTTCTCGAAGTCTTTCCGGTCTGGCAGTTTGCGGTCCGGCAGGCTGTCCAGATACGCCCGGGACGGGGAGACCAGCAGCACATCCTGTAATCGGGTGGCATCGCCCCGGCGCCACGGCAAGGTCTTGTCAAACCAACCCGGCACTACCTTATCGGTAAAGTGCGGGTACAGGATGATGCCCGGTTGCTCGTAGGGCAGATCCAGGTGGTAGTCCAGCAGCCCGCCATCCCGGTAGACGCCATCCGGGGCTCCGGGAATATTCCGAACACCGGACATAACCAGCGGAATCGAAGCGGAGGCCAGTAGCGCAGGCAGCAGATTGTCTGCGGACAGCGCCACTTCATGGCTGGGAAAATCCACCAGTTTGGACACCGGCGTCCTGATACGGGCATCATGCACGATACCCCGCTCCATGAATCGGCCAAGGTGGCGACGACTGACCATGTTGGCGCTGATTGCACTCATCAGGCCCAGACCCAGGCGGCCCCTGGCGTCGTGTTCCAGCAAGCCCAGGCTGCGCACAACCACCACATTAAGCCGGTACCAGGGGTGGTTGAGGATGAACTCCTCCCGACCGCCCAGCAACTCTTCCAGAAACAGAACGCTTTTTCGAGATACCTCGGCGGCACTGACCCCCTTGGCAAAACGCTGGCTGGTATAGAGTTCCGCCAGCCTGGCCAGTTGGCCTTTCGGATCGTTGGATGAGGCAATCGCCGCGAACCGCCAGCTGCCGATGGACGAGCCGATCAGCACCCGCTCTTGCGGTGCCCGGGGCAACCAGTCACCGAAGATGGCCTTGTCCAGACCGCTGATTCCCAGGGCTTTCGGGCCACCGGCGGCGCCGGGTATCACGTGGACGTCCGCCGGTGTTAACGGCTTGTCCCTCAGGCGCTGAAGGGCCCGTCGCCCAGCCCGGATGGTCAGCGCCGGTGTTCGGATCTGGATTGCGGTCATCACGTGTTCCTGCTTACGGTTCTGGTCAAAGTCCCGGGAGTTTATCGAAACCTGCAGTGGCCAGCCAATAACTCCGTGCTAGACTTGAGCCATCAGTGTTTCAGGGAAGTATGCCAGCCATGAGCTGCAGGAGTAGGCTGTGAACCTTTTTGCCTCGCCGGATACCATGGCGACCAATCCAACCCTTGCAGTATTGGGTTTCAAACGTCAGCTGGTGTACCACCTGCATATCTGGGCCTTTATCGCCGTGGCACCTCTGGTGATGGTGCAATGGCAACACGGTAACTTTCTGCTGTCTGCCCTTTTGATTCTGTTCTGTGTCAACGCAGCCCTGGTAATCCTGTTCCTGCGGTTGCGCAGTGTCTATTTCCTGAAAGGGCGCCTGTTTCCGATTCTGGCCGTGGTCTGCGCGGCCTACTCGACCTCCATTAACGGTCACGCCGGTCTTTACTGGGCCTATCCAGCGGCTATCGCACTGTTTTTCCTGTTACCGCTGAAAGAAGCCATTGTCTGCAACATCATTTTTGTCAGCGTCATGGCCGTGGTGTCATTCCTTCAGTTTCCCGAAGCCGATTTCTGGCGGATCACCTTCTCCCTGGGGCTGAGTTGCCTGTTTGCCATGATCTTCGCCTGGCTGGTGGGCCGGCTCCAACAGGAGCTGACCCGGCTGGCCACGACTGACCCGCTCACCGGCTGCCTGAACCGGTCTCAGCTGGCCGACATTCTGAACAGCCAGATTCAGCTGCGGGAGCGCTATGAGAGGGTGTCCAGCCTGGTGCTGATTGATCTGGATTATTTCAAGACCATCAATGACCGCTGGGGGCACCTGGCCGGCGACCGGGTGCTTAAGGAAATGACCATCCGGCTGCGGAAGCGACTGCGGGAAAGTGATCAGCTGTTCCGTATTGGCGGCGAAGAGTTCATGGTGGTGTTGCCGGAAACCCGCCAGAAAGATGCCGACACCCTCGCCCATCAGTTACTGACCAGCATCAGTGCCAGGCCGTTCCTGGATGACATAAAGCTGACCGCCAGTGCCAGCGTGGCGGAAGTGTGCCGCGGCGAGACCTGGTCGGTTTGGCTGAACCGTGCAGATCAGGCGCTGTACGACGCCAAGGCAAAGGGCCGCAATCAGGTGGTCAATGCGGCTCGGCCATCCAATGAACCAGCGCACACCGCGGGGCCATCAACTCCGGCCAGTGATACCAGCGCGGCGATTTGAACAAGATCAGGACTCAAGCCCGGCGCGGAAATCCCGGTAAGCACTGAATACATCCCAGGGCGATTCGAAGTGCGGGTAGTGGCCGATGTTCCGGAGGCTGATGACGTCCGGGTTCCGGATCAATTCCCGGTAGCGCCGTGCCGTGGCCGCGCCCGAGACCGGATCCGCAGCGCCGGAGATCAGGCGCATCGGCTGTTGGGCATTCTGCAAGGCCCCCACCCAGCGATAACGATGGCAACGGCGTTCCTCCATAAACTGGATCAGTTCATGCAGGATCCCACGGCCATTGTTGTAAGTGAGAAGATGCCAGAAGTCCTCCAGATCCTGCTGGGCAGGAGGATTCCGGTCACCAAACAACCGGCGGAAATTCCGTTCGAAACTACCCCGGGTAAGCCCCCGGCTGATCAGTCCACCAAGGGGACTCTTCAGAACTTTCTGGATAAACAGCGGGCTGTGCACCTCGGGAAACAGGCCACCGTTCAGCAAACACACACTGGTGATGTCGAAAGACAAAGACCCTTCCTGGTCCCTGGCCAACAGCTCCTGGGCAACCGAAGAGCCGTAGTCGTGGGCGAACAAGTGCACCGAATCCAACCCCAGACCTTCGATCCAGCCCTGGATCAGATCCGCCTGGTCCTCAATGCTGTAAACATAGTTGCGGGGCTTGTCAGAAAACCCGAAGCCGAGCATATCGACAGCCAGTAGTTGGTGGCCGGACGCCAGCATCGGCCATAACCGGCTCCAGTCCCAGCTGGCGGTCGGAAAACCGTGCAGAAGCACCAGTGGCGAGCCTTTGCCGGCCATGCGACTGAAGATGGCGTGGCCATCGTAGCTGAACCATTTACCGGCCTGCTGCCAGGCCTCGAGGGTATAGGTATCCTGGCGGCTGTCTGCCCTGATTTGTGAACCGGGTATTACCTGCTCCATTTGTTCGTCCCGACATACCTGCGGAACCTCCACTTTAGTCCAAAGCCGTACAGGCTGCCATATCACTAAACGCTGCCCGTGAACTGGTCCATAATGGGCAAACCGGCGTAAACCGTGGAGATGGCCCGAAAATTCCCTTAAGCTTGCGCCCTTTATCAGACACAAACCGGAAACGATTATGACCTTACCTCTGGACGACCTTGCTGGTCACTACCGCGCCATCATTGAAGGCCTCGGCGAAAATGCCGACCGCGAAGGTCTTCAGGACACTCCGATGCGGGCCGCCAAGGCCATGCAGTTCCTGACCCGGGGTTACCAGCAGGATCTTGCCGACCTGGTCAATAATGCTGTGTTTGAATCCGCCATGGATGAAATGGTGGTGGTCCAGGACATCGAGCTGTACAGCATGTGTGAACATCACATGCTGCCCTTCATCGGAAAATGCCACATCGCCTATCTGCCCCAGGGCAGGGTACTGGGCCTGTCCAAGTTTGCTCGCATTGTGGACATGTATGCTCGCCGCCTGCAGATTCAGGAGAACCTGACCCGCCAGATCGCGGAAGCGGTGGAAAGCGTTACCAATGCCAAAGGTGTCGCCGTGGTTATCGAGGCCCAGCACATGTGCATGATGATGCGGGGCGTGGAGAAACAGAACTCCCGGATGAAAACCTCGATGATGCTGGGACAGTTCCGGAAATCACAGGCCACACGTACCGAATTTCTTACCCTGATTGGCAACAATCGCTGAACCAGACGCCGAAAACGGAGGCATCATGACAACCATGACTGGTGATCAACGTCACCCTTCGCTACGATGCCTCCGCCGCCATTGACCGGAACAAAATCTCCGCTGCCCTGAATTACCGCACCATCACCAAGCAAATCATCGGGCATGTGGACGGCAACAGTTTTGCTCTACTGGAACGGCTGACCCACGAAGTTCTCGACATTGTGATGGAACATCAGGCCGTGCAGTGGGCACAGGTAGAAATCGACAAGCCGCACGCGTTACGCTATGCGGAATCGGTCTCTGTCTGCCTTGAGGCCCACCGTTAATTCTTCGAGGTCTGCCCCGATGCCCAGCAATGCCCCTGACCAGATCCGGGATATTCTCGAATCTGTGCGTACCATTGCGTTGGTTGGTGCCAGCGAGAAAACCAACCGCCCCTCCCACGAAGTGATGGAATACCTGCAGCGCCAGGGCTACCGTGTGATCCCGGTAAATCCGCGCCTGGCCGGCCAGCAAGTGCTCGGTGAGACAGTGTATGCTGACCTGGCATCACTCCCGGAACCCGTAGACATGGCTGAGCTGTTCCTGGCCCCGGAACGGACCGATGCTGTGATCGACCAGGCTATTGAAGAGAAGATTCCGGTACTCTGGCTGCAGATCGGCGTGATTAACGAGCCCGGTGCCGCCCGCGCCGAAGCCGCCGGGCTGAAGGTGGTCATGGACCACTGCCCGAAACAGGAGATCCCGAAGCTCGGTATTGGGCCCATCGTTGAACAGGCCTGACTCCGTGTACCTGCAACCATCACTGCTCCAACCCGCTTCCGGAGTACCAGACCCAATGGGGCATGGCCAAACAGGATAACTATGGCTCATAATCAAGCGCGATTGGCCGTTAAACCTGTTCAGCCTGTCTTTTAACGATCTGGAGTACACTGTGGCAAAACCCGAAACCGGTACCAGCCTTGTTGTCCGATGGCTTATGAGCCCGGTGTTTGTACTGGTCATTTTTCTGGTTTTTCTTGCCATTGCCGCAGGCCTCCGGGAAGGGCTTATCCAGCAGGATAACCGTCAGATCGAAGCCAACCTCCGTAATGAAGCCAGGGCGCTGACGGATAACCTGGAGCGGGAATTCCTGGTGCACGTTCAGGCCATCGGGCGCATGGCCTATCGACTGTATACCCAGCCCGACACCCCGGAATCGCAATGGCGTGTGGACGCACGCAACTACCTGGAAGATTTTGGTGTTTACCAGGCCATCGAGTGGATTGATTCCAACTACATCATCCGATGGCTGGAACCGCTGGCTGGCAATCAGGACGTGGTGGGTTATAACGTGGCGTTCAACGACCAGCGCCGCGAAGCACTGGATAAAGCAGCAGCCACCGGTGATTATGATCTGTCCGGTATCATCGATCTTCGCCAGGGCGGCAAGGGCATGGTGATTTATTACCCCGTGGGCGCCGGAGACACCAATAACGGCTACATGGCCGGTGTGTTCAGGATGGAAGTTCTGGCCGAGCAGTTACTGACCAGCCGGGTACTGGAACACTTTCAGATTGAAATCCGGGACTCCGGAGAGCCTGCCTACGTTCTCAACTCAGACACCGAGATTGCCAGGAACTTCAGCTTCACTGTGCCCGTGCAGTTCCCCACTCTGGATTGGACCCTGACGTTACGCCCCAATCAATCCTGGGTCGACAGCCAACGCAGTTCCTGGCCGATGCTTACTTTCGCAAGCCTGGTCTTTATGGGCCTGCTTACCAGCCTGACCACTTTGCTTGTCCAGTTGATCCTCAAGCGTAACCAGGCGCTTTTGAAAACCCGCCGGGAGCTGGAGCGGGAGATTGATCAGCGTATCGCCATGCAGGTGGACCTGGAGCGACTGGAATCCACCGATACCCTCACTGGCCTGGCCAATCGCCGGTTCTTCATGGAAGACCTGGCTCACACCCTGAACATCGCCGACCGGCAAATGCGCCAGGTGGGGCTGGTCATGATTGACCTGGACCGGTTCCAGATGCTCAACGATTCCCTCGGCCATCAGTTTGGCGACGAATTGTTGATCAAGGTCTCTGAGCGGCTGAACAGCCTGAGTAATGAGCGGATTCTGGTGGCCTACTCAGGCGGCGACGAGTTCATGATCTGCCAGCAACACGTCGACGACATTGATGATGTGATTCACCTGCTTGGCCAGATCAAGCAGTGCTTTGCCGAACCATTCGAGGTTCAGGGCGATGCCCACAGCGTTACCGCCACCATGGGTGTCGCCGTGTATCCCCAGAGCGGACTGGACGCCGACACCCTGCTCCGGAATGCCGATATTGCCCTTTACCGTGCCAAGGAGCAGGGCCGCAATACTTACCAGTTCTACACCGAAGGCATGCAGGACCGTGAGGTGATGCGCCTGGAGCTGGACAAGGATCTGAGCCAGGTCCTGGCCAACGACGAGTTTGTGCTGTTTTATCAACCCCAGCTGAACCTGCAAACCGGTGAGATCAACAGTGTGGAAGCCCTGATCCGCTGGCAGCACCCCCGCCGCGGGCTTTTGGCACCCATCGAGTTCATCCCCCTGGCGGAAGAGAGCGGTCGGATTACCGAGATCGGCCGATGGGTGGTGCTTGCCGCCTGTCGCCAGCTCGCCAATTGGCGCGGCACGGCTTGCGAGCAACTCAGGATCGCGGTGAATCTTTCGGGCCGGGAGCTGGATGATGAATCATTGGTGGAACATGTACGGGATGCCCTGCTATCGGAAGAAGTGGATCCGAGCATGCTGGAAGTGGAGCTGACGGAAGAGATCTTCATCCAGAACATTGAACACAACCTGAATCAGTTGTCGCGTCTGCATCAGCTGGGGGTTCACCTGGCCATTGATGATTTCGGCGTGGGCTATTCGTCTCTCGGCTATTTGCGGGATTTCCCGGTAGATCTGCTGAAAATTGACCGGTCGTTTATCACCGATGTGACCGAGCGCCATGACGACGCGGTCATCACTCGGGCCGTGATCAATCTTGCCCACAACCTCGGCATTCAGGTGGTGGCCGAGGGCGTGGAAACCGAGGAGCAACTGAATTTCCTGAAAGCGCACCGTTGCAATCTGGCCCAGGGTTATCTGATCAGCCGGCCGATTCCAGCGGAAGACCTGGAGACAGCGTTGGCGGAAGGCATCCTGTTTACCGGTCAATCGATCAATTCGGGTTTGTAATGGCGGTTTCTGATCCCCAAACTTCTCTGTAACTTTTTCTTTGAGTGATGTTTATGTCTGCCAGATATCTGACTCCGGAGCAGGATGCCAGGCTGCGCCGCTGGGAGCGTTGGAACAAGAATTATTTTATCTTTGCGTTTGTCGCACTGATTGTGGTGTTGGTGTTCAGCAGTCAACTGGGCATTTCCAGCGGCGATGATTGGGGTTCGCTCGGGTTTTTGCTGGTGTTGCTGGTGGCTCCGATTGTGGTGTTGCAGTTGCGGCTTCAATGCCCGGCCTGTGGCGTGAAGATTGGCTGGCAGGCGAAGCTGATGGCGCCTGATCAGTGTAAGTCTTGTGGTGTGTTTCTTCGCTCTAAAAACTCCTCTTCCTGATATCCTGCCTGAAAACCTTTGACCTGTGAGTTGGTCACAGGTTTTAGTCTGATCTCTGTTTGTTGGAGATGGACGTGCCGTGGCTGGGGTAGCTTCCGAAAACCGCTGCAAGTACGTCCGTGTACGCTTGCTTTCCGCCATCCGTGGCTACAAGCATTTTCGGAAGCTACCCCAGCCCCGTCACTCCGCCAACTTTAGTCGTGGATTCTTTGTAAATCCGTGAACATGGGTGAGTACGCCGTCATGAAAGTCAAAGAGATCGCCACCGCCGCCGGGGTGAACCCCGATACCGTCCGGTTCTACACCCGGGAGGGTCTGTTACAACCCACCCGCAACCCGGACAACAACTACCAGCAGTACGATGCCGAAGATCTGCGCCGGTTGCGGTTTGCCCGTAAAGCCCGGCAGTTGGGGTTTTCACTGCCGGAGATTCGGCAGATTCTGGCCCGGGCGGATGATCATCATTCGCCGTGCCCGATGGTTCGGGACGTGTTTCAGCAGCGGTTGGTGGTGGTTGAGCAGGAAATTGCGGAGTTGCAGCAGTTGCGCAAGAGGATGATTTCGGCGCTGGCTGCCTGGCAGGAGATGCCGGACGGGACGCCGGATGGGCATACGATTTGTCGGTTGATTGAGCACTGGGACGATCCCTCGGCCGAGTCTTGTTGCGAGGAGCCAAAGCATGAGTGATGCACCTGAGCTTAAACCGGCGTTGTCGATTTCCGGAGCCTCGTGTCAGGGCTGTGCGAAGAAGATTCGCAATGCTCTGGAGCCGTTGACCGGCAGTACCGAGCTGGTTGGGGTGGATATCGAGGCACAAACGGTGGCTTTGCCTGACGGGGTGGATCTGGCCGAGGCGACGCGGGTGGTGACCGAGGCAGGGTATCCGGCGGAGCCTGTGGCGACGTCAGAGCCGGCATCGTGTTGTGCTTCGAGGAAGGCTTCGTCCTGCAATAGCCAATCCGACAATACCGGTGCACCAGCCAAGTCGGCCAAAGAACACGCACAAGCATACGAAGCAGCAGACGATGACCAGGTTGTGCTGTCGGTTTCCGGGGCTACTTGTGCGTCCTGTGTTGCCAGTATCGAGAAGGCGTTGCTGTCGGTGCCGGGGGTGACCCATGCTCATATGAATCTGGCGGATAACACAGCCACGGCCAGCGGCAAGGCGGAACCGGATGCGCTGATTAAAGCGGTGGAAAGTGCCGGCTATGGTGCCAGCGTAATTGAGGATGCCGACGCGGCTGATGATCGCCGGCAAGCGGAGGATAAAAAGCAGTACAAAGTGCTGCTGGTGAAGATGGCCATCAGTCTGGGCCTCGGCTTGGTGTTGATGGTCTGGGGTATGGGTTTCGACACCATGATGGTGACGGAGGCCAATCAGCTTACCTGGATCAATTTCGGCGTTCTGACCCTGGGTGTGATGATCGCTACCGGTGGGCATTTCTTCACCGGGGCCTGGAAGGCCTTCAAACACCATAACGCCAACATGGACACCTTGATTGCCCTGGGTACCGGTACCGCCTGGCTGTATTCCATGGTGGTGTCGAGCATGCCGGAGCTGCTGCCGGAGATGGCGCGGCATGTGTATTTTGAAGCTTCCGCCATGATCATCGGCCTGATCAACCTGGGCCAGGCATTGGAGCTGCGGGCCAAGGGCAAAACCTCTGAGGCGGTGCGGCGGTTGCTCGACCTGCGGGCCAAGACCGCCCGGGTGATTCGCAACGGCGAGGAGCAGGACCTTCCCGTTGAGCAGGTTCGCAAAGGCGACCACATCCGTGTTCGACCCGGTGAAAAACTGCCGGTGGATGGTGTCATTATCGAAGGCAGCACCCGCATCGACGAAAGCATGCTGACTGGCGAACCCATGCCGGTGAGCAAGGCGAAGGATGATGAGGTGTCAGCCGGTACCCTGAACACCCATGGTTCGATCATTTACGAAGCTACCCGGGTCGGCAGCGAGACGGCGCTGGCACAGATCATCAAGCTTGTGAAGAAAGCCCAGGGCTCGAAACCGGCCATTGGCCGGCTGGCCGACAGGATTTCCTCGGTATTTGTGCCCACAGTCATGCTCGTTGCCATTGCCGCGGCACTGGTGTGGTACAACGTGGGGCCGGAGCCGGCGGTGGTTCACATGATGATTGCAGCCACCACGGTTCTGATCATTGCCTGCCCCTGTGCTTTGGGCCTGGCCACGCCGATGTCGGTGATGGTGGGCGTAGGCAAGGCCGCCGAGTATGGCGCGCTGATTCGTCAGGGGGATGCTTTGCAGACCGCAGGCAAAATCGATCTGGTGATTCTGGACAAGACCGGCACCATCACCGAGGGCCACCCGGCCGTCACACGGATAACTGCCGTTGATAGCAATGCCACGCTGTTGGCGCTGGCAGCCGGGCTGGAGCGCCATTCCGAACACCCACTGGCAGAAGCGGTGCTGAACCGGGCCCGTGAAGATGGCGTAGAGCCTGAGACAGTGACAGACTTTGAAGCACTCAACGGTAAGGGCGTGCAAGGTCAGTTCGATGGCCAGAGGGTGCGCCTCGGCAACCGGCGCTGGCTGGAGGCCGAAGGCATCAACGTAACAAACCTGGATTCGGCCGCCAACACCATTACCGAGGAGGCCGGCACGCCGTTATTTCTGGCGCTGGGTGATCAGGTACAGGGCGTTATCGGTGTAGCCGATGCCATCAAGCCGGATTCCGAAGCCGCCATCCGCCGCCTGCATGACGCGGGTATCAAGGTGATGATGGTCACAGGGGACGTTGATGCCACCGCCAGGGCCATCGCCTTGAAAGCCGGCATTGATGACTACCGGGCCGAGGTACTGCCCGAAAACAAGGCCGAAGTGGTCAGCGAAATGCGCGGTAAAGGCTACACCGTGGCCATGGTGGGCGATGGCATCAACGACGCCCCGGCCCTGGCAGCCGCGGATGTCGGTTTTGCCATTGGCACCGGCACCGATGTCGCCATTGAAAGCGCAGCCATAACCCTGATGCGCGGGTCCCTGCACGGGGTGCCGGATGCCATCGAGATTTCCCGGGCAACCGTCACCAACATCAAACAGAACCTGTTCGGAGCGTTTGTATACAACACAATGGGTATTCCCGTGGCCGCCGGCCTGCTCTACCCTGTGTGGGGCATCCTGATGAGTCCGATTCTGGCGGGTGCCGCCATGTCGTTGTCGTCGGTGACGGTGGTATCCAATGCCAACCGGCTGCGCCTGTTCAAAAGCAGCCACACCCCGGCAAGGCAAGAGGAGCGGAACTGATGGAGACGATTCTGGTCAACGCAGCAGGGCTGGCCCTGATGGCCGCCGTGGTTTGGTGGTTCTGGTTATCCGGCAACAAATCCGGGCAGAACCAATAATCCTGTTCACACACGCATTACCGAGGTAACCGCCATGAAAAAACACACCTTAGCCCTTGGCCTGGTGGCCGCCCTGGGGTTCAGCACCACGGCCGTCGCCGGCGGAGCCGCCCAAAGCATTCACGTGTATAAATCGCCCACCTGCGGTTGCTGTGGCGACTGGATCGACCACCTGGAAGAAAACGGGTTCGACGTCACCGCCACCGACACCGATGACATGGGCAAGATCAAGGCCGACGCCGGCCTGATTCCAGGCCTGGGCAGCTGCCACACCGCCTTTGTGGGTGACTATGTGGTGGAAGGCCATGTGCCGGCGGATGATATCAAACGCCTGTTGAGCGAGGCCCCGAAAGCCACCGGCATCAGTGTTCCGGGTATGCCCATAGGCTCGCCCGGCATGGAGATGGGTGATCGCAAGGACCACTACAAGGTCATCCTGTTTAACAAGGAAGGTCAGACCCGGGTGTTTGCCGAGCACAACTGACCGTTTTGCACTCAGGTCAGGATTTCCGCGTGCAGCCGGCCAGGGCTGCGCGCTCATGAAGTTTGCGGGTCTGTCTGTTTTTTCTACACTGTCGTTCCGGGCTGTTCTATTATGAACCTCAGTGTTGGAAACAAAACACATACTCGCAGGGACTTAGCTTGAGCCTTAAAACCCGCCTTCTCGGCCTCGCATCAATACTGATCATTCTCGCGGCGTCTGCCTCCTGGCTGGCCTACCGGGAGCTGTCAGAAGACATCATCGAACGCTGGGGCAAGCAGGTTACTGAAATTCAGGTGCGCTACGACAGCGCCCGACTGTTGCAGTCCCTGGAACGGGAAATCGGCCTGGCCCGGCAAATGGCGCAATCCTCTACCCTGCTGCAATGGGCCGCCAGCCCGGACAATCCCGAGCTGACCTCCGCCGCCATCCGCCAGATGGAGAGCTTCCGCAATAACTTTCGGGACAACAGTTACTTTGTTGCCCTGCGGGAGAATGGCCACTATTACTACAACAATTCCGACAATCAGTATGCCAATGACCAGTTCCGTTACGTACTGGATCCGGAAAAGCCGGATGATGCCTGGTTTTTCCAGCTGATTGAGGAGGGCCGGGACTTCCACCTGAACGTAAACCCGGACCAGGAACTGGGCGTCACCAAGTTGTGGATTGATGTGCTGATGCGTGATGAGCGCAACGAGATTCTCGGCATGGTCGGCACCGGTCTCAATCTCGACACCTTCCTGCAAGATATTGTCGACATAGGCCAGGAAGGCATAACCACACTGTTCGTGGACTACAACGGCGCCATTCAACTGTACCGCGATCGCAATTACATTGACTTCGCCAGCATTATCAAACCCGAAGGTCAGAAGAACACGGTGGACCTGCTGTTTGAGGATCGCCAGGACAAACAGCAGATCCTGGGCATGTTGCAGATGCTCAAACAGCGCAACGGCGAGGACGGCGCAGTGGAAAGCGGGTTTGTCACCATTGATGGCCGCAAGCACCTGGCAGGAGTGGCCTTCCTGCCGGCCATAGGCTGGTTCGAAATCACCTTGCTCGACCTGAACGCCCTGGTGCCAACCAGCTACCTGTGGCCGCTAGTGGCCGTCTTCCTTATGTCGCTGCTGGTCTCGCTGATCGCTTTTCATCTGATCATTCAATCACGCATTCTCAAACCGGTATTGAGCCTGGAGGCTGCGGTGATGCGGTTGCGGGAGGGTCGGTTTGACCTGCCCTACCTGCCCAAACCAGATAACGAAATCGGCCGGTTGGTGGACCACTTTGAAAAAATGACCAGCACGATGCGGGATACCACCGCCGAGTTGGAGCACAAGGTCGCGAAACGGACGGAAGAACTGCACCGGCTGGCCCGGGTGGATGCCCTCACCGGCCTGAAGAACCGCCGTGGCCTGGATGAAGTCATCGAACAGGAAATCCAGCGGGCCGAACGTGAAGGCAAGGGATTCGGGCTGATCTGGTTGGACATCGACCACTTCAAAACCATCAACGACACCCGTGGCCATCAGGCCGGTGACGACATTCTGTGCCGGGTAGCGCTCTGGCTGAAAGCTACGGTTCGTCCCTATGACCACCCGGGCCGCTGGGGTGGCGACGAATTTGTGGTGCTGCTGTCCCCCTGCGACAAAGACACCCTGGAACAGATTGCCAACCGGGTGCGAGCCAGCGTGGAGCAGGAAAGCCAGCGCACGGGTACATCGGTCACCATCAGCGTGGGCGGCTATTTCAGCCAGCCAGGCGATGACATGGATACCCTGCTACGTAACGCCGATCAGGCCCTGTACCTGGCCAAGCGGGGAGGGCGTAACCGGGTTTGCATCCACGCTGCTCCCGGCGAGGAGACACACCCGGCCTGACAGATCTGACTCCCACCTGCATAACCGTTATACTCCGCTGCATCATCCATTTTACAGCCAGGTCTTTTCTCCATGCTCAATGCCGACGCTCTCAATCAGTTGCGCCAGCTGAAAACCGATATCAAGCAGAACAAGGTGGTCTTCCCGGGCACGGTCAAACCTACCAACGGGCGCTTCGGCTTTGTGGCCCTGGATGAGGGGCGGGATGTGTTCCTGCCACCGGAAGAAATGCAGAAGGTGCTACCCGGGGATCGGGTGAACGTCACCGAGCAGGAAGTGGAAAAAGGCAAAACCCAGGGCGTGGTAGACGAGCTGCTGGAATCGCACCTGACCACCTTCGTGGGTCGCTACCTGATCAAGGGCAAGGGTCATTTTGTGGCACCGGAAACCCCGGGCATCAACCGCTGGATCTTCATTCCACCGAAAGAGCGCATGGGCGCCCAGCCTGACGACTTTATCTACTGCCAGATCCATCGCCACCCGTTCAAGGATGGAAAAGGCCAGGCAAAAGTCCTGCGAGTCATTGGCAAGGCAGGCCAACCGGGCATCGAACGGGCGTTCACCCTGGCCAATTTCGACCTCGCCGATGCCTGGCCGGACGAGGTTCAGAAACAAGCCGATGCCCTGAGCGAAGAATCCGTCGCGACCCATACCGACGGCCGGGAAGACCGTACCGAGCAACCCTATGTGACCATCGACAGCCCGGGCACCCAGGACATGGACGATGCCCTGATGGCCACGCCCAACGCCACTGGCTGGACGCTGTCCATTGCCATTGCCGACCCGACGGCGATGATCGAACCGGGCAGCCCGGCTGAGGAAGAAGCCTTCAACCGGGCCACCGCTATCTATTTCCCGGGCGAGCCGCTGCCCATGCTGCCTGACAGCATCAGCACACGGTTGTGCTCGCTCATGCCGGATGTGCCCAGGCTGGCTCTGGTGTGTGACCTGCAGGTGAATAACGACGGCAGCCTGGGCGATTACAGTTTCCATCAGGCCATGATCCGCTCCAAGGGCAAGCTGAGCTACGAGCTGGTTTCCCATCTGATTGAAGGCCGGGAAGACGACGAGATCAAGGCTTTACCAGACGAGGTCGCCAACAGCCTGGATCAGCTGCACCAGGCCGCCACCGCTCTGCGTAAATGGCGTGCCGAACACGCGCTGCTGAGCCAGGACCGTCCGGAATTCCGGCTGCGCCTGGACGAGAACAAGCGTATCCGGGTGATTGAGCCCTCGGTACAGAACGAAGCACACCGGCTGGTGGAGGAATGCATGGTGGCCGCAAACCGCTGTGCCGCAGACTTCCTGACCCGGCAGGGCAAAGGCCTGTTTATCCAGCACCCGGGCCTGCGGGACGACCGCGCTGACAACATCCGAAAATTGCTGGAAAGCCATGCGCCGCACCTGGCCGGGCACGACGCCAACACGGCTGAAGGCTTCAAGGCACTGATGAAACACAGTGACCAGCTGCAAGCCGAAGTGCCGGTGAAAGCCATACTGTCCCGCCAGCTGGCCCGGGCGGAGCTGGGCTTTGATGCCGCGCCCCATCAGGGCATGGGGCTGGACGCCTACACCACCTTCACCTCACCGCTGCGCAAATTCTCGGACTTTTACGTGCACCGGTTGATCAAAGCGGCGCTCTGGAACACCCCGATCAAACCCCTGAACAGCCAGCAACTGGAAGCCCTGCAAGCCACCCAGTTCCGCGCCCGCCAGGCCGCCAACACTCTGGAAACCTGGCTCAAGGCCGACTACGCCAAGACCCTGCCGGAAGACCCCATGGAAGGCACCATCAGCCGCACCATGCCCTCCGGTTTCTTCGTGCGCCTGGACAGCAACGGGCTGGAAGGCTTTGTCAGCTGCAAAGACCTGGAGGGCAAGTACGGCTTTGATCCGGTCACCCTGCGCCTGGTGCACAACAAGAATGGCCGTATCTTCCAGCTGGAGCAGCGGGTTACCGTCAGCTTCGCTGGCGTGGACGACGAGCGCCGGCAGATCAATTTCAAGCTGATCAAGGCCGAAGAAATCGCTGGCGCCCAGGAAACCACAGGCGACTGATTCCATCCAATCAGAGACCGTACCGTGCGTTGCAGATTATCCAGACGCACGGCATTTTTTCTGGAAAAGCGCTGAACAGCAGGGAAAATCAGCGCTCGATTCAAAAATTTACGATATTTTACAAAGACACCCGTTCTTGATTTTCGTCATTAATTCAAAGCAATAATCCACCATAGCCCTCCGTTTTGCCTGCCATCTCCCTGTTGGCCTGAAAAGCTCTACTCCAATAGTTCGCATCATGAAGTATTTGTAACCACAAATATCGACTACGTCACATCCGGCGACAGTCAATAGATCAGGCGCGTCACCGAAAGAGGCGCGCCATTACAGTCAGGGACCTAAACAATGAAGAAATTCCTCGACCGGGGGCGGCTAACTACAGCAACGTTGGTACTGGCAACGTTCGCGTTACCTGGCTGCATGGTGTATCAGATTGACCAAAGCTCGCTTGATAGGGACGCCCGCGCTTACCAGCAGCCCGCGCCTTTCCAGACCGAATCGCCGATTCTTACCCCTTGGCTCACACCGGCATCGGACGATCTGCCAACCGTAGAGGTGGTGCAATCCCAGGCAACCCAGTACAACGACATGTCGGGGCTGAATTTCGTTGCGAGCATTTTGACGCTCACATTGATCCCCGCCGTTGGATCCTATGACTACACCGATACGCTGACCGTCGCCTGGGAAGGCGAGACACTGGCCAATAGTTCGGCGAACTATGCGGTCAAGGAATATATGAGTTTGTACTTCCCAACCCCCATGCTGTTTATGGGGTCACTGTATGACATGGGCGGCCTTGATCTGGAAGACACGCAGAACACCATTGGTGTCATACATGCACGCAATATAGCCGATGCCATTGCTCGTCAGCAGCCGTTGTACGAGCGAGTACCCCAGAACGATCCAGAGGCCCTGGCTAACTTCGTGAAGTCTGGTAGCGCTCCGTTATTCCACCCCCGCGCAACCGCTCGAATTGCTGCCCTGGCTCCGGCAAACAACCCCATGGAGTATCACCAGCAATACGCAAACCTGTCAGGGTACGTCAATCTGCTTCCCCTGGAGTGGCAGGCCTGGCTGATCGGCCCGGATGGTCTGAAAGGCTGGCAGATTAAAGCCGCTTTGGACAACGGTGAGGACGAATCTGAGATGTTACGCAAAGTGGTCAGCAGTTACCCGGAAGAGCTGGCCGAATGGAATCGCACCGCCCGTCAAACCGAAGCCCGATACCGTGAATGGTTCAGCCACACCAACCCAGCACTGGTCTCGAACCTGCTGGAAGCGCAGTCACAGCAAAGAGCACAGTGGCCCTATTACGCCAATATGACCGAAGAACATCATCAAATACTGATCGAAAACGGTGTTCCAGACAGTATTGTGGCTTACATGACCAACGCAGAACGATCCTCCGAACTCGTCGCCGCAGCAAAAACCGGCCCATTGCAGGATTCCCAGGGCCGCATGCTTACCGAAGAACAGCTACTGGAACGTCTGGTGCGCAACGACAACAACGGACGATTTATGAGTCCCTACACGAGTGACGGAGTGCTGGCCGAATGGGTCAATCTGGCTAACAATGCAAACATGGGCGCAACTGCCGGCTCTGCTGTTGGCGCCGTAGCCGGGGCCTACGCCGCCAACAAGGCGCTGGACTTTGTTCCTTTCGGGCTGGGCGGATTGGTTGGCGGAGCCGTCGGTGCCGAAGTGGGTAAGGAAGTTGGGCGGGAGAGCGCCATCTCCGCCTCCGGCGGCTGGGAAGCCATCAAGTCGGCCTCAGACCGGAGCTTCGATTCCCTCCCCAATATGGCCCGCTACCTGAAACAGAAATACGGCACCACCGCAAACTTTACAGATGCGATGCGCGCCGCCACGCAGATTTACCCGGAGTTCAGTTCCGTACTGGCTTCCACCAATTAACCGGAGACGTTTTATGATGAAGGGAACCACCAAGGCACTGTTCACCGGCATGGCAGCAGCCTCTCTGTTGCTGGTTGGCTGCGCGGGCCAGATTGATAACACCCGTGGTAAGGCCACGGTTTACGAAGATGCCTCGACCACCGGGCGAGTGGGCGGTGTCGGCATCGAGAGCCAGGACATCGTGGCCATTACCGATCAGATGATGCGGGACATGCTGGCCAACCGCATGCTCGCCGGGCGCGACATTCCGCCCCGGATCATCATCGACAACGCATACATGCGTAACGAGAGCTCCTCGGTGGTCAACACCAATATGCTTACCGATCGGCTGCGCATTGAGCTGAACCGGGCCTCCAATGGCCGGATGATTTTCGTTGGCCGGGAATACGCCGGCATGGTGCAGCAGGAACGTGACCTGAAACGTGATGGTGCGGTGGATGGTGGCACCATTCGCTCCACCGTAGCCCAGGCCGGTGCGGATTATCGCCTGGCGGGCCGCATCACCTCCCTGGATGCCTCCGATCGCAGCGACGGCACCCAGTCTCGCTATAGCCAGATCAGTTTCGAGATGGTGGATATGGAGCTGGGCACCATTGTCTGGAGTGGCCTGTACGAAATGCGCAAGGCGGGCCGAGACGATGTGGTTTATCGCTGAGTTCAAACCGGCCGTTCTGGCCACGGCGGTGCTGTCGGTCGGACTGGCCGGCTGCGCCACCGGGCCGAAGACCTTCGACCGCGCCGGCCTGACCAGCGAGCAGGCGGCCGTTGTCGCCAGCAAGCCGACCGTCATTCGGCAGGATTACCAGAACCTGTATGAGGAGGGGCGCCGCAACGAGGTCCTGAACCTGATGGAGATCGGCCTGAAGGCGTACCGGGCAGGTGACCTGGACGAAGCCCGGCGCAGCCTGGACCGTGCCCGCGTGATCATCGAGAGCGTGTACGCCGACGATGAATCTGCCCGTAAAGCCCGCAGTATCTGGTACGAAGAGGCGGAAAAAGACTTCAAGGGCGAACCCTACGAACGGGCCATGGTGTATCTGTACCTGGGGCTGATTTTCCTGGAACAGGGGGATTACGGCAATGCCCGGGCCAGTTTCATCGGTGGCCTGCTGCAGGATGCCTTTGCCGAGGAAGAGCAGTTCAGCTCTGACTTTGCAGCGCTGATTTACCTGGCCGGCTGGGCGGCCCTGCAGATGGACAGCCAGCAGCTGGCGCAACAGCACTTCACCGAACTGCAGGCCTTCCGCCCGGATGCGCCTGTCCCCAATGGCGAGCACAATGCACTGCTGATTGTCGAAACCGGCACCTCGCCCCGCAAGCTGGGTGATGGCGTCGGCCACTATCAATTGGTGTACCGCCGCGGTCGAAACTTCAGTGATGTAGGCGCACAGTGGCAGCACGGCGATCAGTGGGAAACGGTGTACCCAATGGAAGACATTTACTTCCAGGCATCCACCCGGGGCGGCCGCGCCATTGACCGTATTGTGGAAGGCCAGGTGCAGTACAAGGAAACCACCCGCGATATCGGCACCAACCTGAGCGATATCAGCCAGAACAGCCTGTTGGCCGGCGCCAGTGCCTCCGCCGGGGGCGTACTGGGCGCAGGCTTTGCCGCCATCAGCCTGGTCAGCGTAGCCGCACAGGGTATGTCGGCTGCCGCCAACGTGCGGGCCGATATCCGTTACTGGCAGTCGCTGCCCGACACCCTGCACATCATCCCGGTGTCGGCCGAGCCCGGCCAGCAAGTGACCGTGCGCTTCCTGGATGCCAATGGCAACGCCATTCCAGGCATGACCGATACCACCGAATTCAGATTCGACGGACGGGGGCGAGGACTGGCCCTTGCGACGTCCCAACGGCCATAACCCGGCCGCCAAAAGGAGAGAGACCATGTTTCGAAACTTGATTGCTGTAGCCGCCGCCGGCTTGATCGTTGCAGGCTGCAATACCTTACCTGCGGATTCGACCGATATCGCGGAACGCACGGCACCGCTGGAATACAACACCGTGGTGTTCACCGATTACAACCTCAGCCGCACCTGGGACGACGGCATTCGGGACGCCGGGCGCGTTTACCGTTTGTCGGTTGAAAACCACGGCCAACGCCCTACCGAAACAGGGACCACCGAGGTATTCGCGGTGCTGCGTAACCACACCGATTTCGACTACCAGATCGAGGTTCGCACCCAGTTTTTTGACGACTATGGCGTACCGGTAGATGCCCGCCCAACGTGGCAACGCTCGACCATTCCGGCCAACAGCGTCAGTGCCTACAAAACCTTGTCCACCACGACCCAGCCACTGAAATATCGCATTGAAGTCCGGGAGATCAACTGATGAACCGCTCACTGGTTGCGGGCTTGTTGCTTGGGGCGATGCCTATGGTGGCGCTGGCGGCTAACGATCACCCGGCTGCGCCCATGAAGGCGCCGCATCAGAAACCCCTGACCGAGCAGGATCTGCGGGCCGAGGCCAACGCCTCCCAACGCACCGAATCGGCCGAGGCGATTATTGAGCGCTTCCGGGCAGGTCTGGGCAATTCCAATCCGAGGATCGCTGTTTTCTGGAACCGGGCCTTTAACGATCAGGTCAGCGACTGGGCCAGCCAGCGGCGGGTGGTGGTCTCAGAGCAAGGCAGTCTGCATGGCAGCATTCCGGACGGCAACGTGAGCCTGGACGGCAAAGCCCGTGGTGCAGCCCAGGTGGAAACCCGGGGGGCACGGCGTTCTGCCCCGATGGCACCGGCCTTTGATCTGCAGGCCGGATTGGTCTCCCAGCTGACCCGAGCCGGCGCCACCATTGTCGACCGCGATGCCATCATGCGCATTAGCGACAATGCCCTGGAGAACGGCGATTTCTCACGTCTGTCCCCAGACCAGGCACGACTGGAAATGCGGGCGCTCAGCCAACATGCGGACTATCTGATGGAGCTCAGCCAGGTTGCCGGCAATGAATTCACGATTCGCGTTCTCAACGTCACCAACGGCGCTATCCAGGCCATGGTCAGCTCTAATGGCGTGCCCCCAGCTACCGACGCCGATCGTCGGTGGATTGCTACAGACCGGGGTTTTGAGAAGCGGGAGCGACAGGTTTCCCTTAGGGATGTGGGCCAGGAACTGGCGCTGCAAACCCTGGCAGAACTTTAAAACCGGGGGCGTTGGCACCACGTATATCTAAGGGGGATCGAATAAGGGAGGTGCACCATGACCATCAGCCCCCAGGAATTTCTGAAGAAATACGGCTTCGACAAAGACGAGGAAGAGCGTGATCACAGTCTTCGTGAAAATGCGATGGATCACGCCAAACACCTGAAGCGCCCCCATGCCGGGACGCCTCACGATTGGGAAGAATGGGAGCGCTACAAGCGCGAACATCCGGATGAGGTGGAAGACGAAGACGAGTCCTGACCCGTTTCGTTCACGCGCTCTCAGCCAGCGCCTGACTCAGGCGCTGGTCCTTGCTTTGCCACAACTCTCCCAGCCATTCCTTCACATTCCGACGATGTTCGGCATCGCTGGAATAGTCTCGACCTTTCAAGTGCTCCGGAATTAACTGGGTGCTGATATCCAGCTGGACCTCCGGCACCCGGCCACACATGAAATCCCAGAAGGTAGGCGCGCCGTTGGGGTAGGCAATGGTTACGTCTACCAGGGTGTCGATGGAATCGCCCATGGCATCCAGCACAAAGGCGACGCCGCCGGCTTTCGGCAGCAACAGGTTCTGGTAGGGGGATTTCTGCTTGTCGTGTTTGGCTTTGGTAAAGCGGGTGCCTTCGACAAAGTTCATGACGCTTACCGGGGTGTAGCGGAATTTTTCACAGGCCTTGCGGGTGGCTTTCAGGTCTTCACCGCGTTTTTCCGGGTGCTTGATCAGGTACTCCCGGGTGTAGCGTTTCATGAATGGGAAATCCAGGCCCCACCAGGCCAAGCCAATCACCGGCACCCAGATCAGTTGCTGCTTGAGGAAGAACTTGAGGAATGGCGCCCGGCGGTTAAACACCCGCTGCATGGCAAAGATATCCACCCAGCTCTGGTGATTACTGAGCACCAGATACCAGCTTTCCCGTTTCAGGTTGTCTGCACCGGTCACCTGCCAGCGGGTGCCGTGGGTCAGTTTCATCCAGCCGGTGTTGCAAGCCACCCAGGATTCTGAGATCCAGATGATCACCTTGGTGCACAGCACCCGGAACCCCTTGTGCGGGATAATCAGTTTCAGCACCGCCGGAATATAGAGCAGCAGGCACCAGAACAGGGTGTTGAGTCCCAGCAGAATGGAGTTGAGCACGCCAATGATCGGGGCAGGCAAGAAACTGAGCATGAGGATCCTGTTTTCATTGTAGTTACGGGAAGGCCGATATCATAACAATGAGATACAGGATTGGGCAGTGGCCTGAAGTGACCATTATGCCGGCCAGATGTGACGGTTTTGCCATGGTACCCGAGCAACCGCCCGCCTATCCTGTCCGGACCAGTGATTGATGTACCAACGGAAACACACATGCTTAACCCCGTAAAAACTGCCCTCAACCTGACCTCTGACCTGGCTCGCCAAGGCACCCTTTATGCCGGCAACGCCTTTGACCGGGTGTTTCGCGCCGCCAGCCTGGTACAGGCAGGCCAGACCCCGTTTGAAACCCTCTATTCGGACGGATTGGTCAGCCTGCGTTACTACCCGCCACTGAAAGAGGATTTCATTGAGCTGGACGATCAGGTGATTCCGGTGGAACGCACAACCCATCGCACACCGATTGTGATCATCCCGCCCCTGGCAGTGAACATGCTGATCTACGATCTGTTCCCCCAGCGCAGTCTGGTTCGTTTTTTGAGGGCGAAGGGATTCGAGGTGTATCTGATTGACTGGGGCATTCCCAAGCGGGAGCACACCCACTACAACATGCATACCTATGTGGCGGAGTTGCTGCCGGCCTATCTGAACCGGGTGCGGGAGCACAGCGGCGAGCAGGAATTGTCGCTGCATGGCTGGAGCATGGGCGGCATGTTCACACTGTTCTACTCGGCCCTGAGCAAGGATCAGCACATTCGCAATGCCATTGTGCTGGGCCTGCCGATCGACAGCCACGCCTCCGGCGCCATCGGCTGGATGTACCAGCGCATTGCGGATGTTGCCGGTGTCGTACGCAAACGCACGGGGTTTCAGTTGCACAGTATGAAGCCGCACTGGTTTCACACACCTGGCTGGGCCAACACCATCGGTTTCAAGCTGAGCAATCCGATTGGCAGTGTGATGGGTTACTGGGAGCTGATTGTGCGCCTGGGTGACCGGGAGTTTGTCACCAACCATGCCACCACGTCGGCGTTTCTGGACCGGATGGTGGCCTACCCCGGCGGGGTGATTCAGGATACGGTGGTGCGGGTGTGGATTGATAATCAGCTGGCTAAGGGGCAGATCCAGATCGGCGAGGATTTCGCGCGGCTGGAGAATGTGAATGCCAACTTACTGGCGATTGCCGGCCAGGAGGACACCTTGGCGACGCCGGGGGCGGCGAAGCGGGTGATGGATCATGTCAGTTCCACCGACAAGACGTTTCGGGTAGCGCCTGGGGGGCATATGGGAATTCTGGCCGGGAGTAAGGCGCCCAAGGCTTCCTGGCTGGAGCTGGCGGAGTGGCTGGATGCTCGGTCTGGCTGACCCGTTATCGGAGTCTGTCGGCAGGGGTTGGAGAGGGGTTCCAAAACGGAAAACGTGGTTTTCCTGATTGTTTTGGAACCCCTCTCCAACCCCTGCCTTCGCTGACTGTTTGATATGCCTATTGAAAGCTGCTTTCAGGTATTAAGAGCCTTGAGACTCTCGGGAAGTTGAGAAAGGCTTTGGATTACTGCTGACGGCTCTATGCCCCAGTCTTCGAAAACCCTGTTTTCATCCCGCTTTACCCAAATCGCTGACAACCCGGCCGCTCTGGCACCGATCACATCCCAAGCGTTGCTGGATACCAGGCACAGGGGGCTATCCCAGGCGCCGGTGGCGCGGCGGGCGTAGGTGTAGACGGCGGGATCGGGTTTGAAACTTTTGATGTCATCCACCGACACCAGGCCATCGAACTGGTCCAGCAGGTTGTTGTGGCCGAGCACCTTTTCCAGGGCGGGGTAGCTGCCGTTGGAGAAGGCAAACAGAGGGTATTGGCCTTTCAGGGCCTGCAGGGCTGGCAAGGCATCGTCAAACGCGGGGAGGGACAGGTAGGCGGCCATGAGTTGGTCTTCCCGCGCCTTGCTCAGCTCCAACTGGTGCACGGCCATGGCATAGCGCAGGGCCTGGCGGGTGCATACGCCGAAGTCTTCGTAGACTCGCATCAGGCCCTTCCGGAACGAAAACTCCAGCTGTTTTTCCCGCCAGAGCGCGGCAACCGCCGCTGCCTGCTCGCCCGCATCCTGCTCAAGCAGTCGGGACATGCCCATCGGATCTACCAGGGTTCCGTAAACATCAAACGCCAGAGTGGTTTTCATGTTTGCTCCTGTTCCGGGGAGTGCGCCTCAATATTGAACGATTACTCAATTTAGACCAACCGGACTTTAGTGGCAAAACCGCTCAACCAGGCCCGGCTTTCTGGTGACTTGGCCCCCGCGCTCGCCTAAACTTCCAACCATGAAGCCCGTTGATATGTTGAACCTGGACCTGAGATCCCTCGCCACCTTCGTTGCTGTTCTTGACGAGGGCGGGGTGTCGCGGGCGGCCGTTCGGTTGGGGGTGACGCAATCGGCAGTAAGCCATACCCTGGAGCGTCTGCGCCAGGCCTTCGGCGACCCTTTGTTCGTGAAATCCGGACGGGGCATTGTGCCGACCGACTATGCCCTGCGCACCGGGCCGCACATCCGTCAGCTACTGGACGACCTGCGCACCCTGCCCTCGGGGCCACCGTTTGAACCGGCGACGGCGGAGTTTACTTTTACCATTGCCGCCAACGATTACCAGCGGGATTTGCTGTTACCAGGCTTGGTGAAGACCCTCAGGGAGCAAGCGCCAGGTATTCACCTGCAGGTCATTCCCTCCGGTATTCCCAATGCCGATCTGCTGCGCAAAGAGGCTTGTGATCTGGTGATCAGTCCGTTTGCGCCGGAAACCACAGATATCATGCAACGGGGTTTGATGGCGGACCGGATGGTGGTGTTCTACGACCAGAATCACCGTGACGCGCCGGCTGACCTGAAGGATTACATGAACGCCGACCACATCACCGTGCTATTCGCCACTGGCGAGAAGCCCGGGCTGGACAGCACCATGGAGGCACGGGGGCTGAAACGGCGCAGCGTGGTGACCGTCTCAAACTTTTCCGGACTGCCTGCCTTTTTAAGAGGTACCAACCTGCTGGCATCGGCCCCGGAACGGATGAGCACGCAGCTGATGCAAGACTTCGACTACGTACCTTTACCCTTTGAATACAACCCCTTCACCTTGCTCATGCTCTGGCACCGCCGCCACCAGGCAGACCCCGCCCACCGATGGGTTCGCAACCAGGTAAACTCCGTGGCGGCCACCATGAACGGCTTGCACGATTAATCAATCAATATTGTTCATGTATTACATGAAAGGTTAAGCCGTTATTTTTCTGGGCCGGCCGCCCTAGACTCCCCCTCCATATGTTCGCTGGTGAGAGTGGGGTAGTACCTCCCAAAACTGTGCGGAGCCAGGGGTGGAGCGCGGAAGCGCTTCACGGGCTGGCCATGGATGGCCTGCCCAGGACCCTCAGCGCGACGCAGGAGCAATTAGCGCTGAGGGGCGGAGCCCAAGCGTCACATGGATGTGCCGCAAGGAGCGTGTTTTGGGAGGCACTACCCCACTCTCACCCAACTCCGGGGTCAGGAATAACCGTGCTCGCACTCACCAGCATCTGGACCACCATTTTACTCGCCGCCGCGGTCGCCCTCGGGCCGATGGCCATTGATATGTACCTGCCTGCGCTGCCGCAGATTGGGGCTGACTTTAACGCCGGTACCGATCAGGTTCAGTTCACTCTAAGCATCTATCTGATTGGTTTTGCCCTTGCCCAGCTAGTTTGTGGGCCGTTGGCTGATCGTTTTGGCCGAAAGCCTGTGATGATCGGCGGCATGCTGCTGTTTACCCTTGCAAGCATCGGCTGCGCCCTGGCCAGTAACATTGAAACCCTGCAACTGTTCCGGTTCCTGCAAGCACTCGGCGGTTCCGCAGGACCAGTCCTCGGCAGAGCCGTGGTGCGGGACGTTTATACGCCCCGGGAAGCGGCAAAAATTCTCGCCCTGCTGGCCGGCATGATGGCTTTGGCACCGGCAGTGGCACCGACGCTCGGCGGCTTCATCGTAGCCACCATGGACTGGCACTGGATCTTCATCGTCATGGCGGGCTACGCCTTGATCATGATGGCCGTCATCGCCTTCGGCATCCCAGAACCCCTGCGCCCGGAACACCGGCAACCGTTCAGATTCTGCCAGCTCATGAGCAACTACCGCCGAATCAGCACCGACATGACCTTCATCGGCTACACCTTTACCAGCGCCGCCATCTACGGCGGCCTGTTCGCCTTCCTGTCTGGCTCCGCCTTCGTACTGATCGACGTCCTGGGCGTTGCACCGGAACACTTCGGCCTGTACACCGCCATCACCGCCGGTGGCTACCTGATCGGCAACATGGCCTCCATCCGCCTCGCCGGGCGCTACCTCCCAGACCAAATCCTACTCTACGGCCTGGCCACCACCCTCACCGCCGGCGCCACCATGACATTGCTTGCCTACCACAACATCTACAGCCCCTGGGCCGTGGTGCTACCGCAAGCCCTGTTCATGGCCGGCACCGGCATGGTCCTGCCCCAAACCATGGCCGGCGCGTTAGCCAACCACCCCACCATGGCCGGCTCCGCCTCCGCCCTGCTCGGCTTCATCCAAATGGCCGCCGCTGCCGCCGCCGGCGCCCTCGTCGGCATTCTCCACGACGGCACCCCACTGGTGATGGCCATGATTATTGCGATATGCGCAGGGCTCGGCCTGATTGGTTACCTGTTTCTAGTGCAGCGATACCCGGCACCGGGTTTTGAGGCCCAAGGCGCTTCCCACTAGCCACAACATAATCACCCAAAGAATCCCGGAAAAGGCTACGGAGCTTTCTAGAAAGCTATCCACGGATTACTGAAAGGGGATGAAAACTCATCCAAAGTAAGCTACATAGAGTAGATTGCAGAGATCCAAAACCACAAGACAAGGAGCACACCATGAGCAACGTCACCCTGGACGGCAACCCCATCGACGTCAGCGGCAAATTCCCCCAGCCCGGCGAAAACGCCGCCCCATTCACCCTAACCAACAGCGGCCTAGAAGAAGTAAAACTCGACAACTGGCCCGGCAAACGCAAGATTCTTAACATCATCCCCAGCATCGATACCGGCGTCTGCGCCGCCAGCACCCGAAAATTCAACGAAAAAGCCGGCAGCCTCGACAACACCGTCGTCCTCGTCATCTCCGCCGACCTCCCCTTCGCCGCCGCCCGCTTCTGCGGAGCCGAAGGCCTGAACAACGTTGAAACCCTCTCCACCTTCCGCAACTACAGCTTCCAGCAAGACTACGGCGTCGCCATCCAGGACGGCCCCCTTGCCGGTCTGTGCGCCCGTGCGGTCGTGGTCCTCGACGAGAACAACAAAGTGCTGCACAGCGAACTGGTCAACGAAATCAAAAACGAGCCGGATTACGAAGCGGCGCTGAAGGTGCTGTAAAACACCCCCAACCGGGTGGTCAGAGCATTTACGCAGCGTTGATATTGTTTTGGACTACCCGTTCCGAGCTTGGGCTGCGCCGGCAAGACTCCGGCGTTAGGGCAGCCGGTTGGGGTGGGCTTTCCAAAACTGTGCGGAGCCATGGATGGCGGAGCCCAAGCGCCACATGGATGTGCCGAAGGAGCGTGTTTTGGAAAGCCCACCCCAACCGGGTGCTTCCTCCGAAGCCAGACCTGTTAGAATCCACGCCAAGCCCTCAGAACCCAAGGCACCGACCCCCAAGTGCAGAACCAACCGAAAAGCCCAAGCCTGGCCCGCCAGCTCTACCAAATGACCTGGCCCATGCTGTTCGGCGTGCTCTCCCTGATGACCTTCCAGCTCACCGACAGCGCCTTCGTCGGCCAGCTAGGCCGCGACCCCCTCGCCGCCCTGGGCTTCACCGTGCCCATGCAACAACTGGTCAGCGGCATGTACGTGGGCCTCGGCATCGCCACCACCGCCATTATTTCCAGAACCCTGGGCCAGGGCGACAACCTCCGCGCCCAACGTCTCGGCGGCCTCGTCGTCACCATCGGCGCCAGCCTGGCGCTGATCCTGTGCCTCTCAGTCTGGCTATTACAAACCGGGATACTCAACTTCCTCGGCGCCGAAGACCAACTCCGGCCAGCCATCCGGGAATACTGGGTGCCCTGGCTTATGTCCGCCTGGCTTGGCGCCTTGCTCTACTTCGGCTACGCCGTCTGCCGGGCCAACGGCGACACCAAGTTACCCGGCTACATGATGATCGCCACCAGCCTGCTCAACATTGCCCTGGACCCACTGTATATCTTTGTCTTCGGCTGGGGCCTGCCCGGGGCCGCCTGGGCCACCATCACCGCCTTCGGGATCGGTGCTCTGGTGGTTTTCCCGGCATTGGTAAAGCGCCAATGGCTGCGCTTTGACCTGCTGCAACTGCAACTGTCCAAAGCAATCCGACAACTCGGCGGCATCATGGCACCGGCCATGGTCAGCCAGCTGATGCCGCCCCTTTCCGCCATGCTGGCCACCTCGCTGGTGGCCGGTTTTGGCTCCGCCGCCGTCGCCGCCTGGGGGCTGGGTACCCGGCTCGAGTTTTTCTCCATCGTGGTCGTATTGGCACTGACCATGTCCATGCCGCCAATGATCGGGCGCATGCTGGGAGCCGGCGAGCTGGACAACATCCGCAAACTGGTGCGCATTGCCGTGCGTTTTGTGGTGGTCTGGCAACTGTTGCTGGGGCTGGTGTGGCTGGTGGCCTCCGGGCTGGTCGCCACCCTGTTCAGCCGTGATGGTGATGTCCAGGACATCCTGCTGAGCTACCTGCTGCGGGTGCCCCTGAGTTATAGCGGCCTGGGGGTCTGTATGCTGATGGTCTCGATCAACAATGCCCTGGGATTACCCATGCGGGCACTGCTGATCTCAACCCTGCGGCTATTCGCCTGTTACCTGCCAATGCTTTGGCTGGGCGCTCAGTTGTCCGGGCTCACCGGATTGATGACCGGGGCCCTGATCGGCAACCTGGCAGCCGGACTGTTGGCATACAGTCTGTACCGCCAAGGAATGACCCGTTTGCGACAAAAGTACCCGGCCACTTGACGGTTAACAATGAATTAATGTGCTAGTCTTCGGTAATCTGTTTTAGCTATCACGCCCGAGCCTGATCGCTCCGGGCGGATGAACAATTAACCCAAATATTCCTTCCGGGCTACCGGCCTCGCTATGGTACCAGGACTCATCATTTTGCTGCCGGTGCTGGGAGCGTTTGCTTCCTGGTTACTGAGCCGCCGCTCTGACGGCACCAGCATCCGTGCTCATGCACTTCTGGCTGCCGTTGCACCTTTTACCGGCGTCCTTTTGCTGGCAAGCCATTGGCCGCAGGCTTCAGACCAGAACGCGCTGATCACCACTGTACAGTGGATTCCTCAACTGGGGCTGGACCTGTCGTTCCGGCTAGACGGCCTGAGCTGGCTGTTTGCCACCCTGATCACTGGTATTGGCTGCCTGATCATCCTGTACGCCCGCTATTACTTTGACGGCAAAGCCAACGCGCCGCGCTTCTTTATCCTGATCCAGCTGTTCATGACCGCCATGCTCGGCATTGTGCTGTCTGAAAACCTGCTGTTCATGCTGGTGTTCTGGGAACTGACCAGCCTGGTGTCGTTCCTGCTGATCGGCTTTAACTGGTCCAGCCGGGGCGCCCGCCGGGGTGCCCGGATGTCACTGGTGATTACCGGGGGTGGCGGGCTGGCCCTGCTGGCCGGCATTCTGTTGCTGGGCAACATGGCCGGCAGCTTCCAGTTGTCCGACATCCTCTCTCAGGGCGAGGCCCTCAAGCATCACAGCCTGTACCCGCTGATGCTGAGCCTGGTGCTACTGGGCGCATTCACCAAATCCGCCCAGGCGCCTTTCCACCTGTGGTTGCCCCACGCCATGGCCGCCCCCACGCCGGTCTCCGCGTATCTGCATTCAGCCACCATGGTCAAGGCCGGGCTGTTCCTGATGGCGCGTTTGCACCCGGCCCTGGGCGATACCGAGCTCTGGTTTGCCCTGATCACCGTCACCGGCATGGTGACCCTGATGGTGGGCGCCTTTGTGGCCATGTTCATGCATGACATCAAAGGCCTGCTGGCCTATTCCACCATTTCTCACCTGGGCCTGATCACCCTGCTGATCGGCATGGGCAGTGAGATGGCCATGGCGGCGGCCCTGTTCCACCTGGTCTGCCACGCCCTGTTCAAGGCCCCGCTGTTCATGATGGCAGGCTATGTGGATCAGGCCACGGGCAGCCGGGATATGCAGCTGATCAATGGCCTGTGGCGCTGGATGCCTGCTCTGATGATCGTCACCCTGGTGCCGGCGGCCGCCATGGCGGGGCTGCCGCTGATGAGCGGCTACCTGAGCAAGAAGATGCTGTTCTCCGAAAGCCTGCTGGTGACGGCACCCCACTGGGCGGATGTGGTGATCCCGGCCTGGGTCACCGTGGCCGGTCTGTTCTCGGTGGCCTATTCGGTGCGCATCTTCCACAACGTTTTCTTCAATGGCCAGCCACGGGATCTGCCGGTGTGGCCGCCAAAGCGTAAGCCGGCCGCCGCATTGTTGCCGCTGGCCATTCTGGCGACGTTATCGTTGCTGGTTGGCTTGGCTCCCCAGTGGATCTACGACCACCTGGTGCATCTGGCGGTGCTGCAGACCACCGTGTCTCATTTACCGGCGTATGATTTCAGTGCCCTGTCCGACGCCCACACCCCAGCGATGATGAGTCTGGCGGCCATGCTGGGCGGGCTGGCGGTTTACAGCGCCCGCAAGCCGCTTTTTGCCATCCATGCACGACTACCGGAAGTGGACGCCAAGGACATTTTTGAAACCGCCATGCAGCGCACCATCCGCTTCTCCCAAACGCTGGTTTATCGCCTGGAGAATGGCTCGCTCCAGCGATACCTGGCCCTGATCCTGTTAACCACCGTCGCCCTTGTGGCCTGGAGCCTGCTCGGGCTGGAGCGGTGGCGCGGGCCGGTGCCATTGAGCAGTCTCGATCCGCTAGTGGTGTTTGGCATCAGCATCCTGTGTCTGTCGGCCATTGGCGTGACACTGTTCCACCGCCACCGCTTGCCGGCCCTGTTGCTGTTGTCGGTCACCGGCCTGTTTGTCACCCTCACCTTTGCCTGGTTCTCCGCGCCGGACCTCGCCCTGACGCAACTGTCAGTTGAAGTGATGGCGGTGGTGATCATGATGCTGGCCCTGTCGTTCTTACCCCAGAGCTCACCCAAGGAATCCCGCTTTCCCAGAATTGCCCGTGATCTGTTCGTGGCCCTGGCCGCCGGCGGCGGTGTGGCTGCATTCACCTTTGCCGTGCTGACCCGACCGGTAAACTCCATTTCCGACTTTTTCCTGGCCAACAGTGTGCCCGGAGGCGGCGGCACCAACGTGGTGAATGTGATCCTGGTGGATTTCCGGGGGTTCGATACCCTAGGTGAGATCACGGTACTGGGCATTGCCGCCGTGGCGGTGTTCGCCTTTACCCGCAACCTGAATCTGAAAAAACGGGTGGCGGAATCCGGCCACTCCCATTGGGTAGCAGAGCCCCATCCGGTCATCCTGCAGATGGTGGCGCACATGGCTTTGCCCATTGCCCTGCTGGTGTCGGCGTATATTTTCCTGCGCGGCCACAACATGCCTGGGGGCGGTTTCATTGCGGGATTGGTCACGGCCGTCGCGCTGACCCTGCAATACATGGCCGGTGGCCTGGTCTGGGCCCAGGCGCGCATGCGTACGCACTTCCGCTCGCTCATTGGTGCGGGGCTGCTGATCGCCATGTTCACCGGGGTTGCCAGTTGGGTGTTCGGGTATCCGTTCCTGACCACCACCTTTGCTCATCTGCACTGGCCATTGATCGGCGAGTTCGAATTGGCCAGTGCGCTGCTGTTTGATCTGGGCGTTTACACCACTGTGGTCGGGGCAACCCTGTTGATTCTGGCAAACCTGGGCAAACTGATGACCATAGCCGGCCCCGGCAAGGAGGTAGGCTGATGGAATTGCTGATCGCAGTGGCTCTGGGCGTGCTTACCACTTGTGGGGTGTTTCTTATTCTGCGTGCGCGCACCTTTTCCGTGGTGCTGGGCCTGACCTTGTTGTCGCACGCAGTCAACTTGTTCCTGTTCAGCATGGGCCGGCTGACAACCGGCGCCCCGGCCATCGTCGGGCTCACTGAAACCAGCGCAGACCCGCTGCCCCAGGCGCTGGTGTTAACCGCCATTGTGATCAGCTTCGCCATGACCGCCTTTGTGGTAGTGCTGTCGCTGAAAGCCGCAGTGGAGTTGCGAAACGATCACGTAGACGGTGAAAACCCGAACGAGGACCGGCCATGACCCACCTGATGATTCTGCCGGTCGTCATCCCCATGCTGGCCGCCGCCTGGTTGCTGGTAAACCACCGGGCCAGTATCGGCCGGCAACGGGTGTGGAGTATTCTGTCCACCAGTTTGCTGGTGGCGCTGGGCGTGTGGGCGGTTATTGCGGCGCAAACCGATTACCACACCTACTGGCTGGGCAACTGGCAGCCGCCGTTCGGCATTGTGCTGGTGCTGGACCGGCTGAGTGCAATGATGCTGCTACTGGCCGCCTTACTGGCCCTGTTCTGCGTGCTCTATGCCAGCCGGGGCAGCGACCGGGAGGGTTCCCACTTTCATGCCCTGTTCCAGTTCCAGCTGATGGGCATTAACGGCGCCTTCCTGACCGGTGATCTGTTCAACCTGTTCGTGTTTTTCGAGATCCTGCTGCTGGCTTCCTACGCCCTGTTGCTGCACGGCGGCGGCCGGGCCAGAAGCCGGGCGGGCTTGCACTATGTGATCATCAACCTGCTCGGCTCTGCCCTGTTCCTGCTGGCCCTTGGCATTCTTTACGGCCTGACCGGCACCCTGAACATGGCCGACCTGGCGGTGCGGATTGCCGCCGCCAGCCCCGATGACCAGACCCTGCTCAAAGGTGCCGCCCTGCTGCTGATGGTGGTGTTCGGTATCAAGGCCGCAATCCTGCCACTGCTGTTCTGGCTACCCAGGGCCTATTCGGCCTCCAGCGCTCCGGTGGCGGCGCTGTTTGCCATCATGACCAAGGTAGGCTTTTACGCCATGGTGCGGGTGCTTCTGGTTGTGTTCGGGCTCGACCCGACGCAGCCCCTCAATGCCGGGGTGTTCCTGTGGCTCTGGCCCCTGGCGCTGGCCACCCTGGGCCTTGGTGCCATTGGCGTGTTGGGGGCCGCCAGCCTGCGTACCATGGCGGCGTACCTGGTGATTATGTCCAGCGGCTTGCTGATGGCCAGTTTTGCCATGGCCGAAGCCACCGTGCTGGCCGCTAGCCTGTTCTATCTGCTGCACAGCACCTGCCTGGCCGCGGTATTTTTCCTGCTGGCTGACCTCATCGGCCGGCAGCGGGCCGACGGCTACGACTTGCTCTCGGTAACCGCACCTCTGACCCATCGCTGGACCCTGGGCACGCTGTTCCTGGTAGCGGCAGTCAGTATGGCGGGGCTGCCGCCGTTCTCAGGGTTTGTTAGTAAAGCCTGGCTGCTGCAGAACGCCATCACGCACCCGCACTACCTGTGGCTCTGGGGCATTACCCTGATTGCCGGGTTATTCATGATTGCCGCACTCAGCCGAGCCGGCTCCGGCTGGTTCTGGAAACCGGAGCCGTTCAGCGGCCGCCAGCGCCGCAAGCTGGACCCGGCGCGCGTGGCCACGGTGTCAGTGCTTATTGGTATCAGTGGCGCCCTGGCCCTGTTTGCCGCGCCGGTGATGGAGTATATGACTGCAACCGCAGGCCAACTCTATCATCCGTCCGCCTATGTTGAGGCGGTGCTCGGTGAGCCCGCCACGATAACGGGAGGGCTCACCCCATGAACTGGTTACAGCGCTGGGTGCCACACCCCCTGTTCGCCGGCTTTCTGCTGCTGTTATGGCTGTTGATGAATGAGTTCAGCTTTGCTCACCTGTTGCTGGGTGCGGTGCTGGCGGTGGTGATTTCCCGGGTCACCCAGCCGTTCTGGCCGGAGCATTCAAAGGTCAAGCATCCGGGTAAGTTGCTGCGCTACCTTGGCCGGTTATTGATGGATATTCTGAAATCCAACCTGATTGTCGCCCGGCGCATTGTGTTCTATTCCCGGCAGCTGGAACCGGGGTTCTTCACTTACCCTCTGACCCTGACCGACGATTTTGCCGTGACCATTCTGGCCAGCACCATTTCGCTGACCCCGGGCACGGTGAGCGCCCACTACGATCGCGAGGGCCGGTGCCTGTTGATCCACTGCCTGCATCTTGAGGATGAAGTAGCACTGATCAAAGACATTCGCGAGCACTACGAGAAGCCGTTACAGGAGATTTTCGATGATTGAATGGGCGGTTAACCTGGCGATCACTGTGTTTGCGATTGCCATCCTGCTGAACCTTTACCGGCTGGCCATCGGGCCCGACATCGTTGACCGGATCCTGGCGCTGGACACACTGATGATCAACAGTATTGCGTTGATTGTGCTGTTTGATATCCGGTTGTCGCTGGGCATCCTGTTTGAAGCTGCCATGCTGATTGCGCTGATGGGGTTTGTCGGAACCGTGGCAATGACCAAGTACCTGTTGCGGGGGGATGTGATCGAATGACTGCGTCAACCATGCCGTTCGTTCTTGAGTTGGTGATTTCGCTGTTCCTGGTGGCCGGTGCCTTGTTTGCGCTGATTGGCTCTATTGGCCTTGCAAGGTTGCGGGATTTTTTCATGCGTCTGCATGGGCCCACCAAGGCCAGCACCCTGGGCCTGGGCTGTTTGCTGATCGGCTCGTTGCTGTTTTTCAGTTTCCAGCGCGGCGCGCTGTCCGTGCATGAGGCGATTGTGACCGTTTTCCTGTTTGTGACGGCGCCAGTCAGCGCCCATATGATGGCCAAGGCCGCCCTGTTCCGGGGTGTGGATAAGGGCGGCCCGAGCCGGAATTACCCGGACCGTTAGCCGGCAAACCTGGCCCGGAAGCTCTCGGGCATGGGGGTGACTTCCCGGGTTTTGTAGTTGAAGAACACAAAACCGTATTTGGCCATGGCCACCGATTGGCCGGTGTCGGCTTTGGTGACCCGGAACACGAAATCCCCGCCGTATTTGTTGAAATCCATCAGGCCTACTTCGAAGCGGAGCATGTCCGGGTAGAAGGATTCGCCCTGGTACATGGTGGCCAGGTCGGTGACGATAATGCCGGTGCCGTTCTGGTCGGCTTCTTCGATGCCGTGTTCGACCAGGAACTGGGCGCGGGCTTCGGAGAGCATGGAGATGAGGGCGTCGTTGCCCAGGTGGTTGGCGCCGTTGATGTCGGTGATTCTGACGGGCATTCGCGTTTCGAAGCTGAAGGCGTTGTCCGGGAATTCGAGTTTGATTCTTGCCACGGGGGTGTCCTGATCTGGTTCAACATTGGATTGGGCTGAATCATACGCTTCCGGTTGTGACTTCTCATCTTATGGTGCTATCGGGTATCTTGCTTCTTGTTCCTGCGCTTTTTGTTTCGGAGTAAGCGGCGCTTGGGACTTCCTGCATGTGCCCAATAAAACGTCATAATAAGAGTTACTTATGGATATTCGCCCGGCTGCCACCCTGGTTCTTACCCGCGATACCGAAAACGGCATTGAAGTGCTTCTGCTGCAACGAACATGGGAGGCCATTTTCCTGCCTGGTTACTATGTGTTTCCCGGCGGAGCGGTGAACGAGCAGGAGTCGGAGGCGCAGCCGCATGTTGTGGGTGTTGAAGACGCGGATATCAGTCAGACCATGAGTCTGGACGAAGGCGGTGCCGACTATATGCTGGCTGCAGTACGGGAGTGTTTTGAGGAGGCGGGGGTTCTGCTGGCTCAGGACGGCAGCGGTCAGCTCATCGGTGCGGACCATCCGGTACTTGGTGAGCGGCAGGCGTTGTTTCGGGAAGAGGTGTCGCTGGCGCAGTTGTGTGAGAAGCATGGGCTGGTGGTGCCGCTGGACCGGTTGGCGTATCTGAGCCATTGGGTGACACCGCCGGGGCCGCCGCGGCGGTTTGACACGCGGTTTTTTGTGGCGGTGGCGCCGGAAGGGCAACGGGCCGGGCATGATGGTCAGGAGACGATTGATCATGTGTGGATGTCGCCTGCGCAGGCGTTAGAGGAGCATCGGGCAGGCCAGCGTTTGTTGGGGTTGCCGACGATCCGTACCTTGCGGGTGTTGTGTGATTTCAGTTCCACCGCCGAGCTGATGCGCCATGCCCATGCCAATCCACCCGAGGCGTTTCCGACCGATCCCTGGCCGGCGCTTCGCAAGGGCAAGCCGGTGATGCTGGAGCCAAACGCGCCGGCTTACGATGAGGCGGTCAAGCTGGACCCGGAGGGGGAAGGCACCACCCGGGCGGAGATTGTGCCCGGTGAGCCGGTGGAGGTGGCGGCCGGTGTAGTACGGTTGACGGCACCGAACCCGGGGATGATGACCGGGCCCGGCACCAATACCTATATTCTGGGTTTTGAGCGGTTTACAGTGATTGACCCCGGGCCCGCAAACGCGGCCCACATCGAAAAGATTCTGGAAGTGACCGGCGGGGTGGTGGACCAGGTGCTGGTAACCCATACCCATCTGGATCATTCGCCGGCGGTATTGGAGCTGAAGCAACGGACAGGGTGCCGGGTATTTGGCTGGCCGGCCCCGGAGGGCGCGGGGCAGGACCAGTCCTTCAAGGCGGACGATGAGCCGGAGCATGGCGACCTGATTGTCAGCGAGGCGGGCATCCTGAAGGTAATTCATACCCCCGGGCATGCATCCAACCACCTGTGTTTCCTGCTGATGGACCAGGAGCTGCTGTTCTCAGGTGATCACATCATGCAGGGCTCAACGGTGGTGATTAATCCACCGGACGGCGACATGAAAGCCTACGTGGAATCGCTGTATGAACTGCTGGATGAGGCCATTCGCTTCATCGCCCCCGCCCACGGCTTTCTGATGGGGCAACCGGAGGCGGTGATTGATTACCTGATCACCCATCGGTTATCGCGGGAGCACAAGATCTTCCGGTCACTTCAGGCCCTGGCGCCGGTGTCCCTGAAAGATCTGACGGCGAAAGCCTACGACGATGTGCCTGCGGCCATTCATGGATTGGCAGCACGATCAGCCCTGGCACACCTCCTCAAACTTGAGGCAGAACAACGGGCATACCAGTCAGACAACCTCTGGCATACTCACTAAGCCTGCTACCGGGCTACTTCTTGGCGATGATCCACACCGCGTGCACGATGCCAGGAATGTAGCCCAGGATGGTCAGCAGTATGTTGATCCAGAAATGCTTGCCCAGTCCCACCTGTAAAAAAACACCTAATGGCGGTAACAGAATCGCAACCAGAATTCGCAAAAGGTCCATTTAGTTCTCTCCCCGTGGCACGTATAACAGTCATATCTCTGAAAGATAGCAGTGTTATTACATTCAACCACATTGGGCCATTACAGATGGGCCCGTGATCATGAAAGTGGCATTAAACCTCTGTCACAGCGGTATTCATGAACCATACAGGGCCCTATCCTTGGGGCCACTGGACAGGTACTCGAGGACTTATGCTGTTTCAAAGGCCCAGACACTCCACAATCCGACATTTTCCGATCTGGCTTTTCGCTGCCGCCCTGCCAATGGTCACCTTGGCCGACACCAACGATTCGTCTGTGCTGGTGGTAGCCCAACTCGCAGAGGATGAAAACGTTGAGGATGTGGTGCGCTCTGAACCCCGCCGCAGTCCAGGCGAAGATGGCGACGCCAGCGACGACGAACAGGAACCATCGGCGCCAGACACCGACCAGCAAACACAAACGGTCAACACCGTGGTGGTGCCCGTTACCCGCAAGATTGCCCCCAACATCGACCTGAAAGAGGTGGCCCCCCTGCCGGAACCCGAGCCGGAACCGGAAACCCTGCCGGGGGCGGAACTGTCTGCAGAGGAACTTCAGGTAGTTCAGGATACTGCACAAGGGGAAACGTCTGCCGCCGAGGACGACGCCGACGCGCCGGTAGAACCCCTGCCGGCCGAAAGTTTCACCCTGCTTGGCAAGGAAGTGCTGCCCGGCACCTCGACGCGGCTGGCCTGGTCCCCCCAGATCCAGATTGCCGGCCTGTCACAAATTACCCCTGTTCTGGTGGTCAACGGCGTGAATGCTGGGCCAACCCTGTGCCTGACTGGCGCTGTACATGGCGATGAGCTTAACGGCATCGAGATTATTCGCCGCACCATGTACGACCTCAATCCGGAGAAACTCAGTGGCCGGGTGATCGGCGTGCCCATTGTCAATCTAACCGGCTTCCAGCAGGGCAGTCGGTACCTGCCGGACCGTCGGGATCTGAACCGCTTTTTCCCGGGCCGCAAGGACGGCAACCTTGCCGACCGGGTGGCCTACTCGTTGTTTGAGAATGTCATTCGGCACTGCGACATGCTGGTGGACATTCACACCGGTTCCCTCAAGCGCACCAACCTGCCCCAGCTGCGGGCCGACATGAATAACCCGGACGTGGCGGAATTCACCCGTGGGTTTGACCGCATGGCGGTGGTGCACAGCTCCGGCTCCCCGGGCATGCTGCGCACGGCAGCCGTCCAGGCAGGTATCCGTGCCGTGACCATGGAAGCCGGGGAGTCCTTGCGAATTCAGGAGCATCAGATCGAAGCCGGGGTAAATAGCCTCAACAGCCTGCTGGAGAAACACGGTATGATCTCCAGGATGTTTGTCTGGGGCGATCCGGAACCGGTCTATTATGATTCCACCTGGGTGCGCGCCGAGCACGGCGGCATTCTGTTCAGCGAGATTAACCTGGGTGCCAATGTCTCCGAAGGGGAGGTCTTGGGCTATGTGGCTGATCCGATTACCAATGAACAACACCCGATACGCTCCACCTCCAACGGCAGGATCATCGGCATGGCGGTGGATCAGGTGGTGATGGCCGGCTTTGCCGCCTACCACATTGGTACGGAGGCAGAAGTTCCAGGAGAGTAGTATGCTAGGGGTTTTACCCGACAGCCTATGACCCACAGGAGTTCATGTGTCTTCGGCAAACTCTGGCATATTATCCCGAATTCCCGGCCTGGCCTATGTGGGCCTGGTGCTTACGCCGCTGTTCTGGGCCGGCAATGCCGTGGTCGCGCGAGGCACGGTTGAGCATGTCCCGCCCCTGTCGATGTCTTTCTGGCGTTGGGTGATTGCCCTCGCCATATTGCTGCCCTTCGGTTTCCCTGGCATGTGGCATCATCGCCGGGTCATCCGTGCCCGCCTGGGTTCGATGCTGGCACTGGCCACCTTCAGCGTGGCCGCGTTCAATTCACTGCTCTACTACGCCGCCATCACCACCACCGCCACCAACATTGCCCTGATCAATGCCACCATCCCTATTTTCGTGGCCCTGCTGGCGTGGATGCTTCTGGGCGACCGCACCCGGCCAATTCAGGCATTGGGCATCGCCCTGGCCATCGGAGGCATCCTGACCGTGGTGGCCCGTGGCGAGCTCTCGGTTCTGACCGGCCTTCAGGCACAACCCGGTGACCTGATCATGGTGGCGGCCGTCTTCAGTTGGGGGTTGTTCTCGGTCTTGCTCAGACGGCAGGCGGTGCCGTTACCGGCCCTTACTTTCCTGACTACCCAGATTCTGCTGGGGACGCTGGTGATCCTGCCGTTTTACCTGGTCGACCTGTTTTTCTTCGCCGGAGGCTTCGAGCTGACCCGAAATACGGCCATGTCGCTACTGTATTTCGCCATATTCCCCGGTATCCTAGCCTACGCATTCTGGAATCACGGCGTGCATGCGATCGGCCCGGCCAGGGCCGCGATATTCATGTACCTGACCCCGGTCTTCGCATCGATACTGGCCGGCATTTTTCTGGGTGAGTCGCTTGGCGCGTTTCACATGATTGGCGGTCTGCTGATTCTCGCAGGCCTGGTGTTGGCCACGCGAACCGGTCGCCAACAGCCTGCGTATTCACTTCGGAGTCAGGAACAAAACGGGAGAGACACATGATGAAAGCCACCACCAGCATCAGGCGAGCCCGCACACTTTATGGTCTGTTGTTGATGACCCTGGCACTTGGCATGCCTGCATTGGCGTCTGCCGAGGCCTGTGATCCGGAAGACCATGAATGGGTGCCCAGCCGCTATTACCCGGCGGGGTCCGTGGTGTTTCACAACGACAACTGGTACGAGTCCCGTGAAATCCACGAAGGCAAGGAGCCAGGCATTACGTTTGACTGGAAACGTCTGTTCTCCGTGCCGGAGTGCGGAGGTGACAACGCGCCGCCCGACCCCATAGATCCGTCTGATGTGGAAGAAGGCGTAACCCAGACTGACAGCGACACCGAATTCTGCGAACGCCCGGAACAATGGCTGTTTGCTGAGAGTTACTCCGTCGGCAGCCAGGTAAGCCATGGTGGCAAGATCTGGGAAGCCATCCGGGATACCAAGGGCGACATGCCGGGTATCAAGGAGCCACCACACTGGAAGCTGGTGGAAGACCACTGCGCCATTCAGTCGCAACCGGCACTATAAGCCAACCAGCGCTGCCTCGATCCGGGCAATGACCTGTTCCAGCACGGATCGCGGGCAGCCGATGTTCAGGCGCATGAAGCCACTGCCAGGTTGCCCGAAGGACAAACCCGGGTTCATGCCCACGCCGGCCTCCTCCACGAAAAATTGTTTGAGGCCGGCATCATCCAGCCCCAGGCTCCGGCAGTCGAGCCACATCAGATAGGTGCCTTCCGGCGCTGCAACGTCAATGCCTGGCAATCGCCGGAACACCGCGTTGGCCACAAAATCCCGATTGGCCTGCAGATAGCCGAGCAGTTCGTCCAGCCAGGCGGCGCCGTGGCGATACCCCGCTTCAAAGCCGGCAATGCAGAACGGGTTGCACTGGGGCAGGTGCATGGACTCAAACACCGCTTTCATGGCCTTGCGCCGTTCCGGGTCTGGGATCACCAGGGCGGACAAACCAAGACCGGGCATGTTGAAACTCTTGCTCGGAGCCACCGCCGTCACCAACGCATCATCCTCTCCGGCCAAGCTGGCCAGGACGGTGTGCGGTGGTGCGTCCGGATAGGTCAGGTCGCAATGGATTTCGTCCGAGAGCACCACCAGGTTGTGGCGCCGGGCAATGGCCAGCAGCTCTTTCAGCTCCGCGTCCGTCCAGACCCGGCCGACCGGGTTGTGGGGGGAACACAATAACAGCACCCTGGCATCGGGCCGGGCAGCGCATTGCTCAAGATGCTCCAGATCCATTCGGTACTGCCCGGTCTGCGGATCCTGAACCAGCGGGTTTTCAATCACGTTACGACCACTCTGGCGCACCGAGCTGAAAAAAGGCGGATACACCGGCGGCTGTATAATCACGCCCTCGCCGGGCCCGGCATAGGCCATACAGGCGGCATTCAGGGATGGCACCACCCCCGGCGCCATCAATATCCACTCCCGGCGAATGTGCCAGCCATGGCGCTCCGCAAACCAGTCGATCATTGCCTGGTACAGGCTGTCAGGAAACAGGGTATAGCCGTAAACCGGGTGCTGAGCCCGTTCCGTCAGAGCGCGGGTGACCGCCTCGGGCGCAGCAAAGTCCATATCCGCCACCCACACCGGAATGACATCCTCCCGGCCAAACACTGCCTGGCGGGCATCAAATTTGACCGAGCAGGTATTGTCACGTCGAACAGGCTGATCAAACACACTGGCCACAAACGAACTCCCCAACTGGTTGAAAGGCTGCCGAAGGCTATTGTGGTAGCCCCGGCCAGCGACCGCAACCAACCCTGGCAGGCGCCTCCCGCTTTGGTCGAACATGGGCAATTTTTGCTTGCCGAAACGGGCCGATACTTGCGAACCTAACAGTTTGTTAATGGTTGTCGTCCCGAACGTTTGTCGGAGCTCTCCCCATGATCGGCCAGATCCTAGCTACCATGCTGCCGGTATTCCTGATTGCAGGTTGCGGCGCCCTGTATGGCCGCTACCGCTCGCCAGACATTCAAGGCCTGAATGTTCTGAACATGGAACTGTTCGTGCCCATGCTGGTGTTTGCCGTACTGGCCGACCAGCAGGCGCCCCTGCAGGACTATGGCTGGCTGGCGCTGGCGGCTACGGTGGTGGTGCTCGGTTCTGGCATCATTCTGTACCCGGTGGCCCGCGTTCTGAACCTGAACCTGAAAACGTTCCTGCCGCCGATGATGTTCAACAATTCCGGCAACATGGGCATTCCGTTGCTGGTACTGGCGTTTGGTGAGGCGGCACTACCGGCGGCGATCGTACTGTTCATTGTCGAGATGCTGCTGCACTTCTCCGTTGGCCTGTACATGCTGGACCCGCACACGTCGATCATCCGGCGATTGCGGCTACCGATCGTGTTCGCCAGCATCGCCGGGCTAACGGTTAACTTCAGCGGTGTTGCCCTGCCTGGCTGGCTGCTGGAAACCCTGAACATGCTGGGTGGCGTGTGTATCCCCTTGATGCTGTTTGCCCTGGGGGTGCGGATGCTGGATGTCGATTTCCGGGACTGGAAACTGGGGCTGATTGGCGCCATTGCCTGCCCGGTCAGTGGCTTGCTGCTGGCCTGGCCCATGATTGCCTTACTCGACCTACCGGGCCTTCAGGTAGCCTGCCTGTGGGTGTTTGCGGCGCTCCCGCCTGCGGTGCTCAACTACATGGTGGCGGAGCAGTATCAGCAGGAACCCCACGCGGTGGCATCGCTGGTATTATTGAGCAACCTCGGCAGCCTGGTAGTCATGCCCATTGTCCTGGGCCTGGTGTTCGCCGCGGGCTACGCCTGACCTCCAATTCGCTCTACACGTACACTGGTAACAGGGCTCAGCCCCTGAACCGGAACACGCTGACCCGTGAGCGGGCCGTCATATAAGCACTCCACATATTGTCCCCTATCGAACCGTCCGTTTTCCTTGCAACTGCCTGGACTTTGGCCGATGGTTAGAGGCAAATCTGCCTGATCTGGTAACGATATGGAGGTCTGTCCATGAGTGTTTTGCTTCTGGTTCTCAGCGCCCTGGTGCTGATCTATTTCAGCATCGGCGGTAAAACCGCCGCGATTGTGATGTCCGTGGCCACCCTAGTCGGGGTCGCCAACGACGGCTGGCACCTTCTCAGTTTTGTCATCGGCGGCCTGCTGTTAGCGTTGGCGTTACTGATCACCCTGCCCGGCGACCTGCGCCTGGACAAATTCAGCCGGCCCTTACTGGGCTGGGTCCGCAGCCGCCTGCCCAAGCTCTCGCCAACCGAGCAGGAAGCCCTGAACTCCGGTTCCGTAGACTGGGATGGCGAACTGTTTTCCGGCAAACCGGAATGGAACAAGCTGCTGGACGCCGCTCCGGCGCATCTGACCAGCGAGGAGCAAGCGTTTCTCGACGGCCCGGTGGAAGAACTGTGCAAGATGCTGGATGACTGGCAGATTACCCACGAACACTACGACCTGCCAGACAAAGTGTGGAAATTCATCCGTGACAAGGGCTTCTTCGGCCTGGTCATTCCCAAGGAAGACGGGGGCCTGGGTTTCTCCAACACTGCCCACTCCGAAATCGTGATGAAAATCTCCACCCGCAGCGTATCGGCAGCGGTGACCGTTATGGTGCCCAATTCTCTGGGCCCGGGTGAGCTGCTGATGCACTACGGCACCGACGACCAGAAACATCACTACCTGCCGCGCCTGGCCAAGGGCAAGGAAATCCCCTGTTTTGCCCTAACCTCGCCGGTGGCCGGCTCCGACGCCGGTGCCATTCCGGACAAAGGCATCGTCTGCAAGGGCGAATGGAACGGCAAGGAAGTGCTGGGCCTGAAGGTCACCTGGAACAAACGCTATATCACACTCGCCCCGGTAGCGACCCTGATAGGCCTGGCCATCAAGGTCTATGACCCTGAACACCTGATCGGCGATCAGGACGACATCGGCGTGACCTGTGTGATGGTGCCCCGGGAGACCGAGGGCGTGAACGCTGGCGCCCGCCACCTGCCCATGAACACCGTATTCATGAATGGTCCCACCTGGGGCACCGAAGTGTTCATCCCCATGGAACAGGTGATTGGTGGGCAGGACATGCTCGGCAAAGGCTGGAAAATGCTGCTGGAATGCCTGTCCATCGGCCGCTCCATCTCCCTGCCGGCTCTGGGCACCGGCGCAGGCAAACTGGCCAGCCTGGCCACCGGCTCCTACGCCTATACCCGGGAACAGTTCGGCCGCACCATCAGCCAGTTTGAAGGCGTTCAGGAAGCCCTGGAGCCCATCGCCGGCTACACCTACATGATGGACGCCGCCCGACTGCTCACCGCCGGCATGCTGGACCGGGGCGTTCGCCCATCCGTGCCCTCGGCGGTACTGAAATACCGCAACACCGACCTGATGCGGGAAGTCATCAACCACGCCATGGATGTAGTGGCCGGCCGGGGCGTGATCACCGGCCCCCGCAACTTCCTGGCCCGGGCCTACCAGGCAGTGCCCATCGGCATTACCGTGGAAGGCGCCAACATCCTGACCCGCAGCCTGATGATCTTCGGCCAGGGCGCCATTCGCTGTCATCCGTTTATCGTGGAAGAAATCGAAGCCGCCGGCATGGAAGACCAGGACAAGGCCGCAAAACAATTCGATGGCATCTTCTACCGCCACCTGGCCCACACCACCCGCAATGCCCTGCGGGCGTTCGTACTGGGCCTGAGTAAAGGCTGGCTGGAAACCGCACCACGCCAGGGCGACATCCAGAAATACTACCGCCAGCTGGGCCGTTTCTCAGCCGCCTTTGCCCTGATGACCGACGTCACCCTGCTCACCGTCGGCGGTGGCCTGAAAGCCCGCCAGCGCTTGTCTGGCCGCATGGCCGACTGCCTGGTCCAACTCTATTACGCTACCGCCGTAATCAAGCAATGGCATGAGGAAGGCTACCCGGACGACCAGCGAGACCTGGTGGAATGGTGCCTGCAAACCTGCCTGCACGACCTGCAAGGTTCCATGCGCGAAGCCATCATCAACTTCCCGGTCCCGGCCCTGCGCTGGCCGCTGCGTTTGCTGGTATTCCCCCTCGGCGCCACCGGCCTGAACGGCCCGGACGACAAGCTGGGCGCGAAAGTGGCCGCGACCATCGTGAACGACACCCCGGTGCGCCAACGCATCAGCCGCGGCACCTTTATCAACATGGATCCCGACGACCCGCTGGGCCGCGTACTGAATGCCTATAACCTGGCCAACGAAACCGCCGAGATGCGCCAGCGCCTGCACGAAGCCATCCGCAATCGTGACGAAGACGAACTGGACGGCATTGCCCTGCTGATGGGGCATCAACGCAAAGAGCTGGTGGACTGGGCCTGCGCCCAGGGCATCATCAAGGCGGACGAATGCCCCAAAATGGAAGAAGCGCTGACAGCCCTGTATGACGTTATCCGGGTGGATGCTTTCGACGCCGATGGCCTGAAAGCCCTGGCCAAGGGTGCCAAGGGCAAGCGCAAAGTGGTTGAGCGCCCTGCGAAGGGCTAGTGTCCCGTCTGACACGTCGGAGTGGGTAATCCTGCTCCGGCGTTATGGCCAGCCAGGCCACCGACAGGTGCACCATGACCCACAAAGATACTGCCAGAAAGCATCGTGACGATGTCTGACGGTGTCATACCCAGCGTCATCCGGAAGGTATGGGAGAAGTGAGCGGAATCCGCAAAGCCCGCTGCGATCGCGGCGTCAGTGAGTGATGCGCCACGCTCTACGCCGGTAAAGGTCACAAATAACCGGTGCCACTGCCGATAGCGACGCACAGGCACCCCTACCTGGGCACGAAATAGCTCTACCAGACGGGAAACCGAGAGGTTGACCGAGTTCGCCAGTTCCTCCACCGAGACATTTCTGCCGATCTCCGACTGAATCCGTTCCACCACCCGCGCCACCCGCGGGTCGGTTTCAGGATAGGGCTGGGCCGCCGGGTTGATCCCCGATTCCAGTGCATCGAAGGCTTCCCCCGCCTGCACGGGAACGTTGTAGAGCGCTTTGAGCCAACGTTGAAGTGAGTGCTCACCATGAAAGCCGGCGTACACCCCGTCCTGATGCCTGGCCATGCTGTGAGACAACAGACGGAAATCCTGCCCCAGGGCATCCAGGTAACACGCCGCGACCAGCTGGCCCTGGGGATCAATCCTGGCGCTTTGGCCCGGCGCCAACAGCAGCGAATGCTCATGCCAGACAACGTCTGATCCCGGCAACACCAGTTGCACGGGCCCTTCGACTCCGATGACCAGCGAAGCGGCCGCTTGGCTGAACTCAATCGGATGCCGCAAGCGCCCGACGAACAGGGTGCGCCGGGGCCAGAGATACAACAGGTTGGAACGTGAATTATCCATGGGCATCAACGCATGCCCGCTGCATTTTTGCGCCGGGCAAACGGTTTCTTGTTGTTGTATGTCTGCCCGAGTGTATATGCATTTCTCAACAATCACCCACGAAAGATGCCGGTTACGTGATCAATTCCGGTCTTTTTGTTGTTGGCCTGCGAACTCGTCAGTTCTTACAAGCGCAGTGCACCCATCCATGAGTAGATTCGGAGGGCAACACCATGCAGTCATCCTGACAACAAACACAAAAAGGAACGACACCATGAACTCGTGGATAAAAAGCGCGGTAGCAGCGCTGATATTGAGTCTATCCCTGCCTGCACAGGCCGGTCTTTTCGACTGGTTATGGGGATCAAATAAACAGGGTGCAACGAAGCACCCGATCGTCCTGGTACCGGGCATTTTTGCCTTCGACACCATTGCCGGCGTTGACTACTGGTACCGCATTCCCAACGCCCTCGAAAATGAGGGCGCCACGGTATTCGTACCGAAGATCAATGCCTTTGACAGCTCAGCCATGCGCGGCGAACGGTTGATCCAGCAACTGGACGCCATCCGCGCCGCTTCCAACGGTGCCATCACCCGGTTTAACCTGATTGGCCATAGCCAGGGCGGGGTGACCTCCCGCTATGTCATGAACGTTCGGCCCGACCTCGTGGCCTCGGTGACCACCCTGCACTCTCCTCACAAGGGTTCGCCCCTGGCAGATGTAGTGACCGGCGTCGCTCCAGAGGGGTCGCTGACCGGCATCGGCTTTGAAGCGCTGGCAAATACCATAGGCAATCTCGTTAATCTTCTGTCTGCCAACAAAGCAGACCGCTCCGACATCTACGCCATGCTCGCCGAATTCAACAAGCCCGGCGCCGCCGCCTTTAACAACCTGTTCCCAGCCGGCTTGCCAGCGTCTGAGTGCGGCCAGGGGCCATCAAGCGTCAACCTTGGTGGCCACGCCATCCGCCTGTATTCCTGGAGCGGGACCGCCCAGTTCACCACAGGCCTTGATCCCTCAGATGCCCTGTTCGGCATCACCAGCCTGGCCATTCCAGGGCCCGACGACGGGGTCACCGGCCGGTGCTCCAGCCACTTTGGCCAGGTGATTCGCGACGACTACTTCATGAACCACCTCGATGTGACCAACCAGGTTCTGGGTATGGTGTCGCTGTTTGAAACCTCGCCGCTGACCCTGATGCGCAACCACGCCAGGCGCCTCGCTAACGCCGGGCTGTAAAACCAACACCCCACTGGCCAGTCCGGTGGGGTGCCTTCAGGGGCCTATATTTATGAACCACCGCAGCCGTTTCCTTCTGGTGGCCGGCATTATCACCATAGCCGGCACCCTGACTCTGACCCAACGGGGAACCACCGAGGGTCCAGACACCGTTGTTCAGGCACCGAAAATCTCCACCGACAAGGCAGGTACCCCCGGACTACCTGCGCACAACCTCAGCCAGCAAAACGTCCCGGAGCTACCTCCTGAACTCTTTGGCCTGGAACCGAAGGGTGCGCTTTCAGTCGATGCCAACCACCACCTGGTCCCGGATGAAAACCTGCGCAAGCTGTTTGATTTTCACCTGGCCAACCTGGATCGTGAACCCATGGACCTGGTTCTCAACCGTATCAGAGCAACGCTGGCGAACCGGCTAGGCGAGCCGGCTCGAAGCCAGGCCCTGGCATTGCTCAACGATTACGTTAACTACCGGCTGGCACTTACCCGCATTGACCAGAACCTGCCACCGGGTTTCGACCACGATGGCTTCGACCTCAACGCCCTGACACTGCGTCAGAAAGCACTACTGGCGGCCCGCGCCGAGCATTTCACACCACAGACCCACGCGGCCTTTTTCGGCGAAGACGAGCAACTCGACAACTACACTCTCGAAAGACTGACGATTGAACGCAACGAAGCGCTCACCGAACAACAAAAAGCCCAACAACTGGCACAACTGGAACACGCGCTGCCTGAACACATTCAACGAACCCGAGCCCGGGCCACCATCAACAGCAACCTGTTCGAAAAGACCGAAGCCATGAGAAGCAACGGCGCCACAGACGCCGACATTTTCCAGCTAAGGGCACAAAACCTGGGCGAAACCGCCGCAGCCAACCTGGCGGAACTCGATTTACAGCAACAGGCATGGCAAAGCCGGCTTGACCATTACCGGCAACAGAAAGCCCGGATCACCAATGCCAGCCTCAGCCCTGAAGATCAGCAAAAAGCAGTCAGCGAGTTACAACAGCGTCTCTTTGAAGGCCCTGAGCGGCTGAGAGTCAGAGCTCTGGATGCCGACTCCCGGCGCTACCCGATCGCAAACCACCCCGAATAGCCTCATCCACCAGCCAGCGGCGCAGCGTCTGAATCCCACGCTCCCGCCGGCGACTGGTCTTCCAGGCAAAGTAGAACTTGTCTCCTGTCACCACCGAATGGGCGGGCAACCGAACAAAATCCGCCGAATCCTTGCGAGTACTGAGCATGTAATCGTTGGTCAACGCAATGCCCTGATGAAAACGCGCCGCCTCCAGCGACAACAGCATATGGCTGGAATGCAGCAGCCGACTGGATTCAGGCAGCTTCATACCGGCTTCCTGATACCAGGCCTCCCAGTCACCGCCCTGCCTGTCATAAATACTGTGAGTCGACAGCAACGGAAACCGGGCCATCTCTGCCGGCGCTACCGGCGGCTCATCCCGCCGCTCGGGCTCCGCATCCCGCCCCAACTCCCGCCGTATACGCTGCCAATAATCCTGACTGCACACCGGAAACAACCGCTCCTCGTACAGCAGATCGTAACTGTAGGCCCGCGAATCCCGGTGAATCGTAATAAAACAATCCGCCACCCGATCCGACAACACCGGATTCTCACTACTCATCTCCAGAGCCAGATCAATCTGCGGATGCAGCCGCTGCAAATCCGGCAACCTCGGCGCCAGCCAGCGCACCGCAAACGAACTGAACACCGACAACCGCAACCGCGACTCCTCATGCCCCAACAGCTGCTCACTGGCCCGTTCAATCTGCAACAGTGCCGAACCAATCGCATCCAGATACTGCCGCCCCTCATCCGTCAACGTTACCTTCCGGCCCGAACGCCAGAACAGCCGCTCCCCCAAATAGGTTTCCAGCTGTTTGATCTGGTGACTGACTGCACTTTGCGTGATCGACAGTTCCTCGGCAGCCGCCGAAAAGCTGTTAAGGCGAGCGGCGGCTTCGAATACAGGGAGGGCTTTGAGGGGCGGGAGTCTCATTGTGGCTCACTATCGAATTTTCTAATAGATGGAGAATATTGATCATTTTATCGGATAGTTAAGCACGCCTAGAATCCACTTCCAAGGTACGAGAGTGGGTAGGCGGTAGGGCTTCCGAAAATGCTTGTAGCCACGGATGGCGGAAAGCAAGCGTACATGGACGTACTCGCAGCGGTTTTCGGAAGCCCTACCGCCTACCCACTCCTGCACTAAAACAGCGAAATTCAGGTAGGAAAAGGAGCACCAACGTGTCAGGCAAAACCGTCAACAGCGCCATTCTGCTGCTGGTCATCGGCAACGCCATGGCCATCCTCTCCGATGTGTTTATCAAAATGCTGGAACCCGGCGCCCCCGTCTTCCAGTTCGCCTTCCTGCGCTGCCTCCTGACCCTGGCCTTCCTGATCCCCCTGGCCCGCAAACTCGACCGCCAGAACCTCTTCGGCGGCCTGAAAATCCACGCCATCCGCGCCCACATCCACCTGGTCGGCATCGTGTGCATGGTGATCGCCCTCACCAATTTACCGCTGGCCACCGCCAACGCCCTGTTTTACGCCGCCCCGATACTAGTGATGGTGCTCTCCGCCTTCTTCTTCCGGGAACAACTCACACCCCTGAGCGTCACCGCCGTCTTCAGTGGCTTTGCCGGCATCATCGTCATTCTGCGCCCGGTGGAATTCAACTGGGCAGTGATTGCGGCCCTGGGCTCTGCCTTCGCCCTCGCCATCAACGCCGTGATGGTACGCCAGCTGCCCAGGGAACAGACCACCGTCCACAAACTGTTCCTGAACTACCTGCTGATTATGCCGGCCGCAGCGGCCCTGGCGTTCTGGGAAGGCGCCGCGTGGAACCCGCAGATCCTGATCAGCGCCGCCGGCTCAGCCCTGTTCATCCTGGGGTACAACATCACGGTATTGCTGGCCTACCGGCAGGTGGATGCCAACCAAGTCACCAGCGCCGAATACACCGGGCTGATCTGGGCGGTTGCCATTGGCTGGATCTGGTTTGGTGAGGTGCCGGACCTGTGGTTCCTGGCCGGCAGTCTGATGATTGTGGTGCCGCTGGTACTGATTGGCCTGCGGCACCGGCGCCGCTCCCCGGCACGGGGCTTCAACCCCGCGACCCGGGAATCAACTTCGGAAAGGCTGATTGCCGAACCTACCGGCGGGTCTGGTCAATAAGAATCTGGGTATCACGAATGATCCGGGCTGCCCGATACTCTGGCGGCATCCGGTCGTTATAGCCCAGGGATGACCGGTATCCGCTGCGATGATTGTGGTACTTCGGTTTGTACCGGTAATGGGAGTGCTTTTTGCCATAGTCCCGGCGGTCATACCGATGCTTGTGGCGATTATCCCGATAACGGTTGTCGCGGTGGCGATCATGGTACGACCGGCGGTGCTCGGCCCGCAGCATTTTCTTTTGATGCCCCGGTGGCAGCGCCTTGCCCCGATCCAATTGCTTCTGAATACCCGGCGGATGTCCGTGACCACGGTAGCCGTCTGCCTGGGCAATACCGGCAAAGCCCAGAGCGACAATCAGGGTACTGCTGATCAGAAATCGTTTCATAGTGACTCTCCCGTCCATACCGACTGGAACCATGCTAAACGGAAACATTCCGTGAAGCCTTGCCACCAGATTAATGATAAGAAGGGAGATGTCAGTGCCCAAGGGCCTGTTTTGCACAAGCTTTACATGGGTTGACGTTTAACTGTCTGAAGCCTCGACAGGCCCGGAACGAGTGAGGTGAGATTCAATTGAAAAGGTATGGCGGCAGTCATCCCCCAACGCCCGCAGGGACTCCGCCAGCCTGAGCAGATATTCGGAATTGGGCCCACTGGGGCCAACCGCTGCGGCAATCTGGGCGGCAATGTCGGCTTCCGGGGCCTCGCCCAGAAACGCCTCGTTATCCTCGGTGGCGATATACACCAAGCCCTCGGCATGGCTGCCATCATCAAACGTCATGGTGGTGCTGAAGCGGAGGTAGCCGTTCTTTTCCCGTACATCCAGATACTCGAAAACATTCGGTGAAACCCGGAACGCCATGCCCCGGCAGACCGCTCCGGGTTGCTCGATCAGCGTGACCACCCGGCCAGGAGCCTCGGGCGTACCACGATGGTCATGGGACCCTTGCCAGAACCGGCGTGCCCAACCGCGAATGGAGGCCGGCCGTTGTTCCAGGAACGGGAAATCCACCTTGTAGATCAAAGAGCCATAACCGAACAACCAAACCGAGTCGATGCCGTCAAAGTTGTAGCGGGTGCGATTGTGATCAATGGTGTTGGCGGGCATAACAAACCTGCAGAGGATACAAAAGCCTGATTCTGTCAGGCGCCTTGAGTGCTTGCAATAAAACCGGCGATACCGGTCAGCACGATTTCCGCCGCCATGGCGGAAAGAATCAGGCCACTGATTTTCGACATGATGTTCAGGCCGGTTTTACCCAATACTTTTTCCAGGTAGCCAGACAACCGCAACAACACCGCCAGAATCAGCAAGCCGGAGACCAGACCCAGCAAGCCGCCAGCCACTTCGTGCACGGCTTTCAGCTCAGCACCGTAGACCATGATGGCACCGATGGTGGCCGGGCCGATCATCACCGGAATGGCCAGAGGCACCACGGCGATATCGTCGCGGTCTTCCTCTGGCAGGCCAGTGGCATGGTTGCGGGTGCCGCTGGTCACCAGACTGATAGCCGTGAGGAACAGCAGGCTGCCGGCGCCAATACGGAACGAGTTCAGGGTAATACCGATAGCGCTGAACAACAGCGGCCCGGCAAAGAACAGCACCACGCCCAAAATGAACGCCGAAACACAGGCCCGGCGAATGATCGACGCCTTCTCCGCCGCCGGCAGGCCGCGGGTCAGCGCCAGGAACATGGTGACCACAAAGAACGGTGCCAGCAGGAACAGGAAACGGATGGTACTGCTGAGGTAAGTGGCAAAAAACGTTTCAAACATTAAAGCAAATCCGGCCAGGGGTTAAAGCCGGTAAGCATAGCGCCTGTGGGCAGATTCTGCCGTAAGGAAGAGAACCTATTGGCCGGCGGAGCGGATCAACGCTTCTTGATGGAGGGCTTGCGCGGCTTGCCGGGTTTGCCCTTCGGGCCGGTCGTGCGCCCACCGGCCTTCGGGCCACGGCCAGGTTTACCTGCGGGCGGTTTGCCGGTGCCTTTGCCAGTTCCCTTTCCACCTCGACCGGGGGAAGGTTTACCTGACGGTTTTGCGCCAGCCCTGGCCGGTTTACCACCGGCACCCGGGCGGGCACCTTTGGGACCGGCGGGTTTCTTGCGGGGCTTGCTGGCCGCCGGGTGCGTCGCTTCCGAGGACGAATCCCGGATGGCATCAAACAGCACCGCCAGTTCCTTCTCCGTCAGATCCCGCCAGGCGCCCACCGGCAAACCTTGCAGGCTGACGTTCATAATCCGCACCCGCTCCAGCTTCGTCACCTCATAGCCAAAGTATTCCGCCATCCGGCGGATCTGGCGGTTCAGGCCCTGCACCAATATGATCCGGAAGACAAACCGGGAGACTCTCTCCACCTTGCAACGCTTGGTCATCGTCCCCAGAATCGGCACGCCGTTGCTCATGCCTTCCACAAACTCCCGGGTCACCGGCTTGTCGACGGTCACCAGGTATTCTTTCTCGTGGTTATTGCCGGCCCGCAGGATCTTGTTCACCAGGTCACCATTGCTGGTGAGGAAGATCAGTCCCTGGGAATCCTTATCGAGGCGGCCAATGGGGAAAATGCGCTCGCTGTGGCCGACAAAACGCTGGATGTTGTCTTTCTCCGCGCTGTCGGTGGTGCTGACAATACCCACCGGTTTGTTCAGGGCAATGAAGACCAGATCTGCCTCGTCCCGGGGCTCCACCACCTGGCCGTTCACCTTCACCACATCGCCCGGCAACACCTGATCGCCCACCTGGGCCCGCCGACCGTTGATGTGCACGTTGCCCTGCTCGATGTAACGGTCAGCATCCCGGCGCGAACACATGCCGCTCTCGCTGATGTATTTGTTCAAACGGGTGGAGGTTCGGTTGGCCATGACATCCTGCCGGTTTCAAATGATGGGTAAATGCGCGGGCAGCACACAACCCGCGCATCATCCCATTGCATCACCCTGACGGCAACTGCCAGGTTCAGGGTCCGTCAGCGCCTACGGAACGGATAGAACAGCTGCCCCAGGTAGGAACCCGGCAGTTTCTGGGTGGTACCATACTCCGCCGGCCAGTGCGCTTTCGGGAAATGGTACGTGCCAAACAGCCGGTCAAAGAGCACCGTGTGTGCCGAGTAATTGGTATCGATGGCCGGCTTCTCCGAACTGTGGTGCCAGTGGTGAAACTGCGGCGTTACCAACAGGTACTTAATCGGCCCCCAGGGCACGGTAAGATTGCTGTGGATAATAATGGCCTGCAGCGCGGCGAACGTCACGTAGATATCCAGTGCTTCCTTGCTGGCACCAAGCAGATACAGAGCCAGCATAACCAATCCACGTTCAATGAAAATCTGAACCACATGGGCACGGGAGCCTGCCAGCCAGTCCATGGTTTCCACCGAATGATGGACCGCATGAAAAGGCCACAGCCGACGGACTTCATGGAAGACCCGGTGTTCCCAATACAGCACGAAATCGGCAACCAGAATCAGCAGTACGACCTGCAGCCATAACGGCGTGCTCTGAATCGCCGCCTGCAGGCTGTCGCTGGCCACCCATTCAAAGTGCGTTACCAGGAAGTTGCCAAACAGCAGAACCGCTGAGATCAGCAGGTGATTCAAGCAGAAGTAAAAGAAATCCAGCCCCCATTCATCCCGCAAGATGACCTGCTCCCGATACTTCGGAAAGAGCTTCTCCAGGCTGGTGAAGACAATAGTGGAACCCAGAAAGGCCAGAATCAGCCAGTCTACACCGAGCGACAGCGGTTTCGGCTCCACCGGCCCAACAGGAACATTGTAACCCCCCAGGGCAAACGCGATCAGCGTCATGGCAATGCCCGCAGCGCCAAGCCGTTTGCGCCGATCAAGCACAAAGGTGGTGATGCCAAAAAACAGGGAGAACCACATGCCGTACTTCAAGACATCCTGAAGCGCCTCGGCATCATACGCAGCACGAAGATCAGTGGTGGTCAGGTAGGAGGGGAACAGGTAGGCAAGCACCGCCGCCAGGCTCAAGCCGCCGAGAAATATCGAAAAATATCCGGGGATTCGTCCGTTCCGAAAGCGAAGCTCTTTTTCCGGACGAGGTACCACCACCCGCTCGCGGTATTGGTAATCTGTATCGTGTTCCGTGTTCATGCGTTCCCTGCAAATATAGATCCGTCCCGGTTTTCCCTTTGCGATATTTGTGTTGCGGAAAAAGCTATCGCTTGAATCCAGGTAATCCTTGATCTGCTCTCCAATTCTTTACAATTTCAGTAATCCGTTCAGGAGTGGCATCAGCCTCATCGTCAGGGTAGTAGATCAGGTCTGAGCCATCAGGGTGCTGTGTCAAACGGCAGAACAGTCTAACTAGTTGCGTGTGCTCATCCTCACTGGCTACATTGACAGAGCAAATGTCCTGAACGAGCTTTTTGAACTCGGCTTCGGTGTATTCTTCAATCCTATCTTTCATAGATTGCCCTTTGAATGAATTCGAATGTGGTTTCTTGGGGTAGTGATCGTCATGTTGTCGAGGTCATAGACTGCCCCGCCATTTTGAATTTCTTCCAGGTGGTGTATCTCATACTTCTCACGCCCGCCAGCCTGATCTCTGAATCTAGGGAAAGGAGCATAACCTTGTTTTATTAGCTCTTGGTTTGAGCCTTTAAATTGGGAGAGCAACGTATGGTCTCCGGAAACTTCTAGCCAAAATGCCTCTCGAAACCGATCAAAACTCGCGAACTCACGCCCCCTAAGCCGATCTGCAATCTGAGCAGGTATCGGCGCTCCAAGATCTCTTGAAGCGCTCTCTAACCAAGTTCCAGTAATTTCTTCTCCGCCTCCAGTGACCACCCCTCGTTCATCCCGGGCTGTCTTCCGGAAAACCAGATATAACGGCTCGATTCCACTGTCCGCCGGAAACCTGACAATCAGCTCGACCTGATCCTCAAACGGCCGCTGGTAGCCGGGTGGCGAGTGTTCCTGGCCATCCTCCTGGATGGGGGTCACCAGAATGCTGTAGGGATCAATACCGGAATCCGCCGGGTATTCGGTGCTCACTACCGGGCGGTGGCCGCTGTCATCCGGGTACCACACGAGGGTGAAGTCGTCATCAACCACCACTTCAAAATTCTCGCCCTTGAGCTCTGCGTGAGCAACCGGAACCCGGTCTTTGTATCCGGTGCTGTCGTTGACGTGATAGCCGGCCACCCGGAGGTTTCCGGTGGCATCCACGTGCAGATGAAAACGCACCCGAATGGCCGCCTCAGCCATCTCAAGCAGTTCTTCCTCGGTGTACAGGGTGCTGTCGCCCAATTTGGATGGCCAGAGTGCCAACAGCACTGCACTGCCGGCGGTGCTGAGTACTCCGGCACCAATGCGCGCGGCCATGGCCCAGCCTTTTGCCAGTCTCATTGCCGAACCAGAGATCAGGCCCAGCGGCCGCAAGCCGTTTGCCCCAGGGCTGGTGACCGTGGCGGGGGCAAGCATCGCAAGGGTGCCGAAATTGCTGGCCTTTTCCTCGCCCTCATTACTGTCGGTATCCCCGGAGGGCCGGGTGCAAGACTTGGCGAATACCTTGGGCCCCAGGGGCGGAAGCCCAAAGTTTTCCGAGATCACCACCGGCGGGTGTAGAGGCTCAGGTGGTGGCTCAATCACCGGGGGTTCCGGCGTGTAGTCGAGCTTGGGCGGTGGTGGCAGGCTATCGGAATGAGCGTAGGCGGTGCCTCTGGAAGGAAACGCTTGCCGGTCACCGAAGCGTTTTTCGAAGGCCGTGACGGCATTCTCTGCAATGGCTGCATAGGTGCTTTCCGTGGGAACAATGCGCCCGGATACCAGCCTGAAAACGGGAGCCGCCGGGATCTCTTTCAGCAACACCAACTCGCCACTGGCAAGCTGGTCTCTTAATCGGGCAGGGGTAGAACTGGAACTCGAAAGGTAGCTGGCCAGTTCCTTATCGGAGTATTGGTCCCAGCCACCCTCGATCATCAACGCTTCGTGAAGCGCAAGCGAGTGCGGGTCTGCTATTTTGGTCACGTCCGTGTTTCCACAAAGTATTAATCGGCACAATCCATGCCTGAAGTGTGGACAAATGTACCGGAAAGCTGGCGCCTATCCAAGATCAAACCAAAAAAGGCCACAGAGCCCGGCCCACCCAGGCTCGGACTCTGTCGTTTCTCCGGACCTAGCCAACCAATGCCGGCTCCCCACCCTGCTCCATCACCTCCGTAGCTTCACACACATACTGCTCGGCATCAAAACGCTTGGTCTGCTGCCGGAACTGCCAGGTAAAGCCCGGCCACAGGGTGGTGTTCTTACCATTCTCGTTCACGTACCAGCTCTTGCAGCCGGTCTGCCACACCGAATCGCCGAGTTTGGCGTGAATCGAGGCGTTGTACTGGCTGACGGCGTCTTCCTTCACTTCCACCGTCTTCCAGCCCCGGTGCTGCATTTTTTTCAGGGCATCCAGCACGTACTGAACCTGGGATTCGATCATGTACACCATGGAGCTGTGGCCGAGGCCGGTGTTGGGGCCCATCAGCATGAAGAAATTGGGGAAGCCGGCCACCGTGGTGCCCTTGTAGGCTTCCGCCCCTTCGCGCCAGGCATCGAGCAGGTCCTGGCCGCCACGGCCGTAGATCATGCCCCGGGGAATCGGCTCCTGGGCCCTGAAGCCGGTGCCATAAACGATGCAGTCCACCTGGCGCTCGGTGCCATTGCTATCCACGATGGTGTTGCCTTTCACCTCACGGATGCCATCGGTGAGCACATCCACGTGTTCCTGGTCGAGCGCCGGGTAGTAGTTGTTGGAAATCAGCACCCGCTTGCAGCCGAAATGGAAATCCGGCGTGACTTTCTTGCGCAGGTCCTTGTCCTTGATCTGGTTGCGGATGTGGCGGCGGGCCTGCAGCTCACCGATTTTCAGGATGCGCGGGTTACCGACAAAGCCCAGCACCCGGGCTTCCAGCGTCCAGTAGATGCTCTGACGAAACGCATTCAGGGTCTGCGGCACCTTACGGAACATCATCCGCTCCAGCGGGCGGATTTCCCGGTCCGGCTTGGGCATAATCCACGGTGGCGTGCGCTGGTACAGATCCAGGTGGGCGGCATCCTTGGCGATCTCCGGAACAAACTGGATGGCCGAGGCTCCGGTGCCGATCACCGCCACTCGCTTGCCGCGAAAATCATAGTCGTGGTCCCAGTTCTGGGAGTGGAAGCTGGTACCGGTGAAGGTGTCCATGCCCTTGATATCCGGGTAGGCAGGAGTACTCAGGCCACCCATACCGGATACCAGCACTTGGGCGTGCAGCTTGCGGAACCTGGGCAGGGTTTTGTCGCTGCGATCCAGGACATCCCCGGGCTTCAGGTTGTTGGTTTGCATGTAGGCCCAGAGCTTGGGGCTGTCGCAGGTTTCGATGGTCCAGGCACCGGTTTTGTCATTCCAGCGGGCACCGGCCACGTGGGTATTGAGCTGGATATGTTCGAGCAGACCGTACTTTTCCGCGCAGTGGCGCAGGTAGGCTTTGATTTCCGGCTGGGGCGCGAACATCCGGCTCCAGTTGGGATTCTGTTCGAAGGAGAAGGAGTACAGCGCAGATTGCACGTCGCAGGCGCAACCGGGGTAGTGGTTTTCGTGCCAGGTGCCGCCGATGTCGTCGCTTTGTTCGAGGATAACGAAGTCGTTGAAGCCGGCTTCTTTGAGTTTGATGGCCATGCCGAGGCCGGAGAAGCCGGTGCCGATGATGGCGATCTGTGCGGTTTGTGTCATTGCTGCACTCCTGTGTGGCCTGTTTGGCCTTGCCTGTTGTTGTTTCGGTGGTCATCATGACCGGTAGACACATGTATACTCCCACGGGTAGACACTTGTATACTCTGGTTCGGGTGTTTGGCCCTGGGTGACAGATTGTTGGCCTGTGCGGCCTTTAGATTGGGTGCTCGGTTCGCCGCTTGCTTGGGTAGATAGCACCGGCTGGCCTTTGGCTTATGGTGTTTGGTTGATTTGGGGATGGCTTTCCAAAACACGCTCCTTCGGCACATCCATGTGACGCTTGGGCTCCGCCATCCATGGCTCCGCACAGTTTTTGAAGCCCCCCCCCAAACCAACCGTTAAACTATTGTGATAGCCGTCTCCCAAATTGAACTTTTGGGAAGGAATCCATACGCCAATGTTCGAGAGTCCGCTCTGGTGGAGCTTTCGAAAATGCTTGGAGCCATGGATGGCGGAAAGCAAGCGTACAGGGACGTATTTACAGCGGTTCTCGAAAGCTCCACCAGAGTGGACTAACTCCAGAAACGGAAGCGGGCACCGAACCAGCCTGACTCCAAAAACACGAGGCTTAGATGAACACACTGGCCGGCGGAAAACTGAAACTGGTGCAGGCCGCATTGCGGTTGATTACCGAAACACGGAGCCTGACATCACTCGGGCTGCGGGAGCTGGCCCGTGAGGCTGGGTTGAATCCGAATACCTTTTACCGGCACTTCAAGAGCCTGGACGAATTCGGGCTGCAAGTACTGGGGTATATCGCCGAGGACATGAAAACCGGCGTGCGACAACTGCGGCAGATGGCGGATTCATCCGAGCAGGCATCCCACGACACCGTCACCTTTGTGTACCACTACTTCCTCGCCAATCCCGCCGCCACCACGGTCGCCGTCCGCGAGCTGCACGGGCCCTCGCCGGTGTTACGCCGGGCGCTGGAGGCGCAGCTGGATGCCAGTGCCCGGGAGATGGCGGAGGACATTCTTGAGCGGGGATTGGTGCCAGGTGTGGAGGCCGCTGTGGTGCATGAAGTTTCCCACATGACCATCCGCTATATCCTGTTCCGGGCCATGGATTACATTGAGAAGCCCGAGCAGCGGGAAAAGATCCAGCAGGAAACCGAACGGTTTATCAACCGGCAGTTCCGGGGGGCCATGATTGAGGGGCTAAACGAGGAAGAGGTGCTGGCGTTGAAAGCTGCACCGGGGCAAACCTGAAGCCCGCCCCGGCACTGAACAGCCTTACTCGGTGGTATTAAAAACGTAGGATGACACCGTACCATCGCTGTTGAACCGCACCACCAGGTCCGTCGTTTCTGCATCACCAAAGGCAGACCAGCGATACTTGCCATAAGTCCAGGTACGCTTGCCGTCTTCCACCCCGGTGCGCCAGGGCTCGCCGAACATGTCCTGAATGTCCGCCCGGGTGGTTTCACCAATGCGGATCTGGTCCACATTGTGGGTCGCAAAATCGCGGCCTACCGTCGCGCAGCCCACCAGGGTCGCCAACAACAAGGCCATGCCAGCCAGTTTCAGATGTCGAGCCACTGCCATATACAACTCCTTTTTCGATGGTTGAATCATTACTGAACACAGCATAGCGATTCTGTAAAACTGTGCGATTAACAACCGGATAACTTTCACCCACAAAAAAGCCGCGGGGCCTTAGAAGGCGCCGCGGCAAGCAGGATCGAAGGAGTAGTTCGATCAGTAAAGCTTGGCCAGGGATTTCTTGGCAAAGGCTTCCACTTCATTCAATCGGCCTTCTTTCACTTTCACCAGCCATTCCGGATCTTGCAGCAGGGCGCGGCCAACAGCGATCAGGTCGAATTCGCCGTTGGTCATGCGCTCAACCAGCTCATCAATACCGGACTGCTCCACGGCTTCTTTCTGGCTGGCGAAGGTGCCGCTGATGAAGTCTTCGGTCAGGCCCACGCTGCCGACAGACATGGTTGGCTTGCCAGTGAGCTTCTGGGTCCACCCGGCCAGATTCAGGTTGGAACCTTCAAATTCCGGCTCCCAGAAGCGGCGGGTGGAAGCGTGGAAGATGTCGACACCGGCCTCCACCAGAGGCTTCAGGAAGCGTTCCAGTTCCTCGGGGCTATTCACCAGTCTTGCTTCGTAGTCCTGCTGCTTCCACTGAGAGAAGCGCAGCATGATCGGGTAATCCGGGCCAACGCGATGGCGGACTTCTTCGACGAGTTCCACCACAAAGCGCAGGCGGTTTTCCATGCTGCCGCCGTATTCGTCGTCACGCTGATTGGTGCCTTCCCATAGGAACTGGTCCAGCAGGTAACCATGGGCGCCGTGGATTTCCACGCCGTCAAAGCCCAGAGCCTTGGCATCCTGAGCGGCATCGCCGAAGGCTTTGATCACGTCCTGAATGTCTTCTTTGGTCATGGCCTTGCCGTTGGGCTTGCCCGGAGCGAACAGGCCGGACGGGCTATAACCGGGAACCGACGGATCCGGCTCGATACCTTCCTTGCGTACCGCGCCCACGTGCCACAGTTGCGGGAAAATGGCGCCGCCGGCTTCGTGCACGGCATCCACCACCTTCTTCCAGCCCGCCAGGGCTTCGTCGCCATAAAAGGCCGGTACGTTCGGGTAACCGTTGGCAGCCGCGTGATTCACTACCGTGCCTTCGGTAATGATCAGGCCAACACCGGCCTCGGCGCGGCGGCGATAGTAGTCCACCACATCCTGGCCCGGAACACCCTTGGGCGAGAAATTGCGGGTCATCGGGGCCATGGCTACGCGGTTGCGCAGCTTGAGGTTGTGAAGTTCAAACGGTTCAAACAACGGTCCTAGATTCATGCTCATAAACAGTATGCAACCTCATCAATTTGGTTTCTTAAAGCAACCCTATTAAATCCGGTTTCAAAATGCAACCCTATTCGGTACACTCCCCCACATGGCCAGAAAACGTTTTGATGACTCCAACTGCTCCGTCGCCCGCGCCCTGAATGAAGTGGGGGACTGGTGGTCGCTGCTGATTGTGCTGCATGCCATGTACGGCACCCGCCGGTTTGTGGATTTTCAGCAGCAGCTGGGGATTGCCAAGAACATTCTGTGCGACCGACTGGCTAAACTGGTCGACAACGAAGTTTTGCGTAAAGTGGATGTGGGCGAGCACGGCTCACGCTTTGAGTACCGGCTCACGGAGAAAGGCCGCGACCTGTTTCCGGTAGTGGTGGCTCTGCGCCAGTGGGGCGACAAGTGGAACCCCGCCCCGGACGGCCAGCCCCTGGACCTGCGCGATCGCGATACCGGTAAGCCGGTGCAACCGGTTACCGTGCGCAATGCCGAAGGCCAACCACTGTCAATCCGTGATGTGTTCGTTCCAGACAATGCTGAAAGCGACAGCAAAACGGCCTGACCATAAGGGCAAACCGCATTCTCAGGAATCACCCCGATTTTTTTGAGCTGAATCAAGAGCCACACCAAACCAGATCCGCTGCCCGCCATTTCTTGCGCTAAATCAAGTTTCCCCGGCCCCGCTCCATTACATTGAGTCCATCGACTTTTAATGGATAAGGAGATGGCTATGTCTCGTGGTTTCAAAATGGGTGTTCTGGCAGCGGCTGTGATGGCAACTGCACCGGCCGTTCAGGCTTTCGAAGCGGGTGATTTCATTCTGCGTGCGGGTGTTGTGCATGTGGCACCGGATGATTCCAGTGATTCTATTACTGTGGGTGGCGCACCGCTGCTTTCCGGTGCAGATTCAAAAGTCACTGTCGATTCCAATACACAGCTGGGCCTGCGTGCCACCTATATGTTTACCAACAACCTCGGTGTCGGCCTGCTGGGTGCAACCCCGTTCAAGCACAACATCAACGGTGGCGGCGATATTCCGAGTGACGTCAAGCTGGGCGAAACCAAACACCTGCCGCCAACCCTGACCCTGCAATACTTTCCGCTGGCAAGCTCTTCAGCCTTCCAGCCATTCGTGGGCGTGGGCGTGAACTACACCACTTTCTTTGAAGAGAAGACCACCGGAACTCTGGATAGCGTGGTTGCTGCAGAATACGGCAACCCCGGAGCCCGCACGTCGCTGGACCTGGACGACAGTGTTGGCGTGGCCGTGGAAGTGGGCATGGACTACATGCTGAGTGAGAATTTTGGTCTTAACGCGGCAATCTGGTGGGCAGACATCAATACCGATGCCCGTGTGAAGGTTTACGATGCGAACGGTGACTTCGCCGCACAGACAGACAAGTTCGAAGTAGAAATCGACCCCATGGTCTACATGGTCGGTTTCACCTACAAGTTCTGATCCCACGTACCCCTGGCAGCCTTCTGGTCTGTGGGCTGCCAGCTGGTGCGTTCTCCTGTGCGGGGCTTTTCAGCCCCGCTTTTTTATGTCTGGAGAACCGGAGTGCTCAGGCGCTCTGGCGCTGAGCCGGGCGGCCACTTCTACCCTGCCCCTGGCCACGGCCTTGGCCGTCGCCCTGACCACCACGGCCACGACCGCCGCTGCGACCAGCCGGTTTCGGGCCAAAGCTCTTGCCAGCGCCACCCTGAGGGCGACGATTGCGAGCCTTGCTCGGGTCCGCCTTGGCTTTGGGCTTCAGCGGCAGGTTGTTCTTCGGCTCAAAGCCTTCGATTTCCTTGCGCGGCAGCTGCTTTTTGATCAACCGCTCAATGCCTGCCAGCATCTTGCCTTCATCGGCGCTCACCAGCGACAGGGCATGGCCACTTTCGCCGGCACGGCCAGTACGGCCGATGCGGTGAACGTAGTCTTCCGGCACATTCGGCAGTTCGAAGTTCACCACCTGGGGCAACTGCTTGATATCCAGGCCGCGGGCGGCGATATCGGTAGCAACCAGCACACGCACTTCGCCGGCCTTGAAGTCCGCCAGCGCACGGGTGCGGGCACCCTGGGACTTGTTGCCGTGGATGGCCGCGGCGGTAATGCCGTCTTTTTCCAATTTCTGGGTCAGGCGGTTGGCGCCGTGCTTGGTGCGCGTGAACACCAGCACCTGTTCCCAGGCATTGTCACGCACCAACTTGCTCAGCAACGCCGTCTTCTGGCTCTGGTCGACCGGGTACACCGACTGTTTCACCTTCTCGGCGGTGGTGTTACGGGCAGCGACTTCTACCTGCACCGGGTTATCCAGCAGGCCCTGGGCCAGGGTGCGGATTTCGTTAGAGAAGGTAGCTGAGAACAGCAGGTTCTGGCGCTTGGCCGGCAGCAACGCCAGGATCTTGCGGATATCGCGAATAAAGCCCATGTCCAGCATGCGGTCGGCTTCGTCCAGCACCAGGATTTCCACTTCGTTGAAGCGCACCGCGTTCTGCTGGTACAGGTCCATCAAACGGCCCGGTGTGGCCACCAGCACGTCCAGGCCCTTGCGCAGCTTCATCATCTGCGGGTTGATCTTTACGCCACCGAACACCACGGCGGCCTTGGTGGGCACGTATTTGCTGTAGAGGTTAACACTGTCGTGTACCTGCGCGGCCAGCTCCCGAGTGGGTGTAAGAATCAGGGCGCGTGGGCCTTTGCCAGTGCGGGGGTTTTCCGCCAGGCGCTGCAACAAAGGCAGGGTAAAACCAGCGGTTTTACCGGTGCCGGTCTGGGCCGCAGCCATGACGTCCTTGCCAGACAACACGGCAGGAATGGCCTGCTGCTGGATGGGAGACGGGGTTTCATAACCCTGATCGGCGGTGGCACGGACCAGCTGCTCGGACAAACCGAGGGAAGAAAAACTCATATAAAATATACTCTTGATTGATTCTGCCTCCACGAACACCGGATGCGGCGAATGCGGGCAGATGCCATGAACATTCATGGAATAAAAGACGACTACGGTCACGCGCCGATATCGGGGTGACGTCCTCTGACAGGTCGTATGGAGGTTCGCAAAGCGGCAAAGAGCCAGAAACTGCGGAATCCCTAGAGGCAGGATGCATGCACGGTAACAGAGGGCTGGTGAAATAGCTATAGGTGGTTTTGATTAGCAGGCTTTCATTTTCCAGGCCATAAATGGAACTCTGACACGGCCCGCCGGTCATTAGCCGCCATAGATGCTTGAAAAACCCATTCATAATCCGGAGATACCATGCTCAGTGTTGGCGTTGGCCCTGTCAGTTTTTCCATCGGGCACCTGTTGCTGGTCCTGGCTTTTATTGTTGCCCTGATTGTCGGGGGCATCACCGGCCGCAAACATGGAACACCCATCGCCGGCACATTGGCGGATATCTTCGTGGTCGCTATGCTCAGTGCCCGCATCGGCTTCGTGATTCGCTATTACGAGCACTACCAGGGCGACTGGCTGGGCATGATTGATATCCGGGACGGTGGCTTTGATATGGTCGCAGGCCTGGTCGCTGCCCTGGTGTTTGCCGGCTTCCTGATGTGGCGACGGGCCAGCAGCCGCCGGGCGCTGGGTACGGCCATGGCGGCCGGTCTGCTGACCTGGGGCCTGACCGGCGGGGCCATTCAGCTGATCAACCAGCAACTCAAAGGCCTGCCGGAAGTTGCGCTGACCGATCTCAACGAGCAACCGGTCGATTTGAGCGCCATCGCCAATGGCCAGCCCACGGTCGTGAACCTTTGGGCCACCTGGTGCCCGCCCTGCATCCGGGAAATGCCAGTGCTCGAAGAAGCCCAAAAGCGTTACCCCGGCATCAATTTCGTTTTCGCCAACCAGGGCGAGCACCCGGAAACCATACAGCGGTTCCTGTCTGAGCAGAACCTGGATTTACACCACGTGCTGAGCGACCGACAGGGCCAGTTTGGCCGAGTGACCGGCAGCCACGGCCTGCCTACCACCCTGTTCTATAACGCTGAAGGAAACCTGGTGGATAGCCATATGGGCGAATTGTCCCGTGCCAGCCTGTTCCGGGGGCTGGAACGCTTTGACTCCCGCTTTCTGACACCCGCAACCGAGGTTTCATCCAATGATTGAGCAAATCCCGAAACGCCTGTTCCAGGTCGCTCTTGTACCGGCAACCATTCTGGCCGGCGCAGCCCAGGCCCAGACTTACCCCGCCGCCATTCAATCGCTGGAACAGCAGGGAGTTCGGGTCGTTGAAAGCTTTGACGCACCCGGCGGAATGACTGGCTACGTGGGCGAAATGCAGGGCCGCTCGCTGGCGTTTTACCTGACGCCAGACGGCGACCATGTGATTGTCGGCACCCTGCTGGATGCCCAAGGCGACAACCTCAGCGCCGCCAGTATCGATGAACTGGTCACCGGCCCCAAATTCGCCGAAGCCTGGTCGCAGCTTGAGGAAAGCCACTGGGTAAGGGATGGCTCTGCCGATGCCGAAACCGTGGTGTACACCTTTACCGACCCCAACTGCCCCTACTGCTACCGCTTCCGCCAGCAGGCGGAGCCCTGGATTGACGCCGGTAAGGTACAGCTACGGCATATTATCGTGGGTATTCTGCGGGAAGACAGCCTGACCAAGGCCGCGACGATCCTCGGCAGCGATGACCCGGAAGCCGCACTGCACCAGCATATGGACACCTATGAGCAAGGTGGTATCGAGGTAGACCGGAAGCGGGTCAGCGCCGCCCATATGGATGTGAAAGCCAACGACCGGCTGATGCAGGATCTGGGTTTACAGGCAACACCCAGCACCCTGTACAAGGATGGTGAAGGCAACGTGAAGATGGTTCAGGGCCTGCCTAACCCGCAAGCCCTGCAGCGCATGATGGGCCCGAGGCCCTGATTTGCTGCCGTTGGTCAGGCCAGCCAGACAGTCAGGCCAACGGCAATAGCGCTGGCGGCGGACAACGCGATTAACGACAACACCAGGCTCCACCGTAAAGAAGCATCCCGGGCGGGATAACCGGTCAGCCGCTCCATGATCAGGGCGTTGGCCGCAAACGGGGTGCCGAATGCCGTGATACCCCAGCCGGTGACCATGGCAAAGCCCAGCCCCAGCACGGCGCCAGGTGGCCACGCTGGCCCAAGGATACCGCCAATCAAGGTACCTGTGAGGATCGGGTTGGCACCGGCCAGCCCAGCCAGAAAGAAACTCCAGGGCACCAGTGCCGCCAGGACCGGCCACGCCCAGCCCGGCAAGCCCATATCGCCGTTCACCTGCCCTAGCACCACCGCACTGATCACCGAACCAATAAAAGCGGAACCACCCACAATGGCCAGTTCATTACTGACGTTGGCCATAGTAGGTGGTCTAGGGGTGTTACCCGTAAACAAGGACAGGGCCCAGCCAATAATGACCGCCGCCAGGCAGCTCAGGGTAACCGAACGGGCGTAGCTGAGTTGGTAAACATGGCTGAACAGGAACACCCCGATACAGATACCCAGGATAATGCCGCCAAACCGCAACCAGGCTGCAGCACCGGCACTGTCTGCTGACCCGGTTGCAAGCTGCGATTCTGGCTCACGCCAGAGAAAGCCCGCCAGAAGCACCAGCATGGCAAACGGCAGTGAAAGGCCAATGAGCTGAGCGCCACCAAGGCTTGGCAGAAGCGTCAATGTCAGCGCTACAGAGATGGATAACGGCGACCAGATTGGCGATACGCCAAAGCCTCGGAGCACCGCCCGGGTGCTGTTGCGGGTAGCCGCAGAATCGCCGGAACGGCGGATTCGCTCGGAGATCAGGCTACCAACCACCGCCACCGAACCGAAGTTGAGAGGCACCGACACCAGCGCCGTGCCGAACGCCAGGCTCGCATACCGGGTACCCGGCTTGCCGCTGAACAGGCTACTGGAGATTCGCTGCAGATCCCGGGAACCGGCCAATACCGACGACAACAACATCACCGACAGAATCAGCCCGGCCAAACGGGTCATGTTCCCGGCCGCCCCTTCCACCAATCCGGGGTCACGGCCAAACGCAAAGGCCATCGCCAGCACCGCCACCGCAAATACCGCACGAGGCACCCGGCGCATGTCCTGCCAGCCAAGACTGACCGCCAGGCTCACCGCCACCGCACCCAAATACGCCATACCCGGCAGGGTCGCCAGTACAGCGGCAATCAGGGCCACATAGGCCAGCGCGGATCGGAGTGTGGACACAGCAAGGTTCCCGGCAGATCAGTCAGGTAGCATGATGACTTGCCATATTAAGGAACCTATCTACACAGCGCTATCCGCAATTATGGGGATACCCTTCACCAATGCCTGTCCGCTCAGGCCCCAAACAGCGCCGAGCGCAGCGGTTTCAGGAAGCCCGCCTTCTCCGGGCTGGCCTGCTGGCTGCGCCGGCCATCAAACTCCAGATAACCGTCTTCAATGGGCTCGAAACGCAGAATCTTCACATCTTGCAGGTAGTTCTGGCTGGCTTTCCAGGGCCCGTGAGTGCCCTGGCGCGGCAACCGGTCTTCGGCACGCTTGATGTAACCGGCATCCAGCGAGCCCAGAATGGTGTCGTTGCCCAGGCTGTTTTCCGTGTCTCGCGGCACCACCACCTGATAACCCTTGCGATCCATATGGTTGATCAAACGGCACAGGTATTCACTGGCAATATCGGCCTTGAGGGTCCAGGAGATGTTGGTGTACCCGAAGATCATGGCGGAATTGGGCATGCCTTCCACCATCACGTTCTTGTAGATCACCTTTTCCTTCAAGACCACACCCTGGCCGTCCACCGTGGGCTGGATGCCACCCAGCATCTGGATATCCAGGCCGGTGGCCGGAATGATGATGTCTGCTTCCAGCTCTTCACCGGATTTGAGGCGAATGCCGGTTTCGGTGAAACGTTCAATATGGTCGGTTTTGATCGAGGCGGTACCCGCCTTGATGGCATCAAACAGGTCGCCGTCTTTAACCACACACAGGCGCTGATCCCAAGGGTTGTAGTCGGGGGTAAAGTGGCGCATATCCGCCTTGCCCTTCAACTGGCGTTTGATCACCGACAGGAACAGCCGGCGCATGGCCTTCGGGCTCTTGCGGGAACGCTCGTAGAGCAGGCGCGAAATCGAGATATTTCGGGCCCGGGTCAGCCGATAGGCGGCTTTCTCCGGCAGTACCTTCTGCAGCGCCAGGGTGACCTTATCGGTCGACGGCAACGGCATCAGATAGGTGGGCGAACGCTGCAGCATGGTGACATGGGCCGCTTTTTCCGCCATGGTGGGCACCAGAGTAATGGCGGTCGCCCCACTGCCAATCACCACCACCTTCTTGCCGGTGTAATCCAGGTTCTCCGGCCAGTGCTGCGGGTGCACCACCTGGCCTTTGAAGTCTTTCTCGCCGGGGAAATCGGGCTTGTAGCCCTGATCGTAGTTGTAGTAACCGGTGCAGCCCACCAGGAAGCTGGCCGTGTAGGTCTCCGCCTCGCCGGTTTTTTCGTTCACCGCCGTCAGCTTCCAGCATTTTTCCTCACAGGACCAGTCCGCTGTCTTTACCGCCACACCGTAGCGGATGTTCCTTTCCACATCGTTTTCCCGGGCGGTGTCGGCCACGTACTGCTTGATAGAAGCACCATCCGCCAGCACCTTGCCGCCGGTCCAGGGCCGGAAGTTGTAGCCAAAGGTGAACATGTCGGAATCGGAGCGAATGCCGGGGTAACGGAACAGGTCCCAGGTACCGCCCAGAGACTGTCTGCGCTCCAGAATAGCGAAGCGTTTGCCGGGACATTCCCGTTTCAGGTGGCAGGCCATGCCAATGCCGGAAACGCCGGCGCCGATAATCAGAACGTCGTAATGTTGGTGGCTCATGTCAGGTATCTCCCGGGCTTATCCTTATTATCAATACCCTCTAAGGTACGCCCGTCACTGACGGCTGCAATTGGCCTTAATCCCTCCAAAAGGCCGTTTGAATAGCCAAAGGAGAGCTCGTCAGCCAATACCTATGGCTCAACACCCGGATATTTTTGCCGGATACGATACAGCCGATAGATGGTGATCACATTGGTCACCAGCACCATGGCCTCGGCCAGAATCCCGCCCACTGAACCGATCACGATGTTGTTCAGCATCCAGCAGAACGCCGCCAGCCCCAGCACAATGCGCAGCGGGATACCCCGGAGCATGAACATGCCAATGGTTCCCAGGATGGCCGCCGCCAGCGGAAACACATCAGTGGCCGACTTCCAGGTGGCCCAGGCGACCAGCAGGTTAACCCCCAGCATCGCCAGCATGATTGGCCAGCTGCCCTGATACTTACGCGCCAGGGAAATGCGCACAATCACCAGTACGGTCAGGGCCGCTGCCGTCCAGCTCTCAAAGAAGGCAAACATCAGGGCAAAAGCGACGTTGGCGGAGATCAGCAGCACCATCAGCCGGTCGTCGTTCTTGTTGGCGAAGCCGGCAATGCAGAAGGCCAGAGCGACCAGACCAAACAACTGGCCGAGGCTATCGGTAAGGCTGAGTGAGGTCATAAATTCCGGCATAGGAATTCCGTGTAGCCCAGAACAAGGAGGGAGGGCCCTATTGGCGAACCAGCTGGTTACCGCCACCCAGCTGGATAAGCCCGGACGAAAACTGATCCATTAATTGCTCAGCGCTGAAGTCCTGTTCTCTCAGCTGCGGATTGAGCGCACGGCTGAATTGCCTGAAATCGAGGGCCTTCCAGTTTTCCGGCGCCAGCATTCGTTCGACCAAATGCACATTGTCGGCTGTCGCTGGCTCAAACTGGTAGCGCAAGGCCGCAGATCGCCGGCCCTCAGCAAAGTCGTAACCATGGTGGTAATCGTGAATGAGCAACAGCGCGAGGCCTCCGCCCATAAAATGGCGACCAAGGCTCACCATCAGATCACCCCGGTGAATGGCTGCCAACGCCCTGGGCTCCCAATCCACACCGCCAACAATCACATCCTCGCCGGGCGTCCGGCCAGCGTTTCTGGCGGCTTCAATGGCGCCAAGCGCCATTCCATCACTGGCATTCCAGATCACGGTGGTTTGCGGATAGCGCCGGAACAACACCGACATTTTTTCGCTGGCCTGCTGCTCACTCCACTCAGCGGGCACCAACTGCAAGAGCTGGCCATTACCGATACTGGTGGCGTTCAGCAAACCCTGGTTTCGATCCCTGGCAGCGGAAGAATCCTGCGTTCCGGTCAACGCCACCATCGGCACCGGCTCCCCGGCCTCAACCAAACCACGCTCCACCGCCCGGCGCTCCAACAGCCTGGCCAAGGTTCGGCCAGCCTCCACGTTGTCAGGCACCACATGGCCAATCCAGCTATCCAGCGTCTCCCTGGGCATTCCCACTGCGGCCCGTGTAGCCTCGGGCACATCCGTGTTGAAAGAAAACACTTTCACACCCTGCCCATGGGCCTGCTCCAGTATCTGAGTGGTGACAAGCTCTTTGCACATGATGATCAGATAATCCGGCTTCTCCTCAGCGGTGACGATTTGCTGGGCCATGCGCAAGTAACTGAACCGGTGCCGGTCGGTATCGAACTGAACCTCAAGGTCAACATCCAGATCAACCGCCACCTGCTCCATAAACCCCGCCACCATCTGCCAGAAACGGGAATCGTCTGGTGACAGGAACGCCACACTTGGCGTTGTGCCGGCATCGGCAACCCGCATAAAAGAGCAAACAATGAGACTGATCAGCAGGACTGCGCGTAATGCCATGTAATTCCCTAACCATTGGCGTTTCTGGTCGTTCAGTATAACGAACATTCCAACATACGAGCCCCGGAGAACACCAACTCGATCACAACCGGTACGGAAGGTCAGCCGAATTGGCGGATAAAGTCATTGCCCATAGCTTGCTAACCGAGAGATCATCGGTCAATCATGCGCCAATGCCGGAAGATCACCATGGAAAACTACCTCAAGCCCACCGCATTCTTCGATTACGACAAGCCGGAAGTCAAAGCCTGGATTGACCAGCAACTTGAGGGTGTGCCCAATGAACCGGTAGAGCAGGTCAAGGCGTTGTACCTGGCGGTCCGTGACAGCGTCCAGTACAATCCTTATGTGTTCCAGACCGACCCAAACACCCTGTCTGCCAGCTACGCGCTGGAATCCCGCGAGAGCTACTGCATTCCCAAAGCGGTGCTGCTCGGCGCAGCCGCACGATACATCGGCATTCCCAGCCGTCTGGGCCTGGCCGATGTGCGCAATCACCTGTCCAGCCCCAAGCTGATCGAGTGGCTGCGCTCCGATATTTTCCGCATGCACGGTTTTATCGAGCTGTACCTGAACGGCCAATGGGTTAAAGCCACACCCGCCTTTAACAAGCAGCTTTGCGCGCTGATGAAAGTAGAACCGCTGGAGTTTGATGGCGTGAACGATTCCGTGTTCCAGGAGTTCACCGAAGACGGCCAGGCCCATATGGAATACATCAACGACCACGGCGTGTTCGATGACGTGCCCTTTGACTTTATCGTTGATGGGGTGCGTTCAGCGTACGGCCATCTGTTTGAGGCAGACGGAAAGCCCGCCCGCGTTGACGGCAGCCTGGAGCAAGACGTCACCAGCAACCCATAAAAAAACCGGCCACCCACTTCCCGTGGGCGCCGGCTACAGGGGTCAGCCTGAATTCAGGCTTGCGTGAACAACTTACTCGGCGGAGTTGCGAATCAGGAAATCAAAGGCACTCAAGGCGGCTTTGGAACCTTCGCCCATCGAAATCACGATCTGCTTGTACGGAACCGTGGTGGCATCGCCAGCGGCGAACACACCCGGAATCGAGGTCTCGTTACGATCATTTACGATGATCTCACCGTGCTGGCTCAGCTCAATATCACCTTTCAGCCACTCGGTGTTCGGCACCAGGCCGATCTGAACAAACACGCCTTCCAGCTCAACGTGATGCGACTCACCGGTGGTACGGTCGGTGTAGTTCAGGCCGCTGACCTTGCCATCGGTACCCACCACTTCCGTGGTCTGGCCGGAGGTAATGATCTTCACGTTGTTCAGGCTGCGCAGTTTCTTCTGCAGCACTTCGTCGGCACGCATCTGCTCACCGAACTCAATCAGGGTTACGTGGCCAACAATACCGGCCAGGTCGATCGCCGCTTCCACGCCGGAGTTACCACCACCAATCACCGCCACGCGCTTGCCTTTGAACAGCGGGCCGTCGCAGTGCGGGCAGTAGGCCACGCCCTTGTTGCGGTACTCTTCCTCACCCGGCACACCCATCTGGCGCCAGCGGGCACCGGTAGACAGAATCACCGTGCGGGCTTTCAGGGAACCGCCGTTCGCCAGCTTCACTTCATGCAGGCCACCAGTTTGCGCCGCCGGAATCAGCTTCTCGGCGCGCTGCATGTTCATGATGTCGACTTCGTATTCGTTAACGTGCTGTTCCATGGCCGCCACCAGCTTCGGGCCTTCGGTGTAAGGCACGGAGATCAGGTTTTCGATACCCATGGTGTCTGCTACCTGGCCACCAAAGCGCTCGGCCGCAATACCGGTTGAAATCCCCTTACGGGCGGCGTAGATGGCCGCTGCAGAACCCGCCGGGCCACCGCCGATCACCAGCACCTCAAAGGCGTCTTTCTGGTTGATCTTCTTGGCTTCTTTCTCCGCCGAGTTGGTGTCCAGCTTGGCCACAACTTCTTCCAGCGTCATCCGGCCCTGGCCCCAGGGCTGGCCATTCAGGTACACGCTCGGCACCGCCATTACCTCACGCTGCTCGACTTCGTTCTGGAACAGGGCGCCGTCGATGGAGGTGTGCTTGATGTTCGGGTTCAGCACACTCATCAGGTTAAAAGCCTGCACCACGTCCGGGCAGTTCTGGCAGGACAGGGAGAAATAGGTTTCAAACTCGAACTCACCGTCCAGTTCCTGGATTTGCTGAATCACTTCCTGAGAAGCCTTGGACGGGTGGCCGCCCACCTGCAACAGCGCAAGGACCAGAGAGGTAAACTCGTGGCCCATGGGAATACCGGCGAAACGCACGCCAATGTCAGTGCCCACACGGTTGATGGCAAACGACGGACGGCGCACATCAGCCGAATCTTCAGTCCGCAGGCTGATTTTCTCGGACATCGGCTCGATTTCTTCCAGCAGCTGCTTCAGCTCCTGGGACTTTTTGCTGTCGTCGTAGGCTGCCACCAGCTCAATAGGCTGCTGCAGCTTTTCCATGTAGGCCTTCAACTGTCCTTTGATATTGGCGTCCAACATGTTCGGTATTCCCCTTTATGTCGTGAAACTAACTGTCTGAATTCAAAAATGAATCGTTATCTGAAGTTGCAGGTACGATAAGGGCAAGCCGGGGCCTTCTCAAATTGATTGACCCAACCCATCTGATAGCTCAGACCTATAAGATTCCATGAAGTCGATTGATAGATACCAAAAAGGCCCGCTGTGCGGGCCTTTTTGCAAGTTTCACCCGAAAAGGGAAACTTAAATCTTGCCAACCAGGTCCAGAGACGGAGCCAGAGTTTCTTCGCCTTCTTTCCACTTGGCCGGGCAAACTTCGCCAGGATGGTTGCGAACATACTGGGCAGCCTTAACCTTGCGCAGCAGGTCGTCTGCGTCACGGCCGATGCCTTCAGCAGTGATTTCCATCGCCTGGATAACGCCATCCGGATCGATCAGGAAAGTAGCGCGGTCTGCCAGGCCCTGGCCTTCACGCATCACACCGAAGTTGTTGGTGATGGTGCCGGTCTGGTCGCCTACCATGTAATAGTTGATCTTGCCGATGGTCTCGGAAGTGTCGTGCCATGCTTTGTGGGTGAAGTGGGTGTCGGTAGACACAGAGAACACTTCAACGCCCAGCTTCTGCAGCTCTTCGTACTTGTCAGCGACATCGCCCAGTTCGGTCGGGCAAACGAAGGTGAAGTCGGCCGGGTAGAAGAAGAAAATGGCCCACTTGCCTTTTACGTCTGCTTCAGAGATTTCAACAAACTCGCCCTGCTTGAATGCGGTGGCGTTGAACGGTTTGATTTCGCTGTTAATGATACCCATCTCAGAATAACTCCTGTTGGTTCATTTGGGTTTAGGCTTGAAAACGGTGCATAAGATACGGCTTTGGCCCACTGGGTGAAAATTGATTATTTCCAAACCCGGAATAGGCTTAACCTATCAATGGGGCCTTATCCCGCAAGTTCAATCTTTCGGAAATCCAGAATATTTTCTTTTGGTGACGATTTGATGGCCGCCACCTCGGCCCGCTTGTTCGCCAGAATGTAGGCAAAACAGGCGAAGTAAAGGCCGATCACCAGCGCTCCAACCCATTGAATACGCAAAAAATCCAGCTGGAACAGCATGGTCAGCAGCACCATAACGCCAAAATTCACGATCACGTAGTTCATTCGGCCCATACGCCGGGCGGTCAGGTTCAGGTTATCGGTGTACAGCCGAATCAGCGAATCCAGTGAGTTCACCACCATCAGAACCCCCACCGAAATCATGGCCAGGTTGGTCATCGCCGCAATCTTCAGACCCTCGGCGTGGTAGTGGAACAGCACCGAGAACCACACACCGATAGCGATGGACGGCACCACCAGCATGGCAATCAGCAACTGCCAGGTTTTGATACCGCTGACGAAGCGAGCCGTAAACTGGCCAATCATGATGCTCCAGGAGAACCACCAGAACAGGTAGAACTCATGGTACTCGTTGATCGGCTGGGCAAATCGGTGAATGTTGGTAAAGTATTCCCCCAGCATGCCTGCGGTGCCGAAGAAATCCGCCGGTGAGCCCTTACCCATGGCAAAGGCCCGCAGCCACATGCCGGCAATCAGGGCAATGAACAGCACACTGGAACCGATACTCAGAATCCGCACATACTTGATCTTGGAACTGGAGTACACGGCCAGGGCAATGGCCGCAAACACGATCACATAGAACGCTGGCATCACGGTTTCACCGTCGCCCAACTGCGGCAGATACCAGGGCAGGTTCACCAGCAACAGGTACGCCGTGAAGGCACAGGTACCGATGATCACCACATTATTGATGATTTTCACCACCGGAACCTCGAAGAACTTCACCCTCGGCTCGATGATGGCGAAGTAAAAACAGGTCAGGAAATAGAAGCCCCAGATCAGGAACGCCCAGAAGCCAAACTCAATGGCCAGGGGATTGGCGAACCCGTATTCCGGGCTGGCAGAAAGATCGGCATAACTGCCAAACTCCGTCAGCGGGAACATGATCAGCCCCACATCCAGGCCCGAGGTGAACAGAATGGCAATGAACGTCAGGGTGCGAACCGGCGTCACGCCGATACACTGTACGTCCCACCATTTGTACAGAATCAGGGCAATGGCGGCGAAGGTGAAGATCAGGCCTGTGGATAACCAGAGTGTCATGCGCTGAGCCTCCGGTTGGTTGTTTTCAGTTTAATGCACAGCATGGGTGTTCCTCCTCTACTTTTTAAGCGCTGCTTAATTCGAATCGGACACAAACCCCCGCGTTTTCTTCTCGTTACGGGCCAGGACTTGCCTATCTGACGCCCAGGAAACGACCAGCACAGCCGTCGCGTTGATAGGGAAATCCTGATGGTTTGCTAACCCCGGAGGCCTTGCGCCCCCGGGGCCGGGGCTTCGGGCGCTAGATCAGCACCCGTTTCGCTTGCCCCGGTCGTTGGTGTGCCTGCCACTGGTCATCCATATGGACCGGCACATCCTCAGGTTGCAGGGGCTCCTTGCCCCGGATCAGGTCGGCTGCCCGCTCGGCCACCATGATGGTGGGCGCATTCAGGTTGCCGTTGGGTATGGTGGGGAAGATGGACGAATCCACTACCCGCAAATTCTTGAGCCCGTGTACACGGGTGTCTGGCCCGACTACCGCCATTGCGTCGGTGCCCATCTTGCAGGAGCAGGATGGGTGGTAGGCGCTCTCCACCGCCTGGCGCACAAAGGCATCGATCTCGTCATCGGTCTGTACATCCACGCCGGGCTGGATTTCCGCACCCCGGTAATCGTCCATGGCGGGCTGGTTGATGATCTCGCGGGTCAGGCGCACGCAGTCCCGGAAACCCTCCCGGTCGGCTTCGTGCTCCAGATAATTAAAGCGGATGGTCGGTGCCTGTCTTGGATCGGCGGATTGAACCCGCACATAGCCCCGGCTTTTCGGCTTGTTGTGGCCAATGTGCAGCTGGAAGCCGTCGCCATCAAAGGCTTCTTTGCCGTCATAGCGCATGGCCGCCGGCAGGAAGTGGTACTGCAGGTCCGGCCACTCAACACCCGCCTTGGAGCGGATAAAACCGCAGGACTCGAAGTGGTTGGTGGCGCCCAGCCCGTCTTTGCGCAGAATCCAGCGCACGCCGATCTTGAGCTTGTTCCACCAGTCCAGTTTGCCGTTGAGCGACACCGGCTGTTTGCAGCGGAACTGGAAGTAGAATTCCAGGTGGTCCTGCAGGTTCTCACCCACGCCGGGCAGATCGTGCTTGACCTCAATACCGGCCTGTTCCAGAACCTCTCGTTTGCCGATGCCGGACAACTGCAGCAGATGGGGTGAACCTATGGAACCGGCAGACAAAATCACTTCCTCAGCGGCATTGGCCTCGTGCATCTTGCCGCCCTGCTCGTAACACACACCGGTGGCGGTTTTGCCATCCGCGCCACCGAGCACCACCTTGTGCACAAGGGCGTGGGTAACCACCGTCAGGTTTGGTCGCGCCATGGCCGGGCGCAGGTAGGCGTTGGCCGTGGACCAGCGGCGACCGTTCTTCACGGTCATGTGCATGGCACCAAAGCCTTCCTGCTGGGCGCCGTTGTAATCGGCCGTTTCCAGGTAGCCGGCATCCACGCCCGCCTTGATGAACGCCTTGTACAGCGGGTTACGCATGTTGTTGCCGTTGTTGACCCCCAGCGGGCCGGTGTCGCCCCGGTAGTCATCGCCGCCAAAGGCCCAGGTCTCCGCCTTTTTGAAATACGGCAGCACGTTCTGGTAATGCCAGCCTGTGGCACCCTCGGAATCCCATTCGTCAAAATCCCGGGCGTGGCCACGCACATACACCATGCCGTTGATGGACGAGGAGCCACCGAGCACCTTGCCCCGGGGGCAGTGCATGCGGCGGTTATCCAGATACGGCTCCGGCTCGGTCTCGAACTGCCAGGCGTACTTCCTGGTGTTCATAGGAATGGACAGGGCTGTGGGCATCTGGATGAAGATGCTTTTGTCTCTGCCGCCGGTTTCCAGCAGCAGCACCTTGTGGCGGGCGTCTTCGGTGAGGCGGTTGGCCAGCACACAGCCGGCCGAGCCCGCGCCCACAATGATGTAGTCGTATCGGTTTTCTGTCATACGCAATCCTCTTTTCACTCAGCAGCCGCCAGAAAGGTTCTGATGTGCTGAAATGCAAGGCGCCCGGAACGCAGAAAGCGAGGCTTACCTGTAGGTAGGTGAGCTTTCGAGTACCGCGCAACGCTGCAGTTCAGTGCAGCAGGGCCTTTGTGGTGGCTGCTCAAAACGGGGCGTCGATGTCGTTCATTCCCACATACACCGATTTGATCTGGGTGTAGTGGGCAATGGTCTCGCGCCCGTTTTCCCGGCCAATGCCAGAGAGTTTGTAGCCGCCTACCGGCATTTCCGCCGGCGAGGCGCCGTAGCTGTTGATCCAGCAAATACCGGCCTGGATCTGGTGAATCACCCGGTGCGCCCGGCGGATGTCGTTGGTGAACACCCCGGCAGCCAGACCGGTATCGGTATTGTTGGCCCGGGCAATCACCTCGTCTTCATCGCGGAAGGTCAGCACCGACATCACCGGCCCGAAGATTTCTTCCCGCACGATGGCCATGTCGTCGGTGCAGTCGGTGAAAATGGTGGGCTCCACGAAGTAGCCGCCTTTGGCATCCTCCGGCTCAAACGCCCGGCCCCCGTGGCTGAGCGTGGCACCTTCTGCGATGCCTTTACCGATGTAGCCCATAACCAGATCCTGATGCTTTTTGGAGATCAGGGCACCGAAGTTGGTGGCCGGGTTCATCGGGTCACCGGCTTTGATGTTCTTGCGGGTGCGTTCCAGCAGCCGCTCAATAAAGCGCGGGTAGATGTCTTCGTGCACAAACACCCGGGTGCCGTTGGTGCAGATTTCGCCCTGGGTGTAGAAGTTGCCCACCATGGCTGCAGAGATGGCGTTCTCCAGATCCGCATCGTCAAAGATGATCAGCGGGGATTTGCCACCCAGCTCCATGGTCACGTCTTTCAGGGACGAAGCAGACGCCGCCATCACCTTCTTGCCGGTGGCCACTTCGCCGGTGAACGATACCTTGGCGATCTCCGGATGATGGGTCAGCCACTGGCCCACCTCGGCCGCGCCCTGCACCACGTTGAACACGCCCGCTGGCACGCCGGCCTCGATGAAGATTTCCGCCAGCTTCACTGCGCCCATGGGTGTTTCTTCCGACGGTTTGAAGATCATGGCGTTGCCACAGGCCAGGGCCGGCGCGGATTTCCAGCAGGCAATCTGGATCGGGTAGTTCCAGGCGCCAATACCGGCACAGATCCCCAGCGGCTCCCGACGGGTGTAGTAAAAATCACCGCCCAGGTCTTGCTGATTGCCCTCGATGGACGGCGCCAGGCCGGCAAAGAACTCGATGGCATCGGCACCGGTCACCACATCCACCGCTTCCGCTTCCTGCCAGGGTTTGCCGGTGTCGCGTACTTCCACCGCTGCCAGTTCGTCATTGCGCTCGCGCAGCAGCGCTACCGCTTTCAGCAGAATCCGGCTGCGCTCGATAGCCGGGGTGGCCGCCCACTGGGAAAAGCCGGCGCGGGCACTTTCAATGGCGGCCTGCTGCACCGCCTCATCCGCTACTTCCACCTGGTAGATCACCTGGCCGGTGGCCGGATTCACCACCGGGAAGGTCTCACCGGAACGGTTGGCCAGAAACCGGCCGTGGACAAAGTTCTGAACAACAGGAACAGATGCAGACATAAGCGGTTGATAACCTCAATTCGGTGTCTTCAGGCCTTGTGGGCCATGGAATTCGCGTTGGCTCAGGCGCTTGCCCGGGCCAGTGTCTCGTGAACAAACTGCTTGCAAAGCCGCTCGCCGGCTTCAAAGCTTTCGGCCGGGTCCAGGCTCAGGGCGCTGCGCAGCCAGAAGCCGTCAATCATCGCCGCCGTTTGCCGGGCCGCTTCCGTGGCCTGATCCGGCGGCAACACCTGGGCAAATGAGTAGCGCAGGTTGCTGTACAGCCGGGCGTTGTTGATCTGCTGCAGCCGCTTCAGCCCCGGCTCGTGCATGGAACGGGCCCAGAAGCTGAGCCAGGTTTTCGCCGCCAGCGCCGAACGCTGGAACTCGGAAAAGTTGGACTCAATGATGCAATCCAGCCGCTGGGCCGGGGAGCGATCGGTTTTCGCCATGCGCTCCCGCAGCTCCTTGCCGAGCTGGTCCAGCAGATAACGCAAGGCCGCCTCGATCAGCCCCTGCTTGCCCCCGAAGTAGTGGCTGATAATCCCGGAGGACATCCCCGCCCGCTTGCTGATGCTGACAATGGTGGTGTTCTGCATCCCCAGCTCGGCGATGGACTCCATGGTGGCGTCGATCAACTGTTGGCGACGGGTGTCTTTGATTCCGACTTTTGGCATGGCAGGCGTGCGCTTTTCCGTATTTTTCATTAATTGAACGTTCAATTAATAAAAAGGTTACAGAAATGAGAGGAAGGATTCAAATATTCCGTTTCCGGCTACGGTTTCAGGCGGTAATCCGAATCGGTCCAGCACTTCAATCAAGCGCCCGGTGGATCTCTCTGCCACAAACATAACGGCCTCCTTTGTCTACCAAAAGCTTAGACCATTGGCAGGGCTCAGGGGTTGTCCCAGCCATCTTGCAGCAGCTGTTGCTCGTCTTGCGGGCTCAGTGCAGGCCCAGCCATCAGTTGATCCAGGGTATCGTCCATGGCCTGACCACCACTGGCTGTCTGGTAGGTTTGGCCGGGCTGGTGCGGTTCAACCTCGGCGCGGGCCACGGCCTGCCAGGTGCCGCTGGCATCCCGGCAAGCAACGTTTTCAGAAGATGCCCCTGGTTGGTCAACGCGGAACTGACGGCACCAGTCGCCAGCCTGGTTCCGGAAGGTCAGTCTCGGCATAACGGTGGCATCGGAATTAACCTCATAGGCCTGACCGCTGGGCTGCTGCTCCAAAGCCTGGGCGATGGACGGCCATGCGGGATCGTCCACCGCCGGTGAGCCCAGCCACTGGGTCATGGCAAAGCCGGCCACAAACGCCGCAGCCACAGCTTTTCCAGAATGTTCCTTCAGTCGGCGCCACCAGGGAAAGGCCACCACGTTGTCCGGGCGGTTCTCGGGGGCGGCCTGCGCCAGCAATCGCGTTACCCCATCCGGCATGGGCTGTTGATCAATGGCCCCGTAATGCCGCTGCAACTCGGCATCCACCGAGGCCAGTTCCGCCAGCCGGTCCGCCAGTGCCGGGTCCAGGGCGATCTGATCGCGCACCGCGTTCATTTCCGGCTCGCTCAGTTCGTTATCGAGAAACGCGGACAGTACTTCGTCTGTGATGTTCATGATTCAGTCCTCATACCCGCCGCCGGCGCCAATGCCTCACTTAATGCGGCTCTTGCTCGAGCCAGGCGGCTCATGACGGTGCCCTTGGGGACTTCCAGAATATCGGCCACTACTTTGTAGGGCAGGCCCTGAATGGCCACCAGTGAGATAATCTGGCGCTGGTCCTGGGGCAGCTCCGCCATGGCCGCATCCACCCTGCTCCATTCGATCTGCTGGGTGGTGTGGTGTTCGCCATTGACCACCTGGCCATCCGACAGTTCCGGCTTTTCGGCCGCTTCCCGGCGAACCTTTCTGGCCCGGCATTCGTCTATCCACACATTACGGCACACCCGGAACGCCCATTTGGTCAGGTCTGCGTCATCCGGCCGGTCCCGTGCCAGCAACCGCTCCACCGTGCTCTGAAGCAGGTCGTCGGCATCCGGCATCGAGCCGGTCAGCGAATAGGCAAATCGCCGCAGCCCGGGTAACAGTTCAGTCAATTCCTGTTGCATGGCATTGTCTTTTCGTGAGTGTTATCCGTAGAACGGCTCAGGCCGAACGTTATTCCCGGCCAAAGGGAATTTTTTTCGCCCCCGGCCGTTAAATAACCAGAAAGCCCTACACCCTTGGCTCAACCGAAAGGCGTTTATGAAACTCGATACCACCCTTGGCCTGATCAGCGTGCTTACCCTGTGTTCCGTGTCTACCATGGCGCTGGCCATTGGCAGCCAGGCACTGGACAGGCAACTGGACTCTGTGTCCCGCAAGGTCGAGCAAAAAACCGAGCGAGCCATCGAACGCTCCGTGGACCGCCGGCTGGACGCCGTGGAACAACTCATTGAAGCCCGCGTTGATCAGGCCAGGGGCCAGTTGCCCCGGTTACCGCGCTCTCTCCCTATTCACACGCAGCAAGGCGGCAAAGCGTTCAATGATGTGATGCTGGATGACGGCTTCCGGGCCGTGGAGCGCCAGTGGCTGGCCACCGGCACCGCCGCTGAAGTCGCCGAACTGGACCGCCCTGGCATCACCATTCTGGAGCGCCGTGAACTGACCGGCCTGGGCATGATTCTGGTACGGTTTCGGGTAGCCCCGGCACTGGATTCGCTGGACGCCCTGCAAGCGCAACTGCCGGGGCTGGCAGATCAACTGGACCGGAACCACATTTATGCGCCACAAAGTGACAACGCCCCCGAAAGCAGCGACGTGGCCCGGCCCCAGTGGCAAAGCCTGTGCTCCGCGCCCGTGCGGGTAGGCATGGTGGACACCGCCATTGCGCTGGATCACCCGGTGTTTGAAGGCGCACAGATTGTTCAGGAAAGCTTTCTGGAACTGGCAGAGGCAAAGGGCGAACTTGCCGCGCCTACCGCCCACGGTACGGCAATAGCCAGCCTGATGATCGGCCGCCGGGCACCGCAGTGGCCGGCCCGATTACCGGGAGCCACGCTGTTCAATGCCTCGGTCTTCTATGGGCGGGATCAGGCGCTGTCCGGAGCAACGCTGGGGCACTTGCTGGATGGCCTGAGCTGGCTGGCGGCCCAGGAGGTTTCAGTGATCAATATCAGCCTAACCGGACCCGACAACCGGCTGCTGAAAACAGCCATCGAACGCCTGGATGAGCGGGGAATCGGTTTAGTTGCCGCTGTCGGTAACGAAGGGCCGGCTGCGCCTCCGCTGTACCCGGCCGCTTATGGGCCGGTCATCGGTGTCACGGCGGTGAATGCCTCTGGTGAACTATACCGCTGGGCCAACCAGGGCGAGCAGGTGCTCTTTGCCGCCCCCGGTGTTGCTGTGCCGGTCGCCAAACCCGAGGGTGGCATGGCGCTGGACAGCGGCACCTCTCTGGCCGCTCCGGTGGTGACCTCTGCACTGGCCTGCGAGCTCAACCGGGTTGATTTGTCCGGGGCCATACAAGCATTGAAGAGCAATGCCCGGGATCTCGGCGAACCGGGCCGCGATACCCGGTTCGGCCATGGTTTGCTGGATTACTAGAAACCCGCTCGCAGCGACACACCTGCCACAAACCGGTCGTAATCCGCGGAATCGATGGTGGAGGTGTAGTGGCCGTAGGACAGCTTCGGTTCCAGGCTGAACACCTCGTTCAGGCCCAGCTGCCAGCTGGCCTCCACCACCCGGGCCTTGTCCACCCTCTGGCTGGTTCGCTCGGCCAGATCCCGGGTCAGAAAATCATTTAACCCTCGGCCGGTCTCCTCCGTGATCACCACCTCATCGTATTCCTGATCTTCATAACGCCAGCCCAACCGAAAGCGGCTGTCCTGGCCACCAACGGTAAATCGATGCACCAACGCCACCCGTAACCGCAGCAGCTGGTTGTCGTAGGCATCGGAACGGGCATCTTCATCGTCCAGGTCAACCCCGAACACCAGGTTACTGCGGGCCTGATTGAAAAAGAAGAACGCATCAAAACTGCCACCCCGGATATCGGAATCCCGGGCGGTACCCTCGTTGAAATCCTTCGATTTGTCCTGAACACTGGCCCGCAGGTACACGTTCTCGCCAATCAGACTGCCCAGATACAGGCTGGTGCGCCGGAAATCCAGGAACCGGTCAGAATCCAGGGTGGCGTAGGAATAGTGATAACTGGCGCCCACGGTGACCGGATCAAAATCGTAGCTCAGATCTGCAGAAAGCAGGTGAATGTCCTGATCAAACCGGTCCAGATTGTGATACCGGCGCCCGGACAGGTCGTATCCCAGGGTCAGGTTCAGCCCTTCAGTGGGCTTCAGAATGCCTTCCAGCCCGGCCTCAAACACCCAGGCTTCGTCGCTCTGATCCGACGAGGCATTCAGCTCGTCTACCGTCACGTTGCTGTCGTGTTCCAGGCCGCCGGCCAGGTAGCCGTTCATTTCGGAATTCGCTTGTACCGCCGGCACCGCAAGCCCCAGCGTTACAAACCAGATCGACATTCGTTGACGCTTACGCATGTCTGCTCCTTGTTCGCTCACAAACATAGGCCGGGCACAGGGCCCGGCCATGGTCGCATCAGTGATTACTGGCCACCGTTGCGGACAGTGCCCTGCACGGCACCACGCACAGTGCTCTGTACCTCGCCACGGACCGTGTCAGAAACAGACGTTTCAATCTGCTTGTTGGTTTCAGCGCGAATCTCGGCATTTCGGGCCTCATTCACCCGTTCGCGAGCCTGCTCACGGCGCTGGGCCGCGCTGTCTACAGCGGCCTCGCCCTGGGCCCGGGCCGTACCGCTGACCCGCTCACCCACTTCAACGCCCATGCTGGCCGCCTGGCTGGCGCTCTCACGAGCCTCCGTGCTGACCGCCTCACCGTGGTCGGTGGCTTCGTCACGGGCCGCATCGCCATCAACCTGCGCCTGCGCATTGGCTGAGCCGCTGCCCTGAGCCGACGCACCATCGCGGGCACTGGCCTGGGCGCTCATGTTGGCCTCAGCCTCCACGTTCGCATTGGCGGCACCTTGTTGGGCGAACACGCCGGTGGAAACCAGGGAACAGATTGCGAGTGTCAGTACATGCTTTTTCATGGAAACATCCTCCTGTGTTTTGCCCTTTCGGGTTGCTTTCATCAGGAAGACGGGTGGGCAGCGAAGGTATTCCGAAAAAACTGACCATTAATGCATTAACATTGAGTAACCAACGGTTTTCACGTTGTTTTTCCTGGCGTTGTGCTACGTTTTAATTTGAACCGTTATCGCAGGACACGCTTTACATGGCCTACTTCAGCAAGCACTACCATGCGCCCGGCACCGCCCCTGGCACCCTGGTATCCTCTGACTCCGACCATAAGATGTCCATTCACCTGATCGACTACTCGGGTGACCATGTCGAAGAACAACGGCTGGCCACGGCGGAGGAGTGCCAGGACTACCTGGAGCGGGACTCCAAAACCTGGATTCAGATCAACGGCCCCGTCGACGCCAACACCCTGCGCGCCCTGGGCGATATGTTCGACCTGCACGACCTGGCGCTGGAAGACGTGCTTAACAGCGGCCAACGCCCCAAAATGGAACTGTATGACGACCAGGTGTTTCTCATCGCCGCCATGCCCATGTTCGATGGCGAGCGCCTGGAAGTGGTTCAGGTCAGCCTGTTCGCCGGTGCCGATTACCTGATCTGCCTGTGCCCGCTGGAAGAGGACCCGTTCGAGCCAGTCCGCAAGCGCATTCGCCAGCCCAACAACCGCCGGTTTTCCTCTCGGGGCATCGACTACCTGCTTTACGCCATGCTGGACCTGATTACCGACTCCGCGTTCCCGGTGCTGGAAACCTTTGGCGATAAGCTGGAGGAAATGGAAATCGAACTGCTGGAGCACCCCCGCAAGCAAACCCTCACGGCCCTGCACCACCTGAAGCGGGAGCTGCTGATGCTCAGGCGGGTTCTCTGGCCCCAACGGGAAGCGCTCACCACCCTGATGCGCATGGAAAATTCATTGATACACCAGGACACCCTGATTTACTTCCGGGATTGCCAGGATCACAGCATCCAGATTATCGAACTCCTGGAAAGCTTCCGGGACATGGCCACCAGCATGCTGGATATCTACCTCTCCAGCATCAGCCAGAAAACCAACGACACCATGCGGGTACTGACCATCATCGCCACCATCTTCATCCCGCTGACGTTTATTGTGGGCGTGTACGGGATGAACTTTGAGCACCCGGACAGCCCCTGGGCAATGCCAGAGCTTGGCTGGTACTATGGTTACCCGATGGTGTGGGGGCTGATCATTGCCGTTACCGCCGGCCTGATCTGGTTCTTCAAACGACGGAACTGGATGTAAGCAGCCAGTCTTTTATCGACTCCAGCGGGGCTGGCCGGCATAGCCAGAAGCCCTGCAACATATCGGCCCCCAGGGTTGCCAACAGTTGGGCGGAGGCCTCGCCTTCCACGCCTTCCGCCACCACCAGAAAACCCAGGCTTCGGCCCATGGTAATGGCGGTTTCAGCGATGGTCCTTGAGCTGTCACTGGTACAGATATCCTGCAGCAGTGACCGGTCCAGCTTGATTTCATTGGCCGGCAGGCGCTTGAGGTACGATAACGACGAATAGCCGGCCCCGAAATCATCGATGGACACCTTCAGGCCCGAACTGGCAAGCCGTTCCAGCGCCTGCAAACCTTTTTCGGGGTCGTCCATCGCTGCTGTTTCCGTAAGCTCCACGATGACATCGCCGGCCTGCAAGCCATAGGTCTCCAGGGCCGTCGCAAACAGTTCATGCCCTGCCAGCATGGTCATCTGTTCTTCCAGCCGCTTAAGCAGCCGCTCACTGCGCTCAAGGCCCAGGGTCCGGTTAATCTCCTCCAGGCCGGTTACCCGAGCCACACCCACCATATAGGAACCACCCGGGTTCAGTTGCAGCTGTTCATCTACCATCCATTCAAAGCGATTTCGGTTCGGCAGGCCGGTGGCCGGGTCATGGGTCATGGCGTAAGTCAGGCGGTCCTGGGCATCACGGCGTGCCTTCTCCTGGCGCAGGATATCGGCCTGGGCCTTAATCTTCTGCTCCCTTTCCCGGTACAAGCGGTCCGCCAGGGCCAGGGTAAGAATAAACGCCTCCAGCCCCGAACCAATCTGCATGGCGTAATTGGTAAAGAAGTTCTCAGGAAACACACCCAAAGCCCGCCCTGCCGTGGCCATGACCCCCACGGTCAGCGGAGACCACGCCACGGTAAAAAAGATCCCGGCCCGAACGCCGGCAGCCCAGCTCACGGGCCCGGCAATCATCAACAGGGAAAAGAACACAAACGCCGAGACAGCCGCCAGCAGTATCCCCGTTTTGTAGTCCAGAAACGGTACCGCCAGAAAGTACAGAATCTCGAAAATCAACATCCCGATCAAAGCCGCGCGGAGCCGGGGGCTGTGGGAACGCACCCGCAAGAATTCCATACAGAACAAGATGGAGAACATCGCCAGGAACGGGATGGACAGCATCAGCACCTGGGCATGAACAGCCGGAAACGCCGGGTAGATGTGCTGAAAACTGAAGCCGCGGATCGACGCGAACAGTATTCCAATACCGCATAACCTCAGGATCAGAAAAAAGTCTCCAATAGGCTATCCGAGTCATCAATTGCTAAAGGCTTCACTGTTAATCGTTCTGTTTCAATGACAGGGAAAAAATAACTCTTTGAGCATTCAATCCTCCATTTCTACGCATAACGGCGCGAGCTTGCGAGCGCAGGGAGTGGACTTAATCAACTTATGAAAAACTGCCATCAGGAACCATCGGGCTTAGCCAGCCGCACCGCAACACTGCTGTGTTGCGATCCAGTTTGGGTCTCATGCTGTGAGCCGAAAAGATTGACCCACTGACCCTGAACCAACAGCAACCCGCCGTTGCCAGCACTGTCCCCATTACTCGTAGTGTGATTGCCAGCATAGTTGAATTGAAATTGGTCGGGCGAGCCTGTAACTGGCTTGAGTTCGTAACCTATGGCCAACTCGCCTGAAGAAGCAAAGCCATTATCTGTGCTCGACACACTAACCTTTAAGAGACTGGACTCCCATAGAAAACTTGGCAACAGGTAGGAGGGTGTGCCATCGGTTTTGATGGCCAGGCACTCACATTACCGAACCTCCAATACCAGCGGATTATTAGCGAGATAGCCCTCAGGAGTCGAGTTTTCGGCAAGGGCAATGCTGGGGATCAAAGATAGAAGAAGCAGAGTAATTTGCGATGCAATCCGTTGCATGTGACCTCCTGTGTTTTCGTTTTAGCGCCGAAGCGCACCGCTGACTTTGGCATAGCGAAGCGCAGACAAAGGCATCCGAGTGAACTGCGCCGGGTTAGCTGCTTCCAAGCATGAACGCACGAAGCTGCCGCTCCTCTCGCATGACATAGAGGATGAGAACCCGCTTCTCATCCTCACGATAAAAAATACGACACGGTGGAACCACTACCTCTCTGTATACCGAATTGGGGAGTTCGGGAGGAATCCGTCCGGATTGGGGAAAATCTTCCAATCGCTCGGTCTTATCGAAAACTTCTTTAATCAGATGACTTGCGGCAGCAGGATTATCCAGAGCGATGTACTCAGCGACGGCATCCAGTTCTTGAAGGGCAGGCTCCGTCCAGATTACTTCAGCCATTTACTCATTTTCTCCCTAGCCTCACTTTGGCTGTACGTTCTTCCCTCAAGTACAGCACGCTCTCCTCGTGAGAGCCCCTCAAGCAGCTCAAGCCGGCGCTGCATAAACTCGTAATCCTGCACATCGACAAGGTATGCGGATGGCTGGCCATGCTCCGTGATCAGTACCGGTTCTTTAGACAGGTGCAGATCGGCCAGAATTTTTGTGGCTTGGCGCTTGAGGTTCGTAACAAGCTCGACTTTCATGGGCTCACCCTGAATCAGACTGTTAGTGGCACTATAGTATCACTTTTCGGGTGGGACAATCACAGCTAACGCCCAGCTTTGCGGCGTGCCGGAGCGCCAGCGTAGGCGTGTCCGACAACAGCCACTGGTTAAGCTGCTTCGAAGTCCAGGGGATGAATACCATCCAGATTGACCTTATTGCGGGCCACCCAAAGATCGTACATATCCTGCATAGCCAACCAGCTCTCAGGAGTGCGCCCGAGAACCTTGGATAGCCGCAATGACATTTCCGGGCTAATACCACTATCTCCTTTGAGCAGCCGAGACAAAGTCGAAGGTGATACGCCCAGACTGGAAGCAAGCTGACGGGAGCTGATACCGAAAGGCTCAAGGTACACCTCGCGAATGAATTCACCCGGATGCGGCGGATTATGCATAGCCATTAGTGATAATCCTCATAATCAAGAATGTAGGCGTTGCCGTCCTGGAATTCGAACGTCATGCGCCAGTTTCCGTTAACCCGTATCGACCACCGCCCTTTGTCTTTACCCTTCAATGGGTGGAGCCGAAAACCGGGGATCTCCATGTCTTCCACAGAAGTCGCCGTATCCAGGGCAGCCAGCTGCATGCGCAGCTTCTTGGCGTGGTCAGGCTGTATGCCTGACGTGTTGCCAGTCGAGTAGAACCGTTTCAGTCCTTTGTGACGGAATGATTTAATCATGAGGCAATGATAGCATGTTGCGCATCATGCAACAACAGAGTTTAACGCCCGGCTCACGCGCCGGGTTGGAGCCGCGAAGCGGTGGAAAATCGGTCCCTGTGCAGCCGATTGTTATGTTTTCCCCGAAGTGCTAGATTGTGTATAGAAACTTCAAACCATACACATAGGTGCACCATGAGAACGAACATTGTCATTGACGACCAGTTGATGGCCGAAGCCCTCAAAGCCTCTGGCTACAAAACCAAAAAAGAAGCCGTTGAGCAAGGCCTGAAACTTCTGGTCCAGTTGAGCAAGCAGCAGGAAATTCGAAAACTGCGCGGCAAGGTCAAGTGGGAAGGCGACCTGAATGAAATGCGGAGCGCCGGATGATACTGGTGGATACCAGCGTCTGGATCGACTATTTCAACGGAGTCACTAACCCACATACTGACCTGTTGGATGCCTCGATAGTCCAAGGATCTGTCGCTATCGGGGACCTCATATTTCTGGAAATCCTCCAAGGCATCCGCAACGACAAACAGTATCGTCAGACCAAACAAAGCCTGATGGCGCTAGATCAATATGAAATGTTTGGCAAAGATATGGCAGCCAAATGTGCCGACAATTATCGAGCGCTTCGTAAAAAGGGCATCACGATCAGAAAGACTGCCGATGTAATCATCGCGACATTTTGCATAGAGAAGGAGCTACCCCTGTTGTTCCTGGATCGTGACTTTATCCCTTTTGTTGATCATCTTGGACTTGAGCCGGCTCTGAGAGAAACATAACGCCCGCCAACATGCGCGGCTACGAAATGAAGGCGAAGCCGCAATGTAGTAGGCGTCGCCGTGATTGGCCTTGATACTGATTGAGCCTTCTCCCCAGCCCAGCGGTTGCCCGCTAAGCTGGAAGGCGACCAAGCTCTACAAGGGAGAAGACTCAATGAACTTTTACCATAGCACCCACCGCCATTATTGTGGAATCGATCTGCACGCCCGTAGTCTGTACGTCTGCATCATCGACCAACAGGGCGAGGTCCTTCTGCACAAGGAAATCAAAGCCCAGCCTGAACTTTTACTCGCCCTGCTCGAACCTTTCCGTGATGACCTGGTCGTGGGTGTCGAATGCATGCACTGCTGGTACTGGATATCAGACCTGTGCGAAGAACACGGCATCAACTTCATTCTGGGCCATGCGCTGTACATGAAGGCGATCCATGGCGGCAAAACCAAGAACGACCGTATTGATTCCTTCAAGATCGCCATGCTCATGCGCGGTGGCAATTTCCCATTGGCTTACGTCTACCCCAGGGAGATGCGGACTACCCGCGATCTATTGCGCCGCCGTACCCGCATTGTCCGGCATGGTGCCATGCTCAAGGCCCACGCAGTGAACACTCTGGGCCAGTACAATCTGCCGCCCAGCAAAGCCAACCTCAACAACCCTGGTGGCCGATCACAACTGACCGCCGCTTTTAGCGATCCAGACGTTCAGCGCAATATCGATCTGGACCTGGCCATCGTCGACTGCTATCAGCACGAACTCAAAAAGCTTGAGTGGCACCTGGAGCAGCAAGCCAAGCAACACGACCCGGCATCACTCAACGTACTGAAGACCACTCCTGGAGTTGGTCGCATTCTGGCCCTAACCATTCTCTACGAAGTCGGCGATATCCAACGTTTCGAATCCGTTCAGAAGTTCGCGTCCTACGCTCGCCTGGTGAAGTGCAAAGCCGAATCCGCCGGCAAGATCTACGGCACTCAGGGCAACAAGATCGGCAATGCTCATTTGAAGTGGGCGTTCTCAGAAGCGGCGGTGCTGTTCATTCGTAACAACGACAAGGCCAAACGCTACGTCGAAAAATTGCAGAAGCGCATGAACAAACCCAAGGCCCTATCCGCCTTGGCACACAAGTTGGGTAGAGCTGTGTACTTCATGCTCAAAGACAAGAGGGTGTTCGATGAACAACGGTTCTTGAGAGGTTAGTCACGCCACGGGCTGAGCAAGACGTCTAACTGGATCAGAAAGGATGACACCGAAAACCGCAAGTCTGCTGACTAGTACACCGATACCCAAGCGGTTTTCTGTCACCGATGTTGAAGCCAGAGCGACTTGATTAGCCAGCCCGTGGGCGTGCCTTAATACCATGAGCCAGTGCGCTTACACCGGTCCTGAGCCTGGCACTAACTGGAGCCATGCAGCCCGCCGTTTGAATAGTGCCAGTGACCGGTTAACCGATGAATGTCTGGTGCCCCTGACCCACTGATGGAACGACCGGTCAGGCAGTGGCCTAAAGCCACGTAAGAGAGCCCCTATATGTGTTTGCTGTAAGTGCCTGACAGCTCCGCGAGACTGACGAAGCAGGCGTTCTCGCTCATGGATTTAGGTTGGCCGCTAGCGCGGCCAAAAAAATGACTCTTGCCTATTGATTCCGAGAAGGCTCATATGTGTTAACCCCTGAGCTCGAGGTCTTCCCGAATAACCTCCGGATGGCGAAACGCAATCTCAATGAGCGCCTTTGCCGGCCCAGAAGGTTTACGTCGCCCCTGCTCCCATTCCTGTAGCGTGCGCGGAGAAATATGGAGTACCTCTGCAAATTCTCGCTGCGTGAGGCCAGTTTTGCCACGCGCTTCTGCGACCTCGTTTGGCTCCACACGACTGACTCGTGCGGCTTTGCCCGCTTTCATTTCTTTAATGGATTGGAGCAGCTTGTTGCCAAGCTCCTCAGCACTCAGAGTCTCATTACTCATTTTCCAGTACCTCACGAATCGACTTCAGGATATGCGCGGGTATGTTCTCCTTGACGGCCTTCTTGTAGATCACCAACAGCCAGACCTCGCCATTTGCCAATCTGGTGAAGTAAATGACTCGCACCCCACCACGCTTCCCTGAACCCGCCACCGACCACCGAACCTTTCTACATCCGCCGCTACCTGGAATGGGGTCGCCAATTTCAGGATTGGCTGCCAGCCAGGCAAAGAACGAATTCCGTTCCTCCTCAGTCCAGATCTTTCTGGCATCTGCTTCGAATGTAGGGGTTTCGATGATGGTAAACATGACGATTAATATACGTCATTGACGGAGTTTTGCAAGGTGGCGGATGGAAGGGTTAACGCCCTGGGTAAGCTGCCGGGACGGAGCGCAGCGTAGTACCGGTCAGCTTCACCCACTGGTTATAAGATACTCTCAAGTCTCAACCTCTGCGCCCCAGCCATCGTAGACACCGCCATGTTTTTCGGCGATTGACTCAAATTGGCGAGTTAAGCCCTGCATAGCGGATAGGTGAGGAACCATGTTTTTAACGGCTTTGCAGGAATAGTCCTCACCGCCATTGTTTCGATGGAGCTCAACCTCAAAGCCTCTTTCCGACACTTCTTGAGCAACAGCTCTCGCAGCTTCTTCCGTGGGAAAATCGAACCAGAAATCAATTTTGTGAGGCTTTGATAGATCAGAGCCATTCTTCTTCAGAGCCTTTAACACCAGCTCATCTTTATCAGCTCTTCCAAAAAGGCTCTTCAGAAAGCTCATATCTCCCTCTTATAACGCCCGGCTTTGCGGCGTGCCAGAGCGTCAGCGCAGGCGCGTCCGACAACAGCCGATTGTTAACCCCTGAGCGTGAGATCTTCCCGGGTGACCTCAGGGTGTCGGCGTTCTTTGCCTTAATATAAAACCGCAGCCACCTTATTTTCTAAAGTCGCCAACGCATAGGATGAGTCTGTTGAAGAATACCGTTTTTATCCCAGTCTTCCCACCCAGTAAAAGGAATGGAAGGCTCGTCAAACAGCCCTGACAACCGGCCCCCCCAAGCCGTTTTATTCCGTTCCAACTGGTCCCTGAATTCGGACTCGTCCTGATAACGGATCCCACCGCCCTGAATGCCATAGCTGACTTGTGGCGCCAGCACCTCAAACCCCACGTAGTAAAGCGAAGAATGAATCGGCCAGAGCCATTCCGCCATATTGCCCGCGCGGCCGAATGGCATGAACGCCTGCTCCGGCGACCCGGTGGTCACCGAACACAGGGCTTTTCTACCCCGCAGATGCCCCCGATTGTATCGCCTGCTACCGGAGTAGAGCCCGCCGTAAACCAGCACCCGGTCAAACCAGCCTTTGAGGATTGCTGGCTGTGCATGCCACCACAACGGAAACTGGAAAATCACCAGGTCCGCCCACTCCAGACGACCAATTTCCCGCTGAACGTCAGGCGCCAGTGCACCTCGTTCATAATGGGCCCGCTGCTCGGTCAAGGGTGCAAAATAGTGGTCATCGACCCTCTCGGCATAGTGGCTGGCACGTTCAACCGGATCGAACCCCTCCTGATAGAGGTCATCCAGTTCAACAGTGTGCCCCGCAACCTGAAGGGACTGTTTCGCCACATCTGCCAGCCCGCCGTTGAACGATGCTCGCTCCGGGTGCGCTAATACAATCAACACATTCACAAATCTTGACCCCTATTTTTTGAATTCAGCTAGCAGTAGCTTATGCTGTTCTTTATTACACATAAATGCCCAATATCTGATAACTGAGCTTGCATGAACGAACAGAAAATCCGGTGGGATGACCTGCAGATTATCTCGGCTATTGCCGACACGGGCACCCTGTCAGGCGCTGGGAGGCTATTGGGAGTCAGCCATGCGACCGTCTTCCGACGGCTGACAAATCTGGAAAATCAGCTGGGAGTCACACTGTTTGAACGCTCGCGCACGGGATACACCCCAAGCACGTCTGGTGAGGACCTTTTCGCGGTCGCAAGAAGGGTACAAGCCGATATCACCGGCGCCGAACGCCGACTGGCGGGAAAAGACCTGAAACTGTCCGGCACCATCCGAGTCACCACCACCGACACCCTGTTTGCGGGACTGCTGGCTAAGCCGTTCGAAACGTTCCGTGCGGACTATCCCGATATCACGCTGGAGGTGGTCATCTCTAACCAGGTGCACAGTTTGAGCAAACGGGAAGCGGCAGTACTGGCAGAACGAGCGGGTGCCCTTGCACAGGTTAACCGGGCACCCATGGATTGGCCCGGACAACCATATGGGCAACCGTGCGCTCGAAACCTGGATGGCCCAGAATGGACTTAACGAGCTCTGCCACTACCGGGTCGACTCAATGCTAGGCATGCAAGCCGCCACGCGATCAGGCCCCGCCGTGGCCGTACTTCCGGACTATCTGGGGGATTCTGATCCAGAACTCTGCCGCCTGACGGATTCAATCGGGGAGCTGGCCATTCCTCTCTGGATTCTTATTCATCCTGATCTGAGGCGGGTGAAACGAATTCGGGAGTTTACGCAAGTTATTGGTGAGTGTTTACGAAGAGGCCTGAGGGCTGGTTAACGCCATTGTTCAGCGGCAGCCTTGGCAGAGCGAAGCGGCGACAAGGCTGTCCGGTGGAGGGCCGTCAGGCCCGGAACGAACTGGAACTGTTGGTTAGGCATTGCCAACATGCTCAACCAAATATCTTCAAGCCAACTGCAAAAATAATCCCGGCTATGGGTAGCATGAGCATCAGCGAATCCCTGAGCACCAAAAGCAGAAACTGCCAATCACTATCCGGCTCAAGATCACCCCCTTGGTACCCTGTTCCACCGACGGGATTTAAAAGATGCAAAAGAACAGTTCCCCCAAACCACACGCCAGCCCAGTATGGACGATATTCAGCAGGTGTCAGCCAGATCAAGACTAGATAAAAAGGAATGGCAAACTGGGGGATCATCAGAAATGCCCAAACCTTCACTGCACCGTCAGAATGAGGAGCACGACTCACTTTTTTCTCCCTGCCTAACGCTTGCAGCATGCGCGCCCGTGGAATGGAGCCAAAGGCGCAATGTAATGGGCGTCGCCGTGCCTGCACTGGTTAGGCACTGGCCGCACGCTGTTCAATAATCCCTAGGAATTTTTCAACGTCGCCAGAGTATGTTGATAGATTGCAGACAGGTATCCCGTCGATGCCGATCAGGCGATTGAGTTTTCGTACTTTCCGGTTTGTGTACTTGCTATCACACTCCGTTTTTAACACTAGCCACAGGCATGCGCCACCTCGTGGTAAAAGTTGCGGTCTCGTGGAGACTCGCTCGATCACCTCCCACGGAAACTCAACTTTCGAAAAGTCCTCAACCAAAAGGCCGGAATCTGTGACTACCAACCTATTTCTCAACGACCGTTGAATTGACAGAGCAAATAGGCAGAAAAGAACGGAGAACGGCAAAATATAGAGATGTACTTGAAACCCAGCCTCAGTGAAGCCGCCTTTCCACGCGGAATAACCATGAGCATAGATCGGTAAAACGACACAGATAGTCATCAAGAGCTTTAGCCCACCTTTCTCCTTGGTGAGGACCATACCGAGTTCCTTAGTAATGCCTAACGCCAGCCAGCATGCGCGGCTACGGAATGGAGGCGAAGCCGCAATGTAGTAGGCGTCGCCGTGCCTGGCCTTGTTATGAAAAGTTCGCTCATATTCGGTCTGCACGCCAGCATTCCGGTCTAGCCAAAATAAACGCAGCCACGTCATCTACCGTCTGAACAACTTTGTTCGACATATCTGACCAGAACGAAAAGCCCGAATCCAGTCTGACAATATGAGATGACGTTGAATTCGCCATACCATCCATATGCCGCCCCCAAGAGAATCGAATTTTGGTGTCCACACCTTTATCGAAAATTGCATAGACCTTAGTTTCACAAAATCCACGCATATCATCGTAGCAATCCCGCATATCGACTCGTTGATACGCCTCTATCTCATGCGCCGGAAGATCGCGCTTGTGACCTCCAACATCTTCGGTTCTGGTATCCAGATCGACGTTAATTTGATAGATTCGAATGGTTCCATTTCTTATTTTCTGCTGAACAAGCGACTCTTTGATGAACTTCACTGGATCCCTCCGAGATATTCATAACGCTGAGCACAGCGGCGACCTTGGAATGGCGACGAAGGAGCCATGGAAAGGGCGTCCGGCGGCCATCGGCCGCGTACTGCTGCGACTTGTTATAAATCAGTGACTTTGGTGCTCATGAGAGCACTGTTACCAGAGAACCCAAACTGCTCGTAGAGCCCTTGTGCATCTCGGGTTTGCAACACCATCTGGGTTCCCTTTATGGCCGGGTGCACTAGCAAACACTCCATGATCCACTTACCGAGACCGCTACCGCGAAATTCGGGTTCAACCACAATATCCGCCACCCAGGTAAAAGTAGCACTATCGGTGACTGCCCGCCCAAAACCGATCTGTGTGGGACCACGGTAAAGACTGAAGCAGATGGAGCCTGCAACCATGCGCTCTACGATTTCCCTGGGGCGGCGACCACCCCAATAGGTTGCAGCAAGCAAGCGGTGGACGACATCCAGTTGCACCTTGGATACGTCGTCAGTGATTAGGTAATCGTCCTTGCGCCATTCCATCGATGGCTACTCCCTGATTTATAACGACCAAGCTCACCGGAAAAATAAAGATGCAAAGCGAAGCGGCGCAGCTTTATTTTGTCCGAGTGCAGCGCCTTGTTATGCCTTGTCCTTCTTTGCAATCACAGCCTTAAGAGCTGCTGACGTTTTTGTTTCTTATAATCAGATAACAATTGACCATTAAAATACGATGCCTAGAACATAACGCAATCTGTCATGAAGAATGATTACAGACTCTTCACTTCCACAATTACTCATTTAAAACTTGCTTCGATATAAAAAAGTTAACACTGATCATATTTGCATTCTTTAATCTCAAACTCGAGTGTTGAATGCCCGATGGAGAATTTTTGTGCAAGCGCTGTTTTTAATTCACCCTTCACTTTATCCAGTTGTGAATAATCAGAAAGTAGAACATGAGCTTCTAATGCATTCTGATGCTCGTCAAGTTGCCAGATATGTACGTGATGAACATTGATAACATTTGTTACCTGCTGCATGGCTGTGATGACATCATCAATAACAATGCCCTCCGGTGTTCCCTGCATCAGGATATGAATGGTTTTTGGTAACATCGTGGCTGCCTGGTACAAAACATACGCGGCTATCAATAATGTTATTAAGGTATCACTCCAGTACCACTCATAAAGAAGGATCAGTGTACCGGCAACAATAACACCCGCTGAGGCCAGCGCATCCGATACATTGTGCAAAAAAGCGGCACGGATATTCATACTGTGCTTAGACATAGTAAAGGTAAGAAACGCGGTTGCCAGATCAATCACCAGCGCAATCGACGCCACAATCACAACCATCCAGCCTTCAATAATCTGTGGTTCGTAGATTCGCCATAGCGCTTCATAGATCAGGTACAGCCCAATCAGGACAAGTGTGACTAAATTAATTAATGTAGCAATGATTTCAGCGCGTTTATAACCAAAGGTTCTGAAATGATCGGCCGGTTGACGACCGATCTTTCTGGCGACCCAGGCAATGAGCAGTGAGGCGGCATCACTGAAGTTATGCAGTGCATCAGCAATCAGTGAAAGGCTGCCCGATAGAATACCACCGACGACCTGGGCTAATGTCAGGAGCATATTGATAGCGATGGCGAATCCCAGGCGGCGATCACCTATTGATTCAGTGTCGTGGTTATGCGAATGCGTATTCATTGTGTACCTATAAAGAAAAAGATTTTGTCGTTCGACTGGAAAGATAGGCATGTGCTTCCCGCGCATCCAGCTCTCGTGTACTATTACCTGTGCGTACCATAAGCCGTGCTACGCTGTCCTCATGATAATAAACAGGTTCAACAGCGCTCTCGACAATGACGCGACAGATGGTTTTATTTTCGATATCGTGGAACCGGCAATGAAGTAATGCGCAAGCGTTTCCTCCCAGACTGGTTTTAACCGTATCCATCAGTGCACGTTCGAAGCCGTCTCTATTTTTGTGCTTCAATGTCTGGAAGTCAGAGTCGATGCCAATGATATTGCCGTTGTCCTCAACGCCGATCAGCAATGTACCGCCTTCGCGATTTAAAAAACCGGCGATGGCTTTGATGACAATCAACTCAAGTGCGCGATTCGTTCGCTGTTGTCTTACATCCCAACGATACGTGGATTTGAATTCAAGATGCTCACTTTCGCCTCTGGCAATCAATAAGGGTAATTCTTCAGCAAGCTCGTGTTCCAGATAGCGGACAAGATTTTTTTGGCCAGACAGTCTTATATGGTACAGACCGAACAATAGACCAACAATACCGCCAAGCAGTGCAAACACAAAGCTCATAGGTATTAATTCAAACTTGAATTCAGTAATTAAACGCTGAATCAAAAACTCTATCGGGCTGTTACCCGGAAATTCGATTAAGCCCTTGTATTCGTACCAGAATACCATTGTCGTCAACGGATGTAATAGAAGCACGCCTATTATTGCACCAATAATAAAATGAAAAAGTAAGATCCATTTTTTTTGATTGATTAAACTACCTGATGAGTATGTCATCTTTCTTTAACCACCTGTTTGGTTGATTATTCTCTTGATCTGGAAATCCAGTGTATTGATTCATCGTGGCTTGTGCCTCACCCCGGTGCGTGGACACTTCTGCAGCTGCAAAAACAGCTCTTGCATAGGCTTACAGTCTTTGCCTAAATCCTCGAATGCGCTCGCCGTGTTTGTAAGAACCACCCCGATTCCAAAGGTTCCAACGATAGCCGCTGATTTTAACTTTTTATATTCGCTCCTTCTTGAGGGTTAATGGGGCATAACGCGAAGCTTAGCGGCGCCCTTGTAATGGAGGCGAAGCCGCAATGAAAAGGGCGTCCGGCGGCCATCGGCCGCGTACTACAGCGACTGGTTAGTGGCAGGTAATGACACTGCCGGCTCCCTGGCACTGACCTTGACGGCCTACTCCGTAACCCGGCACCGACATGAGCCGATGCACTCTGTTTGAAACACCGCCAATGATGCGGTGAATGAACCTGAACTCAGAGGTAGCAGATCCAGACCCAATTTTCGGCGGACGACCCCACACGGTGAACACCGAATTTCCCGCCAAAACTCTTGCTTACTGATGCAACCAAACCGAACGCGGATTCGGACGGCCTTGGTGCTCACCAGAATATGCGGGTTTGGCAACCAAGCACGGCACCAAGGCCACTGGCACACCGCAGCCCAAAAGGACCGAAGCCACAGCCACTAACGCTGAAATAAGCGGCGGCCCGACAGGGGCGTCCGGTGGAGGCCGCAGGCCGGAACGAACTTAATTGACTGGTTAACTGGCGCTGCCACCATAGTATGATCTTAGCACCTGATGACGGTGCTTGAAGATGAGTCGGTAGACAGGTGCCAGAACGTCTGCCAACACTGGCAACCTACACTGAAACTCGACGGTATCGGTGACCCAGCATAATGCCCCGTTCCGATTGATGTCCCGCCGATGGTGCCACAGCTTATTGGTTAAAGTACTGGACACCTCCACAAAACCCCGTTGGCGATCAATGGATTGAAAAAAGAACGTGTGCCGATCAATGGGAAGGATACCGAAAAGGAGTATCCAGCTCGAAAAGAGCACCCTACCGGAGGGCCATTCGAAGATCGGCTTGCTTGACCATTCTGAGGGAGCCGTCATACGGATGAGAGGGCTCAATTCCCTATTTACGCCCTTCATGGTGAGTAGCCCAGCAACATCTTCGGGACTGATTTTAAGATTGCTCGATACTTCAAATTTCACTGAGATCTTCCGTGACAGTTAACAGTGAATTATACGAACCCGTTCGTATATCCCGCGTTCGTATAACTCCACACCAAACGCGCCCAAAACCTCCTGTTTTTCCAAACCAAAACAAAAGGATAAAAGCATTTCATCACGGCTACCGCCGGAGTTATACGCCCTGAATCGAGCCACCCCTGCTCCTACCTGGGGCGTGTAATTCCGCCCCTAAAATTCTACTTTCCAACCATATCAGAAGGTTACGAATATTTCCCATGCATTTTTCCGGACTTTTGCGAACGCGTTCGTATAACTCCGGCTGTCATGCGTCTGTTCGCTGCAAGGCCCTACCCAAGGATTGAAAGTAAGCAAGAAACGCCCGATTGATGCGCTCCCGCTGTGGCCCCTGCGGATAAAGCCCCAACTGGGCTTCTTCGCTTTCTTTCGTACCTTTCACCAGGAAGGCATTTTTTACGGGGGCGTCCTGAACGTAGGCTTCGAAGGCTCGGGCGCAAAGTTCTTCGGGCCGGCTGTAGTAATGCACACCGGCGGCTTTGTCGGCCTTGGCGGATTGCCGGAACAGGTCGCTGGGCTGCTCGCCTGCGTTATCCAGCAGGATGGTGCGGTAGCAGGCTTGCAGTCGGTCGTTCAGGGGGTGGGCGATGGCATCTTCACGGGTTAGCCAGAGTGTGGAGCCAAACTCCGCGTTGGAAGTGTTTGGGAACAATTTGTCCGCTATGTAGTGGTCGAAGGCATGAAACCATTCATGGGCAATGCTGCCGGGGCCGGCGTTTTTGGCCAGGGCGAAGCTGCGGGTGGCGGGGGTGTAATGGGCAGATACGCCGGGCCGGCCGCCGATGCCGTACTGCAGGGCCAGGCTGCCGCGCAGGGAGATCAGGCTTTCGGTGCCGCCGAGGATGGTCATCAAGTCGCACAGGGCGTCGTAAAACAGTGCGGCGCTGCGCTGCTTTTCCGGTTCGGTTACCCATCGGCCAATCTCCACGGTTCGGAACTGGAAGCGGCGGCGTACATCAAGGAAGGTAACAGGCGCCCCGGCACGATGGTCAGGGCCCGCTCGATAAAACTGTCTGGGCATGGTCGGATTGTACGAGTACGGGGCCCGCTTGTCTCAGTGCGCGGTTAACCGGTTTGCGCATTGCCCGCTCGATTCCAGCTCGGTCAGATTTCCCAGGGTGGTGCGCGCAATGCTCTCAAGGGCGTTGCGGGTGAAGAAGGCCTGGTGGCCGGTGATCACTACGTTGGGGAAGGTCAGCAAGCGCGCAAACACATCGTCTTTCAGCACGATGTTGGACAGGTCTTCGAAAAACAGGTCACTTTCTTCCTCGTACACATCGAGGCCCAGGTAGCCAATCTGGCCGGATTTAAGGCCCTCGATGATCGCGGCGGTATCGACCATGGCGCCCCGGCTGGTGTTGATCAGCATCACGCCCGGCTTCATCTTGGCCACGGCATCCGCGTTGATCAGGTGGTGGGTGCCGGGGGTTAACGGGCAATGCAGGCTGACAATATCGGCCTGGCTGAACAGGTCGTCCAGTGCCACATATTCACCGCCCAGTTGTTGGGCTTCCGGGTTGGTATGAAGGTCGTAGCAGAGCACACGGCAGCCAAAGCCACGCATGATGCGCACTACCTCCAGGCCTATCTGGCCGGTACCCACCACGCCCACGGTGCGCCCCCGCAGGTCGAAGCCCAGCAAACCATCCAGCGCAAAGTTACCATCGCGGATGCGGTGGTACGCCCGGTGAATCTGTCGGTTAAGGGTCAGAATCAGGGCGACGGTGTGTTCGGCCACGGCATAGGGTGAGTAAGCAGGTACTCGCACCACGCTGATTCCCAGGCGCTCGGCGGCTTTCAGGTCTACGTTATTGAAGCCCGCACAGCGCAGGGCGACTGCACGGATGCCGCCTTCGGACAACTGCTCCAGCACCTCGTCGTCCAACTGGTCGTTCACGAAAACACACACCGCATCAAAGCCTTTGGCGAGCGCTGCCGTGGTTGTATTCAAACGGGGTTCCAGAAACACCAGTTCATGCTCTTGGCTGTCCCGGCTGGCCTGACCAAGGAATTGTTCGTCGTAGGGTTTGGTGCTGAAAACAGCCACTTTCATGGGCTTGGCCTCTTCCGTGGAGAGCGCCTAAAACCGGGCGCCGTGCGCAACGTCACTGTGCTGCCATTACACTCCCGCCGGTGCCGTAGATCAACCTCTGTTGTCTTTGGCACCGGCGGTTTTAGCGTATTACCACTCCAACTGCGCCCCGGTCTGGTATTCAATCACCCGGGTTTCAAAGAAGTTCTTCTCTTTGCGCATGGTGGCTTGCTCATCCAACCAGGGCGAGACGTTCTTGGCCCCCGGGAAAGGTTCTTCCAGGCCGACGGTTCTGGCGCGGCGGTTGGCCACGAAGCGGAATTGTTCGGTGTGGTATTCCGCAGAATAGCCGAGGATGGGGTCACGCAGGATGTAGTTGGCGTAGGCCATTTCGGCGGCTTCGGATTCGTCCCACATGTCGCGCACGGCTTTGGGGTCGAAGGTGATGTTTTCTTCCTCCAGAATCTGGTTCACCACTTTCAGGCCGAAGGAGAAGTGCATGGCTTCGTCCCGCAGGATGTACTGCAGTTGCTCCCCGGTGCCGCGCATCAGGCCCCGGCGCTGCAGGGCGAAGATGGGGCTGAAGCCGTTGTAGAACCAGCAGCCCTCAAACACGGCGGCGAAGAACAGGTACGACATGATGAATTCCTGCAGGTCATCCGGGTTGCGCAGGTTCATGTCGGAGCGCATGGCGGCGTCCAGCCGTCGGTTGGCTACCTGGATCTTGCCGTTGATTTCCGGTACCACGCGGTAGCGGTTGTAGATTTCGCTCTGGTCCAGGTTGAGGGTTTCGATGCAGTGCTGGTAGGTCCAGGTGTGCAGGGCTTCTTCATACACCTGGCGGGCCTGGTAGATTTGCAGCTCGGGCGCGCTCATTTTCTCCATCACGGCCAGGCCGATGTTGCGCATGGCGAGGATGTCGGAGGTGGTGAGGTAGGCCAGTACGTTTTCGTACACGTGCTTTTCCGCCGGGCTCAGGCGGTGGTGGTAGTCGTGGACGTCCTGGGCCATGTTGACGTCTAGCGGGGTCCAGTGGTTTTTGTTGGCGTTCATGAAGTATTCCCAGGCCCAGGGGTACTTGAACGGCGCCAACTGGTTGATGTCGGTTTCGCCGTTGATCACGCGTTTGTCGTCTACGTTCACCGGCGCCGGGCCGGCGCTGGCCGTCGGCTTGTTTTCGGTTTTTGGTTCGTCGTCCCAATCTAGCATGTCTTTTACCTCGGAGTTCTTGGTCGCTTAGCCTGCTTTGCTTGGTGGTGGAACCGCTCTGGTCTGGCTTCCCAAAAACCGCCCGTGAACCCATCCCTGGGGGGCTTGGCTGTAGCCATCCATGGCTACAGACATTTTTGGGAAGCCAGACCAGCCCGGTTCTTCAGGCTGTGGAGTAATCGCTGCTTATTCGGCAAAGCCTATAGTTACTGACAGGCTTCGCAGTCTGGCTCGTCAATACTGCACACTTGCGGCTGGGGTGCAGCCACCGGGGCGCTTTTTTCGGCGCCGGTAGCACCCAGGGAACGCAGGTAGTAGGTGGTTTTCAAACCGCGTTCCCAGGCCAACTGGTACAGAGCATCCAGTTTCTTGCCGCTGGGTTCGGCCATGTACAGGTTCAGGCTCTGGGCCTGGTCGAGCCATTTCTGGCGTCTTGCGGCAGCCTCTACCAGCCATCTTGGGTCGATTTCGAAGGCAGTGGCGTAGCGGGCTTTCAGTACCGGTGGAATGCGGTCGATCTGTTGCACACTGCCGTCGAAGTATTTGAGGTCGTTGACCATCACGTTGTCCCACAGGCCTTCGGCTTTAAGGTCGCGCACCAGGGAGGGGTTCACTACGGTGAATTCGCCAGAGAGGTTCGATTTGACGAACAGGTTCTGGTACGCCGGTTCAATGGACTGGGACACGCCGACGATGTTGGAGATGGTGGCGGTGGGGGCGATGGCCATGACGTTGCTGTTGCGCATGCCGTGTTTGGCAATCAGCTCGCGCACCGGGGTCCAGTCCAGGCGGCTGTTGGTATTGAGCGACAGGTCCCCTTCCCGACGGTTCTCCTTTAACAGGTTGATGGAATCGATGGGTAGGATGCCTTGCTGCCAGAGGGAGCCTTCGTAGGTTTCATAGGCACCCCGTTCGCCGGCCAGGGTGGCGGAGGCGCGGATGGCGAAGTAGCTCAGTTGTTCCATGGCCACATCAGCAAACTCGACGGCTTCCGGGCTGGTGTATGGCAGGCCCAGTTGGTAGAGGGCGTCCTGAAAGCCCATCAGGCCCAGGCCCACGGGGCGGTGTTTGAGGTTGGAGTTCTTCGCCTGGGGTACGGCGTAGAAGTTGATATCGATGACGTTATCGAGCATGCGCACGGCGGTGGTCACGGTGCGTTCAAGGCGCTGTACGTCCAGCTCGCCGTTGGCGATGTGGGCGGCCAGGTTGACCGAGCCCAGGTTGCATACGGCGATTTCGTCGGCGCTGGTGTTCAGGGTGATTTCGGTGCACAGGTTGGAGCTGTGCACTACGCCCTGGTGCTGCTGCGGGGAACGCAGGTTGCAGGGGTCTTTGAAGGTGATCCAGGGGTGGCCGGTTTCAAACAGCACGGTGAGCATTTTGCGCCACAGCTGCTTGGCGGGGATTTTCTTGAACAGCTTGATCTTGCCTTGCTCCGCCAGCGCTTCGTAATGCTCGTAGCGTTCCCGGAAGGCGTTGCCGTACAGGTCATGCAGGTCTGGCGCATCGCTTGGGGAAAACAGGGTCCAGTCGCGGTCTTCGCGCATGCGCTCAATCAGCAAATCCGGCACCCAGTTGGCGGTGTTCATGTCGTGGGTGCGGCGGCGTTCGTCGCCGGTGTTTTTGCGCAGTTCCAGGAATTCTTCGATGTCCAGGTGCCAGCTTTCCAGGTAGGCACACACGGCGCCTTTGCGCTTGCCGCCCTGGTTCACCGCCACCGCGGTGTCGTTGACCACTTTCAGGAAGGGCACCACGCCCTGGCTCTGGCCGTTGGTGCCTTTGATGTGGGAGCCCAGCGCACGTACTGGCGTCCAGTCGTTGCCCAGGCCGCCGGCCCATTTGGAGAGCAGCGCGTTATCCTTGATGGCGCCGTAGATGCCTTCCAGGTCGTCTTGCACGGTGGTCAGGTAGCAGGAGGACAACTGGGAATGGCGGGTGCCGCTGTTGAACAGGGTGGGCGTGCTGGCCATGTAATCAAAGCTGGACAGCAGGTTGTAGAATTCGATGGCGCGGGCGTTGGGATCGTCTTCCCGCAGGGCCAGGCCCATGGCCACACGCATGAAGAACACCTGGGGCAGTTCCAGGCGGGCTTTGTTCCAGTGCAGGAAGTAGCGGTCGTACAGGGTTTGCAGGCCGAGGAAGCCAAATTGCAGATCCCGCTCGGGCTTCAGGGCTTCGGCCAGGCGTTCCAGATCAAAGGCCGCCAGGGCTTCGTCCAACAATTCGTAGCGGATACCGGCGTGGATAAACGCTGTCAGCGCCTGTGGATAAGTCTCCGCCAGCGTCTGGTTGCGGGGCAGGCCCAGGGCCTCGGCGGCTTCCAGCCGCAGCTGTTCCAGCAGCAGGCGGGCGGTCACGGCGCTGTAGTCCGGTTCCCGCTCAATGCGGCCCCGGGCGGTCATGATCAGCGCGGTCAGCACTTCGGTGCCCTCGATACCGTCGTACAGGTTGCGCAGGGCGTCTTCCACCAGGGATTCGCCGTCAATGCCGTCCAGCCCGGTGGCGGCCTGCTCTACCTGCTGTTTCATCAGTCCCAGATCCAGCGGCGCGATGCTACCGTCGCTCTTTTTCACGGTCAGGTGCGGGTGCGCTTCCACCGGTTCTTCACTGGCGCGCTTGCGGGCGTGTTCTTCCCGGTAGAGCACGTAAGCCCGGGCCACCTTTTGCTCTTCGGCCCGCATCAGGGCCAGTTCCACCTGGTCCTGAATGTCTTCAATATGCACTTTGCCACCGGCTTTCAGGCGCCGGCTGATGGCCTGCACCACCTGTTCGGTTACCCGATGCACGGCGTCGTTGATGCGGGCAGAGCCGGCGGCTTTATCGCCTTCCACGGCCAGGAACGCTTTGGTCACCGCCACACTGATTTTGGCGGGATTGAATCCAACCAGGGTGCCGTTGCGTTTAATAACTTGAAGGGATTGGGTATCGGTAGCGGGGGCCGGGGGTTCGGCAATGGCAGTGGCTGTCATGGTGCTCTCCTGAATTCGCGTTGGTTCCGTTTCACCCTCGCGAACGCAGTGGCACACCTTGCCCCGAATACAGGCAGGCCTGACCAATCTGCTCACCCTTGAATCGCGAAGGTGCAGTCCAGAAACCCATGGGGGGCTTCTGATCCCTGGCAGGTCTTCGGACTCAGGGGCGTGAACCTTTCAGCTCTGCCTAACGTGGCGACTTCCCGACTTGCGCCAGTGTCATCTTGCCACGCTCGTTCCCCAATACCGCTGCGCGTCAGTTCCGGATTCTCACCGGATTCCCGACTACCCTGCGATCAAAATGATCAGAGTTTGATCACAATATATGGTAGTTAACCAAGGATTTGGTCACTATATAGGGGTATTACAAACAAGACAATACCTGATGGACAGGTCCACATAAAAAAGGCCCCTCAAGGGGGCCAAACACGTGAAAGCAATGGTCAGTGGCTGATCATCCAGGGCCGCATAGACGGGAACATCTTCTTGCCGTCGGCGGTGTAGAACAGCATGTGTTTACCGTCCGACTTTTTCTTGCAGCCACAACTCTTGCGGTGCTCGGCGTCCCGGGCCCGCTGGTCGGCGGTGGAGATGATGGGCTCGTGCCTCGCCTTCTCATTCCGCGCCTCCGCGTTGCGGCGGGCCGGGTCCATGGCCAGGAGCTCCGGCGGCAGCACAATCACCCGGGGTGACAGCGCCTTGCAGGTGGGGCAATGGGCCGGGTTACCGGCTTCGGCCATGGCCCCCAGTTCCTGGAACAGCCCGTGTTCCCGGCATTTGTAGTCGTACAGTGGCATGGCTTACTCCTTGTCCGGTGAAAGGGGTACGTCGGTGCCCGGCGTGACCTTCCTGGTCGGTCCTTCCGCCGTGGGGTTGATGTCGAAGTCGAAGATCTCGGTCGGCAACCACAGGGTGGCGCAGGCGTTGGGCACATCCACCACGCCACTGATGTGGCCTTCCACCGGCGCACAGCCAAGCAACGCGTAGCCCTGAGCCGGGGTGTAACCGAACTTCGTCAGGTAGTTGATGGCGTTGAGGCAGGCCTGGCGGTAGGCCACGTGCACGTCCAGGTAGTGCTGCTGGCCCTCTTCATCCACCGAGATGCCCTCGAAGATCACATAGTCCTCGTAGCGCGGCTTGATGCTGCTGGGTTTGAAGACCGGGTTCTTGATGCCGTATTTGGCCATACCGTCCTTGATCAGGTTCACCCGCAGGTGAATCCAGCCGGCCATTTCGATGGCGCCGCAGAAGGTGATCTCGCCGTCGCCCTGGCTGAAGTGCAGGTCGCCCACCGACAGGCCTGCCCCCTTTACATAGACCGGGAAATACACCTTGGAACCACGGGACAAGTCCTTGATGTCGCAGTTACCACCGTGTTCCCGGGGCGGTACAGTGCGGGCGGCTTCCAGCGCCGCCTCTTTAGCGGCATCACCCGCCAGCTTGCCCAAGTGGGCGGTATCGGCGTAGGGCAGGTTCGCCAGGCCGGGCACCCGATCCGGCTCGGTGTCGTACAGTTCTTTCTCGCGCTTGTTCCACTCCGCCAGCATTTCCTTGGACGGCAGACAGCCGATCAGGCCCGGGTGGATCATGCCGGCAAATTCAACGTTGGGGATGTGGCGGGATTTGGTGAACATGCCGTTGAAGTCCCAGATGGATTTCTGGGCCTCCGGAAAGTGCTCGGTCAGAAAGCCGCCGCCGTTCTTCTTGGAGAAGAAACCGTTGAAGCCCCACTGGCTGTCCTTGAAGGCACCAATGTCGAGGATGTCCACTTCCAGCAGGTCGCCGGGTTCTGCGCCCTCCACGCCCACCGGGCCAGACAGGAAGTGAACCTGGGTCAGATCCACATCGCGCACGTCGTCGGCGCTGTCGTCGTTCTTGATCTGGCCACCGGTCCAGTCGTAACACTCGAGGATGAAGTCGTCCCCGGGCTTGACCATCGCCGCCATAGGAATGTCCGGATGCCAGCGGTTGTGTATGTTCTCGTTCTCGTACGCGGACTTGCTCAAATCGATCTTGATGAGTGTTTCGGCCATAGCGGTCGCTCCTTGGTTCTTGGCGTTCGGCGTCTAAGTTTGGGAACGCAGTGCCCGACGGCGCCTGCGCTGACCGTTCCACTATCCGCGATACGCCACCGGCGCGGTATTCGCGAATTACCCCCGGCACCTACGTCATTCGACGTATTGGCGCACCACTATCTCCTGCCCCTTGAGCTCGGCCAGAAATGAGGAATGCTCAGGATGCGCCAGCAACGCACGGGCCAGCGCCGGCTCCAGTTTCTGGCGGAACGCCCGTAGCATCTCGCGGGCGCCATAGCGGCTGTCGTAATCGCGGCACAACACACTGCGCAGCTCCACCGACAAATCCAGCGAGGCCTGTTTGCGGGCCAGGCGCTTGTTCAAGCCGGCCAGTTCGATGTCCAAAAGGGCATACAGCCACTGGTCTGTCAGGGGGTTGGACGTAAGAATCTGGTCAATCCGGTTCAGGAACTCCGGGTCGAAATGGCGGCGCAGGGCCTTGTCCCGAATGTTCTCCTGCGGGCCCGGCTCCAGCCCCAGCCAGCGGCGCCAGCCTCGCTGATAGCGGTGATGGTGCGCTTCCGCTTCCAGGGCTCCGGCGTTGCTGGTCATAAAGATCAGCGTGTTGCGGAAGTCGATTTCCCGGTTGCCGGAGGGGAACACCAGCCGGCCGGTATCGAGCACATTGAGCAGGGTCCGGGTGACCTCCTTGCTGGCCTTTTCAAGTTCGTCGAACAAGACGATGCCCGGTTTGCTGAACGATCCCTGAACCTTCTCAAGATCAAACAGGCTGTGGCCTTCCTTGCTGCCCACATAACCGGGCGGCGCGCCGGTCAACGCCGCCGCGTAGTGCTCCTGGGCCAGGGTGTTCATGTCGATTCGGCACAGGGCATCGCGGCTGCCATGAATGGCCTCGGCAATCAGCCGAACGGTTTCAGTCTTGCCCACACCGGTCGGCCCCAGAAACAAGTGAACCGCCAGCGGACGGTTCTCTTCACCGATGTCGGCTTTTACCCGAACCAACATGGATTCCATGGCTGTCAGGGCCTGCTCCTGACCGACAATATTAGCCCGAAGGCTCGCCATCACGGCATCCGGCTCAAAGCGGAACCGGGAAACACGAACCGGGCCTGAGTCGGCCCGGTTCCTTGCCAGTGTTTCCCGGTTGGCTTCCAGCCGCTCATTAATAAACGGCATCGCGGTCTCCCGGGCTCAGGCCCCTGCAGTTTTTTCCTTGCCATCGAACGGCAGTTCACCCACCGGGCACTCCGCCGTGCCCACGGTTTTTCGGGTCATGGCCTCGACGTTTTCCTGGGCTTTCTGGGCGTCCATCACCCAGGTGCGATAGAACTCGAACGGGCAATCGGCCACGCCCTTATCGCCGTCACCTGAGTTGTGGACGCCGGTGTAGCCCCGGTGCAGCAGTTTGAACAGGTGGTTCTGGGACTGGTCGTTGGCGCGGGCGTCACGGATCTGGCTGACAGACAACTGGGCGTACTGCACTCCCATGTCCTCCTCACCACATTCACCCAGGGTACGACCATCAAAGCCGATGATGGCGGAGTGCCCGAAGTACGAATACACCCCGTCGAAGCCGGAGGCATTAGCCACCGCCACGTAACAGTTGTTGGCCCAGGCCATGCTCTTGGCCATCATGATCTGCTGTTCCTTGGCCGGATACATGTAACCCTGGCACCGCACAATCAGCTCCGCCCCCTTCATGGCGCAGTCGCGCCAGATCTCCGGGTAGTTGCCGTCGTCGCAGATGATCAGGCTGATCTTCATCCCCTTCGGCCCCTCGGTCACGTAGGTGGTGTCGCCGGGGTACCAGCCCTCTATCGGGCACCAGGGAATGCACTTGCGGTATTTCTGGACAATCTCACCCTCATTGTTGATCAGCACCAGGGTGTTGTAGGGCGCCTTGTTGGGATGATCTTCATGGCGCTCGCCGGTCAGGGAGAACACCCCCCAGGTATTCGCCTCCCGGCAGGCCGCCGAGAAAATCGCCGTCTCGTCTCCGGGAATGGTGGCGGCGGTTTCCATCATCTCGTCATTGTCGTACATGATTCCCATGGTGCTGTATTCCGGAAACACCACCAGGTCCATGCCCGGCAGCCCCACCTTCATACCCTTGATCATGTCCGCGATCTTGCGAGCGTTGTCCAGCACCTCGGCCTTGGTATGCAGCCGGGGCATCTTGTAGTTCACCACCGCCACACCGACGGTATCGTTACTGCTGGAAATATCACCGTGTCTCATCGTTAACTCCTAAGCGATTGTTTCTTAATTAAACAGCCAGGTAACTGGCAATTTTCTCCTGATCGGCCTCTTCCCGAAGCTCCTCGTGCACGATCTCTCCCTTCTCGATCACCAGAATCCGGTCTGCCGCATCCATCACAAAGCTCAACACCTGCTCCGACACCACAATCGACAAGCCCCGCTCGTCGCGAATCCGCCGCAGGGTCTTGGCAATGTCCTTGATGATGTTGGGCTGGATACCCTCGGTCGGCTCGTCGAGCAATAACACCTTGGGCCGGGTCGCCAGGGCGCGGGCAATGGCCAGTTGTTGCTGCTGCCCACCCGAGAGGTTGCCGCCCCGGCGGTGCTGCATTTCCTTCAGCACCGGAAACAGCTCATAAAGGTCTTCCGGGATCTTCTTCTCGCCCACCGCGGCCAGGCCTGTCTCGATGTTTTCCTTCACCGTCAGGGTCGGGAAAATCATTCGCCCCTGGGGCACAAACCCGATGCCGGCCCTCACCCGCTGGAAGCTCTTCAGGTTCGACAGGTCCGTGCCATCCAGAGTGACCTGGCCACCGCGGCTTGGAGTCATGCCCACCAGGGATTTCATCAGGGTGGTTTTACCCATACCGTTGCGGCCAACCACCGCCACGATTTCCTGCTTGCCCACCTCCAGGTTCAGGTCCTGGATGATGCTGCTCTGGCCATAGGCTACCGAATGTTGTTTGACGCTCAGCATGATCAGTGCCCCAGATAGACTTCGATGACTTTCGGGTCCGACTTCACGTGCTCGATGGACCCCTCCGACAACACCTTGCCCTGGTGCATCACCGTTACCCGGTCAGCAATGTCACCCACAAACTGCATATCGTGTTCGATCACCAGAACCGTGTGTTCATGGGTAATCACTTTCAGTAATTCGGCAGTTTTCTTGCGCTCCACCACCGACATGCCCGCTACGGGTTCATCCAACATGATCAGCTTCGGCTTCTGAATCAGCAGCATGCCGATTTCAAGCCACTGCTTCTGACCATGACTGAGCAGAGACGCCGGCTGCTCAAGCATGTCTTCAAGAAAAATGGTCCGGGCAACCGCTTCAATTTCCTCCACCACCGCAAGATCCCGCTTGAACGCCAGGGCGCCCATCACCGAGTGGCCCTGCGGATAAGACACTTCGAGATTCTCGAACACGGTGAGGTCCTCGAACACCGAGGGGGTCTGGAATTTACGCCCAACCCCAGAATGCACAATCTGGTGCTCTTTCATCTTTGTCAGCTCCCGCCCCTGGAAGCGAATGGAGCCTGACGTGGCCCGGGTTTTCCCGCAGATCAGGTCCAGCACCGTGGTTTTTCCGGCGCCATTGGGGCCGATGATCACCCGGATTTCGTTTGGGTCCAGGTAGAAGGACAGGTCGTCTACCGCTTTAAAGCCGTCGAACGATACGGTCAGTCCCTCTACCGCCAACAAGAAGTCCTTACTTTTGCTTTTGGCTGCTTTCATCAGGATTTCTCCGGGCTGAACTGGTCAATGAGCGGGTCGTATTTCTTGCCCCGTTCCCCAGGGGTTTGGGCCGGCGCTGTTGCCTTGGCTTTCTGGCTACCATCGGTCTTTGGCTTGCGCCTGAACAAACGCTCCTCCAGAGGCATCACGTAAGTCTGGTACAAGCCTGCAAGACCATTGGGGAAGGCCAGAACAACGCCAATAAACAGCGCACCCATGGCAAAGGGCCACAGTTCCGGAAAGGATTCGGAAAACCCACTCTTGGCGGCGTTGACCAGTAGCGCACCGTAGACGGCTCCAAGGATGGAAAGACGGCCACCCAGGGCGCAGAAGATCACCATCTCGATCGAAGCCACGATGCCGATGAACGAGGGCGACATGAAGCCGACGCTCAAGGTAAACAGCGCGCCGCCGATGCCGGCAAAAGCCGCAGCCAGGCAGAACACGAAGATCTTGAACGCGGCCACGTCGTAGCCGGAAAACCGAACACGTGTCTCCTGGGTATTCATCGCCACCAGGATGCGCCCGAGTTTGCGCTTCTGGATCAGGCGGGCAGAGAACAGGCAGACGAACAACAGCGCAACCGTTACGAAATAGAGTGCGGTTTTCGCTTCATCGGTACGGATGTCCCAACCCATCAGGGTTCTCAGGTCGGTGATGCCGTTGATGCCGCCGGTGTAACCCTGCTGACCAATAATTAGAATGGTCAGGATGGCGGCGATGGCCTGGGTGATGATGGCAAAGTAGACGCCACCCACACGTCGGGTAAACATGGCAACGCCAATAATGAAGGCCAGTAAAACCGGCACTCCAATCACGGCAATCAGGGTGAAGGCAAAACTGTTGAACGGCTCCCAGAACCAGGGCAAAGCGGTAATCTGGTTCCAGTCCATGAAGTCCGGGATGCCGGGCGTTGACTGTATGGCCGTTGCTTCCGGCGTTGAGGCCTCAAGCTTGAGGTACATCGCCATGCAGTAGCCGCCAAGCCCGAAAAAAACGCCCTGTCCCAGGCTGAGAATGCCTGCTTTACCCCAACACATCACCAGGCCAATGGCCACAAAGGCGTAGGTCAGGTACTTGCCGACCATATTCAATCGGAAGGCATCGAGCATGACCGGCAAAACAACCACCAGTAACAGCGCCAACGCCAGGTAGTACAACCCCTCTCGGGAGGTAAACCATTTAACAACGGGTGAGTCTTTCATGACGGTCTCCTAGCGACGAATCTTCAGGGCCATGAGTCCTTCCGGGCGCAGCATGAGAATGCCGACAACCACCAGAAGCGTGAGTACCTTGGCCATCGAACCACTCAGGAAGAACTCGAGGGTGGACTGGGCCTGGGAGATGCCGAACGCAGATACAATGGTGCCAATCAGGCTCTGTGCACCGCCAAAGACCACCACCAGGAAGGTGTCCACGATGTAGGCCTGGCCGGACGATGGGCCAGTGGAGCCGATCATGGTGAAGGCCGCGCCGGCAATGCCGGCAATCCCGCAGCCCAGGGCAAACGTGGCCCTGTCGACACCGGCACTGTTGATGCCCACCGCTTCGGCCATGGGACGGTTCTGCACCACCGCCCGGACTTTTTTGCCCCAACCGGACCGGTACATCAGGAAGTAAACGGCTATGGCGATGGACAGCGCGATGATCATCACAAACAGCCCGTTGATGGGCAGATCAACCATGTCGGTGACCTGGATTGATCCCATCATCCAGTCTGGCAGCGTGACCCCCACTTCCCGGGCTCCGAAAATCGTGCGGTAGGCTTGCTGGAGAATCAGGCTCAGGCCCCAGGTCGCCAACAGCGTATCCAGCGGCCGCCTGTACAGATGCCTGACCATGGCCCATTCGATAAAGGCCCCCAGCGCCGCGCACACCAGAAAGGCGAAGAGCATGGCGACGAAAAAATAGCCCCCGAACAGACCCGGCAGATAACTCTGAAACGCACTGGAGGTCAGGTAGGTGGTATAGGCACCGAGGATCATGAATTCCCCGTGGGCCATATTGATCACCCCCATCTGACCAAATATGATCGCCAGGCCGAGTGCCATCAGCACGAACACTGAGAACAGGGACAGCCCGGCGAACCCCTGCATGGCAAATATCGACATCAATTCACTGGTGGTGTAGCCATCAAACATGACCCTTACTCCCTAGAGATAACGCACCCAACCGTTTGGAAAACCGGCGGCCGGCGCCCCTTGGCACCGGCCAGCCGTGCTTACTGGTAACCTTCCGGGAAAGGATCTGGCTCCATCAGGTCTTCTGTTTCGTAGACCACTTTGTACTGGCCATTGCGCTGGGCGTTGCCGATACGGGTCTTGGACCAGAGGTGATGGTTTTCGTGGATGCGGACATAACCTTCAGGGGCTTTGGTGAACTCAATGCCCGGTGAGGCTTCACGCACTTTGTCGACATCGAAAGAGCCGGCCTTCTCGACCGCCATCTTCCACAGCCAGGGGCCAAGGTAGGCAGCCTGGGTAACATCACCGATGACCATGTCATCACCCCAGGCTTCTTTGAACGCGGCCACAAATTCCTGGTTGTTGGGGTTATCCAGGCTCTGGAAGTACTTCATGGAGGCATAGATGCCCTCCACGTTTTCACCACCGATGCCCCGGATTTCGTCTTCGGTTACAGAGATGGTCAGCAACAGCGGGCTTTCCTTGGTGAAATCAATACCAGCGGCTTTCATCTGCTTGTAGAAGGCAACGTTGGAGCCGCCCACAACCGACGCAAAAATAACATCGGGCTTACGCAACTTGATCTTGTTGATGACCGAGTTGAACTGGGTATGACCCAGCGGGTAATACTCCTCGCCGACTACCTTCAATCCCAGCTTGTCGATGTGTTTGCGAGCGATTTTGTTGGAGGTGCGGGGCCAGATGTAGTCCGAACCCAGCAGGTAGAAGGTTTTGGCGCCCTTCTCTTCAACCGCCCAATCGATACTGGCCAGGATTTGCTGAGTGGCTTCCTGCCCGGTGTAGATCACGTTCGGTGATTGCTCCAGGCCCTCGTAGAACGTGGGGTAGTACAGCATGCCATTGAACTGTTCGATTACCGGCAGGATGGCTTTCCGGGAAGCGGAGGTCCAGGCACCAAAAATGGCCGCGACATTGTCCTGGCGCAGCAGCTTGCGGGCTTTCTCCGCGAAGGTGGGCCAGTCACTGGCGCCGTCTTCCTGCACGAACTCGATCTGCCGGCCCAGCACACCGCCGGAGGCGTTGATCTGTTCAATGGCCAGTTTCTCGGCCTGTACTGAACCGATTTCACTGATCGCCATGGTGCCGGTGATGGAGTGCAGTATGCCAACCTTGACGGTGTCGTCTGTCACCGCAAGCCCGGTGGTATTCACCTCGGAGGTGGGGGGTGTGGCCGCCTGTGCCGATGTAGCCAGCATCATGGATGCTGCCAGCGTCATGAGCTTCTTGCGAAGCCCGGTTCCCTTGCCGAATGACCGCCCGTTGGCGGTTGAATCTGTCGTGCCCATGGTTATTCCTCGCAGTGTTGGTATGCCGGTACCGCACTTCAACAAACGAAGCACAGCGCCCACGACACACATTCTGCTCAGGCACTGACACAGAGCCCATTCGGCAATCACCCCAGCGGCCTACGTCATTTGACGCATTCCTGTCACGGGCTCAGCAGGCTAATACGCGAATACGAAAGCAATAATGTCAGGCGCGATTCCTTATCCGCACCATCACATGGCATGGATCTTGTTTCAGCTGTCAAAAACGGTGCTGCCAACCCGGTAGTTGCACCAAAAAGTCGCGCTCTGTACCAGAAGGCAAGGCACTATGGCCGCAAGACAGAATATTTTTCGGGTCCGGCGACGTTACAACCAGTGGGTTGCCAACCAGACCCTGGAGGACTACGCGCTTCGCTTCACCGCCAAGAGCGCCCGCCGCTGGTCGGCTGCCAGGGTCAGTCATACCGCCCTGGGTGCCATATCCTTTCTGGCCATGGAAGCGATCGGCGGTGCCATTACACTGCACTACGGCTTCGACAATGCCGTTGCGGCCATCCTGGCGGTCAGCCTGGTGATCTTTCTGACCGCCATACCCATCAGCTACTACGCAGCCCGATATGGCGTCGACATAGACCTGCTCACCCGTGGCGCCGGCTTCGGCTACATTGGCTCCACCATTACCTCGTTGATCTACGCCAGCTTCACCTTCATCTTTTTTGCCATCGAAGCGGCCATTATGGCCATGGCCCTGAAAATGCTATTCGGCATTCCTCTGGTGCTGGGCTACCTGATCTGTTCGGTGGTGATCATTCCTTTGGTTACCCATGGCATAACTACCATCAGCCGGTTCCAGGTCTGGACTCAGCCCGCCTTTATCGTGCTGCAACTGTTGCCCTTTGTTTTCATCATTTATGCCGATGCGTCATCGGTCAGTGACTGGACCCAGTTTGGCGGTGTCGGTGTATCGGAAGGTCAGGGTTTTAATGTGCTCATGTTTGGCGCTGCCGCCGCCGTGGTTTTCTCGCTGATTGCCCAGATTGGCGAGCAGGTTGATTTCCTGCGTTTTATTCCCGAGCCCCAGACGCCAAAGGATAAACGCCGCTGGTGGATAGCGGTGATGGCCGGAGGTCCTGGCTGGGTTGTGATCGGGATGATAAAAATCCTGGCAGGCTCTTTTTTGGCCGTATTGGCACTGAATCAGGGCATTCCCGCCGGCGAAGCCGCCGATCCTACCCACATGTACCTGGTCGCGTTCAGTTACGTGACCCATTCCCCGGAAATCTCCCTGGCGTTCGCGGGTATTTTCGTCATTCTGTGTCAGATCAAGATCAACGTAACCAACGCCTACGCCGGCTCCATTGCCTGGTCGAATTTCTTCTCCCGGCTCACCCACAGCCACCCCGGCCGCGTGGTCTGGCTGGTGTTCAATGTGGCTATCGCGCTGCTGGTGATGGAACTGGGGGTGTACCGGGCACTGGAAGAGACGCTGGGGTTCTACGGCATCGTCGCCATTGCCTGGGTAGGTGCTCTGGTGGCCGATCTGGCGATCAACAAACCGCTTGGGCTAAGCCCCGCCCACATCGAGTTCAAACGGGCACACCTTTACGATATCAATCCGGTGGGTGTCGGGGCGATGATCACCGCCTCCCTGGTAGGTGTTGTCTGCCACTCCGGCGCGATTGGCCTTTATGCCCAGGCACTCTCGCATTTCATCGCCCTGGCGGTCGCCCTGGTCATGGCCCCGGTTATTGCCTGGCGAACCGGCGGCCGTTTCTATACCGCGCGCCCATTCACACCGATCGCTACCGATCACCAGCTGGTGCAGTGCAGCATCTGCGAGCACGGCTTTGAGCCGGAAGACGTAACCCACTGCCCCGCTTACGCGGGCACCATCTGTTCCCTGTGTTGCTCACTCGACGCACGATGCGACGATGTCTGCAAACCCGGCGGGGGCTATAAGGAACAGCTTCAGCTGTTCCTGGGCAAATTCGTTCCCGATTACCTGCTGGTCCGCCTGCGATCACGCCTCGGTCATTTTCTGAGTTTGTTGCTATTGATCAACGGCTTGTCGGGCCTGCTGCTATCTCTGATCTATTTCAAGACCCCAGTCGCGACGAGCGCGGAAGGCATCCTGCTGTCGGTAACGCTCTGGAAGGTCTTTTTCATTCTGGTCATCGTGACCGGTGTGATTTGTTGGCTGTTCGTTCTGGCCCACGAGAGCCGGGTGGTCGCAGAGGAGGAATCCCGGCGCCAAACCCGATTGCTGACCGAAGAAATTGTCGCGCACGAGAAAACCGATCAGGCTCTGCAGCAGGCCAAGGAACAGGCCGATGCGGCCAACCTGGCGAAAAGCCGTTACCTCACGGGCATCAGCCATGAGTTGCGCTCTCCGCTCAATGCCATTCTGGGTTACGCCCAACTGATGGCGAACGATGAAGACATCCCCGCCCACCGCAAGGAGGCACTGGGTGTGATCCACCGTAACGGCGAACACCTTGCCGATCTGATCGAGGGTCTGCTGGATATCTCCAAAATCGAGGCCGGCCGCCTGGACTTGCACCGGGACCAGGTGCGGATTGAAGTTCTGATGGAGCAGTTGGTCACAATGTTCCGTTTGCAGGCCGAGGAAAAAGGACTGGCCTTTGAATACCATTGCCCGTTGCCACTTCCTGAGCGGGTAACCGCCGATGAGAAACGTCTCCGCCAGATCCTGATCAATCTGCTGTCGAATGCCATCAAATACACGGATCACGGCCGAGTGTGCCTGACACTCCGCTATCGGAGCCAGGTGGCAGAGTTCACCGTGCAGGATACAGGTGAAGGCATTGCCGAAGCCGACATCGAACGGATTTTCCGTCCGTTCGAGCGGGTTCGGTCCGCGGGGCAGAGCCGGATCGGAACAGGGTTGGGGCTGACCATTACCCGATTGCTGACCGAAATCATGGGAGGAGACATATCGGTTACCAGCACCCCCGGAAAAGGCAGCACCTTCAAGGTCAGCCTGATGCTATCCAGCCTGCATGACGTTACCCCCCGCTCCATAACCGCACCTGCCCGTCGGATCTATGGCTACCACGGCACCCGGCGTAAAGTTCTTATCGTTGATGATGACCTTTCCCACCGCCAGGTCATTCGAGCCATGCTGTCGCCCCTTGGGTTTGAAGTTGGCGACATGGGGAATTCTCTGTTGGTCTCACATCAGGTCAGCAGCGACCGGCCGGATCTGATCCTGCTTGATGTATCCATGCCTGGGCTTAACGGTTGGGAGATCCTCCAACAACTCAGAGATGCCCAACACCACATGCCAGTCATCATGATCTCCGCCGACGCCAACGAAGGCCAGCACTCACCGGGTTCGCCCCACCTGCATAACGGCTACATCATCAAGCCGGTTCGCCTGAATCTGCTGCTGGATACGATCGGCAAAGTGCTCAACATAGAGTGGCGCTTCAAACCCAGCCCGGACCCACTCGCTGCACTTGAGCCTCCGGTGCAAGCTGAACTGACGTTACCAGGATTCGAGGAATGCCAGGCTCTGATGTCGCTGGCCCGAATCGGTCACCGCAAGGGGCTGCTTGAGGCTTTGAACGAGCTTAAACACAGCGGCAAAGCCGACAGCCATTTCACAACCGAACTGACGAAACTCACTAACGAATTTCAGTTTGAGAAAATTCTCGCGCTACTTGAGGTACCCGAACATGAATCTTCCTGAACAGAAAAAAACCGTGGTCATGGTCGTGGATGATGCCGTCGATTCGATCCGGATGATCAGTGACGCCCTGGAGGAAGCAGGCATGACGGTTCTCGTAGCGTTGGAGGGTGGGCAGGCACTTACCATCAGTCAGAACATCGTGCCAGACATCGTTCTTATGGACGCCCTGATGCCCCACATGGACGGCTTTGAGACCTGTCGCAGGCTGAAGGAAAATCCGGCATTCGCCGACATTCCGATCGTGTTCATGACCGGTCTCAGCGATACCGAACACGTAGTGATGGGGCTTGGTTCCGGCGGCGTCGACTACATTACCAAACCCATCAATACCACCGAATTGCTGGCCCGTATGCAAGTGCATCTGGCGAACGCACGCATGACACGAAGTGCTCGCTCAGCACTGGACCGGGCCGGCCAGAATCTGTTTTCCGTCAATGCCAGCGGTGAATTGCTCTGGGGAACGCCCCAGGTTTACCGAATACTGCCGGGGAACGAAGACCCGGAACAGGAGTCCCTGCGAAAACAGATTGAAGTCTGGCTTACTCGCCAACCGGAACCGGGGCATGCCCTCCCCATCCGGCTTGCGGATACTCCGCGTTCCATCGAGTTCCTGGCGCTGATTGATGAGAGAGAATACCTGCTGAGGATTAAAACACCCCAGAACCCGCACAGTTCGGCGACTGCACTACGAGAGGCCTTTGAACTCACACTCAGAGAATCCGATGTGCTGTTGTGGATTGCCAACGGCAAAACCAATCGGGAAATCGGTCAGATTCTGGACATGAGCCCACGCACGGTGAACAAACACCTGGAACAGGTTTTTCGGAAAATGGGCGTGGAAAACCGGACGGCCGCAGCTGCAAACGCGATACGGGTGCTGGCCATCAGCTAGTGTCCCGTCTTAATCACTCAACGATACTCGTCAGGAAACCCCGGCAATACAAAGGTTTTCTCGAATCGGCGCACCGGCGGCACCTCACCACGCTCGGCCAACCGCAGATAGGCATCATCAAACGCCTCTCGAAGAATGGCGGCCCGGGAGCTGGCCAGCGAGAACATCCAGGCGCTGTTGCGGCTTCGTACTTCCGATTCCCGGATAATGGCATCTGAGGGGTGGGTCAGGATTTCTCGCACCGGTTGGCGGTAATCGAGCAGGTAATCACCCCGCTTTCGTTTCAGCATGTCCACCGCCGAGCGATGGTTCGGCGCCTCGGTGATGCGAATGTCTGGCTGGTCTTCTAACCAGTACCTAAGGCCTCCATAGGTGTAGCCACCGATCAATATCACCATGCTGCCATGCAACTGGTCCATGTGTTCAAGCGGTTCTGTGTCTTGGCGATACCAGGCACTCAACTCCACGGGAATCGGGCTGATCCAGCTTTCCAGAACCGCCTCTTTCAATACTGGCGTGGCAGATAATCCCAACCAGAGGTCAACGGTGCCGTCTTTCAGGTAGAGGTAGGTACGTGCCACAGGCAGATAGATGAATTCCAGCTCGTAGCCGGCCTCAGCGGCAACCTTCCTGGTAATCTCCACAAACTCACCCGCTGGTTCACCCTCAGCTGTGCGGTAGGTGATGGGCGGAAACTCCACATAGGCAACTCGCACGGCCTTCATGCTATATGGATTCTGGTCGTCAGCATGAACCAGAGCGGTATAGAAAAGTCCGACCAGAACAACAAAAAGCCCCGTCAGCGCCCAGGCGCCACGAGGCAGATCAGTGGAGTAACGTTGGCAACTGCGCATGTATACCGCTTATCGTTATCTGTTTCCCTAGAGAGTAACAGATAGGCGAAACACTGTGGGGCCAAACGTTAAAAAACGTGTACTCAGAATGAATGGGTCACCATGTACAGACCCACTCCCCCCATCACGATGGTGTACGGAAACGCCATGATCACCATTTTGCCGTACGACAGCCGCACCAATGGCGCGATGGCGGAAGTCAGCAGAAACAGAAACGCCGCCTGGCCATTAGGAGTTGCCACGCTGGGCAGGTTAGTGCCGGTGTTGATGGAAACCGCCAGGGTCTGGAAGTGCTCATAGCTGATGGCGCCGGCATCCAGCGCCTGCTTGACCTCGCTGATGTACACCGTCGCCACGAACACGTTATCACTGATCATCGACAACAGGCCGTTGGCAATAAAGAACATGCCCGGCTGCTGGTGCTCCGGCAGGCTGAGTACGTAATCGATGATCGGTTTGAACAGATGCTGCTCATGAATCACCGCCACCACGGCGAAGAACACTACCAGCAGAGAAGTGAACGGCAGGGATTCCTGGAAGGCTTTGCCAATCTGGTGCTCGTCTGTGACGCCGGTAAACGAGGTAATCAGGATGATCACCAACAGGCCAATCAGGCCCACTTCCGCAATGTGAAACGCCAGACCGATCACCAGAATGGCGGCAGCGATGGCCTGAATCCACAGGGATGCCTGGTCGGCTTTGGTGCGGCGGGCCCGCTCGTTCTTTGCGAACTCTTCCAGCACCTGGCGAACCGGCTTGGGCAGGCGTCCGCCGTAGCCGAACCAGCGCAGCTTCTCCAACGCCCAACAAGTTGCCAAACCGGCAAAAAACACCGGTACGCTGACTGGCGCCATGTGTAGAAAGAAGCCAACGAAATCCCACCCGACTACCTTGGCAATCAGCAAATTCTGGGGCTCACCTACCATGGTGGCAACACCACCCAGTGCGGTACCTATGGCCCCATGCATCAACAGGCTACGCAGAAACGCCCGGAAGTTTTCCAGGTCTTCCCGGTGCAGCTCGATCACTTCTTCATCGCTGCCAGCGTTGTGATCTCTTTGCTGGTAGCCTTTGCCAGAAGCCACTTTGTGGTAAACCGAGAAAAAGCCCACCGCCACGCTGATGATGACGGCGGTCACCGTCAAAGCATCCAGAAACGCAGAGAGCAAGGCGGCGGCACTGCAGAACAATAACGACAACGCCGACTTGGAGCGAACCCCCACCAAAATCTGGGTAAAAGTCACCAGCAGCAGGTCTTTCATGAAGTAGATGCCCGCCACCATGAACATCAGCAGCAGAATCACCGGGAAGTTCACCAGAACCTCATGGTACACGGCGTCTGCCGTGGTCAGCCCGATCAGCAATGCCTCGACTGCCAGCAATCCACCCGGTAGCAGCGGGTAGCATTTCAACGCCATGGCGAGTGTAAAGATGAACTCGGCAATCAACAGCCAGCCTGTCACACCCGGCCCGAACACGTACATTACGATGGGATTGGCAATCAGAAAAAGCAGGATAACTTGCTTGTACCAGACAGGCGCTTTGCCAAGAAAGTTATGGGTAAAGCCAGACAGCACGGTGGTAGGCATTGCTCTATTCTTCTGAGGGGTGGACGCCATGAAAGTATGCGGCAGAGGGCCGCAATCTTCCTTGATATTTGTGCACCGGGTAATGGCCAGAAGGTAGCAATCAGGTCAGTAATTAGGCGTATATGGGGGTACGCGCGCCCCGGGACAGGGCCGAGATTATAGAGTAAATCACCAGTTTTTTACACGAGCCCCGATCAGAAAAAGACCTAAATGCCGGGCAATCCCCAACTCATCACTGATGCCATTACTGCCCAAGCCACGTCCTCCACCATCCGTCTATCTGAGCAAAGCTCAGCAATGGCGAATAATCCTTGCCATTGTCCGACATTGGCAACAACAAGCAACCGGTGACAATCTTCGGAAAAAATCACAAATTATTGATTTTATTAGCTTAATTTTGGTGGCACACATACTGCTTAGGTTCAGGTCAATATTTCTTTGAATCGGAGCAAAGACATGGGCGCATCACTGTCGATCGACTACGTCACCCACAGGTTTTCACCCTCAGCCGAACCTACCTTGAAAGACATCGACGCCCGAATTGAGCCGGGTCAGATGACGGCTCTTATCGGCCGTAGCGGCTGCGGCAAGTCGACGCTGCTGCATATGCTGGCCGGGCTGCTGATTCCGTCGGAAGGCTGCGTGCGGGTCAACGGTCACCAGATATCCTCGCCCAGTGCCAAGTGGAACATGATGTTCCAGAAAGCCTCTTTGTACCCCTGGATGACCGTTCAGGAAAACGCCGCTCTGGGCCTGTTGTTCGCAGGCCACTCCAAGCGCGAAGCGACCAGGCAGGTTGATGCGCTGCTCGACATGGTGGGCCTGCACGACAAGAAAAAGGAAAACGTTCAGAGCCTCTCTGGCGGGCAGCAACAACGGGTTGCACTGGCAAGATCTTTGGCCACCAACCCCGAGGTGCTGCTTCTGGATGAGCCGTTCTCTGCACTGGACGCGTTCACCCGCTCTGCCCTTCAGGAGGAGGTGCCCGCTATTTGTCGCGAGCGCGGCATCACCATGGTGATCGTCACCCACGATATTGATGAAGCCATCACCATGGCGGACCGGGTGCTCGTGATGTCTCAAAACCCGGGGCGAATCGTCAGTGAACTTCCGGTCAAGCTGCCCTGGCCTCGCCGGCACATGGATGTCGGGTTTCAGACCTTGCGCGACGAACTGATGCAGCAATTCAAAGGCACCGACACCGGCTTGTCCGGACGGGATGCCCAGTCCAGCCAACCCGCCGACTCGAAAGCCGAAAGCGCCGCCTGAAAACGCCCAATCTTAATGAGGAAGACACGATGAAAAAGCCGAAACGCAACAAGCCCACCACCAGGCAATCCGATCAGGAATACCTCCAGGAACACGAAATGAGCCGGCGGGATTTCATGCTCGACAGCTTGGCCCTTGGCGGCCTGGCCGCTGCGTTCGGGATGTCCGCCAGCACGGCTGCCTGGGGCAGTATCCAACCTCCGGCCGATGAAGTCGTGCGTATCGGTTACCTGCCCATCACCGATGCCACTGTTCTGCTGGTGGCCCACGCCAAAGGCTTTTTCGAAGAGGAAGGCCTGAAAACCGAACCGCCCACACTGATCCGTGGCTGGTCACCGCTTGTGGAGGGGTTTGCCGCAGGCCGATTCAATCTGGTGCATTTCCTTAAGCCGATTCCGATCTGGATGCGCTACAACAACAACTTCCCGGTGAAGATCATGTCGTGGGCGCACCTGAACGGCTCGGGCCTGGTGGTTGGTCGCCATACCGATGCCAAAAGCTTTGCGGATCTTGGCGGCAAACAGGTTGCGGTGCCCTACTGGTACTCCATGCACAACATTGTGCTGCAGATGGGCTTGCGCCACGCCGGGCTGACACCGGTCATCAAGTCGCAAAGCGAGACCCTGGCGCCCAACGAGGTGAACCTGCAGATCATGCCGCCGCCGGATATGCCCCCCGCGTTGGCGGCCCGGAAGATCGACGCCTTTATTGTCGCGGAACCCTTCAATGCGGTGGGCGAAATGCTGGCCGGCGGCAAGATGCTGCGTTTCACCGGGGATATCTGGCGCAATCACCCATGCTGCGTGGTCTGCATGAACGAGAACCAGGTTAACGCCAACCCGGTGTGGACCCAGAAGGTGATGAACGCGATTGTTAAAGCCCAGATCTATTCCCAGCAGAACAAGAAAGAAGTCGCTCACCTGTTGTCGCGCGATGGTAAGGGCTATCTGCCCATGGCGGCCAATGTGGTTGAACAGGCGATGACGCTCTATGACCAGGAAAGCTACGCCGATCCCAACGCGATTCAGAACGCCAACTGGGGCAGCGGACGCATCGACTTCCAGCCGTGGCCGTTCCCTTCCGCCACCCGGCTTATCGTCAACGAGCTGAAGCAGACCCTGGTCGGTGGCGATACCACCTTCCTGCAGGACCTGGACCCAGACTTTGTGGTGGATGACCTGGTGGACTACCGCTTTGTCAAAGCGGCCATGGATAAACACCCCGGCTGGAAAGACGCGCCGGGCTTTGACGCAGACAACCCGTTTGATCGGGAAGAGGTGGTCAAACTATGAGTACCAAAACCTCCTCTGCCCTGAACGCACCGTCATCCGGCTTCAACGGGCTCAGTCCGCTGCTAAGCATGCTCAGCAGCCTGCGCTACCCGGCCCTGGGCATCACCAGTCTGCTGGCCGCCTGGTGGTTCGGCGGCTACCTGGTGGCCAATGACCCAGACATGTGGGCGTTCGCCAACTTTGCCCCGGCACCTACCTTCCACGCGCTTTATGGTCTTGTGGCCAGTGGTGCTATCTGGCCCACCGTCCTGTCCAGCCTGTATCGGATTCTCTATGGCTTGTTCTGGGGGATTGTTATCGGGGTGCCGGTCGGCGTGCTGATCGGCTACGTGGGCAGTGCCATGAAGATTGCCAATGTGCCGTTTCAGTTCCTGCGGATGATCAGCCCCCTGGCCTGGATGCCGATCGCGGTTCTGGCCTTCCCTACCTGGGATTCGGCCATTATCTTCCTGATCGTGATGGCAGCGGTCTGGCCGATCATCTTCTCGACCGCCCACGGCGTGCGCCGGATCGATCCCAACTGGTTTAAAGTCGCCCGCAACCTGGGCGCCTCGGAACTGCACATGCTGCGACGCATCATCATGCCTGCGATCATGAGTGATGTGCTCGCCGGCATCCGGCTGGCCGTTGGCGTGGCCTGGGTGGTACTGGTACCGGCGGAGTATCTGGGCGTCACCAGCGGCCTCGGTTACGCCATCAACGATGCCCGGGATACCCTCTCCTACGATACGCTGGCCGCTATCGTGGTAGTCATTGGCCTGATCGGCTACGGGTTGGACTCCATCTGTAGCCTGCTGATAAAACGCTTTAACTGGCACGTAGAATAACGGTTGAGTCGCCCGGAACAAGGCCGTCCTCAGGGGCGGCCTTGTTCTGTTATGAAAGCGACAATGTCAGTCCAACGGACAATCAGGCACAGAGATTGCTGTATCAATCTCTGACAATGTCCTGGAATGGCATACTGCTCATGGAAAATCTCTCGTCACCACTCGAAAGTGATGTCATCAAGGCCGAGACCGACCTTACGGTTGTGCAAGAGGCCGCCAAACTGATCGGCCACTCCGGCTCTCCCGAATCTGCGATCACCGGCATACTGCGCCTGATGTCGCAAATGCTGGGCCTCAACCGGGGCCGGGTACTGCTGTCGACACCGGACGACAGCGCTCTGCACATTCAATACAGCTACGGCCTGACCCCCGAAGAGCGGAAGCGCGGCGTGTACAGCTTTGAAGAGGGCATCACCGGCCGGGTAATGCGCCAGGGCCAGCTGGCGGTGGTTCAGAACATCGATGAGGAGCCCGGCTACCTGTTCCGGGCGGTCGACCGGATGACCCTGCCAGACGGGGTGGTGGCCTACATCGCCATTCCCATCCTGGAGGGCAATACCCCCGTGGGTGTGCTGGCGGTCAACCGGCTGCGCATGCGGCCCAGATCGTTCAGTGCCGATCTGGTTATCCTGAGGATTCTGGCGACCTTTATTGCCCAGATCATCAAGATTAATTCCCTCATTGAAGAGCGTACCAACCACCTCCAGGCTGAAAACCAGGAGCTGAAAGACGCCCTGCAAAACCAGCAAACCAATCACGGCATACTCGGCGACAGCCGGGCGGTGCAGGATGCATTGCTTCAGGTAACCCGGGTGGCCAAAACCCAGGTGACGGTATTGCTCACGGGCGAATCCGGCACCGGAAAGGAGCGCTTTTCCCAGATCTTGCACCTGAATAGCGCCCGTAAGGAGCAACCCTTCCTCGCCATCAACTGCGCGGCCATTCCCGATCAATTGCTGGAATCCGAGCTGTTTGGCCACGAGCGGGGCGCATTCACCGGCGCGTCTGCCACCAAACCCGGCAAGATCGAGCTGGCCAGTGGTGGCACCCTGTTTCTGGACGAAATCGGCGACCTGAACCTGGAATTGCAGCCCAAACTGCTGCGGGTTCTGGAAGGCCAGGTGATCCAGCGCGTCGGGGGTAACAAAGACATACCGGTCGATGTCCGAATCGTCACCGCTACCCATAAAAATCTGCAGGATGCGGTCAACCGGGGTGAGTTTCGCCTCGATCTGTTCTATCGGCTCAACGTGTTCCCAATCCACCTGCCCCCGTTACGAAGCCGGGAGGGCGATGTGCGCATTCTGGCCCGGCATTTCCTGTTAAGTGCCAACCGGGAGTACGGCCGCTATACCCTGCTGGGCAATGGCGTGATGGAGCGCCTGGAAAGTTACAGTTGGCCCGGCAATATCCGCCAGCTGGAAAACGTCATCAAACGGGCCGTGCTGATGGCCGAAGACGGCACCATCAGCATCATGGACATTGAAGCGATCCTGCGCCAGGAATCCACCATCAGCCGGCACCTTGAGGCCGGCCAGCAGAGCTCTGCGGATCCCGCCGGCCCGACGTCGTTCAACAGCGCGATAGCACCGGGCAGCGGCGGGGCCCAAAACACAAGCAGTCCCGGGCCCGGGCGCCCTTACAGCTGGGTGCGGGCGGACGAGGCCAGTGAACTGACCGACGCCCTGCAGCAAACCGGCGGCAATAAAACCCGGGCAGCGGCTCTGCTGGGCATGACACCCCGACAATTCCGGTACCGACTGGAGAAGCTGAACATGAACAATGGAGCGGAGCCAGGCCCCGACAATGTCTGACATTGTCGGATTTTGATACCTGACAAAGGCAAGAGCCAAGCGACCATCGACCTCGACAAACTAATTTTATCTTTTTGTTTTTAAACAGATTAATAGCATATTTCAGAAGGTGGCACACAAGCTGCTCTGGTACAGATACAAGCCCGAACGTCTCAGGACACAACGGGCAGATCTGACAAACCCAACCGGAGCACATCATGACTACAGCCACTGCCAGCCAACCAGAAACCGTAACCGCTTACCTTCGCCCGATTGATCGTGACGGCTTGCTCGCCTTTGCAGAAAAAGGCCGTAACAACCCGGCCACTCGCGGCACCAACAAGGTTCACACGGTTACCGATGGCCAGTACCGCACCGTCAGCCACATCAATCAACACGAAGTGGTGGTAGACGAGCCCCTGCACCTGTTCGGTGAAGATACCGCCCCGGCCCCGGGCGAAATTGTTCTGTCTGGCCTGGGCGGCTGCCTGGCCGTCGGCATTACCGCCGTTGCCACCTGGAAGCAGATCAAACTCAGCAAACTGGAAATCTTCCTGGAAGGCGACATCGGCAATCCGGCCGCCTGGGGTGCCGGCGGCGCCGAAAAGAAACCCGAAGACATGGGCTTTCAGGATATCCGCGTGAAGGTACTGGTTGAAGGCGACGCCACGCGTGAAGAGCTGGATGAAATCGTCCGCCACGCCAACTACTTCTCGCCGGTGGCCAACACCATGCGCAATCCGATCCCGTTCAGCATCAGCCTGATGGAATAAGCCCACCCCCGGACTCCAGAGGTAAGCCATGAACAGCGCTGCTGTATCACCCTCAATTGCTCTTCCCTGGGCAGACGATGTCCAGGTGCTGGCGGATGTCAGCCAGATAGCCCGGGAGCAGCTTGCTCCCGCCGCCTACCGTATCGATCACGAGGGCTATTATCCGATCGATATCATGGCAAAACTCGGTCAGGCCGGCGCGTTTGCCGGCCATCTCGACCAGTACGGCTCTCGCTATGGCCTGGCCATCGACTCCATGCATGAGATCAGCCGGCACTGCGGCTCCACCGGTTTCATGACCTGGTGCCACGACGTTTGCGGGCTCTACATGGAGCAATCCGGCAATCCGGCTTTGTTGGCCCGCTTGCCAGACCACGCCGCCGGTAGAACCTTCGGCGGAACCGCCCTGTCCAATCCGATGAAAGCCTTCACCGGTATCGAAAAGATGGCGCTGAAAGCCAAAAAAGTACCGGGTGGTTATCGGGTTAACGGTACCTTGCCCTGGGTCAGCCACATTGCTCCGGGGCAGTACTGTGGCGTTATCGCCGCGGTCGACCGGGAGGATGGCAGTCGCTCCCACGAGATCATGTTTCTGCTGGACCTGGATGAGCGGGTAACGCTCAGAAAATGCCCGGAGTTTTCCGGGATGGAAGGCACCAGCACCTGGGCGGTTCCTCTGGTCGACTATTTCGTCAGTGAGGATCAGATGATTGCCGATCCGGTGCGGCCCTTTATTCAGCGCGTTCGCACAGCGTTCATCCTGTTACAGGTGGGCATGGCCACTGGCGTTATTCAGGGTTCGATTGACTCTGCCCGCGAGGTGGAGCCCTCCCTTGGCCATGTGAACCAGTATCTGCATGACCGCCCGGACGAGCTGCAGGCGGAATTTGACGACATCAAAGCTCAGGCCGCCAAACTCGCCGAAACCCCGTTTGATGGCAGCAAAGACTTCCTGCTGGACGTACTGGATCTGCGCGCCCGGGGTTCCGAAATGGCGCTTAAGGCGTCCCAATCGGCGCTACTGCATCAAGGCGCGCGCGGTTACCTGATGACATCGGCACCCCAACGCCGCATACGCGAGGCCCATTTCGTCGCCATCGTTACACCGGCCCTCAAACACCTGCGCTGGGAGATGGCCAAACAGATGCGTGCAGAGGTGCCGGCATGAGTGAGCAAAGTGTCGATCAAACCACGCCCTGGCGACAATACATTTGCCTCGCCTGCGGGCTGATCTATGACGAGGAGCAAGGCGACCCGGACAGCGGTCTGGCGCCGGGCACCCGCTTTGAAGACATTCCGGACGATTGGGAATGCCCGCTGTGCGGCGTCACCAAGACCGATTTCGAGCTATTGAAACGGCAGGAAATCACGGTTTGCGATCAGCCGATGCACTTCAACCGCAAACCCGGCGTGGTGGTGATTGGCGCCGGCATTGCCGGCTGGTCCACTGTGGAAGCGCTGCGCGCACTGGACGCCACGGTTCCCATCACCCTGGTCACGGCTTGCAGTGGCGATACCTATCACAAGCCCGAGCTTTCGGTGGCTATCAGTCGCGGCGCGGATAAAACCACGCTGGTGCGGGAAACCGGTTACCAGGCCGCACAACGGCTTGGTGTCCAGCTGATGGCGCAAACCTTTGCGGTTGGCTTGAGCCCGACGTTAAAGCAATTACGCACAACCCGCGGATCGCTCAACTACACCCAGCTGGTGCTGGCCCAGGGCGCGCAACCGATACTGCCGGCGCAACTGCCGGCGCCCCTGTGTTGGCGGGTCAATGATCTGGCCGGGTGGTCTGGACTGCAACAGGCGCTGGCGCAGGGTAAACAGTCCATCGCTATTGTCGGCGCCGGCATGATCGGCTGTGAACTGGCCGAGGACTTTGCCCGCGCCGGGCACACGGTCACCCTGCTCGACCGCAATAACGCACCGTTGGCCGGGCTGCTGCCCGACAAGGCCGCGTCCCGCCTGGTCAGCAGCTTTACCCAACTCGGCATCAGCTACCTTGGCGGCGTGGATGTGACCGGCGTGGCCGCACACGACAATGGCAAGCGCTCAATCACCCGCCAGGTGGGCCAGCCCCTTGAAGTCGATCACGTTGTGGCAGCGACAGGCCTGGCCACCGATAACCGGCTGGCCCGTCACGCCGGCCTGCAGTTTCAACGGGGCCTTGCGGTCGATCCACACACACTGCGTACCAGTGACCCGGACATTTATGCGCTCGGCGATTGCATCAGTATCGACGGCATGCCTTGCCGCTTTATCGAACCGATCAAACATCAGGCACAAGCGATTGCCCATGCGGTCATGGGCCTGGATGCCGTGACCTATGAACATAACCCGCCGGTGATCAGGCTGAAAACCCGAGCCATGCCGGTGGTTCTGCGCGGTCAACCTTCGGCTGAGGGAACCTGGAAGACCGTTCACGACACGCCCGACCAACTGGTGATGGAGCAATGCCTGGGCGATCAATCGATCTGTCATCTGACGGTCGGCTCGTCTAATCAAAGCCAGGCGGCCTGACCCCTGCGATCCGTCGCCGATACCAACTCCGGCATCAACCGGCCAACAGAACGTTTTGTCATTAACGGAAAAGGAAGCAACTATGAAAGCACGATTGATCCGACATTCGGCCTGTATGCTGGGCTCCCTGGCGCTGGCCACTCCCGCGCTGGCAGCGGAACACTCCCTGCACGATGCCCTGAGCAACGGGCAAGTCTCCGGCGATGTCCGTTTGCGGTATGAGGCGGTGGATCAGGACAACGCCCTCAAAGACGCCGATGCCCTGACCATCCGCACCCGGCTGGGCTACACCACCGGCAGCTACCATGGCGTGACCGGAGTTCTGGAGTTTGAGGATTCCCGCACGGTGATGGGCCTGGACGATTACAACAACACTCAGGGTAAAAATACCGATTATTCGGTCATTGCCGATCCGGAGACCACCGAAGTCGATCAGGCTTACCTGCAATACAGCGGCGGCGACGTCACTGCGCGCGCCGGTCGCCAGGTCATTGTCTATGACAATCAGCGCCATGTGGGTCATGTCGGCTGGCGACAGGACCGGCAGACCTTTGATGGCGTGCGCCTGACCTATGCACCCACGAGCCTGCTGACGCTGGACTATGCCTATCTCAACCAGCGCAATCGGATCTTTGCGGAGGCTCAGGACCTGGCCACCAAAGATCACCTGCTGAACCTGGGCTATCAGACCGGCTTCGGCAAGCTCAGCGCCTATGCCTATCTGCTGGAAGTGGACGACGGCACAAACAACGGCCTGGATACCGTGGGTCTGCGGTTTGCGGGTGATTACGACCTGGAATCAGTAAAACTGATCTACGCCGCCGAATACGCCAGGCAGGAAGCCAAATCCGGCGCCACCGAGTTTGACGCTGACTATTACTCGCTGAAGGCGGGGGCGGGCGTTAAAGGCATCACCATTGCCCTGACCTATGAGGTCCTGGGCTCCGACGATGGTAATTATGGATTCGCCACGCCGCTGGCCACGCTACACGCATTCAACGGCTGGACGGACCAGTTCCTGGCAACACCGGCTGGTGGCCTGGAAGATATTTCGCTGACGGTATCTGGCGCTCTCGCGGGTGGTCGATGGGCGTTTGTCTATCATGACTTCAGTGCCAACGAATCAACCCCGGCCGTGGATGACCTGGGCGACGAATGGGGCGTGGCTTACAACCGAGGCTTTGCTGAACACTACACTGCGGGCATCAAGTACGCCCGGTACTCCGCCGGTGACAGTGCCGCCGGCAAAGTGGACACCAACAAACTCTGGCTGACCCTGGGCGTGACCTTCTGAGGATGACGTGGACAGGGTTGAAATGCGGCTGTTACCGCCAGCGTTTCAACCCTGTTTTCGTTAACCCACTTGGCTTTCAGTTTTCCAAGCCAGGCGATTATTCCACCGTCACACTCTTGGCCAGGTTGCGCGGCTGGTCCACATCGGTGCCCTTGAGCACCGCCACGTGGTAAGACAGCAACTGCAGGGGCACGGTGTAGACGATCGGCGCGGTGATTTCGTGTACCGAGGGAATCTGCATCACGTGCAGGCCCTCTTCCGGCTTCACGTCTGCGGCCTTGTCGGCGAATACAAACAATTCGCCGCCGCGGGCCCGTACTTCTTCCAGGTTGGACTTCAGCTTTTCCACCAGGTCGTTGTTGGGGGCCACGGTCACCACGGGCATTTCGCTGTCTACCAGGGCCAGGGGGCCGTGTTTCAGCTCGCCGGCCGGGTAGGCTTCGGCGTGGATATAGGAAATTTCCTTGAGTTTGAGAGCCCCTTCCATGGCCACCGGGTACTGGGAACCCCGGCCGAGGAACAGGCTGTGGTTCTTGTCCATGAAGGCTTTGGACATCTCCTCGATTTCGCCATCCAGAGCCAGTACATCGTTGACCTGGCCCGGCAACAGGTGAATGGCCTTCACGATGTCGGCTTCCCGCTCGGCATTCAGGCCGTTGTGGCGGGCCAGGGCCAGGGTGAAGATCAGCAAGGCGGTGAGCTGGGTGGTGAACGCTTTGGTGGAGGCTACACCGATTTCAGGGCCGGCCTGGGTCATGATCACCAGGTCGGATTCCCGCACCAGGGAACTGCCCGGTACGTTGCAGATGGCCAACGCCGCGCGGAACCCGGCTTTCTTGGCCTGGCGCAGGGCCGCCAGGGTGTCGGCGGTTTCGCCGGACTGGGAAATGCACAGGAACAGGGTATCCGGCTGGATCACGTGTTTGCGATAGCGGAACTCGGAGGCGACTTCCACGGAACAGGGTACGCCGGCCAGGTCTTCAATCCAGTAACGGGCCACCATGCCGGCATGATAAGAGGTTCCGCAGGCGATGATCTGAACGTGGCGCACGTTCTCCAGCAGGTTGGCGGCATCGGTGCCCAGGGCCTGTTCCAGTACCCGGCTGTCGGTGATCCGGCCTTCCATGGTGGCCTTGATCACTTTCGGCTGCTCGTAGATTTCCTTGAGCATGTAGTGGCGGTATTCACCCTTGTCGGCGGAATCGGCACCGTGCTCGAAACGGGTAATAGCGCGCTCTACCGCATTGCCTTCGCGGTCGTGGATCTCGATGCTGTCTTTGCGGATGTCGGCAATATCGCCTTCTTCCAGGAACATGAAGCGGTCGGTCACCGGCAGCAGGGCCAGCTGGTCAGAGGCGATGAAGTTCTCGCCGATACCCACGCCCACCACCAGCGGGCTACCTTCACGGCACACCACCAGGTGGTCCGGCTCGTCGGCATGGACGACCGCCAGGGCAAAGGCACCGCGCAGGCGGCTGATAGCGGCTTTCACGGCATCGTAAAGCCTGCCGCCGGCCTTGTAGTTCTTGCCAATCAGATGGGCAACCACTTCGGTGTCGGTCTGGGAGGTGAACTCAAAGCCTTCGGCTTTCAGCTCTTCCCGCAGTTCCTGATAGTTCTCGATGATGCCATTGTGGACAATGGCCAGGCGGTCACCAGACATGTGCGGGTGGGCGTTCACCTGGGATGGCTCACCGTGGGTGGCCCAGCGGGTATGGGCGATACCGAGATGCCCGGCCAGGGGGTTGGCGCTGATGGCATCGGCCAAGGCAGCAACCTTACCGACTTCCCGGGCACGCTGCACTTCCGGCTTGCCGTTGATCACGGCCATGCCGGCGGAGTCGTAACCCCGGTATTCAAGGCGGCGCAGGCCCTCCAGCAAAATACCCTGGACGTCCCGTTCAGATACCGCTCCTACAATCCCACACATGCTGTTGTCACCTGTTCGTTAATCGATCGTTACGCTTTTTTCGGCCGTTCCCAGCCCGCGATATTCCGTTGCTTGCCCCGGGCCACGGCCAGTTCGCTTTCCGCGACGTTGCGGGTGATGGTAGACCCCGCACCAATGGTAGCCTCGGCCGCCACCGTCACCGGTGCAACCAGCGAGGTGTTGGAGCCTACAAACACACCGTCGCCTATCTCGGTTTTGAACTTGTTCACCCCATCATAGTTGCAGGTGATGGTACCTGCACCCACATTCACGTTACGGCCCAGTGAGGCATCGCCCACGTAGCTCAGGTGATTGATCTTGCTGCCCTCACCTACTACCGCTTTCTTGGTTTCGACAAAGTTGCCCACCTTGGTATTGGCGGCCAGTTCGGTACCCGGGCGCAGGCGGGCGAACGGGCCAATCTGGGCATTGGCGCCTACAATCGCACCTTCAAGCACGCTGTTGGCTTTGATTTCAGCGCCATCAGCAATGGTGGAATCCTTGATCACACAGTTCGGACCGATCACCACGTTGCTGCCAAGGCTGACTTTACCCTCAAACACCGCGTTCACATCAATCCACAGGTCGTTACCAATGGTCAGCTCACCGCGTACATCCACCCGGGCCGGGTCTGCCAGGGTAGCTCCCTCGGTCATCAGCCTTTCTGCCTGCTGGCGCTGGTACCAACGCTCCAGCTCCGCCAGTTGCAGGCGGTTATTCACGCCCTGCACTTCAAACGGGTTCAGGGGCTGAGACACCGTGACGGACAAGCCATGGTCAACAGCCATAGCGATGATGTCGGTCAGGTAGTATTCACCCTGGGCGTTGCTGTTGGATAGCGTGGGTAGCCAGCTTTTCAGGTGCCGGGCAGAAACGGCCAGGATACCGGTGTTTACCTCCTGGATATCTTGCTGCTCGGCGGTGGCGTCTTTCTGCTCCACAATCGCCTGCACCTGGCCCTCGGCGTTACGAACGATCCGGCCATAGCCGTGAGGGTTGTCCATATCCACAGTCAGCAGGGCCAGATTACCATCGTCCAGGTCACTGACCATGGCGTCGAGGGTGTCTTTGCGGGTCAACGGCACATCGCCGTAGAGCACCAGTACCCGGGCGTCGTCCGGCAGATCCGGCAAGGCCTGGGCCACGGCATGGCCGGTACCCAGTTGCTCGGTCTGCATCACCCAGTTCACCGAGGGTTCGTGCAGTGATGCCCGCACCCGATCTGCACCGTGGCCGATTACCGTGTGAATTTTCTCCGCCCCCAGCTGCTTTGCGGTATCAATCACGTGATGCAGCATGGCCTTGCCGGCCACCGGGTGTAATACCTTGGGTAGCGCCGATTTCATTCGGGAGCCCTGGCCGGCCGCCAGGATCACAACGTGTAATGGGCTCATGGGGCGGTACGCTCCAATCTGGTGGTGAATCTCAAAATAAAAAACCGCGTCCCGGTGAATAACCGGCCTTGCCCTTGCGGGTGTGGCTGGTTATCCACCTGCGGATGCGGTTCACGGTCAGGCCAGTCCGGGCCCTGACACAAACCCTGCTTAGCGCAGGTGCTTGCGCAGTTTCTGGATGGTGCGCAGCTGAGCGGCGGCTTCTGCCAGCTCGGCGGCAGCACGGGAGTACTCGAACTCGCCTGTCTTGTTCGCCAGTGCCTTCTCGGCTTGCTTCTGGGCTTCCAGAGCTGCCGCTTCGTCCACATCCTTGGCACGAACTGCGGTATCAGCCATCAGGGTGATCAGGTTAGGCTGCACTTCCAGGTAGCCACCTGAAACGTACAGAATTTCCTCAGCACCACCCTGCTTGATGATCCGCACTGAGCCGGGCTTGAGCCCGGTCAGTAGCGGAGCATGGCCAAGCTGGATGCCTAGCTCACCCTCGGTACCGGTGGCGATCAGCATCTCCACCAGGCCCGAGTAGATTTTTTCTTCGGCACTTACGACGTCACAATGTACGGTCATAGCCATTTCTTACGCCTCTTGGGTCAGAAAGGGAAGAAGGTAATTTACTTGCCTTCTTTCGCTTTCATTGCCTTAGCCTTCTCGATTGCCTCTTCGATGCCACCGCACATGTAGAAGGCCTGCTCCGGCATGTCGTCGTAGTCACCGTTCAGGATGCCTTCGAAGCTGGCGATGGTTTCCTTCAGAGACACGTACTTACCCGGGGAACCGGTAAATACTTCCGCTACGTGGAACGGCTGAGACAGGAAGCGCTCGATCTTACGGGCACGGGCTACGGTCAGCTTGTCTTCTTCTGACAGCTCGTCCATACCCAGGATCGCGATGATGTCTTTCAGTTCCTTGTAACGCTGCAGAACGTTCTGAACACCACGGGCAACGTTGTAGTGCTGCTCGCCGATCACCAGCGGGTCCAGCTGACGGGAGGTGGAGTCGAGCGGATCGATCGCCGGGTAGATACCCTTGGAGGCGATGTCACGGCTCAGTACCACGGTCGCGTCAAGGTGCGAGAAGGTGGTGGCCGGAGACGGGTCAGTCAAGTCATCCGCCGGTACGTAGACCGCCTGGATAGAGGTGATAGAACCGTTCTTGGTAGAGGTGATCCGCTCCTGCAGCTGACCCATCTCTTCGGCCAGAGTCGGCTGGTAACCTACCGCTGAAGGCATACGGCCCAGCAGGGCAGATACTTCGGTACCGGCCAGGGTGTAACGGTAGATGTTGTCAACGAACAACAGTACGTCACGGCCTTCGTCACGGAACTTCTCGGCCATGGTGAGACCGGTCAGGGCCACACGCAGACGGTTTCCTGGGGGCTCGTTCATCTGGCCGTAAACCATGGCAACCTTATCGAGAACGTTAGACTCCTTCATTTCGTAGTAGAAGTCGTTACCTTCCCGGGTCCGCTCACCAACACCGGCGAATACGGAGAGACCGGAGTGCTCTTTCGCGATGTTGTTGATCAGCTCCATCATGTTGACGGTTTTGCCTACACCGGCACCACCGAACAGGCCAACCTTACCACCCTTGGCGAACGGGCAGATCAGGTCGATAACCTTGATGCCGGTTTCCAGCAGGTCAGCAGACGCTGCCTGGTCGGCGTAGCCCGGTGCTTTGCGGTGGATAGCCCAACGCTCTTCTTCACCGATGTCGCCCTGCTCGTCGATCGGACGGCCCAGTACGTCCATGATGCGGCCCAGAGTCTGGGTGCCCACGGGTACTGAAATCGGCTTGCCGGTATTCTCAGCTTTCAGGCCACGCTTGAGGCCTTCGGTGCTGCCCATGGCGATGGTACGAACAATGCCGTCACCCAGCTGCTGCTGGACTTCCAGAGTTGTTTCGCCACCTTCAAGCAGCAGTGCGTCATAAACGCTTGGCACGGAGTCACGTGGGAATTCCACGTCGATAACCGCGCCAATGATCTGAACGATGTGTCCGCTACTCATGCTCGGTTCCTCGTTATCTAGTAGTCAATAAAACCAGTAGGTTTGTGAGCGTTATCAAACAGATGCCGCGCCGCTCACAATCTCCGAAATCTCTTGGGTGATGGCTGCCTGGCGGGCCTTGTTATAGGCCAGCTGAAGCTCATCGATGATGCCACCGGCGTTGTCTGTCGCGCTCTTCATGGCAATCATCCGGGCAGCCTGTTCACAGGCCAGATTCTCTACCACACCCTGATACACCTGGGATTCGATATAACGTGGCAGTAGCCCGTCAAGAATCGGACGTGAATCCGGCTCATAGAGATAATCCCACTGGTGACCTACATCTTCGTCATCCCCTTCCGGCAATGGCAGCAGCTGCAGCGAATGCGGGCTCTGAGTCATGGTGTTCACAAACTCGTTGCTCACAAGGTACAGGCGATCAATCTTGCCCTGCTCGAAACCATCGAGCATCACCTTGACGCTACCAATCAGCTCACTTGCAGACGGGTTATCACCCATATGGGTAATCGCCGCTACAACGTTGCCACCGTAGTTACGGAAGAAAGACGCGCCTTTTTGCCCAATGGCGCAGATGTCGGTCTCAACACCCTTTTGTTTCCATTCACGCATTTCGCGAACGAGCAGTTTGAACAGGTTGGTGTTCAAGCCACCACACAGGCCACGGTCGGAGGAAACTACAATGTAGCCTACCCGCTTGACCTCACGCTCCTGCATGAACGGATGACGGTAATCCTTGTTGGACTTGGCAATGTGTCCGATTACCTGCAGCATCTTTTCGGCGTATGGGCGAGTTGCCTGCATACGGTCCTGAGCTTTGCGCATTTTGCTCGCCGCCACCATTTCCATGGCGGACGTGATCTTCTGCGTGCTCTTGATGCTTCCGATCTGGTTACGTATTTCTTTTCCGACGGCCATAAGTCACTGCCTTTTCAAGTTAGACACTCAAAGGGACCAGCAGGCCCGCGCAATGGCGGGCCCAGTGGATTTACCAGCTCTGAGTGGTCTTGAATTTCTCCAGAGCAGCTTTCAGGCCAGCGGTGATGTCGTCGTTGAAGTTGCCCTCGGGGCCGATCTTGTCGAGAAGCTCTTTCTGCTCGGAACGCATCCAGTCCAGCAGCTGTGCTTCAAACTTCACAACCTTGTTTACATCAACATCGTCCAGGAAGCCTTCGTTTGCTGCGAACAGTACAGTACCCATTTCCGCAACGGTCATCGGGCTGTACTGGTTCTGCTTCATCAGCTCGGTAACGCGCTGACCGTGCTCCAGCTGACGACGGGTTGCTTCGTCAAGATCGGAGGCGAACTGGGCGAATGCCGCCAGTTCCCGATACTGGGCCAGGGCCAGACGGATGTTACCGCCGAGCTTCTTCATGATCTTGGTCTGGGCTGCACCACCTACCCGGGATACGGAGATACCGGCGTTCATAGCCGGACGGATACCGGAGTTGAACAGGTTGGTTTCCAGGAAGATCTGACCATCGGTGATGGAGATCACGTTGGTCGGTACGAACGCAGAAACGTCACCGGCCTGGGTTTCGATGATCGGCAGCGCGGTCAGAGAACCGGTCTTACCTTTCACTTCACCGTTGGTGAACTGCTCAACGTAGTCAGCGTTAACGCGGGAAGCGCGCTCCAGCAGACGGGAGTGCAGATAGAAAACGTCACCCGGGAATGCTTCACGTCCTGGTGGACGACGCAGCAGCAGGGAGATCTGACGGTAAGCAACAGCCTGCTTGGACAGGTCGTCGTATACGATCAGAGCGTCTTCACCGCGGTCACGGAAGAATTCACCCATGGAGGTACCGGAGTACGGAGCCAGGAACTGCATGGCGGCAGGATCAGCGGCACCGGCGGCAACCACGATGGTATGGTCCATGGCGCCGTGCTCTTCCAGCTTGCGCACAACCGCGGCAATGGAAGACTGCTTCTGGCCGACGGCAACGTAGATACACTTGATGCCAGTGTTCTTCTGGTTGATGATCGCGTCAATCGCTACAGCGGTCTTACCGATCTGACGGTCACCGATGATCAGCTCACGCTGGCCACGACCGATGGGAACCATGGTATCGATGGCTTTCAGACCAGTCTGTACCGGCTCGTCAACGGACTGACGGGCGATAACGCCAGGTGCAACCTTCTCAACCGGAGAGGTCAGGCTGTTACCCAGCTCGCCTTTACCGTCGATCGGGTTACCCAGGGAGTCAACCACACGGCCCAGCAGTTCGTTACCAACCGGCACTTCCAGGATACGGCCGGTACAACGAACTTTCTGACCTTCGGCCAGACCTTCGAAGTCGCCCAGTACCACTGCACCAACAGAGTCACGCTCCAGGTTCAGAGCCATGCCGTAGGTGCCGTTGGCAAATTCAATCATCTCGCCGTACATAACGTCGGCCAGACCGTGGATCAATACGATGCCGTCAGATACTGACAGGATCGTACCTTCGTTCTTTGCTTCGGAAGAGATGTCGAGTTTCTCGATTCTCTTCTTGATGATGTCACTGATCTCGGATGGATTCAGTTGCTGCATGCCTTTGTCCTCAAACCTTGTGCTGAAATCAGGAGCCCAGAGCCTTGGCCATTCTGGCCAGCTTGCCACGGACTGAAGCGTCGATAACCAGGTCGCCTGTGCGTACTACCACGCCGCCGATCAGGGACTGATCCACCGCGGTTTCAAGCTCAACCTTGCGCTCCAGCTTTTCGGACAGTGCTTTGATCAACTTCTGCTGTTCGTCGGCAGACAGTTCGAACGCTGTGTTCACCGCCAGTTTGACGGTGCGCTCGAGATCCGCGCGATACAGACTGAACAGCGTAGCAACTTCCGGCAACAGCGCCAGACGCTTGTTTTCAGCAAGAATCAACAGGAAATTTCTGAGTGCTTCAGGCAGGGGCTCTTCGAAACAATCGGCGAAGAGTTCCGCCTTGCGTTGCTCAGACAGGCCGGGATTGGCCAGGATGTTCGCTACCTCTTGGTCAGCCGCGACCAGACCTGCAAAAGCCAGTGCCTGATCCCACTGATCAACGGCATTCTGTTCTTTAGCGGCATCGAATACGGCTTTCGCGTAGGGTCGGGCTAACGTAGTCAGTTGTGCCATGATGACCCTCGTTTAGAGTTCTGCGGCCAGCTTGTCCAGCATCTCGCTGTGAGCTTTGGCATCTACAGAGGTTTCCAGGATCTTCTCGGCACCGGCAACGGCAAGAACCGCCACTTCTTTGCGCAGTGCGTCGCGAGCCTGAACACGCTCCTGTTGAATTTCGGCCCTGGCCTGCTCAATAAGCTTTTCGCCTTCTTTGCGGGCATCGTCTTTAGACGCTTCCACAATCTGGGCGGCACGCTTGTTGGCCTGGTCAATCAGGGCTGCAGCTTCCTGTTTTGCTTTTTGCAATTCTTTGGAGGCTTTTTCCTGCGCGAGTTCCAGATCGAGGGAAGCCCGATCTGCGGCAGAAAGGCCGTCGGCAATTTTCTTCTGGCGCGCTTCCATGGCAGCCGTGATTGGCGGCCACACATATTTGACGCAGAACCAGACGAAAATAGCGAAGGCAATCGCTTGCCCTATCAACGTAAGGTTTATATTCACGGCAATATACCTCTTGCTATTCGTTGCGTCCTGGTTTCCGGAAAACCGGGCGCGTCCTCAACTCAAGTGAGCAGCGCCCTGGCTTCTCGGGTGTAATTAACCAGCTACAACGAAGATCAGGTACATCGCGATACCAACACCGATCATCGGAACAGCGTCAAGCAGACCAGCCATGATGAAGGTCTTGGTTTGCAGCTGCGGAGCCATTTCAGGCTGACGAGCAGAAGACTCGAGCAGTTTGCCGCCCAGCAGAGCGAAGCCAATACCGGTGGCCAGAGCGCCAGAACCCAGGATGATAGCAGCTGCGATGAATACGATTTCCATTTAAAACTCCTTAGCTTTCAGTTTATTAAAGGTTAATTAGGGATTTCACAATCCAGGTTTTACGAAACTTCTTCTGTACTGTCCGTTAATGATCTTCGTGTGCCTGGCTCAGATAAACCACCGCCAGCGTTGTGAAGATAAAGGCCTGCAGCGTGACCACCAGAATGTGGAAGATCGCCCAGGGCACGTTCAGCGTCCACTGCACCCAGAACGGCAGAATCGCGATAAGAATGAACACTACCTCACCGGCGTACATGTTACCAAACAGACGCAGTGCAAGACTCAGCGGCTTGGTCAGCAGGCCCAGGATTTCCAGTACCAGGTTAAAGGGTACCAGCGCCCAGTGGTTGAACGGTGTGAAGGACAGTTCCTTGGCGAAGCCGCCAGCACCTTTTACCTTGATGCTGTAGAAGATGATCAGCAGGAACACACCGATGGAGATACCGAAGGTACCATTGGGATCGGTGGTCGGTACAATCTTGAAGTATTCAAGACCCAGCGCCTGGGCGATCTGGGGAATAAAGTCCACCGGGATCAGCTTCAGGCTGTTCATCAGGAAGATCCAGACAAACATGGTCAGGGCCAGCGGTGCGATGACCGGGTTCCTGCCGTGGAAGCCATCACGAACGATGGTCTGAACAAATTCGACGGTCATTTCGACCACATTCTGCAGCCCGGAGGGCACGCCGCTGGTGGCCCGCTTGGCAACCATACGGAAGATGGTCAGGAACAGGATGCCCATAAAAATGGACCAGCCCAGGGTGTCCACGTGGAACGCCATGAAGCCCATGTCGGTTGCTTCGGCCGAGGTACGCGCGAACGTCCAGGAAGCCTCCTGCAACACGGTGACATCGTTGGTGTAGGGGTCGACCCTCTCATAACCGGCGGGGAGCTTGCCGTAAGTGAGGTTCTGAAGGTGGTGTTGTATATATTCTACTGGGGTATCAGCTGCCATACTGCTCTCACGTCCAGTCTATAGCTGTCTTTGTGGTTGAATCAGGAAGCGCAGCACGCCACTGAGAACAACCATTACAGCAAAAGTGAATAACAGAGCCGGCACATGTACTGGCTCCATCAAGATGAAAACTGCCGCAAAACCCACTGCGGTAAGGGCGAGCTTGATGCCTTCTGCCCTGAACATGTTGCCCACCATCAGGCGCGCGTGTCGGGCGCCTTGGTACCGGTACATCCGGTGAGCAAAATACGCGTTTGGTATGACAAAAATAAGACCGCCGATAAACGCGGAATACCCGGCCAAACGACTTACAAACAACCACAACAGACTGATCGTGACCAGAGCCGCCATCTCGATAACCAGCCACTTCAGGAGCGGCAAACGCATGATGGCTTTCTTCGAACGTGTCATGTCACCAGCTGTCATTCCAAGCGCGCGGAATTATATGTGTTAACCGATAGCTGTTCAACACAACTCGGCGGAAAAATTGGCCAAGCTTTAACCAGATCGATTCAAGATTTGATAGCAGATAACACAAGTTGTGTTCTGCAACCTCCGGAGCAACCACATGTGGTGTTTAATGCGAAAAGCGGGACTTTAGGATGATTTTTCCCGATTATTCGGCTGACTTAGCGGATATGGCCCAGAATACCATCCAGCTCATCCAGTGAACTGTATTCGATCACCACTTTGCCTTTACCCCGTTTGCCATGGTTGATCGCTACCCGGGCACCAAGGCGATCGGAAAGATCATCCTGCAGGGCGCGAATATTCGGGTCCAGGCCTTTGCTTGGGGTGTTTTCGGCCTGCGGTTTTTCCTGTTGAATCCGGCGCACCAGGGCTTCGGTCTGGCGTACTGAAAGTGACTTGGCCACCACCTGTCGGGCCACCTGCATCTGCTGCTCCGGCGGCAGGGTGAGCATGGCGCGACCATGGCCCATTTCCAGATCACCGTGCTCAAGCATGGTGCGGACATCTTCGGTAAGGCCAATCAGGCGCAACAGGTTGGTGATGGTGGTGCGGGATTTACCCACCGCTTCTGCCACCTGGGCCTGGGTCAGGCCAAATTCTTCCTGCAGGCGTTGCAGGGCGAAGGCTTCTTCGATCGGATTGAGATTTTCCCGTTGGATGTTCTCGATCAGCGCCATGGCAATGGCGGCTTCGTCGGGGACATCGCGGATAATGGCGGGAATGCGGTCCAGTTCGGCGATCTGGGTGGCACGCCAGCGGCGTTCACCGGCAATCAGCTCATAACGGCCTTCCGCGATGGGGCGAACCACCACCGGCTGCATCACGCCCTGCTGGCGAATGGAGTCGGCCAGTTCCTGCAGGGCAGCCGGGTCCATGTCACGGCGGGGCTGATAACGCCCGCGCTGGATCAGATCAACGGGAATGTCCCGCAGCTCGCCATCGTGATTGCTGGTTTCCTGGTTCAGGTTAACCTTGGAACCCTGAAGCAGTGCTCCCAAACCGCGTTCGCCCAAACCTCGTTTCTTCGCCGCCATGGTGGTTGTCATTCTTCCTGTTGAAATGGTGGATGCATGGTCGCCTGACGGCGAACTATGTTACACCGCAACCGCGGCGGATGTCTTTTTCGATCCGTGCCGGCGCACCATCTCTCCGGCCAGGGCCAGATAGGCAATGGCGCCTTTGGAGGCCCGGTCGTAGGCCAGCGCCGGCATACCGTAACTCGGCGCTTCGGCCAGGCGCACGTTGCGGGGAATCACCGCCCGGTAGACCTTGTCACCAAAATACTCGTTAAGCTGACCGGAGACATCCAGGGTCAGGCTGTTGCGCGGGTCGTACATGGTGCGCAGGATGCCTTCCACCTCAAGATTCGGGTTCACCGTTTCCTTGATTTGCTCCACGGTGTTCATCAACGCAGCCAGGCCTTCCAGTGCGTAGTATTCGCATTGCATGGGGATGAGCACCGAATCCGACGCCGACAGGGCATTGACGGTCAGCAGGTTCAGGGACGGCGGGCAATCAATGAGGATGTAATCGTAATTCTCGCGAACGGTATTGAGGGTCAGGCGCAGCCGGTGCTCCCGACCGATTTCGTTCATCAGTTCCACTTCCGCCGCGGTCAGGTCGCCGTTGGCGGGCAGTATGTCAAAACCGGAGGCCTCAGCCCTGACAATCACTTCGGCAGCGCTGGCACGTTTGGTGAGCACGTCGTAACCGGACAACTGCAGGCTATTCTTGTCGACACCGCTGCCCATGGTGGCGTTACCCTGAGGGTCCATATCCACCAGCAGCACCCGGCGTTTGGTGGCGGCAAGAGACGCGGCAAGATTGACGCAGGTGGTGGTTTTGCCCACACCGCCTTTCTGATTGGTCACAGCAATCACGCGCGCCATGCTTTGCCTCCTGCTCTTGGGGTTGCCGGGGTTACTCAGCCCGGGTGACGATCAGCAAGTGCCGTTCGCCATCTGCACCGGGCACCTTCAGGGAATGGCTGGATTCTACCTGCCAGCCGGCCGGAAGGGCAGCTACTTCATCATCCGGATACTGGCCTTTCATGGCAAGAAACTCGCCTCCACCGGCGAGCAACTGGCCGCACCAGGTCACCAGGTTGTCCAGGGCGGTAAAGGCCCGGCTGCTGATCTGAGTGAAGGGCTGATCAGGCTGGCAGTCTTCCGCCCGGCCATGAATCACCTCAACATTGCTCAGCCCCAGTTCCAGCACACACTGGTTCAGAAACCGGGTTTTCTTGCCATTGCTATCAAGCAGGGTAAAGCGTTTTTCGGGGAACACAATGGCCAGAGGGATACCGGGCAGACCGCCACCGGCGCCAACATCCAGCAGATGATCGGTGGTTATCCACGGCAGGATACTCAGGCTGTCGAGTAACTGCCGTGACACCATCACCCGCTCATCCCGCACGGCGGTCAGGTTGTAGGCCTTGTTCCATTTGTTCAGCAGAGCCAGAAAAGCCAGCAACTGTTGCTGCTGGCTTTCGCTGAGGGCCAGGTTCATCGCCGCCAGGCCGTCGCTCAGCTGGCCTGGCCATTGTGGATAAGTCATCTCAGGCGCTCTGCTTTCTGAGCAGGTCCCGCTTTTTCAGGTGCACCAGAATCTGGCTCACCGCGGCCGGCGTAACACCCTGGATTCGAGAAGCCTGGGCGACGGTTTCCGGTCTTACGGTTTGCAGCTTCTGCTTTATCTCGTTGGACAGGCCGCCGATCACCTCATAGTCCAGGTCCACCGGCAGTGCGGTGTTCTCATTTCGGCGCAGGCGCTCGATCTCATCGGCCTGGCGGGAGATATAACCTTCGTACTTGATCTCGATTTCCACCTGATCGGCCACAGTCGGGTCGTCCGCCCGCTCAGCGCTGATCTCGGCGATGTGGTCGTAAACAATCTCCGGGCGACGAAGCAGCTCGGCCAGGGACTGATCCCGAGTCATCGGCTGTTTCAGGTAGCCGTTGGCGCGCTCACCGGCCTCGGTGTTCGGATGAATGCGAGTGCTTTCCAGACGGCTGCGCTCCTTGGCGATGCCTTCGCACTTGTCGCTGAACTTCTGCCAGCGGTCGTCATCCACCAGACCCAGCTTGCGGCCGGTTTCGGTCAGGCGCAGGTCGGCGTTGTCTTCCCGCAGGATCAAACGGTATTCGGCTCGGCTGGTGAACATGCGGTAGGGCTCGCTGGTCCCCATGGTGATCAGGTCGTCCACCAGTACGCCCAGGTAGGCTTCGTCTCGGCGCGGATACCATTCGGCTTTTTCCTGGGCCCGCAAAGCGGCGTTGATGCCCGCCAGCAAACCCTGGGCGCCGGCTTCTTCGTAGCCGGTGGTGCCATTGATCTGGCCGGCAAAGTACAGGCCCTGGATAAATTTGGTTTCCAGGGTGTGGCGCAGGTCCTGGGGGTTCAGGTAATCGTATTCAATGGCATAACCCGGACGCAGGATGTGAGCGTTTTCAAAACCGGGAATGGAGCGCACGGCCTTGAGCTGGATATCAAACGGCAGGCTGGTGGAAATGCCGTTCGGATACAGCTCGTTGGTGGTCAGGCCTTCAGGCTCCACGAAGATCTGGTGCGAATCCTTGTCGGCAAAGCGATTGACCTTGTCCTCGATGGACGGGCAGTAGCGCGGGCCCACGCCCTCGATGTTACCGGCGAACATCGGTGAGCGGTCAAAACCACTGCGGATGATGTCGTGGGTTTCTTCGGTGGTACGGGTGACATAGCAGCAAATCTGCTCCGGGTGCTCGTCACGGCTGCCGATGAAGGACATCACCGGTGTCGGGTCGTCGCCCCACTGCTGCTGCATGACCGAAAAATCCACGGTACGGGCATCGATGCGCGGCGGTGTACCGGTTTTCAGCCGGCCAACGTTGAACGGCAACTCCCGCAGGCGCTTGGCCAGGGCATTGGCTGGGGCATCGCCGGCGCGGCCGCCGGCGTGGTGCTGCATCCCGATGTGGATAACGCCGCCCAGGAAAGTACCGGTGGTCAGCACCACGGTTTTGGCGTTGAAGCGAATACCCGTCTGGGTAACCACACCAACCACCTGGTCGTTTTCTACAATCAGGTCATCGGCGGCCTGCTGGAACAGGGTCAGGTTGGGCTGGTTTTCCAGCGTATGGCGAATGGCCGCTTTATACAGAAGCCGGTCGGCCTGGGCGCGGGTGGCCCGCACCGCCGGGCCCTTACGGCTGTTCAGTACCCGGAACTGGATACCCGCCTGATCAGTAGCTCGGGCCATGGCGCCGCCCAGGGCATCGATTTCCTTCACCAGGTGGCTCTTGCCAATGCCCCCGATGGCCGGGTTACAGGACATCTGCCCCAGGGTCTCAATGTTGTGGGTCAGCAGCAGGGTTTGCGAACCCATGCGCGCGGCTGCCAGGGCGGCTTCAGTACCGGCATGGCCACCACCAATGACAATGACATCGAAACGGGTCGGAAACTCCACACTACACCTCGGAAATCGGGCTTTAAAAAAGGGTATGAAAACAGGGCGGCGAGTATAACGCCTCGCCGGCGAAATTGCAGTCCGAATGTGCAAATTTTAACCAGATAACGCCTTCACGAAAAGGATCCTGATGACCAGTGCCCGGAATTCCGCGGATAAATCCGACATTCCGGCTAGGTAAAAACCGAAACTTTCGGCTTTTCAGTCAGTTGTCAGCAGCTTCTTAGAAAAGTTTTCAAGAAAGTTATCCACATCTCTGATCACTTTTCCAACGCACAAAAAACAAGGTAACTGTTTGTTTTTTATGGCAATGTAAAGTTTTGTTCGTGGCTTATCTGTCGGTTTTCCCATTAATTATCCACAGATTTTTCGGCCCGGCGCCGCAACCCCAGCACACTCATCCACACCAGGCCGTTCGTCAGGGACAGCATCAGGAAAAACCCGGGAATTCCCAGCTCAAACACCCCCAGAACCACGATGCCTGCCAGGGCACTGCAGACCATGAACAGGGAGTTGATCACGTTCAGGGCGGCAATGATGCGCGCCCGCTTGTGATCCGGGGTTTCGTGCTGGATAAAGGCGTACAGCGGCACGATGAACAACCCGCCACAGATGCCAATCCCCACCAAATCCAGCAATACCCGGATATACACAGGCTCGGTGATCAGGCTCAGCCAGGTAGAGGGGCTTGGCTCTGCGGGTACCGCGAAAAACAGGTCGATGCCCAACAGCGTCAGGCCCAGGGCGCCCCAGGGTACCGGCGACAGGGTTATCCGGTGTTTGGTCAGCCGCTCACACAGCATGGAGCCGATGGAGATACCCACGATAAACATCGCCAGCAACAGGGTGACTACGGTTTCATCCCCGGCCAGCCAGGTTTTAGCGAAGTTGGGGAACTGGGTCAGGTAGGCGGCTCCGAGAAACCAGAACCAGGAGATGGCCAGAATCGCCCACAGCACCTGCCGACGTTCCGCCGCCACCGACATCAACCGCCAGGTTTCCAGCAATGGCCGGAACCGGACCCGCACCCCCGGCGATTCGTCCCGGGTATTGGGCACTTGCCTGGCTGCCAGGTAGCCCAGCACCGCCATCACCACCACACCAACGGCTGTGACTTTCGCCGCCTGTTCAGCACCCATGATCAGACCGGCGGCGATGGTGCCCAGCAAGATCGCGACAAAGGTGCCCATGCTGACCAGGCCATTGCCACCAACCAGTTCGTCGTCGGTCAGCACTCGGGGCAGGATCGAGTACTTTACCGGGCCGAAGAAGGCGGACTGCACCCCCATCAGGAACAACAGCACCAGTAGCAGTTCATACCAACCAAACCAAAGCCCCGTGGCCGCCACCAGCATGATGCCGATTTCCGCTGCTTTAACGTTGCGGATAATCACCGCCTTCTCATAGCGGTCAGCCATTTGGCCGGCGATACCGGAAAACAGGAAGAACGGCAGGATGAACAGGAACGCGGCAATGTTGACCACCACATTCACCGACAACCCCATCAGGCCACCGGCCTGAAAGGTAATCAGAAGCAACAGGGCGTTTTTGTAGAGGTTGTCGTTGAAGGCGCCGGAGAACTGGGTCAGGTAGAAGGGCAAAAACCGCCGTTGGCCCAATAACCGGAACTGACTGTGTTGACTCATAGATGGTTGTTTCCTGGTGCGAATAACTGCCGTTGTCTGATATTTCAGCACCCTTGTGGTGCGAACCGTGACAAACCTCGGAGCACTTGTGCCTCTTAAAGCCAGGCCAAGCCTCGTTTTTCTCAAACCAGATACCAATGGCACGGAATTGGCTTTAACTTTTCCCAGTGACCTCATCAACGGCCAGGACGGCTAAGCCATAGCAGTATAGGGCTCCTGACCATGAAAAGTGTGTTAAGCCTTGCAGACCATAGAGGCAAGGTAGCTGGTAAATGTGCCAGATTCATAAAGCATCATGATTTCCAGTCTGTGTATCAACCCATTCTCAGCCCAACTCACCAGAAACTGGTAGGTTACGAGGCGCTGGTGCGGGTTCATCGGGATAACCGGCCGATTGCCCCACCCGAATTGTTTGAGCAGGCGTCCATTCAGGGCGTCACCACCGGTGTCGACCAGCACCTGCTCAACCTGCACCTGACCAACTTCGGCCTGAAACACGAGCCGGTCTGGCTGTTTATCAACATCAACCCGGACACCTTGCTTCACCACGCGGGTTACCTCAGCCAGCTTGCGGACCACTGCCACAGTGCCGGGGTTCCACCGGAGAGGATTGTTCTGGAGCTGGTGGAAACCGCCACACGAGACACCAATGCTCTGCTGGAATTCATCCAGGAAGCCAAAGACTTCGGCTTTCAGATCGCCATCGACGACTTCGGTATGGGCGATTCCAATTTCGAGCGGTTGTGGCGAATCAATCCATTGATTGTGAAGATTGATCGCAGCCTTCTGGCCAATGCGGAAGCGCATCAGCGTGCCCGGGTACTGCTGCACAGTCTGGTTCGGATGATCCGCGAAAGCGGCAGCCTGGTGCTGTTGGAAGGCATTGAGAGCGAGAACCAGGCGCGGATTGCGCTGGATACCGAAGCAGATCTTCTGCAGGGCTTTTTGTTCGCCCGGCCCAAGCACAGCTCACCGGAATGCACGGTCAATGCTGAGCGAGCCCTGCAACAGGTCATGTCCCGGTCCCACCAGTGGAGCCTGCAGGATTATCAAAGCCAGGAAACCTACCTGAAGCTGCTCCGCTTTGAAATCATGGATGTGTGCCACCGAATCGCCCGGGGCGAACCAGTCGAGCGAGTGTGCAGAAACCTGTTACTCATGGAAGGCGTCAAGCGCTGTTTCGTTCTGGATAACGACGGCGTTCAGCAAGGCAGACTGGCCCAGGTGGACAGGCTCAGAGGCGATCATTTCAACCCGCTTTATTACTCCGCCGGTGCCCGCTGGAGCCACCGGGAATACTTCCGGAACGCTTTGGAAAGGCCACAACAAATCAACAGCTGCCGGCCCTATGTAGCACTTCCGGATGCCCGACGAACCGTCACATTGTCCACAGGACTTGCCGGTGCGTCGGGCCATCACATTTTTTGCATTGATATCCATCCAGACGAGGTTCTGGGCGGACAGTTGGTCTTCCCAACCGTACTTTAAGGCAAGACCAGCGCATGCGGCGCTATCAGAAATCATCAGCCTTGCTTGCCGGCGCCGCGGCAGGGCTGGAACCGCCAGCGGACCCAGACGCCAGACGCTCCAGCTCTTTTTCCACCGCATTGGACGACTTGGTAAATCGAGCCAGGAGGTTGTACAACACCGGAATAATGAACAGCGTCAACGTCGTGGCAAACACTAGCCCGCCGAGAATCACCATACCGATAGCGGCCCGGCTCTCCGCGCCAGCGCCGGTGGCAATGACCAGTGGTATGGCGCCAAACACCGTGGAAATGGTGGTCATCAACACCGGGCGGAAACGCAAGGTGGCACCTTCAAGAATCGCGTCTCGGACCTCATAGCCCTTATCACGCAGCTGGTTGGCAAATTCCACGATCAATATGCCGTTCTTGGCCATCAACCCAAGCAACATGATGATGCCGATCTGGCTGTAGATATTCAGGCTGATGCCGGACCAGGCCAGGGCAATCAATGCGCCGGTTACCGCCAGCGGAACGGACAACATGATGATCAGCGGGTGGATCCAGCTCTCAAACTGGGCTGCCAGCACCAGGAACACGATGACAAAGGCCAGGCCGAAGGTCAGATAGATGGCGGCGGACGAATCCTGAAACTCCCGGGACAGGCCCTTGTAGCTGAGCCGGGCCTCCGGCGGCAGGTTATCCACAGCCAGATTGTTCAAATAGGTGAGCGCTGAACCCAGATCATAGCCATCCGCCAGGGACGCGCTGATGACCACCGCCGGCAACCGATCAATGCGCCGTAGATCCGGATTGGCGCCAATTTCCTCCACCGATACCAAGGCCTTGATCGGAATCAGCTCACCGCCTTCTCTTGGCCGCAGAAAGATCTGTTCAAGATCCCCCGGCGTTGCCCGGTCAGCGTCGTCAGCCTGAATGATGACATCGTATTCGCGGCCACGATCCACATAGGTGGTCACGTTGCGGGAAGCCAGCATGGTTTGCAGGGTCAGGCCCACGTCCTGAACGGTGATGTCCAGGTCTGCCGCCCGGTCCCGATCAATATTCAGCCGTAACTCCGGTCGGGTCAGCTCAAAATCGGTATCCACATTGATCAGGTTCGGGTTCTCCCTCGCCCGCTCGACAATTTCCTCACTCCAGGCCTGCACCGACTCGTAATCCGGGCCCGCCACTACAAATTCCACCGGCTGATTGAAGCCCCGCTGGCCCAGACCGGGTGGATTGATCACATTAATCCGGACCCCGGAGATATCCGCCAGCTTCTGCCGGATTTCACTGGTTACCTGCTGCTGTTTGATGTCGCGGTTATCCCAGTGAGTCAGGCCCATAATCATAAAGGCGTTATCTTCTTCCTCCCGGAAACCGACAATCGACAGGAAACGCGCCGCAATGCCTTCGTCCAGGTAGGGAAGCAGTTGCGTCTCTGCCTGGCGGACAAAGTGGTCGGTGTATTCAACCGTTGACCCCCGGGGGGCGCTGGTGAGCATGATGATTACCCCCCGATCTTCCGTAGGGGCAAGCTCCTGTGGCAGGCGTGGGAAAATAACGGTGGCGATGATCAGGCCGGCCACTCCCAGGCCCAACAACAAACCCGGCTGATTCAGGGAGAATGTCAGCAGCTTTTTATAGCCATTGGTCAGGCCATTGAGCACTTTCTCGCTGAAGGCCCACAAGCGGTGACCTTCTTCGGATTCCGGGCTGTGCTGGAGCCATTTGGAGCACAGCATCGGGGCTAGTGTCAGTGCAACCAGACTGGAAAAGATCACGGCAGCCGCCAGGGTAAAGCCAAACTCGGCAAACAGTCGGCCAACGTTGCCGCCCATGAAGGAAATGGGCACGAACACGGCAATCAGCGTCAGTGTGGTGGCGATGATGGCGAAGGCCACTTGCTTGGCGCCGCGGTAGGCTGCCAGCAGTGGCGGTTCGCCTTCATCGATGCGCCGCTGGATGTTCTCCAGCATCACAATGGCATCATCCACCACCAGGCCGATGGCCAGGATAATCGCCAGCAACGTAAGCACGTTGATGGAAAAACCGAGGAAGCCCAGGCCGATGAACGCCCCGATCACCGCCACCGGTATGGTCACGGCCGGTATCAAGGTGGCCCGCCAGGATCTCAGGAACAGGAAAATCACCAGAATCACCAGAGACACCGCGATGCCCAGGGTGATCAAAACCTCTTTGATGGAAGCACGAATAAAGATCGATTCGTCGTAGCTTTCGGCAAGCGAGACTTCCGGCGGCAGCGTGTCCCGAATCCGTTCAAGTTCGGCACGCACCGCATCCGATACCGCCACGGTATTGGCTTTGGACTGCCGGATAATGCCCAGGCCGATGGCGGTTTTCCCATTGGCCCGCAACCGGCTGATGTCGGATTCCACCCCCATCTGGACGTTGGCTACTTCGCCCAGCCGCAGCAAATCATTGCCGTCACGGCGCACCACCAGGTTGCGGAACTCTTCAACACTGGACAACCGCCCTTCCGCCCTGACCGTGAAATTGCGGGTAGACGAATCCACCTGGCCCGCCGGTAACTCAACGTTGTTGTCCCGAAGTGCGCGCTCAACCTCCGCCACCGTGATGTTTCTGGCTGCCAGGCGCTCGCGGTCGAGCCACACCCGAATGGCGTATCGACGCTCGCCACCAATGCGAACATCGGCTACGCCATCCAGCACAGACAATCGGTCGACCAGCACCCGATCGGCGAAATCGCTCAACTCCGCGCTGTCCCAGACATCACTGAGCAGCGTTACCCACATCATCGGCCGGGCATCGGAGTCCGCCTTGCGAACCCTGGGGGCATCTGCTTCATCGGGTAACTGGTTGGCCACACGGGCAACTGCATCGCGGACATCATTTGCTGCAACATCGATATCGCGAGAAGTGTTGAATTCGATCGACGTTCGGGATTCACCCTGCTCAGTGGATGACTCTATGGAGCGAATACCCTCAATGCCACTGATCGCACCTTCAATCACTTGGGTAATCTGGGTATCGACCACTTCAGCGGCAGCGCCGGTGTAGTCGGTGGACACCGACACAATCGGTGGGTCGATGTCCGGATATTCCCGAACGGGCAGCCCCATCAGTGCCGCTACCCCAAACACCACAATCAGCAGACTCAGGACCGTGGCAAATACCGGGCGCTTGATGGAAATGTCAGAGAGGACCATAAATCAGGACTCCCGGCTGGAGATAAACCGGTTATCCGGTATCGCCAGATCAGACTCCAACAGCCTGAGCCGATCACCGGTACTCAGGCGATCCTGACCGGTTACCACCACCTGGTCGTCAGCCGACAGGCCCTCGACTACCTCTACCATTCCCGGCATTCTCGAGCCGGTCCGAACAGAGACACGGCGGGCTGCGCCGTCCTCCGCAACGAACACGTACTTTTGATCACCCCGGATCATCACTGCCTGTTCCGGTATGACCAGGCCTTCTCGTTCCTGCAACGTCAACGACGCAGACATGAATTGGCCGGGTCGCAGGCGGCCTTCAGAGTTGTCGATCAATGCCCGAACCGACAGCGTCCGGCTCAGCTCATTGATCCGGGTGGCCAGTTCTACCAGCTCACCCTCAAAGATTTCTCCGGGAAACGCATGGGAGGTAGCCCGCACCCGTTGGCCGATCCTGACCTGGCCGATGAATCGCTCGGGAACAGCAAAGTTCAGCTCCATCTTGTCATTGGTATCCAGGGTGGTGATGGTGGTGCCTGCCTGGAGAAATGCCCCGACGCTGATATCCGAAAGCCCGACCACACCGGCGAAGGGCGCCTCGATCCGATGGTTCTGTAACCGGACCCTTGCTGCCTCGCGCTGGGCAATGGCAACGTCGACTGCGGTTCTGAGTTCATCAACCTGGGACTGGGAGATGCTGTTATTGGCTCGCAGCCTCTGAGCCCGTTCGTACTGACGCCGGGCATCGGCCAGCTGAGCCTCGATAACCGCAAGGTCAGCCCGAGCCTGGCGATCATCCAGCCGAAGCAGCACCGCCCCCTGGGCTACCGCAGCGCCTGGCTGCAGATTCAGTTCCATCACCCGGCCGCTCACCTCGGTGGTCAGCTCTACCGAGTTCAAAGCCCGCAAGTTTGCCACGGCACCAACGGTGTCCCGAACTCGTTGCCATTCCGGAGTTACCACGTTCACGGCACTGGCCTGGCTCTTGCCACCGCTCTGGCCACTGTCTCCTGACTCCAGGTTCAGGTAAATACCAGCGCCTGCAGCCACCACCGCAACCAGAACGACAGCGATCAGCCATTGTTTCCACATGGGTTTTACTAACCTTTCAGATATAAGTGCTACGAGTCGACCCCGTACCCCAGTTTCTGGATAACCAGAACCACCTCACCAACCTCAACGCCCCATTTGCTCATGGTGGTCTGGTTGATCAAGGTATCTGGCGTGATCAGGTACATCCAGTCGTCCATCCGGACGTCTATGGTGCCATCGCCATATGACACCCTCAGTACATAATTCATATGAATGGCGTTGCCCTGCCAGCGCATAGTGCCGGGCTTGACCACATCACCGGCTTCGGCATGGTAACTGTCGCCGGCCGGCGTCAGGGTCCAGACTCTGGTCTGGACTTCTCCGTCATCAAACCTGAACACCTCGTCCAGAGTACCCACTCCGGCGTCGTCCCAGGAGGCGCTGATATCGGCATCGAACGTACGAATGACCTTGCCGGAGAAATTCTTGACCACGCCACGGGCTGAAAGTTCGCCCTGGAAAAATTCCCGGGGAATCAGCTCCGGTTGCGCGTCGCGATAGTCGTCCAGTGAAGGGCCAGCACAGCCTGCCAGCACAGATACCATCAACAGTATAAGAGCCGCTGACCAGACACCACCGGCTTTACGTCGAATTTCCCTGTTTTGCATGACTTTTACACTCCGCTAGATGGCCTTGGCTAAGGCGTCGTCGAGTTGTGATTTACGGGCCAGGCGCAATATCCGATCAGGCAGATTTTAAATGCGTCATTTGAGCCAATTGTCCATTCTGACAGCCGGACAAGCGCTTTCCGTCAATGGCAGCCGTCGGGGAATCCCGTAAAACAACATGCATAACGGGCCTTGGGCCCGACCGGATTGCAAAAAACGACTGCGAGGATTGGCTATGCCTGTGTATAAAGCGCCATTGCGTGACATGAAATTTCTGCTGAACGACGTATTCGACTACCCAGGCCACTACCAGACTCTGGCCTCCGGCGAGAACGCCACTCCCGACATCGTTGATGCCATTCTGACCGAGTGCGGGCGATTCTGCGAAGAGGTGCTGAGCCCAATCTATCAGAGCGGTGACGAAGAGGGCTGTCGCCTGGAAAACGGCGAGGTCACCACGCCCAAGGGTTACAAAGAAGCCTATAACCAGTACGTAATGGGCGGCTGGCAGGGCTTGTCAGCCCCCGAGGAATACGGCGGCCAGGGCCTGCCGGCGTCCATGGGCCTGTTCAAACAGGAAATGATGGGCACCGCCAACTGGTCGTTCTCCATGTATCCGGGGCTGTCGCTCGGCGCCATGAACACCATCTTTCTGCACGGCTCCGAAGACCAGAAGCAAACCTACCTGGTGCCGCTGACGGAGGGCCGCTGGGGCGGCACCATGTGCCTCACCGAGCCCCAGTGCGGCACTGACCTGGGCCAGGTGAAGACCAAGGCCGAACCCCAGGCCGATGGCAGCTACAAACTGACCGGTACCAAGATCTTCATTTCCTCCGGTGAGCATGACCTGACTGAAAACATTGTTCACATTGTGCTGGCACGCCTGCCGGATGCGCCCAAGGGCACCCGGGGTATCAGCTTGTTCATCGTGCCCAAGTTTCTGCCGGCGCCAGATGGCAGCGTGGGCGAGCGTAATGGTGTGAACTGCGGCAGCCTGGAAAAGAAAATGGGCATCAAGGCCTCGGCCACCTGCGTGATGAATTTCGACGGTGCCACCGGCTACCTGATCGGCCCGGAAAATGAGGGCCTGGAGTGCATGTTCACCTTTATGAACACCGCTCGTATTGGTACTGCCATCCAGGGTGTTGGCCCGGCTGAACTGTCGTACCAGTGGGCGCTGGACTACGCCAAGGAACGCCGTTCCATGCGCGCGCTGTCTGGCAAGAAAGAGCCAGACCAGGTGGCCGACAGCCTGATTCACCACGCGGATGTAAGGCGCATGCTGCTGACCCAGAAAGCCATCGCCGAAGGCGGCCGCGCCATGCTGTATTACGCCGCCAGGCTGGCGGACCACATGGTTGAGGCGCACACCGTGGGCGACGACGAGAAGGCCGAGAAATACGACGACAAACTGGGTTTCCTGACCCCGATTCTCAAAGGTTTCCTTACCGAACTGGGCAATGAAGCCGCCAATCTGGGTGTGCAGGTGTTCGGTGGCCACGGATACATCCGTGAACACGGCATGGAACAGATCGTTCGTGATACCCGGATTGCCACGCTGTACGAGGGCACCACCGGCATCCAGGCACTGGACCTGCTGGGCCGCAAAGTGTTGCTGATGACCCAGGGCGGCGCGGTACGGGAATTCACCCTGAAGATTGCCAACTTCGCCCGCAAGCAGCTGACCAACAAACAGCTGAGGCCGATGGCCATCGAGCTGTTGAAACTGACGGCCCAGTGGAACCTGCTGACTGTCCGGGTGATGCTGGCGGCCCGCAAAGACCGCGATGTGGTCAGCGCTGCCGCCAACGACTTCCTGATGTACAGCGGTTACGTGACCATGGCCTATATGTGGTTGCGCCAGTCCGCGGTGGCCGCCGACAAGCTGGAAAACGGTGGCGACGAGTCTGAAGCCTTCTATCAGACCAAGCTGGCAACCGCCGAGTTCTACTACGAGCGTCTGCTGCCACGGGCCCAGGCCCACGCCACCAGCATGCTCAGCCCGACTCGCAACCTGATGCAGGTGGAGCCGGAAAATATGGCCTTTACCGGGTAATTATCCGGTCACTTCCAGTCCCGGGCCTGCCGGGACTTTTTTATTCCGGAACCGGGGCCTTGAAATCCCGGTTCCCGCCCTTACCCTCTCTGGTGCAAGTCTTTGCATCAATCCAATAACCTTTTGAGGAATCTAGTATTTTCAGGCTTTCCCACAGCCGGGCAAGACCTGACCAGATCGATACTGTGTATAAAAGAAGGAGGTTCGAATATGGAAACTCGTGCTGACGACTTTTATCCCACCCGACTGGAACGCCCTGTTCCAGCATTTGACCGGAGAGACCCGGTTATCCACAGCTCCGGAAAGGCCCGTACTGAAGGTCCGCTAAGTGAGACCGAACTGGCGCGTTATGAACGGGATGGGTTCCTGATGTTCAACAACTTTCTCGATGCAGACACGGTCAAACGTTTCCGTGACGATCTGCGCGCCTATGAAAACGACGACAGCATTCTCCGTTCCGAGGGCACCATTACCGAACCGGGGAAGCAGGAAATTCGATCGGTCTTTGGTATTCACGAACTGTCAGACCGTTTTGACCGGCTGACACGGGACCCTCGCATTCTCGATATGGTGCATCAATTATTGGGTAGCGAGGCGTATATCCACCAGTCCCGGATCAACTTCAAACCCGGTTTTCACGGCAAGGGCTTCGACTGGCATTCCGACTTCGAAACCTGGCACGCCGAAGATGGCATGCCTCGCATGCGCGCGGTCAGCTTCTCCATCGCCCTGACCGACAATACGCCGTTCAACGGCCCGCTGATGCTGATCCCGGGTTCCCACAAAACCTTTGTGCCCTGTGTCGGCCGAACCCCGGAAGACAACTACCAGTCGTCGCTGAAGAAGCAGGAACTGGGCGTGCCCAATCACCAGGATCTGCAGAAAATGGCGGACCAGTACGGTATCCAGGCACCCACGGGTCCCGCCGGCTCGTTGATCATTTTCGAGTGCAACACCTTGCACGCATCCAACGCCAATATGTCGCCTTGGCCGCGCAGTAATCTGTTCTTCGTATACAACAGTGTGGAAAACCAGTTGCAACAGCCCTTCTGTGGCAACAAGCCCAGACCGGAATTTCTGGGAAACCGCACCAACACCCGGGCCCTCAAGCCACTGGCGACTCCGGATTTGCTGAGAACCGGTTGAGGCTATATCCGCAAAATGGGGAGCCTGTGGCTCCCCCCTGTCTCGATAGATCCGCCGAGGGTGTCACAGCCCCCACTTGGTCTCTATGGCCTCGTACATCCCGTTGTTGCGAATGGTCTCCAATCCCTGGCGCAGCTTGCGAATCACTTCCTCTGAAGTCTCGAGGTTCATTGCCAGGTACAGTTCGGTGTTATTGAACGAAAACACCGGCTCCAGGCCTTCAACGTCCTGTTGGGAGGCGAAGTAAGGTCCTGCCAGCCGGTCTGCAATCCACAGATCAACCTGGCCCAGTTCCAGACGCTTGGGGTTGAGGTCATCGCTGTCCATGGCTGATACCCGGAAATCGCGCTCCAACAGGTACTCGGTCATCACATCACCCCGGTAGCCGGCGTACAGCATGCCGCGGGTATCTTCCAGACTGTCAATTTTCAAATCGGTACCTGGGGGGGCAAAAATCGTCCACAGGTTGGTGGTCAGCGGCCCTACCCACTTGAACTGGGAAGCCCGGTTTTCCGTGTAGGTGGTGCAGTAGATGCCATGATTCTTCTTGTTCAGCGCACGGTTATAGCCGAAATCCCAGTTGCGCAGCTTGATCACGTAATCCAGCCCGGAGTGCTCGAGAATGGCCTTGACCATTTCTGTGCACAGACCATCAATACCATCTTCGTTATGCTCGAAGGCACGACCCGTGGCACTCATGTTGTAGGGAGGGAAGTTCTCGGTATAGATATAGATACGCTCAGACGCCACGGCCGGCAATGGTGCCGTAAACAGGGCAAAAACGACCGCAGTAACGCACAGCAGGTTACGCACAGGTTATCTCCTTTAACTCGAATGGCATGAAACCGCCAAACCGGCGGCACCAATAGACGTAGGCGGAGTTTACCCGACGCTTTGACGTTGTTTTACAACTAAAGTGTTTGTTTTCGTAAGGGAATTGTTGGCGCCGCCGATGCAGCATCAGCGGCTTACTTACCTATGCAGAAGCTGCTGAAGATCTTGCCCAGCAGGTCATCGGGCGTGAGATGGCCGGTGATTTCACCCAGGGCGTCCTGGGCCGCCCTAAGATCCTCAGCGAGGAGTTCCCCGGCTCCATAGCCTTCCAGTTGGGTCTGTCCCTGAAGCAGGGAATCCCGAGCCCGTTCCAGGGCATCCAGGTGGCGTCGGCGGGCCAGAAAGCCGCCTTCGGTGGTACTGGCAAAGCCAATGCATTCCTTGAGGTGAGTACGGAGGGTGTCCAGGCCTTCCGACCCTTTGGCCGCCAGGCGAATAACCGGCGCCGTCTGGTGGGGTTCGGCGCTTATGCCAACCCGTTCGCCGGTAAGGTCTACCTTGTTGCGGATAACCGTAACCGGCGCACTGGCCGGGAGCTGATCGATAAAGTCCGGCCAGATTTCATGGGGTTCGGTTTTATCGGTGGTGGTGGCATCTACCATCAACAGGATACGATCCGCCTGGCGAATTTCATCCCAGGCCCGGGCGATGCCGATTTGCTCCACTTCATCCGGGCTGTCCCGGAGGCCGGCGGTGTCGATGATGTGCAACGGCATGCCATCAATGTGGATATGTTCTCGCAGCACATCCCGGGTGGTGCCTTCAATGGCGGTGACAATGGCCGCTTCGCGGCCGGCCAAGGCGTTGAGCAGGCTGGATTTTCCGGCGTTGGGGCGCCCTGCAATCACCACCTTCATGCCGTCCCGAAGAATGGTACCCTGTTGGGCTTCCGACAGAATCTGTTCCACCTGTTGCAACAGGCCTTGCAGATCAAGAGCCACTTTGCCATCGGCGAGAAAATCGATTTCTTCCTCCGGAAAGTCGATGGCCGCTTCTACATAGATGCGCAAATGGGTCACCGCAGTTACCAGCTCATCTATGCGCCGGGAAAATACCCCTTGCATGGAGCGCACGGCGCAACGGGCAGCCTGTTCCGAACTGCTTTCAATCAGGTCGGCGATGGCTTCGGCCTGAGCCAGGTCGAGTTTGTCATTGAGAAAGGCCCGCTCGGAAAACTCACCAGGCCGTGCCAGACGGGCGCCCAGGCTGCAGACTTCCCGCAACAGCATATCGAGGATCACGGTACCGCCGTGCCCCTGCAATTCAAACACGTCTTCACCGGTGAACGAGTGAGGGTTCGGAAAATACAGCCCTATGCCCTCGTCGATCAGCTCGCCCCGGTGATCCTGAAACGGACCGTAATGGGCGTAGCGGGGCCGGGGCTCAAAGCCGAGCATGTTTCGGGCGATCTCAAGGGCTTTTGGTCCTGAAACCCGCACAATACCCACACCCGCCTGGCCCGGTGCGGTGGCAATGGCTGCGATGGTGTCTGTGGTCGCCTGCATGCTGTGTTTTTCCTGATTGGAAATGACAAAGGCTCCGCAAGGGAGCCTTTGTCAGGTCAGAGCAACTGATAAGTCAGTATTTCTTGCCTGCCGTTTCCGCTTCGATCTTGCGGGTAATGTACCACTGCTGGGAGATCGAAAGAATGTTGTTCACCAGCCAGTAAAGTACCAGACCAGACGGGAACCACAGGAAGAACACGGTGAAGATCGGTGGCATCAGCTTCATGATCTTCGCCTGCATGGGGTCTGGCGGTGTCGGGTTCAGGCTCATCTGGATGAACATGCTGATACCCATCAGAATCGGCAGGATAAAGTACGGATCCATCTGTGAAAGGTCGTTTATCCACAGCATGAACGGTGCGTGTCGCAGCTGAACACTCTCGAACAGTACCCAGTAGAGTGCAATGAACACCGGCATCTGTACCAGAATTGGCAAACAGCCACCCAGCGGATTGATTTTCTCCCGCTTGTACAGGGCCATCATTTCCTGGGACATACGCTGGCGATCATCACCATAGAGTTCTTTCAGGCGCGTGAGCTGTGGCGCAACAGCCCGCATTTTTGCCATGGAGCGATAGCTGGTTGCCGACAGGTGGAAGAACACCGCTTTTACCAGCACGGTCAGCAGGATGATCGCCACACCCCAGTTACCCACCAGACCATAGAACCATTCCAGGATGTAGAACAGCGGCAGGGAGATAAAGAACAGCCAGCCAAAGTCAACGGTGCGGTCCAGATTGGGCGCCAGGGCTTCCAGACGATCAATAATCTTGGGACCCACATAAGCTGTAGCACCTACCTCAACGGTCTGCCCAGGGGCGACCGCGGTAGCGGGGTAGACAAAACCCATAACATGCAGCTGGTCCCGGCGGGTGGTCTGGAACTGGGCGGTCTGGTCACGGTCGGGAATCCAGGCAGTGATGAAGTAATGCTGCAGGAACGCCAACCAGCCGTTGGTGACCGCTTCGTTAACCCGTTGTTTACCGAGGTCACTGAAGTCGTATTTTTCGTAAGGATCGTCAGGTGTGCTGATCACCAGGCCCAGATAGGCTTTGATGCCCATCGTGCTCTGGGAAGTTGGGTCGGGAGCCTCATCTCGAACGATCTTGCCGGTGAAATTGCCCTGCCAATCGGAGTCGGACTGATTGCTGATCAGATAACGCACCCCAATCTCATAGCTGTCGCGGGCCAGGGTATACCGTTTAATGATCTCAATGCCGTCGTCGTTGGTCAGCGTCAGATCGATGATCAGCTCATCCTGTCCTTCCGACAGTTCGAAACGGTTGGTTTCCACCTGGTACACCGGGGTAGCACCGGCGTTTCGACCATCGGGACCATTTCGGCCAATCAAACCACTTTCCAACACGTAGGTACGATTCTGGGTGTTGGTCAGAAGCGTCAAAGGTTGTTCGCTGTCGAGGGATTCATCGTACTGGAGCAGGGAGCTGGCGATGACATTGCCACCAACACGGTCGATGGTCAGTTCCAGTACATCGGTCACCACTGTAACGAACTGGTCGCCGACACTTTGTTCGCCGTCCGATGAGCTGGACCGGAGTTCACCGGTTTCCGGTGTGACAAACTCATCGTCTGTCCGGGAAGCACTTTCCGGCAGAACCATGTCATCAACCGACGCGCCTGATCCCGAGGTTTCTACCTGGGTGACCTGTTCAGTACGGGGCTGGTTGTAGTCCTCATTCCAGGCAAGCACCATCAGATAACTGACAATAGCCAGGCCGGCAAACAAAACGATGCGTTGAATATCCATAAACGTTAGTTTCTGGTTTGAGTGTTGGTCGGAAAATGTTGGGCTTCGGTGCCCGGTACGGGATCATAACCGCCTTCGGCCCAGGGATGACACCTTAATAATCGGCGGGTTGCCAGATAACAGCCTTTGGCTGCTCCGTGGTGTTGAATGGCTTCAACCGCGTATTGGGAGCAGGTTGGGAAATGCCGGCAATGGCTGGCCATCATGGGACTGATGGCGTACTGATAGAACCGGATAGGCAGTAACAGAATCTGTCGCATTAACCCGTACCTTTTGAATTCACAGTCGTTTGATCAACTGAGGACTGATGGTACTTCTTTCTGAGACGGCGCCAAAGATCGTTAAGCGACGATATGACTGAGGCGTTATCCAGTTGAGCAAGTCCTTGCCGACCAAAAACAATAATGTCGAGGTCCGGTAGATCCGTCTGATGCCTGAAAGTTTCTCGAACCTGGCGTTTTATCCGATTTCTCTGGACCGCCAGCTTGAGATTCTTTTTGGAGAATATGAGTCCGACCCTGGCATGGCCCAGATTATTTGGAGCTGCCAGGATCAGAAAATTCCTGTGCGGAACTTTCAGCTGCACATCATCGAAGACCTTGCTGTAGTCCGAAGGCCGCAACAGTCTGTGTGACTTCGGAAACGTCAAGGCCTTCATGAGGCAAACATCAGGTTACGCTGACAGGCGTGCGCGGCCCTTGGCACGGCGACGAGAGATTACCTTACGGCCGTTTGCAGTCGCCATACGGGCACGGAAGCCGTGAACACGCTTGCGCTTCAGGACGCTCGGTTGGAATGTTCTTTTCATGGTGATGTTCTCACAAATTCGTCAATGGACATTGGTCGTTGGCTGGAAAATAGACAGCCAAAACAGGAGCGGCATTCTAGTCAAATCTGCTAGTAAGTTCAATGACTGCGCATGGGGGAAGTGAAATTTTCGGTGGGGGTAAATGCCGAAGGGGCGGCTAATAAAATCTATAGGTCTTTTTTATATTCTTTCAAAGATTATTTATTACTGTTATTAGGCACCTTGATATCTGTGGGAAAGTCGGTTTTTTCTCTTAGCAACAGGAGGTTGAATGAATGACAAGTACGGTGACAGGTGGCGGTGAGCCCTGTGGACGAGTGGGTGTGGAATTGTGAATAACCCGGTGTTTCGGACTGGACCTGAGTTATTCATGGTTTGGTCCAAGGCTTTCACACAGGGTTGGGGGTGGTCTGTACACAACGAACTGTGGGTAACTTTTTTTCAGGGCATTTCTGTACACAAGCCTGTAGATAGGTCTGGAACTTTATGAAAGATCAAAAGAAATGTTTCCACAGGCTGTTTATGACAGTGATTGTTGGCCTTTTACTGTGGGCCGCGGCGGGGTAGAATCCGGGGTCACCTTGAGCGTCGGAAAAAGCCTTTTCCGATGTGAGAACAGTCAGGTTTCGGGAGCAGGCGGTCGTGCCTAACAGTATGTGGCATCAATGTCTTGAAGTACTCCGGGATGAGTTTCCCGCGCAACAGTTCAATACCTGGTTAAGACCCCTTCAGTCGGATCTCCGAGAGGGGCAGCTGATGCTGTTTGCGCCGAACCGTTTTGTGATGGACTGGGTGAATGAAAAGTATCTGCGCCGTATAGAGGAAGTTCTGAAGGACCTCAACGGTGGCCAGGCGCCGCGGGTTCAGATGAAAGTAGGCTCGGCGCCCCGGGAAAGTGAACCGGTGGTGCGCTCGGTGGCTGAGCCGAAGCCGGCCAGTCTGGCAGAGGAAACCGGGCAGCGGGTAACCGAGGAAGAGAAGAGTGTCGCGGCAACTGTCGCGGGTTCTACCTCTGCCGGTGTTAGCCGCAGTGCGCAGAAAATCAATGGTGAGCGCCGGCCGGTGCAGGTGGAAGGTGACATCAAGCATCAGAGCTTTCTCAATGAGACTTTCACCTTCGAGACCTTTGTTGAGGGTAAGTCCAACCAGCTGGCCCGTGCGGCCTCAATGCAGGTGGCAGAGAACCCCGGCGGAGCCTATAACCCGCTGTTCCTGTACGGCGGTGTCGGTCTTGGTAAAACCCACCTGATGCACGCCATCGGCAATGAAATCGTGCGCCGCAATCCCAAGGCGAAAGTCGCTTACCTTCGCTCTGAACGGTTTGTCGCGGATATGGTCAAGGCGCTTCAGTTGAACGCCATCAACGAGTTCAAACGTTACTACCGCTCTGTGGATGCGTTGCTGATTGACGATATCCAGTTCTTTGCCCGTAAAGAGCGCTCACAGGAAGAATTTTTCCATACCTTTAATGCGCTGCTTGAAGGTGGCCAGCAGGTCATCGTGACCTGTGATCGGTTTCCGAAAGAAATCGTCGATATGGAAGAGCGGTTGAAATCCAGGTTTGGCTGGGGTCTGACGGTAATGGTGGAGCCGCCGGAGCTGGAAACCCGGGTGGCGATTCTGATGAAAAAGGCCGAGCAGGCCAACGTGAAACTGAGCAGCGAGGCGGCGTTCTTTATTGCCCAGAAAATTCGCTCAAACGTGCGAGAGCTTGAAGGAGCGCTTCGTCTGGTGATAGCGAATGCTCACTTCACTGGCTCCGAGATTACCCCGCCCTTCATTCGGGAAAGCCTGAAAGATCTGCTGGCGTTGCATGAAAAACAGGTCAGTATCGATAACATTCAGCGCACGGTGGCGGAGTACTACAAGATCAAGGTGGCCGATCTATTGTCCAAACGCCGCACCCGGACAGTGACCCGCCCCCGCCAGGTGGCCATGTCCCTGGCTAAGGAATTGACCAATCACAGCCTGCCGGAAATCGGCGATGCCTTTGGTGGCCGTGACCACACCACGGTGTTGCATGCCTGTAAGAAGATTGTGGAACTCCAGGAAACGGACCCTGGAATTCGTGAGGACTACCAGAACTTTATGCGATTGCTGACCACCTGACCAGGTGGCGATCAACCAACAACATTCACTTCCGACAACTGAAGCCGAGTGCCATGAAACTGACCATAAGCCGTGAATCCCTTCTTACTCCTCTGCAAAGCATTGCTGGCGTTGTGGAAAAGAAACAGACCATGCCGGTTTTGTCCAACGTGTTGCTGGAAGCTGAAGACAACACACTGACACTCACCGGTACCAATATGGAAGTTGAGTTGGTCGGGCGGGTTACGCCGGTCCACGTGGACCAGCCTGGCAGGATCACGGTACCGGCCAGGAAGCTGTCTGACATCTGTCGGGCACTGGGTGACGAAGCCCCGATAGATCTGGCGCTGGAAGGCGACCGCCTGCACGTGCGTGCGGGTAACTCCCATTTTACCTTGTCGACCCTGCCGGCCGAGCACTTTCCCAATGTGGAAGACGAGCCGGAAAGCTTTCGCCTTGAGCTGCCGCAGAAAGAGCTCGGCCGCATGCTGGACGCCACGGCGTTTGCCATGGCGCAGCAGGATGTTCGGTATTACCTCAACGGCCTGCTGCTGGAAGTCGACAGCGGCCATGTACGGGTGGTGGCGACCGACGGCCATCGGCTGGCCATGGCCCATTCCGATTTGCAAACCGGTTGCCCGGAACCGCGACAGGTGATTGTGCCCAGAAAAGGCGTGTTGGAGCTGGCCCGCCTGCTGGATGATGTGGAATCGCCGGTCACTCTGGTGATTGGCGACAACCACCTGCGTGCGACGGTGGGCGCCTATACCTTTACCTCGAAACTCATTGAAGGCAAGTTCCCGGATTACAACCGGGTTATCCCCAGGGGCGGCGATAAGGTGGTGCTCGCTGACAGGGCAACGCTGAAGAACACCTTGCAGCGGGCCGGTATTCTCTCCCACGAGAATATCCGCGGTGTGCGCCTGAACCTGGCGCCGGGAGAGCTGCAGGTGTTCGCGAACAACCCGGACCAGGAACAGGCCGAAGACGCGCTGCCGGTGGACTATCAGGGCGAATCCCTTCAGATCGGTTTTAATGTAGGTTATCTGATTGACGTGATGAATGCGCTGGATGAGGCGCAGGTGAAGATTACCCTGTCCAATCCCAACAGCAGCGCATTGATCGAAGCAGAGAACGATAACAGCTGCCTGTATGTGGTCATGCCGATGCGGCTGTAACCTTTCCGGAGGAATGTAATGGGTGCCGTAACGAACGGAATCAAAGGTGCTTTCAGGGTTGGTCAGACACTGTCGGTGCTAGGCCGTACCGGTCTGAACTGGGTTCGGGGCGATCGCCCCCCTACCCCGAAACTGCTGCGCCAGACGTTTGAGAACCTTGGGGCCACCTACATCAAGCTTGGTCAGTTTATTGCCAGCTCCCCCACGTTCTTTCCCAAAGAGTACGTGGAAGAGTTTCAGTATTGCCTGGATAAAACCCCCAGTCTTCCATTTGGGGTGATCAAGCGCATCATTCGTGAGGAACTGGGGCGGCCGATCGATCAGGTGTACTCGGAGATTGATCCGGTGGCTTTGGCGTCGGCATCCATTGCGCAGGTCCATGCGGCGAAACTGGTGACTGGCGAAGACGTGGTGATCAAGGTTCAGAAGCCTGGCGTGGAAAATATTCTGCTGACCGATCTGAACTTTCTATACCTGTCGGCGCGAATTCTGGAAACCCTGGCGCCGAAACTGTCGTGGACCTCACTGTCTGGCATTGTTGAAGAAATTCAGCAGACCATGATGGAGGAATGCGACTTCATCAAGGAAGCCAATAATCTGAAGGTGTTCCGGGAATTCTTGCTGAATACCCATAACGACGACGCGACCGTACCCCGGGTATATGACCAGTGCAGTACCCGCAGGATCCTGACCATGGAGCGTTTCTATGGCGTTCCGCTGACGGATCTCGACAGCATTCGCGGTTTTTCCAAGGATCCCGAACGTACCCTGATCACTGCCATGAATACCTGGTTCGCCAGCCTGACCCAGTGCGAGTTTTTCCACGCGGATGTGCATGCTGGCAACCTGATGGTGCTGAAGGATGGGCGCGTCGGGTTTATCGATTTTGGTATTGTCGGGCGCATCAGGCCGGACACCTGGCAGGCCGTCAGCGATTTTATCTCTGCGATTATGGTGGGTAATTTTGATGGCATGGCCGACGCCATGATCCGGATTGGTGTCACCCGTCGCACGGTGAAGGTGGATGAGCTCTCTGCCGATCTGCAACGCCTGTATCGTCAGATGGACCGAATGGTTCCGGATGACGTTCCCTATGAAATGGGTCAGGCGGAAGATGACGTCAATAACATACTGATGGACATGGTTAAGGTGGGCGAAAGCCATGGCCTGCACTTTCCACGGGAATTTGCGCTGTTGCTGAAACAGTTCCTCTATTTCGATCGGTATGTGCATATCCTGGCACCGGAGATGGATGTGTTTATGGATGAACGGTTGACTATGCTCCATTAACGAGCGTCGCCGTCACGCATCTTGTACACTAAGGCAATGTCGCGTTCCGGCATTGCCTTTTTTTGTGCTCCGACTCCGGTGATGAGAAGTCCTCCTTTATGGCGCTTGTGAAACTCCAGACCCAGAATTTCCGAAACCTGGCGCCGGACCCTGTCGGTTTTTCACCTTCCTTTAATTTGTTGTACGGCGCTAATGGCAGCGGTAAGTCCAGTGCCTTGGAAGCCATTGCCTACCTTGGCCTGGGTCGATCTTTTCGGGTGAGCCGGCATCAGGCCGTAGTAAGCCATGGTCACAGCAAGTTAACGGTGTTTGGCGCTCTGGACACTGGGCTCAGCAACAATGAGGACCAAAGGGGTACGGCGGGAGGCAGCACCGGCATCGCCCATCGGCTGGGAATATCCCGGGATGTATCTGTGAAGGAAACATCGCTAAGGGTGGATGGCGAAGCGGTACGCAGTTTGTCATCCCTGGCCATGCATCTGCCCGTGTCGGTGATTGACCCAGGGGTATTCGACATTGTGGCCGGTGGCCCCGGAAAACGTCGACAGTTTCTCGACTGGTTAGTGTTCCACGTGGAACCTTCCTTTTCGGTAATGTGGCAACAATGCCAGAGAGTGACATCACAGCGGAATCAAACGCTCAGAAATGGTAGACTGGACGAATCGCTGCTCCGGGTCTGGGACAGCCAGTTCGGTGCCCTGGCGGAAACCCTGAGCGATGTCAGAGAGCAGGTTTTCAGGCAGTTCAAGGCGGCGTTCGATGCGGTGCTGCAGGAGCTGGATGCCAGCTGGACGGAAGGTCTGAAACTTGAGTTTTATCCGGGTTGGGATCGGTCCCGTTCGCTTGTGGACATACTGGCGAGCCACCGGGAGCAGGAGCGTCGGATGGGGCATACGTTGTATGGCCCTAATCGAGCAGATATCCGTCTCAAGTTAGGTGGCAGGCCGGTAGCGGAAACCTTTTCCCGAGGGCAGCAGAAGACATTGGTCATTCTGATGAAGATTGCCCAGGGAAAGGTGTTGAGTGATCTTGGTAAGCAGGTGACGTTCCTGCTGGACGACATTAATGCCGAACTGGATGTGCGCCATCGGATCATGCTGGCGCATAAGCTTCAGGATTTACGTTGTCAGGTGTTTATCACCTCTATTGAGCATCCGGAACCTGACGTGCTCTGGGGCGCCCGTGATGCACCGGAATACAGAATGTTCCACGTGGAACATGGAAAATTGACGGAAGAATAGACTGGCACAGGCGGCATATACCGTTTCTCCGCTGAACCTGGCCGGTATCACCTTCAGGAGTCTCATTAATGAGTGAATCGAACTACAATTCCTCCAGTATCAAGGTCCTGAAAGGACTGGATGCGGTGCGTAAGCGCCCGGGCATGTACATCGGTGATACCGATGATGGCACCGGCCTGCACCACATGGTCTTTGAATTGGTGGATAACTCCATCGATGAGGCTCTGGCAGGCTACTGTTCCGAGATCGGGGTCATCATTCACCCTGACGAGTCTATCAGCGTTAAGGATAACGGCCGGGGCATTCCGGTGGATCTGCACGAAGAAGAAGGTGTCTCCGCTGCCGAAGTCATCATGACCGTGCTGCACGCGGGCGGTAAGTTCGATGATAACTCCTACAAAGTCTCCGGTGGTCTTCATGGTGTGGGTGTCTCGGTGGTAAACGCCTTGTCCTCCACCCTGACCCTGACCATCCGACGTGATGGCAAGGTATACGAGCAGACTTATACCCATGGCGTGCCCAATGCACCGTTGGCAGAAGTGGGTGAAACAGAAGCGTCCGGCACCAAAGTGCACTTTATTCCCTCACCGGAAACCTTCACGCACATTGAGTTCCACTACGATATCCTGGCCAAGCGCCTGCGGGAACTGGCGTTCCTGAACAGCGGCGTGCGCATTCGCCTGACCGATGAACGCAGCGGCAAGGAAGAAGTGTTCGAGTATGAAGGCGGTTTGCGGGCATTCGTGGAACACCTGAACACCAACAAGACGCCAATCAACCGGGTGTTCCATTTCACCCGTGATCGGGAAGACGGCATCTCGGTTGAAGTGGCGATGCAGTGGAACGATGCCTTCCAGGAGAACCTCTACTGTTTCACCAACAACATCCCCCAGCGGGATGGTGGTACGCACCTGGCGGGCTTTCGCGCTGCCCTGACCCGTTCCCTGAATAACTACATCGATCATGAAGGTCTGGGCAAAAAGGCCAAGGTCGCCACCACCGGCGACGATGCCCGTGAAGGCCTCACCGCCATCATCAGTGTGAAAGTACCTGACCCGAAGTTTTCCTCTCAGACCAAGGACAAACTGGTTTCTTCTGAGGTGAAAACCGCCGTTGAGCAGGAACTTTACCAGAGCTTTGCCGAGTACCTTCAGGAGCAGCCCAACGAGGCCAAACTGATCGTCAACAAGATGGTTGAGGCAGCCCGGGCCCGGGAAGCTGCCCGCAAGGCCCGGGACATGACCCGCCGTAAAGGCGCCCTGGATATCGCAGGCCTGCCCGGCAAACTGGCTGATTGCCAGGAAAAAGATCCGGCTCTGTCTGAACTGTTCATAGTGGAGGGTGATTCTGCGGGAGGCAGTGCCAAGCAGGGTCGCGATCGTAAAACCCAGGCCATCCTGCCCCTGAAAGGTAAGATCCTGAACGTGGAAAAAGCCCGCTTCGACAAGATGCTGTCGTCTGCGGAAGTGGGTACCCTGATCACCGCACTGGGTTGCGGCATCGGCCGGGAAGAGTTCAACCCCGACAAGTTGCGTTACCATTCGATCATCATCATGACCGATGCCGATGTGGATGGGTCGCACATCCGCACCCTGCTGCTCACCTTCCTGTTCCGCCAGATGCGGGAAATCATCGAGCGCGGGCACGTGTTCATTGCCATGCCGCCGCTGTACAAGGTCAAGCGTGGCAAGCAGGAGCAGTACCTGAAAGACGAGAAGGCGAAAGAAGCCTACCTCACCCAGACTGCCCTGGACGGCGCTCAGCTGTTTGTAAATCCGGAGGCTCCAGCGATCAAGGATTCCGCCCTGGAAACCATGGTCAAGGATTATCAGGCGGTGATGGCGATGATCGAACGCCTGTCCCGGGCCTATCCGGCGAAGGTATTGCAGCAGATGGTGTACAACACCACGCTCAAGCCGGAGCAACTGAAAGAAGAGGCAGCGGTTGGCAAGTGGGTTGCGCACCTGGGTGATGGCCTTGAACTGGACACCCGCACCGGCACCAAATACGTGTTCTCGGTGACCCGGGACGAAGAGCGTGGCCTGTATCTGCCGATGGTTACCATCTATGTGCACGGTATTCCCCATGAACACGTCTTTAGCCATGACTTCTTCGAGTCATCCTCTTACAAGGCGATTGCCCGATTGGGAGAGACGCTGGAAGGGTTGATTGACGAAGGTGCTTACGTGCAGCGTGGTGAGCGCAAGCAGGTGGTGCTGTCGTTTGAGGGTGCTCTGGACTGGTTGATGAAAGAAGCCCAGCGGGGCCTGAACATCCAGCGCTATAAGGGATTGGGTGAGATGAACCCGGAACAGCTGTGGGAAACCACCATGGACCCGGAAAGTCGCCGCATGATGAAGGTCACCATTGAAGACGCCATCGCTGCCGACCAGATCTTCACCACCCTGATGGGTGATGACGTAGAGCCGCGCCGGATCTTTATCCAGACCAACGCCCTGGAAGTGACCAATCTGGACGTGTAACCACACTGACAGACTGGCATAAAAAAACGGTGGCACCTGACGGGGCCACCGTTTTTTGTTATCAGTCAGGAATTTTTATTCCGATAGATTACTTCGAAGACTCGGCGCGTTTTTGTTCTTTCTCTTTTTCCTTTTCAACCAGGTGCTGAGCCATCACCTCTTCCAGGGTATACCCGGTCAGGCGGCGAATGGTGCGCCACAGGTAGTAGAAGATCAGCATCATCATGATCATTGAAGGAATGGCGATCATCGGATAGCTCACCAGGGTCATCCGCCCCAATTCTTCGTTGAACGCCTGAGTGCCCGAAGGGCTGACCACAATCCACTTGGCCAGGACATAATTCATGATCGAGGAGAACAGGAAGGTACCGGCAAAGAAATAGCTGGCATTGAGCAGCCGCGCCTCGAACGCCTCGGTACAGCCCTTCTCTTCCAGCGAGGCGTGGATTTTATCCACATCCAGAATGTTCGGGTTGTACAGCAGCGTTCGTACCAGTGGGTATTTGGTGCGGGTGGATATCAATACGGCAAGACCAATCACCGCAGGTACCGCCGCCTCCTTGATGGCCAGCCAGCCGGCGTCCAGCTCCAGTAGCCCGATACCACCGGTCAGGCCAACGCTGATCAGGCCCAGCAGGGCGATGAAGTTTTTCTTGCGGTAACGAATCAGTTCAAACAGCCCCCAGCCAAGGGGAAACGCCAGGCCAATGACCAGCGCGTTGACACTGCCGAGGTGTTCGTCACCACTGAACTTCATCAGAATCACAGAGGGAATGATGATACTGACCAGAAGGTCAATCCAGGGTCTGGGCTTGTGGTCGGGAATGGAAGGGTTAGTCTGGGACGTCATGGTTACCGCCTATCGATGAATCGACGGCAGGTGCCTGAAGAGGCACTGCCGGAAAGAGCTTCCGGCAGTATACGACGAATTGAACACTGAACGTAACCGGCCTCAGAAGCTACCGGACGCGCTGGCGGATGAGCCAGCCGCACCAGTTTGCACCTGGTTATTGGCGCCGCTTTGCCACACCAGCTGGGCATCCGGGTCTGACTCGCTGCGTTTGATGCACTTCCACTCTACCTGCGAGTTTGCAGGCATGTCGAAGCTGCCGGACCAGGTTGGATAATTGGTTGGATCCAGCCTCAGCGCATTCGCAGGCGACCAGTTGCCCAGCGCGGCATTGTTGCCGGTAACGTAGACACTTTGGCCCCAGTTGGTGGTGCCATTACTGCACTGAAAGGCAACGTTGGCCTGTTCCCCTTCTGAACCGTTACCGTTGTTTCCGTCACCGGAGCCGTCGTTGCCATCACAGTCTGCGCCAACATGCAGCGCCGCGGCTTCCATGGACACAACTGACAGGGTCACCTGCCCGCCCTGCACGGTGACACAGCTGCCGTCACCGGCCACGTTACGATAGCTGCCATCGGGCAGGCCGGTTGTAAACGTTCGAGACAGGGTACTCCCTTCCCGGTTGATGGCCACAAAGCCCTTGTTGCCACGGCTGAAGGCGATCTGGTTATTGCCGTTATCCCACCAATGGCTGACGCCGGAACCATCCGTCACATTGCGGAAAGCCACCATGTTGGCAATGGAATCCCAACGGTGCTCACATATCCAGGCGCTGCCGCATTGCGCGCTTCCATTCTGATAAACCGTCTGGGCGGGTGGCCCCTGGTCGCCATCCGAAAAGCTGTAACTCGACATCACCTTCGGATACCCATAGGGCCAGGCCAGCATGAACACATTGGCGAGGTTATACAGGCCGCCATCCTTGTAGGTAACGATATTGCTGCCACCGGCGCCATGGCCGCGCTGGTTGTCGTGGTTGTCGGTAAACACCACGGCATCACCACCGGCCAGGAATCCCCAGCTTTCACCAAACCCGATAAGGTTCGCCAGGCGCTGGTTCTTGAACACGTCGCCAATCGCCGCGCTGTAGCGGAACTCGGTAACATCGGAAAGCCCGGTATACTCACCGGCGCTCACTGCCTCACCGCCCAGGTCTATCACTTCCTGGAATACATACAGTGGGTTGTTCACACGGGTCAGGATGCCACTGATATCCGAGGGCGACATGTGCTTGGCGGCGTCAATTCGAATGCCTTTCACACCAAGCGCTGTCAGCTGGTTCAGGTACCCGGCCAGGGTATTCTGAACGTAGTTGTCTGCGGTATTGAGATCGGGCAGCCCCACCAGCTGGCAGTTTCGAACACGCCAGGCGTCGGTGCCGTAATCTTCCGGATTGATACCGCAAGGCGTATGAAAATCATTGCTGCTGTAGATAGGATAACTGAGGGTGCTTGAACTGTACGTCGAACCCGCAGTGCCCGTACCACTGCCATTGGCCATATGGTTGATCACAGCATCGGCGTACACATCCACGCCGGCGGCGTTACAACGCTGGACCATGTCGGCAAACGCGCTGGCATCGCCGCTGCGGCTGTTCAGCTGATAACTCACCGGCTGATACCGGGTCCACCAGGCACTGCCCTGGATGTGCTCCTGGGGCGGCGATACCTGAACCGCACTGAACCCTTTGGGCCCCAGGAAGTTTTCACATTCCTGGGCGACGTCGCTCCATGTCCATTCAAACAGATGCACAAAGGCACCGGCCTGGGCCTGCTGTGTTGGCAATGTCAGTGCCAGTCCGAGCGCGGTACCGGTTGCCAATCGGGAGAGTGAGATCATTGCATGCTCCTGTGTTGTCATTGTTGTGGTGCATTTGGGATCAGCCTCGGTTGTCGGTTTTTTGTTCAAACGGGCTGATATTCACAACATGCAATGATCAATGATTAGCCAACACATCCTTGGAGCAGATAAAAGGGGCGTAGAGCCTAGGAGGGTATATTTTTTGGTCACATCGACTGTCTGATCGACTGGAAATCTCCGCCTTTCGAAGATCGTGCAAGGCCCGCTGTGAGGTAGTGCTCTCCAAAACACGCTCCTTGCGGCACATCCATGTGGCGCTTGGGCTCCGCCATCCATGGCTCCGCACAGTTTTGGAGAGCACTACCTCACAGCGGTCCCGGTCATTGTGCAGGTATCAATAAGAGTGACCTTCAGACTGTCATAAAAAAGCCGGGCACAAGCCCGGCTCTCTGGAACTGAAAGAAAGCGCCAATATCAGGCGCCCACCTCCTTCAGGCATTCCTCAACAATGTTCAGGCCCTCTTCCAGTACCTCATCTTCGATGGTGACTGGCATCAGGAACCGCAGAGTGTTGCCGTACATACCGCAGCTGAGCAGTATCAGGCCCTTCTCTTTGGCTTTCTTGGTTATCGCCGCTACCAGTTCCGGCATGGGCTTGCGGGATTCCTTGCTTTCCACCAGCTCAAACGCGGCCATCGGCCCCATGTTGCGGGCGTTATCCACGTGAGTGAACTGCTCCTGCCACTGGTCGAACCTGGCCCTCAGCTTGTCACCCAGGCGCTGGCTCTTGCCGAGGATATCTTCCTCTTTGATCACATCAAACACCGCCAGAGCGGCTGCACAGGCAGTGGGGCTACCGGTATAGGTGCCGCCCAGGGAATTCGGGCCCGAGGAGTCCATGACCTTGTCGGTACCGACGATGGCAGAGATCGGCATACCATCGGCCATGGATTTGGCCATGGTCATGATATCCGGCTCAACGCCGCTGTGTTCGATGGCGAACAGTTTGCCGGTACGGCCAAAGCCGCTTTGCACTTCGTCGACAATCAGCAGAATGTCATTGTCATCGCAGATTTTGCGCAGGGCTTTCAGGAAACTGACTGGGGCGGGATAAAAACCACCCTCACCCAGAACCGGCTCCAGTACGATGGCGGCGGTTTCGTGGGCCGGGGAATCGGCTTTCATGGTCATTGCCAGGCCGCGCAGGGCGTCTTCCTCGGTGATGCCGTGGTACGGCACCGGGTAAGGCGCGCGGTATACCAGGCCGGGCATAGGGCCGAAGGAGGTCTGGTAAGGGGCAGCTTTGCCGTTCATGGCCATGGTGAAGAAGGTGCGGCCGTGGTAGCCGCCATCGAAGCAGATCACGTTGTTCTTGCCGGTGGCTGCACGGGCAATCTTGACCGCATTTTCCAGAGCCTCGGCCCCGGAGTTGGCCAGCATGACCTTGCCGTGGCCTTTCACCGGCACGACTTCGCTAAGCTTCTGGGCGAGCTTCACGTAACCCTCATAGGGCATCACCGTCTGGCAAGTGTGCATCAGCTTGTCGAGCTGGGCTTTAACCGCCTCGACCACTTTCGGGTGCCGATGGCCGATGTTCAGCACGCCGATACCGCCGGCGAAGTCGATGATGCGCTTGCCGTCGGCGTCCCAGATTTCTGCGTTCAGGGCATGATCTGCAAATTGATCATTGGGGCTTGCCGCGCCCGCAGCGACGTATCGCTCTTTGAGTGCCTGCAATTCTTTGTTGCTCACTTTGCTGTTCTCCCTGGTTCAGGATTGAGAAATTCTCTTAACAGTGTAGGGAGTACGCACTCAACACACAAACCGACCATTGTCCGTGTCTGCGGCTTCGTCCCGGAATTGCAGGCTGGCCAGGCGCCGGTAAAGTTCGTTATCGCGCATCAGCTCATCGTGGCTGCCGACCGCTAGCAGCCTGCCATGCTCCAGCACGGCGATGCGATCGGCGTCTCTGACGGTTGCCAGCCTGTGGGCAATCACCAGGGTGGTACGCCCGGCCGTGAGCGCCGGCATGGCTTGCTGGATCAGGTGCTCGCTTTGGGCATCCAGGGCACTGGTGGCCTCATCCAGCAAGAGGATCGGGGCATCCGCCAGCAGCGCCCGGGCGATGGCCAGGCGCTGCTTCTGCCCACCGGATAACCCCAGCCCGGCATCCCCCAGCGGTGTGTCGTAGCCCTGTGGCAGCGCCTGAATAAACTCATCGGCGTGGGCAATCCGCGCCGCCTGCTCAACCTCGGATCGCGCTGCGTCAGGGCGGGCATAACGAATGTTGTCCGCCACCGTGCCATGGAACAACGCCGGGTTCTGGGGCACCAGGGCAAAGCAGCGCCTTAGCGCTGCCAAAGTCAGATCGGCGGTGTCTATCCCGTCGATCAGAATCCGCCCGGCGTCCGGTTGATAGAAATGCAGCAACAGATCGAACAGCGTGGACTTGCCGGCCCCGGAAGGACCAACCAGGGCCAGGGTCTCCCCGGGGCGGATATGCAGCGACAGATCGGCGATCGCCGGTTGGGCCTGGCGGCCTGGGTAACTGAAGCCCAGATGCTCGATGGATATCTCCCCGCTGACCGGCCCGGTAAAAGACTGCTGTTCCCCTTCTCGGACAAACGCCGGTTCGGTCTGCAGCAGCTCAAACAGCCGGGCCGCAGACCCGGCAGCCCGTTGCAGTTCACCAATCACCTCACTGATAGCCCCCGCGGCAACGCCAACCAGCAGGCTGTAGAACACGAACGCGGCCAGTTCACCGGGGCTTATCCGGCCATGAATCACGTCCAGCCCGCCAATCCAGATCACAATGCCGACCGCTCCCATCACCAGGGAAATCGCCAGCGTGGTCAGCCAGGCCCGCTGACGGATGCGCTCGCGGGCAATGTCGAACGCCTTCTCAGACACCTCTGAGAAGAACCGCCGGTCGTGGGGCTGGTGATTGAACGCCTGCACGGTTTTGATCTGGGAAAGGTTCTCCCCCACGTAACTGCCGACATCCGCCACCCGGTCCTGGCTCAGCCGTGATAACTGCCGAACCCGGCGGCCGAAGAACAGGATCGGCGCAATCACCAGGGGGAACCCCAGCAGAATGATGGCGGCCAGCTTGGCGTTGGTGACAAACAGCAAAATCAGCCCGCCGATAAGCATCAGCGTGTTGCGCAGGGCGATAGACACGGTGGAGCCGATCACCGATTGCAGCACCGTGGTATCGGCGGTAAACCGGGACTGGATTTCCAGCGCCCGGTTCTGCTCAAAAAAGCCGGGGTGAAGATCAATCAGGTGGTTGAACACCTTTTTGCGAATATCCGCCACCACCCGCTCGCCAATCCAGGACACCAGGTAGAACCGGGCAAACGAACCAAAAGCCAGGCCGAGCACCAGCACAAAAAACAGACCGATGGCTTTGGCCAGGTTTTCCGGTGATTGCGTGGCAAGGCCCTGATCCACCAGAATACGCAGGCCCTGGCCCAGACCTAGCGTGATGCCGGCAGTGATGACCAGTGCCAGCAGTGCTCCGGCCACGGCGCGGCGGTAGGGGCTGATAAACTCAATGACGAGTTTCAGAGCCTTGCGGTGACGAGTGTTAATAATGTGCCTCCAAGGTGTTAGCTGCTGTAGACTCCAGCTTCAATACGGTTTGTTCTCCTGACAAGACCTATCATACAGCTACGTAAGAGCGCGCGGGTGGGTGGGCCTGCCAGGACCGTCAAAAGCCAGGTATGGCTTTTGCCGAGCGTACATGGATGTATTTACAGCGTGTCCTGGCAGGCCCACCCACCCGTGCGTTCGACTTCTCCGAAACCGAAGGAAGACAGAGTGCGCGCCTACGCTGACAACGACTACCCTGCTGATCATAAGCCCGATTGGAAAGTGATTGCCGGCCTTTGGCCCTACTTGGCCGAGTTCCGTGGCCGGGTGGTACTTGCGTTGTCCTTCCTGGTACTGGCGAAACTGGCCACGGTCGCCACACCGGTCGCCCTGAAATACATCGTCGACTACCTGGACCAGAACCGCGGAGCCGACATGCTGCTGTGGATTCCCATCATCCTGGTGGTGGCCTATGGCAGCCTGCGCTTTGGAGCGACACTTTTCAGCGAACTGCGGGATGCCGTGTTTGCCCGCGTGGCAGAGCGGGCCATGCGGCGGGTTTCGCTGCGCATCTTTGAACACCTGCACCAGCGCGAGCTGGGTTTTCACCTGGACCGCAAAACCGGAGGCCTGGCCCGGGACATTGAGCGGGGCACCAACGGTATCAGCTTTTTGCTGCGCTTCACCCTGTTCAACATCGTGCCCACCATCCTGGAAATACTGCTGGTGGCGGCCATCTTGCTGGTCGTATTCAACGTCGGTTACGTCATCGCCATTCTGGTGGCGGTGGTGGTGTATGTGGTGTTCTCCATCAAAATCACCGAGTGGCGAACCAAGTTCGTGCGGGAAGCCAACGCCCGGGATAACCAGTCCAACTCCCGGGCCATCGACAGCCTGCTGAACTACGAAACGGTCAAATACTTCAACAACGAACGCTACGAAGCCGAACTGTACGACCAGGACCTGGACGACTGGGAACAGGCCCGGCTGAAGAACCGGCTGTCCCTGGCCACTCTGAACGCCGGCCAGGCGCTGATCATCGGCGTGGCATTGATTGTGATCATGGCCATGGCGGTGGGCGAAGTGGCCAGTGGTGAGATCACCCTGGGCGACTTCACCATGATCAACGCCTACCTGATCCAGTTGTTCATCCCCCTGAACGCCTTAGGCTTCGTTTACCGGGAAATCCGCCAGGCCCTGGTGAACGTGGAGCGGCTGTTCAAACTGCTTGGGGATAAACCCGCCATCCAGGACGCAGCGGATGCCAAGCCCCTGGCTGTGGATAACGGCGAGGTACGCTTCGAACAGATCCACTTCGCCTACCGGCCCGACCGCCCCATTCTGCAGGATGTGAACTTCACCATTCCCGCCGGCCATACCGTGGCGGTGGTGGGTGCCAGCGGTGCCGGCAAGTCTACCCTCGCCCGCTTGCTGTTCCGGTTCTATGAGGTGAATCAGGGGGTTATCCGTATCGATGGCCAGGATATCCGGACGGTTACCCAGGACTCCCTGCGCTCGGCCATTGGTGTGGTGCCGCAAGACACTGTGCTGTTCAACGATACCCTGTACCGCAACCTGGCCTACGGCAACCCAGCGGCCAGCGAGGCAGAAGTACACCGGGCTGCACGCATGGCCCACCTGGAAGACTTTATCCACAGCCTGCCGGAAGGTTACGACACAAAGGTTGGCGAGCGTGGCCTGAAGTTATCCGGCGGCGAAAAGCAGCGGGTTGCGATTGCCCGGGTGATTCTGAAGAACCCGCCGCTGCTGATTTTGGACGAAGCTACCTCGTCTCTGGATTCGCTATCTGAGCAGGCAATTCTCGGCGCGTTGAAAGAAGTCAGCCAGCAGAGAACCACCTTGGTGATTGCCCACCGGCTGTCTACCATTCGCGATGCCAATACCATTCTGGTGATGGATGGTGGCCAAATAGTGGAAAGCGGCAGCCACAACGACTTGCTAACCCGCGGTGGTCATTACGCTCATCTATGGGAACAACAGCACCGGAGTGAGGATCACTGAGAAGCTAGGGGTTCGGCGGGGGAGGCCTTTCCAAAACCTTGCGGAGCCAGGGATGGCGGAGCAGAGCGTACAGGGATGTATTCACAGCGTGTTTTGGAAAGGCCTCCCCCGCTGAACCCCGGGACCCTTACTCCGTTAACCGAAGAGCCAGACCCGAAGCCCGCACCACCTGTTGCCCCACACTGTCCTTGAACACCTGTGCATCGCCGGTAATCAGGCTGAACCAGTTCTTGGCCCGGGTGATGCCCGTGTAGACCAGCTCCTTGGTGAGCACCGGGCTGAGGCGATCTGGCAGCACCAGGCAGGTGTGGTTGAACTCCGAGCCCTGGGATTTGTGCACGGTCATGGCGTAAACGGTTTCCAGTTGCTGCAGACGGCTGGGGGAAATCCAGCGGATGCCGTTTGTGTTGTCTCCGCTGGGGAAAGCTACCCGAAGAGTGTCTTTGGGCTCACCATTCGCGGTTCTATCCCAGGGCACATTGAAGGTGATACCTATGTCCCCGTTCATCAGGCCCAGGTTGTAGTCGTTGCCGGTGACCAGTACCGGCCGGCCGGCATACCAGCCGTCGGTTTTGTCGATCAGTTTTTCAGCCAGCAGCTTCTGGGCGATACGCTGGTTCAAGCCTTCCACGCCCCAGGGGCCTTTGCGTAACGCACACAGCACCTGGAAATCGTTGAAGGCTTCCAACACCTCAGCGGCGTGGGCATCCCAGGCTTCTCGCGGACTGTCGGCGGTTAAACCGGAGATGTGGATAACTTCAAGATAATGGCGATAGCCCACCGGCGCTGGCAGCGCTTTGCCATTCATCGCCCGCCCCTGCCCGGCGTTGCGGAAACGCTCCGGCGAGCCGGTGATGGCGTGGCGGCAAATCAGCTCCTGGGTCTGTTCCGGATCGGGTTTCGGCGTGCCGCCATTGAGCCAGATCACATCGTCAAACTCGGCATCCCGGATCTGTCCCAGCACTTGGCTGGTGAGCGTGCTTGTGTTGACGGCTTCTGCCAGCTGGCGAATCCCGCTGTCCTGTCCAAAGCGGTAGCTCTTACGCAGCATGGCCACGGCTTGGTCGAGTGGCTGGCCGGCGTTATCCACAAGGCTGGCCGGTATCTGGGTGCCGGTGATGGCGGCCAGCCAGCTGGCGGTGTCCGGGGTGTAGTGGGCGTCGAAGGCCCGCTGGCACAGTTCGCCCAGCACCGCGCCGGCATCCACTGAGGCCAGCTGGTCTTTGTCGCCCAGCAGGATCAGCTGGGCGCTGGCGGGCAGGGCGTCGAACACCGAGGCCATCAGGTCGACATCCACCATGGAGGCTTCGTCGATCACCAGGATATCCACCAGCAGGGGGTTGTCCTGGTTGTGGCGGAACTGGCGGGTGTCGGGCCGGCTGCCCAGCAATCGGTGCAATGTGGTGACCTTGGTGGGAATATCGTCCAGTTGCACGGAGCCGGGAAGGTCTGTCAACGGCAGCTTGCTGACCGCGCCGCCAATGGATTCGTTGAGGCGGGCGGCGGCCTTGCCGGTGGGCGCCGCCAGGCGAATACGGTATTTACGCCCCGCCCGTTCCGGGCTTTCCCCGGCCACCGCCTGCAGGGCCGCCAGAAGATTCACCACGGTAGTGGTCTTGCCGGTACCCGGGCCGCCGGTGATCACCGCAAAGCGGTTCCGGGCGGCCAGGGCGCAGGCCAGTCTCTGGTAATCCACCGCGTCGGTTGAGCGGAACAGTTTGTTTAGTGCCTGCGACAGGGTTTGCGCGACCGGTGATTGCGGGTCCGCCAGGGGTGAGGGCAACGCCAGCCTTTGCTGGATACCTTCGGCAATGCGCTGTTCATAGCGCCAGAACCGCCGCAGATACAGCCGGGTACCGTTGAGTACCAGTGGGGTTGATACCGAACCATCGCTCACGGCAAGGGAACCCTGAAGGGCTGTCAGGCAATCAGAGAGCTTCACTCGAGCCAGCAGCGCCTGCGGATAAAGCCCTTGCAGGTTGGCCGCCTCGGTTTCGGACAGCCCGGTGTGCGCGAATTCTTCCGGTGGCAACGCCAGCGTATGGCCGGCATCGGTCAGCAGCGTGGCCAGGTCGATGCACACGTGGCCGCGGCCCACCTGATGGGAGATCAGTGCCGCCAACAACAGTACCAGAGGCTGTGGGCTCTCGCCCTGCTCTTCACTGAGTTCCCGGATCAGCCGGGCAAAGCCGGTATCCAGCGGGCGAATCCAGCCGGCCTGTTGCCATTGTCCTAACAGAGCCTCGGTTTCGTTCAGACTGGCCAGGAGGTGTGAGTTATCCACAGCCTCCGGCGATTCCGTGGCCGCCGGCTTCAGCGGAGCGTCGTCGCCCAGATCCAGGGCAAACTGGTTTTCAGTGTGGCGGGTACGGCTCATTCGGCCACCTCCCCGGTCAGGGTTTCGCCATCGAACAGGGCATCCAGCTGCTCAATCAGTTTCCTCGGTGGCTTGTCGGTAAACGCCCCGCCGCTGGCGGAATTAACCCCGCGCAGGAACAGGTACACTGCGCCGCCGATGTGCTGGTCGTAGTCATAGCCGGGCAGCCGGGCTTTCAGCAGCCGGTGCAGGGCCAGCAGGTAGAGAACGTATTGCAGGTCGTAGCGCTTGTCCAGGATCGCCTGGCCCATGGCCTGGTCGGTGTAGGCGGTGTCGTCCTCACCCAGCGAATTGGATTTGTAGTCCAGCACGTAATACTGCCCCTTGTGTTGAAACACCAGGTCGATAAAGCCCTTGAGCATGCCGTTGAAGCGGTTGGCCTCGGCCCGGGGCCGATCGGCACCGTTCAGGGTATAACCGGTGACCAGGGCATCCAGTTGCCGGATGCTGACCTTGCGGCTTTCAAACCAGAATTCCAGTTCCGGGCGCAGGCTGTCCAGCTCTTCCAGGCTGGCGCTTTGTTGCCCTTCCCGGTCCAGGTTCAGCGGTTTCCGGATCAGCGCCAGCAACCACTGTTGCAGGGGTTCCACCCAGTCGCCCCAACCCCGGGTGCCACAACGGCGGGCCAGCTGCTCGTGCAGCAGTTCGGGGTTGTCCACAACCCGCTGGAAGCCCTGGGCCGTACACCACTCCAGCAACTCGTGCAGGAAGGTGCCGGGGCCGGCGCCTTTGGGGAAATGGTGATGGTTGCGCACCGTAGGCACGGCGAGTGCCTCATCGGTGTCGCTCTGGGCACTTTCTTCCAGCAGGTTCTGGGTCTGGGCGTCTTCCACCTCTCCGGTGAAGGTAATGCCGGTGCCTGCCATGCCGGTGTATTCGACGGTGGAGTAACTGGCAATCCACCAGTCTTCCTTCGCTTCGCGGTTGGAGATCAGCGCCGGCCCCAGGGCTTCCGGGGCGGTTTCGCTGAATACCGTGCTTTCGGCTTCCGGCAGCGGGGTAATCCGGATTTCCGGGCGGCCCTGCGCCAGCGGAGCCAGTGCTTCGCTGATGGGCTGCTCCGGTGTTCCGGCAATCGCATAGCCCAGGCCACTCTGGTGCCAGTTATCCACAGCCGCCGCGCCCACCCAGGTGGCAAACCGGGCCCGGGTCAGGGCCACGTAGAGTTTGCGGATGTCCTCGCCCAGGCGTTCCTGATCGGCTTGGGCGATGTCCTCCGGCGTTGGGTCGAACACCGTCACCAGCTTGCCGGTGTCGTCGTGGTAGCGAACATACGCCTGCTTCTGATTCTGCGCCCGGAAGGCGGTGCCGAAGGGCAAGAACACCAGCGGGTATTCCAGGCCCTTGGATTTGTGCACGGTGATCACCTTCACCAGCCCGGCGTCGCTTTCCAGGCGCAGGGTGCGGTGTTCGTCCTCTTCGTCTGCCGCCCGCAGGATCTGGGTGAAGTGATGCACCAGCGCATGTTCGCCATCCAATTGCAGGCTGTCCTGCTGCAGCAGTTCGGCAATGTGCAGGATGTCAGTCAGTCTTCGCTCACCGTCCGGGCGCTGCAGCAGGCGGCCGGGCACCTCGAAGTCCATCAAAAAGCTGCGCAGCATGGGCAACACGCCCTGGCTTTGCCACTGTTGCTGGTAACCCTGAAAGCGCTCGATTTCCCGCTCCAGTATCAGCTCGTCGGTGAGCAGCCGATCCAGCGCTTGCCAGCTCTGGCCCAGGGTCGGCGTCGCCAGGGCGGCGCGGATGAAGGCCAGTTGCCGGGGTTCGGCGAAGGCGCGAAGCCAGCACAACACTTCTTTGGCTTCCCGGGAAGTCAGCACCGAATCCCGGTCCGACAGATACACGCTCTTGATGCGCCGGCGGCCAAGGGCATCGCGCACCGCAGCCGCTTCGTTGCGGTTGTTCACCAGCACGGCGATGTCTTTGGGTTCGACGGGCTCCAGGTCGGCCGGGTTATCCGGCAGGACAAAGCCTGCCTGCCCGGCCTGGCCCAGGGTCAGCAGCCGGGCAATCTCGCTGGCGCTGGTTTCGGCGACATCGGCGGTGGCAGTGCCTTTGGCCAGGCCTTTGGGGTTGCCATCCTTGTCGGTTTCATCGGATTCGTGGGTCCAGAACGCCAGGCTGGGTTGAACCTCTCCGTTCACGGCCCACAGCCGCTTGGTGCCGTTGGCCTTTACGCCCTGGAATGGCAGTGGGGTGCTGTCGCCCTTGCCGAACAGGAAGGCCCCTCTCGGGCTGTGCTGGTCGCTGTACTCGAATACCCGGTTGACGGCGCTGACCATGGTCTTGGCCGAGCGGAAGTTGGTGCCCAGGGTGTAAGTGCGGGCCTGCACACCCAGCCGGGCCTGCAGGTAGGTGTAGATATCGGCGCCCCGGAAGCCGTAGATGGCCTGTTTCGGGTCACCGATCATCAGCAGGCAGGTGTTGGCACTGTTGTCCTGCACTGCGTAGATCCGGTTGAAGATGCGGTACTGCACCGGGTCGGTGTCCTGGAATTCGTCGATCAGCGCCACCGGAAACTGCCGGCGGATGGTGGCGGCCAGCTGGTCGCCCCGGGGGCCATGCAGGGCGTCGTCCAGGCGGGTGAGCAGGTCATCAAAGCCCATTTCCGAGCGCTGCTGCTTTTCTGCTTCCAGCCGCTCGGCAATCCAGTGGCTGGCGTGGCGCAGGATGTCGGACTTGGCGCTGGGCTGGTTCTGGCCGAATTCCAGCAAGGCTTCGATGGCGTCAAAGGCCGGGTGATGGGGTGCCGGGTCGTCCCCTTTGAGGATGTTGGCCAGGCCCTCGGGTGTCTGGTTCTTGTAACCGGCGGCGCTGTCCAGCTTCTCCGGCAGCAGCTCGTCGGATTCAGCCCAGGCCAGCAGGCTGTCCCAGACCTTGAGCATGGCGTTTTTGCTGCCACCGTGCAGACGCTTGGCTTTGTTCAGGCCGTTCAGTAGATCGGTGACTTCCTGCTGCCATTGGGCCCAAGGGTGTGCCCTCAATTCATTGGCCCGTGCCAGCCGTTCGCTGACCACCTGGTTGATGGCCTGGTGGACACTCTCTGGCGGTGTGCCCAGGGCGGCCGGGTCGTCAATCAGGTTACGCACCGCCTTGCGCAGGTCGCTGGGGGTTTTCCAGTGGCTCAGCGCTTCGTCCATCAACGCCGGCGGCAACGGATAAACAAAGGTGCGCCAGTAGTCCCGGGCCACGTCGTCCAGCAGGTCGCTCTGGTCCGTTTCCAGGGTCAGCCTGAACAGGCTGCCGCTGTCGAAGGCGTGTTCGCTGAGCATACGATTACAGAAACCGTGAATGGTGGATACCGCGGCTTCGTCCATCCATTCGGCGGCCAGCAGCAGCTTCTTGCGGCAGTCGGGCCAGGTAGCCGGGTCCGGGTAGCTGTTATCCCGCAACTTGTGGATAAGTGCGGTTTCCGGGGTGGGTTCGAGGTGGTCAGCGGGGTCGGAAAATACCTCGGCGGCCTGGGTCAGCCGGGTGCGGATGCGGTCCCGCAGCTCCTTGGTGGCGGCGTCGGTAAAGGTCACCACCAGCAGGTTCGGCGGCAGCAGATTCTGCAGCGGGCTGTCTTCTGCCTGGCCATGGCCCAGCACCAGGCGCACATACAGGATGGCGATGGTGAAGGTTTTGCCGGTGCCGGCGCTGGCCTCGATCAGGGCACTGCCGTTAAGGGGCAGGGCCAGGGGGTCCAGGTTCGGGTTTCGTTTGGTGATCTGGTCGGTCATTCCATGCTCCCAATTTGCTCCGCCGCCGACTTGCCCTGTTCGGTTTCCCACAAGGGGACATAAAGCTGGTGCAACAGGGCTTCAAACTCGCCGCTGGCCATCAGCGCCTCGGGGCTTTCGAAGGCGCCCAGCAGGTAGCCGGTGTCCCGGTCCAGGGCGGTGGCGTAGGCCTGTTCTGCCTCACTGATGGCCCGTTCGTGGTCGCCGACAAATTTCTTGCCACCGTAGTAGCTGGTGATCCAGGCGAAGCCGGCCTCGCAGTGCAGCGGCAGGGCTCGGGTGGTGGCGTCCATCCAGCGGCTCAGAATCGCTTCGACATGGTTTCGTGCCTGATCGGGTGGCATCACCGGGAACTGGAACTTGCGGCCTTCTTCCTTACCGAGGATCAGGGTTTCAAAGGGCTGGCCGCTGAGTTGACCGGCCAGGTGAATCAGCCAGTCCCGCAGCAGGTTGGCGTAGCGCACTTTCTTCGAGTAACCCGAGCCGGTGAGCAGGCCGGAACTGGCAATCACCAGCCGGCACAATTGCCCTTGTGGATTACAACGCAGATTATCGATTAAATCGGCCACCTCAACCGTCCCGGTGCCATCCGAATAGCGATATTCGAACGGCAAGGGTTCGGTCACCGCTTCCGGCCATTCTGCCAGGGTGCTGCGATAGCGGTCGAACAGATCTGGCAGCCGGCCGGCCAGTTCCGAGCGCAAACGGTGTTCGGTGACGCCCATGCCCAGGTCACCGCGCCTGGCCATGCGGTCGAGCGTGGTTTCGAGCCGTTCGTAAAATTCTTCCTCACTGGCGGCTTTGACCACGCCTTCCTGAATCAGCTCGTTATCCAGGCGCCAGCGGTCGAGACCGTTCAGGTCGAAGTTTTCGTTGTCGGTGTCGTCGTCTTCCACGTCTTCAAACCGTACCTGCAGTCGGCGCTGATAGAAGGTGTCGATGGGCTTTTTCAGAAAGCTCGCCAGATCGTTCAGGCTGATGGGTTCTTCCGGCGCCAGATACGGCAGGGCTTGGTGTTCCTGCTCGAGGGCTTCCACACCGTGTGCGCTTCGCCATTCCCGTTCGTAGGTGAACAGGCCGCGGGCCTTCAACACCTCGGCCAGCGGCCTGGGCTGGGCCTCGTCGCCTTCGCCCACGCCGTTGGCTTTCGGGAAATAGCTCCGGCTGAAGGGTTGCAACGGGTGTTGGGTGGTCAGAGCCTTGGTCACCGTAACTCCCGGTTGCCCTGCCACCGCCCACAGGCTGTCCAGGTGGTCCTGCAGCTGGCCGATGAGCACCGAGGGTGGCCGTTCAGAGTCGTCCTTGATACTGCGCCCCACCCAGCTGATATACAGCTGTTCCCGGGCGGACAGCAGGGCTTCCAGGAACAGGTAGCGGTCGTCTTCCCGGCGGGAACGGTCACCGGGGCGATAGTCCTGGGCCATCAGGTCGAAATCCACCGGCGGCCGGGTGCGGGGGTAGTCGCCATCGTTCATGCCCAGCAGGCACACCTTGCGAAAGGGAATGGCCCGCATCGGCATCAGGGTGGCGAAGTTCACCTTGCCGGCCAGGAAACGCTGGTTCAGGCCGCCTTCGTCCAGGCCTTGCAGCAGCACATCCTTGACGATGTTCAGGGGCAGCGGCTGATGATCAAGGCCTGCGGCGAGGGCATCTTCGAGCCACTGCTCCAGCTGGCGGCGGAAGCGGTTCAGCAACAGCAGGTCCTGGCCTTCCACTTTGTGGAAAAACTGCTCGAGCATGGCGGAGAACAGGGCTTCCCACTCACCGGGCGTGCGGGTGGTTTGCAGTGCCTGCCACAGGGTTTCCAGCTGGTGTACGAACTCGCCCAGGCGCCCGGCCAGGCTGGCTTGCAGCCCGCCGATTTCTCCGTAAGGTTCCACCCCGCCCCAGGGCTCGTCATCGCCCATGCCGTAGCCAAGCAGCATGGCCCGCAGGCCAGCCTGCCAGGTGTTGCGTTCCAGCTCTGCCGGCAGGTCCAGGCTTTCCCGGTGTGCGCCGTGCAGGCCCCAGCGGATGTTGGCGCCCTCGACCCAACGCCGGGCCAGGGGAATTTCATCCTCACTGATATCAAAGCGGTCGCGAATGCCGGGCACTTCCAGCAGGCTGATGATTTCGCTTACACCAAAGCGACTGCGGGGCAGCGACATCAGGGTTTCCAGGGCAATCAGCACCGGTTCGTGGTGGCGCTGGCCCTGGTCGGAGATGGTGAACGGAATGTGGCGCTTGCGACCGGGGGAATAGCGGCCAAATACGGCCTGAATGTGAGGCGCGTACACGTTGATGTCGGGCACCATCACAATCACATCCCGGGGTCGCAGTGTCGGATCGGCATTGAAGGCGGCCAGCAGCTGGTCGTGCAGAACTTCCACTTCCCGCTGGGGGCCGTGGGCGTCGTGGAACACCACGGAATGGTCGTGGGCCAGATCCACCGTGCGCTGCTGCTGGCGGATTTCCTGCAGTGGCGTCAGGTTGTGGATATCGTTCTGCAACTGGTGCAGCAGGCAGGGGTTATCCACATCGCCATGGTCGGTGAAGATGTCGATCTTCTGGCCCGGGGTCTGGAAGCTGGCGCGGTAGTCGTCCGGGTTGTCGAACTCATCCAGCAGGCGAATGTAGTCCCGGCCCTGTTTGCCCCAGGCGGCCAGCAACGGGTTGGCATGCTGGTGCAGTTGGTCCGGGTCATCAATCTGTGACAGCACCGGGTGCGCGACGCCGCGCTTGCGCTCGGCTTTCAGCAGCTCCCGGTCGCTGATGATGTCGGCCCAGTAGAACTGGCAGGGGTTGTGAACGCACAGCACCACCTGGCTGAACCGGCTCAGTACGTACAGGGCTTCCAATGCTTGGCGGGGCAGGGACGACACCCCGAACACCACGATGCGCCTGGGCAAGCGGGCGGGATTGGCCGGCTCGGTAATGCGCTGGCCCTGCTCCATAAAGCGGGTGTGGATTTGCGAGCGGCTGGTGTGGGCCTCGCTGCCTATGTCTTTCACAAGCGCGCGCCAGAGCAACGGCTGCCAGCGGGTTTCCATATCCAGGGATTTCTCCTCGCCCCGGGCGGTGATCACCACATCCTTGCCCTGCTCCCAGGCCGCCAGCCAGTCGGCCCGGAACACCTGGTACTGATCGAACAGGTCTGCCACTTTTTCGGCCAGCTGGAAGTTGCGCAGGTCGGTGTCGCTGCCATCCAGAAACCGCGCCAGTGGCGTGAAGGCCTCATCTTCCCCCACCAGTTCCGGCAACAACCGGTACAGCCGCCACACCAGACGGCGCTTGTCGAACGGCGACTGCTCCGGCACTTCGCCATCGGGCAACACCGCCCGGTAGGCCTGCCAGATAAACCGCGCGGGAAACAGGAAATCCATGCCGGCGGCAATGCCCAGGCCGCCTTCCACCCCATCCTCGGTGCGCTTTTCCGCCAGTGCCAGCTTCAGCCACTGGGCGATACCGTTACTCTGTACCAGGAAGGTCTCGCTCTGCAGCGGCGGCATGGGGTTTTGCCGGCAGATATAGACCACGGCCCGGCGCAGGTCTTCCAGATGATTGGCGTGTATGGCGTGAAAGCCGGGTTCGATGGTGGGTGCAGCCGCCATGGGATTCCTTGTCTGGTGTTCGAGTCAATCCTGAGGGTACAGGTTACCGTATGTGACCACAGATGCGGACAGTCTGTAACGGCAGAACGCAGGGAATTATAGATGGCGGGGACGACAACCTGCGTCGCAGGTTGTCGGGAGGTCAGTGAGGGAGCTCAGTTGGCCGAAGTTGCTCGCTTATAACGGCACCCTCATGGTTTCGCCATGGCAGTCCGGCATGCCGATCATCTCGTCGGTGCCGGTTGGTGGGATGATTTCCACATGCTCCACATGGAAATCCCGGAAAAAGTCCCTTGCCGCGGCGGCACCGGTAAACAGAACCGCTTTTTCGTATGGATCGCTCAAAACATAGCCCTGGCCGTCCAGATAGAACCTGGCCATGTAATATCGCCCCTCCATCGATACAAGCTCCAGCGAAGCGATCGTGTCGTGCTTGTGGGATCTGAGTTCAAGCTCGGTCATCTGCATGGCAGTCTCCATTGTCTTTGTTGTCGTAGTAAGGAATACGACGCCGGGCGTCTGGCAGGTCAATTAGTGAGCAGCAACAGTGATGGATCAATCCGCAGCCGCAGTGGTAGCGTATTGATTAAAAGTTGAACAGAGTATGGGTGGTCGTCATGGGGCTTAACATCATTAACATCAAAACCGGCGTTATCCTGACCCTTACGATGGCGTTGGTGCTTGCCTTGGCCTGGTCCTCGAGACCGCTGGCGGATGATGCGGATGCCGATATCCAGAATGCCATCCTCAGCCAGATTGAAGCGTTCGCTAACGACGATGAGGTACAGGCCTGGGAGTATGCCTCTGAAGGGATCAAACGGCGATTCGGCACCTCTGAAGGTTTTCTTGCGATGGTGCGCGAAGCCTACCCCGCCGTTCACAGCGCCACCGCCATCGAGTTTGCCCAGCGGGTTCCCCATGATGGCTTTGATATCCAGGTGGTTCGATTGCAAGGCCCTGAGGGCAAACGCTGGGACGCCTATTACCGCATGGAGATGACGGACGGAGACTGGAAGATTGCCGGAGTTCGCTTGCAGCCTGCGGACCTGGGTATCTGACGATCTTAGCGTACCCGGAGACAATCCAGCAGCAGGCCCCTGACAATCTGTTTTGAGGCCTCGTCGGTGCAGGAAAAGTCCTGAATGTGCAGCTGTTTTTTTGCCATCAGTCTGGCCAGGCAGTCGGCATCGATACTGATACAAACCTGACTACCGGGTTTCCAATCCAGCCACGATACTTGTTCTGCCCGATTCGTCCGGGACGTTTGCGGGATATTGAATACCATTCCCATAACCCCCTCCTTAGCGTTAGTGAGCGACCATTGCCGAACGTTGTGCCCGAGGTGCCAGTGGCGTGGCGGGCCAGTTCAGGTATTCTGCAAAAAAGCTGGCTTGCCGGGAGGTATCCAGCAGCACTTCAATACACTGATCGGTGCTGCAGCCACCGCTGGGGCTGCCATAGCACGGCTCGGCAGATTGCAGGCTTTCCAGGGCACTGAACAGCACGTAATCTGCAGCGTGGTGATCGCCACGGTCTCGCAGGGCACGGCACACCAGTATGGCGGAAAGCGTGAGTTCCACGTGCATGCATTCCGGGTGGTCCGCCCTGGCCAGGCAGGCAAGGTCAAAGGCACTGCCGGTGGCGGCGATCATCTTCTCGGTCTGCTCGGTTTCGCAGAACGTGAAGGCGTATTCCATCCAGAACAGCCATAGATCGTTCTGTTCGTTGATGGAGAGTCGGGCAAACATTTGGCGATGGCGCGGGCAGAGAAATTTCATGGCGTCCTCCTTGTCTTGATGCAAATGATAATAGTTATCATTAGAGGGGTTGGCAAGGCGTGTGATGATTAATTTTTGTGCATGGATTAAAGTTCCAGCCCTATGACGACAGAATTCACGGGCCAGCGCCCGCAAACAGCAAACCTTGAAGACCCCCTGTATTACCTCAGCAATATGGACACCATCGTGTCCTGGGTGGCCGACCATCACGCAGATCTGTTGACCGAACGGGAGCGAAACCGGCTGGCGGCGTTTGCCAACCTGGCGACCGGCGCGAGGGCGTTACTGACGCGCATGGTGATGCGCACCGGCGAGCTGTTTCGGGCCGACAAGCTGCGCTACCCGGAACTCCAGGTGCCGGAGGCCGAGGCACTCGCGTTATTGATACAGGAGGGCTGGCTGGATAACAGTCCGGATCTGAGCCTGGAGGAGTTGTTCCGGCTGTTTACCCTGGCGGAACTAAGGCCGGTATTCGCCGATTGGCTGCAACAACAGGGCCATCCGAAAACCCTGGGAAAGGCTCAAATGCTCGAGCTGGTGGCGGAACCATTCAGTGCGCCAAGGCCCTTGCAGGAATGGCTGCGCGATGCCGGTGACGCTTCGGGCGTCGTACAGCTCCAGGACATGGCCCTGTTCGACCGTATCCGCCTCATGTTCTTCGGCAACCTGCGCCAGAGCTGGACCGACTTTGTGCTGGTGGAACTGGGCGTCCAGCAATTTGAGCCGGTGCCCTTCACCCCGGAATCCCGGGCCTTCCAGCAGCGGGCAGAGGTGGATTGTTACCTGCGGATGCATGAATGCCGGGAACGGCTCGACAACGGCGAACCGGCGGCGGACGTCTGGCCCGATGTCCCCGGCCCTGTGGATAACCCCTGGCTTACCAGCCGCCGGGACCGGTTGTTGCTGGAGCTGGGCCGGCAGGCGGAGCGCCAGGGTGAACGGGAACTGGCACTGACGGCCTGGGAAAACAGCGGCCATCGGGAAGCGCGGCTGAAACAGCTACGACTGCTGGAGCGGATGAAGCGTTTTGAGCAAGCCTGGGCCATTGCCAGCCAATGGCAGACGGCCGAGCTGAGCGATGCCGAAGCCCAGGGCCTGGCCCGCCTGCTGAAACGGCTGGCGCCCAAGGTGGGGGCGGACAAACCCGAGCCTGTGAATAACCCCCCACTGCAGGAATTCACCCTCACATTGCCGAAGCCTGACACGGGTACGGTAGAGCTGGCAGCGCTGCAACATTTGGGCACCGATGAGGCCCCGGTGTTCTATGTGGAAAACACATTGATCAACGCCCTGTTCGGGCTTCTGTGCTGGCCGGTGATCTTCAAGCCCCTGCCCGGCGCTTTCTTCCACCCTTTCCACATTGGCCCGGCAGACCTGACCCGGGAAGATTTTGTGGCCCGGCGCCAGCAGGCGTTCGAGCAACGTTTCCGTTTGCTGGAAACCGGCGCCTATCGCCGGGACATTCTCGACGCCTTTCAGACCAAGCAAGGCATCGCCAATCCCTTCGTGTTCTGGCCGGTACTCGATGAAGAGCTGTTGGAGCTGGCCCTGCACTGCATTCCCCCGGGCCACCTGGAGGTCCTGTTCCGCCGCCTGCTCAACAACATCAAGGAACACCGCAGCGGCTTCCCCGACCTGATCCGGCTGGTACCGGACGCCGGGCAACCCGAACAACGCTATGAAATGATCGAGGTAAAAGGCCCCGGCGACCGCCTGCAGGACCACCAGGTGCGCTGGCTTCAGTTCTTCGCCCAACAGGGCATTCCGGCCAGCGTCTGTTATGTGCGTTGGCAGGACGATGAGGCAAGCTCGTGAAAGTCGCCGTCCGAACCCTGTGTGAGTTCGCTGCCCGCCACGGTGATTTGGACTTCCGCTACACCCCGGCCCCAAGTGCCGAGGAGGGCATTGCTGGCCATCAGGCTATCCAGGCAAAACGCGGTTATGGCTATAAAAGCGAGTATTCACTTACCGGTAACTGCATGGAGCTAGAGCTTTCCGGCCGGGCCGATGGCTACCATCCGCACAAGAACCGGCTGGAAGAAATCAAAACCCACCGGGGCGATGTGTCCCGAATTCGCCCCCACCAGCGCGCCCTGCACAGGGCCCAGTTGCGGGCCTACGGTGCCCTGCTGTGCCGGCAGGAAAACCGTAAAAGCGTGGAACTGGCGCTGGTGTATTACGACACCGGCCGGGACAAGGAAACCGTGCTCACCGAAACCGCCAAGGCGGATGAGCTCTGGCAGGAACTGGAAACCCTGTGTGGCCTTTACAAGGCCTGGGCCGAGCAGGAAGAACACCACCGGGAGCAGCGCGACGCCCTGCTGGCCAATCTCACTTTCCCTTTCCCGGATTTTCGCCCCCGGCAACGGCAACTGGCGGAGACGGTGTACAAGAATTCAGTGAAAGCCGGCACCTTGCTGCTGGAAGCGCCCACCGGCCTGGGCAAAACCCTGGGCACCCTGTTCCCCGCCCTGATGGCGATGCCCGCGGCGCGGCAGGACCGGCTGTTCTACCTCACCTGTCGCAACACCGCCCGGCAACTGGTGCTGGATGCTGTGGATAAGTTGCGACACGCCCAGAATGAGCTGCAGCCCTGGCCGTTGCGAACCCTGGAACTGGTCTCAAAAGACGACGCCTGCGAACACCCGGACAAAGCCTGCCACGGCGAGTCCTGCCCCCTGGCAAAGGGCTTTTTCGACCGCCTGCCGGATGCCCGGGCCGAGGCGGTGCAAAGCAAAGAGCCATTAAAACAGGATAATTTGGCGGAAATCGCCGCAGGTCACGACATTTGCCCGTATTTTCTGGCCCAGGAAATGGCCCGATGGAGTGACCTGGTAATTGGCGATGTGAACCGGCTGTTCGACCAGTCTGCCCTGTTGCACGGCCTTACTCGCCAGAACAACTGGCGGGCCAGCGTTTTGGTGGACGAAGCCCACAACCTGGTGGATCGTGCCCGGGGCATGTATTCGGTGCAGTTGGAGCAACAGCGCTTACTGAAACTGAAGAAGACCGCGCCGAAACTGGTGAAATCGGCCCTGGACCGCACCGCCCGAGCTTGGCAGGCTCTAATCCGGGACCATGGCGAACAGGCGCAACCGGTGTTCCTGGCCACACTGCCGCCGCAACTGCTGGGCGCATTGCAGGCCTTGGTCTCGGTGATCACTGACTACCTGGCTGACAACCCGCCGGACCTGGCCCTGCAGGAAGTAATGTTCGAAAGCGTGGCCTTTATGAAACTGGCAGACAGCTTCGGTGACCATTCCCTGTGTGAATTTCAGCGCAGCGGCCGAGGCCGGGCCAGCCTGACCATCCAGAACCTGATCCCGGCGGATTTCCTCACTGAGCGCTTCAAATCGGCCCACTCGGTACTGCTGTTCTCCGCTACCCTCAGCCCGGGCGTCTATTACCGGGATTTACTCGGCCTGCCGGAAGACGCCCGCTTCACCACCCTGCCCAGCCCGTTCAGCGCCGAGCAATTGCAGGTGCAGTTTACCCCCGGCATCAGCACCCGACAGGTGCATCGGCAGGCCAGCCTGCAACCCATCGCCGAACTGATCGCCAAACAGTACCGGGGGCGGCCAGGCCATTACCTGGCGTTCTTCAGCAGCTTCAAATACGCCAAAGAAGTGAGCGATACGCTGGCGAACCAAGCCCCGGACATCCCCCAGCGCTCCCAACAGCCGGGCATGAGCCCGGACCAACGCAGGCAGTTTCTGGCAGAGTTCCAGAAGCCCGAAGGCAGTGTCGCCTTTGCAGTACTCGGCGGCGTGTTCAGCGAAGGCATCGACCTGCCTGGCGACCAGCTGATCGGTGCCTTCGTGGCCACCCTCGGCCTGCCGCCCTTCGACCCCTGGCACGAAATCCTAAAAGACCGCCTGCAGCAACGCTTTGGTGAAGGCTACAACTACACCTACCTGATCCCCGGCCTGCAGAAAGTGGCCCAGGCCGCCGGCCGGGTGATTCGCACGCCGGACGACCGGGGCGTGATCTGGCTGATTGATGACCGGTTCCTGCAGGGGCAGGTGCGCAACCTGTTACCGAAGTGGTGGTTCAGCAACTCGGAGCCTTGAAGCGTCAAATTGTCGCGGTCGGCGTCAGTTGTTACATATCGCTATAGAAAAACCTGTTCGCTTGCTTAGAATCCGTGGCCTTTAATGACAATCCCACCGTTGATCAAGGACACAGATTGCAAATGACTCCCACGGATCTCGTATTTCAGAGCTATGGCCGCTGCTGCCGGAAAGATGAATTCTTCGTCGATTTCTACGACTTCTTCATGTCCAGTTCCGACGCCATCCGCAACCGGTTTGTTGATACCGATATGTCTGCCCAGCGCCACCTGCTGCGCAACGGAGTGATGCAGATCATCCTGGTGGCCCGGGGCATGTCAGACCGCAAATTGAAGGACCTTGGCCAGAGCCATAACCGCCACAACTACAACATTCAGCCCGAGTGGTACGGTTTGTGGGAAGAAGCCCTGCTGAAAACGGTTCGGGTACACGACCCGGAATACACACCGGAGCTGAGGGAAGCCTGGCGGGACGTGCTGAAGCCGGGGATTGATCTGATTCGCGGCGCTTACTGAGCCCCGTAACCAACAAAAAAGGCCCCGATGTGGGGCCTTTTTCGTTTGCCCGGCGAAGCCGGCAAACCCGGCCATCTGAAAGAAGATGGCGTCACCCCGACTGAGGGGAAGACAATCCGACTGGCAAGGGCGTCACTGGCCAACGGTGGGGTCTGAAGGAAGCCATAGGAAGTTAACGGTACACAACGCAAGTGAACCTGCTTCGGCAGGTCAGGTGGGCCAGCGTGCGAAATAACGCGACGCCCGATACTCAGTCAGACCTGGGCTGTGTTTGAGGGTGGCATCGTTAACAGGGAGCCGGTGCAGTAACCGGGGAAGCCTGACACCGAATCCGGCGTTGTCGGAGGCTGTGGCGCAAGGTGAAAGCCGAGGCCGCAGTTGGTGCGAGGTGGCAGATGAAGCCGTAGTAGTGAGGAAGTTCCGGCCTGAGAAGCCTGGTAACAGCGTGGAGGATAAAACCGGAATGACCGCTGACGGAGGTTCAGCGGACCGGTCAGGGTCAAAAGCTCTGATCGGATGCGAAGGGCGGAAGTCATTAACGAGAATGACGGACGACGAGTGAGAGGTGGACGCTGTGTTCACAAGCTGCCCGACGGGGCAGGGACGTGCACTGGGGTACTGCGGGAACGCAGTGGCTCTGGTGTTCTCCGAACAAGGGAGTAGAGCGATACCGTGGCGGCAGATTGCCTGAGCGCTAGCACCCGGGCGGATCGCTTGAAACACACCGGCAGCCAAGCCAACCCTCGAAGCCGTCATCGCGGAGATGAGCAGGCATGAGGAAATACTACAGTCTGTACGGGCAATTGCTGTCAAAACAGCGCCTGTATGAAGCCTTCAGACACATCAAACGCAACAAGGGCGCGGCCGGAATCGATGGGCAGAGCCTGAGTGGGTTTGAGGCGAATCTGGAGGTGGAGCTGTCGTGCCTGTTGCTCGAGCTGAAGGAAAAGCGCTATCGGGCGCAGCCAGTCAGACGCGTAGCCATCGCCAAGGATGACGGCGGTGAGCGTCTGCTGGGCATTCCGACGGTTCGGGACCGGGTTGTGCAACAGGCGCTGCGCCGTATTATCGAACCGATCTTCGAGCCGGATTTCCACCCGTCGAGTTACGGGTATCGTCCGGGACGCAGTGGTCACCACGCCATCGGCAAGGCGGAGTTGTTTATCCGCCGATACCGGCGTGACTGGGTTGTGGACATGGACCTGTCGAAATGCTTCGACACGCTCAACCATGACCTGATCATCCGCCAGTTCCGCCAACGGATCACGGACGGCAGTGTCCTGTCACTGCTGCGCCAGTTCCTGGAAAGTGGCGTGATGGTGGGATACCACCTCGAAGAGACGGAACTGGGAAGCCCTCAGGGTGGCGTGATCAGTCCGCTGATCGCAAACGCCTACCTGGACGCCTTCGACCAGTTCATGAAAGCGCGGGGGCACCGGATCGTCCGCTACGCGGACGACATCCTGATCCTGTGCGGCTCACGAGCGGGCGCGGAGAATGCGTTACGGGTGGCCCAACGCTATCTGGAAGAAGAGCTGAAGCTGACGGTGAACGTCACCAAGACCCACATCGCCCACAGCGATGAGGGGGTAAAGTTCCTGGGCGTGGTGATCTACACGAACTACACCCGCATCCAGGACAAGAAGGTGGTGAAACTCAAGCAGAAGCTGAAAGCGCTGACAAAGCGTAACCGGGGCATCGGGCTTGCGGCGATTATCCGCGAGCTGAATCCGGTGCTACGGGGCTTTGCCAACTACTTCCGGGTGGCGAACTGCGCGAGGGTGCTGAAGCAGGTGATGAGTTGGTTAAGGCGGCGCCTGCGCTGCATCCAGCTCAAGCAGTGGAAGAAGCCGGGCCGGTTGCATCGGAGGCTGAAACAGCTGGGCTATCGCCCGCCGTTTAAGTTCATCAAGATGCAAAGCTGGCGTAATGCGGCTTCACCGCTGGCAAGCCTGGCCTTACCCAACGCCTATCTGCACAATGAGCTGAGGTTGATGGATCTGACCAAAGTACGAACCGGCATCCCTGTCCCCGAGTTCAGGGCAAGTTAATGGCATGAGCCGTATACGTGGTCCGTATGTACGGTTCTGTGAGAGGGATGAGGCGGTGACGCCTCACCCTACTCGTTACGCTTAGCCGAACTCGAAGAACGCCAGCTTGTTACCGTCCGGGTCCCGCACATAGGCGCCGTAGAACATATCCGGAATACGTTGTCCTGGCTCTCCATCGCAGGTTGCGCCCAGTTCAATGGCTTTGTGATAAAACTTATCCACAGCTTCTTTGGATCCCGCCGGGATGGCCACCATGTTGCCATTGCCCGGATGATTGGGCTCACCGTTGAACGGTACGCACACCGCCAACATGGGCTTGGCCATGCTCTCGCCAATGAACGCAATGCGCTCCATATCCAGCAACACCTTGCCGCCCAGATCCCCCAGCAGATCGCTGTAAAACTGCTTGGCCTTGCCCATATCGCTGACACCGATGGTTACGTATCCGATCATGCCTGTTCTCCTTGATTGGTTGAGGTTCAGTATACGTCGCTTTTCGCATTCCAGAGCTCAGGCAATCACAGCAGTGTTTTCGCCGGCGCTTTGTTATGGTTGTTTGTGCAACTTCCTGAACTAAGGACAGCGCCTGATGAAACCCTTTGCTCTGCTAACCACCCTACTCCTGTTACTGACCGGTTGCACCGGATTGCCAAAAGGCATCGAACCGGTCACCGGCTTCGACCAGGACCGCTACCTGGGCACCTGGTACGAAATCGCCCGGCTGGACCACTCCTTCGAGCGGAGCCTGAGCCAGGTAACCGCCGACTACACCCTGAACGATGACGGCAGCATTAAGGTCATCAACCGCGGTTACAACGCAGAAAAGGGCGAGTGGAAAGAAGCCCAGGGCCGGGCAAAGTTTGTGGGTGACAGCGAAGTTGGCCATCTGAAAGTGTCGTTCTTTGGGCCTTTTTATGCTTCTTATGTGGTGTTCGAGTTGGATGACGACTACTCCACTGCGTAAACCGCTGAAGGTTGCCACCCATTCCACGTGAAGCCTGCCACCCGGACCGGAGCAAGGCTGCCACCCATCGGAGCGTAGCGACGCGGGGTTTCTCTTCTTACTCCGAAATCTCAGTGTCCGTCAACTTTGCTTGCCGTTTTCGCATGGATTCGCCTCGGAGATTGATCTTGTAGGCGTTATGAACGAGCCGGTCCAGGATGGCGTCGGCCAGAGTGGCGTCACCGATTACACCATGCCATTCCTCGATGGGTAATTGGCTCGTGGCGATGGTGGAGCGCCTGCCATGCCGGTCTTCCAGTACCTCCAGCAAGTCTCGCCGATTTTCGGCGCTCAGCTTCATCAGTCCCCAGTCATCCAGGATCAGGACGTCGACTTTGGCCAGGTTGGTCAGGAGTTTGGCGTACTGGCCATCGCCCTTGGCAATGGTCAGCTCCCGTAGCAGCCGGGTCAGGCGCACATACTGTGCGGTGTAGCCTTCCCGGCAGGCCCTGTGTGCCAAGGCACAGGCCAACCAGGTTTTGCCAACCCCGGTGGGACCGGTGATGAGCACGTTCAGGTGCTCTTTTACCCATTGGCAGCCGGCCAGTGACTGCACCAGCCCTTTATCCAGGCCCCGTGAGTTCCGGTAATCGATGTCTTCGAGGATGGCATTGTGCCGCAGCCTGGCACGGCGCAACCGGCTGGTCATGCGCCGGTTATCTCGCTCGGTCATTTCCCGGTCCACGAGTAGCCCGAGGCGCTCCTCGAAGCTCAGATCGGTGATGTCGGGGGTGGCTGACTGATCCGCCAGGGCGGCGGCCATGCCGGTCAGCTTGAGGGCGTGGAGCTTATCCAGTGTGGGATGTTTTAGCATGTCAGATTCCTTCAGTGGTAGTAGGCAGGGCCGCGGATGTTGTCGTGTGTGTCGGGCAAGGCCAGTTCCTGTTGTTCTTCCAGAGGCTGCTGATCCAGACGGTGTTTGAGGATGGATTCGATGCTCTTGTAACGGCAACTGCCCAGCATCAGGGCACGCTGGCAGGCGGCTTCCAGCCGCGACTCACCGTAGCTCTGCCCCAGCCGTAGTATGCCCAGACAGGAGCGATAGGCCTGTTGCGGGTGCTTGCGGGCTCCGAGGGCCGTGCGGATGAGCTTCTCGGTAGCCGGGCCGGTCTTGGCCGCCCAGGCGATCAGACGTTCTGGTGACCAGTCACCAGCGTGGCGATGAGACTCAGGCATGTGAGCGGCGATGGTGGTGTGTCGTCCCTTCTGGTCGGAGCGCCGGTGACTGGCGATCCGGTTGCCCCGGTAAAAGCATTCGATGGTGTTGTGGGTAATCCGGACTTCTACCTCTTTCTTGATCAGGGTGTAGGGCACCGAGTAGTAATGTCCGTCGATGGCCACATGGTAGTCGATGTGCACCCGGGCCTTCTTCCACTCCGCGTAAACATACGGCTCTGCGGGCAATGGCTGTAGAACGGGTTTATCCAACTGCTCGAAGTGGTCGCGCCGACAGCCGGGCAACTTGCGGAAGGGCCGGCTGTTGAGTCGCTCCAGCAGCTCGCGGATGGTGGCGTTGAGTTGCCCCAGTGAGAAGTGCTGACGATGGCGCAACGCCGCCAGGATCCAGCGTTCGACGATCAGTACTCCACCTTCCACCTTGGCCTTGTCGCGGGGCTTACGGGCCCGTGTGGGGACAACGGCCACGCCATAATGGGCGGCCATGTCCTGATAGGTTGGATTTAGATCCGGCTCGTAGCGGTGAGCCTTGGTAACGCCGGAGCGGAGGTTGTCCGGATTATGTTCCCTATCCCATTATGTTCCGTTCACTTTGGAAGACCTTGAATCCATAGGGAGGATCCCGTGTAAAAGGACACATAACGACAGATGCCGTTTGGGCGCATGATTTCCTTTCCTACATCCAGAAAGGAGATTGTCATGTTAGAACATTACTTCGTTAAGCCCGATACCATCGATGCGATCCGCGCTTCCTGGATCGCGGAACCGATTGAGCAGTACGTTGCGTGGTTAGCCGGGCACGGATACAGGCCCAGGGTAATCTTGCGGCGAGTCCCACTCCTGAGGCAGTTTGGCGAGTTTGCTCGCGATCATGGTGCCACGCAGTGGAGCGAGCTTCCGACTCATGTCGAGCCTTATGTAAAGCACTGGGTAAAGGTTCACGCCAAGAACGCATACCAGGCAAAGCGATGGGTGGCTAATGATGCTCGTACACCGATCGAGCAATTGCTGTCCCTGATGTTGCCCGATTTCCGCGGAACAGGTCGGAGACGGACCAGTCAAGATCCCTTCCTGGTTCAGGCACCGGGGTTCTTTGTTTATCTGCGTGAAGAACGGGGCCTGCGCGAGCTGTCTCTCCGGCACTATGGCCATTATCTGCATAACCTGGAAGCCTACCTGGCGCGAATCAACCTGCTGCATTTGTCCGAGCTCACTCCAGCCATACTCAGTGCATTTGTGGTGGAGAGCGGTCGCCGATTGAGCCCGCATTCTATGACGGGGCTGTGCAGCTCCTTGCGAGTCTTCCTGCGCTACCTGTACCGCGAGCAGCTGATCAATCGCGATCTCGGCGCTACCGTAGAGTCCCCGCGTCGGTATCAGCTGGCCGATCTCCCGCGTTCGATCTCCTGGGACGACGTCCGGCGCATGCTAGATGTTGTTGATCGGCGCAGTGCTCTGGGCAAGCGCGACTATGCCATTCTACTTTTGCTCGTCACGTATGGACTGCGCGGCCATGAGGTGGCCGGATTGACACTGGAGAATATTGACTGGAAGAGAGAACGCCTGTTGGTGCCGCAGCGCAAGGCGGGACACACCACTGCGTACCCTCTCTCTTCAGTGGTAGGCGAAGCTATTCTCGACTACTTAAAAAATGCACGCCCACACGTCGAGGAGCGAAGGCTGTTTTTCCGGGTTCTGGCGCCCGTCCGACCTGTGACGGCGGTTACTGTGTCCAGCCGCGCGACGCACTACCTGCGCAAAGCGGGTATTAATGTCCGTCGCCCAGGTTCGCACACCTTGCGCCACACTTGCGTACAGCGATTGGTCGATGCCGAGTTCAACTTCAAGGTCATCGGCGATTACGTTGGTCATGCATCGCCAAGTTCCACCCGCATCTATACCAAGGTGGACGTGGAAACCCTGCGCATGGTGGCGCTGGGCCACGAGGAGGTGCTGCCATGACCGCCTCCTTCCACAGCGTACTGGGCAAGGATTTTTCGGCTTACTTGAGTTACAAGCGCGCGCTGGGCCGAAAATTTGATACTGAAGAGCTCGCCTTGCAATTATTCGATCGCTTTTTGGTCGAGGAACGGGTGAGTGATGCGGCGTTAGTGCAACCGGCGTTGATTGAGGCCTTTCTCGCTTCGCGGCCACGCACTCGCCCACGCAGCTATAACCACCTCTTGGGGGTGCTCCGCTGCTTTTTTGCCTGGCAGGTGGCCCAGGAGCGGCTAGCGCATTCTCCGGTTCGTGCTCACCCTCAGCCGGTGACTTCCCAGCTTAAACCCTTCCTGTTCGAACCGGCTCAGGTGGAAGACATCCTGACGTTGGCGTCACAGCTTCCGGACAATTCCCGGGCACCCTGTCGTGGCATGGTCTACCGAACAATCTTCTCGCTGATGTACGGTTTGGGCCTGCGTGTCGGCGAGATTGTGCATCTTCGGTATCGCGACGTCGATTGCCAGCGCAGCCTTCTGGTGATCGACAAGAGCAAGTTTGGCAAGACGCGTTTGGTCCCCTTTGGCCCGCGCATGGCGCAACAGATCGCTGTCTATCTACAGTTTGGCGTTGATCGGTATGGGCCATGGCAGCCGGATGATCCGGTATTTTCTTTCAGCTTTTTCCCAGAGCGCAAGCCAATGCGTATTGAGACGGTCAGTCAGACATTTCACCACTTGATACTGAAGATGGATCCGTACGTGCCACCTGGCGTACGCCAACCTCATCTGCACTGCCTGCGCCATTCCTTCGCGGTCGCAACTCTGCTCCGCTGGTATCGCACCGGCGTGGATCCCAATCAACGGCTCTTTCATCTATCAACCTTCATGGGCCATGCCGACCCGGCATCGACTGCCTGGTATCTGACCATCACCGAAGCACTGCTCCGGGAGGCGAGCCAACGGTTCGAGCGATTCGCCGATCCCCGCAGAGAGGAGGAGCTATCATGACGGATCAATTGGGGCGTCTCGTCTTTGCCTTCGTAGAGGATCACCTTAAATGCCAACGGGGGCTGCGCCCGGCCAGTATCCGAAGTTATAAGGAGAGCCTGCGCCTGTTCTTGCAATTCGCTGCAAAGGATAAGCATTGCCGGATCACCCGCTTGGAACTGGCTGATCTCACTGGCGAGCGAGTGCGCCATTTTTTGCAACACCTTGAACAGGAACGTGGTAATGGGGTTAGAACCCGAAACCAGCGCCTGGCGGCGCTGCATACCTTCTTCGAGTATCTTGCCGGCCGTGAGCCCTGCGTGCTCGGGGAAGCACAGCAAATTGCTTCCATTCCCGTCAAACGCTGGCAACCGGGCGAGACTCTGTATCTCGAACGCGACGAGATTAATGCTCTGTTCGCTGCCTTGCCCACCGACCACCCTCAGGCTCTGCGCGACCAAGCCTTGCTTCGCTTCCTTTATAACACCGGAGCACGCGTACAGGAGGTAGCGGATCTGCGCGCAACGCACCTGGAACTCGGTTCTGAGCCCCGAGTACGGCTGCATGGTAAAGGTGACAAATGGCGTACCTGTCCTTTGTGGACGCGAACGGCGGGTCTGATGCAGGACTTACTGGAGCAAAATCGGCAACGACGCCACTCCAATGACGCTGTCTTCCTAGCCCGCAACAGTGCGCCGCTGACCAGATTTGGTATCTACAAGATCGTGCGGCGTCATACCGTCAAGGTGGTGAAGAAAAGCGCAGATGGCACAGTGCGGCACATCTCACCCCATGTCTTACGCCACACGACGGCCGTGCATTTGCTTGAAGCAGGTGTCGAGGTCAACGTCATCCGCGCCTGGCTTGGACACGTCAGTTTGGAGACCACCAACCGATACGCCGAGATCACCCTCCGAATGAAAGTGGACGCGCTCCGCACCTGTGAGCCTATTTGGGATTCTCCGGCGGAGTCCCACCGAAAGCCAGTATGGCGATCCAATTCCGAGCTGCTGCAATGGCTGGAATCCCTGTGATCGTTATGTGCCCCAGTGCAAGGGGGCCTCCCTATGGTTTCAAGGTCTTCCAAAGTGAACGAAACATAATGGGATAGGGAACATAATCCGGATTATGTGCCGGGACACATAATCCGGAACCACCAGTTCCGGCACGCCGCCCAGGAACTCGAAGGCCCGGATATGGGAGCCAATCCAGTCTGGCAGCGACTGGCTCCAGGTGGCTTCGGCATAGGTGTAGTTGGACGCGCCCATAACGGCCACAAAGACTTGCGCCTCGTGGATTTCTCCAGTGGTGCGATCAATAATGGGCACGGTCTGGCCCGCATAGTCCACGAACAGCTTCTCACCGGCCCGATGGTCCTGGCGCATCACCAGATCCAGCTTGCCCCGCCAGGCCCGGTAGTGCTCGCAGAACCAGCTGTACTGATAGCCATCGGGGTTGGCTTGCCGATATTCCTGCCAGAGCAGGAACAGTGTGACGTTCTTGCCCCGGAGCTCATCGTGGATCCGCTGCCAGTCCGGAATGCCTCGGGCCTGTGCCGGCAGATCCGGTGGTGGCGGGAACAGCCGTTGCTCCAGTTGGGCCTCGTCCAAGTCCGCTGGCAACGGCCAGCTCAAACCGGCCTCAGCTGTGCGGCGCAGGTATTCGCTCACGGTCGGGCGGCTGACGCCGCAGGCCGCCGCAACCTGACGATTGCTCAGCCCTCGCTCCCACTTGAGGCGAAGGACTTCTTTGATTTTACGCATGGATAACCTCTTCGCTGGCATCTGGCCCTCTCCGGATGAAAAGGAGCAGAGTACCGTTAGTTATCCCGCGCCGGACGTTTTGATGGGGAAATCAGGCAGCCTGCCGGGGTGGCAGCTTTGCCGTGGAATCAGTGGCAGCTTTCGCGTGGAATGGGTGGCAGGCTTCGTCTGGAATCAGTGGCAACCTTGGTCTGGAATACGCACTCCACGGCCTATATCACCGGCTACAACCGAAACTACCTGTGGCTGATGTCGCGCACGTCGGAGGTGAGTGAGGAGGTGTTGGAGACGTTCATGGAAAGGGCAGAGGCGGAGGGGTTTGAGCTTGGGGAGTTGATTGTGGTGGAGCAATTGCGTTGACGGGAATAAAAGATGACCATTTTCGTGATATCACGAAAATGGTCGTTCAATGCACAAGTTGAGAAGCGAAGTCCAAAATCTTCTTGTGCTCTTCAAAGGCAACCAGTTCTATGCCTTCACCTGAGAGGCTCTGCTTGGTTTCTTCGAAAGCCTCTTGGCGGTGGTCGCCGGCTTTAGCATCCTCGGGGCCTTTTACGGGAAATAAAACTGGGCCATGAAGTAGTTGCCGTTTTCTGAGTTGTTCGACCTTAAGTTGCCACTGACCACCATGCTCGATAATCGCGGTTGAATCGGCCTGGCCCAGAAATAATGGTTTGATCACCCTCACTGCCTTTTGATTCTGCTCTTCGACAAAGGGGAAGGAAACACCGTAAACCTTGTCCTGAACTTTTCGCTTTTGATAGCGCTTGCCAAGATTTTCCTGATCTAGCAGGCGCTTGATACCCTTCTCCATCAGCCCTTCCTGATACTCCTTGGTCACGAAGTTGCGGCCAACGTAGTAGTCGTAGAGTGCAGCGAGTGTTTCTGTCGGATTCTCTGTCAGAATGGCCCTTTGCTCGCTAAAGCGGACAATGGTCTCACGGGGTCGGATGATCTCTTCGAAAACGCCCTTATGGAAGCCGTATTCAAGATTTGGATTGGCGGTTACCGCAGCACCTTCCTTCAGCAGCCCCTCGATTCGGTGAAGCTCGGTATCCAGATCAGCCATGGCCTTCAGGTAGACCTGTTTATCCAGCTCTTCGAAGAATTGAGTAATTCGGCCGTACTTACGTCGTAGAAGTTTGAACAACAGGGTTTTCTGCTTGGGTATCCACAGCAAAACGCCAACGTTGGCAAACTCGCCGGTTTCGACGTATGGCATGAATCGCACAATGGCGTAGTTACAAGCAAACCTAGTCATTTCCAGTTCCAGAAGTCATCTCTTAGACAACGTAACAAATGGGTTTTAAGCTCATCGGTGCTCAGACCCAGCTCAATCGTCATTTCAGGATCAATATAAAACCACTCTTCTGGCAACCCGGCAACGATCGAATCCCAATGGAAGAGTGCTTCATTCATTTTGTCAGTGTAGATCTGCCGCTCAACCAAGTCATCCGCAATGTCCGCAGCCGCCTCGTGGAAGATGTGGTCACGGAAAAAGGTTTCTGCAGTAACCTCTGGATCGAAGGCCTGATTGTGATCGATAACGACCAGTTCTCGTTTGCCTGGCTCCCAGAACAGATTCGGATTACCACCGTTCTCGGAAAAGCACCGGTCGCCGTTTGCAATCCACCAGTCAAAACACAGAAGGGCTTTTCTGGTCTCTAGCGGAACCTCTCGAATCTGGGGAATGGTTATTTCCGTGAGGCGTTTCTCTAAAGAGCCAAATGCGGGCCCAGCACCAAGATCTCTTGCATGGCCAGGAGGCAATACCTCCAGAATTTCTTCCGGCACGTTTACAATTTTGAATGGCGCAACAGGTATACCGAAGCTCAGTGCCAGGTTACCCGAAACCCATTCTTTGATCTGACTGTCCCGGCCTGCGCCAATACCTTTTACAAAGTAGAAGTTGTCGTCGTTGCCCCGGCAGATGAAGGGTTTGGTCATCCCGTGTTCCGACCGACGGATGACCTCTACGATTTCAACAGTGGATAAGGCCTTGGTCACTGAGGGTATTGTCCTTTCCCCATATTCCATGGCGCTGTATGCGCCTTGGTGCTCCAGAAACAGAAAAGCCCCAGGGGCTCGGCACACCCTCGGGATAGTTGAGGGAGGCTTACTGCAAAGGGACGGATGTGATTCGAAGTCTGATATGGCCGAGTTGGGTTGTCAAACGGGCTTCTGAGAAACTGCTTCAGAACTTGCTATCCAGCGTGATCATTTTCGTGACGCCACGGAAATGATCAGCCCCGGCTATTCCGGAGCTTTCAAGGCAAATACGGCTCTATGGATGATCGGGCCGTTACGCTTTGGCTTTGCGGCGCCTGGACTTTGACGCGACGGTCGCCCGCTCCGCCTTGATCCGCTCCAGCAACGCCTCCGCACTGTTCTCCCCACTGATCAGCTCCGGATTATCCTTGCGCCATTGCTCGGTGAGCTCGCCCCGGAAGGCCTTGGCGAGGATGGACTGGGTGAGGTTGTTGACGCGGGCCAGGGCGTTGTTGACCTGTTGCTCGATGCGGTCGGCGTGGGCGAAGAGTTGGTCTACTCGGCGGACGATTTCGGTTTGTTCCTCTTTATCAGGTACTGAAATGCTAATGGCACGAACCTTGTTGAGATTAAGGTTTGGCTGAGCCCCACCGGCCGCTGCTTTTCGGGTTTCCTCGTAATTCTCAAGAAGCCTTAGCTTCAGATAGCTGCGCAGGATCTTTTGTTCATCGGCTGTGACGGCAGCGCAGGCTTGGTTACATGTGGCGGACAGTCTCAATTCTGTTACCTGTCCACGAGTTTTACCTTCACCGTACATTGCCAACAGCAGTGTGCCTGGTGGAAAGACCTTAAGAGAGCACTCATCAACGGCCCTTTTAGTTACAAATTGTTCCGCTGAATCTGTATAAATTGCTCCTGTACTGGCGCTGGTCAGCCATGGCACATCACCATCTTCCCAGTATTTAGGCTCTTTTCGGCTTGGGGTTTTTCCTGTTGCAACGGTTGCAACATCACCAACAGTGAGAGCGACCCAATCAGTAATGCTTACACTATTCAGGTCTCGCCACTCCTCCGTCAACCGCCCACTCACCGCCGCAGCCAGCACGGACTGGCGGAAGCGTTTGAGGATTTGCGGGACGCGTTCGAGGCGGGCTTTGGTGGTTTCCACCTGGGCCAGCAGGGTGTCGAGTTTGTCGGCGATGACTTTTTGTTCGGCGAGAGGTGGTACCGGCACGGAAATCTGCGAGTACTCTTTGAACTTTAGATTTCTGAGATTATTGCTCCCTCCTTGGTACTTAACGACTTCTCCTGAGCTATAGAACAATTCCAGATATTTATTCAGGAATCGTTGATCTAGAGCCGCTGATGGACGCAGAAGCCTAAGAAAGTTAGTTCCAATGACTGGAGTATGGAATTGATCTAGGACAGCTTGGTCAATGAGTACAGTTCGTCCCACCGGTTGATCTGGGCCGCCTCCGGAGATTTCGAGAAGAATATCCCCTGGAAGCAATGATCGTTTATCTAGGCTGCTTGCTTTCACTTTGCGGAGGACCGCAGTGCGACCACTTTCGTTGGACCAGTTTCTGAATTCAGAGCCTCGAATACACGCAACGGCTTGATAGTCCTTTTCTTGGTGATCGGGAGCCTTTCCCCAGTCTCCACCAATGATGTGAACAAGAAGGTTTTCGAGTAGTTCAGAATTCCAGTTGTCCGGAGTTTGGAGCAGGCTCATTTTCCAGCCTCACCCATCACTTCCCCCAAAAGCACTCTCGCCCCATCAGCCTCCTCCTCAGCCCCCAACTCCCGCATCAACGCATCCAGCTCCCCCAATGCCTGCACCAATTCCCCCATCGCCTCACCCGCCAACACACTCGGCTCCGGCAGATTGGCGGCATCCACACTGTCGCTGTCTTTCAGCCAGGAAATATCCAGCGAGTCGCCCTTGTGCTCGGCAATCCACTGGCGGCTGAAGCAGCGCCAGCGGCTGTGGGCCAGGCGCGGATCAACGCCTTCGTTCTCGTCGTTGTGGTCGGGCAGTTCGATGTCTTCGGAATGGAAGCTGTATTCGCCCTCTTTGCGCTCGCTGTCGCCGTTGGGGCTGTCACCATACACGTCTTCAAACGGCTTCAGGTGCTGGTCACCAAAGGGTGTGCGTTTTCCGAAGCTGGGCATGTTGGTGCGCAGGTCGTAGACCCAGACGTTTTCGGTGCAGTTCTCTTCCTGGAACTTGTCCGTGGCGCTGCCTTTGGTGAAGAACAGCACGTTGGTTTTCACGCCCTGGGCGTAGAAAATGCCGGTGGGCAGGCGCAGGATGGTGTGCAGGTTGCACTTGTTCATCAGGTCCCGGCGCACGTCGGTGCCCACGCCGGCTTCGAACAGCACGTTATCCGGCAGTACCACGGCGGCGCGGCCACCGGGTTTGAGGTTGCGGTAGATGTGCTGCAGGAAGGCCAGCTGTTTGTTGCTGGTTTTGTAGGTCAGGTCGTCCCGGGTGATGCTGGCATCGCCGCCTTTGCTGGTGCCAAACGGCGGGTTGGCCAGGATCACGTCGGCCTTCTCCAGCCCGGCGCCAGTCTGGCCCAGGGCGTTGCCCAGGTGCACCACGCCCTCTGCATCTCCTTCCATGCCGTGCAGCAGGCAGTTCATCAGCGCCAGGCGGCGGGTGCCGGGCACCAGTTCGATACCCACGTAGGCCTTGGTAGTCTGGAAGGCTTTCTGTTCGGTGGTCAGGTCGTACAGGTCGTCGGTCTGGCCTTTGATGTATTCGTGAGCCGCAATCAGAAAGCCTGCGGTACCCGCGGCCGGGTCCTGGATGCGTTCGCCGGGTTTCGGCTTCAGGCAGTTCACCATGGTGTTGATCAGGGCGCGGGGGGTGAAGTACTGGCCGGCGCCGGATTTGGTTTCGTTGGCGTTCTTCTCCAGTAGGCCTTCGTACAGGTCACCCAGGCCGTCTTTCTGGGCGCTGAACCAGTCGATCTGGTCCAGGGTTTTGATCATCTGTTACAGGTGGCGTGGTTCGCGCAGGCGGGTCTGGGCATCGGCGTAGATGGCGCTGATCAGCGGGTCGTCGTGTACCAGCGTGCCGTCGCCATCCTTGCCGGTGGACAGGCTGAGCAGGATGCGTTTGTAATCGTTCAGCAGGTTGATGCCGGATTTACCGTTCAGGTCGCTCCAGCGGCAGCCTTCCGGCAGCGGGTGCTTTTTCAGGGTGCCGGCTTCGGTGTTCTCGTGGACCATTTTGATGAACAGCAGCAGCACCAGTTCGGTGACGTAGTCCGAGTAGTTGATGCCGTCGTCCCGCAGAACGTCGCAGAGGTTCCAGAGTTTCTGGACGATGTCGTTGTTGGTCATGGTGCTCACTATTTTAGGTTGGGCCGGAAGATGAACTAAGGCTTCCGATTATTTTAGGCTGAGGCCAAGAGTCAGGCGGATTCCTTCACAAGTGCCTTTTTTACCGCGACTACCGATTCATTTGTGGCCTTTTCGAGTACGGCTCTGGGGAAGCGGCTTTGGTATGCATTACTGTCTGTGTGGTGCCCGTCTAGCAACGGGTGAAGTCGCTTTTTTAATGAGGCAGCAGGTTCATCGCTACCGATTTTTTCACCCAATACATCCAGTAGTGCGCCCCCAGGCATATCGGTGACCAAAGAATGATGTGATAGCCGTGCTTTTTAGCTTTGTCATGGTCTTGCTGGCTGATTGGAATATCAGAGTCCAGCACAAAGAACCGCTGATCAAAGGGCAAGTGACCATACTTTCTCGCGGCGTTGGTAATAATATTACCGGGTGAGCCGCCGGATTGTTTGTAAGCGCCAATAAACCGACCCACTTGCCCTAATCGTACTGAGCCACTTTTTTTGAAGCTGGCAACTCAGCATTCCAGGGCAACAATGTTTCCAGTTTTTCGAGGGTATCCGCTTCGGCAATGTGCTTCAGCACATGGTGGATGTAAGCGGAGGGCTCCAGGTTGTTCGCCTTGGCCGTTTCGATCAGCGAGTAACAGGTGGCACTGGCATTCGCGCCTTGGGTGGTATCGGCGAACAGCCAGGCCTTACGACCGACGGCGAAGGGCCGGATGGCGTTTTCGGCCAGCACGTTGCTGATCTGTAAATCGCCGCGTTCACAATACCCCGTCAGGGTACCCCACTGACTCAGGGTATAGTCCATCGCCTTGCGGGTGAGCGAGCCTTTCAGCACCTTGCTGGCGTTTTTCTCCAGCCAAGCCTTGAAGGTGTTCAGCAGCGGCAGGCTTTTTTCCTGACGCACCCGATAGCGCTCGGCGTCACTCAGTTCGTTCGCGGCTTTCTCGACGGCGTACAGTTTCCGGATGTGGCTCAGGGCCACGTCGGCTTTTGAGGGCGGGCCTTTTTTGCCCATGGCTGGCGCTGCCCGGGACGCGTCCACGAACTTGCGCCGGGCATGATCCCAACAACCGATGCGGGTCAGCTTGTTCTCGCGGCATACCTGTCCATAGCCGGAGTAGCCATCGGCTTGCAGGATGCCCTGGAAGTCATCCAGCAGGCGCACCGGTACCTGGCCACCGCGAGAGGGATCGTACTCGAACAGAACCGAGGGCTTTCCGGGCGGGCCGCCCCGGGTCACCCACATCCATTTATCCGATTGGGCTTTCTTGCCGTCTTCTTTGAGCACCTGAATCCGGGTTTCATCAGCTTGCAGGTAATCACTGCCATTCTGGGTTTCCCGCATCAGGGTCATCAGCGGTTTGAACACGTCGTTCAGGCGGATGATCCAGTGCGCCATGCTGGTTCGGCTGACTTCGTGTCCCAGGCGCTTGAGCATTTGCTCCTGGCGGTACAAGGGCAGGCCGTCGGCGTATTTGGAGGTAATCAGGTAAGCCAGCAGTGACGGGGTCGCAATGCATTTGCCCAGTGGGTGGGCTGAGCGCGGTGCAGCCACAATATGCTCCTGGCCACCCTGCTCGAAGACGGCTTTTTCCTGCCAGTATTCCAGCACCTTCAACTGTGCGGGAATGTACTCCAGCTCTTCTTTCACCTTGGTGAAGAAGGTCTTGCTGGCTCCGGCTTTCTCTTCGTCACTAAGGGTCAGCTCAATACGCTCACGCAAGAGCGTGTCGGAGAAGCCACGTTGACGGCGTTTGCGGGAACGCGGCGGTGCCTCGGCCTCTTCAACATCCTCAGGCAACTCATCGCGTAGCTCGTCAATCCCGACTTCCAGTTCGGCTTCGTCGAATAGAGTGATCTGGCTGGGCTGCTTTTCGCTGCTGGCTGCGAATTGCTGGATCTTTTTGTAGCGCAGCAACTCTTCGAGAATGGCGATGTAGCTTTCACGTGCTTTGGCCGCTTGGTCGCGCTGCTGAAGCTCGGCTTCTTTTGCGGCCAGTTGTTCTTGCATATCGCTGATAACAGCCAGCATTTCAGCGGTGGAGAGACCGCTGAAATCGGGTGTTTTGGAGGTGTTATCAGGCGTTGTTTTCATGCTGAAATTATAGCAAAAACAACGCCCTGACACACTTAAAAAGTGCTATCCAACACTCTCATAATACAGAGTTTTATGGCCCTTAAGCAGGGTGATGTCGTAGCCGTCCAGCAACCAATTGATCTGCTCGCCGTTCAGCGACATCAGCTCATCCTCTGGGCCCGGCCATTTGAATTTTTCTTCAGCCAAAGACTTGTAGTAGAGCACGAAGCCGTTGTCTTCCCACATCAGGCACTTGATCTTGTTGCGCTGCCGGTTGGTGAAGGCGAAAAGCGCGCCGGAGAACGGATTATGGCCTAACTCCTGCTCGACAATCAGTGCCAATCCGTTGGCCTGCTTGCGGAAATCAATCGGCTGACGATACAAGTAAATCTCTGGCAGATCCCAGGAGGGGCGAAGGTACCGATGGCGCATTACAGTTGCCTCAGCACGGCACCGAGTAACTCCACATTACCGGCGTGCAGCCCGGTGATCGAGACACCACCGGGCAACGACACGGTTAAGCCTTCCGACGATTTCGGGCCAGGCAACGCCGCCACCTTGGCAAAGCCAGAGAGCCCAGCCGGGCGCTCCGCAATCACGGTCTCCGGCTCAGCCAGCTTTTTGCGCCAGTAAACAAAGCGACAATAGGTCAGTGACTGCTGCTGGCAGTAGGCCATGCCGGACAAACCGGACGCCTGCCAGTCTTCGATATGTTGCTGCCAGAGACGCTTGCGTTCGGCGTGTGTCATGCTGATTCCTCCTGATGTTGACGAGGAAATCAGTGTGGGCAATCTTGATAACCGAATGTAGGTGCTAATTTATGGGCGCTTACGATTGTTTTTCTATCATTGGTTTTACGCCGGCATTGTCAGCCCGGAACTGTTGGTTCATGTGCTTGATAAAGGCCTGATCATCCGGGCCTTCACCTACAATCAGCAGAGTTGTTCTGCTGGCTTGGCGGTGTTGATTCCGCTGCGTGCGCTTCCTTGCCATAGGGTGTTACAACTCCGGGGTGGCGCCGAGGGCCCCGGCCATGTATTTCGCGTACAGGTTGTCATCAGCGCGAAGGCCCGTCATATCATCCAGGCGCCAGGCTTCACTGTTCTGGTTGCGTTTTTCGACCAGATATACCTGATGTTTTTGCAGTAAGTTCAAGACTTCAGGCGTGTGACAGGTGAAGATCAGCTGCGCCTGGTGCGGGTTACTGTGGTCGAATTCGAACCACTCGAGAAGAAGCGGAACCAAATGCGGATGCAGGTCATTATCCAGCTCATCTATGACGGCAATACCGCCATACTGAAGAGTTTTCAGGACCGGACCAAGCAGTACGAAGGCGGACTGAGTTCCGCTGGACTCTTCGAAGAAGGGAAGTTCGAAGCTTTGCCCATCGCCTGCTTTGTGCATACCGAAAGGAAGGAATACTTTCTCCTCTTTACCGGTTTCATCCAGGCTCGTCATTTCCCTGATCTCCACAGCATGCAAGCCCAGATCAAACTGGCTCATAGCAGCGGACATTTTTTTGGCCAGTTCCGGCGCCTTTCGGAATCGCTCTGCGGTCTCGATAAGAGCACCATGCTCGAAATGACGGCGCCCTGAGCTGATGACGTTCGACTCAATCCGATTGAAAAACTCGATAAAAGGGCGTGCTTCGGCGACGTCATAGCTGTGTGCAGCTGCCAGCAGAGAAGCGTTACCACGCAGTTTTTCAGCCTGTGCCCTGGAAAAAGGGAAGCCTTTTTGTCTGAACCGATAACCCTGCTCGGTTTTTTCTCTTTTGAACAGGTAGCTGAACTGAGAACTGGTTTTTTCGTACAGCGCTTCGAAAATTATGGCTTCCGGAGTCAATTCCAGTTGATAACGGTAATCGACGCCCTTGAGCATAAACTCCAGCTCAAAATAGCTGGATTCATCGCGGTGCAATTGATGGGGAAAGAAGGGAATGGTTCGGTCAGGGGCGATCCCTAAAAAGGATTCGCTGATAAACCAGCGAAGAAATGCAAGTGGTTTCAGAAACTGGGTTTTGCCTGAGCCGTTTGCACCGACGACGGCAACGGCTTTGTTATAGCGTTCGCCATCGATCGTAATGTCGTAACCTGATGGCGTGGGTTTTTTGCCCAACGCAAAGTCGATCACGGCTTCGTCTGCAAAGCTATAGAAATTTCTAAAGCTCAAATTCTTTATCATATTTTCACTAGTTCAACGTATTTTCGTTGATTCTGGGCTTTTAGCATTGTCAAATCAAGCAAATCACCTGGAAAGTCTGCCCCGCACCCCATTGGTGTGCGATTCAAGCATAAAAAACGGAAAAAAGCATGCACGTTGCTGGCGACATGCATAGAAAAGCCGGTTTTCTATACATGTCGTTCAGGCGATGTCGAAAAAACCGCAAAAAATCGACATAGATCGAGTCAATGTCGATGCCGTAAACATGCTTGAATCATGCACTCCGTTCGGGCCACATCGCTTCGTTCAACTCTTCCAGCACGGTATCCAGCTGCGCTCCCAGCACCTTGTCCATTTGCCTTGCGCCGCCGTCATCGGCAAAGCGATGGTTCACAAACTCTCGATCGATGATGACTTCATGCACCAACTGCTTGGCCAGGCGTTCAAGCCATTTGCGCTGGTTCGGGGTCCAGTTGTGCTGGGTGAGAATGCGGTCCATGGCCTCGGCCACGCGCTGTTCGAAGGGAATCAGCGGTTCGCCCAGGGCGGCGCGGCGGATGTAGCCGATGATGCTGGCGGCGATGTCCTTGTTGGTCTGGTTGCGCACGGCGCTTTGCAGGCGGGCTTCGGAGTAGCCGTGGTTGTCCAGCAGCAGTTTTACTTCCCGTAGCTGTTCCCGGGTGAGGTCCCGGGGTTTGTTGACCACCACGGCCAGCGCGGCAGACTGGTTGAGTTGGTCTTTGATGAATCGATTAAATTCGTCCAGGTAATCTTCGGGCTTGTCGTACTCGCCGTAGTTCTGGCCTCGGTAACGTAGCTCATCTTCGTGGTCGGAGATCAGCGGCATGGACTCGCTGCCAACCAGATGTTTCACCTCTGCTAGTTGATAAATCAGGCTACTGTGCTGCTTGAGGAATTCCGAGGCCTGGCGCGGGCCGAGCTGATGCAGGTGGGTATGCAGGGATTTGGGTTCCACGCCCCAGCTCTGATGCAGTTCGTCCAGTTTCTGTTTCAGTTTCGGGCGGTTTTCTGCTTTGTTGTCGGCCTTGCGCAGCACCCGCATGAGCTTCTGGCTGAGCTGGCTGAGTAACACGTCAGCTTGGTTTTCATCGGGAGCTTCGCCGGGGCTGTTGAGGGCCTTTTCCAGCTGCTCGTCGTCGGTGAGTTCGCTTACCAGTTGTTCCAGGGTGATGTTGGGGTCTTTCACCAGGGGTTTCATGGTGTTCACATCTTGCAGCGCGGCATAGATGTCTACCGGGTCGTAGATGCGGAACACGGTCTTGCCGATCTCATCACAGCGGCGGGTGGCGCGGCCGATCATCTGTTCGTACAGGATGCGTGAGCGTATCCGGCGCATGAATACCAGGTTGCATATGCGCGGCACGTCGATGCCGGTGGTCAGCAGGTCTACGGTGATGGCGATGTTGGGGTAACGTTCGTTCTTGTAGCGGCGGATGAGCTGGTCTACCTTGTCGCTCTGGCCGGTGATTTTGGCAACCGCGGCTTCGTTGTACTGGCCGTTGTAGAGAGCTTTGAAGGCTTCATCCAGCAAGCGTTTGACCATATCCGCGTGCAGGTCGGTGGCGCAGAAAATCATGGTCTTCTCATCGCCGAACGGGTCCAGCTCCTGCACCAGTTGTTCGCAGATGACCCGGTTGAAATTCTCGTTGATCACCCGGCGGTTGAAGGCGTCGACCTCGAAGGTGAGTTCGTCTTCCAGCTCGGTGGTGTCCACTTCTCCGGTCTGGCGGTTGATGACTTCGACCGGCTTGCCCTTCTCGAAGGTAATACCGTTCTGGGTCAGCAGGGTTTCGTAGCGAATGGGCGGTTCGTGGTCGATCAGCCAGTCGTCCGCCACCGCTTCCCGGTAGGAGTAGGTGTACACCGGCTTGCCGAAGATCTCGCTGGTGTGCTTGGCCGGTGTGGCGGTGAGGCCGATTTTTACGGCGTCGAAGTAATCCAGCACCCGGCGGTAGCTGGACAGGTACTGGCTGGTGTCCCGAAGGGCCAGTTCGCCCTCGGTCATTTCCTGATCCAGGGTGTACCCTCGGTGAGCCTCATCGATGATGATGCAATCGAACTGGTCGATGGGCGGCGGGTTGTCGCTCATGAAGATGCGTTTGACCATGGCCTGCACGGTGGCCACCTGGATGCGGGTTTCCGCTTCAGCGGCCATGTCACCCAGTTCGGCGACGTTGTAGATCTTGCTGAGGGTGTGGTTCTGCTCCAGCGGTGCTTCGTTGAAGGCGTCGATGGCCTGCTGGCCCAGGGCGGTGCGGTCCACCAGGAACAGGATGCGGTGAAAGCGTTCGGCTTTCAGGAAACGGTACATCAACCCGATGATGGTGCGGGTTTTACCGGTGCCGGTGGCCATGGCCAGCAGGGCGGTGCGAACGCCTCGGGCCAGAGCGTGTTCGGTGGCGACAATAGCCTTCTGCTGGTAATCCCGCAGTTTCAGGTAGCCGAAAGGCTCTTCCTTTAGCAGCTTCTCGGCGTTTTCTTTGTCCCGTTCCAGCAAATCCAGCAGCCCGCCCGGCGTGTGGAACTGCGGCAGTGCCCGGCGCAGGTTGCTGGGTTCGCGGACATCCCGGAACCAGGTGCCGGACTGTTCTGCCAGTTGTGGCACATAGGGCCGGCCGTTGCAGGAATACACGAAGGGCACGTGGTAATGGCCGCTTTCATCGGCGGGCCAGGCGATGGTGCGGCCCATCAACTCCCAGGCGCCGACTAACGGAGCTTCCACTTTGAAGCCCTTGCTGTAGCGCTCGGCCTGGCGAATTTTACCGGCCACGTTGGTGTTTTCTTTCTTGGCTTCCACCACGGCGATAGGCGTAAGCCCGACAAACAGCACGTAATCCGCCCTGCCCTTTTCGCCGTTGTGGTTGGTGGGCCATTCGGCAATCGCGCGATAGGTGCCTTTCTCCGGGCGGGCGCCTTTCTGGAAGGTGATATCCTGGCTGTCGGCTTCCCACCCGGCGTCCTGCAGTTGCTGATCGATAAGAATGCGGGTGAGTTCTTCGTTCAGTACCAGGGTGTCGGTGGCAGCTTTGGTTTGTTTTGCCACCTGCTGGCGCTGCTGGTTAACCGTCTGCTCGCCCTGCTCCGTGAGCTGTTGTTGCAGCGCTTTGATCTTTTGCTCGTAGGCCTGTTGCTGTTGGCTCAGGGCCTGTTCGTGCTGGCGCGCCTGTTCCGCCAGGGAGCGGGATTCCTCATCCATGGCCACGGCCAGGGCTTCGTATTCTGCCTTCTCTTGTTCGATCAGCTGGCTGAGCTGCTGGCTGCTGTCCAGCGCCATGTTGGCGTGTTGCAGGTCGTGCCGGAGCTTTTCGATGTCGCCCTGAAGCTGGCGCAACTGGGCGCTCGGGTCCGCGGGGGGTATGAAAGGGCCGGGCTTGAAGCTGGCACCGGCTTTACCGAAGGAGCGGTGAAACCAGATGGCCAGGGCCCGCGCCACTTTCAGGCCATCCATCGCTTCTTTGTGCTGGGTGCGGAACTGGTGGGTGGCCTTGTTGCCTTCAATGCGCAGGATGTGGAACAGCTCTTTGATCTGCGGTTCCAGCCGCAATTCCCGGTTCAGGCGATAGAGCAGTTCGGACTGGCTGGTTTGTTCGTCAAACTCGATACCGGAGAGTGCGGCCAGATGCTGGGCCAGGGCTTCGCCTAGCTGGCGGAGTTTGATCAGAGTGGTGTTGGGGTCACTGGCGAAGGCACGTTCGGCGGATTCGGCCAGTTCCACGAATAAGGAATCGTGTTCTGACAAAAACGAAAAGTTGCCGGACTTGAATTCCGTTGCCTTGTTCAATGTATCCCTCCGCGACAGTTGCACGGGAGAACATTAGCAGACTTATCAAGGATACAGAAACGTGGAGGCCGTGAGGATCACGACGAAAAAAGAATCAAGGAGAGACAAAAGCGGGAAAATGGTCGGCGTGAGAGGATTCGAACCTCCGACCCCTTCGTCCCGAACGAAGTGCGCTACCAAGCTGCGCTACACGCCGATCAACGGCCGGTATTATACGGATTGCCGGCCGTTTTACTACCCCCGTCCCTGGGGAAATTTATCCGTATAACTGCGGAGCGGTACCTCAGCTGGCCGTTGGCAGCAGGGAGATATCGGCCACTCGCAGGAACAGGTTGCGCAGGCGGTTGAGCAGTGCCAGGCGGTTATCGCGCACGGCTTCGTCGTCTGCCATCACCATCACGTCGTCAAAGAAGGTGTCGACCGGCTCACGCAGGCTGGCCAGGGAGGTCAGTGCGCTGGCGTAGTCGCCCTGCTCGAACAGCGGCAGAACTTGCTGCGCCTGCTCTTCTACCTTCGCAGCCAGGGTCTTCTCGGCGGTATCCTGCAGCAGTGCGTTATCCACCGTCTCGCCGATGCTGTCGCCACCCTGCTTGGTGAGGATGTTGGACACCCGCTTGTTGGCGCCGGCCAGGGCCAGGGCTTCCGGCAGCTGGCGGAAGGCTTCCACGGCCTTCACCCGGCGGTCGAAGTCCAGCGGGCGGGTCGGGCGGCGGGCGTGTACGGCCAGGTACACTTCGGCGCCGATGCCCTGCTCGTCGTAGTGGGCACGGAAGCGCTCGAGCATGTAGTCCACTACGGTGCTGGCGGTATTCTTCTCGGTCAGCACGGTGAAGTTCTGTTCGGCCCACTCACACACGGTTTGCAGGTCCAGGGGCAGCTGGCGTTCGATGATGATACGCAGCACACCCAATGACGCCCGGCGCAGGGCAAATGGGTCCCGGGTGCCGGACGGCGGCTGGTTGATGCCGAACAGGCCCACCAGGGAATCGATGCGGTCGGCGATGGCCACGGCGCAGCCGGTCAGGGTGGTGGGCAGGCCGTCGCCGGCAAAGCGCGGCATGTACTGCTCGTTCAGGGCCTTGGCGACATCGGCGTGTTCGCCGTCGTTGGTGGCGTAGTACTTGCCCATGATGCCCTGAAGGTCGGTGAACTCCAGCACCATTTCGGTGACCAGGTCGGTCTTGGCCAGCATGGCCGCGCGCTCGGCCAAGGCCGGGTCGCTGTTGATGGCCTCGGCGATCTTCTTCGCCAGCGCAGCCACCCGCACGGATTTGTCGTAAAGGCTGCCGAGTTTGTCCTGGAACACGATGGGCTTGAGGGCCTCGATGCGGTCTTCCAGTTTGGTCTTGCGGTCGGTGTCGTAGAAGAAGGCCGCGTCGGACAGGCGCGGGCGAATCACCTTCTCGTTACCGGAGATCACCTGGGCCGGATCTTTGCTTTCCAGGTTGGCCACGGTGATGAACAGCGGCAGCATGTTGTCGCTGGCATCCACCACGTGGAAGTATTTCTGGTGCTCCTTCATGGAGGAAATCAGCGCCTCGGCGGGCACGTCCAGGAAGCGCTCCTCGAAGCGGCCCATCAGTGGCACTGGCCATTCGTTCAGGGCGGTGACTTCGTCCAGCAGGTCTTCGTCGATCACAGCTTTGCCGTTGGCTTCTTTCTCTGCCAGCTGGGCAACGCCCTGGCGGATCTGTTCGCGGCGCTCGGCGAAGTTGGCCAGCACGTAGCCTTCCTGCTTCAGTACCACTTCGTAATCGGCCGGGGTCGGTACAATCAGCTCTTTCGGGCAATGGAACCGGTGGCCACGGGTTTTGTTGCCGGGCTTCAGGTTCATCACCGGGGTGTCGATCACTTTGTTGCCGAACAGGAGGATCAGCCAGTGTACCGGGCGCACGAATTCGGTTTTGTGGGCGCCCCAGCGCATGCGCTTGGGAATCGGCAGCGCCGCCAGGGATTTCTCCACCAGTTCGGGCATCAGCTCTACGGTTGGCTTGCCCTGCTCCACGGTGCGGTACACCAGCCAGGCGCCTTTGTCGGTTTCCAGGGTGTCGAGCTGGTCCGGGGTGATGCCCAGCGAGGTGGCAAAGCCGGTCAGGGCCCGGGTGGGGTTGCCGGCGTCATCAAAGGCGGCTTTCACGGCTGGGCCACGCTTCTCTACCGGCTTGTCTGGTTGGGCATCGGCCAGGTCGCGAATGCGCACGGCCAGGCGACGTGGGGCAGCAAAGGCTTCAACCCTGCCAAATTCAACGCCCGCCTCTTCCAGGCCCTTAACAATGCCCTGGGTGAAGGCGTCAGACAGCGGTTTGAGGGCTTTCGGAGGCAGCTCTTCGGTGCCCAGTTCGACCAGAAAATCCTGTGTTGCCATTATGCGTTCCCCTGTTCCTGCGGTGCCTTGTTGGCTTTCTTGCCCTTCTTGTTGGCCTTGGCGTCAGCAGCCTCGGCGGCAGCCAGCACTTCCTTGCGAAGATGCTCAGGTGCCAGCGGGAAGCCAAGTTTGCGGCGGCTCTCGAAGTAGGCCTGGGCAACGGAGCGTGCCAGGGTGCGTACACGCAGGATGAAACGCTGGCGCTCGGTCACGGAAATAGCGTGGCGGGCGTCCAGCAGGTTAAAGGTATGAGAGGCCTTGAGTACCTGTTCGTAGGCGGGCAGTGGCAGGCCGGCTTCGATCAGGCGGGCGCTTTCCCGCTCGTACACGTCGAAGCTGTGGAACAGGAACTCGGTGTCGGCGTGTTCGAAGTTGTAAGTGGATTGCTCCACTTCGTTCTGATGAAACACGTCGCCGTAGGTGACCACGCCATCCGGGCCTTTGGTCCACACCAGGTCGTACACGCTGTCCACGCCCTGCAGGTACATGGCGATACGCTCAAGCCCGTAGGTCAGCTCGCCGGTGACCGGGTAGCATTCCAGGCCGCCGACTTGCTGGAAGTAGGTGAACTGGGTCACTTCCATGCCGTTCAGCCAGATTTCCCAACCCAGGCCCCAGGCACCGAGCGTGGGGGATTCCCAGTTGTCCTCGACAAAGCGGATATCGTGTACCAGCGGGTCCAGGCCCAGGGCGCGCAGGGAATCCAGGTACAGTTCCTGAATATTGTCTGGCGACGGCTTCAGAACCACCTGGAATTGATAGTAGTGCTGCAGGCGGTTCGGGTTCTCGCCGTAGCGGCCATCCGTTGGGCGGCGGCTGGGCTGGACGTAGGCGGAGTTCCAGGTTTCCGGGCCGATGGAACGCAGGAAGGTGGCCGGGTGGAAAGTACCGGCGCCCACTTCCATGTCGAGGGGCTGGAGAACCACGCAGCCGTGCTGCGCCCAGAAATTCTGCAGTGCCAGGATCAGACCCTGAAAGGTCTTGATGTCCGGCGCGGAGTTGTTGGTTGCCTTGTCTGTCACGACGTTTGCCTGCTGGTCAGTCTGTGTGTGGCGCCCCGCTTTGCGGGGCACTCCGAAATTTGAAAACGCGCATTATACGCTGGCTGGCGTTGCATTTCTAAGTGCCAGCCAGGGTGTTGTTTTGCTTGAGATCAATCAGAAGAAGGTGAGGCCCACCTGGAACAGCTTTTCCACGTCCCGGATACGGGTTTTGTCCACCAGGAACAGGATCACGTGGTCATCGGGCTGCACTCGAATATGGTCGTGGGCAATCAGTACCTCGTTGTGGCGAACGATGGCGCCGATGGTGGTGCCTGGTGGCAGATTGATTTCGTCCAGGCGCTTGCCGACCACCTTGGATGACCGGTGATCACCATGGGCGATGGCCTCAATGGCTTCCGCAGCGCCCCGGCGCAGGGAGTGAACGTTCACCACATCGCCCCGGCGCACGTGGGTGAGCAGGCTGCCGATGGTGGTCTGCTGGGGCGAGATGGCGACGTCAATATCGCCGCCCTGGATCAGGTCCACGTAGTCCGGGTTGTTGATCAGGGTCAGTACCTTGCGGGCACCCAGTCGCTTGGCGAGCAGGGATGCCATGATGTTGGCTTCGTCGTCGTTGGTGACGGCGCAGAACACATCGGTGTTCTCGATGTTCTCTTCCAGCAGGATGTCCTTGTCGGCGGCGTTGCCTTCCAGCACCACGGTTTTGCGTAAACGTTCGGACAACATCACACAGCGGTCGTGGTCCCGCTCAAGAATCTTCACCTGGTATCGGCTTTCCAGGGTATTGGCCAGCCGGTAACCAATGTTGCCGCCACCGCAGATAAAGATGCGTTTGTAGGGCTTGGACAGGGGTTGAAGCTCGCTCATCACCGAGCGAATGTGATCGGAGGCGGCAAGAAAGAACACCTCGTCGCCGTCTTCGATAACCGTGTCGCCCTGGGGCATGATGGCCCGGTCTTTGCGGAAAATCGCGGCCACCCGGGTATCGATCTTGGGCATATGGGTGCGCAGGTAGGACAACTCATGGCCTACCAGTGGCCCACCCTTGGTAGCACGTATGGCCACCAGCCTGACCAGGCCCTTGGAGAACTCGAGCACCTGCAGGGTGCCCGGGTACTCGATCAGCCGGGTGATGTGTTTGGTGACCAGGTGTTCCGGGCTGATCAGAACGTCGATGGGAAAGCCCCGGAGGCTGTCCAGGTCTTTGTCCATATCCCGGCGGTAGAACAGCTCGGATTTGGCCAGATAGGCGTTCGCCCGCACCCGGCAGATGGTGGTGGGCGTCTTGTACAGCAGCTTGGACACCTGGCAGGCCACCATGTTGGTTTCGTCGCTGTTGGTCACAGCGATCACCATGTCGGCGTCTTCCGCGCCGGCCTGGCGCAGTACCGTGGGGTAGGAGGCTCGGCCGTGCATGGTGCGGATGTCCAGCCGGTCCTGAAGCTCACGTAGGCGGGCGCTATCGCTGTCGATCACCGTAATGTCGTTGGCTTCATTGGCGAGGTTTTCCGCCAGGGTGCCGCCTACCTGGCCCGCACCGAGAATCAGGATTTTCATAGTTCAGGTTTCTCCAGCACGGCGTAGAAAAAGCCGTCATGGCTGTCCGGGTCTGGCAGTAACTGGCGCCCGGTGTTCATGTCCTGACCCCAGTCGGCATCAATTTCTATCAGCCGGGCCTGGTCCTGCTGTTTCAGGAACCGCTGGATTATACGGTGGTTTTCCTGGGGAAACACCGAACAGGTAGCGTATACCAACCGCCCACAGGGTTTCAGGATAGACCACATGGCGTCCAGCAGGCCAAGCTGAATGCTAGCCAGGGGTACGATGTCGGATTCACGGCGCAGCAGCTTGATGTCCGGGTGCCGGCGAATCACACCGGTGGCGCTGCAGGGCACGTCCAGCAGGATGCGGTCAAACGGGTTGCCATCCCACCAGCTGTCAATGTCGGCGGCGTCGGCCTGTGTCAGGGTGGCGTGCAGGTCGAGCCGGTCCAGGTTCTCCTGTACACGGGGCAGGCGCTCGGCGGATTCGTCGATGGCAATCACTTCGTCCAGTTCGCCACAGGTCTCCAGAATGGCGCAGGTCTTGCCGCCGGGAGCTGCGCAGGCGTCCAGTACACGCTGGCCTGGTTGCAGGTCCAGCAGAGTGGTGCATAGCTGGGCGGCTTCGTCCTGCACACTGGCACCGCCGTCTTCGAACCAGGGCAGACGTTCTACCGGCACCGGGCGTTCAAGCTGAATGCCGTGGGGGGCGAAGCGGGTGGGATTCGCCTCAATACCGGCTTCTGCCAGCAGCTCCAGGTACTCATCGCGGGTAAAGCGCAGGGCGTTGACCCGCAACGTCATGGGAGCCTGCTGGTTATTGGCATCGAGAATGGCTTGCCAGCTATCGGGCCAGTTGTGGCGCAGCTTTTCCACCATCCACACCGGATGGCTGTAGCGGCTGCTGTCGTCTTTCGGCTCCGGCGCCCCTTCCCTTTCAGCGGCCCGCAACACGCCGTTGACCAGGCCGGTCAGGTGCGGCTTGTCCAGCGCCCGGCAGGCTTCCACGGTTTCGTTCAGCACGGCATAGGTGGCCTGCTCACTGAACCGCAACTGGAACAGGGCGACCAGCATCAGATGGTGAATAACCCGGTCCGGTTTGCGCAGGGGCTTTTTCAGGCGCTGGTTGAGCTCGCCCTCAAGCCGGTGAAACCAGCGGCAGGTGCCGTAGCAGATCGCTTGAAGTTGCGGCCTTTGTTCCGGGGGTAACTGGTTCAGGGCTGGCGGCAGGCATTGGGTCAATGACTGGCCGTTTTCCACTGCCAGCAACACGTTGGCAGCGACGGCACGGAATGGCAGGGCCTGGTAAGCCATGGTCAGTTCAGCTCCTGGCCGGGCAGCAGCACCTGCTTGCCGCCGTTGATCAGGTCGCTGATGCTCTGGGCTTTGCTGCCGGGCAACTGGACCGAAGTGACTTTCAGGGTGCCGGTGCCGCAGGCGACTTCAACGCCTTCTCTCTCGCGACTGATCACGGTGCCTGGCAGCTTGTCACTGCTCTGATCCAGTGCGGTGGCCTGATGAAGGCGGATGCGTTGCTCGCCGAGATCGGTAAAGGTGCCGGGCCAGGGGTTAAAGGCACGAATCAAGCGTTCGATCTCGATGGCGCTGCGGGACCAGTCGATGTGGCCTTCTTCCTTGGACAGTTTGTGGGCGTAGTTGGCGTCGGCATCGTTCTGTGGCTCAGGGGCCAGCTCGCTGTTTGCCAGTTGCACCAGCGCTTCCACAATAGCTTTGCCGCCCATGTCCGCCAGGCGGTCATGCAGGCTGCCGCCGGTGTCGTCGGCATGGATCGGGGTGCTGGTTTTCAACAGCATATCGCCGGTATCCAGGCCTTCGTCCATCTGCATGATGGTAATGCCGGTTTCGGCGTCGCCGGCGGCAATGGCCCGTTGGATCGGCGCGGCACCGCGCCAGCGCGGTAACAGGGAAGCGTGGATGTTCAGGCAGCCGTGGGTGGGGATGTTCAGCACGGCTTTGGGCAGAATCAGGCCGTAAGCGGCCACAATCATCACATCTGGCTTTAACGCAGCCAGCTCCTGCTGGGCGTCTTCCGGTTTCAGGCTGACCGGCTGGAACACCGGAATGCCGGCGTCCAGGGCGACCTGCTTGACCGGGCTGGGCATCAATTTGCGGCCCCTGCCGGCGGGGCGGTCTGGTTGGCTGTAGACGCCCACCAGGTTATAGCCGGCTTCCAGAAGGGCTTTTAGGGCAGTGGCGGCAAAATCCGGCGTTCCGGCAAAAACAATGCGCACGGTGGTTGCTTCTCTGTGTCGTTGATACGAAAAAACCGGGTCGTAACCCGGTCCGAATTCGGTTCTGTACTGTCGGCGCCTCAGGCGCTTTGCTTGTGGAGCTTTTCCAGCTTCTTGCGAATGCGGTTACGCTTGAGCGAGCTGAGGTAATCCACGAACAGCTTGCCGTTCAGGTGGTCCATTTCATGCTGGATGCACACCGCCAGCAGGCCGGTAGCCTCGAGTACAAAGTCTTCACCGTTACGGTCTTTGGCGGTAATCCGGCAGTGTTCGATGCGCTTCACGTCTTCATAGAAACCGGGAACCGACAGGCAGCCTTCCTGCATGGCTTCCAGCTCACCGTCCAGTACTTCTACTTTCGGGTTGATGAACACCCGGGGCTCGCTCTTGTCTTCCGACAGGTCCATAACGATGATCTGCTTGTGCACATTGACCTGAGTAGCCGCCAGGCCAATGCCGGAGGCATCGTACATGGTCTCGAACATGTCGTCGATCAGCTTGCGGATGTCGTCGGTCACTTCGTCCACCGGCTTGGCGATGGTGCGAAGGCGCGGGTCCGGATACTCAAGAATCTCTAAAATCATAATGCTTTGGCTTCTCTGAAATGCGACGGCGGTCTGCGCAAATTTTCTCCACGAATCTATGATGGGGAGAACGTAATGGCTCTATTATCCGATAAATTGTCGATTGAGTACAAACTGATCAGTTAATAGTTAAAATCTTTCAGCCATACTGAAGAATTTACTGGAAGAACAAAAGATAACATCACAAATACCCGAACATCTTCTATAGTAACGGAAATAACAACGTAATAAGCTGCGGGGATACCGCTGCGACGTTACCCAACGCAAAGATTCAAGGCACGCGATCAAGGATATAGACAATGAGGAAATTGTTGTACGCTCTGGCAGCGACGGCGCTGCTGTTTACTTCCTGGGCCCAGGCACAACCGGAGCTCAGGTCTGATCATCCTGAGCGTTACACTGTCGTCAAGGGGGACACCCTTTGGGACATTTCAGCGCGATTCCTGAACAACCCCTGGTACTGGCCGGAAATCTGGCACGTTAATCCGCAGGTTGCCAACCCCCACCTGATTTACCCGGGTGATCGCCTGGCGCTGGTGTACATCGATGGCAAGCCCCGCATTACCAAGGTGTCTACCAGCGATGTCGTCAAGCTGTCACCGCAAATCCGCTCGGAAGCGATCGATACCCCGATTCCAGCCATCCCGCTGGATGCCATCAGCAGTTTCCTGACCGACACCCGCATTGTCTCGCCGGCTGAAATCAACGGCGCACCTTACGTGCTCGAAGGTGAAGATGGTCGCATCATCACCGGTGCCGGTGACCGGGTTTATGCCCGTGGCCAAAAGCCGGCCGACCGGGTTGGCGTTTTCCGTCGGAGCAAGGAATTTGTGGATCCGGAAACCGGTGAATTCCTGGGGCTGGAGGCACGCAGCATTGCCAAGGGTAACATTACTGCGGAAAACGGTGATGTACTGACCATGACCCTGACCCGTTCCAGCGAGGAAGTGCGCATCGGTGACCGCCTGCTGGTCAACGAAGATCGTCGCCTGACCACCAACTTCGTGCCCAGCTCTCCGGATGAGGAGATCGAGGGCCGGATGATTTCCGTGGATGGTGGTGTTAACCAGATTGGTCAGTACAACGTGGTGGCTATCAACCGCGGCGAACGTGAGGGCCTGATGCCGGGCAACGTGCTGGCAGTGATGAAGAGCGGTAACCTGGTCCGTGACCCGGTCACCGGTGAAACCATTGAGCTGCCGTCCGAGCGGGCTGGCCTGCTGATGGTGTTCCAGTCTTACGAAAAGATGAGCTATGGCCTGATTCTTCAGGCGACTCGCCCGCTGGCGGTGGGTGATCGGGTCAAGAATCCCTGATCACCCCTGTATGGGCTTGTCTGTAATGAGATAGAATGGCCGGGCCGGAGCGCCCGGCCATTATCGTTTTCAAGGATGAAAAAGATGTCTGCACCTACCTGCCTGGAATCGGCCAGCGACCGCTGGCTGCTGTTGTCTCTTTTGCCCCGGTTTGGCCTTCGCCTGCGTGAGCGGATAGACGCGAATACCGAACAGCTGACCGATATTCTCGACATGAATGCCGCCACCCTGAAAGCTCTGGGGTTGGCCACCGATGCCATCAATGCCGTGATAGCCTGGCAGGCTGACGATTCCGGGCACCCGGTGTTGGTGGAGGCAAGCCGGATATGCTCGGCCTGCCGGGCGTCCGGAATTTTCCTGATGGGCTATGGTGAAGCCGGGTATCCGGATGCGCTCAGGCACATCCACAACGCCCCGTTGTTGCTGTACGGTCGGGGTGATCCCGACTTACTACACAAGGACCAGCTTGGCGTTGTCGGCAGTCGCAATGCCACCCGGGCTGGTCTGGAGCACGCCCGGCAGTTTGCCGCCGAACTGAGCCGACGTGGGCTTCTGATCACCAGTGGCCTTGCGCTGGGGATTGACGGAGCCGCCCACGCCGGCGCTCTGGATGCTGGTTTTCAGACCATTGCCGTGGTGGGCTGCGGTCTCGACCGGTTATATCCCGCACAACACCGAAAGCTGGCGGGGCGCATCATTGAGCAGGGGCTTATTGTCTCGGAATACCCGCCCGGAACACAGGCACGGGCCGCCCACTTTCCGCAGCGGAACCGGATTATCAGTGGCCTGAGCCGTGGCGTGCTGGTGGTTGAGGCCAGCCTGCGCAGTGGCTCGCTGATCACCGCGAGAACCGCGCTGGAACAGGGGCGCGAGGTGTTCGCCATTCCCGGCTCGGTGCACAGTCCGGTGGCCCGAGGCTGTCACCAGTTGATCAAACAGGGCGCACGGCTGGTGGAGACCGCCGATGACGTTCTGGAGGAACTGGGCACCTGGTGGTCGATGCAGCCCGCATCGGAATGTGATCAAGCCGGCCCCGCAGAGCAGGATTTGTCCGGGTTGGACAGTCGGGAAATCGCGGTGCTTGAGGCTTTGGGGTATGATCCACAATCTACCGATGCACTGAGCCAGGCTACGGGTCTGCCAGCGGATCAGCTGATGCAGTCTTTGTTGTTGCTGGAGCTGGAAGGGTTGGCTAATTCCGCTCCCGGTGGTTATCTCCGGGCGGGCTGACGGTGCATTATTTGGGTTCGAACAACCGGATAGTACAATTTCGTTATGTCAGCGACGTCTCCCCTGCATTCATGGCAGCTCCATTGTGCCCGCCGCACCGTTCTGGCCGGCGGCGTTATTGCCTATCCCACCGAGGCCGTCTGGGGGCTGGGATGTGATCCCTGGAACCGCGAGGCGGTTGAGCGCATCCTCGAATTAAAGCAGCGCCCGATGCACAAGGGCATGATTCTGGTGGCTGCATCTATTGATCAGGTGCGCTTTCTGCTGGACCCTTTGCCCAGGGTGCTGCAATGGGAGGCCGAGCAGCACTGGCCGGGACCAATCACCTGCCTGGTACCGGATGTGCTCGAGCAGGTACCGGACTGGGTGCGCGGCAAGCACCGCACCATTGCGGTTCGTGTCAGTGACCATCCGGTTGTCCAGGCTCTGTGTAATGCCACCGGTATGCCGCTGGTGTCCACGTCCTGCAACCCCGCTGGCCGGGCGCCGGCCCGCAGCATCTGGCACGTACGTCGTTACTTCGGTGATGAGCTGGACCGCATTGTGCCCGGAGCACTGGGTGGCAACCGCAAGCCCAGCCGAATCATCGATATTGTCACTGGAAAACAGTTTCGCTAGGAGAGTGCATGTCACAGCAGCCGGATACCCAAGCCGTCAAAGACTATCTGATCGGGCTTCAGGAACGCATCTGTCAGCGGCTTGAGGCGGTCGATGGCGGGGCAACGTTTATCCGTGACAGCTGGCAGCGCCCGGAGGGTGGCGGCGGTATCAGCCGGGTGATCAGCGGTGGCAAGGTGATCGAGAAGGGTGGTGTGAATTTCTCCCACGTGATGGGCGACACCATGCCGGCTTCCGCCACCGCGCATCGACCCCAGCTGGCCGGTGCACCCTGGCAGGCCATGGGCGTGTCACTGGTGATCCATCCGGAAAACCCCCACGTGCCGACCTCCCACGCCAATGTGAGATTCTTCATCGCCACGCCGAAAGATGCCGAGCCGGTGTACTGGTTTGGCGGTGGCTATGACCTGACGCCCTACTACGGCCACCAGGAAGACTGCGTGCACTGGCACCAGACCGCCCGCAACGCCTGCGTCCCGTTTGGGGGTGACGTTTACCCCCGGTTCAAGCAGTGGTGCGATGACTATTTTTATCTGAAACACCGGCAGGAACCCCGAGGCGTGGGTGGTCTGTTCTTTGACGATCTCAATACCGGTGATTTTGCCCGGGACTTTGCCTTTATGCAGGCGGTGGGCGACAGTTACATAGAAGCCTACGAGCCGATTGTGCGGCGCCGGATGGCCCAGCCCTGGGGCGAGCGGGAACGGGAATTCCAACTGTACCGCCGCGGCCGGTATGTGGAGTTCAACCTGGTGTATGACCGGGGCACCCTGTTTGGCCTGCAGTCCGGTGGCCGTACGGAATCCATTCTGATGTCGCTGCCGCCACTGGTGCGCTGGGATTATGATAGACGGCCGGAGCCTGGGAGTGAGGAAGCCAGGCTGACAGATTACTTCCTTACTGGCCGTAACTGGCTGGAGGACACCAATGACCAATGAGCTCTACGCGGTGGTGGGTAACCCCATCAGCCACAGCAAGTCGCCGAGAATTCACAGCCTGTTTGCCTGCCAGACCGGCGAGCCGGTGGAGTACACCGCCATTCAGGCTCCGATTGATGAGTTTTCCGGGACTGTGCGGCATTTTTTCGAGCGGGGCGGCAAGGGGCTGAATGTGACCGTGCCGTTCAAGGAGCAGGCCTGGACCCTGGCGGACCACCGGACGCCGCGGGCAGAGAAGGCCGGCGCCGCCAATACCCTCTTCCTGGATCAAGAAAACGAGCTGGTGGCCGATAACACAGATGGTGTCGGTATTGTCCGTGATCTGCAGAATAATCACGGGGTGGCGCTGAAAGGCTTGAAGGTGCTGGTACTTGGCGCTGGCGGTGCCGTTCGGGGTGTCATTGGCCCGATACTGGCCGAGCAGCCGGCAGGGCTTACCATTGCCAACCGAACGGTGGCCAAGGCGGAGGCGCTGGTCAGGCTGTTTGCGAAAGATGCCGGTGCAACGGTATTGAGCGCCTGTGGTTTCGAGGCGCCGGATCAACCGTTTGACCTGATCATCAATGGCACCAGCGCCAGCTTGCAGGGAGACTTGCCCCCGGTGTCTGCAAATGTGATCGGACCGGCTACGGTGGTGTACGACATGATGTATTCTCTGCAGCCCACCACCTTCAATCAGTGGGCTCTGGATAATGGTGCCCACCGGGTGCATGACGGCTTGGGAATGCTGGTGGAACAGGCTGCAGAATCGTTTTTTGTGTGGCGGGGCGTGCGCCCGGAAACCGCGCCGGTGATTGAAGAATTGCGAACCGATTGAGGCCGCGGGTTCCGGCCGTTTCATAAGGGGTGTTCATGGACATTCTCACGCTTGTCGGATTGCTTGCCGGAATCCTGATTGTTGTCCTGGCGATGCTGGCCAACGCCACGGCCATCACCTTCCTGAACCTGCCCGGACTGGCGATTGTTCTGGGTGGCACCTTCGCAGTGACACTGATCAAGTTCCGGATGCCCTCGGTAGCCAGCGCCTTCCGGTTGGCTTTTCGTACGGCTTTTACTGACCGGTTACCCCACCCGGCGGAACTGATTCGGGAAGCGGGTGTACTGGCTCGGGTGGTTCGCAAAGAGGGCATCCTGGGCCTGGAGAACCACGAAACCGACGATGAATTCTTGCAAAAAGCCATCAACCTCTGTGTAGATGGCCACCCGCCGGAACTGGTAGAAGAGGCTCTGCTACAGGAAACCCAGCAAACCGCAGAGCGCTATGAAGTGGCTGAGCGAGTGTTTCGGGGTATTGGTGAATCCGCGCCGGCCATCGGTATGCTGGGTACCCTCGTGGGGCTGGTGCAGATGCTGAACACTCTGGACGACCCTTCGTCCATTGGCCCGGCCATGGCCATTGCTCTGCTGACCACCCTCTACGGGGCTTTTATTGCCCACCTCATTGCTCTGCCCCTGGCGGATAAACTGCAACTCAAGGCGGAAGACGATTCCCGCAACCAGATGCTCATTATCACCTCCATCAAGAGCATCATGCGTGGCGAGAACCCCAGGGTGATGACAGAGCTGCTGTCGTCTTACGTAACACCAGAGCACCGGACCAACCTGGAACCGGAGCGGGAGGCCTGAGGTTTGCAACCGGCGCGGCCACTGAAAAAAAACGCACTCAAAAAGCGTACACCCGACTGGATTGTCACCTTCGCGGATCTGGCAACCCTGCTGCTGACGTTTTTTATCCTGCTGTTGTCGTTCGCCGAGATGGATATCGAGAAGTACCGCGCCATGGCGAACTCCATGTCCCTGGCGTTTGGTTCCAGCAATGTGGTGGCCGAAGACATCGGCGGTACACCCCTGACCCTGATTGAAGCCGATACCGTATCGCTGCCGGAGCCTTCTGAAAACCTGCAGGACCAGCCGGAGTTCATTGACGAGCGAACCGAGCGTTCGGAAACGCGACAGATTCCCGGTGGTGTCCTGGACTTGGCCAGCCGGTTGATCCAGGAGCTGGAAACCGAAGTTGCCTCCGATACCTTGCACATCAATTACGATGAAGACCAGGTGGTTATCCGTTTCTCCGAAGAAGCCACCTTTCGTTCTGGCGATGCCGCCATCATGCCGGGTATGATTCCGATCATCGAACGGGTGGTTACCGTGCTGTCGGCCTGTACCGGGGATGTGGTGGTGTCTGGCCACACCGACGATGTGCCCATATCCAGCAGCGTGTATCGCTCAAACTGGGATTTGTCTGCTGCCCGGGCGGTATCTGTCGTCCACGAACTGGTGCTGAACCGCCAGGTACCGGCTGAGCGGGTTGTGGCGGCCGGCCGTGCCGAAACCCGGCCGTTGGTGGCCAATGATAGCGCGGAGAACCGGGCGGTGAACCGGCGGGTTGAAATATCGGTTCGTAATCCCGAGTGTGACGATGCCGTGCCCACCCGCGACTTGCCTGTGGAAATCATCCCCTGAACGCTTATAGCCTGAGTGCAGATTCTCATAGTGCATTCATATAAGTGATGCAGATTCAAAGCCTTATACTGTGCCGCTCAAACCTTGGCAGATAACGGGAGTTTTCAGCATGAGCGGACCAGATAAACCGAAGGTTATTGGAGAAGAGTGGAGTGACGAGCGGGTTAAAAGCTTTCTCGATCTGTCACCCTGGGACAAGAACCTGAACCCGGATCATTTCGTGCTGATTCGCGCCTATGAGTCCATGCGGGCAGGTGATTTCGAACGGTTTTTGGCGTTCTTTGTGGAAGCCGGACGCGATCTAAACGCCGAAGATGAGCACGGCCAGACCATCTTGGACCGGGTGTCACAGCACCGTCGCAGCAGCGACTACGCCCGGGCTCTGGAAAAAGCCGGCGCAAAACAAAAGGCAACGGCCGGGAACTGAGCCCCGGCCCGAACATCGCCTTACTGCACTTCTACTTCGATGGCTTTGGGCTCTTTGGGTTCGGCCTTTTGGATGCTCAAAGTCAGCAGGCCGTCCTTGAAGTTGGCTTTCACGCTGTTCTCGTCCACATTGTCCGGCAACGTGAACCGGCGCAGGAAGCTACCGTAGACCCGCTCGATGCGGTGGTGCTTCTTGTCACTGGTCTCTTCCTCGTGCTTGCGCTCGCCCTGAATGGTGAGCACGCCATCGTGCACTGTCACCTTCACATCGTCCTTGTTCATGCCGGGTAATTCGGCTTCCACAGTGAAGGCTTCGGCCGTTTCCTTGATATCCACAGCCGGGGCCCAGTCGCTGCGACTGAACAGGTCTTTACCTTCTCGTTCGCCATTGGTGCGTGCAAGCCCGAACATCCGGTTGTAGCGGTTCATCATGTCTTCGAATTCGCCGATCGGATTCCAGCGGGTCAGATTGCTCATAGGGAACTCCTCCTTTAACGATGTCGAACCTGAGATTTTCATCAGCTTCGCTCGCGGAACAGCTCCATACCGGTGGCGCCAGCCGGATGGACTCCGTGAACTTCTGCTATTCACGAATATAGGATCGCCCGGTGTGTTTTCAAGCACCCCTCTGGTTACTTTTTGATCTGCATCAAGGGCTCTGAAGCTTCGCCAAACTGGGTCAGGAGAGTAGTTGCTGCTCAGCAGCGCCACGGTATTCAGACCACTTTATGACGCTTCATTAAGATACTGGTCCTTGAGCTTAACGTAGTTGGCTGCGGTGTATTTGAAGAACGTGCGTTCCTTGTCTGACAGTGCCCGGGCCTGCTTACAAGGCGAGCCCACGTAAAGGTAGCCGGATTCCAACCGTTTGCCCGGTGGCACCAGGGTGCCGGCCCCGATAATCACGTCGTCCTCCACCACTGCGCCGTCCATAACGGTGCAGCCCATACCCACCAGCACCCGGCTGCCAATGGTGCAGCCATGCAAAAGGGCTTTATGGCCAACGGTCACGTCATCACCAATGATCAACGGCCAGCCGCCAGGGTTGAAGTCGCTGGCATGGGTGATATGCAGAACGGAGCCATCCTGAATGCTGCAGCGGTCGCCGATGCGGATTTTGTGCATGTCACCGCGGATGACGGTCATGGGCCAGACCGAGCAGTCTTCGCCCATGACCACATCACCGATGACCACGGCGCTCTCATCTACCCAGGTCCGTTCACCAAATTGTGGTGTGATACCCTTGTGAGTTCGTACATTTGCCATTACATATACCTCAATGCTGTCCAAATACGGTGCAAGGCGCCGGTGGGGGATGGCTTTCAGAAACACGCTCCTTCGGCACATCCATGTGGCGCTTGGGCTCCGCCATCCATGGCTCCGCACAGTTTCTGAAAGCCATCCCCCACCGGCACCCCGTAGCTTGGTGCAAGCTATCTTATTCACGAACAGCTGAGAAGGGGACTTATGAATAACCCGCTACTGACTGACGATCTGCTGCCGAAGTTCGGCCACATTCGCACCGAGCACATGGAAACGGCGATTGACCAGATTCTCAGCGAGAATCGAATGAAAATTGCCGAGCTGTCCCAGCAGGAAGATCCCACCTGGGACACCCTGGCCCAGCCGATGCAAGCGTTAGAGAACAAGCTCAGCAACGCCTGGTCAGTCATTTCACACCTGAACGGCGTGATGAACAACGACGACCTGCGCAAGGTGTACAAGAACTGTCTGGAGAAGCTGACCGAGTACAGTACCGAAGTCAGCCAGAACGGTGCCCTGTGTGAGGCATACAAGAAACTGGCCACAAGGGACGACTTCAAAGATCTGAGTGAACCTCAGCGTAAATCCATCGAGAACGTGCTGCGGGATTTCCGCCTGGGCGGGGTCGACTTGCCGGAAGACAAGAAGAAGCGTTACGCGGACCTGTCCCGGGAGCTGGCGGAGTTGTCCAACAAGTTCAGTGATAACGTGCTGGATGCCACTCAGCACTGGTTCAAGCAGATTACCGACGTAGACGAGCTGTCCGGCCTGCCGGAAACCGCCATTGAGGGCGCCAGGCAGGCGGCGCGGCAGAAGGACCTGGATGGCTACGTGATCACCCTGGATTTCCCCAGTTTCTACCCGGTGATGACCTACTGCAACAACCGGGAACTGCGCCGGGAGGTTTACGAGGCGTTTGTGACCCGCGCCTCAGACCAGGGCCCGGATGCGGCTACCTGGGACAACACACCGGTAATGGCAGAGATCCTCAAGCGGCGTCATGCGCTGGCCCAGCTGCTGGGTTTTGATAACTACGCCGAGCGTTCCCTGGCCACCAAGATGGCCCGGAGTGTCGACGAGGTGCTGGCGTTCCTGAACCAGCTGGCGGCCAAGTCCAAGCCCCAGGCAGAGAAAGAGTTTGCCGAGTTGAAGGCGTTTGTGAAAGATGAATACGGTGTAGACGACCTGCAGGCCTGGGATATCGGCTACTACAGCGAAAAGCTGCGCCAGAAGCAGTACGACATCTCCCCGGAAACCCTGCGCCCTTGGTTCCCGGTGGATAAAGTGGTGCCGGGCCTGTTTCGGGTGGCGGAGAAGTTGTTTTATGTGCAAATTGAAGAGCACGCAGACGTAGAAACCTGGCACGAAGACGCCAAAGCTTACTGCATCAGCCGTAACGGCCAGCCCATTGCCTGGTTCTATCTGGACCTGTTCGCCCGCCAAGGCAAGCGCGGCGGTGCCTGGATGGCCGACTGCCGGGTACGCTGGCGCAACCAGCGTGGCAAGCTGCAGCTGCCGGTGGCGTTCCTGACCTGTAACTTTACCCCGCCGGTGGACGGCAAGCCGTCGCTGCTGACCCACGACGAAGTCACCACGCTGTTCCACGAATTCGGCCACGGCCTGCACCACATGCTCACCCAGGTGGAGGTGATGGACGTGTCGGGCATTAACGGCGTGGCCTGGGATGCGGTGGAGCTGCCCAGCCAGTTCCTGGAAAACTGGTGCTGGAACCCGGAATCGCTGGCGCTGATTGCCAGCCACCACGAAACCGGCGAACCACTACCGGAAGACCTGCTGCAGAAACTGCTGGCGGCCAAGAACTTCCAGTCCGGTATGGGCATGGTGCGACAGCTGGAATTCTCGCTGTTCGACTTCCGCCTGCACGCGGAATTCACCGACGAAGCCCCCACCAACCCGCTGGACATGCACCGCAAGGTGCGGGAAGAGATTGCCGTGGTTCAGGCGCCGGAGTTCAATCGTTTTCCGAATGCATTCTCCCACATTTTCGCCGGGGGCTACGCGGCGGGTTATTACAGCTACAAGTGGGCTGAGGTGCTGGCAGCGGATGCCTTCTCCCTGTTCGAGGAAAAAGGCATCTTCGACCCGGAAACCGGCCAGGCCTTCCTGCACAACATCCTCGAAAAAGGCGGCTCCCGGGAGCCCATGGAACTGTTCAAAGCCTTCCGCGGCCGCGAACCGCAGGTGGATGCCTTGCTGAAACAATCCGGCATCACGGACGAAGCTGCCTGATACAATCCACCCCGGTTGTCGTATCGGCAACCGGGTGTTTTACTGGAGTAACGTTATGGCAAGTCCGAAACGCTTCATCGCCGGCGCCGTGTGCCCCCGCTGCGCCGAGATGGACAAAATCACCATGTTCACCAACGACGCCGGCGACCAGATTCGCGAGTGCGTGGCCTGTAACTATACCGACGCGCTGTCTGACCAGCCCCAGGCCCCGGAAATCGAAACGCGGGTAAACAAGAAGGCCAATACCGATGACCATACGGTGAAGCAGGTGGTGTTTTTTAAGGCTGGCTCTGAGGACTGACCTTGTTTTGGAGTTTGGCCTTGTGGCCTGCTGGTTTGGGGATGGGCGGGTAGCCTGCTTGATTGGCGAATGGTCGGGGTTCGGGAGAGGGTTCCAAAACGGAAAACGTGGTTTTCCTGATTGTTTTGGAACCCTCTCCCGAACCCCTTTTATTTGGCTTTTTCAGAACCGCTTGGGTGCTGGAATCTCACAAAAGTGCTGCAGATAGGTCCTGCTATACGCGTTTTTCTAGCGATTCCCGTGAAGATCAACGTTTTGGGGTTGGTGGGGGTGTCAAAACCATCAGGAAAACCACGTTTTCCGTTTTGACACCCCCACCAACCCCAAAACTGCCCCCTAAAACCGAAGGCTACCAAAAAGGCGACGATCACCAAAGATCGATCAAAGCACCATAGCCGCCAACCACCCAAAGGCCAGCAGCGGCAGGTTGTAGTGCAGGAACGTCGGCACCACGGTATCCCAGATGTGGTTGTGCTGGCCGTCCACGTTCAGGCCGGCAGTGGGCCCGAGGGTGGAATCAGACGCCGGCGAGCCCGCATCACCCAGGGCACCGGCGGTGCCCACCAGGGCCACGATGGCCAGGGGGCTGAAGCCCAGTTGCAGGGCCAGCGGCACGTACAACGCCGCAATGATGGGAATGGTGGAGAACGACGAGCCAATACCCATGGTAATCAGCAGGCCCACCACCAGCATCAGCAGCGCTGCCATGGCCTTGTTATCACCAATCGCGGCCACCGAACCCTCCACCAGGCTGGCAATCTCGCCGGTTTCCCGCATCACTTCCGCGAAGCCGTTGGCGGCGATCATGATGAAACCGATCATCGCCAGCATCTTCATGCCCTCGGTGAACAGGTCATCCGCTTCCTTCCACTTCACCACACCGGAAATGTTGAACAGCACGAAGCCCGCCAGGGCGCCCAGGATCATGGAGCCCAGCCAGAGCTGCACCACGAAGGCCACGGCAATGGCCACCAGCGCCATCACGAGGGTTTTGGGGCTGTACTTCACATCCACCCGCTCGGTGCGTTCGATGAGTTTCATGTCGTAGCCCCGGCCGCCCCGGTAGCTGAAGAACACGGCAATCAGAAGGCCGATGAACATACCCAGGGCTGGCAGGGCCATGGCGGACATGACGTTCAGCTCGCTGGCATCCACGCCGTTATCGCCGACATTGGCCAGCAGGATCTCATTCAGGTAAATACCGCCAAACCCTACGGGCAGGAACATGTAGGGGGTGATCAGGCCGAAGGTGAGCACGCAGGCCACCAGCCGGCGGTCCATGTTGAGCTTGGCCATCACGTACAGCAGTGGTGGAACCACCAGAGGAATGAAGGCGATGTGGATTGGCAGGATATTCTGGGAGGAAATCGCCACGGCCAGCAGCAGGCCGATGATCATGAACCGGATGCCGGTGGCGGCACCGCCGTCGTCCTGCCGGCCGACTATGGCCAGGGCTTTATCCGCCAGGGCGTGGGCCAGGCCGGATTTGCCGATGGCCACGGCGAAGGCACCCAAGGTAGCGTACGACAGCGCTACCGTGGCACCGCCACCCAGGCCGGTGTTGAAGGCATTGATGGTGGTTTCCAGAGACATTCCTGCCATCAGGCCACCGGAAATGGCACCAATGATCAGGGCGACGACAACATGGATGCGGCACAGGCTCAGTACGAGCATGATCAGTACCGCAGCAACAACGGCATTCATGGCAAGCTCCGGGTAGGAATTGAGGTTTTACCAGCGCCTTATGGGCGCCGGCAGCACGAAAAGTGCGCTAATGTGCAGGAAATGACTGCGGCAGTCAAAGCGGTTGTGTAACGATCACTCGGTGTCGAGGCGGGCGAACCTGGGAACCTGTTCACCGGCCACTTCCACGGTTTCCCGGAACATGGCCAGCGGCCTCACCCAGAGGCTGTAGTCCCCGTAAAGGCAGCGGTACACCACCAGGGGTTCCTCGGTCTCGCTGTGCCGGGCTACGCCAATAACCTCGTAATCCTTGCCTTTGTAATGGCGGTATCGGCCGGGGGTGATGGGGTGTTTTTTGTCAAACATGCCTTCCTCTCAGGTGGTAACCGGGGATTACCCCTTAATTTCGGCGGACTCCCGCGCCAGTTACGTCTACACTTAACTCAGACGCTGGGGTTTGGGTCTGTAGCCGTGCAGCCGTTCCCCAGTGTAGTTCAAGACTCCAGAGCCGGGAATAACAGACAACAATGAATGGCAATATATCAGTGCCGCCCGGGTGCTGAACCGGCCCCCACCGCCGATTCCTGAGCGTCAGTTTTTTAGCTTGTACTTGCCGGGCCCCAGGAAAATCACTGCAAAGGCAATAAACAGGAAGAAACCCTGCAGCTCCAGTGCCCAGCCTCCGTTGCTGCTGAGGCTCAACAGCTGATGCCCGTGCACCAGGGCAATGGCGACGATCATATTGAAAACGATTATCAACGCGCCAGTCCGGGTCTGGTAGCCCAGTATCACCATAAGCGGTGCAATGACTTCGCCAATGTAAACGCCGTAGGCGAAAATGGTCGGCAGGCCGTGGGCGGCCAGCTGTCCTTCGATGAAGCCAACGCCGTTCAACAGTTTCGCGATGCCATGAAACAGCAGCAGTCCGCCCAGGGTGAGCCGGACAATCAGTTTTCCAAAATCGGCGTTTTCGAGCACAGGGAGGCCTCCAGATGAGTGAGTGGAAAGCCGAAGGATACCGTGTTTCTGAGTGATAATTCAGTGACTTGTTTGTAGTACACCCCAGGGCCCCGGTTAATAGCCGAGGGAAAACCGGATGTGATTGCGTTCCAGCAGATTTTCCCAGTAATGCCGCATCCAGTCCCAGGCCCGGTTGTTGACCTGATCGATGAAGGGGTCAAGATCAAGATTGTAATAATCCGGTGTGCCGGCGATCTGCAGCACGGTGACGGTAATGGAGTCATCGAGTTCGTTGGCGAATGGCTCGCCAATCAGTTCATGGGCCAGCAGGTTGGCCCGGGTGGCTTCCAGGTCGATCAGCTCGCCGGCCCGGATTGAGCGGTTGTTATCGTGCATCTCTTCCATCAGCCGATGGCACAGGTACGCACGGATCAGCAGGCCGTCCAGACCGTCGTATTGCACTAACAGTACAGAAGGCTGGGTGAAATATCGGGTCGCGGCGTCCACGAAAGGCTGAAATAGCTCGGACTTGCCGGCCTCCCGTGCGCAGGCATCAACACACTCGATCAGTCTTGGCGCCATCTCGATGTATTCGACGGCAAACTGGAACAGTGAGGTGGCCGGCTGATAGCCGTCAACCACGATCGCTGTGGGCAGTTGCGCGGCTTTCTCCTTCATCTGCCGGAGAAATGCGCCGGAGCGGGCTTCCTTTCGCCTTGCCTGGTCAATGATGTTGAGAACAGCCTTTGGTGTCATTTCAGGAGATGCCAGTGTATGAACAAGTTGAGGTCGCAAGGCGTTCCCCCTGGGTCGAGGAGTACACGGGCAAAGGCGCCAATGCTGAAACACAAACGCCCCCGCCGTTTCTGATCAGTGTAGCCAAGATTTCGGGCTCTGCTGGGGTTATGACAGAAGTTAACCTTTCACGGCCAGAGCGCGGTTCAGGGTCGGCGCTGGCTGAACCAGGTGTCCTGGCGGGTATAACGCCAGCAGAGCCAGCCCATGCTGGCGGCTCTTGCCAGCATCAGGGCTATGAGCGACAGCCAGAGCCCATGGTTGCCCCAGCCAGTGCTCAGCCACCAGACCGGCAGGAACACGCCAAGGGCAGAAAACAGCATGGTGTTCTGCATTTCCCGGGTGCGGGTGGCGCCGATGAACACACCGTCCAGCAGGAAACCCCATACCGCAGCCAGCGGCAATAGCCACAGCCAGGGCAGGTACTGCCAGGCTGCGGTGCGTACCTCTTCCAGCCCGGTGAGCAGGCTGATCAGCCATCGACCTCCAATGACAAAGACAATGGTCAGTATCAGCGAGCCCCATAAAGACCAGCGCAGGGCGCTTCGGAAAGCCAGGCGAAAGCGTCGCCGGCTGCCCTTGCCAACGGCTTCGCCAATCAGTGCCTCGGCGGCATTGGCGAAGCCGTCCAGGGCATTGGAGATCACCAGCAGAAAGGTAATCAGTACAGCATTGGCGGCCAGTATCACATCTCCCTGGCGGGCGCCCTGGGCAGTGAAAAAAGCCAGTACCAGCAGCAGTGCGATGGTCCTGACCATGATGTAACGATTCACCTGCAGAATCGCCAGATAATCGGACACCTGGCCGATCAGCGCCCGGGTCAGCCGCTGGCCTTCGGGCATTCTGCGTAGCACGATGGCAAAACCGATCAGGGCGGCACCGTACTCGGCGATGACCGTGGCCAGGGCCACGCCGCGACTGTTCCAGCCCAGAACCGTCACAAAGAACACATCGAGCACGATGTTGATGCCGTTGGCGATGATGAGCATCACCATAGGCCCCCGGGGGAACTGGGTGCCAATGAGCCAGCCCACCAGGGTGTACTGGCACAGTACCGCCGGCGCGCTCCATATCCTGATTGCTGCGTATTCGGCGGCCAGCTCGGCCACCGCCGGGCTGGGGTTCATCAGGGTCAGGCCCACACTGATCAGGGGCTTATGAAATACAATGAGCATCAGGCCGATGCCGACCGCCAGCACGATGGAGCGCAGCAGCAGAGCTACCTGGGCGAAGGGGTCACGTTTGCCCCAGGCCTGGGCCGCCAGCCCCGTGGTTCCCATGCGCATAAAGCCGAATGTCCAATACAGAATACTGAACAGGTTGGCACCGACCGCTACAGCACCAAGGTATTCCGGACTATCCAGGTGGCCCAGCACGGCGGTGTCCACCAGGCCGAGCAACGGCACGGTCAGATTGGTCAGCATCAGCGGCCAGGCCAGTGCCCACAGGCGATGGTCTGTACTGGTCATTATGGGCCTTTTATGAGTTATGGTTCTCAAGATTCCGGGTTTATCCGTTTTGGATTTAAGGATTTTTTAGCCTTTTCTTGATCTGTGTCTATACTCGATCCTGATGTATCCATAATCAGGCTTTCACTCTGAGGCCATCCGGTGTTGCGAGCGCCGGGGTGTGCAGCAGGGGGATGACGCAAAATCCGACAAGAATAACACTCTGTGGAGACACAGTATGCGCGTGCATGCCAAGCGGGCAGTAGCCCTAGCCGCTGGTCTGTTGTTGCCGGTCACTGTCATGGCTGACTGGACCATGAACATGTCACCCGGGGTGACCAGCACCAGTAACCAGATTTTCAGCCTTCATATGACCATTCTCTGGATCTGTGTCGCCATTGGCGTCATCGTTTTCGGGGTCATGTTCTGGTCAATTTTTGCCCACCGTAAATCCCGGGGCGCCAAGCCCGCGAATTTCCACGAGAACACAGTGGTGGAAGTGCTCTGGACCATTATCCCACTGGCCATCCTGGTGGCCATGGCGATTCCCGCCACCGCAACCCTGGTCGAGATGTACGACACCACTGAATCGGATGTCGACATCAAGATCACCGGTTACCAGTGGCGTTGGCAATACGAGTACATTGACGACGATTTCAGCTTTTTCTCCAACATGTCGACGCCGCGCGACCAGATCCGCAATCGTCAGGCCAAGGGTGAACATTACCTGCTGGAGGTCGATAACCCGCTGGTGATTCCGGTCGGCAAGAAAGTCCGTTTCCTGCTCACCGCCAACGATGTCATTCACTCCTGGTGGGTGCCGGCGTTTGGTGTGAAGAAGGATGCCATTCCCGGGTTTATCAACGAGACCTGGACCCGGGTGGATGTGCCCGGCACCTACCGTGGCCAGTGTACCGAGCTTTGTGGCAAGGACCACGGCTTTATGCCGGTGGTCGTCAAAGCGGTGCCTGAGGAGGAATACAACGAATGGGTGGCAGAGCAGAGAGAAATGGCCGAAATGGAGCGCCAGTTGACCGAGAAAGACTGGACCCTCGATGAACTAATGGAGCGTGGCGAACGGGCTTATGCAACCGCCTGTGCCAGTTGCCACCAGGCTGATGGTACCGGTCTGCCTCCGGCGTTTCCGGCTCTGAAGGGCAGCCAGATGGCGCTGGAGGACATGGAGGGCCATATCGATATCGTGGTGAACGGTGCGCCTGGTACAGCCATGCAGGCCTTCGGCAACCAGTTGAGCGAGGTCGACCTGGCCGCGGTGATTACCTACGAGCGGAATGCCTGGGGTAACAACACCGGCGAAATGGTCACGCCCAAAGAGATTTTTGATTACAAGAACCAACAGTAATCAACGCCAGATAACAACAATCACCAGCCATAACACACGGCGGTAACGGGGGTTTTCATGAGTGCGGTTGCAGATACCCACACCCAGGACCATCATCATGGCCCGGCCAAAGGCATTAGCCGCTGGCTGTTGACCACAAATCATAAAGACATCGGGTCGATGTACCTGATCTTCAGTTTCGCCATGTTCCTGCTGGGTGGCAGCATGGCGATGGTTATTCGGGCCGAGCTGTTCCAGCCCGGCCTGCAGATTGTCGAGCCGGAATTCTTTAACCAGATGACCACCATGCACGGCTTGATCATGGTGTTTGGTGCGGTTATGCCGGCTTTCGTCGGCCTGGCCAACTGGATGTTGCCGTTGATGGTGGGGGCGCCTGATATGGCCCTGCCGCGGATGAACAACTGGAGCTTCTGGCTGCTGCCCTGTGCCTTCCTGATTCTGGTCTCTACCCTGTTCATGCAGGGCGGTGCTCCGGACTTTGGCTGGACCTTCTACGCACCCTTATCGACGACCTATGGGCCGCCGAGTACCACCTTCTTTATATTCGCGGTGCACATCATGGGTGTGTCGTCGATCATGGGTGCCATCAACGTGATTGCCACCATTCTGAACATGCGGGCGCCGGGTATGACCCTGATGAAAATGCCCCTGTTTGTGTGGACCTGGCTGATTACTGCCTTCCTGCTGATTGCTGTCATGCCGGTGCTGGCTGGTGTGGTCACCATGATGCTGATGGATATCCACTTCGGCACCAGCTTCTTTGATGCTTCCGGTGGCGGTGATCCGGTGCTGTTCCAGCACGTGTTCTGGTTCTTCGGGCACCCCGAGGTGTACATCATGATCCTGCCGGCGTTCGGGGCTATCTCGCACATTGTGTCTGCATTCTCCCGCAAGCCGCTGTTCGGTTATGCCTCCATGGTGTATGCGGTGGGCGCCATCGCTATCATGTCGTTCATGGTCTGGGCGCACCATATGTTCACTGTGGGCATGCCCTTGGCGGGCCAGTTGTTCTTCATGTACGCCACCATGCTGATTGCGGTGCCCACCGGGGTGAAGGTGTTCAACTGGGTGACCACCATGTTCCGGGGCTCCCTGAGTTTTGAGGCGCCGATGCTGTTCTCGGTGGCCTTTATCATCCTGTTTACCATTGGCGGGTTCTCCGGACTGATGCTGGCCATCGCGCCGGCGGACTTCCAGTACCACGACACTTACTTTGTGGTGGCACACTTCCACTACGTACTGGTGCCGGGTGCTATCTTCGGCATCTTTGCCTCTGCCTACTTCTGGCTGCCCAAGTGGACCGGCCACATGTACGACGAAACCCTGGCCAAGACGCACTTCTGGTTGTCGTTCATCGGTATGAACCTGGCGTTCTTCCCCATGCACTTCCTGGGGCTGGCGGGTATGCCGCGCCGGATTCCGGATTACGCCCTGCAGTTCACCGATTTCAACATGATCTCCAGTATCGGGGCGTTCATGTTCGGAGCAACCCAGTTGCTGTTCCTGTTCATCGTGGTCAAGTGTGTGAAGGGCGGCAAGAAGGCGCCCGCCAAGCCCTGGGATGGTGCTGAAGGTCTTGAGTGGACCGTGCCGTCACCCGCGCCTTACCACACCTTCTCCACTCCACCGGAAGTGAAATAACCGGGAGGCTACACCATGTCTGAGCAAGCAGGCGAGAAAACGCCAGAGCGTAAAAGCAATGCGAGGGTAATTGGCTGGTGCCTGTCAGGGGTGGTGGGCATGTTTGCCTTCGGGTTTGCGCTGGTGCCGTTGTATGAGGTGTTCTGTGAGATCACCGGCATTAATGGCAAAACCGGTGGCCGGTACGAAGCCAGTGCCACCCAGCAGGTGGATGAGAACCGGACGGTAACCGTTCAGTTCCTGGCCAGTAACGGCCCCGGTATGACCTGGAAATTCCGCCCGGTGGTTCGAAGTGTGCAAGTGCATCCGGGGGAATCGGTAACCATCAATTACTATGCCGAGAACCCGACCGATCAGCCCATGGTTGGCCAGGCGGTACCCAGCCTGGCCCCCTCCGAAGGCACTCTGTTCTTCCACAAGACCGAGTGCTTCTGCTTCAACCAGCAACCGCTGGAAGCGGGGGAAAGTGTGGAAATGCCGCTGATCTTTATTGTTGACCGGGACTTACCGGAACACATCACCAAACTGACCTTGTCATACACCCTGTACGATCAGGGCAAGCAGGCGGAAGTTTCGAAGTCCGACCGGGCGCAGACAACAACTAACAATAACGGCTAAGCCATCGGAGACAGTTATGGCGGATAACCAGACCTATTACGTTCCCGAACAGAGCAAATGGCCCATCGTGGCCACTGTCGGGCTGGGGGTGACCCTCTACGGGGTGGCTTCAATCATGGTCAATGGCAAACAGGGTGAAAGCACCACCGGCTCCTGGATCATGTTCATGATAGGCGCCCTGATCATGGCGTACATGCTGTTTGGTTGGTTTGGCGCGGTCATCCGCGAGAGCCGGGCCGGCCTGTATAGCCCCCAGATGGACCGTTCGTTCCGCTGGGGTATGAGCTGGTTTATCTTTTCGGAAGTGATGTTCTTTGCCGCCTTCTTTGGCGCGTTGTTTTATGTTCGGGTGTTTGTGGTGCCCTGGCTGGGTGGTGAAGGTGACAAAGGCAGCACCAACATGCTCTGGGAGGGGTTCCAGGCCAGCTGGCCGTTGGTGAACAATCCGGACCCGCAAGCCTATCCGGGCCCCACGGAAGTCATCGGCCCCTGGGGCTTGCCTTTGATCAACACCATCCTGCTGGTCACCTCATCCTTTACCGTTACCATTGCCCATCACGCCATGAAGGCGGGTGACCGGGCAAAGATCAAACTCTGGTTGATGGCGACCATTGCGCTGGCGGTTGTGTTCATGTTCGTGCAGTCCTATGAATACCTGCACGCCTATCGGGATCTGGACCTGACCCTGCAATCCGGTATCTACGGCAGTACCTTCTTTATGCTGACCGGCTTCCACGGTGCTCACGTATTCCTTGGCACCTTGATGCTGGTGATCATGCTGATACGAATCAACAAGGGGCACTTCACGGCCGACAACCATTTTGGTTTTGAGGCGGCAGCCTGGTACTGGCACTTTGTGGATGTGGTCTGGCTGGGACTGTTTGTATTCGTCTATGTCATTTGACAACAACGTTGACCATCACGGGACCGGGGTCGGGTTCAGTATCAGATCCCCGGTCCACAAGGACGTCAGAACCACGGCAATCAGCAACACGCTCAACGCCACCCGAACCGCCAGGGAGTTAACCACCCGGCTGGTTTTACCACCGTCGCGGATCAGGAAAAACAGGCCGCTGAACAGGCTGACCATAACCGCCAGCAGCAGTACAACGATTAAAAGCTTTAGCATGGGGTGTCCCTGTTGTTGAATGGTTATATGGACAGAGTCCCCGGTGCACGATGGGAACCTGATATCACTATAGCAAAGCATGGGTAGGTGCGGTTGATGAATCGCCGATGGCAGTTTGACTGGCGATTGCTGATGTTCAGCGGGTTGCTGTTGCCGGTGCTGCTGAGCCTGGGCGTCTGGCAACTCAACCGGGCGGAGGAAAAGCAGATGCTGTTGGCAGCCTGGCAGCAACAAGCCAGCCAGGGTGATTGGCCGACACTTGTCTCTGGCGGATTAGAGAAAGGGCAGCCGGTTGTTCTGACCGGCTGGTATACCGAATACACCTGGCTGCTGGATAACCGAACCCGTGACGGCGTGCCCGGATACGAGGTGTTGACCGTGTTTACGCCGGTAGAGGGGCTGTCACTGGTGGTCAACCGTGGGTGGGTTCGCGGCCCCCGCACTCGGGATCAACTGCCGGAAATCGACACCCCGGGCGGACTGTTTACCCTGGAGGGGCGGCTGGATGATTATCCGGTGCCTCCGGTGCTGGCGGAGGATACCGGCCCTGCCAGTGGCTGGCCAAGACGGGTACAGGCATTACCTGCGGCCACTGTTGAAGACACGGTGGCCAGTCCGGCCGGGATGGTCCTAAAGCTCTCAGACAGCGAGCAGCCGGGTGCTTACCGCGCTGATCATGCACCGGATGTGATGGGCCCCCAAACCCACTACGGATATGCTGTGCAATGGTTTGCGCTTGCTGCAGCACTGACTATATTGACGTTAGTGGCGAGTTATAAAAAAAATGAAAGAATCCGAAAGACAGGAGCCGATAATGACAACGACAACGGCTGATTCCGTGACCGGGCAGGACCCTCTCAGCCCGGAACAGGTTCGTCGTGGCAGGCGCACCGCCTTGCTGCTGTTTGCGGTGGGTTTTGGGCCGATGATTCTGGCCACCATCATGTTTTATACCGGCTGGTTGAATCCGGTTGGTCATACCAATGAAGGCGAGCTCCTGATGCCGCCTGTGCCGGTGCAGGCATTGAATCTGGAAACCTCAAACGGGGTGCCGCTGGCAGAGCGCTTCGGTGCTGATCAGGTTGACCCTAACTGGCTTATGCTGGTGGTCTCCGGTACTTGCGGCAGCGATTGCGAGGAGCTGCTGTATCTGGCCCGCCAGGTAAACATCGCCCTTGGCAAAAATGCACCTCGGGTCAGCCGGGCAGCAGCCTTGGGCTCTGTGCCAGCCGGGCTCGAGCAACGCTGGCAGGCAGAGTACAGCTCCATGGAGCGACTGCGCCCGGCGCCCGGCGCGGCAGCGGCCTGGCCCACTGGCGTGTCACCTGAGACAGCCCCCCGGATCTTGCTGATCGATCCTTTCGGTAACGTGATGATGCATTACGGCACCGAGCACACTGGCAAGCAAATGCTCAAAGACCTAAAGCATTTGCTGAAGTTGTCGCAGATTGGCTGACCAGGGAGAACGGAACGTGACGCAACAGTTTTCCCGTGAGCAATCTGCTCAAACGGTTAAGAAAATGGCCCGCTGGTCCACCGCTGCCTGCCTGCTGACGGTGGTGGTGATTATGCTCGGTGCCTGGACCCGACTGGTGGATGCCGGGCTGGGTTGCCCTGACTGGCCGGGGTGTTACGGTTTCCTGACGGTGCCCCAGAGTGAAACCCGCATTGCCATCGCCAATGCCCGTTTCCCCGAGACGCCGGTGGATGTGTCCAAGGGCTGGCCGGAAATGATCCACCGTTACGCCGCAGGCATACTGGGCCTGGTGGTGTTTGGCCTGGCCGCCACCGCGGTACGCAACCGCCGGGCAGGCGTGCCGGTCAAGCTGCCCCTATTCATCGCCGCTTTTATCATCTTGCAGGGTGCATTTGGCGCCTGGACCGTGACCCTCAAACTCTGGCCACAGGTGGTCGCCCTGCATTTGTTGGGTGGGTTCACCACGCTCACTCTGCTGTTATTGCTAACGCTACGTCTGCGCAAACGATCCCGGGGCTCTGCCCCTTCAGGCGCCGCACCGCCGGCCCTCGCCCGCCTGCGCCCCTGGTTGTACGGCGGCCTTTTGCTGGTGATCATGCAAATTGCGCTGGGTGCCTGGACCGCAGCCAACTATGCCGCTGTGGCTTGCACGGACCTGCCTACCTGCCAGGGGCAATGGTGGCCGGAAGGCATGGATTTCCGGCATGGTTTTGATATTACCCAGCAGGTTGGCCCGAACTATCTGGGCGGCCAGCTGACGGCGGACGGCCGTGTGGCGATCCATGTTACCCATCGCCTGGGTGCGGTTATCGTACTCGGCTACTTTGTCGTCCTGCTGACGCTACTGTGGCGGCATCGGGGCGATAGCGGCCTGGACCGGAGCATCGCGCTGGTTGCGGCGGCGCTTACGGTGCAGATCGGTCTGGGCCTGGCCAATGTGTGGCTGTACATTCCGTTGTCTATCGCCGTCGCCCACAACGCCATGGGGGCAGGACTGCTGCTGACGGTTGTTCACCTGATCTGGCAGCACCGGCAGCTGCCACAACCTGAAACATCCCCCGCAACCCACACAACAACCATAAACCGGGAGGTAACGGCATGAGCGAGCAAGTTAAAGCGCTGCCGGCCGAGGAACATGCGAGTTCCCTGAGCAAATCCATTTCCTGGCGGGACTACCTGGAGCTGACCAAGCCCCGGGTGGTCGCGCTGATGATCCTCACCTCGGTTATTGGCATGCTGCTGGCGGCGCCTGGCGTGCCCGGCTGGGGTGTGCTGCTGTATGGCAACCTGGGTATTGCCCTGCTGGCAGGGGCCGCCGCCGTTGTGAACCACGTCGTCGACCAGAAGATCGACACCGTGATGGCCCGCACCCGCAAGCGCCCGGTGGCCACCGGACGGATTGCTGCGATTGATGCCCTGTTGTTTGCCACCGTACTGGCAGCCGTGGGCATGATTGTGCTGGTCTGGCAGGTGAACGAACTGACGGCCTGGCTCACCCTGGCTTCACTGGTGGGTTATGCCGGGGTTTACACCCTGTTCCTGAAGCGGGCCACGCCACAGAACATCACCATTGGTGGCTTGGCGGGCGCTATGCCCCCCTTGCTGGGTTGGACCGCCGTTACCGGTCAGGTGGAGGGCCACGCCCTGCTGCTGGTACTGATCATCTTTGCCTGGACACCGCCGCACTTCTGGGCCCTGGCCATTCACCGTAAAGAGGAATACGCCAAGGCTGGTATTCCCATGCTGCCAGTGACCCATGGCAACAAGTACACCGAGCTGCACATTCTGCTGTACACCCTGATGCTATTGGCGGTCAGCCTGCTACCTTTTGTCACAGGGATGTCGGGAGGTATTTACCTGATCGGCGCACTGGCACTAGGCTTGAGGTTCCTGCAATACGCCATCCGATTGTTGAAGGGCGATGACCGGCGGGTGGCGTTGAACACCTTCAAATACTCCATCACATACCTGATGGCGTTGTTTGTGGTGCTGCTGGTGGATCATTTTGTCTATTTTTGAATGACAGTTTCCGGGTTTATAAAGTGGAGGCCCCATGGGGCGATCGTTACGCATCACGTTGTTTGTCTTGTTCCTGGTGGTCATGCTGGTATTCGGCCTGACAGTTGGCCGGCAGGTGTTCCTGAAAGGAGCCGGTGAATCGCCAGTGGCGGCGCCCGACCTGAGCCAGTACAACACTTATGTGTACGAGCAGCCAAGACCCCTGGCGGAGTTCACCCTTACCAACGAACAGGGTGAAACCGTCACCCGCGATGACCTGAAGGGCCAGTGGACGTTCGTGTTTGTGGGCTACACCAACTGCCCGGATATCTGTCCGGCGGCCATGGCCAACCTGCGCCAGACCGATAAGCTGTTGTCTGCGGATGTGCCCAAACCGGACTACCTGTTGGTCACGGCAGACCCGGAACACGACACGCCGGAACAGCTGAAAGCCTACACCGGCTTTTTCGGTGAAAACTTCCATGGCCTGACCGGCGACCTGGAGACCCTGCGTGAACTGGCGAAGAGTGTCAGTGCGGTGTTTGTTCATCGGGAGGTGGACGGGCAACTGCTGGTGGACCACAGTGGTCACTTCGCTTTGCTTAACCCCGAGGGACAGCTTCAGGCCTTGATTCAACCGCCCCACAAACCCCAAGAGCTGGCTCAGGCCTATCAGCGCATCACCCAGTGGGCCAAGGCCCGCAACCCCGGCTCCTGAGCCCGTGGCCCGTTCGGCGGCCCCTATCCTGCCAAAGTCACACTGACAATTAATCGGTAGTGACCTACACTGCTCGGCCGTTTCCTTGATCGACACGACCTCCGGGCTGCGCTATGACCAACTCGCACTCTGCTGACCCAAGACAGCTGTTTACCGTTCTGACCGCCGGCGCCCTGGTGCTACTGGTGGTGCATGGCCTCGGCCGGTTTATTTACACCCCGCTGTTGCCCTATCTGGTTGCCGACGGCCAATTCAGCGCAGCAGATGGCGCTGCCGTCGCCACCTGGAACTATCTTGGGTACCTGATGGGCGCCATGCTGGCCATTCGCTGGCATCGGATTGACCAGATCCGTGTCATGCTGCCGCTGTTCCTGGCGATCCATGTGGTCACCACACTGGTCATAACCCAGACCGACAACCTCACTGTCATATCCGCAAGCCGCTGGCTGAACGGCGTGGCCAACGGCGTGGTGTTCGTGCAGGCACCCGCGTTGATACTGGAGTGGCTGGTGTTGCGCAACAGGGCCTCGCTCAGCGGCCTGGTCTACATCGGGGTGGGCATCGGCCTGCTGGTGTCCAGTGGACTGGTGACCGGATCTGCAACGCGGCTGGAGGGGGCTGAACGCTGGTGGCCGGCTGCGTTGTTGTCGATACCGCTTGCCTGGTGGGGCGCCCTGCAGTTGCGCAGGTTGGAGGTACCGGTGCGCCAGCACGACGATTCCGGGCAGGTCGTCAGCAACACCCCGTTACTGGATCGCGCGAGTATTCCATTGTTCCTGTCCTATGCCGGGGCTGGCCTGGGGTACATCCTGCCCATGACTTTCCTGCCGCTGCTGGCCAAGTTGACCTTGCCTCAGGGCCACGGGCTACTGGACGGCACCTGGGTGATCGTAGCCCTGTTTACCATTCCCGCACCCTGGCTCTGGAACAAGTTGGGGGCCCTGATGGGGGATCTGCCGGCATTGAGGTTGAATTTCCTGATCCAGCTGGCAGGGGTACTGGCGGCAGTAGTCTGGCCGGGAGCCGTGGGGTTGGTGCTGTGTGCAGCCCTGGTAGGCAGCACGTTCCTGGGTACGGTGCTGCTGACTCAGCGTATCGGGCGGGCGTTGCATCCTCACCAGGGGCCCCGGTTGTCGGCGGCGATGGTGGCACTTTACGGTTTCACCCAGATGGTTGGGCCGTGGCTCACCAAACAATGGCTGGATGCGGGCGGTACCCTGGGGTCTGCCTTCGGTATTGGGGTGGCGGCGCTGGCGTTTGGGCTTTTGTTTGCGTTCTTTGTGCCCCGGGCTGACTTGTGGCGTTCGCGGTCTTGATTCGGCCCCAGACGGCGGGTTGTGGGGGATTGATCGGGGTGGTGGGGTATTTTTTGCCTTGGAAATGAAACTCGCTGCGCTCAGACATTCATTTCCGGCGGAAAAAAATACCCCACCACCCCGCTCTAGCTGACCACAGCGGTTCCGCTGAAAAAGATAATTTGCTGGGTGAGCTTGACGGCATAAGCGGCTTAACCCAAGTACGACCATGGTAACCTCTGGATATACCCTTAAAGTTACGCAGGGTGTGGGGGTGTTTTGGTTTTTTTGACCGAATAAAGGTGTCTGAGCGAAGCGAGTTCTTTTTCGGCCAAAAAAACCAAAACACCCCCGCGCCACCCCCAAAACTCCAAGGCTAAACCCAACCACACCCCATGCTCCCAATAGAACACATACTCCCAGAGCTAAAACAAACCCTGAACCAAGGCACCACAGCCTTGCTGCAGGCACCACCGGGTGCCGGTAAAACGACAAGGGTCCCGCTGGCTCTGTTGGATGCCCCATGGCGGGACAACCGGAAGATCCTGATGTTGGAGCCCAGGCGGCTGGCGGCCAGGTCGGCGGCCCGGTATATGGCGAAGCAGTTAGGTGAGGCGCCGGGGCAAACGGTGGGGTATCGGACTCGCCTCGATACGAAGGTGTCAGGCAGCACAAAGATTGAGGTGGTGACCGAGGGCATTCTGACGCGCTTGATTCAGAACGACCCGATGCTGGAAGACTATGCCGCTGTGCTGTTTGATGAGTTTCACGAGCGCTCCTTGCAAGCCGATCTGGGATTGGCCCTGGTGCGAGAAAGCCAGCAGGCCCTGCGGGAAGACCTGAGATTGCTGGTGATGTCGGCCACCCTGGATACCGCGCCCATTGCCCGGGTGCTGGGGAATGTACCGGTAATCACCAGCGAGGGCCGGGCGTTTCCGGTGGAGGTGTTGTACCGCCCTTTGCCCCGTAATGCCCGGATGGTGGACCAGATAGTGGCGGTGATTCAGGAGGCCTTGGGCGCGCAGACCGGTTCCATGCTGGTATTTCTGCCCGGGGCCGGGGAGATTCGCCGGGTGGCGCAGCAGCTGGCGGGTCAGTTGCCGGCTAACGTGGTGCTGGCGCCGTTGTATGGCAATCTCAAAGCCGAAGAACAGGAGCGGGCGATTTCGCCGGCACAGGACGGTGCCCGCAAAATTGTGCTGGCCACAGCGATTGCTGAGACCAGTCTGACTATTGAAGGCGTGCGGGTGGTGATTGATGCCGGTCAGCAGCGCCGGGCGGTGTTTGATCCCAACAGCGGTATGACACGCCTTGTGACCGGGCGGGTATCAAAGGCGTCTGCCGAGCAGCGCAAGGGCCGGGCCGGTCGGGTTGAGCCGGGTGTGTGTTACCGGCTGTGGAGTGAGTCGGAGCAGTTCGGGTTGGCGGACTACACGCCGCCGGAAATCCAGGAAGCCGACCTGGCGCCGCTGGTGCTGGAATTGGCCCAGTGGGGGGCCCGTTCCCCGGAGCAGGTGGGTTGGATTGATGCCCCGCCGAATGCGCACTGGCAGCAGGCGGTGGAGTTGTTGCAGTGGCTGGATCTGCTGGATGCCGAGGGAGCCATCACAGATCACGGCAAGGCGGCCCGGGAGCTGGGCCTGCACCCTCGCCTGGCCCATATGGTGATCAAAGGCCGTACCCTGGGGCTGGGCCAGCTGGCGGCCGAGCTGGCCGCGCTGTTGGAGGAGCGGGACTTGCTCGGGCCAGGCTCCGGCGCGGATCTGCATGAACGGATTCGGGTGCTGCGGGGCGAACGCGGTCATCGCGGCCTGGACACCGCACGGTTGCAGGCGGTTCGGCAGGCGGCAAAACGACTGTGCCGTGGCCCGCTGGCACAGGATTTACCCTCGGAAACCGACGTTGGGCGGGTGTTGGCCCAGGCCTATCCGGACCGTATTGCCCGCCGCCGCTCAGGGGCCATGCCCCGGTATCAGTTGAGTAACGGCAAGGGTGCGGTGTTGCGGGAGGACGATCCCCTGGCTCGGCAGGACTGGCTGGTGACGGCGGATCTGGATGGTAAGGCCCGGGAAGCGACGATTTATCTGGCGGCACCGGTCGATCTCACGGACCTTGAACAGGACCTGGCTAACCATATCGAAGAACGTGAGGAAGCCCTGTGGGACGACAAACGCGGCACCATCGTCGCCCGCCGGGTCCGCAAGCTCGGGGCACTGGTGCTGGCGGAGAAGCCGCTGAATCAGGTTGCCCCGGAACTGGTTCAGCAGGGCCTGCTGGACGCGGTGCGCCGTAAAGGTCTGGACAGCCTGCCCTGGAGTGATACGGCCCGCCAGTGGGTTGCCCGGGTGCGATTGCTGGCGGAGAAATTCCCCGGCGACTGGCCAGAGGTCAGCGACCAGTTCTTGCTGGACACTCTGGAGACCTGGTTAGCGCCGTTTATGGCTGGTATGAAGCGCTGGTCTGACCTGGCGGGCATCAACCTGGTTCAGGCCCTGCATGCCCTGCTGGACTACCCGCAACAGCAGCAACTGGACGAACTCGCGCCCCGAGCTCTGACCATTCCCACCGGCCAGAACGTCACCCTGGATTACAGCGCCGACAACGGCCCGGTGCTGGCGGTCAAGTTGCAGGCGTTGTTTGGCTGGACGGAAACGCCGACAGTGGCTGGTGGTCGGGTACCGGTGGTGATTCATCTTTTGTCACCGGCCCAGCGGCCTTTAGCGGTCACTGCCGACCTGGCCAGTTTCTGGCAGAACGCCTATCCGGAGGTGCGCAAGGACATGCGTGGCCGCTATCCCAAACACCCCTGGCCGGACGACCCACTCACCGCCCAGGCTCAGCAGGGAACGAAAAAACGCCCCGCTCGCTGACATGCAATCTGTTATTTGATCACTTCCCGACTGACTTCAAGGTACTTCTGCCCGTGCTTTTTAACAGCGTTGCCATCGGCGTGCTCGGAGGCAACGTGAACTTCTTCCAGCACATCCGCCAGTTCGCGCAGTTCTTCACTGATCTTGCCCAGAGCGTTTTCCAGGGTATAGGTCAGTTCGTGGACTTCGTTCATGGCCTCGGGGGTCATGTCTCCGGCCAACACCTTTTCCAACTTGTTGTTGTATTCCGAGAAGTTGCTAACCGCCTGTTCCAGGGTGTCAGAGGGCTTGCCCTTGAAGTGTTCGACGTCACTGGCGTGGGCGTTGGCGCTGAATGCGAAGGCGGCGCAGGTAAGAGTGGCAAACATCAGTTTCTTGGTCATAGGTAGCTCCTTTTTAGTTAATGAAAAGCATTATCATTTATATTCGCTCTGTCCATGACGCCGGTCAATTATTTTTCCTGAGGTAGCTTGTCCGGAACCGGATTCTGTATAAAATGCGCGCAACCTATCTGGAGTGCCGCTGACACCATGCACCTGGTTTCCTTTGATATCTTCCGTACCCTTGGCTTTCCTGACACCACAGTACTCAAGCCGGAGCAGTTTCTGAGACACAAGGACCTGCTGCGAGATGCCGACTGGGTGCTGTTCCCGGAATACTGGCAGTTGAATGCCCTGGTCCACGGTCTCAAGCGCCGCGTGTTTCCAAGCGAGGCCAGCTATCGCATTGGTCACGACAAGGTGGAGATGACCCGTGCGTTCCAGACCGTAGCACCGGAACACACCCCCTGGACGCTGATCGAAGCCAACGGCCCCCAGGAGCGGGATCTGATCTGGGACACCATGGCCCTGCCCTTTGTGGCAAAACTGCCCAAGGCCAGTATGGGTGAAGGGGTGTGGCTGATCGAAAATCGTGACGACTGGCGCCGGTACTGCGAACGTACCCACGTGCTTTATGCCCAGGAATACCTGCCGATCGACCGTGATGTGCGGGTTGTGGTGGTGGGTGACCGGGTGCTGACGGCCTATTGGCGAACCCAGGCGGAACAGGGCTTCTACAACAACGTGGCCCGGGGTGGGAAAATTGATACCAGCCCGGTACCGGAGGTGGTCACCGGGCTGGCTTTGCGGCTGGCCAGGGAGCTGGGTGTGGACCACGCCGGTTTCGATATAGCGCTGGTCGATGGCTACCCGTATGTGCTTGAGTTTAATCGGCTGTTCGGTAACCAGGGGCTGGGTCTGGGTAGTGATTTGAAAGAGGCCATTCTGGATTACCTGAACAGGCAGAGCTGCCCCCAGGATCCGGACGGGCCGACAGAGCCGACGCCGCTTTGGCCGGTGGCGGTGTGATAAAGAATGCTGTGCCAGAGGTCCGGCTTCCGTTGCCGGATTTATGGGTATATATGCGCATTTGCGGTGGTCAGAAAAAAGCCTGATGATCGCGCCATTCACGGGTAGCACAGCGGGTCTGTGCTACCCTTTTTTATGCCCGTTTACCCTGTGGAGGGACACACCACCCATGAACCAGACCCCCAACGCTGATATCGCCGATTACTACAGCGCCGAGACCTTCAAGCGGATCAAGGACTTTGCCGACGGCAAGGAAACCCCGTTTGTGGTCATCGATACCCAGACCATTGACCGTCAGTACGAGGAGCTGGTGGAAGGGTTCCCGTACGCCAAGGTTTACTATGCGGTTAAAGCCAACCCGGCGCCGCAGATTCTGACCATGCTGCGGGATAAAGGTGCCTGTTTCGATATCGCGTCGGTGTATGAACTGGACAAGGTTATGGGGCTGGGTGTCACCGGCGATCGCATCAGCTACGGCAACACCATCAAGAAGGCGAAGGACATCCGCACCTTTTACGAGAAGGGTGTGCGCCTGTACGCCACCGATTCCGAGGCGGACCTGCGTAACATTGCCAAGGCGGCGCCGGGCTCGAAGGTGTATGTGCGCATCCTGACCGAAGGCACCCTGACTGCCGACTGGCCGCTGTCTCGCAAGTTTGGTTGCCAGACGGATATGGCCATGGATCTGCTGATTCTGGCCCGTGATCTGGGCCTGGTGCCTTACGGCGTGTCGTTCCACGTGGGTTCCCAGCAGCGGGAAATCGGCGCCTGGGACGCGGCCCTGAATAAGGTGAAGGTGATTTTCGAGCGTCTGAAGGAAGAAGACGGCATTGAGCTGAAAATGATCAACATGGGCGGTGGTTTCCCGGCCAACTACATTGCCCGCACCAATGAGCTGGCGGTGTATGCGGAGGAAATTGCCCGTTTCCTGCGGGAAGATTTTGGTGACGATCTGCCGGAGATCATTATTGAGCCGGGCCGTTCGTTGATCTCTAACGCCGGTGTGCTGGTGAGTGAGGTGGTGCTGATTTCCCGGAAGTCCCGTACCGCGTTGCACCGATGGGTGTTTACCGATGTGGGTAAGTTCTCGGGGCTGATTGAGACGCTGGATGAGTCGATCAAGTTTCCGATCTGGACCGAGAAGACCGGTGAGGGCGAGGACTGTGTGATTGCGGGGCCGACTTGTGACAGTGCCGATATTATGTACGAGCACCATAAGTACCCGTTGCCGTTGAATCTGGCGATTGGTGACCGGATGTACTGGTTGTCGACCGGGGCTTATACCACCACTTACAGTGCGGTGGAGTTTAATGGCTTTCCTCCGTTGAAGGACTACTACATCTAAGCTTGGGAGTCTGGCCGCGGAGCGGGGAGGTCTTTTCCTCTGGAAAAAACAACTCGCTTCGCTCAGACATCTTTTTTCCGGCGGAAAAGACCGCCCCGCCCCACGGCCTGTCGGCTCGGTTCGGGAAGTCTTATTTTGCTACTGTTTTGTGGGTCGCTTTGGCGGCCCTTTTTTGTTTGCCCGGCGAAGCCGGCAAACCCGGCCATCTGAAAGAAGATGGCGTCACCCCGACTGAGGGGAAGACAATCCGACTGGCAAGGGCGTCACTGGCCAACGGTGGGGTCTGAAGGAAGCCATAGGAAGTTAACGGTACACAACGCAAGTGAACCTGCTTCGGCAGGTCAGGTGGGCCAGCGTGCGAAATAACGCGACGCCCGATACTCAGTCAGACCTGGGCTGTGTTTGAGGGTGGCATCGTTAACAGGGAGCCGGTGCAGTAACCGGGGAAGCCTGACACCGAATCCGGCGTTGTCGGAGGCTGTGGCGCAAGGTGAAAGCCGAGGCCGCAGTTGGTGCGAGGTGGCAGATGAAGCCGTAGTAGTGAGGAAGTTCCGGCCTGAGAAGCCTGGTAACAGCGTGGAGGATAAAACCGGAATGACCGCTGACGGAGGTTCAGCGGACCGGTCAGGGTCAAAAGCTCTGATCGGATGCGAAGGGCGGAAGTCATTAACGAGAATGACGGACGACGAGTGAGAGGTGGACGCTGTGTTCACAAGCTGCCCGACGGGGCAGGGACGTGCACTGGGGTACTGCGGGAACGCAGTGGCTCTGGTGTTCTCCGAACAAGGGAGTAGAGCGATACCGTGGCGGCAGATTGCCTGAGCGCTAGCACCCGGGCGGATCGCTTGAAACACACCGGCAGCCAAGCCAACCCTCGAAGCCGTCATCGCGGAGATGAGCAGGCATGAGGAAATACTACAGTCTGTACGGGCAATTGCTGTCAAAACAGCGCCTGTATGAAGCCTTCAGACACATCAAACGCAACAAGGGCGCGGCCGGAATCGATGGGCAGAGCCTGAGTGGGTTTGAGGCGAATCTGGAGGTGGAGCTGTCGTGCCTGTTGCTCGAGCTGAAGGAAAAGCGCTATCGGGCGCAGCCAGTCAGACGCGTAGCCATCGCCAAGGATGACGGCGGTGAGCGTCTGCTGGGCATTCCGACGGTTCGGGACCGGGTTGTGCAACAGGCGCTGCGCCGTATTATCGAACCGATCTTCGAGCCGGATTTCCACCCGTCGAGTTACGGGTATCGTCCGGGACGCAGTGGTCACCACGCCATCGGCAAGGCGGAGTTGTTTATCCGCCGATACCGGCGTGACTGGGTTGTGGACATGGACCTGTCGAAATGCTTCGACACGCTCAACCATGACCTGATCATCCGCCAGTTCCGCCAACGGATCACGGACGGCAGTGTCCTGTCACTGCTGCGCCAGTTCCTGGAAAGTGGCGTGATGGTGGGATACCACCTCGAAGAGACGGAACTGGGAAGCCCTCAGGGTGGCGTGATCAGTCCGCTGATCGCAAACGCCTACCTGGACGCCTTCGACCAGTTCATGAAAGCGCGGGGGCACCGGATCGTCCGCTACGCGGACGACATCCTGATCCTGTGCGGCTCACGAGCGGGCGCGGAGAATGCGTTACGGGTGGCCCAACGCTATCTGGAAGAAGAGCTGAAGCTGACGGTGAACGTCACCAAGACCCACATCGCCCACAGCGATGAGGGGGTAAAGTTCCTGGGCGTGGTGATCTACACGAACTACACCCGCATCCAGGACAAGAAGGTGGTGAAACTCAAGCAGAAGCTGAAAGCGCTGACAAAGCGTAACCGGGGCATCGGGCTTGCGGCGATTATCCGCGAGCTGAATCCGGTGCTACGGGGCTTTGCCAACTACTTCCGGGTGGCGAACTGCGCGAGGGTGCTGAAGCAGGTGATGAGTTGGTTAAGGCGGCGCCTGCGCTGCATCCAGCTCAAGCAGTGGAAGAAGCCGGGCCGGTTGCATCGGAGGCTGAAACAGCTGGGCTATCGCCCGCCGTTTAAGTTCATCAAGATGCAAAGCTGGCGTAATGCGGCTTCACCGCTGGCAAGCCTGGCCTTACCCAACGCCTATCTGCACAATGAGCTGAGGTTGATGGATCTGACCAAAGTACGAACCGGCATCCCTGTCCCCGAGTTCAGGGCAAGTTAATGGCATGAGCCGTATACGTGGTCCGTATGTACGGTTCTGTGAGAGGGATGAGGCGGTGACGCCTCACCCTACTCGTTAGTGCGCCCGGCACGGGCGCACTCCTGGAGGTGCAAGTCCTCCCGTGAGCTGGCCACAGCGAACGAAGTGAAGCGCAACTGCGGAAGGGCGACCGACCGTGGGGAGGAAGCGTGGAGCATAAACCGTGAGCCGATGAACAAGAATCGGATATGAGGCACTGCCGAGCAGGGCGAGCGGGCAAGAAGCCGCGAAGCTCTTGTGGCCAAGGCGAGGCGGTGTATATCCGGCGGTTGTGCGGTGAAGGAGTGTGTTCTTACCCGGGGAGATCTCGCCTCATGCCTGAAAGGGCGACGTGGCAACACGGAGCGAGAAGTCAGCAGAAGCCATAGTAGCTGCTTGGTCAGGGCGAAGGGCTGAACGAGAAGGAGCGTCAAACGCCTTGTCGATGAGCACTGTAACGCATCAGATGCCCGCGCCAGCGGGGCGGGTCGCGGAACGGGAAGGTGAAGCCTTACCGAAGGCGATCAGCGATGAAACAGGGCCCCCGCGGCGAGAACCGGAGGGCGCAGGGCGAAGCCTGCTTGAGCAGGCGTTCGCACGAGAGAATATGCAGCGGGCATGGAAGCGCGTGAAGTCCAACAAGGGATCGGCAGGTGTGGACGGGCTGGATATTGCCCAGACCGCCGAACACCTGCGATGGGTGTGGCCGGAGCTTCGCCAGCAACTGCTGAGCGGCTCCTACCAACCACAACCCGTTCGTCGGGTAGGCATCCCGAAACCGGACGGCAGTGAGCGGGAACTGGGTATCCCCACCGTCACCGACCGTCTGATTCAACAGGCACTGCTGCAAGTGCTGCAACCTCTGATTGATCCCACCTTCAGCGAGCACAGCCACGGCTTCCGCCCGGGCCGCCGGGCCCACGATGCGGTGCTGGCTGCGCAACGCTACGCCCAACAGGGCCGCCACATCGTGGTGGACGTCGACCTGTCGAAGTTCTTCGACCGGGTTAACCACGACATCCTGATCGACCGCCTGAAGAGGCGCATAAACGATCCTGGAGTCATCCGGCTGGTTCGTGCGTATCTGAACGCGGGCATCATGGATGGCGGTGTGGTCATGGATCGGCATGAGGGTACGCCGCAAGGCGGGCCGCTCTCGCCGTTGCTGGCCAACGTTCTGCTGGACGAGGTGGATAAGGAGCTGGAACGTCGGGGGCACTGCTTCGCCCGTTACGCTGATGACTGCAACGTTTACGTTCGCAGTGAGAAGGCGGGAGAACGGGTGATGCGCCTGCTACGCCGGTGTTACAACAAACTGCGCTTGGTGATCAACGAAGCCAAAAGTGCAGTCGCCAGCGTGTTCGGTCGCCAGTTCCTCGGCTATACCTTATGGCAAGGGAGGAACGCAGAGGTCCGACGCGCGGTATCCACCAAGGCGTTACAGGCGTTCAAGCTCCGGATCAGGCAACTGACCCGGGGGTCAGGTGGTCGCAGCATGGCACAGGTGGTGGCGAAGCTCCGTAGTTATCTGCTCGGTTGGAAAGGGTACTTCAGGCTGGCACAAACGCCACGCATCTGGCGATCACTGGATGAGTGGATACGTCGCCGCCTGAGAATGCTCCACCTCCGGCACTGGCGACGGGGCAAGACAATCTACCGGGAGCTAACCCGCTTAGGCGCGAGTTCCTGGGTTGCGGAATCCGTGGCGGCGCTGAGTCGTCGCTGGTGGCATAACAGTCGCTCTGCCATCCATAATGTGCTGACCATTGCCTACTTCGATCGGTTGGGAGTGCCGAGACTCTCGTGAAACCTCAACTTCTCGAACCGCCCGGTGCGGACCCGCATGCCGGGTGGTGTGGGAGGGGCGGAACTTATTGGTTCCCCCCTATCCCGATTTTCTGCAGGGCTTTTTGGCGTTGTTCTTTGTTTTCGGCCTTGGTTTGCGGGCTGTCGGGTTGGGCCTCTTTGAGGTCGTCTGGTTCCGGTAGCGGATCTCTTGGGGGGTAAACCAGCGCCATGGGGTTTTCAGCGACCACCTGGAACCAGGCTTTGATCAGTTTCGGGAAGCTGGATATCCGGGTGTTTCTGGCTCTCAAGGCAACGTTCAGGGCCAGGGTGAAGCTGACGATGAGGTTGACGCCACCGATCAGCAGGGCGAACAGGGTGAACAGGGCGAAGTCGCTGGCGCCGGGGATGAACACGGACATGGTGTAGCCGACGTCGGCGGAGGAGAAGGCGACGTGGCGGATGTCGATGGGCAGGGCCAGCAGGTAGCCGATGTAGCCGGTGACGCCGAGCAGTACGCCGAACACGAAGTTGCTCATCAGGGCACCGTAGTGTTCAGCCACGTAGGCGCCGAAGCGGGCGCGGGTTTCCGGGGGCATCAGGGGGCGCAGCAGGGGGTGTTGTTCCAGGCGTTCGGCCAGGTTCAGGTAGGCGGCGCGGTTGTCGAAGTAGCCGGCCACCAGGCCTGAGAAGAACAGCCAGACACCGGCGATGGCGGCGTACATCAATGCCAGGCTTTGCCAGGGGTGAATGCCGGTGAGCATGTAGTCGTAGCGTTCGGTACTGATCAGTGGAACGCCTTGTACATGGCTGTATAACGAGCCAACCGCGAAAGCCACAGACAGGGCGACGGCGACGTTGCCCATGATGGCGACGAACTGGGTGCGGCCAACCCGGACCAGTAGTTCCGCCAGTTTCCGGGCGTTGGCCCGGCCCTGTTCGCCCTGCTCGACTTTTTCGGCGATGCTGGCGGCGGTCATGGCGGGCTGTTTGGTGGCCACGGTGCAGTGCAGCATGTGGATGATCATGAAGCCGATGCCGTAGTTCAGGCTGACCCAGAGGGTTTCCCAGCCCCGGGTCAGGTCCAGCTGGAGTATCTGGATCTTGATCAGTGCCATAAAGGCGATGATGAAACCACCGCCGGCACCGGAGGCCAGCATGGCCAGGTATTCTTTACGGCTGCCGGCGATGTAGTGTTCGCCGTGGTCGCTGGCGTTCTCGGTGACGCTGCGGGACATCAGTCGGAGATTGGCGCGCCAGAGGGCTCTGACGCCGTGGCGTTCAGCGCTGGCCTGGACCAGGGTCTTGAACAGTTCCACGGATCGGTTCAGTCGCTTCGCTGGGTCTGCCGGGTCCAGAATATCCAGCAGGTGTTCAATCCGGTCCAGGGTCTGGTGTAGCCGCTCCAGCAGGTGAGTCAGCGCCATGGTGGAGCCGGCGGTGACGGATTTACGTTGAAGTCGGTCGATTTCTTCACGGCATTGTTCGATCAGCACCCGGGCGTGGGCATCGTCCAGCTCCACACTCTCCTTCTCCTGCAGCGCATGGCCCCAGGACTGCACCAGCGCGGCAATCTCCCGCTGCAAAGCCACGAACGCGGATTCCCGGTCGATAATCTTCGGGTTCAACCGCAGGATGTTGGGTTCCAGCTCTTCGGCGGCGACCCAGATAGACATCATCTCCAGGGCGTTGAGCATCTGGCTGTAAATGCGATTGCGGGTGCGTTCCAGGGCCGAGGGTGAAAAGTGCCAGAGGGTAGTCAACAGGCGGATTAAAGCCTCATCGGGGATGCGGTGAATCCATTCGGCATCGTCTTTGCGGTGGAACACCACAAACAGCACGTTCTTGACGTTGTTGCGGTCTTTGGGGGCCGGGTTGATCCGCTCGTAAAGGCGCTCGCCGATTTCTTTCAGGAAGCCCCGGCGAGAATAGAGCCCCAGGCCAGACAACAACTGGAAAAACTGGGCCTGGTCGAGCCATTCCTGCAGCCGGCCAGACACTGCCAGGTGTACGTCCAGGTTCTCGGTCAGGGCACCTTCCAGTTGCTTCATGCGGTCAACGGCGTTGTGCACGGTTTCGCCCCGTTGCGGGCGAATCCAGTCCACCACCAGGCTGAGTGTTTTCAGAGCACTGGTGTCTTCATCCGCGAGCTGGTTAATCAGGGTGGCCAGTTTCAACACAGAGTCCTTGCTTGAGCATGGAGCTTAACGGCTTCCATACGATGTTTATTGGCTGACAGATGATACTCAGGCCGGTTGACGGCGCAGATCCAGGGTAAAGGCTATGGGTAACACCAGCAGGCTATACCCTACCATCACCATGATGGCGTGGCGGATATCCCCGCTCCAGTCGGCAATCAGGCCGCCGATCATGGGCACTGAAAACGCCAGGGTATAGCCCACCAGAAACGTGCCGGCCGACAGCCTACCGGTTTCCTCCGAGCGTACCAGCAGTGGTGGCAGCGCAACCAGCAGAATCAGCAGGATACCGGCAACAAAACTCATCAGGGTGGCGCTGAATATGGCTGGCCTCCCCTCAAGGACAAGGGTGCCGCCGGTGCCGGCGATACTGAGCACCGCCATCAAGATGATCATGCTGCGCTTACCTACCCAGAATCGGGCCATCTTGAGCATCAGCAGCGAGGCCATCACTTGCGCAAAGTTATACCAGAAAAGCGCGTCTGCCAGCTTCTCGAAATGCCCCTGCTGTTCCAACAGGCTACCCATGTAGGCGTTGAGGCCAAAAAACATGGAGCCGGACAAGCCCAGCAACAGGCCAATACGCAGCGTCAGTGGGTTTTGCCAGTCTGGTAGCCAGGCGCTGCGGCGCACTGGCCGGGCGAGATCCCGCTTGGGCAGAAACAGCGCCGCAGCAACCAGCAGTGCCGGTAACGACCACGCCAGTAACGTGGCGCGCCAGCTGTTATCGAGTAGTGGCATGAGCACCGGTAGGGTGATGCCGGCGCCAATGAATTCGCCCATCAACATGCCGTTCATGTAGATGGCGGAGCCCAAAGCCAGGTGATGGGGCGCCAGCCAGCGCGGCAGCAAAGCCGGTAATGCTGGTTGCATCATCGCGACGCCGAGCCCCATGACCGCGCTGGCGACCATCAACGTGGTCGTGTCCGGCACCAGGCCGCGGCCCGCGGAGCCGATCACCATGATCACCATGGCCAGGGCCAGGGTGTTTCTGGGGCCGATGCGGGAAATGGCCAGGGAGCCGGGCATGGCGCCAACGGCCAGCATCAGAATGGGTAATGTGGTGAGGGCGCCGGTCAGTGCCTGCGTAAGTGCCAGTTCATCTGAGATAAACGGCGCCAGTGGCGGTGCTACCAGTACCGGAATTCGCAGGTAAACTCCGGCCAACCAAAGCAGCACCGCCACCGGCAGCAGCTTGGCTGTCGATGGCGGTGAAGTGGTTGCCGAAGGGCTTGTCACGATCAGCGGGATCAGTCTTCGCCGGTGTCGGGCAGGTAGGCGCCGTCTTCGTCGTGTACCTCGCGACCGGTGACCGGCGGGTTGAAGGCGCAGATCAGGCGCATGTCTTCGGTGCCACCGTACAGGGTATGCTGGTCGTGCTTGTCGAGCGCATACAGGGTACCGTCGGTGATCTCGTGGGTTTCACCGGTGGCCTTGTCCAGGATTTTGCCGTTACCGGCAACACAGTAAACCGCCTCGAGGTGATGCTTGTACCAGAGGTTCAGCTCGGCACCGGCGGGAATAATGGTTTCGTGGAAGGAGAAGCCCATGCCGTCTTTTTTCAGCAGCATGCGGCGGCTGGTCCAGCCCGGGCCGGTGACTTCGCGCTCGGTACCGATGATGTCTTGCACTCGTACAATTTTCATTCGCATTCCCCATTTTGTGATGGAATAGCCATACAGTATAAACACGCCGGTTAAGGCCGATTCAACCGCCAATCGTCGTAAACCATCATGGCATGCTCAATGGCGATTGCCAGGCTCTCCCGTTGCGGGTGGCCCAGAGGTTTTTGCTTGCGGCACCGGTCGAAGGCTTTCTGGATTTCTCGGCGGCTGGGTTTGTCCAGCCTGTCCAGCCAGTGCTGATCGGCCGGTTCCAGCTCCAGAAGATCCCGGCCGGCGTGGTTTCGGTGGCTGATGTGCCACCAGTGGTCGACGGCTCGGCCCAAGACAACATAGCCGAACTGACTGTCCTGTACAGGGCCGAACGTGGCGCTTTTCAAACCGTCTTTCAGAGGGCCGATGTTCAGTGCCGGGAGCAGCAGCCGGTCACCATAAAAATAGCTGCCGGCGGCGCCGATCAGCCCACCCACCAGGGCACCGGTGCCCAATGAGGTGCCGAAGGTTACCGCGTCAATGCCGGCGCCCCCGACCGCGCCCGCGCCAAAGCCGGCGCCGGCCAGGTATTTTTTGCTGACTGCCCAGTGTTTGCGGGTGTCTTCGGAGAACAGATCGTGCTGGTTGGCCCATTCCAGCTCTGCCTCCTGGCGCCGGATGCGTTGATGCTGGTACAGGTGTTCAATGTTCACCCGCAGGGTCTGTTCACGCTGGCGCTGGTGCCGGTACCAGCGGTCCCGCAGGGTTTCTGCCAGGGAGGCATCGCTGATGCTGGCGACCTGATCCAGGGTGAGTGTGCGCTTCTCCTGGTAGGCCATCATGTCTTCCAGGGCTCGCGCCATCAGAACAGCTGCCTGCTGGCGGCGCTGCTGTCGCTGCTGGGCCAGCAGGTCGGTAGCCTGGGCCAGGGTCTGCTCCCAGTCTGGCTCAAGCTGGCCAAACGCTTTGAGCAGGCTGAGATGTTGCTCGAATGGAGCGCGAACGGCGTCGAACTTGCGAACAACCTGAAAGAACTGTCCAAGTGCGGCTTGCCAGGTATCGCTGTAGTCGTCATCACCGATACTGTTGATCAGGGCCAGGCTTGGTCGGCCGGTCCAGCGCAGGATGGTCATTTCCGCCTCGTGCTCGGCACTGTAGGGCACGGAGCCATCCACCACGTAGATGATCCCGGCACCTTCGATGATGGGCGTCAGCAATTCGCATTCATCCACGTAGCGATCATCCCCCTGGTGCTGAAGCACGAACGCCCGGACGGTTTCCGGATGGTCGGAGGCCGACAGGCTGTGGGCTTCCAGCCACTGCAGTACCCTCCGGGGCCGTTGGAAGCCAGGGGTATCCACCAGGGTGTAGAGCTGCTGGCCATCAACGCTCAGCGGGTAGGCCTGTCGGGCCCGGGTGGTGCCCGGTTCCAGGGCGATGGCGATGGCGTCATTCTGTGACAGGGTGGCCACCACACTGGACTTGCCTTTATTGGGGTGGCCGACCACGGCAAACACCGGCTGCTGGCTCATGAGCGTTCGGTTCCAGTCTGGTAGGGGTTATCCGGTAACGATGGCAATGCGGCGACCTGAGCAAAGCCCTCCGGTAGTCGCTCGGTAAAGCGCAGCCAAGGCTGGAGCAAGTGGTCGGCCGGCGCCCGGTTGGCGTCGGAGGCCAGCGGCAGTATCAGTACACCGGTATTCCCTGGCCATTGTGCCCGGGCGTGGTCCAGGAAGTCGTGCAGTTCGCCGGTGGGGGGCTCCCAACTGCGGGTGATCAACATAACGCTGGGGTCCGGGCTCTGCGCCAGGGCCTGCGCCAGGGTTGCCAGCACCCGGTCATCCTCTTCCAGGGAGGCGCGTCCTCCGGCCTTGAGGATCTGGGTCTGGTTGCCAAGTAGTTGCTGCGGTAACTCCGGCTCACCGGCGCCGGCCCAACAGACAATATGGTCCGTGTCTGATAGTTCGACGGTCCGGGCCCGGGTGGTGGTGTCGGGAAGGTCGTCGGCGTCGTTGTGCTGGTTGCCGGTGTCCAGGGTCGGGGTTTCCATGCGCCAGGCCAGCGCTTGCATGCCGGGATGCTGCTGCAGAATCCGGACGGCCTTGTGGGTGATCAGCCAGTGGCTGAAAGCCAGCAGCATCAAACGGGGCACCAGTACCCAGGTTAGCCACAGCATGACGACAAATGGCCACCATTGGCCCCATTGTGCCGGGGCTGTGCTGGCGCTTTCCGGAGCCGCCCGGAAAAACCGTGTGGCCTCGACCAGCTCCTGGGACGGCACAGCTGCCGGCCATAGCCAGCCCCATGGGCTGGCGACCGCCTGTATCAGTGTGTGGTATCCCCTGGCGGCCGTGTCCAGTGTGGTGCTCCAGCCGAAGGCCAGGTCTTGAATAGTGAGCAACACCAGCAAGGTCAGGAGACCTGTGGCGGCGAAGGCGGTACCGCCTGCGTGGGCGGCACGGGCCATCAGCAGCGGTTGCAACTGTGCCAGGGTTTGCCCCGGCAGTTGCGGCTGCAACCGCCGTTGCAACCAAGCCCAGGGCTGCCAGCCGGTAACCGCCTGGACGGTGGTGGCCGCCGCCAGCAACAGCTGCAGCAGCACAAACGCCAGGAACACCGTGATATTGATGCGCTGGCCGCCATCGTAGAACAGCAGGCCGGCCATGGTAATCACCCCGAACAGTGCCCCGGCTGCGATAAAACCACGCTGAATCCTTTGCCACTGCAACTCGAGCTTGTGGTTCGCCTGGCTTGCACTGCCGGGGCCGCTGAGTCGCTGCATGTGTGCCAGCCAGGCCGCTGCGTCGGGGCGAATGCCCTGCTGTTCGCAGTCCAGTGCAAAACGCCGGTCCCGGCGGTGCAGAAAGGCGGGGGCTTGCTCCCTGTCGCGCTGGATGCGGTCATCAAACTCCAGCAGCAGACGAAGGGGGTGGTGGCTCATGCAGAATCCTGTTGCATTCGGTCGGTTATGCTTTCCTGCTAGGATATAGCCAACAACGCCCGTTAAGCCAGCCGGAACGCCCTATGCCCCACCACCTGATGAACCTGCGTAACGTACCCGACGACGAGGCCGACGATATCCGCGCCCTGTTCGAAGAGCACGAAGTACGCTACTACGAAACACCACCCAGCCGTTGGGGCATCAGCATGGGCGGTTTCTGGGTGCATGACGATGACGAGGCCACCCGCGCCCGGGCGCTGCTGGACGATTATCAGGCACGGCGCCTGCAGGCACAGCGCGAAGAGTATCTGGCCCGTTGCGAGCGTGGTGAAACCGGGCTCTGGTATCAGTTTCGAAGCCGGCCGGTCACCTTCCTGGCGGCGCTCATCGCCATTGCCGTTATTCTCGGGTTGAGCCTGTTACCGTTCGTTCGCCTGGGCTGATTGCGGCCCGGCGCCCTGGCGAGCCAGGAACCGGGCCGCTTGATCGACCGCATTGCCGGCGGTCAGAAAGCTGGTGACATGACCTCGCAGACGCATCCGGTAGATCTCGTGGTATACCCCCTGGGCATCCAGAGCCTGGGCAAAACGCTTGGCTTGACTGAACGGAACCAACATATCCATGGTGCCGTGAAACAGGAAAAATGGCGGTGTTGCTGCACTCACATGGGTAACCGGAGACGCCTGTTGGTAACGATCGGGTTGTTCTTCCAATTCAGCCCCCAGAAGCTGGCGCAATAGCCGGCCAGAGCCAAAGGCGGGCAAGTCCGCTGGAAGCCCGCCGGCCACCGCAGCCTGTAGAGCTGTTTCCGGGCCGCCATGGGGCCTGTTCAGGTCACTGTCTGTACTGGCCACGGTGGCCAGCAGGGCCACCAGGTGAGCGCCCGAGGAGAAGCCGAAGCCGGTGACCCGGGAGGTGTCCAGGCCATAGCGGCCGGCATTCCGGTTCAGCCAGTGGCGGGCGATCTGCAGGTCGTGCAGCTGTGCCGGAAACGTGAAGTCCGGGGCGAACCGGTAATCCACGTTGAGTACGGCAAATCCCTGGCTGGCGAGGGACTCCGCCACCCAGGTCATATCGCTCCGGGAGCGACGCTCCCAACCACCACCATGAACCATCAGAACTACCGGGGCAGGATCAGTGCGCTCAGGTACGTAGAGATCGGCGTACAGCGGCTCTGGCCAGGTATCCGGCGAATATCGGAGCGAGGGATGCACAGAGAACTCGGTTTCCGGCAAGGTAACCGAGTGTGATGGCGTTGGCTGGTGGCTGGCGCAACCTGTCAGAAACAGGGCGGACATGGCCATGATGGCACTGATATACCTGACATTACGAACGATCACCCCCTGCCTCCTTAAGGCCTGCCGATTACCCCGATGATACGAGCTGCCGCTGAAGATGGATGTTGATGGGATCGGTGTGTGTCCGGATCGCAGGACGCTGTCTGAAAAGCCGGAAGGTCACTCTCGCCTTTTGATTTGCCCCCGGACCGGGGGCTTTCTATACTTCCGTGATTGCGTCCGGAAATCCGGACGCCCAGGGTTGCCCCATGAACCAATTCCGGCCCGTGAGTACGCGGTACATGACCGAGCTGTTTACCGATAAAAACAAGAGTGGTCTGACAAGAGACCTGATAGAAGCGCTGTTTCCCATGTTCGAGGAAGCCAGTGCCGGCGCCATTGCCGTGGACCGGCACACCCGGATTACCTGGATCAACAACAGCTATTCCCACCTGCTGGGTCTTGGCGACCCGGCCCAGGCGATCGGCAAACCGGTGCGCCAGGTGATTCCTCAAACCCGAATGCCGGAGGTGGTCGAAACCGGCAAACCCCTGCTGTTGGACATCATGGAACACAACCAGCAGCAGTTGGTGGTTACCCGGCTGCCCTATTACGATCCGCAGGGTGAGATTGAGGGGGCGGTTGCCTTCGTCCTTTATGATGACCTGCAACCGCTGACGCCACTGGTATCAAAATACCGTCGCCTGCACCGTGATCTCGCCGCCGCCCGCAAGGCGCTGGCGAAGAAGGCCCGGGGCACCCGTTACAGCCTTGGGGACTTTGTTGGTGGCAGTCCCGCTGCCCTGGAAGTCAAACGGCGTGCCCGTCTGGCCGCTGGCCGGGACATGCCAGTGCTGCTGTTGGGGGAAACCGGTACCGGCAAGGAGGTTCTGGCCCAGGCGATTCACGCGGTATCGCCCCGGGCCGACAAGCCCTTCGTTGGGGTGAACGTGGCGGCCATTCCGGAAAATCTGCTGGAAGCGGAGTTTTTTGGTGTGGCGCCGGGTGCCTACACCGGAGCCGACCGACGTACCCGTGATGGCAAGTTTCAACTGGCCGACGGGGGCACCTTGTTCCTGGATGAAGTGGGCGACATGCCGCTGCCGTTGCAGGCAAAACTGCTGCGGGCCCTCCAGGAGGGGGAAATCGAACCCCTGGGTTCAAATAAGGTGGCCAATGTGGATGTTCGGGTCATCGCGGCAACCAGCCGGAATCTGGAATCGATGATTGCGGAAGGCAGTTTTCGGTCAGACCTCTATTACCGCCTGAACGTGCTGGAAATCAACATACCGCCGCTACGGGACCGCTTGGCGGATCTCGGCGTGCTGTGCGAGGCGCTGCTGGGTGAAATCTGCGAGGGCCAGGGGCTGCGGGGGGAAATTACCGATGCCGGGGTGGCGGCTCTTGGCAGCTACGACTGGCCGGGCAATATCCGGGAATTGCGCAACGTGCTGGAGCGGGCGTTGACCATGAGTGAGGATGGCGACCTGCTGGATGCCGATGCCATCTTCAAGGTGTTGCCCAGGGCGAGCCAGCGCACCGTGCCGGCCATGGCGCCCAGGCCGGTGCGCCCGCTGGCCCAGACCCTGGCCGAGGCGGAGGCCCAGGCCATCGAGCAGGCGCTGCTGGCCTGCCGGGGTAACCGTACCAAGGCAGCCCGTCTGCTGGGCATTTCCCGATCGGTTTTCTATGAAAAGCTGGCGAAGCTGTCCTGAATTCAAGACATGTGTCCTGTTATTCGGACACTTCGTTCCGACCAAGGTCTTGAAGTGTCCGGTCAGCCAGACGCTCCGATGTTTCTGAAAAATGGGAAAAATCATAATCAATTGATAAATAAAGACTTTGTTTTGATGGCACGGTGTCTGCTATAGCCTGAATGCAGGACGTCAGAACAACGCTCGAAAACAACACTGGCGCACATTCGTTGGACCCGAACCGGTCAGTCGCGGTTTCGTGCGTTGTCTGATTCAATTCAGACCAGCCTTTCGGCACCAAGACCGGAAGGTGGATGACAACAACAAGAAGGATCCATTTCATGTCGATCAAGCAAAAGCTCTCGCGTCTTACCTATGGTATTACCGCTGCGGCTGTGATTTCCGGCAGCCTGATCAGCAGCGATGCCCTGGCATCGGAAAGAGTCCGCTGGCAGGTGCCTCTGGCCTTCCCGTCGCATCTGGTAGGCCTGACTACTCCGGTCAAACACCTGACCGAGAATCTGAACGCGGTTTCTGGCGGCAATATCCAGCTTCGTTACTATGAGCCGGGCGAGCTGGTACCCCCGTTTGAAATCATGGAGGCCGTCAGCACGGGCAAATACCCCGCCGGTTACACCTGGGTAGGTTACGATCAGGGCACGATTCCCGCGTTGCCGCTATACTCTGGCGCCCCCTTCAATATGGAACCCCCTGCCTACCTGGCCTGGTATTACCAGGGCGAGGGCCGCGAGTTGCTTGAAGAAATCTACGCCAAACGCAACATCCATCCCATGCTTTGTTCGATCATCGGCCCCGAGGGTGCCGGCTGGTTCGCCAAGCCGATCGAGAGCCTGGATGACATCGATGGCCTGAGAATCCGTTTCGCCGGCATTGGCGGCAAGGTGCTGGAAAAGCTGGGAGCCTCCGTCACCATGATTCCGGGCGGCGAGCTGTATCAGGCTCTGGAGCGAGGAACCATTGATGCCACCGAGTTTTCCCAGCCGGCCATCGACAAGATGCTGGGCCTGGACCAGATCATCAAGAACTACATCATGCCGGGTTGGCACCAGACCCTGACCACCTCCCACTTGCTGGTGAACAAGGACGTGTGGAACAAACTCAAGCCTGAAACCCGCGCCGTGATCGAAATGGGCTGCGAATCGGCAACCCTGAAAGGCTTCGCCGAAAGCGAATGGGCCCAGCCCACGGCGCTGCGGGATTATGAGAAGGAAGGCGTAAACGCCCAGACCCTGCCGGAGCCGGTACTGCGTGAGCTGCAGAAAGTCACCAACGAAGTACTGGACGAGATCGCAGCCGGAGACGAAATGTTCCGTCGCGTTCTGACCAGCCAGCGTGAGTTCATGGAACATCACTCCATCTGGCACTCCAAGGGCTACCTGCCCCGGGACTTCTATCAGTACGACTGATACCAAGGCCTGAACCCGTGGGTGCCGGCGTTGCCGGCATCCACCCCGAATTTTCCCTGATTATGTCGAGGTGATTGTGACTCACGAGCACGAATCCCCCAAGGCGCCCGTGCCTGCTCAGGCGGGGTCTGGCCTGCCCTACAACCGGTTGTCATGGTGGCTGGACCGGTTTGTGGCTGGCGTTGGCAAGCTCAGTTCCTGGCTATGGATTGCCGTGCTGGTGGTGGTGCTGGCCAACGTGTTCAGCCGTTTCATTCTCAATGCCGGTTCCATCTGGCTTGAGGAGTTGTCCTGGCACTTCTTCGGTGCCGTCATGATGCTCACGCTGGGTTTTGCGGTGGTGAAAGACGATCACGTTCGGGTGGACGTGTTGCGGGAACGGTTTTCCCTGAAATGGCAGGCGAGAATAGAACTGGCGGCCATCTTGTTGCTGGCCCTGCCCATCGTCTACCTGATGGTGGAAACCCTGATTCCCTACGCCTACAGCTCTTATGTTTACAACGAGCGTTCCCAGGCCCCCAGCGGCCTGCCCTATCGCTTCATCTTCAAGAGCGTGCTGCCCATCGGCATGACCCTGGTGGGTATTGCCCTGGCGTCCCGGGCCCTGCGTTGCTGCACGCTGCTGTTCCGTTTTCCCCGCGAGATTGCCACGCCCGAGGGCTATGGCAACGGCGAACACCCGCATCCGTAACGAGGCAAAAGAATCATGGGCTTGGAAACACTTCTGGTTATTGCCATGTTCGCCGCCTTCATGGTGCTGTTGCTGCTGGGTTTTCCAGTGGCCTGGTCATTGGCGGGCATAGGCCTGGTGTTTGCCGTACTGGCGAACTTTCTGATTGAACATTTTGATGCCGACCTCTGGTTCACCTGGAACGGCACCATCGGCGTTCTGGATGCCCGATTGTATGGGGTGGTGGCCAATGAACTGATGGTGGCACTACCGCTGTTTATCTTCATGGGCATCATGCTCGACCGCTCCGGCATTGCCGAGAAGCTGATGCACAGCCTGGTGCGGGTACTCGGACCCCTGCGTGGTGGCTATGCCATTACCGTGGTGATTGTCGGTGTGCTGCTGGCGGCATCCACCGGTATTGTCGGGGCTTCGGTGGTGTTGTTGGGCATGTTGTCCCTGGGGCCGATGATGCAGGCCCAGTACAACAAATCCCTGGCGGTGGGTACTGCGTGTTCCGTGGGCACCCTGGGTATCCTGGTGCCCCCCAGCATCATGCTGGTGTTGATGGCGGATCGTTTGGGCACGTCTGATGCGTCTGTCGGCAAGCTGTTCATGGGGGCGCTGATTCCGGGCCTGATGCTCGGCGCCATGTACATCCTGTACATCCTGATTGCCTCCTTCATCAAAAAGGACCTGGCTCCGGCGCCAAAAAACCGGGAGCCGCTGGATCTCAGGGCGCTTCTGGATGTATTCCTGGCGGTGGTACCGCCGATGGCGCTGATCATCGCGGTGCTGGGTTCCATTTTCTTTGGCATTGCCACCACCACCGAGGCCTCGGCCGTAGGGGCGTTCGGTGCTTTGCTGATGGCACTTCTGAGCCGGCGTTTAAACGTCAAGGTGCTGCGGGAATCCCTGTACCAGACCAGCCGCACCACGGCCTTTATCTTCGGCATCTTTATCGGCGCCACGGTGTTTGCCGCCGTCCTTCGCGGCCTGGGCGGTGATGATGTGATCCGCGATGCCATTACCGGTTTGCCGTTCGGTACCACTGGCATTCTGATCACCGTGCTGTTCATTACCTTCCTGCTGGGCTTCTTCCTGGACTGGGTGGAAATCACCCTGATCATCCTGCCCCTGGTGGCCCCGGTGGTGTTCTCCCTGGGCGTAGAGCCGGTCTGGTTTGCGGTGATGTTCGCCATCTGTCTGCAGACCTCGTTCCTGACCCCGCCGGTAGGGTTCTCCCTGTTCTACATCAAGGGCGTGTGCCCGCCGGGGATCACCACACGCCACATCTACCTGGGTGTGCTGCCGTTTATTGCCCTGCAGCTACTGGGCTTGACCCTGGTGTTCTGGTTCGAACCCCTGGCCACCTGGCTACCCAACGAAGTCTACGGCGGTCGCTGATATGACCGCCCTGAACAAGACCAATAACAAACCGATCATCAACAAGGAGACAGTGTGATGCGTCTTCACAACCAAGTTGCACTCATCACCGGCGCTGGCCGGGGCATTGGCCGGGCCATTGCAGAACATTACGCCCGCGAGGGCGCCCGGGTAGCGGTCGCGGACCTGACGCTGGAAAGTGCCGCCGACACCGTCGCGGCCATCGAGCAGGCCGGCGGCACCGCCATGGCCCTGGCCATGGATGTCACCGATGAGCAGGCGGTGGACCAGGGGGTTGCCGCCATCATTGAGCAATGGGACCGGCTCGATGTGGCCCTGGCCAACGCCGGCATCCAACACATTGACCCGGTGCATAAACTGGCCTTTGCCGACTGGAGCAAGGTGATGAACGTGCATCTGGACGGCGCTTTTCTGGTGACCCGTGCCGCCTTGCGCCAGATGTACAGCCAAGGTGGGGGTACTATGCTGTATATGGGCTCGGTACACTCGTTGGAGGCCTCGCCGCTGAAAGCGCCCTACGTAGCCGCCAAGCACGGCATGCTGGGCCTGTGCCGGGCGGTGGCGAAAGAGGGTGCCGAGCACGGGGTGCGCAGTAACATTATCTGCCCCGGCTTTGTACGCACCCCGCTGGTGGACAAGCAGATTCCCGAGCAGGCCAAAGAGCTGGGCATTTCCGAGGAAGAGGTGATCAGCAAGGTGATGCTCAAGAACACCGTTGACGGCCAGTTCACCACCCTCGAAGACGTATCGGAGCTGGCGGTGCACCTGGCGGCCTTCCCGTCCGCCGCCCTCACCGGCCAGTCCATCGTGGTCAGCCACGGCTGGCATATGCAGTAATTTTCTGGAGAGACGGATGAGCAACACAGAACAATCACCGGTTGTCTGGACCCCGAGCCAGGAAACCCTCACCGGTTCCCGAATGGGCCAGTTCCAGGCCTGGCTTGAGCAACAGGGCTTTGGCCCGTTTGCCGATTACCACGCCCTGCACCAGTGGTCGATCGCCGAACTGGACACCTTCTGGCAGAAAGTCTGGGAATATTGTGGCCTGGTCTGCGACACCCCCGCCAAGCGGGTGTTGGGCCGCCGTGAGATGCCCGGCGCGGAATGGTTCCCCGGCATGAAGCTGAACTTTGCCGCCAACCTGCTGCGGCTGGCGGACGGTGACCATGCTGACAAAGAAGCCGTGGTGGCCTACTGCGAAACCCGCCCGGTACTGCGCAAGACCTACGCCGAACTGAAAACCGACGCCGGCGCCCTCGAAGCCTTCCTGCGCAGCAAAGGTATCCAGAAAGGCGACCGAGTGGCCGGCGTGGTCACCAACGGCTACGAAGCCCTGGTCGGCATGCTTGCAGCCACCAGTCTCGGTGCCATCTGGAGCTCCGCCTCTCCGGACTTCGGCATCGGCGCCATCAACGACCGCTTCGGCCAGATCGAACCCTCAGCGTTGATCGTGGTGAATGGCTACGGCTATGGCGGAAAGGTGTTTGCCCGCCAGGACGACTTTGCCGAATTGATCGCTGGCCTGCCGTCCCTGAAAGTGGTGGTCAGCGTTGCGCAACTGCCAGGCGAAGCCCCGATCCCCGGCGAGATGGTCACCACCTGGGACGACGCCCTGAAAGCCGGGGAAGGTCAGGCACCTTCCTTTACCCCAGTCGACCCAGACCACCCGGTTTACATCCTCTATTCCTCCGGTACCACCGGCAAACCCAAGTGCATCGTTCACGGCACCGCCGGCCTGCTGGTCAACCACGCCAAAGAGCTTATGCTGCACGGCGACGTGGGCCCGGACGACCGCTTTCTCTACTTCACCACTTGCGGCTGGATGATGTGGAACTGGCAGGCCTCCGCCCTGATGACCGGCGCTGCCGTCATTACCGTTGACGGCTCCCCGGGTTACCCGAGCCTCAACTTCCTGTGGGAAACCGTGGCCGAAGAGCGGGTGACCCACTACGGCACCAGCGCCCGCTTCATCGCCGGCTGCCGCAAAGCCGAACTGCAACCGGCCAAAACCCTGGACCAGAGCCACCTGCGGGTGGTGTTCTCCACCGGCTCCCCGCTGCTGCCGGAAGACTACGACTGGGTCTACAGTGATGGCGCTCCCAACGTACTGCTAGGCTCCATCGCCGGCGGCACAGACATCTGCGGCTGCTTTGTGGGATCAACGCCACTGCTGCCGGTACGAAGAGGCGAAATCCAGTGCCGCTTCCTGGGCGTGGACGCCGTGGCCTACGGCGACGACGGCCAGCCGGTCAGCGAAGGCCGGGGCGAACTCGTTTGCCGCCAACCCCTGCCCTCCATGCCCGTCAGCTTCTGGCAGGACCTGAATGGCGAACGCTACAAAGACGCCTACTTCAACACCTTCCCTGGCGTCTGGGCCCACGGCGACTTCATCGAATTCACCGAACACGGCGGCGCCATCATCTACGGCCGCTCCGACGCCACCCTTAACCCCGGCGGCGTCCGAATCGGCACCGCGGAAATCTACCGCCAGGTAGAAACCATCAGCGAGGTCAAAGACAGCCTCGTAGTCGGCCGCCAGATCGACGGCGACGTGGAAGTCGTCCTGTTCGTAGTTCCGGCCGATGGCCAGACCGTCACCGACGACCTGATCAAAACCCTGAAAACCCGAATCCGCGAAGGCGCCAGCCCCCGGCACGTACCCAAACACATCGTCGAGGTCCCCGACATTCCCTACACCCGTAGCGGCAAAAAAGTGGAACTCGCGGTGGCCCGGCTGGTCAATGGCTCGAACAAGGCGGACAACCGGGATGCCCTTGGCAACCCGGAAGCCCTGGACCGGATACGTGAGCGGTTGGTGGAGGTGGGGTTATTACCCGACTGAGTCAGGATAAATGTGAGCGAGAGATGCACTAATACGGGCTGTTTTGTCGACAAAACAGCCCGTGTCTGCGAACCCTGAGACGATGTCATCGGACTACCCGTACAGCGTTTGAGAGTGACAGGGGGAGGGTTTTCCAAAACCTTGCGGAGCCATGGATGGCGGAGCAGAGCGTACAGGGAAGTATTCACAGCGTGTTTTGGAAAACCCTCCCCCTGGCACGCTGACACCACACCTGACAAATGTTAGAAAGTTTCGTAAATTCCCGCCATTTCATCGTCCTGTCACGGAAGATCAGGCATTTTAAGTCCGTTCTTATACTAAGATCGTAACCAAAATTTTGTAAAAAATGCTATCTTAGTAGGTCTATCAAAAGTTCCGAATCAGTCACTGGCAAAACCGGACGTTCACAAGACGCCCGAATGCGCCATGACCGTCCTGAACCCACCCCATAGCCTGAGGACGAAAATGACAACATCCAAAGCCAAGATTGTCTACACACTGACCGATGAGGCCCCCGCCCTCGCCACCCGGTCACTGCTTCCCATCCTGGAAACCTTCGCCAAGCCGGCTGGTATCGACTTCGAAACCAGTGATATTTCTCTCGCGGCCCGTATCCTGGCGAACTTCCCGGACTACCTCGAGGAAGACCAGCGGGTGCCGGATGCCCTGGCTGAGTTGGGTGAGTACACCAAGGATCCGGACGCCAACATCATCAAGCTGCCGAACATCTCTGCTTCTATTCCCCAGCTGCGTGCCGCTATCAAAGAGCTGAACGAGCAGGGCTACAAGGTTCCCGAGTACAAAGAAAACCCGGAGGCCGACGAAGAGAAAGAAATCCACGCCCGTTACAGCAAGGTACTGGGCAGTGCTGTTAACCCGGTACTGCGTGAAGGTAACTCCGACCGCCGTGCACCGGCTGCGGTAAAAGCCTTTGCCCGCAAGTTCCCGCACACCATGGGTGAGTGGAGCCCGGCTTCCCGTACCCACGTGGCGCACATGCGCGGTGGCGACTTCTACTCCAGCGAGCAGTCTGTCACCCTGGACAAGGCCACCAACGCCCGCATCGTGTTCGAGAACAAGAAAGGCGAACAGACCGTACTGAAGTCTGACCTGCCGCTGCAGGAAGGTGAAGTGCTCGACGGCATGTTCATGAGCAAGAAGGCACTGGTGAAGTTCTTCGAAGACGCTATCGAAGACTGCGAAAAGACCGGTGTGATGTTCTCCCTGCACGTGAAAGCCACCATGATGAAGATCTCCCACCCGATCGTGTTCGGTCACGCGGTGAAGGTTTTCTACAAGGAGCTGTTCGACAAATACGGCGACCTGTTCAAGGAAATCGGTGTTAACCCGAACAATGGCTTGTCCTCCGTCCTCGAGAAAATCAAGCAGCTGCCGGAGTCCAAGCAGGAACAGATTCAGGAAGATCTGCACGCGTGCTACGAGCACCGCCCGGAAATCGCCATGGTCGATTCGGTTAAAGGCATCACCAACCTGCACGTGCCGAGCGACGTCATCGTTGATGCCTCCATGCCGGCCATGATCCGCAACTCCGGCAAGATGTGGGCCCGTGATGGCAAGCTGAAAGACACCAAGGCGGTTATGCCTGAGTCCACCTACGCCACCATCTACCAGGAAGTGATCAACTTCTGTAAGACCCACGGCGCGTTCGATCCCACCACCATGGGTACGGTGCCGAACGTCGGTCTGATGGCCCAGAAGGCGGAAGAGTACGGCTCCCACGACAAGACCTTCGAAATCAAAGAAGACGGTATTGTTCGCGTGGTGGCTGAAGACGGCACCGTGCTGACCGAGCACAACGTCGAGCAGGGCGACATCTGGCGCGCCTGCCAGACCAAGGACCTGCCGATCCGCGACTGGGTCAAGCTGGCGGTTAACCGTTCCCGCTCCAGCGGTATGCCTGCGGTGTTCTGGCTGGACAACGAGCGTGCCCACGACGCCCAGCTGATCAAGAAGGTTGAGAAGTACCTGCAAGACCACGACACCGAAGGCCTGGACATCCGCATCATGCCGCCGGTCATGGCGATCCGTCACACCATGGAGCGTCTGATCCGTGGTCAGGATACCATCTCCGTAACCGGTAACGTGCTGCGTGACTACCTGACTGACCTGTTCCCGATCCTGGAGCTGGGTACCAGCGCCAAGATGCTGTCTATCGTACCGCTACTGAACGGCGGTGGCCTGTACGAGACCGGTGCTGGCGGTTCCGCACCCAAGCACGTACAGCAGCTGATCCAGGAAAACCACCTGCGTTGGGATTCCCTGGGTGAGTTCCTGGCCACAGCGGTGTCCCTGGACGAGCTGGGCGAGAAGCAGAACAACCAGCGCGCCCGCCTGCTGGGCCAGACCCTCGACAAGGCCACCGAGCGCCTGCTGGAGAACAACCAGTCGCCGTCCCGTGTGACCGGCGAGCTGGACAACCGCGGTTCGCACTTCCACCTGGCCCGCTACTGGGCGGAAGAGCTCTCCAAACAGGATGAAGACAAGGAACTGAAAGAATTCTTCACCAAGCTGTCTGCCCAGCTGGAGGAGAACAAGGACAAGATCCTGGAAGAAATGACCGTGGTGCAGGGCCATCCGGCCGATATCGGTGGTTACTACCACCCGCCCATGGAGAAGGTGTGTGAGGTGATGCAGCCAAGCGCGACCTTCAACAGGATCCTGGCCGAGGCACGGGGTTCCGTGAAGTAAGGCCAGTGTTTCAGCCGGCCGGAGCCCGCTCCGGCCGTGACCGACAAAAACCGGGCTGCCCATGGTTGCCCGGTTTTTTTGTGCTTGCTACCAGGGTCAGTCCTGCTGCAGCGGCACTAACAGGCCATTGGTCAGGCGTGCCAGATCGTCTGGCGCCAGCTCAATCTCAAGGCCACGTTTGCCAGCGCTGACGAACACCGTCGGGAAGTGATGGGCGGTGCTGTCGATAAACGTTCGGAGCCGTTTTTTCTGGCCCAGAGGGCTGACACCACCCAGAACATAACCGGTGGTTTTCTGGACCAGCTGTTTGTCCGCCATGGCGGCTTTCTTTGCCCCGGCTGCCCTTGCGATCTGCTTGAGGCCCAGCATGGCGGTCACCGGCACAATGCCGACCGCCAGTTCCTTGTCATCCAGGCTCACCACAAGCGTCTTGAATACGCGCTCCGGCGCCACGCCCATTTTCGCCGCGGCTTCACCACCGTAACTCTCGGTCGCCGGGTCGTGGTCGTACTCATGTATGGTGTAGTTCACTTTGGCTCTTTTGGCCGCGAGAATTCCAGGGGTCATGCAGATTTCCGTACTGATCGAAGGTGGGCGAAATTAAAGCATGTGCTGCCGGTAACGTCATCCCTCCGGGAGCTATGGCGAGAAAATGCAACCTTGCCTCGACTGAACGTGTGAAACTGTCTACTTTTTCTATAGGAAAGCCCCCAAGGCAAAAGGAAGACTATGCAGCCTGAACAACCAGAGCTAGGGAAAGAAACCGGCTGGAGTAGCGGTCAAAGCCCTATGCGCCGAGCCCTGTCGGCCACCCTTGTGTACCTGGTGGCAGGTATCATCTGGATTACGTTTTCTGACCGGATGGTGGAGATCTGGTTTACGGATCCCTGGTCCCTGTCAGCCATGCAAACCTGGAAAGGGTTTCTGTTTGTCGTGGTCACCGCGCTGGTGTTATTCACGGTTATGCTGCGCTTGCTCAGCAAGGATCGTTTGTTGCTGTCGCTCCAGCTGGGCCAGCGGCGGGCGCTGCGCCAGAGGGAGCAGCAACTGCGGGTATTGATGGATAACCTCCCGGGCATGGCCTATCGTTGCCGGAACGACCACAGCTGGACCATGCTGTTCGTGTCTGGCGGGTGTGAGCCGCTGACCGGTTATCTGCCCGACGACCTGATCAACAACAAGCTCATCAGCTATGCCAGCCTGATGGACCCGGATGCAATCGAACAGGTGTCCGAAGAGGTTGCCATTGCGGTGCGCAAAGGCCGGTCTTTTTCCCTGGAGTACGCCATTACCCGCAAAGACGGCCGTAAGGTGTGGGTCTGGGAGCGTGGCTGCGGTATTGAGCAAGACGACGGCAGTGTCGTTCTGGAAGGGATCGTGCTGGATATCTCCGACCGCAAACAGCTGGAAACCGAGTTAGAGGAGATGGCTACCCGGGATCCTTTGACCGGCCTGCTCAACCGGCGGGAATTCTCCAGGGTGCTCGAAGAAGAGTTGGAGCGCGCCCGCCGCTATGAGCGCCCGATGGCGCTGTTATGGATTGATTTTGATCACTTCAAGGACATCAATGACAGCTGGGGCCACGCCGCCGGTGATACCGTGCTTTGTGCGGTGAGCGAGATCCTCACCGACCGGGTAAGAAGTGTCGATTCCGTCGGCCGGTTTGGTGGCGAGGAATTCGTTATTGTGCTGCCCGAAATGGATGTGGAGGGTGCCCGGGACACCGCCGAGCGTTTGCGCCAGCGGGTAGGTAACGCGCCTATACCGCTGGAGTCTGGCCACTCGGTGCCATTGACCATCAGCGTGGGTGTCGCGGTTTATCCTGTACATGGTCACACAGTGGAAACACTTTGCGGCGCTGCTGACAAGGCGATGTATCAGGCCAAAATGCAGGGTCGCAACTGTGTGGCCATGGCGCAGCCGATCGAGCCGGTTCATAATGAAACCTGATAAAGGCTGAAATGTCGGCCCAAGCAAGTGTCCCGGGAGGGGCCAGTTCTCAATAACGATAAAAGGCGTCCGTTATGCATTCACTCGCCCGCCGTGCCCTGCACACCTGCGATATTCCGGAAGACCTGACCTCGGTCACGTTCCGCAATCGTGACACTGAACACCCGGATCGGGTTGGTTTACCGCAGGACGCAGTGGAATCCGTATGGCGCAGTGTGGAGGGCTTGTACCGGACCGGTGTACACCCGGGAATCCAGCTGTCGCTCCGTTACCGGGGCGAGCAGGTGCTGCATGGCGCCATGGGCCATACCCGGGGCAACGGCCCCCATGATCCCGCCGCTCTGCCCAGGCTGCCGATGACCACGGAAACCCCGATCTGCTATTTCTCCGCCTCCAAGGCGGTGACGGCGCTGCTGATGCACATGCTCGCAGAGCAGGGCCTGGTGAATCTGATGGACCCGGTTTCCTGCTACTGCCCGGAGTTTGCCAAGAACGGAAAGCGCACCATCACCGTGCACCAGATTCTCTCGCACCGGGGCGGTATTCCGGCGATTCCCCGTGAGACCCCCATAGACGTGCTCTGGGAGCGTGATGAAATCTGGCGCCTGCTGTGCGCTGCCAAACCGGTCGAGGTGGATGGCGCGAAGGTGGCTTACCATGCCATTACCGGTGGCTTTGTGTTGCAGCGGGTCTTGGAGAAGGTAACTGGCGATACCATCGAAAATTACCTGGACCGGTATCTGCGCAAACCCATGGGTATGAAGTGGTTCACTTATGGAATCGCCCCGGAGAAGCTGCACGAACTGGCTACCAATTATGCAACCGGCCCGACCCCGATGTTTCCGCTGTCGTGGATCGTCAGCCGGGCCCTGGGCGGCGACATTCGCACGGTGGAGAAAGTCACCAACGACCCGCGCTTCCAGGAGGCAGTTATACCCGCCGGTAATCTCTGTGGCACCGCGGAGGAAATGGGCCGGTTCTTCCAGATGATGCTCAATGGCGGGGTCTGGAATGGTCAGCGAATTTGCAGTGAATTAACCGTCCGCCGTGCCATCCATCAGTTCGGTTCATTGCAGATAGACCGCACCATGATGATCCCCATGCGCTTCAGTGCTGGCATGATGCTGGGCGGCAACCCGGTAGGACTCTGGGGGCAGCAGAGCCGTTATGCCTTTGGCCATGTCGGTCTGATCAACAAGTTGTGTTGGGCGGACCCGGCCCGGGATATTTCCGTGAGCCTGCTCAACACCGGGTTTCCGATCGTGGGTCATCACTTACCTGCACTGGCCAGATTTGTCTATACTGTGTGCAGGCAGTTCCCGGTGTTGCCGGAAAACAAGCGAAGGCTGGTGGCTGCCTGAGTCAGTAAAAGTGAAACCTTGTTCATTCTAATTGCACTTTGTCTGACAGTTCTGCAAAATCAGGCATTCTGAAACGGATTATTCACCAGACTCAAAGGATGAGGCACCATGGACAAACCGGAACTTCCCCCGCCTGAACTTCAGCGCGTCAAGCTGGACCAGCACGACAGCGTACGCAGCCATGTACAACAGCAGGTATGCGACGAGGTCCAGCGCCTGGAACGCCGTATCGAAACCCTGCGACTGACCAAAGCCCCCCATGCGGCCATCATGATCTCCACCTACGAGCGTATGATCAGCCGGAAGAAAGGCTTTCTGCAGAACTGGGACCTGTGAGCCTATTTGCGGGTTGAGGCCGACGCTGCGTTCCAGGTGGCGATGGCGAAATCTTCGCTCTGGTAGACGCAGTTATCGGGATTCTGCTTTGTTGCATCGTCGTCTTCCGCCCCGTCGTCCGGTACACGGGCAGGCTCGCCATCCGAAGTGTAGATATGCACAGTATCCATGGCGTAGTTGATTTCAACGCGCAGGCAGTCTGGCGTCGTGTTATCCGCACCGTACCGGCTCAGGTCTATGACCGTCTGCTCGGTATTCTTGATGAACAGTGTGTCGAGCTGAGCGTCGGTTACAAAGGTTTGGCGTAGCTCGATGCCCCCATGATTCCGGCTGACGTAATCGGCGGTGGCATACTCCGGCTGGTTGTAGCCACTGGCAACAAACTGCAAGGCGTCAAAGCGCGAACCGGCCAGCACACTCAGCAGCTCCGGCTGCTCTTCCCTGACGTCATCGTTGACGCTCCGGGCCACATACTGAATGGTCCGATAGACCTTTTCGGTAAGCTCGCTGCCTTCGGGGCCCTCGGGCAGATATCGCCAATCGAGGGTCTGGTAGTTCCATTCGTAGTCGTTCAGGGGCTGGAGACTGAAGGACGCTGCCTGGTCGGTAAACCGGATACGGGCGCCGGCACTGCGGGTGTTGTAGTTGCCGGCCTGGGACAGCGCGATACGATCCCGGATATAGCGCCTGCCTTCATCAAAGTTGGTAATACCGCCCACGCCGATCACCTGGTTCATCAGGTCCAGGGGATTACGCACCCGGGTATAGTCCTGGCCAGTGTCGTCTGGCTGTGCTCCGATAAAGATATCGATATGCCGCCGGATTTCTTCCACCGTAGCCAGATGGTCTTCGTTGTCGGCGTTATCGCCAGTGGGTTGTATGCCCTGGTAGAAATCGCTGAACCGGGTGAAGCTGAGGGTATCCGGTGCCTGCTCGGTGTTGGTCAGGTCAAAGGTTGAGAACACCAGGTCAACATTGGTTGCCGGGTTGAACGCGGAGGAACCGGTGCTTTCCATCCGACACCCCGACAGGGTAAGGACGGACAGGGAAACAGCAACAAAAAGGCAGGAATGTCTCATTTCAGGTGGCCCCGGGGTGCGAAAAAACGGGTGAAAGGCTAAAGTGACTTGTGCTGACAATAAACGATAAAGCACGCAGCTACCCGCGCGGAGATCACATTTTGCAGCAACGGTTTTCCGAAACACTCAACCGGGTGCTCGTCGCCCTGTTGATGCTGGTTGTTGTTTCCCTGCCCTCTCTGGTGCAGGCGAAAAGCGCCTGTCCTGCCGGGTCGGTGGTGCTGGATAGTACGACCAGCAGTGTGCGTAATCTCGATGGCTGTATCTGGTATCTGGAAGATGCCGGCCATGAACTGGTCATTGACGACATCCTGGCCATGCCGAAGGAGCAGTTCAGCCTGCACCGGGGGGGCGTGCTTAATTTCGGTTATACCGACTCGGCCTACTGGACCCGTTTTGATCTGACCACCCGCGGCAGCCAGGTTGCCAGCAACTGGATCCTGGAACTGGCGCTGCCACTGGTGGATGAAGTCTGGCTGTATGTGGTGCGTGACGGTCGGGTGGTTGAGCAGCGCCGTGCGGGCTACCTCGACAACTGGGACGACCGGGATCTGGCCGTGCCCAACCCGACCTTCCGCCTGCAGTTGATGCCTGATGCCACCACCACCGTGTATCTGCGAACCACCACCACCAATACCTTCAGGTTGCCGGTAACACTCTGGCACCCGGACAGTTACATTGAGAAAGTCTCCATCGATGAAGCGGTCAGGGGCGTGCTGTTGGGGGCCATCCTGGCGATCCTCGCCTATAACCTGTTTGTTGCTGTGTCAGTCCGGGAACGCAGCAACATCTATTATGTGCTGTACCTGGTCTGCGCGGCGGTGTTTATCGGCACCGAACAGGTGCACGGGGTTCAGTTGCTGGACAACCGGCCACCGATTCTGGACAAGGCCTACCTGCATTTTCAGATCATCCTGACCTGGTTCTTCGGGTTGCTGATGGCCCGCTCTCTGCTCGAGACCCAACAGCGTTCCCCGGACCTGGACCAGGTCATCCGCCTGTGCCTGTATTCGGTGGCGGCCACCTTCGTGTTGTCGTTCTTCATGCCCTACTCGGTGGCGATGGAATGGATTGTGGTGGGGTCCATTCTGTTGAGCCTGATCCTGATTGTGGTCAGTTACCTGTCATGGCGCTATTACAACCCGGCGGCCCGGTCCTACTTCTTTGCCTGGACCATCGCGCTGATCGGTTTTGGGATCTATGCGCTGACGGTCATGGGGTATGTGCCCCTGAACACCTTCACCACCTATGCTCCCCAGTTTGGGTTAGTGGCTCAGATCATTCTGTTCTCCTTCGCCCTTGCCGATCGCATCAAGCAGGTTCAGGGCGAAGCGCTGGCCTGGAACCAGCGGGCACTGGCTAATCTCCAGCGCTACCAGTCTCTGTTTGATAACGCCATTGAAGGGGTGTTCCAGATGTCGCCAGACCGGCGCTTTGTCACCGCCAATCCGGCGATGGCCGAGTTGTTGGGCTACAGCAGCAGCCGCGAGTTACTGCAGGACAACCCGGATGTGCTGGAAACCTGCATCGCCGATGACAGGCTGCGGCGCCTGGTGATAGAGCAACTGGAAGTCCGGGGCATGGTCAAGGGTATTGAGGCCCGCTATTTCACCCGCAGTGGTGTTGAACGTTGGGCCACCATCTCGTTGCACACGGCTTACGATCTGGATGGCGAGCCCCTGCACCTTGAAGGTACCTGCATTGATGCGACCGAGAGTCACCAGCGCCAGCGAATCGAGCGGGAGCGTGAGCAGGAGCGCCTGGAGAAAGAGCTGGCCCGACACTCAGCCCAGGCCAAGAGCCAGTTTTTGGCCAACATGAGCCATGAGATCCGGACACCGCTGGCGGCCATTATCGGGTATGGCGAAACCCTGCTGGACCCAGACCTTGATGAGCGGGAGAAACGCAGCAGTGCCGAGACTGTCGTGCGCAGTGGCCGACATCTGCTGGAGTTGGTCAACGACATCCTTGACCACTCGAAGATCGATGCCAACAAGCTCGATGTCGATGTGGTACCGGTCATGCTGCCGGATTTGCTGGATGAGATTCGCGCCTTTTTCGAGCCCCGGGCCCGGGAAAAGGGCCTGGAATTCACCATTATCTGCGACTTTCCCCTGCCCGAGCAGATTCTGACCGACCCAACCCGGTTTCGGCAGATCATCATTAACCTGTGTGGAAATGCGCTTAAATTCACCGAAAAAGGAACAATTTCTCTGATTTTGCGCTGTGACCGAGAAGCCGAAACCCTCTGTGCCCGGGTTGTGGACACCGGCATTGGCATGAAGCCGGAGCAACTGGAGCGGCTGTTTGATCCCTTCGCCCAGGGCAGCACGGCTATCTCCCGACAATACGGCGGGACGGGGTTGGGACTCAGCATTTCCCGCCGGCTGGCCGAGTTGCTTGGCGGCAGTATCCGGGTATCCAGTACCTACGGTGAGGGCAGTGAGTTTGACGTCTGCATTCGCACCGGCGACCTTGCCGACGTTCATTTTCTGCGTGACGCCTCGGAGTTGAACCAGCGCCGACGGGGTATCGCCTCGGTGTTGGCCCCCAGGCTCAAAGGCCGGATTCTGTGTGCTGAAGATAACGACGTGAATCGGCGCCTGGTATCCATGCTGGTAGACAGAACCGGTGCCGAACTGGTGCACGTCAGTAACGGGGCCGAAGCGCTGGAATTGGCTAGCCGGGAGCGTTTTGACCTGATTCTGATGGACATCCAGATGCCGGTGATGAACGGCCGGGATGCCACCCAGGCATTGAGAGAAGCCGGGGTAAATACCCCAATCATCGCCCTGACAGCCAACGTAATGACGGAAGACATTGCCGAGTACCGGCTGGCGGGCTGTAATGAGCATCTGGCCAAGCCCATCGACAAACAACGCTTCTACGAGGTGCTGGCGCGGTACCTGACGGTTTGCCCTGAAGACTATCAGGGCGATACGCGCCAGTACTCGGGTAAGGTGCTGGTTGCCGAAGATAACGACGACAATCGTTTGTTGGTTGAGCGGATGTTGCGGCGCTTTGGTGTTGAGCCGGTTCCGGTCGCCAGTGGCGATCTGGCCGTCCGGCTTGCGCTGGCCGACACCGTGCATCTGGTCCTGATGGATCGCCATATGCCGGAAATGGACGGTGTAGCCGCCACCCGCCTGCTGCGCCAGGCCGGGTTCCGCCGCCCGATCATTGCCTTCACGGCCGGGGATCAGACAGAGAACGATGCTCTGCTGGCGGCGGGCTGTGATGGGGTGCTGAACAAACCGATCGACCAGTCGCATTTGCAGGCCATTCTGGAACGGTACCTGGTGGCGTCACCGGCCTCAGCGGTCACTTCCGATGATCTGGCACACCTGGTGCCCCGGTTTCTGGGCGGGCTTGAGGGTCGGCGGGAACGCATGCGTTTGGCATTCCGGGCCAGGGATGCGAGCGCACTGCAGATGGAAAGCCACCAGATCAAAGGCACGGCCGGTGCCATGGGCTACCCCTTGATGACGCGCCAGGCGACCAGCCTGGAAAACCGATTGAGGGAAAATCCGCCGGATTGGGCGCGAATCGGCAAGGAACTGAGAACTCTGGACGAGATGATTGAACGGGCGCTGCAGGGAGCGCCAGATGAGCGGGAAACAACACAGGAACAGGCCAATGACTGAAAACCGACAGCAACAGGAACAGTATTCCCTCAGCATGATGTATGGTACCTACGCCGACGTGTTGTTCGTGCTGTTTCCGTTTCTGGTGATTGCCATGCAGCGGTTGTGGGATGGCAATCTTTACCAGACGCTGATGCGCCCGGACCTGAGCATCGCGGCGGCGATACTGGCGGGTCTGGCCATTGGCAAATTTGTGCTTGGCCTGGTGACCAATCGAGAGCTTGGGCGTTACAAAGAGCGTATTGTGTTCTTTATTGCCTTGACGTTGTTCGTGGTGCTGGGCCCGGCGATTATCCTGATACTGAGTATCACAGCCAACGCACAGGTCCCGGGATTTGTGGCGTTTGTGCAGCCGGTCTTGTTGATTGTGGCCATTTCGCTCTACACCACGGCGGTGAGTATCGCCAATATTCTGGTGCGTACCAACCAGGGGCAGTCAGGGGCGGAGGTGTCTGAAGCCACGTCGCAGTCGAAAGATGGTCGTCCCCGGCCCGCGCCCCTGGATTTGCCCAGACGAACCGGCAACGATGGCTACTGATCGGTGCGGATAATACAGGAGACAAGGGATGACGGATCTGAGAATACTGGTAGTGGAAGATGAGCCCGTGATGCGGGAACGGCTCGCGGAAATGCTCTACAAGGCGGGCGCCACACAAGTGGCTGAATGCCCCGATGCGGCCTCGGCCCGGGCGGCTTTCGATGCCAGCGAGTACCATATTGTCCTGCTGGACCTGGGTTTGCCAGATGGGGATGGCCATGAGCTAATGACGAGGTTCAAGCAGATTCGGGAGGATCAGCATATCGTGCTGGTCACCGCCGATGACTCCATTGAGAGCATTCAGCGGGCAATCAGTGCCGGTGCCAATGGCTATGTGGTCAAGCCCTACTCCCAGGAAAAAATTCACGATGTGGTGAATAACTACGCCATCGTGCATGGCGGCGATATGGCGATGATGCAAGGGCTGAACCGGCGCCACTGACCGGTTCAGCGCATCGTCAATGCAATCAGGCGACCTGGCGGGCAATCCAGGAGTTATAACGGGTGGCCAGGGCACGCACGTAACGCGCTTCGGATCCATCCAGATTGCTCAGAACCCCTTTGAAAATCCAGCCTCGTTCATACAGGCCCAGCACCCGCTGTTCGTCATCCAGATTGACGCGCTGATTGAGTTTCTTACAAATTGCATCCAGCAGCGGCAACTTTTCCGGGCGCTTGATCGGAGCCTGACGATTGCTGATCGGCTGATTGGCTGCGCGGGTTGTCGGATGTCTTCTCATGATGTTCTCCTTGTCGTTTTGCGGCTGCAAAAACAAAAAACCCCGGGGCCTGAGGCAACCGGGGTTTGGCAGAGAAGCTGCCCCGGTCGCCGCAATGGCTCCCGGGACTGACCGAAAGCCGTTAGATGTCTTTCACCATGGCGCGCACAGACTGCCCGTGACGGCAACCGGTGGCGGAGTAAGCGGTGGTCTTGGTAATCATCCTGGTCATATCAGCTCTTTGGATTCGGTTCACTTACCAGTGTATAGGCAATTGGCCGGTTTGCAATAGCCCCGGTGATTCGGCAAACCCGTACAGACGTGGCGAAGGTCGATCGGGATAATTCCCAGCGTCACGTGTTTTTACGTTGTGCAATCCGCGGTACCTCCGTATCAGGTATCGAATGGATCTCTCCTTTCTACGCAGCCGAATTGGCTGCGTTTTTTTTGCCCGGATATTGGCAGGCCAGGGTGGTTTCGGTTAGTTCGTAGCCACTAGTCCGTACAGCCTCTTGGGGTCGTTTTTGCGATAATTCGTACACTAACTTAATGCATTGAATTATCCGAAACCCAGAGGTTGAAACCGAAGAAAATGCCCGACGAACCCGGATCTGCCCGTAACAAATTCCGTTCCGATTTCATGGTTGAGCTTGCGTTGATTGTCGCTGTGGCCGTTTATCTGATGATGGCTCAGGGGCAGGCAGTTGGAGAAAATCTGTCGTTCACCGTGGTGGGCGCGGCCCTGATGGCCCTGGCCACCTACTGGACGCTTCACACCGTCCGTGACGGCCTGGAAGTTATTGCACTGCGGCTTCGCCCTGGCAAATAACCCGCTCCCAGGTTTTGTGCAGGATCAGCGCGTCGTTGGCGGCCCGGTGAACCGGTAGTCCCAGGTCGGCAATGACTTGTTGGCGGGTGCCCGACCACTGCCGCACCTGGGCCGGGTTCAGCAGCATGGACACCGATTCCAGCTGGAACTCCGGGGTTTCGCCGGCGGCCCGGAACAGCCGGTGCAGCCAGAAGCTGTCAAAGGTCCAGGCGTCGCAGAAGATCTGCTCCGGCAACAGCCTGTTCAGCGCCCGGGCCACTTCCCCTACCGGTGTGCCTTCCTGCTCCAGCCGTGCACGGGAAATGCCGTGTATGGTTTCCGCGCTCTCAGACCAGTCCTGCCAAAGCACGTGTGGTCGAATCAGCCAGCTGTGCAGGCTGCCATTGGGCATGCACACGCCAACTTCGATCGGATAACTTGCGATCAGATCGAGACTGGATGCTTCAAAGTCGATGAATGCCGGGCTGCTGTCTGAGTTCATTGAATCGTTGCTGGCTGTTTGTCGTTTTCCATCGAGTTTACCCCTGATCTTCCCATGACGCGAACCCAAGCGGCTCTGGCGCTGTTACAATATAGCCATGGTTTGTAAAAGCCCAATGACAAATCCCCTTCTTTTCCTGGTGAATACCCCATGACTGACACCGTTGTCGTTATCTATTCCGGGGGCATGGACTCCTTTACCCTGCTCCATCTTGCCCGGGCCCGTGGCTATAAAGTGCATGCACTGTCGTTTAATTACGGTCAGCGCCATGTACGGGAGTTGGAGGCGGCAGCTGCGGTGTGTCAGGCGGAGGCGATTCCCCACAAGGTGATTGATATCCGCGCCATGAGTGAGGTGATGGCGGGGTCCTCACTGACCTCAGACATTGCCGTGCCGGAGGGGCACTATCAGGAAGACAGCATGAAGTCTACGGTGGTACCCAACCGCAACATGATCCTGCTGTCGCTGGCCACCGGCTATGCCGTCACGGCCGGTGCACAGGCGGTCTGGTTTGGTGCCCATGGCGGCGATCATGCTATTTACCCGGACTGCCGGCCGGAATTTATCGAAAAAATGGATGCGGTGTGCCGGGTGGCCAATTACCAGCCGGTGGCGGTTGAGGCACCTTTTATGGCGCTGGACAAGGGTGAGATCCTGGGTGAGGGGCTGAAGCTGGGCCTGGACTACAGCCAGACCTGGACCTGCTACAACGGCCGGGAACTGGCCTGTGGTCGCTGCGGCTCCTGCGTTGAACGCCTGGAGGCGTTTGCGGCTCATGGCCTGAAAGATCCTCTGGCTTACGAGAGTCGCGCCTGATGTACCGGGTAAAGGAAGCGTTTTACACCCTGCAGGGGGAAGGCGCCCAGGCGGGCCGGGCAGCGGTATTCTGCCGGTTTAGCAAATGCAATCTGTGGACCGGACGGGAGAAGGATCGGGCGGGGGCTGTCTGCAACTTCTGCGATACCGATTTTGTCGGTACTGACGGCCAGAATGGCGGTCGTTTCGAGACTGCCGTGGAGCTGGCCGAACATATTCGTAAGCTTTGGCCCGACGCCCCGGGCCGACCCTACGTGGTTTGCACCGGTGGGGAACCCCTGTTGCAGCTGGACAAACCATTGATTGATGCCTTCCACGCTTCGGGTTTCGAGGTAGGGGTGGAAACCAACGGTACCCTGCCGGCACCGGAGGGAATTGACTGGTTGTGTGTCAGCCCAAAGGCCGACGCCGAGGTGGTGATTACCGAATGTGATGAGCTGAAACTGGTGTATCCCCAGCCCTTGGCCCAGCCGGAACGGTTTCTGGGTATTTGGGCCAGGCACTATTTCCTGTCACCGATGGCCTCGCCGTCTGTGCCGGATCAGAATGATGACCCGGTCAAACGCAGCAACACCCGCAAAGCGACCGAGTATTGCCTGGCGCATCCGCAATGGCGCCTGACCCTGCAAATGCACAAGATCCTGGGCATTGACTGACCGAATGCCCGGGTGAGCCCCGCAGGCACTCTCCGGTCATGCTTCAGGCCGTTCGGCGCAGGGCCGTTTCCCGGGTGCGGAAATGGCTGGGGCTCAGGCCGGTCCAACGCTTGAAGGCCCGGGTAAAGTTGGCCGCATCGGCATAGCCAAGGGCATCGGCAATCTGGCTCAGGTTCATGCCCGTGTTTTCCAGAAGTTCCTTGGCCCGCTCAAGGCGAACCTGATCCACCAGTTGCTGGAAGCTGGCCTCTTCTTCCTGAAGGCGGCGTTTCAGGGTGCGCTCGGACACAAACAGAGTAGCGGCTACCCGCGCCAGTTTTGGAGGAAACGGATGACTGGTCTCGATGACCCGTCGAACCCGGCAGGCAAAGCCGGCATCCTCCTTTAACTGCTTCAGGGCTTCCTCACACTGCGCCCGTGAACTGGCAGCAAGCTGGTCGTCGCTGAATCGCACTGGCAGGCAAAGCTGGCTGACGGGCACGATAAGCGCGTTCTCGGTCGCGCCATACTCCACCGGCACCCCGATACGATTGCGAAAGCGGTGGAAGTGGTTGGGCTCTGGCCCGCGCCGAAGCACCCGTGTGCCGGGCACCAGGGTGCCGGTCAGTTGGGCGCCCATGGTGACGCAGCCAAACAGAACCGCATCCAGCACAAAACCCTGCAGTGGCCCCAGCTCGATGTCGCAGGTCACGTTATACCAGGCGTTCTGCCCGGATACCCGTTTCTGAACTTTCAGGTGGGGCGCTCGCAGCGTCAGGTAGCGGGTCATCAGCTCCAGTGCCTCTTCCAGGGTTCTGCTGCTCATGACCGCCGTCCCCAGGGCGCCATGCAGGGGGAGCTTGAGCTCCCGGGCGAGCATGATGCCAAGGCCCGGTTCGCCACTCTCGATGATGGCGCGGGTAACAAACTCGCTGGCCTGGGCCTGGCTGACTCTTACTTCCGTTGAGTTCAGGCGGGTGGGGTCAAGACCGACCCGAAGAATGAGATCCCTTTCGTCCACTCCAATGGTGTGCAGCAATTCGGCCAGGGTATGCAGGTAGATGGCCGGCATGCCCAGATCCTGTACAGTAGAAACTGAGACGCGCATGGGTTTCCTCGTCAGCGACTGTTCTTGTTATGTAAGGGTGTTCAGTATTGCTGATTATGACCGTTTGCCCGGGCCAGCCCCATGACTTGATTGACGGGTCAATGGGCCAGAGAGGCCAATTCGGCACCTCTCCGGTCAGTCATTTCAATGGTTATGGCGCCGGATGAAGGTTTCCAGAACCTGGGCGGAACGGCCAGGATTTTCCAGCATGGGCAGGTGGCCGACGCCCCGGAATACATGCACATCGGCGTCTGGTGTGGCGGTTCTGAACCAGTTTACGCAACGGGTCGGGGTGATCACGTCTTTCTCGCCCCACTGCACCTGCAGCGGTGGTGTGCCCGGGCCGAGATACCGGGCCGGAGCCAGGGCGTCAGCGAGCATGTCGTTGAATATGTGTCTCAGCGCTTGTCGGCGGTTCAGAAGGTCCGGGCCCAGTAATCCGGCCATGGCCAGCCCGGGTAACGTTGGTTTGCCGGTGCCCACACTGTTGAACATCCGGTAGACCCCGGCCCAGTCCTGGGGAATCAGGATGGCATCGCGATCAGACTCAAAGGGCGCGTCAATATCCACATCCGCATGTTCCGGGATACCGGCGCTGTTAAGCAGTGTCAGTGACCGGGGAGGCTGTTCCAGCTTATGGGCCAGAATCGACGCAATGGCGCCCCCCATGGAGCTGCCGGCAATGTGCAGGTTGTCTGTCGCGTAGCCGGATAGCCACTCACTCAGCCGTCGGGCCTGGCTTTCATAGCGGTAGCAGGCGTCGGCATGGTACTGGCTCTCGCCCAGCCCCGGAACATCGGGAACCAGCAGGTGCCAGTCCGTGGGGAGCTTCTGCATCCAGAAGGCCCAGTTTTCTTTCATGGCGGCAAAGCCATGAATCAGCACCAGGGTTGGCCGCCCGGGTGCCGGTTTGCCGCGCTCCAGGAACACCATGCGGTGGCCGTCAACAATGGCCTCCTGGCGTCGCGCGCGCAGCAGCCAGCGTTGTCCGGTGCGGGCGACCGGCCATAGGTTCGGGGTCGGGACTTTCATGGATACGACAACCTCTTGATGGTAAATCCGAATTCCAGTTTACCGCCCCTGTTGTGGGGTGCTATTGCCTGCCCGCCCCGATCTGGCGTCGGTGCGGCAACCGGGTTCAAGGCTATGGCAGCCGGATATCCGTAATCACCGGGTTGTGATCCGAAGAGCGCCAGGGGCCGCTGACCGGTATCCGAGGTGGTTGGTCGTAGCCCAGGGCCCGGGGTTCATCGGCATTGATGTTCCACGTTTGGGCGTGGGTAACATGGGGCATCAGGCTGGCTGAAGCCAGGGCATAGTCGAGGCTGCCTTTTCCTCCCCGGTATCGGTAACTGTGGTGTGGGCAGTGGTCCGGTTGGCAGGGATGGAAGTGGTGCACCAGGCTGGTAAAGCCCTGTTGAAAAAGCACCTGCACCGGGTCTTCCTGAGCGTAGCTGTTGAGGTCGCCGGTGATCAGGGTGCCAGCGAGCACGTCCGGGACGGGAAGTGAATCAAGCCAGCGGAGCATGGCGTCGGTGGCCCGGGTACGGCGATGATTAAAACAACCCTGGCCGTCTTTCTGATCTGAATCTTTGCTGCTGGCATTTCGGCAGGATTTGGATTTCAGGTGCGTCACTACGATGCGAACAGCCTGGTCGCTGTGCCGGGCCTGGAACATCTGGGCCAGGGGAGGCCTGCCCATGGGCTCTGACGGCTGTCGGTCGGCGCCGCCGACAGGGGTTACCCGGTCTGTCCGGTATAACAGGGCGCTGCGAATGGCGTCGGAGCCGTCATCGCCGGGTGTCGCCACAAATCGCCACTCGGCGCCAAGCTGCGCGGCCAGTTCGGCAACGGCACTGTCTGGGCCATAACCATCGTTTTCAAGTTCGGTGACTGCCAGTATGTCCGGGTCTGGTAAGGTGAGAGCTGCCACCAGCCGCTGGCTCTGGTCCTGGAAGGCGGCCAGGCTCTCTGCCCCCCGGGCAGTGGGAAAGCCGGCACCCTGGCCGTTACCGTTGAAGTAGTTCTCCAGGTTCAGGGTGACGATCCGCAGGTGGACGTCATCGGGCTTGCCGGGTGGTTGCGGGCGCTCGTTGCTGGCTTTGAAGACCGGTTGCCTGTCTGGCTGGACACGCCACTGGCCAAAGCGGAAATCAAGAACGCCCTGCAGCTGCGAGACGGTATCGCCGGCGCGTACCGTGTTCTGCCCATCAAGCCCGCCCGGTGGCCAGGGCACGGGATCGGGATTGCGCACGGCCAGCCCATCGTCCAGAAACACGCGGTGTTGATGGTTGTTGCGGGCCTGCCTGACGGCTGCTGGCCCCGGTGCCAGGTATTCCGTCGGGATGACTTGATCCTCGGCGGCCAGAGCAAGCTCTCCGTAAAGGGCAAGGTTGTAATGATCAATAACGGTCAGCGGGGCGGCAAAACGAATCCGCATGTTCTCAAGGCTTTCCGGTGGTTGCGACCAGGGCAAGGACACCTCGATGGGCCGCGGCAGCCTGCCCTCGCCGCAGACGGTCAGCTTGCCGATATCCACCAGCTCCGTCAGACCATGATATTCCTTGACGGTCCCTGTCAGTCGCAGGCGCTGGCCGGGCTTGCCCGCTGCCTGGCGTGTGTAGATGAACAGGGCTTCGGAGGTGGCCGGGTCCTGGTCCGTTTCAGTATCGGCCTGTTGCAGGTAGAAACCGCCAAAACCACCTTTATGGCGACAGTCCTGGGTGAGGATGCCTTCGACGGTGACGGTTTGCCCAACCATGGGCGAGGCAGCGCCGCTACCCTGAATGGCGTGAATGGCAGTGGCCGGCGCACCGCAAGCCTCGGCCACAGCCTGCGTCGGGATGCAGAGCGTGGTAACCAGGCCGAGGGCGGCGTTGAGCAGAAGTCTGGAAAGTATCGTCACCGGGCCAGTCTAGCAGAGACCGGCCACCGCTTTGAGTGCCCGTTCGCGCTTGCTGCCAAAGCCAAGCTGGTCCGGGTTGGCCAGTTCCAGCTGCTGCACCAGTGGGTCTGGATGGCTGTTGTCAAAGGTAATTCCGAGCCGGGACAGGACATAGGGTGCCAACGCAGCGCGGGTTTGGATACTGAGGTAACCCTGTTCCATACCGTAGTCATTGGCAATGATCTGTTGTTGGGCCTCGGTCAGGCGCTGATCAGGTGCGATCTCCAGGCTGACCAGGCGTTGCCAGTCTTCATCCTGCTGCGCGGTGTGCTTGGATTTTTGCCGAAGAGCCTCCGGCTGACCCTGAAAACGGCTCAGGGCGAAATCCCGGAATTCCCGGTTGGCGTTGCACCAGGCCCGCACATGCCAGCTGTTGCCGGTGCACACCAGCGAATGCGGCTCAAGCAGGCTGTCGGCCGCTTCCGGCCGGCTCAGGGACACGTAACTGGCCTTGAGTTGGCGATGATAACGGGTAGCGTTCACGACGGCCCGCATGGTTTCCGGCGCGATGCGCCGGGAGGGCTCGGGGATGACCGCATTACCCGGCAGGCCAAGTTCCAGATCAGAAAACGTGTCGCTCAGGCTCTGTTGCCGTGCAAGCAGGTCTTGATACTCACCAACCTGGCCGCGGGTTACTACCGGTTTGAAATCGGCTGCCGGCACATAGCCTTTCAGGTGCCGGTCGTAAACCAGGTTGCCGGGAGCCAGTTCCCGCAAGTAGGTGTTGATATCCTTCGATGCCTGCTGGCGACCAATGCCGAAACTGTGGCAGATGTGGTTGGTGGTCAGGCGTCCTTCCCACAACGCGATGATCTCAATCAGTCGATAGCGAAGCAGTAAATCCCAGCGAATGGGCCAGTCCGTTTTCTTCATAACCAGGCGCTCACGGTCCGATAAGTAGCTTGACGTTTATGTTACCCGCTCCGGCTATCGGGTTCTGTTACGGCCCATTAATGTAAAACATTGTCAAATGCCGCGCCACTGTTGGGTTCAGGGTCTCGGCAACTGCTTAGTGGAGTCGCCTGCCGATGGCTGGTTAAATACCGGCCAGCAGACAACTGATAACGTTGCTATCTTTTCTTTACTGTCACCCAGATGTAACTCGTTACCCGGAGCTCCTCATGACCCGAATGGTCACCTCCCTTTCGGCACTGATCCTGAGCATTGTCTTGCTGGTCAGCGGCAATGCGTTTCTGATGACGCTTCTGGGTATTCGTCTGAGTATCGAAGAAGTCTCCCCTAATGTCATTGGCTGGGTGCTGGTGTGTTATTCCGTCGGTTTTGTCCTCGGCACCCTGTATGTCCACAAGATCATTGGCCGGGTTGGCCACATTCGTGCCTTTGCCGCATTCGCCGCCATGGCTGCGGTGGTGTCGCTGATGTATCCGATGGCGGTGTCGATGATCTTCTGGGCGGTCCTTAGGGTTCTGTCCGGCTTCACCATCGCCGGTGTGTTGGTGGTGATTGAAAGCTGGTTTTCCAGCCGCGCCACCAATGCCAACCGGGGTGCGCTCTTTGCCGTTTACCAGATTGTTTTCTACCTGTCGGCCGCCGGCGGCCAGTTGATTGTGAACGTGGGTGACCCGGGCAGTTTCCTGCCGTTTTCGCTGGCGGCCATTCTGCTGACTCTGGCCTTGATTCCTCTGGCTCTTACCCGAATGGAAGCACCGGCGATTGAGCAGGTGCAACGGATGTCCATCTTCAAACTCGGGCGTGAATCGTTTTCCGGTGTCGCCGGCGCGCTGATCAGCGGTGTCATGATTGGCGGCTTCTACGCACTGGGGCCGGTCTATGCCACGTTGGTTGGTCTGGACGTCGCGAGAACGTCCACGTTTATGGCCAGTGCCATTGTTGCGGCTATGTTGCTGGCCTGGCCGCTGGGCCGGGTGTGCGACCGCTTTGATCGGCGCCGGGTGATGTTCTGGGTGGCGATGATGGCGGCCGCCTCAGCCGTCGGCGTTGGCGTGTTCGGGGCTGCCAGCTTGCCGTTACTCACCTTGTTGGTAGGGCTGTTCACTGGCCTGTCGGCCACGCTCTATCCGATTGCAGTAGCCATTACCAACGACCGCATGGACAGCAACCGGATTGTCGCCGCCAGTGCCACGCTGTTACTGAGCTACGGCATCGGCAGCGTGATCGGGCCGATCACCATGGCGGAGTTAATCAATATCATGGGGCCCTCCGGCCTGTTCTATGGCAATGCCGGCTTCCTGGTGCTGCTGGCGGTGGTTACCAGTTACCGGATCAGCCACACCGACGATGTGCCGGTAGAGAAGCAGGAGCACTTCGTGCCCGCCATGCCGGAGGCCTCTCCGGTGCTTTCTGAGCTGGACCCCCGGAATACCGAGTTCCACGAGTCGCCTGAAGTGGAGCAGATGCAGGAGGAGTTGCGCCAGGCTGGCTGACGCAACTCTCGGTTTTCCCCAATTATATTTTCACCCCCATATCTGTTTTTATTTCAATGGTTAGCTTACTATTGGTGAATTTCCAATAAGGTAAGTGTTTTCTCGGTTTTCGGGGTGGCGTTTGCTAGTCCCATGCCGGATCACCATCAGGAGTGTTTAACCATGAGAGATCAATTCCCGTTTGCCGTTGCCCGGGTTACCCGCCGCTGGCGCAAGATGCTGGATGAGCGATTGAAAGACCTTGGCGTTACGCAGGCTCGCTGGAGCACCATGGTGTATCTGCAGCAGGGCGGCGAGGGCCTTACCCAGCGCGAACTGGCCAGTCTGATGGCGATTGAAAATCCGACTCTGGTCAGGTTGCTCGATAGCCTGGAACAGCAGGAGTTGATTGAGCGGCGCCCCTGTCCGAACGATCGGCGCGCCCGCCGGTTGCATCTGACCAAGGCCGGTGCCGAGTTCATGGATGAGTTGTCTGAGCGGGCCGCTGTGTTGCGTGAAGAGATGCTTGAGGGCGTGACTGACAAGGAAATCGAATGTGCGCTCAAGGTGTTCCACAAAATTATGGATAACGCCGAGAAGCAGAAGTAACGCTTGAGCGATAATTCTGTCGAGGGCCTGACCGCCCGTTACGGCGAACGCTGGCGCTGGCTGGCCGTTGCTACGGTTGTGCTTGGCACCATGGCCACGGTGCTCAGCGCCACGGTGGTGAATGTAGCGCTCCATGACATCATGATGGAGTTCGGCATTCGCCAGGGCCAGGTGCACTGGCTGGCCACCGGATTCATCGCCGCCATGACCACCACCATGCTGGCGTCCGCCTGGCTGCTGGACCGTTTTGGTGTGCGCCTGACCCTGGGTGTTGCCATGGCGGTGTTCACCGTCATCTCCCTTGTCGGCGGCTTTGCCGAATCTCCCGAACAGCTGATTGCCGCCAGGATAGGCCAGGGCGCCATGGCCGGGTTGATGCAACCCATGGGCATGTACCTGGTGTTCCGGATTTTTCCGGCAGACAGGCGTGGTCAGGCCATGGGCATTTATGGCATGGGGGTGATTCTGGCGCCGGCGTTGGGGCCTGTTCTGGGCGGGTTTCTGGTGGATCAGTTCAACTGGCGTTACGTGATGTTTGCACCGGCACCGGTCACCCTTCTGGGTGTCTGGATGGCCTGGCGGTTCCTGCCGCTGCCCCGCTCCCGCCCTGCGCCTTATCCCTTTGACCTGCCCGGTTTGTTGTTGCTTGGGGCAACCATCGCCCTGACCCTGGATACCCTGACCCGAATGCAGGCCTGGCCAGGCCAGGAACTGCGAATCGTGATGCAATGGGCGTTGGCCCTTGGCCTTTTGTTCGCTTTTGTCTTTCGGGAACGCACGGCGAAGCATCCCCTGGTTAACCTGCTACTTTTGCGCCAACCGGTGTTTCTGTTCGCCACGCTGGGCGCCATGGCGCTTGGGCTGGCGCTGTTTGGCTCAACCTACCTGATTCCCCTGTTTGTGCAGACCACGCTGGGCTTCTCGGCGACGGAGGCGGGTCTGCTGATGCTGCCCGCCGGGGTGGTGCTGGGTATTGTTTTTCCGCTGTCGGGCCGGCTGGCAGACAAGCGCAGCGCCCGCAGCCTGGTGCTGTTTGGAATCGCGGTGTTCGCCCTGTCTGCTGTGCTGTTTGCTCTGACCGGCCAGTACGCCGGGTTTGGCTGGCTGGCGCTCTGGGCGGTGCTGGGCCGGATTGGCATCGGCTTTATGTTGCCGGCCCTGTCTACCGGAGCGCTGAATCCATTGCCCAAGGAACAACTGGGCGCCGGGTCCAGCACCATCAATTTCGCCCGTCAACTGGGGGGTGCCCTGGGGGTAAATGTGGTGGCACTGACCATCGAGTTCGGTGAACATCAGGGCAGTGTGCCTACCGCTGCCGCGTTCGAGGCGGCCTGGTGGCTGGTGGCGGTGTTCGTTGCGCTGGCGGCCGTACCGGTCTGGAAAATGCGGGTATAAGGTGGCCAGTTGCCATTTCTGGCGGGATTCATTAGCATGTGCCCAACTTCGGGGGAGTAGCCTTCGCTTCTGGGTAACAGCAGCGAACGGTAGTCAACATACTTGGAGCTCATTCTCCATGGCTACCGTGTTCTATGATTGATCATGGAATTGGCAAGACCTGAGGCAGATCACCTCCAATGGGCGGAAGGTGAGCTGTCTCATGTCTGACGATTTCCGCCCTGAGGTCTCTTCGAATGGATGCGTTTCTCGCTTCAACCCTTGCCGTCGCTATCGCTGAAATTGGCGACAAGACCCAGCTCCTGTCTCTTTTCCTGGTTGCCCGATACGCACAGCGTACCCCCATCATTCTTGGTATTCTGGTCGCAACGGTGCTCAATCACGCGCTCTCGGCGTGGCTGGGGGCGTGGGTGGCCAGCTGGATTCCGTCCCAGTGGCTGCCCTGGATTCTCGCGGTGAGTTTTGTCGCCATCGCCCTGTGGTTGCTGATACCGGATAAAGATGACAGTGCCGAATCTCGGTTTCTCGGCATGGGCGCCTTCTGGGCCACTACGGTAATGTTCTTCCTGGCGGAGATCGGCGATAAAACCCAGGTGGCTACGGTGGTCCTGGCGGCAAGGTATACGGAAACGTTATGGGTTATCATCGGCACGACGGTGGGTATGCTGCTGGCCAATATTCCGGTGATCCTGGCCGGGCGCTGGCTCATGGTGCGCATGCCGCTGGCTACCGCCAGGATCAGTGCCAGCGTATTGTTTGTAGTGCTGGCGGTGGTAACGGTCTGGACCACCCTGGTGAACTCCTGACACTGAACCGTGTCTTTCAGAGCAGAGGTCCGGAATGAATGTTTATGGGAACTGGTTGATATGTGGTTGAAAAGATGTGCCGCCCTGCTGGTGTGCCTGATGTCCCTGGTGTCTGCCGTCAATGCCGCGCAAAGCCAAAAGCCGTCAGACACTGCAACGGTGGAAAACGATCGTTCGCCCCGGGTACCAACGTTTGCTCTTAATGGCGATCTGGCGGGGGAGTTGCAGGTTTTCACGACCCGCTACGAAGATACCTTTGCTGCCATCGGTCATGATGAGGCTCTGGGTTATCTGGAGCTGGTCAAGGCCAATCCGGGTGTTGACCCCTGGTTACCAGGCGACGGCACGACCATTACCTTGCCGCGCATGTACGTGCTGCCCGATGCCCGCCGTGAAGGCATCGTGATCAACCTGGCTGAGTACCGGCTCTATTATTTCACCGACGGTGGCGTTCAGGTGTATCCGGTGGGCATCGGGCGCGAAGAGAATCCGTCACCGCTGACCGACGCCAAGGTAACCATGCCACTGGAATCGCCTGCGTGGTATCCGCCGGCCAGTATCCGGGCATCCTATGAAGCCCGTGGAGAGTATCTGCCGCGTATGATCCCGCCCGGCCCGGATAATCCGCTGGGCACTCATGCCCTGATGCTGAGCGAGAAAGGCTATCTGATCCACGGAACGAACAAGCGTTTCGGTATCGGCCTGCCGGTCAGTGCCGGCTGTTTCCGAATGTACAACGAAGACATTTCCCGGTTTGTCTATCAGGTTCAGAAGGGCACGTCTGTCCAGATTATCCGCGAACCCGTCAAGCTTGGCTTGTCTGGCGGCGAGGTGTGGCTTGAAGTGCACCGGCCCCATGAGGACTACTCGCCTGAGGACCGCGAACAGCTGTGGCGCGTGACACTGGAAAAACTGGAAGCCTTCCGCCAGCAACATCCGGACGTGGAAGTTCAGCGCCGGTCCATCGAACTGGTGGTGGATCAGGCCGATGGCATTCCCACCATGGTTGGTGAGCGACTGACCCGGGTGGCCTCTGACAAGGGGCAGACGGAAAGCAATCCGGAAGAGCCAGCAGAGCCGGAGCAAAAGCTGTACTTTTGACCCCGGCGCCACAACCAATAATAACCAAACGGCAGGAGTGTTCATGAGTCGTACTATACTGATTACCGGGGCCAGTTCCGGACTGGGTGAAGGCATGGCCCGGGAGTTTGCTGCCAGGGGCGATTATCTTGCCCTGTGTGCCCGTCGTACCGAGCGGCTGGATCAGCTCCGGACCGAGCTGGAGGGTGCCCATCCGGGGGTGAAGATCAGTGTGCGGGCCCTGGATGTGAATGATCACGCACAAGTGGCCGAGGTTTTTCAGTCGTTCCGGGAGGAGTTTGGTCAGCTCGACAGAGTCATCGTCAATGCCGGTATTGGTAAAGGGCAGCCCCTGGGAACCGGGCGTTTTGATGCAAACAGTCAGACGGCCGAAACCAATTTTGTCGCCGCCCTGGCCCAGATCGAAGCCGCCATGGAGATTTTCCGGGCACAGAACCATGGTCACCTGGTTGCCGTATCTTCGGTAACGGCTGTTCGGGGGATGCCTGGCAACGTCACCACCTATGCGGCGACCAAGGCCGGATTGGCGGCACTTTGCGAGGGTTTGCGTGTCGAACTGAAAAAGCGGCGGTCTCCCATTCGCGTGACCACACTCTACCCAGGGTATATCCGGACTGAGATCAACGAAAAGGTCAAGAACACGCCTTTCATTGTGGACGCGAAGACCGGATGTCGGGCCATGGTTCGCGCCATTGAGTCCGGCAAGGCCGAACGTTTTGTGCCAGGTTGGCCCTGGACGCCCATAGGTTTCATACTGAGGCGACTGCCGGAGTCCGTGCTGGCCCGAATATTCTGATCACTCTGCCTGGGAGATCGTCATGAAGCCAAACCCGATGCAACGTCAGAACCTTCGCTTGCCCTTCTGGTCCCTGATTTTTTTCGTGGGAGGGCTGCTGGGGCTGATCGGGGCTTCCTGGCAGGCGATTGCCCAGCAGGACACGCCGAGAACCGCACTGGTCTTGACGGTTGAGGGTGCAATCGGCCCGGCGACCATGGATTATGTCACCCGGGGCATCAGGCGGGCCGAGCAGGAGAATGCTGGCCTGGTCATTCTGGAAATGGATACGCCGGGTGGCCTGATGGATTCCATGCGGGAAATCATCAAAACCATCTTGGCCTCCGAAGTGCCGGTGGCAACCTATGTCTCCCCTCAGGGCGCCCGCGCCGCCAGTGCCGGCACCTTTATCCTTTACGGCAGCCACATTGCCGCTATGGCCCCTGCGACTAACCTGGGTTCGGCAACACCGGTACAGATGGGTGGCTTGCCAGGCTCGCCAGAGCAGGAACCTGAGCAGCCCGCCGGGGATGACGAAGCCTCAGAGACCAGTGCCGACGACTCGGCTGCCGAACCACAGAAACGCCGGGGCGACACGGCCATGGAACGTAAGGTTCTGGAGGATGCCGTCAGCTACATTCGTGGCTTGGCCGAGCGCCATGGTCGGAATGCCGACTGGGCGGAAGAGGCGGTCCGCGAAGCGGTTAACCTGGGCGCAACCGAGGCGCTGGAGATGAATGTCATCGATGTGGTAGCGCCCAATCTCCGGGAATTGCTGGAGGCCATTGACGGTCGCACCGTTCAGATGGCCACAGGTGAGCGGGAGCTGGTTACAGCGGACCTGGAACTGGTCCGCTCAGAGCCGGACTGGCGCACCCGCTTGCTGTCGGTGATCACCGATCCAAACGTTGCCTATTTTCTGATGATCATCGGTTTCTACGGCATCATTTTTGAGCTGTCGAATCCCGGCGCCGTGTTCCCCGGGGTGATCGGTGCTATCTGTTTGATACTCGCGTTGTTCGCCTTTCAGGTGTTGTCGGTAAATTACGCCGGCCTTGCCTTGATTCTGTTGGGGCTGGCGTTCATCGTGGGGGAAGCCTTCATGCCCAGTTTCGGCATTCTCGGTGTCGGTGGCATAGTCGCCTTTGTCACGGGATCGGTGATTCTGATGGATGGCAGCCACACGGATATTTCGTTACCCACCGTCGGCGGCACGGCGGTTGTGGCGGGAGGATTTATTCTCTGGACGGTTACCCGCTTCATCGGTTTGCGACGCCGCACACCGGTCAGTGGCAGTGAACATATGGCAGAAGAAAAGGGCGTGGCACTGGATGACTTTGAGTCCTCTTACGAGGGCTATAAGGGCCATGTCCGAGTCAGCGGGGAGCGCTGGAATGCCCGTTGCCCGCATCAGATCACCAAGGGCACGCAGGTGCAGGTAAATGGTATGGAGGGGCTGACCCTTCTGGTTGAAGCCAGGCCCGATTCTGATCAAGGTCATTGAACGAGCAACTCGTACTAACCAACGGCAAATCAAGGAGGCCGTATGAACCTGGGTGACATTATTCCCTATATCGCACCGACTGTGGTGCTGCTTCTGATTCTCGGTTCCGCCATCAAGATCCTGCCGGAATACGAGCGCGGTGTGGTGTTTTTCCTGGGCCGCTTTCAGGGCGTCAAAGGCCCCGGCCTGATTATCGTTATCCCCGGTATTCAGCAGATTGTCCGGGTGGATCTGCGGGTGATCACCCTGGATGTCCCAAGCCAGGATGTGATTTCCAAGGACAACGTGACGGTCAGAGTGAATGCGGTGTTGTACTTCCGCGTGGTTGATCCCGAGAAGGCGATTATCCGGGTGGAGGACTATGGCGCTGCGACCAGTCAGTTGGCACAAACAACCTTGCGCTCTGTGCTCGGCAAACACGATTTGGACGAAATGTTGTCTGAACGGGATAAGCTCAATTCGGACATTCAGGAAATCATTGATTCCCAGACCGAGGATTGGGGTATCAAGGTAGCCAATGTGGAAATCAAACACGTTGACCTGAATGAGTCGATGATTCGTGCGATTGCCCGCCAGGCAGAGGCAGAGCGCGAGCGTCGCGCCAAGATCATTCACGCCGAGGGTGAATTGCAGGCATCCAAGAAGCTGGTAGAGGCTGCAGAAGTCATGTCGGCCAACTCCGGAGCCATGCAGTTACGTTACCTGCAGACACTGGCGGACATGAGCAACAATAACTCCTCCACCATCGTGTTCCCGCTGCCGATGGATATGATCAAGAACTTTTTGGATAATCAGTCGGGCAATAAAGCGCCTGGCAAGTAGGAGCAGTAGCTCCCGGGCTTTCAAGCGCGCACAAAAAAGGCCGGTTGAACCGGCCTTTTTTGCTAAACGGCAGCCTTACTTCTGGCTGGCACGCTCGAGCATGCGCTTGGCGCGCTCGTTCGCTTCGTCAGCGGACTTCTGAGCGGCACGGGCAGCAGCCAGGGCTTCTTCAGCAGTCTGCTGAGCAGTGCGAGCGGCGCTGGCAGCGCTGTTAGCAGTATTCAGAGCGTTGTTAGCAGTTTGCTCGGCGGAGCTTGCAGTTGCATTGGCTTCGTCGATGGCAGCCTGCTCGGTAGTGGCACAACCTGCAGTCAGAGCAGCGGCCATTGCAAACCCGGCGATCGTCAGTTTACGCATGGTAAATCCCCTTATTGGTCGTTTTATTTCCTGTGATCCAGAAGTCATTAAGACGACTTCCTGTCAGCTAAGCCCGATAGGCGTTGACTACCGGAGTCGTCAAACAGTGTAAAACACTCAGAGACAAAATGTTAACTAAGGATACGTAAATTTTCTTAGGCTATGACAACAACTTAATACTTCCGTCATGAACGGGATGGGTTCTGCGCTCAGGGAAGAATCCGAATGGGGGTGCCGTTATCGACCAGCGCCCAGATCTCATCCATTTCTTCATTGGTGACCGCGATACAGCCTTCGGTCCAGTCCAGTCCCGTGTAGGCGAAAGCCAGATCGCCGGCGTCGTTGGGCAGGCCGTGGATCATAATGCTGCCGCCGGGATCAAGGCCCCAGGCCTCAGCCAACTCCCGGTCACGGGCATTGGGGTAGGAGATGTGGATGGATTTGTAGAAATCGCTGTTGGCATTACGCCAATCCAGAATGTAATCCCCTTCCGGCGTGCGTTTGTCGCCCTCATACAGCTTGTGTCCCAACGGATTGCCGCCGAGAGAAATACGATAGCTGCGCACCTCATGCTCGCCGCTCAACAGATAAAGCCTGCGCTCACTTTTGTGAACCAGAACCTTGGTGATGTTCAGGTGCTCTTCCAGCGTAGGTTCGCTGCCAGGCATAGCCATGCGGGTGTCCGCTCGGGCCAGCAGCTCCGAGCTACTGGCCATGGCAGGCAATAAGACAACTAACAGTGATAGAAAAACTCTGAAGATCATGATGCAAGCACACGTCGCTGAATGGTTAAACTTTGTTCACGTGTGTTTATAGCATAGCCAGCACGAGGATTGATAAGGGGTTTTGTTACGGTTTTTGGTTTTCCTGCACGAACCGGACGAGCGTCACGCATCCATTTTCAGGCCAACCTTGGTTACCCGATCGGCTTCGGTGGCTCGAGCCACCAGCGTTACTGGCCCCAATATGACGGTGTCACCAACCACGGGATGCCCTTTGGTGCGTTTGGCAAAACACTCGGCCAGCGATAATTCCGGAGGCAGCTCGTCAAATTCAATACCATAGACCTGCTCAACATCGCCCAGCAGGGCGTCACCGTTGAGCACGAAGTCACCAAAGAACGCACGCTCTGCCAGATGTTTCGGGGCTTGTCGCCCGCTCAGTGCCTTGCCGAGATCAGGCAGAACCGACGGCGTGGCGAACATGGCCAACATATCGCCGGCGGTTACTTCGAGATCCTTGGTGGGCTGCAGGCACTTGCGGTCGCGAAATACGCCGGCCACGGCGGTGTTGTCCGGCAGGCGCAGTTGGCCAAGGGCTCTGGGCTTATCCCAACTCTTGCCTCGGAGTGGAAACAGCATCAGCTCATGGTCGCCGGCGGCGGGCGCATCCAGTGGCAGCCGCCGGTAGGGATCTTCGCCGGCGGGAACTTCAAGCCGCAACCTGCGGGCGAGAGGGGCCATGGTGGTGCCCTGAACGATCAGCGACACCAGAACGATAAAGAATGCTGCATGGAACACCAGTTGCGCGTCCGGCAGGTCGGCAATGATCGGGAACAGCGCCAGTACGATCGGCACCGCACCGCGCAGGCCCACCCAACTGATAAAGCCCAGCTCCCGCCGGTTGAAGCCGAAAGGCCAGAGCGTGATCAGCACGGTTAATGGCCGAATAACAAAGATAAGCGCCAGGGCCAGAATCAAACCGGCACCTGCCAGGGGGATCAGGTCTGAGGGGTTCACCAGAAGACCCAGCATCAGGAACAGACAGAGCTGTGCCAGCCAGGCCATGCCGTCGTGCACCTGAAGAATCATCGGCATCATCCGGACATGGCGGTTTCCAATGACCACACCGCACAGGTAAATGGCGAGGAATCCGCTGCCACCGACAGCGTTGGTGGCAGAAAACACCGAAATGCCGGCCGCACCCACCAGCAGGGGGTACAGTGCGGGGGTCAGACGCATCCGATTAGCCAGCTCCACCACCAGAAAGCCACCCAGAACGCCAGCTGCAGCGCCGATGCCGAACTGCTGTACCAGCATGGTCAGGCCGGAGAGTATGGACCCCTGCTCATGTTGGCCTATCAAGGTCACCAGCATCAGGGTGAGGAAAATGGCCATCGGGTCGTTACTGCCAGACTCGATCTCAAGGGTGGCACTGACCCGCTCGTTCAGGTGCAGGCCCCGGCCCTGCAGCAGGGAAAACACAGCGGCTGCGTCGGTTGAGGAAATAATGGCTCCGATCAACAAAGCCATCATCCAATGCAAATCGAACACCCACCATGCCACGATGGCCGCGCCACCTGCGGTCAGGGCAACGCCAAGTGTGGCGAGTACCAGGGCTGGCCGCAGACCTACCCGGAAGGTTTCTACCCGGGTGCGCATGCCGCCATCCAGCAGAATAACGGCCAGCGACAGATTGGCGATCAGAAACGCCAGCTCAAAGTTATTGAACTGGATGCCACCCGGTCCGTCTTCGCCCATCATCATGCCGACAGCCAGAAAAACCAGCAGCACCGGCATGCCGACCCTGCTTGAAAGCGGACTGAGAACGATGCTGAACACAAGCATCAAGGCGCCAATCAGAGTGAACGTGGGATCCATCAGACTCCTGACCAAAGGGACTTGCCCGAACGCTGGTCCGGGCCTATATTGCTGTGGCAATCATTATGCAGGCGGGCGTAGCTCAATGGTAGAGCAGAGGCTTCCCAAGCCTACGACGTGGGTTCGATTCCCATCGCCCGCTCCAGTCCCACACTCAAATCGCATGTTGCCTAATGCAACTTCAGGCGAGGGTGCATCGCTCGGCTTATCTTGTCCATCAGCCAGATAATGCCTGTGCGCAGGAACCCGTGCAGGGCAACCTGATGCATCCGGTACAGGGATACATAGAACAGCCTGGCCACCTTTCCCTCGATGTACATGCTGCGGCCAGACAGGTTGCCCATCAGGTTGCCGACGGTCGTGTAACGGCTGAAATTGATCAGCGAGCCATGGTCATTGTAGACAAAGGCCACTGGGTCTTTGCCTTCCAGGCGATTACACAGGGTTTTGAACAGAGCGTCTGCCTGCTGGTGCGCGGCCTGGGCCCTTGGCGGCACCGTATGCTCTGAGCCCGGCTGCGGGCAGGCAGCACAATCACCGAAGGCAAAGATGTCGGTATCCCGAGTGGTTTCGAGGGTTTGCTTCACCAACAGCTGATTGCTGCGATTGGTTTCCAGGCCGCCGAGCTCAGCCAGAAACGGGGGAGCCTTGATGCCCGCGGCCCAGATGGTCATTTCAGATGGCAATTCGGTGCCGTCTTTCATGATCAGGCTGTTCTCGCGCACTTCGCTGACCGGCTGCCCGGTCAGTACTTTGACCTTCTGGCGTTCCAGCTCACGGGTGGCTGCCGCCGACAGGCGCCCGGGCAGGGCCGGCAAAATCCGGTCTGCCGCTTCGATCACGCTGATGGAGACATCCGAGGACTGCAGGTGGTTCATGCCATAGACCGGCAATTCTCTGGATGCCAGTCGCAGCTCGGCAGCCAGCTCAACACCTGTGGCGCCAGCACCAATGATGCTGATGTTCAGAGTATGGGGTTTGCCCTGATTGGCCTCGTGGTTCTTGCGCAGGAACGCGTTGAGCATCAGGTTGTGGAACCGCCTTGCTTGCCTGAGACTGTCGAGAAACAGGCAGTGTTCCTGGGCGCCGGGTGTGCCGAAATCATTGGCTGTACTGCCCACAGCAATCACCAGCGTGTCGTATTGGATCCGACGTTCGGGCACCACCTCATGGCCGTCTTCGTCCAGAAACGGCGCAATGATGATTTCCTTGGCCGCCCGATCAAGGCCGTTCATGCGCCCCAGCTGAAATTCATAGTGATGTTTCCGTGCGTGGGCGCGGTAATTGATTTCGTTGGCACTGGCGTCCAGTGAGCCGGAGGCCACTTCGTGCAGCAGAGGTTTCCAGACGTGGGTCAAGCCGGCGTCAACCAGGGAGATGCGAGCCTTGTGTTTTTTGCCGAGTTTGTTGCCCAGGCTGGTGACCAGTTCCAGGCCTCCGGCGCCACCGCCAACGACAACAATGTGATGCAGGTTTTCCATAGCAGTCAGACCTTCAGAAGATGAGAGCCAAGCGCTCTCGCGGGAAAACGCTTGGCTGTCTGCTCTGATCAGTCTGACCTGTTAGCATAAAAGGTAGGCTGCTAACGCCATTATACTAACGTTGACGGCCCGGGATGACAATTGGACAGAAGTGTTGCCTGGCGGGTGCTTTGGCTTACACCTGAGCGTAGAAGCCGTGTTTTCTGCCGCTGGTTTGCTAATCTGGACAAAGACCTGACGTGGTTGATAAAACCGGAACACCGGCCGGTCCCGTATCATTCGGCGATGGCTGAATCAATCAAAAGCCGCTCGACAGGAGAGACGATCGTGAAACTAGAGGTTCGTGGTGTAGAAGAGGGACAACCCATCCCGGAGAAGTTTGCCTTTGGGGTTTTCAGCGAGCAGGACCACATGAGCTTTGGCCCCAACCGAAACCCCGAGTTGGTCTGGTCTGGCGCACCGGAAGGCACCAAAAGCTTTGTGGTGATCATGTTTGATCCGGATGTGCCCAGTGTGGCCGACGATGTAAACCAGGAAGGCAAAACCGTGCCCGCCGACCTGCCCCGGGTGGATTTCTTCCACTGGCTACTGACAGACATTCCCGCCAATATCGGCCGCATCCCGGAAGGCGAAGACAGTGACGGCGTGCTGCCCAAGGGCAAGGACCACGGACCGGGGCCGATTGGCGTTCGGGGCGTGAATAATTACACCCAGTTCCTTGCCGGCAACCCGGATATGGCGGGCACCTATGCCGGGTATGACGGCCCCTGCCCGCCCTGGAACGACGAGATCATCCACCACTACCATTTCGAAGTGCATGCGCTGGATGTCGAAAGCCTGGGGCTGGAGGGTGAATTTGACGGCAACGATGTCCGCCAGGCCATGGCCGGGCACGTGCTGGCCAGTGCCCGGGTAACCGGCACTTACACCCTGAATCCGGACCTGCGTTAATGCCGTCGGTTGCCGGGCTGATGGTTTAGCGCCCGGCTTCATAAAACTGACTTGCCATTGTCACCCGGGTGTCACCGGAGCTTGCCAAGGTTGTTACAGGAAACCGAAGGCAGGCCTGACACCACGGGAGGCACCATGCGAGCGTATCGCAGCGTATTCATTTCCGATGTTCATCTGGGAACGGCCGATTGCCAGGCCGACTACCTGCTGGATTTCCTCAACAACGTTCGCTGCCAGACGCTGTACCTGGTCGGCGACATTATCGACCTGATCGCCATGCAGCGCCGGGCTCACTTCCCGGACAGTCATCGGCAGGTTATCCACAGGCTGCTGGAGCTCGCCGCCACGGGTACCCGGGTGGTTTACATTCCCGGTAATCACGACGAGTTTTTCCGGCGCTTCTGCGGTCAAACCTTCTCCGGCATAGAGCTGCAATACAAGGCGGTGCACACCACCGCCGACGGTCGTCAGTTTCTGGTTTGCCACGGTGACCAGTTTGACCAGGTGGTGCGATGCAGTCCTCTAATGCTGCTGGTGGGAGACCGCGCCCACGGCCTGTTGCTTCGCCTGAACCGCTGGTTCAATGCCTTGCGCAGGCTCCAGGGCAGGCCTTACTGGTCGCTTGCAGCCTGGATCAAAAGCCGGATCGGCAAGGCCCGAACCTTTATCCGGCGATTCGAGCTGGCGGCGCTGACGGCTGCAGAGAAAGGTCATTACCACGGTTTTATCTGCGGCCACATCCACTCGGCAGGCTTCCTGCGCAGTGAAGATGGCCTCTACTGCAACGATGGCGACTGGGTGGAGCATTGCACCGCGCTGGGTGAGCGGGACGACGGCAAGCTGGAGCTTTTGCACTGGTCAGAATCGCCGGTGACCCTGAGCCGGGAACCGGAACACCCCAATCCGGAACTGGCCGGTCACGCCCGGCCGGTGATCGACGCCCTGCCCGCGGCGTTTCTGGAGCAGTTGAATGGCCCCGTGCGCTAGCGGCTGATTGAACGGGGGGTAAGGAGCTTCAACTTGGCAGAGGACACCTGGCTGGAGTTCAGTTCTGTACCTTGTAGACCTCTAGAATTGCCGCCATGTCGTCGCCCAGGTGTTCCAGCTCAGTGGCCGACAGGTTGCGTTCAGCCATGGAGCGCAGCCCCATAATCTGACTCTGAAGCAGCCTTGCCAGCCGCCGGCAATCGGTCTTGGCGGCAATTTCTCCCTGATTTTTTGCACTTTCCAGCAGCTCAGCAAAGGACGTTTCAATGGCGGCCAGCACACTCTGGGCCTGTGAATACAGTGCCGGGTTGGTGTTGCTGGCTTCCAGCAGGGTTTTCACGATCAGGCAGGCGCGGGCGGGGGCGCAGTCAACGCCCGCGCAACTGCCGGCGATTTGCCGCAAATACGCCTGCAACCCTTCAACGATGCTGTCATAACCCGCCATGTGTTCTGAAAGGTCGGCTCCGCCCTGCTCTGCGTAATTGGCCAGAGCTTCGGAAAACAGGCCGTCTTTGCTACCAAACGTGGCGTAGATGCTGCCGGGGCGCATATCCAACGCCTGTTCAATCTGCTTCATCGAGCTGCCGTGATAGCCCTTGTGCCAGAACAGACTGACGGCCTTGGCCAGGGCTGTATCCCGGTCGTAGCTTGGAGGTCTTGGCATAACAACACCGCCTTCGTGTGAGCTTTGAATGTTCACTCAATTATAACTTGAGTGACTGCTCAAAAACAGATAGGCTTTAATTGTTGAGCGATCATTCATAAACTTGATTGGAGTACCGCAATGGCAGATTTCAAATTACACGATGCCCAGTCCGCTCCCGAGGAAGCCAAGCCGTTCCTGGAAAATTCCCAAAAGAACTTCGGTATGATTCCCGGCCTGCATGCGGTCATGGCGGAATCGCCGCAAGTGCTTGAGGCCTACCAGAAACTGCATCAGCTGGTACTGGACAGCAGTTTCACCAACGATGAAAAAACTGTGGTCTGGCAGACCATCAACGTTGAGAACGCTTGCCACTACTGTGTCCCCGCTCATACCGGGATCGCGAAGATGATGGAAGTGTCTGACGACATCACCAATGCTCTGCGTGACGAGACCCCACTTCCGAACGACAAACTGGAAGCGCTGCGTGATTTCACCCTGGCGGTCATGCGCAAGCAAGGCAATCTGAGCGAAGATGACCTAACCGCGTTTTTCGAGGCAGGTTACGATAACCGGCACGTTCTGGAAGTGATCATGACGTTGTCTCAGAAAATCATGAGTAACTACATCAATCACATTGCGAAAACACCGGTCGATGAGCCTTTCAAAAAGTTTGAATGGAAGAGGGCGTGATCTGAGCCGGTCCGAGACGCCGAGGTGAGTACGGATGTTGCCGCTGCACAGTTGAAATCTATGCCAGTCGCACAAACAACTACTAATGAACGTATATGAATGTCAGGGGCCGGATGGCCACCGCTGCGTAACGCACCACTATGGCTGCTACCGATTGGCATGCAGAGCTGGGCGTTTTGCAAGTCTTGAAGTGTCTATCCGTGCGCGCTCCCTCCGTTAAACACCAAGCACGAGGTGAACCATGAGTTACACGCTGGCAATCAAGGATATTCGAAACGTTACCCATGACGTCCTGCAGATTCGGCTCGAAAAACCGGAGGGATACGCCTTTACGCCAGGCCAAGCTACCGAGGTTGCCGTTGATTGCGAGGGTTGGCGGGAGGAGGGACGGCCTTTTACATTCACCTCCCTCGACACAGATCCCTTTCTGGAATTTGTCATCAAGATCTATCCGGACCACGAAGGCGTGACCGACCAGATCGGGCAGCTCAGTGCGGGCGACAACCTGATTATCGGCGACCCTTGGGGGACCGTCGAGTACAAGGGCGAGGGTGTGTTCCTGGCTGGCGGAGCAGGGGTGACGCCGTTTATCGCGATTCTGCGTGACCTGCATCGCAAGGGCCAGATCGGGAATAACCAGTTGCTCTTTTCCAACAAGACTGAGCGGGACATAATTCTGAAAGAGGAGTTCGAGACTATTCTGGGTGATCAGTTCACCAACGTCATTACGCAGGAAAAGCCCTCCAGTGAACACGTTTTTCTGGATGGAGTTATCGATAAGGCGTTTTTGAAGTCTCACATCAAAGATTTCGGCAAGCCTTTCTACGTGTGCGGCCCCGATCCGTTCAACAAGGCCATCATAGCCTCACTTGAGGAATTGGGGGCGAGCCCCGAAGCGCTGATATTCGAGAAGTAGGTCTGGTGAGGCTGGCCCACCCTTTTGTCGTTATTGATTTAGTTGCAGCCAACGGGCCAGCCTTGAGCCGGGGCGTCGGCTGATCGACCAGGGTAACCATACCATGGCGGCCAGAATTGCAGCGCCGGCCAGCACGGTCAGCATGGGGTTTAGCCTGAAGGTGTTCCCCAGCCCGGCGAAGACCACTGTCATTGGGAGCATGCCCAGTAGAGTCGCGACGGCGAAACGCCAGGCTTTAATGGCAGTAACGCCGGCGGCATAGCTGATCAGGGCAAAGGAAAATACAGGAATCAGCCGGGTCAGCAGAATTGCGATGGTCAGAAAACGCTGAGACCCATCCTGAGCCAGCACGGGGTTGTCGGGGAACCGTTTGCAGATGGCATCGCGGCCAAGGTTTCGGGCAATCCAGAAGGCCGCCATGGCGCCAACCAGCGCGCCGGTCGCCGCAATCGCTGTACCCCACACAACGCCGAAGGCAAGTCCGGCCGTTGCGCTGACAGGTAGGGTTGGGATGGGGCCCACCACCACCGCGATGATCATCAACATGATCAGCAGTAGAGGACCGATTGCGCCTTGGCTACCAAGCCAGGCGGACAGCACATCCGGAGAAAGGTTCGTTGGCATGCCCAGGTTCTGTAACAACCACCAGGATGCTGCCAGCGCAACAAGAACCACGACCAGAATTGTGATTCTGAGAGTCATTGAACAACCTTCAAGGAAGTGGCGGGTTAGCTCTGGCGTAACGGGGCTGATTACTCAAGCATGAGCGTGTCGCATCAGTGAAACTCAGGATATCACTATGATTGAGGCGTGTCGTTCGAGTCATTTGGGCCTTTGGCTTGAGTCTTCAGAGCCTCGGAAACCCGCTCATCAATCCGGCGAAGGAATTCCTCGTCTGCGCGCCCCGAAGAGTGCGCACTCAACAGATTACTGCTTGCTCGCAGGTTGCCAATAAACGTCCGGCAGTCCTTGCACATCATCAGGTGCATTTTCACAGACAGGTTCTGCCGGCCGCTGAGTTCGCCATCAATGTAGTCACTGGCAATTTCGGCCAGGTCCCTGCACATTAACATTCGCCCGTCTCCTGGAAGGTCTCCACCATGAGAAAGATCTTCTGCCTCGCACGGTGTAACAGTACACGAAGGTTAGAGGCACTGACATCCAGAATGTTACAGACGTCATCGGATTTATGCTGGTGAGCTTCGTATAGCATCAGAGCAGAACGCTGGGTTTCCGGCAGCGCAGACAGGTGTTTGTCCAGGCAATCGCTGAGGGCGCCATTTTCCATCAGGCTGTCTGCTGATTCATGGAACTGAAGTTTTGGAGGCAGGTCCCAACGGCCTCTGGCATTGAAGCGGTCGGCCAGTTCTGGCTCCAGGCTTTCCGAGAAATCCGTGGCCACTTCCCGATTGCTTGAACGCAGTTTGTTTTTGCACCGGTTGGCAACGATGCGGTGCAGCCAGGTTTTAAGGCCAGAACGGCCTTCAAACTTCTGGATGGCATCGATCACGGTTACCCAGCAGTCCTGGACAACCTCTTCCGCGCTGGAGTGGTCCAGGTAAAACCGGGCAACGGCCAGCATGCCGGGTGAGTATTCGCGTACTGCCCGGCGATACGCGCTAGGCTCGCCCTGTTTGAGGTCGTCGATCAGTGATGCTTCAACTTCAGGGCGTGCCGCTGTGTCCATGGGTTTCCGTCCCTTGTCGCTGTCAGTATGGCTGTTTGTCTTTGTATAGTGTTTCGGAATCGGCAAAAGTTCCGGTATTCTGTAGCGAATGCTCAAAAATAATAGTTCAGGGGCTGTGTAACATCCAGCCGGTGATCGTGTCTTGGCTATAACAGCGTATTGGTTTATTCAATTCTTACAGGCATGGATATGAATCGCAGCAAGCTTTTACTTCTTCTGATTATTGCCGCCATCGTGGGGATCTTTCTCGGATTCGATGGCCACAAACTTCTTACTCTGGAAAACCTCCAGTCGCACCAGAGTGCCATCGGGCAGTGGATTGACCAGAATCTGATACTGGCCGTCACCGGTTATGCGGTTATCTATGTAGTCGTGACCGCCCTATCCCTGCCCGGCGCCACCATCATGACCTTGGCCGGTGGTGCCTTCTTCGGCAACCTCTACGGTTTGGCGGCGGTCTCCATAGCGTCGACCGTGGGCGCATCCCTGGCCTTTCTGGTTGCCCGGTTCCTGATGCGGGATACCCTGCGCAAGCGCTACGCGGAAACAGTGGCCAAAATGGACCGCGGCATTGAGAAAGACGGCGCTTTCTATCTGGCCACCCTGCGCCTGGTGCCGGTGTTCCCCTTCTTCCTGATCAACCTGGCTATGGGCCTGACCGCCATGAAGCTGCGCACCTATGCCCTGGTGAGCTGGATTGCCATGTTGCCTGGCACCTTTGTGTACGTGAATGCAGGCACCCAGTTGGGTCAGATCCAGTCCACCGGTGATATTCTCTCGGCCAACTTACTGTTGTCCTTTGCCCTGCTGGGGTTGTTCCCGCTGATCGCCAAGTTTGTGGTGGGTTTCATCCGCCGCCGCAAAGTCTATGCCGGATGGCAGAAGCCGGAGCATTTTGACTACAACCTGCTGGTCGTTGGCGGTGGCTCTGCCGGTCTGGTCTCTGCCTACATTGCCGCCGCAGTGAGAGCCAAGGTGGCGCTGATCGAAAAGCACAAGATGGGTGGCGACTGCCTGAATACCGGCTGCGTCCCTTCCAAGGCCCTGATCCGCAGTGCCAAGGCAGCGGACACTATGCGTCATGCCAACCGTTACGGACTGGAATCGGTGCCCGTTAAAGGCTCGTTCAAAAATATCATGAACCGGGTCAAAGATGTTATCGCGAAAGTGGAGCCTCACGATTCCCCTGAGCGCTACCGGAAGCTGGGCGTGGACTGTATTTCCGGCGAGGCGAGTTTTGTGTCGCCTTGGGAGCTGGAGGTCAAGCATAACGACGGCCGCACCGAACGCCTGACCGCCCGCAGTATCATTGTGGCGACCGGCGGCAAACCTGCTGTACCGCCCATACCCGGCCTGAACGACATGCAGCCACTGACCTCCGATAATTTGTGGGAACTGGAGGAGCAACCGCAACGCCTACTGGTGCTGGGCGGCGGCCCCATCGGCTCGGAGCTGGCGCACGCGTTTGCCAGGCTTGGCTGCCGGGTGACCCAGGTGGAGAAAGGCGAGCGATTGTTGGCCAAAGAAGATGCTGATGTCTCTGAATTGGTGCTCAAACAGTTTGAATCTGACGGAATTGACGTCCGATTGAAACATTCCGCCGCCGAGTTCCGTATAGAGAATGGAGAGAAGGTCGCTTATTGCGATTATGAAGGCGAGAAGATCCGGATTCCCTTTGATCAGGTGTTGGTGGCGGTGGGGCGCGCAGCGAATACCTCCGGCTTGAATCTGGAAAGGATTGGTGTAGACACATTGCCCAACGGCACCGTGCCAGTGGAAGACGACATGAGTTTGCGGTATCCCAATGTGTTTGCCTGCGGCGACGTGGCTGGCCCGTATCAGTTCACCCATGCAGCGGCCCATCAGGCCTGGTACGCGGCAGTGAACGGGCTGTTTGGCCAGTTCAAGCGGTTCAAGGTGGATTACCGGGTCATGCCCTGGGTGACGTTTACTTCACCGGAAGTGGCGCGGGTTGGTTTAAGTGAAGCCGAGGCGCAGGAGCAAGGTGTTGCTTACGAGGTCACCCGCTATGGCCTGGATGATCTGGACCGGGCCATCGCCGAGAGCGAAGACTACGGCTTCATCAAAGTGCTGACGCCACCGGGCAAAGACAAGATTCTGGGTGCCGTGGTGGTGGGTGCCCACGCCGGGGAAATTCTTGCCGAGTTCACGCTGGCGATGAAACATGGCCTGGGGTTGAACAAGATTCTGGGCACCATTCACCCGTACCCGACCTGGAACGAGTCAGCCAAGTACGCGGCGGGTGAATGGAAGCGCGCCCATGCGCCCGAGGGTATTCTGAGGCTGCTGGAAAAGCTTCATGGCTGGCGCCGTGGCAAAGCCAGAGTCCGGCAGGAAAAGAATAAAGAAGTGACCACGGGCTGAGAGACATATCGGGCGATGTTGGTAACAAACCGACTTCGCCCGTGCCTGTGGCCTCACGAAACTGAACGACCGAGGAGCATCTATGCCCCTGACTTTAACGAGACCGGCCCGCAGTAAACGCATTCCGGCTGTGGAAGTCCTGGAACCCCGGGCGCGAGACAGCTGGACCCACACCCGCAACGGCGACCCCCGGGGTTACATCGACGCGGACAAGCTCAAAGAACTGTGGATACACACAGGCACCGCCTGCAACCTGGCCTGCCCCTTTTGCCTGGAGGGTTCCCATCCCGGTGATGGCCGCATTCCGGGCATGAAGCTCAGCGATGTAAAGCCGTTCATCCACGAAGCCATCGACATGGGCGTGGAGCAGTTTTCTTTCACCGGCGGAGAGCCGTTCGTGATCCGGGATTTCGTGAATATTCTGGATTACGCCAGCCAGCACCGGCCCTGTTTTGTGCTGACCAACGCCACCGAGCCATTGCATAAACGGCAACACCAGGTGTTGCCGCTGTTGGACAACCCCTACCCGATTCATTTTCGGGTCAGCCTGGACTTCCCGGATCGTGCCCGACATGACAAAGATCGCGGCGAAGGCAGCTTTGACCAAGCGCTGGAGGGTATCCGGTGGCTGATCGACCAGGGCTTCAAAGTGTCTATCGCCCGACAGACCGACCCCGGCGAAAACCCGGTGGAGGTGGAAGCCGCGTTCCGTGAGATTTTCCGTCAGTGGAACATTCCGGAGAACCTGGCGTTCACCGCGTTTCCGGACCTGGGCACGCCGGGATCTGAAGACGGCAGCCCGGAGATTACCGAGACGTGCATGGAGAAGTACCCGACCAAAGAGGCCCGTTCCCACTTCATGTGCACCTACACGCGCATGCTGGTGAAGAAGGGAGATCAGGTTCGGGTGTATGCCTGCACGCTGGTGGATGACGATCCGCAGTACGATCTGGGCGGCACGCTGGCCGAGAGCATGGACGAGCGGATTATGTTGCGGCATCACCGGTGTTTCTCCTGTTACCGGTTTGGGGCTAGTTGTTCGGCGCCTGGTTGATGTCTCGTTTCGGAGTTCTGGGGTTCTGGAGCTTTGGAGTTACGGCTGTTGGGGTTGGGGGATGCCCTCCAAAACAAAAATCGTGGATTTTTTAATGGTTTTGGAGGGCATCCCCCAACCCCAACGGCCTTGTTGAATACCGGTGGTTTACCGGAAAGCCGTTATCGATGTCGGGGGCGTTGAGCGGTGGAGGGGGTTCCAAAACCATTAGAAAATCCACGATTTTCGTTTTGGAACCCCCTCCACCGCTCAATGACCTGCACCAAAACAATGGAATAAAAAAATGAACTTTACTGAAGCCTCCCTGTTTTGGGGATTTCTGCTGGTGTACGGCGTGGTTATGTACGTGCTGTCGCCCAAGAGCAAGAACGCCAATTCGTTCTACAAAGGCGCGGATGACCACGGCAACCCGGTGGGCCAGTGGTCGCTCACGGCGAGTATCTTTATCAGCTGGATCTTTGCCAAATCGGTGACCAACGCCGCCAACCTCGGCGCCGCTTATGGCGTGGTCGGTGGCCTGGCCTACGCCAGTTACTGGTTGTCGATTCCGGTGGCGGGTTACGTTATCTATCTGATCCGCACTCAGACCGGGGCCAGGAGCCTGCAGGATTTTTTGACCTCCCGGTTTGGTCGGTTCGCAGCGCTGGCGTTTGCGGCGGCGATTCTGATCCGGTTGTATAACGAAGTGTGGAGTAACACCGCGGTGGTGGGCGGTTATTTCGGCTTGCCCGGTGAGTGGGAATACTACGCTGCGGCGATGCTGTTTACCGTTTTTACCCTGGCTTACAGCCTGAAAGGCGGGCTTCGGTCGTCGATTTTCACCGATGTGATTCAGGCCTTCGTGTTCGTGTTCTTTGTGGGCGCGGTGTTGTTCCTGATTATTCCGGCCAACGACACGAGCGCGCTGCTGACCAATGGCGAGTTCCGCCTGAACGCCGGCTTCGATCTGTTGCTGGTGGCTTTGCTGCAGCTGTTCAGTTACCCGTTCCATGATCCGGTGCTGACTGACCGGGGCTTTGTGAACAAGGAAAAGACCATGCTCAAGAGCTTCGTGGTGGCTGGCTTGCTGGGGTTTGTGGCGGTGTTTATCTTTAGTCTGGTGGGCGTGCACGCGCGCCTCAATGGCATCGAAGCCATGGGCAATGCGCCAGCGGCGGTTGGTCAATCCCTTGGTCTGGCGGCGCTGTTCTTTATGAGCGTGGTGATGATGACCTCTGCAGGCTCGACCCTTGATTCCACCTTCACCTCCCTGGCCAAGTCCCTGGCGGTGGATCTGCCCCGCTTGGCTCGTCGCGCCAAGGACAAACTGCCAAGTATGCGAGTGGGTGCGGTGGTGATGGTGGTGTTCGCGTTTCTTGGCAACCTGCCCATGTTCGCCGGAACCGACATCCTCAAGGCCACGACCATCTCGGGCACCATGGTGATGGGCCTGGCGCCGGTGTTCCTGTTCTATGGCTTTACCCAGTGGTCGCCCTGGAGCTTTCACCTCAGTTTCTGGACCGGGCTGGGGCTGGGTGTTCTGCTGGCGGCGGGCCTGATTCCCTCCAGCTGGGCGATTGGTGACGGTGCCTACGCCATGTTGCTGGGGGTGAATGCCTACGGCTTTCTGATCTGTACGGCGTGTTTCTTCCTGCCTTTGCTGCTGCGCCGCCTGGCCGGAAAGTCTGTGGTTGCTGAGGGCGCATGATAAAACGGGAGGGGGCAGGCAATGACTGATAAAGAAGGGCGCAACTGCCCGCTGGCTTACCGCTACCGGCCGGAAGAGCTTTGTCGGGAGCCCATCCACGTATCGGAAAGCGTGCTGTATGTTGTTGGCGGGCTATACGGCAACCCCTTTGCCCTGGATGAAATCGAATCCATGGTGCGGGCAGAGGAGCGCCATGGCCACCGGGTTAAATTGGTGTTCAACGGCGATTTCAACTGGTTCAACGCCAACAACACCCTGTTCCGCGAGATCAACAGCCGGGTTCTGGATCATACCGCGATTCTGGGCAATGTGGATTATGAGCTATCGCTTCCCAACGCCGGAGCGGGCTGCGGTTGTGCCTACCCGGAATACGTGGATCATGCTGTGGTGGCGCGTTCGAACCAGATGATGGAACGCCTGCAGGCACTGGCGGATCAACACCCCGATATCCAAAAGAAACTTTCGCTATTGCCAAGATACCGCTGCCTGATATTTGGAGGCCTAAAGATTTTGGTGTTGCATGGCGACCCTGAGTCGCTGGCCGGTTGGGGGTTGTCGCATGAAGCTTTCGCCGCCGGTAACAACCGGCAGTTGGCAAGTTGGTTTCGCGCCACCGGTGCCGATGTGATCGCGAGCACTCACACCTGCCTGCCGGTGCTTTGGTCTGGCGACGTAGATGGCCGCCCTTGTCTGGTGACCAATAACGGCGCGGCAGGTATGGGTAACCTCAGCTCTGACTCACGCGGTCTGATAACCCGCATTGGCTTTACAAGCCCCTTCTCTGAGCCTGTGGCAGGCTTGGCGCGGCCTGGGTTGCACGTTTCCCTGATGCCTGTGGCTTACGATGTGAATGCCTGGCTGTCGCAGTTTGACCGGCTCTGGCCGGAAGGCTCGCCTGCGGCAGTGTCCTATCGGAGCCGTTTGGTCGGTGGCACCGGCCTTGATCCTCGCAATGTGGTTTTTCCTTCCATTCCGTAACCAGTCTGTCACTGGCGAATGCTTCAATTCGGTCTATTCTGAAAGAATCGAACTCCGGTAGCTCCGGGTAGCTGTTGGGGGCGACTTGAAATATATTTTGTGGTCTATATAATTCAACTCTAACTTTTGAAGCGAATTGATCACGTTATGACATCAGAAGGATCGAATACCACCGCCATCACCTTGCGCAAACCGACAAAGGATGATGGCTACAGGCTCCATCAGCTGGTAGCGGAATGCCCGCCGCTGGACCCCAACTCGATTTACTGCAACCTGTTGCAGTGCAGCCACTTTGCCGAGACCGGCGTGGCCGCGGAGAAGGAAGGCGATCTGGTCGGCTTTATCTCCGGATACATCCCTCCCCAACAGCCCGAGACCGTGTTTGTCTGGCAGGTGGCGGTTCACGAGAAAGGTCGTGGCCAAGGCCTCGCCAAGCGGATGCTGAAGGAAATCGTGGGTCGCGAAGCGTGCACGAACGTCACGCATCTGGAAACCACGATTACCGAAGACAACGAGGCCTCCTGGGCGCTGTTCCGCTCATTTGCCCGTGATCTGGGAGCCGAGCTCACCTATCACGAGCACTTCGAGAAAGAGACCCACTTTGGTGGCAAGCACGATTCCGAGTTCTTGCTGCGCATTGGGCCTTTCACGAAACCTGTCTGAGAGCCCTGATTCACAGTCAGTGAATCGCCGTTCGCGAATCTGAAACAGCCGGCAGGCCACCCGGGGTGGGCCTGCCAAAGGGCTGACATCAACGCACGGCGGGCCTGTTGCGACCGACACGTTTTACCAGCAGGCGCCCCGCGCATTTACCTCGAACCTGACATGCTAAGAGGCAAGACAATGGAAATTTTCAAGTCCACTGAATCTGAAGTACGCGTTTATTCCCGTGCCTTCCCGGTGATTTTCAACCGCGCCAAGAACGCGCATCTGTACACCGAGGACGGCAAGCAATACCTGGACTTCCTGGCCGGTGCCGGCTCCCTGAACTATGGCCACAACAACGACATCCTGAAGAAAGCGCTGCTTGAGTACATCGAGGCAGACGGCGTGAGCCAGGGGCTGGACCTGTTCACCACCGCCAAGCACGATTTCATGGAAGCGTATAAAAAGTACATCCTTGATCCCCGTGGCCTGGACTACAAGATGCAGTTCACCGGCCCCACCGGCACCAACTGTGTGGAAGCGGCGATGAAGCTGGCGCGTAAGGTGAAGGGGCGCACCAACATCATTTCCTTTACCAATGGCTTTCACGGTGTGACCACCGGTGCGGTCGCGGCCACTGGTAACGAACATCACCGGGGCGGCGTTGGCATTCCCCTTGGCCATGTAGACTTCATGTTCTACGACGGCTACCTGGGTGAAGACGTTGACACCCTGACCATCATGGACAAAGTGCTGTCAGACAGTTCTTCGGGTGTTGAACTGCCGGCTGCAGTCATTGTTGAGGCGGTTCAGGGTGAAGGTGGCCTGAACGCTGCCCGTGCCGAGTGGCTGAAAGGTCTTTCCGAGCTGTGCAAGAAGCACGACATCCTGCTGATTGTGGACGATATCCAGGCCGGTAACGGCCGTACCGGTGAGTTCTTCAGCTTTGAGTTTGCCGGCATCAAGCCGGATATTGTAACCGTGTCCAAGTCTCTGAGTGGCTACGGCCTGCCGATGGCGCTGGTGCTGTTCAAGCCGGAGCTGGACGTGTGGGAATCCGGTGAGCACAACGGTACCTTCCGTGGCAACAACATGGCTTTCGTGACTGCCCGTGCTGCCGTTGAAACCTACTGGAAGGACGACGCCTTCGCTAAGGAGGTAAAAGCCAAGACCAAGGTGCTGGGTGATGCCCTGCAGGCTATCTGCGACAAGTATCCGGGTGAGTTCCGGGTGAAAGGCCGTGGCCTGATGCGTGGTATTGAAGCCAAACATGCGGACCTGACTGGCCCGATCACCAAGCGTGCGTTCCAGAAAGGCCTGATCATCGAGACCAGTGGTCCGAACGACGAAGTGATCAAGTGCCTGATGCCACTGACCACCAGTGAGGACGATCTGCGCCTGGGTGTGAGCATCCTGGCCGAGAGTGTTGATGAAATCATGCAGGAAGGTGTCAGCGAGGCGTCGTAAGACGCCCGCGATCCCACACTAACATTCCGCAGGATAGCAAAGGCGACAACATGACTACGGCACAACACACCGTCGAAAAGATCGGCGGCACGTCCATGAGTAACTATGAGGCCGTTCGCGACAATATCATCATTGCCAAGCGCAAGAAGAGCGACCTCTATCAGCGTATTTTCGTGGTCTCCGCCTACGGTGGCGTGACCAACGAGCTGCTGGAACACAAGAAAACCGGTGAACCGGGCGTCTATGCCCTGTTTGCCGATGCCGAATCGGACTGGGCCTGGGGTGACGACCTCACCAAACTGATCCAGTTTCTAACCGACATCAACGGCGAACTGTTCGAAGACCCGATGCTCAAGCAGCAGGCGGATCAGTTCATCACCGACCGCATTGAAGGGGTTCGCGGTTGCCTGATCGATCTCCAGCGCCTGTGTTCCTATGGCCAGTTCCAGCTGGAAGAGCACCTGTTGACGGTTCGGGAAATGCTTGCCGGTATCGGCGAAGCTCACAGTGCCTTCAATACGGCACTGAAGCTGCAGCAGGAAGGTATCAACGCCCGTTTCGTGGACCTGACTGGCTGGCGCGACAGTGAATTGCTGCCACTGGACGAGAAGCTCAAACAGGCATTCGACAACGTTGATCTGACTCGCGAACTGCCAATAGTGACCGGTTACGCCCAGTGCAAGGAAGGCCTGATGCGCACCTTTGACCGGGGCTACAGTGAAATGACCTTCAGCCGGGTGGCGGTGATCACCAATGCCCGTGAAGCGATTATTCACAAGGAATATCACCTGAGTTCCGCCGACCCCAATATCGTGGGCGAAGAGAAAGTGGTGCCCCTGGGGCGCACCAACTACGACGTCGCCGACCAGTTGGCCAACCTCGGGATGGAAGCCATCCACCCCCGTGCCGGTAAGGGCCTGCGCCAGAATGAGATTCCGCTGCGGGTGATGAATACCTTCGAGCCGGAGCACACCGGTACACTGATCACCGGCGACTACGTCAGTGAAAAGCCGCAGGTGGAAATCGTGGCCGGCGCCAAGGGCGTGTTCGCCATCGAAGTGTTCGATCAGGACATGCAGGGCGAGCCAGGTTCCGACCGCCGTATTCTGGATGTGCTGAATCGCTTCAAAGTGCGCTTCATGTCCAAGGACACCAATGCCAACACCATCACTCACTATGTGGACACCACGCTTAAGCATGTGAAACGTGTGGTCAAGGCGCTGGAGGAAGAGTTCCCCAATGCCGAGATCAGTACCCGTAAAGTGGCCCTGGTGTCTGCCATCGGCAGTGATATGAAGGTGCCGGGTATCCTGGCGCGATCAGTGAAATCGCTGGCCGACCAAGACATCAGCGTTCTGGCGATTCACCAGTGCATGCGACAGGTGGATATTCAGTTTGTGATTGAGGAAGACCACTACAACCAGGCGATTGTGGCCCTGCACGGTGCTCTGATTGAACCCCACAATCACGAGTACGCCATTGTGGCAGCTTCAACCACCTGAAGAATTACCCGCTGGCGAAACCGGTCGCTTTGCCGGTGGGTAATGGAGGACGTCTTGCCTCCTGATCGGGCGCCCGGTCGGCCGTTTTGCCTGGTGTTTTCACCGGGCAAGTAACATGGCCGGGCGTGACCGATCTCCTCACTTCCCCGCTCGTTTGTCTCGGTTTTCCACCCCTTCCAGGGCAATCTGCGCGCACGACCGCACCGTATATTCGACAAAGTTTCAACGGGTACCTTAGCCAATGCAGATACATGATCGGCAGGGACCGTCTCCGACTCTTCCCCACGATGGTGAAAGGGATTCCCTGGTAGGGTTGTACTTCAGGGATGCGTCCCGACATGAACTTCTCAGCGATGCCGCGGAGCGCCGCCTGGCGCGCCAGCTGATTCGCAGCTTGCGGGTGATCAGCCAGGAACTTTGCTTGCCCGCAGACACACCACAAACCCTTCGTGAAGTAGTCGGTAGCCTGGGGGACGCCTGCGCCTTCTCCAGCCGCTGTCGACGGGCCTATCACCTGGCCATGGCCTGTCGGCGCCGGCTGATTCAGTGCAACCTGAGGTTGGCGGTACACATAGCCCGCCGTTACAGCCAGCACGGTATCCCCATGTCTGACCTGATCCAGGACGCCAACGTGGGGTTGATCAAGGCGGTTGAACGTTACGACCCGGGTAAGGGGTTCCGCTTTTCAACCTATGCTTACTGGTGGATCAGCGAGGAGGTGCGCCGTTGCCTGCAACGTGGCGTGCGGGTAGTGCACACACCGGAGAACGTCGTTGAGGAAATACGCCAGCTCCAGAAAACTTCCATGCGGTTACATCAGGACTTGGGGCGCACGCCATCCCAGACCGAACTGGCCGAAGCCATGGAAGCCTCACCCTCGCGTATCGGCGAACTGAGAGCACTGGCAGCCCGGGAAGTGTCCACCGATGTGCCTTTGCTTGAAGACGGTTCCATTACCCTCGGCGACAGCCTGGCCAGTGGTGAAGCCATGTCGCCGGACCACCCACTGCGGCAGCGGGACCGGCAGGTTACCCTGCAGGCCATGATGGGGGAGTTGACTGAGCGGGAGAGGGATATTCTGTCCCGACGTTACGGGCTGGGCGTATCCGAACCGGAGACACTGCAAACCCTGTCGGATCAGTTGGGCATCAGCCGCGAGCGGGTACGCCAGATAGAGAAGACCGCATTAAAGAAACTGCAACAGTGGTTTTCGGAGCCGAACCACGGTGCCTGATATCAGGCACCGTGGTTAAGATAGAACCATACGCCGACGGTCACCTGGCAGGCGAGCACAACGGTGGTCAGCACCAGACGCAGTCGCAGATACCATACCGGCCAGTACGGCCGCATCCAGCGAGCATCGACAATGTAGAGCAGCAGGTAGGCGAAGGTGTATAGGGCAATCTTGTGGGGTGTTTGCAACAACAGGCCGACGCCGGCGGCGACGAAAAACAGTTGGCTCAGTAACATCGACACCAGTGGCGACTGGGGATAGGAGCGGTTCTCCAGTTGCAGGGCGATAGTCCAGTAGATGCCTGCCATGAAGGCGAGAATGCCAGCACTGTAGGCGTAGAACCAGCTCAGAATGATGATGCTTTTCCCCGGCATCGCAAACAGCCCGGCGGTTCCGGCAAGAAACGGTATCAGGCCGGCAATGCCGACCAGGATGGCGAGACGGGCAACTGCAATCACGACCGTTGCCTCTGAACCTGTATCCGCATGGGTTCAATTTCTGTTGGCTCCATACCCACCATTTCATGGTAGGCGGACGGGTGAACAATCTGGGTCTCACGCACGTCCAGATCGCTCAGGGTGTCCTGCAGTTGCCAGGCGCTGCGAAACAGGCGTGTTTTACCTTTGTCGTCAGACAACAGCATCAAGCCATCTGGCCCGTGCAGTCTGGCCATATAATGCTGGCCTTCCAGTGAAATAATCTCAAGCAGTTCAATAACCGGCTGCTCGAGATTCCTGAGTTGGTTGAGGGTGATGCGCACGGACTGGCTCCCGAAGTGGTGTTACCCAGGGATTTACGTGCAAGCGCTCCGGTAAGATCATTGTGACATCTCAAAGCAGGCTTGATAGGCCGGGCATTGAACCAGATGATCATTCACCATGCCCGTGGCCTGCATGAAGGCGTAGACGATGGTCGGGCCAACAAAGGTGAAGCCGGCTTTTTTCAGGGCCCTGGACATGGCCTCGGATTCTTTGGTAACCGCCGGAACTTCCTCGAATCGCTGCCAGGTGTTCTGGATTGGCTGGTGGTCAACGAACTGCCAGAGAAACGAGGAAAAGCCAATGCCCTGTTCCTGCAGTTCAAGGTAGCGTCGGGCATTGTTGATCACCGAACGTACTTTCAGTCGATTACGGATGATGCCCGGGTTCTGCAGCAGGCGTTGCTGGTCTTGCTCGGTAAAGCGGGCGACGGTTTCCGGATCAAAGTTGGCATAAGCGTCGCGATAGCTCTGTTGCTTTCGCAGGATGGTGATCCAGCTTAAACCTGCCTGCTGGCCGTCCAGGCACAGCTTTTCAAACAGCGCCTGGTCATCGTACTCCGGGCGGCCCCAGACGGTGTCGTGGTAGTGCACGTAGAGTGGGTCGGTGCCGCACCAGGGGCAGCGTTCGCTATCTTGGGTCATAACAGTGAGTCCCGGTTATCGCTTTGAACGGATAACCCTGTGGAATATGGGTTCCCAACTTGCTTCCTGGGTACCCGCCAGTGCCAGGTTGTAGTCATCCGGGGGTGGTTCCAGCAGGGTGATGCCGGGCCAGCTGCCCGGGCCGCCCTGATCCCTGCCTCGATAGACCAACGTTACCAGAAAACCCTCCACGTAGAAGCAACTGGCCAGCCAGGTCTGGTCGGGCTGATCGCCATAGAGCTCAAATTGGTTGCGAACTTCAAGGGTTTGCAGGTTACCGGCAATGCCACGATCGGTTGCCTTGAGCCAGGCTTCTTTCAGTGTCCATACTTTTAGGAAATTGAAGGGGTCATCGGCGCGAAACAGCCACTCCTGCTCGATGGGGGAGAACCAGCGTCTGGCAACGGCGACCCAATCCGGCCTCCGTTGGCTTGGCTCAATGTCGATACCCAACTGACTGGTGTTGGTGGCCACCGCGCAGAGCCCCTGGCTGTGGCTCAATGACAGATACTGGCCTTCCGGGTTGACTGCGCGTTTCGGGCGCCCGTCTACCGGCCGGCAGTGCTCCGGTGCCAGGCCGCTGGTTTTCGCCAGGCTTTGCCTGATCAGCCAGCGGCTGGTCAGGAATTCCTGCCGCCGGGTGCTCGCCAGTCGCGCCAGCGTTTCAGCCTCAAAGCCGGTCATCCACGATGGCGCTTGCTCTACATCCCGGTTGATCTGATGGCACAGCCAGATATTGGGCCGATCAGGGTTGGAGTCGTTGGATGGTCCAGCCATTGCCCTCTCTCACGTATTCAAAACGGTCGTGAAGTCGGCTTGGCCGCCCCTGCCAGAACTCGATGCGTTCGGGCACCACCCGATACCCTCCCCAGAAACTGGGCAAGGGAATTTCCCCGGAGCTGAACTTGCGTTTAATTTCCGCTACTTTCTGTTCCAGCAAGCCCCTGGATGTAATCACCTGGCTTTGCTCAGACACCCAGGCGCCAATCTGGCTGCCCCGGGGGCGAGAAGCAAAGTACCGCAGGGATTCGGCCTTGCTGACCTTTTCCACCATGCCCTGGATGCGAACCTGACGGTTCAGACCAATCCACGGAAACAGAAGCGCTGCCCGCGGATTCTCGTCGAGTTGTCGGGCTTTGCGGCTTCCATAGTTGGTGTAGAACACAAAGCCATGGTTATCGAAGTACTTGAGCAGCACGGTGCGCAGGTCCGGCATCTGATCGGTGCCACTGGTGGCCAACGACATGGCGTTGGGTTCCAGAATGCCTGCGTTGCGGGCATCCTCAAACCAGGCCTGGAACTGGGCTACCGGATCGTCATTCAGGTGTTCTCTGTCCAGCCCCTCACTTTCAAAATCCCGACGCATGTCGCCGATGTCCATGTACTTTTCCTCGTCTTGCGGTACCGACTAATAAGTGTCTTCAAGTACGACGCCCAAGCATAACGGGTTCACGGGGAGCTGTCAGCGGCTGACAAAGGGCCGCCGGGAGGACTATCCTTGTATCAGGCAAGGGGCTGCCCGGCCCTGTCAGTTCGCCATCTACCAAGGAGAGTTTCGTGGCCCGGAGCCCACTCACCAGTCGTTTGCCCAGAAACCTGGCCATTGTGGCACTGGTTCTGGCAGCTCTGTACGCGCTTGTCGGCTTCCTGGCACTGCCCTGGTGGCTGAAAAAAACACTGCCCGAGCAGTTTGGTCAACAGATGGGCTGGCAGATGGAGCTGGCCAAGCTACGAACCAACCCGTTCACCCTGACCGCTGAAATCACCGGATTATCTGCCAAGGATCGCGCGGGTGAGCCGGTGCTGGGTTTTGATCGGCTGTTTGTCAACCTCGGGTTTTTCCCGCTGTTCCGCGGGATTGTGAGTTTTCAGGACATCAGCCTGCAGGAGCCGTTCATCCGGGTGGATCTGCTGGAAGACTACGGCATCAACTTTGCCCGTGACTGGCATGCTTCAAGACCAGAAGCCCCCGAGCCTGAGGTGGAAACGGCCAGTGACTCGGCGGCTGCCCCGTTCAAATTATTGTTTCAGCAACTGGTCATCGAGGGCGGTGTCTTGCTGTTTCGGGACTTCAGCCAGGCCGAACCCGCCGAATTCCGTATTACCCCGCTCGATCTGTCTATCAGCGATCTGGCCACCTGGCCCCGGGAAGCGGCTGGTAGCCAGTATTCGATGATCGCGGCACTCGGTGAGCAGACCATTGAATGGGATGGCGAACTGAGTATTGCCCCGCTCTATTCTGAAGGCCGGCTGCGGATTTCCGATATGGGCCATGACACCCTTGGTCATTTTCTCGCACCGTTTCTGCCCTGGCATTGGCAGGATGGCCGGCTAACCATTGAGACCCGCTACCAGCTTGGCGGCGGAGAGCCGTTTGAGCTGATTACCTCCGATGGCACATTGACGATCAGCAATATCGCCCTTGGTCTGAACGACACCACCGATGAGGCGGCTTTTGCTGCCGAAACGGTGAATGTTGAGGGCATTGGTTTCGATCTGTCAGCCCTGAGCGCCCGCGTTGGGCAGATCAATATACAGCAGCCCTTTCTGGCCGCTGCCCGGGACCGCGAGGGCCGGATTGATTGGCTGGCATCACTGCCGGGCGCTGACGCTGAGCGCACCGCGGAACAGCCGCCTAGCCGCCCAGGTCAGTCCTTCCGTTGGTCGGTGCAGGGGTTTGAGTTGGCCGGCGGCCGGGTACGCTGGCGGGATGCCGTGCCGGAATCGCCCGCCGAGCTTGAGTTGGTGGGAGTGGACATTACCCTGGGCGGCCTGACCCACCTGCTGGACGAGCCGGTGAGTTACCGAATCGGCTCCGGGCTCGCAAGCGGTGGCCGTGTGTCTGCCAATGGCCAGCTGACGCCCATGCCGTTTACTCTGGAAGCAGCGGTCTCTGGCTCACAGCTTGAGCTCTCGGTGTTTGAGCCCTATCTTCAAGAAGGCGCCAATTTGGCCATCGCTGCTGGCCAGTTGAGCTTCGACGGCAATCTGGACCTGGACAGCCAGGATGACCCGATGACCGGTACCTTCAGCGGCACCGGCGAGGTCGGAAACCTGGATTTAAGGCTGCCTGATGGCGATGCCTCCATGTTGGGCTGGCGTACCCTGCGCCTGGCGCCAATCGAATTCAATGTTTACCCGCCAAGGCTGGAAATCGGCACGGTAACCCTGGCACGGCCCTCGCTGAACGTCGTTCGCTCATTGGATGGCGTACACAATCTGGCCCGGATCGTTCGCGGGCAGCCAGATACCGGTAGTGAGCGTGCATCAGCGCAATCGACAGGCCCCGAAGCCCGCTCCGGCGAACCGGAGTTTGTTTTCCGGATCAATCAACTGGTGGTTGACGACGGCACCGTCGGTTACTCCGATCGCACACTCGAGCCGCCGTTCAGTACCAACTTCGATAATCTCACCGGTGCCGTCAGCGGCATCAGTAATGTGCCGCCACAGCAAGGACGGGTGAACCTCAAGGGCCGGCTCGCAGGCGTTGCCCCCGTCACCTTTGAAGGCACGCTGGGCGCATTGGGCACCGAGGATACCAGCGACATTCGCCTGGCCATGGAGGATCTGGCGTTGCCGGTGCTGTCACCCTATTTTGGCCGTTATCTGGGCTATGGGGTGGACTCCGGCAAGCTACGAATGAATCTGGACTACGAGTTTACCGGCACCCGGCTGAAAGCCTCTAACAGGGTCGTTCTCGATCGAATGGAGCTGGGCCAGGCGGTGGCCAGCGACCAGGCCATTAACGCACCGGTGAAGCTGGGACTGGCCCTGCTGACAGACCGGCAGGGTGTGATTGAAGTTGATTTGCCGATCCAGGGCGATGTCTCCGATCCGGAATTTCGGGTCGGCCAGATCGTCATGCGCGCCTTTGTGAACCTGCTGGTGAAAGCCGCCGCATCCCCCTTCAGCATGTTGGGCTCCCTGGCCGATCTGGCGGGATTCAGTAGTGAAGACCTGGGCGAGGTCAGTTTTGTGCCCGGTAGCGTTGAGTTGGCAGAGGGTGAGGCTGCCAAATTGTCGGCCCTGGCACAGGCTTTGAGAGAGCGCCCTGAGCTGGTGCTGAACGTTCGCGGCGGCGTGAATCCGGAAGCTGACGCCCTGGCGCTACTACGCGCCCGGATGGAAGCCCGGGGCGAGGAACTGACCGACGAAGCCTGGGCCCAGGCACAACAAGCCTGGCGCGAGGGTGAGCGCCCGCTGCCGCCAGAGGCCCTGGGGCAACTGGCTACCAACCGGGGGCTGGCGGTTCGCCGCCTGCTGCAGGAAACCCATGAAGTAGACCCGACCCAGCTGTTCACCCTGGAGCCGTCCCGCCAGGCCGTTACCGATGAACAGGGGCTTGTCACCGTGCAGTTCACGCTGAACGTCCGTTAATCCTAATTGAATCAGGTAGTTCTATGGCCAGTCTGACACAGCGCACTGCCAGCCACTTCTTTGCCTATGTTTCCCGCTTGCGCTGGATCAAGCGCTGGGGCTTGATGCGTAATGCCATCGAAGAAAACGTCGCCACCCATTCCTGGGAAGTGGCCACCATCGCCCACGCCCTGGCGCTGATCCGCAACCGGCATTTTGACGGCCAGGTCAACGCGGACCGCATCGCGGCTGCCGCGCTTTACCACGACGCCACCGAGGTGATCACCGGCGATATGCCGACACCGGTGAAATATCATTCGAAAGTGATGCGGGAAGCCTTCGGTGATATCGAACACAAGGCAGAAGCGGAGTTACTGGCCTTGTTGCCGGCCGATCTCCGGGATGACTTCTCGCCCTACGTTCGGGAGTCCCGGCTGGCTGAGCAGGAAAAGGAATTGATCAAGGCGGCTGACCGGCTCTCGGCCTGGCTCAAGTGCCGGGCGGAAATCCGTGCCGGCAACCCGGAATTCGCGCCCGCCGAAGCCCAGATCCGCGCCCGGCTGGACGCAGACGGATTGCCGGAGGTGCGCTACTTTCTGGAGGTCTTTGCACCGGGTTACGACCAGCCTCTGGATAATCTGCTGGAATAGCCTGTTGACTGGCCCCGCTGCCGGCACCAGGCGGAGTCCGCTGCCATAGGTTTGGTCCGGGTGGCTCTCTAAAGTGGCGAAGTACCAAGACGCTGCTTTAATTGGAAAGACCACAACAAGAGGCTCCCGCCATGAAAGATCTGAAAAACAAAGTCGCCGTGGTGACTGGTGCAGGTTCCGGCATTGGCCGTGCCCTGGCCCATGCCCTGGCAGCCCGGGGCTGCCGGTTGGCGCTGTCGGATGTCAACGAAGCTGGCCTGGCGGAAACCGTCGCCACCCTGGACAAGAACCGTGTGAAAACCTACCGCCTGGACGTCTCTGACCGTGACGAGATCTACGCCCACGCCGAACAGGTGAAGGCAGATTTTGGCCAGGTAAACCTGGTGATCAACAACGCGGGTGTGGCGCTGTCTGCCACGGTGCGGGAAATGACTGACGACGACTTCAAGTGGGTCATGGACATCGATTTCTGGGGCGTTGCCCACGGCACACGGGCCTTTTTGCCTCATCTGATCGCCTCCGGCGACGGCCACGTGGTGAACATCTCCAGCGTATTTGGCCTGATTGGTGTGCCCAAGCAAAGCGCCTATAACGCCGCCAAGTTTGCCGTTCGTGGCTTCACCGAATCCCTGCGCCAGGAAATGAAGCTGGAGAACCAGCCCGTGCATGTCAGCTGTGTGCACCCGGGTGGCATTCGTACCAACATTGCCAACGCCGCTCGTATGGGCAAGTCCGAAAACGCCGACGCCCAGCGTAAGGGCTTCGACAAGCTGGCCATGACCACCCCGGACAAGGCGGCCGAAATCATCGTCAAAGGCATTCTGAAGAACGAATCCCGCATCCTGGTGGGCCCGGATGCCTGGGGTATTGATGCCATCAACCGCCTGTTGGGCTCTGCCTATCAGCCACTGGTGGAGCGTTTCTCCAGAAAGAACCTGTACGTCTGATCGGTTCTAACCCCCGGCCCTTGAATACCGATTGCTTATTTTACAACCAGTCTTCAAGGGCTATACTCTGAGACTGATCCAGGGAAGAGTCAGCATGAATACGCCAAAGCATCCCGATCTGGGCGCGGCGCTGGAACACAGCCGCTCCGGTTTGCGGGACAATCACCGCCGTACACTCGCAAGATTACTGTTTTTTGTCACCGGTTCCGCACTGGTGGTGTTTGCTGTGCTTCAGTTTTTCAACGGATTCCCCTGGGTGTCTGCCATTGAACTGCTTGCCAGCGGCCTTCTGTTCTTCGGCGCGCAACGGCTGAAGACCACGCCCCACCTGCAGCAGTGGATCTACGCCTACCTGGTGGCCATCTTCTCATTCTTTATTGTCATCATGTTGTTGCCGGACGCCTCCATCGCGGCGTTTGTCTGGGTGTTGATGATGCCGGTGCTGGCCTATTTGCTGCTGGGTAAATGCGAAGGCATGATCCTGAGCGTGCCGTTCATGGTTGTCGGGCTTGTTGTCTACTACTTCTTCCTGGAAACCGTCGGTACCGCCCACGGCATGATTGATCTGCTGAACATGGTGTTGTGCGGCGTGCTGATGCAAGTGTTCATGCATATGTACGAGGAGCGCCGGGAGGAGGCTGAGCAACGGCTGGTGGACATGGCCCAGACCGATGCCCTGACCGGCCTCGCTAACCGGGCTAATTTCCAGTCCACCCTGGCCCGCACGATTGCCGAATGCGAACGCAACGGCAGCGGGTTTGCGCTGGTAGTGATGGACATCGACCATTTCAAGCTGGTGAATGACACACTGGGCCATGATGCCGGTGATCATGTGCTGCGCAACATTGGCCAATGTCTGAGCGAACGCCTTCGTACCACTGACTCCGTGGGCCGTCTTGGTGGTGAAGAGTTCGGTTTGATCCTGCGGGACGTAAAACCCGCAGACGCCTTTGAACTGATGGACGAACTGCGAGAACGTATTGCCGGCCGGGAGCTACGCTACGGTGAGGCCGGTATCCGGGTGACGGCGTCGTTCGGCATTGCCCAGTGGCCTGACCATGGCCAGGACGCCGAAACCCTGTTCTGTGTCGCCGACCGCTGCCTTTACACCGGCAAACGCGCCGGGCGAAATCGGGTGGCCCCGGCGGGACCAATACACCGTGAGCGGAGCGAAAAAACCGTGGCTGGAGGTACGGTCTGAATCGGGTATCCTAGGGCGGACAGCATCGACAGCCAAGGACCGAATTCACCATGTGCGAACTGCTGGCCATGAGCGCCAACACCCCCACCGACCTGTGTTTCAGCTTCACCGGTCTGACCCGCCGTGGTGGCGAAACCGGCCCCCACAAAGACGGCTGGGGCGTATCCTTCTATGAAGGAAAGGGCGTTCGCAGCTTCCACGATTCCGACGCCAGCGCCAGCTCCCGCCTGGCCGAAGTGGTCCAGACCCACCCGATCAAAAGCGAAGTGGCCATCTGCCACATCCGCCAGGCCAACGTCGGCGAAATCTGCCTGGCCAACACCCACCCATTTATCCGCGAGCTCTGGGGCCGCTACTGGGTCTTCGCGCACAACGGCCAGCTCTCCAACTTTCGGGCCGCAGAGGGGTTCTACGAGCCGGTGGGCGACACCGACAGCGAAGCCCTGTTCTGCGACATCCTTAACCACCTGCGCAGTCACTGTGACCGCAATGCACCTCTGGAGGAAGTGGTCGAGAGACTGGTGCGCCTGTCACAAACCTACGCCCGCGAAGGCGTATTCAACCTGCTGCTGAGTAACGGCGACTGGCTGTTCACCTACTGCACCACCAAAATGGCCAGCATCACCCGCCGAGCCCCCTTCGGACCGGCTCGCCTGAAAGACGCCGACGTGACCGTCGATTTCGAATCTGAAACCACCCCCAACGACGTTGTCAGTGTGATCGTCACCGAACCCCTAACGAGTGATGAACAGTGGGATGTCTACCAGCCAGGCGAGTGGCGGCTGTGGAAAAAGGGAGAAGTGATAGCATCAGGAGGAAAGTAACACTCTGGGCCGAAAAGAGCCCAGAGTAAAAAGTCCAGTCAAGCAGGAGAGTGGGTGGGGTAAGCTTTTCTGCAGGAAAAAAGATGTCTGAGCAAAGCGAGTTGTTTTTTCCGGAAGAAAAGCTTACCCCACCCACTCGCCAGCGTAACTCAGAGCCCCCGGAGTCACGCTGAGCGGCAGACCTTACTGCAAGGTCCGCCGGTTCCCACTCTTATACTGCGGCGCAATATAACCCTCGATCTCCGCCTTGAACCGCCCGATCACCTCACTGTTGTCCTTGTCCCAGGGGTGGAAACCAGGCTTGAAGTACTCCAGCCAGGTCGGAATCAGGCTGGAAAACGCACCGTCCTTGCCCCACATACGCCACATGCCCTTGGCGGCATCTTTCAACGAGAAATGCTTGCGATCGTGCATGATCATTCGGCCGGTGTACCAGGTACCGACAATGCCCAGTGCGGCTGTACTGAACACCTGATAGAACGCCCGCTCGGCGTAGGTGCCGCCAGCCTGCTGGAAGACATCGTAGGCCACCGCCTTGTGTTCCGTCTCCTCAATGGCGTGCCATACCCAAAGCGGGCGCATAGTCTCGTGCATGTCTTCGCGCACGTCATCCCTCTCCAGCAGCATGTCGGCCATCATCGCCGTGATGTGCTCCAGGGCACAGGTAATGGCCAGCTGGTGACGCTTGGGCAGCTTGCGGGCCACGTCCAGAATCACCTTCAGGTCACGCTCCATTTCCTCCACCGGCATGCCCTGGTCACGCACGTGCTGGTTCATGGCAATGTGTTCCAGGGAATGCATGGCTTCCTGGCCAATAAAGCCGCGAACTTCCTCTTTCAGCTTGGGGTCCTGAATCTGGCCCCGGAAAGCTCGTACCGAATCCACAAAGAACTGCTCGCCCTCGGGGAACAGCACCGACAGCGCATTCATGGTATGACTGATCAGGTAGTTGTTATCCAACCAGTACCGGGGTACCTGCTCTCCAAATTCGAAGCCCATGCGCTGCGGCTTGATCGAGACATTGTCCGGCGTATGTGAAATCTTGTTTTGCTTGTCTGTTTGAGTTGTTGTCAGCATGTCTGTACTCCTCTGCGATTGAACGCTTTGGCTGATGTCATGGGTCCAGTGTGGAGGAGTCAAAGGCGTTTCAGAATGCGAGGTTGGGACGGCTACCGTTCACATTGGGACAAAAAGCGCCGCACAATTGGCCCGGGAGACAGGTGAATCGGTGCGAGCCGCCCCACTGCCAGTGGCGGTGGCTTCTGATAGAGTCAGAAACACGACAAATATCAATCAGGGACACCGCATGGCATCAACCAGTGCAGACAAAGAACGACAAATGCTGGGGCTGTTCCTGGTACCCGGCGTTTACCTGCGGGTACTGGGTGAAACGGTACGCCAGCTCGGCCACAACGACCGGGCCCTTTACCAGGGGCTGGATTTCACGGCAGACGACCTCAAGGCCAACGACAGCCGCATCTTCGTAACCGATGCCATCCTGATGGCCCAGCGCGCCCTGGAGCTGGCCGGAAAGGATGGCCTCAGCTTCCACCTGGCCAAGGAACTCCGGCTGACCATTCACGGCACCCTCGGTTTTGCCGCCCTGACTAGCCCGACCTTTGAAGGGGCACTGGATTCGGTCCGCCGCTATCTGCAACTGCGGGCTCCGTTCCTGAGCATGAAACAGTCCCTGGCCGGTGATCAGGTGCTGGTGCAGTTGTGTACCGAATTTGATGTGCCGGGGCTATATGGTTTCCTGGCCGAAACCGTCAGCGCCACCCTGATTCTGTTAACCGAACAGCTCCTGGACCGTGCCGATGCCGAAAGCCGGGGCTTTGCCCTGGAGGATGGTAAGTTACCAGGGGTCTCGGTACGCCTGTCCAGCCCGGAGCCGGCCTACTATGCCCGGTTTGCCAGCCAGTTACCGGTGCGTTTCGAATACGGCCAGCCGGAGGAAATGCTGGTGTTGCCTCGCAAGCTGCTGGACGTGCGCATGCGCCTGGCCGATGCCGAAGCCTCCCGCATGGCCCGGGACCAGTGTGAGTTTGAACTGCAAAAGGCGCTGAAGGAACAGGGCGATATCGTGCTGGCGATCCGCAACATGCTGCGCATGACGCCGGGGCCGCTGCCGTCCCTGGAAGCGATGGCAGAGCGTTTCTGTGTGTCGTCCCGAACGCTTAAACGGCGGCTGGCGGAGAAAGACACCAGCTACCGCGAAATCGTCGAGGCGGTGCTGAAAGACCGGGCGATCCAGCTGCTGCGTTATACCAATCAGTCGGTCAGCGAGATTGCCTATGAGCTGGGCTATGCCGACCTGTCCAACTTCAGCCGGGCATTCCGCAAGTGGACCGGGAAGTCCGCCTCCGAGTTTCGGGAAGGTGGGCCGGACCCGGCTCCGGAGGTGGGGCCTTGATTTGTTGCGCCTCTGGTTTGGGAGCATGGTCGCAGGGTGGTCAGAGAATTTTTTCCAAGGGAAAAATAATCCAACCTCCCCAGTCCCGCCCCCAAACCCACAGGCTAGGGCAGGAGTAACACAATCCAAATAAAGGAACCAAGATGAACGGACAACCAGACACCCACAGCAAAGTTATAGGCTATCTGCTCTGGATCTTCGGATTCCTGGGCTCCCACCGCTTTTACTACGGCAAACCCATCACCGGCACCATCTGGTTCTTCACCTTCGGGCTGTTCCTCATTGGCTGGATCATCGATCTGTTCCTGATCCCGAGCATGGACCGTGAGGCCGACAAACGCTTTCAGGAAGGCAATATCAGCTACAACATCAGCTGGATACTGCTCACCTTCCTGGGCGTGTTCGGCGTACACCGCATGTACATGGGCAAGTGGATCACCGGCATCATCTACCTGCTGACCGGCGGCCTGTTCCTGATTGGTGTGCTGTACGACTTCTGGACCCTGAACAGCCAGATCTCCGAGCGCAACCACGCCGACCAGATCGGCTGATCAAAGGCCTGCGGCGGTCTCCAGTTCCGCGAGGCCGTTTTCCAGGTAATCCAGCATCCGCTGCAGGCTGGGCAGGGTTCGGCGGCAGCCGATCAGCCCGAACTCCACCTGGCCGTTGTAGCTGGTCAGGGTCATGTTCAGGGCCAGGCGATCCATGGCAATGGACACCGGGTACATGCCTTCCAGCTTTGCCCCGTTCCAATACAGCGGCTTGGATGGCCCAGGCACGTTGGAAATCACCACGTTGAAGGTCTGCCATTTGGGCGCCATGCCGGTGAGCAGGTGGAATGCTGCGGGGGCCAGGGTAAGCGCGGTGTAGTTGATGATTTCTTCCGGCGACATGTGCCGGTACCGGTCCTTGGCCTCCTGCATACCATGATGAATCTTCACCAATCGCTGGCCGGCGTCGTTCTCGTCGGTGTGCAAGTTGGCCAGAATCACCCCCACCTGATTGCCCTCGGTGCTGTCGTCCCGGTGCAGGGACACCGGCACAAAGGCAATCAGCGGTTTCTCCGGCAGGGCATCCTGGTTCATCAGATACGTGCGCAAAGCCGACGCGCACATGGCCGTTACCACATCGTTGATGGTGGTGCCGTAGGCTTCGCACACCGCTTTGATGCGGGTGAGGCAGTAGGACTGGGCGGCGAAACGGCGGGAGCCGGTGATTTTCTGGTTCAACACGCTGCGCGGCGCGTGGAATATCGAGTCGTAGGCCGGGTCTTTGCGGGCCTGGTTGATGGTTTTGAGCAGTTCTTTGGCTACCGTCGGAATGGTGCCCAGCTGCTTGCCGGACATCCCCAGCACGTGGGCGATGCTGTGCCACAGCGAGCTGCCCGCGTCGTCACGGTCTGGCCGGGCTCTTCGGGGCAGGTCCCAGATGGGGGGAAGTCCGGTGTCCTCCGGGTTGTCGCTGAGCATCCGGGTGGCCATGCGCATGGCGGATACCCCGTCTACCAGAGAGTGGTGCACCTTGGTGTAGATGGCAAACTGCCGATCCTTCAAGCCCTCAATCAAGTGCACCTCCCACATGGGCCGTTCCCGGTCCATCAAATGGGAATGCTCCGCCGACACAAACGCCAGTAATTCCCGGATACGACCGGGGGTTGGCAGGGCCTCGAAGCGGAAATGGTGTTCCAGGTCCAGGTGTTCGTCTTCCACCCATACTGGCTGCCCCAGCTTGTAGCTCAGCCGCTGGTTGAACGGCGGTGTCACCTCAAATTTCTGCCTCAGCTCGTCCGCCAGCTGTGCCACGTAATCATCCGGCGCGCCCTCGGGAAACGAGAACAGCTGCAGGCCACCCACGTGCATGGGTTGTTGGCGTTTTTCCAGCCAGAGAAAGAGTTGGTCGGTGGGGCTCAGGGGTTTCACGTCGGCACCTTTTGGCAACTTGTTATTGAGACTAGAGTGGATAGTACCCGAGTTGCCTGCAGAGTGAATTGACCGGATGACCGATTGGGACTTTTTGCCCGGTCAGGTCTGGAACCTGCTTTTGCTCGTAGTGGATAAATGTCGGGTGTTAAATGCATCTAAATCGGGACGCATAGGGAGACGTGTGTGCAGCGTGTCTGTATCTGGATAGTGTTCATTCTGACAAGTGCGTCGTCCGGTGTGCTTGCTCAGGACAGGCCCATCGTTCGCCTTGAAGCGGTGGTTGAGCAAGAGGTGGTTCAGGAGGTTTCCCTCAATGGTACCGTCAATGCTCTGCGCAGCTCACGAATTTCCGCGTCGGTTGCCGGTTTACTCAAAGCATTGCATGTGGATATTGGCGACCGTGTGGTTACCGGCGACTTGCTGGCGGAACTGGATCACGAACTGGTGGACTGGCAAAGCCGCGCTGCCCGTGCTGAAGTGGAAGAAGCCCGAGCCCGACTGGCGGAGGCGGAAAGAAGACTGCGAGAGGCCAGATCGGTTGGCGCAGGGCGCAATATCGCAGCCACCGAAGTCAGTGCCCGGGAGAGTGAGGTAGCTGCGGCTGAGGCGTTGTTGGCGCGCCTTGAGGCCGAGCGCCAACAGATTGATGTACAGGTTGACAGGCACCGCCTGGTGGCGCCATTCGACGGCATAATCAGTCACCGTTCACTGGACCTGGGCGAGTGGGTAACGCCAGGCACTGAGCTGTTGCGCCTGGTAGATACCGATAACCTGGCACTGGATTTTCAGGTTCCTCAGGACTACTTTGCCCGAATTAATGAAAACAGTGAGCTGTGGATCTCCCATCACAACGACCGGATGCAAGCCGACATCGTGACCCTGGTGCCGGTCAACGATGCTCAGTCGAGGACTTTCCTGTTGCGAGCTGATCGGCCCGATAACTTGCCCGTGCTACCCGGCATGGCGGTCCGGGCAACGTTAAGAATCACAACCGGAGAGCGCGGCTTGACGGTGCCGCGGGACGCGATCAACCGGTACCCTGAAGGCCGGGTAACGGTGTGGATTGCCGAGCCTGAGGGTAACGACACCTTTACGGTCAGTGAAAAGCGGGTTTGGCCAGGTACCGGTTTCAGTGGCCGGATTGAAATTACCCGTGGTCTGGAAGCCGGCCAACAGGTGGTGGTGCGGGGCAATGAAAATCTCAGCCAGGGTGTGACGGTCCGGATTGCCGAGCGGGAGGCGAACTGATGTTTGCCGGTATTATCCGCCACGGCATCCTGGTGGCGGTGATCGCGCTGATCGTCGCCATTCTGGGTGCGGCCGCAGCAATGCGAATTCCGGTCCAGATGATTCCCGATCTGGAAGTACGCACGGTCACCGTGGAAACCCGTTGGCCGGGAGCCACGCCCCAAGACATCGAGAAGGAAATTCTGATTGAGCAGGAGCGCTTCCTGCGCAATGTACCCAACCTGAGCCGGATGACGGCAACGGCCTCCAGTGGCGCTTCTGAGATCGAGCTGGAGTTTCCGTTCGGCGTCGACATCACCGAAACCCTCATTCAGATCAACAATGCACTGAGCCAGGTGTCGGACTACCCGCGCAATGTTGATCAGCCCCGGATTGTCGCAGCCTCGTTCTCCGCCAATGCCTTCATGTATTTCCGTATTGCGACTCTGGAGGGCAACCCCCGGGAGCTCGATATCGAATTGATGCGGGACTTTGTGGAAGATCGGGTGCGCCCCCGCATGGAGAGCGTGCCGGGGGTCTCGGAAGTCACGGTTGGCGGCGGTGCCGATCGGCAGATGCAGATCATTGTTGATGAGACTGCCCTGGCTCAGCGTGGTTTGAGCCTGCTGGACCTGCGCGACGCCATCACCGCGCGCAACCGGGACATCTCCGGTGGTGAAGTGGATTCCGGCAAGCGCCGTTATCTGTTGCGGACGGTCGGGCGTTTTGACGACGTGGAAGCCCTGGAACGGCTGGTCGTTCAACGGGACGGAGACAGCGTGGTCCGGCTCGGCGAAGTGGCCAGGGTGCGCCAGGCTCATGCCTTGTTGAGAGACTTGTCCATTATCAACGGCCAGCGTGTGATTGGCTTACAGGTTCGCCGGGAAAGCGGCTCCAACGTTATTCAGATCAAGCGGGCGATGCTGGAGGAGGTGGCCGCCATCAATCGTGAGGTGCTGGAGCCCGCCGGCCTTCAATTGACGCTGACGTCTGACGATGCCCGTTATGTCGAAGCCTCGGTGGCCAATGTCTGGACCAATCTTGGCATTGGTGCCGTGTTCGCCACCCTGGTGCTGTACCTGTTCCTGCGCTCCGGGCGGGCCACCTTTGCCGGTGTGGTCGGTATTCCGCTGTGCGCGATTGCGGCGTTTATTGGTCTGCTGATGACCGGGCGCACGATCAACGTGATCTCATTGGCTGGTGTCGCCTTTGCCATTGGCATGACCGTGGATAACAGCATTGTGGTGCTGGAGAACATCGAACGATACCGGCGATTGGGGCTGGACCGGATGGAATCGTCGCTCAAGGGCGTGAGGGAGGTATGGCCGGCGGTACTCGCCTCGACCGCCACCACGATTCTGGTGTTTCTGCCGATCCTGTTCATCGAAGAGGAAGCTGGCCAGCTGTATTCAGACGTCGCCATCGCCATATCGGCGGCGATACTGGCCTCCATGTTGGTGGCCGTCACGATTATCCCTACCTTATGTGCCCGCCTCGACTTTGGCGGCAAAGCCGACAAGGTCGATCAGTATGGCAATGACACCGGGGGCGGATGGGTTGCCCGTGTGATGGGGCTGGTGCGCTGGCTGGTGGATGGGTCGCTGCGCCGGGTGTTGGTGATCGCGGTGACCGCCGGGGTCAGCCTGTGGATCATTCTGGTGTTGACGCCTCCAGCCGAGTACCTGCCAGAGGGCGAAGAGCCGAAAACCTTTGCCGCCATGACCGCGCCGCCGGGCTATAACCTGACTGAAATGGCCGCGATTGCGGAGCTGGTAGAGGCGCATTTTCTGCCCCACGTGAATGCCGATGGCGAAGCCTATGCCCGTGGTGAAACGCAAGTGCCGCCGATTGCCTATCTGAACATGGGGGTTACGCCAACCCGTGTCCGGATCATTTCAGAGACCCTGGACCCCACCCACATCAACGCCCTGATGAGCGAGATCACTCGCGTATACCGGCAATTCCCGGGAATGCGCGCGTTTGCCGCTAAAGGCTCGATCATCTCCAGCAACGACGGGGGCACCCGCAGTATTAATCTGGACATTTCCGGTCCGGATCTGGCGTCGGTCTATCAGGCTGCCAATGCCGCCTATCGGCGGGCAGAGCAGATCTTCGACGGCCCTCGCATCCAGAGCCAGCCGTCGACACTCACGCTGGCCCAACCGCTGATTCAGATCCGGCCAGATTGGGACCGGGCCGCGGAGCTTGGACTGGATGCGGAGGCCATCGGGTTTACTGTGGCCACTCTCACCGAAGGCAGCTATGTGGATGATTTCTTCCTGGACGACGAGAAGATCGATATCTACCTCTATGGCCAGGAGGGGCAGCAACCAGACCTGAGCAAACTGCCGGATGTTGCCGTGCACACGCCCTCGGGCGCCATTCTGCCACTATCGAGCCTGGCCACGATCGAAGAAACAGTGGATACCAGCACCGTCCGCCGGGTTGATGGCCGGCGGACGGTTACCTTGAACGTGATACCGCCGCCGGATGTGCCCCTTGAGGCCGGCGTGGAAAGGGTGCGCACAGAATTACTGGATGCCTTGCGGGCCAGTGGCGAGCTGCCGGCGAACGTGACGGTGGATATTTCCGGGGCCAGTGATCAGCTCAACGCCACCCGCGATGCCCTGACGGGTAACTTCCTGATCGCCATTGCCATTGTCTATCTGCTGCTGGTGGCCATTTTTGCTCACTGGGGATTCCCGCTGCTGATTATGACGGCGATCCCCCTGGGGGTGGCCGGCGGTATTGTCGGGCTCGGACTGATGAACCTGGTGGGCGGGATGCTGCCTCTGATCGGCCTGCAACCTTTGCGGCAGCCGTTTGACATGATCTCCATGTTGGGATTCCTGATTCTGATGGGAACCGTCGTCAACAACCCGATACTGGTGGTGGAACAGGCCCGTCACAATCTGCGCAGCAAAGGCGTGACCGTGGTGGAGGCGGTCACCGGCGCGGTTCAGACCCGGTTACGGCCCATCGCCATGACGACCATGACCACCCTGTGCGGCCTGTCGCCCCTGGTTTTTCTGCCCGGCGAGGGGACGGAACTCTACCGCGGGGTCGGTGCGATTGTGCTCTTTGGCCTATTGGGTGCGGCGATCGTGACCGTCACCTTCCTGCCCTCGCTGATTATTCTGGTGTTGGGTCGGCGGGCTAGGGTTGAGACCCCCTGAGTGCTTTGACCTTATGCTCGAGCACAGTGGCCCCGGCCTCCTCCGGAGCGACAGGGTGATCGGCAAGAAGGTGTATCCTGGACCAGAAACGCTTCGGCAGGTGACTGAATGCCGGGCCGCCGCAGTGGCTGAAGAAACTGCCCCACAGGCCTCTCAGGGCCATCGGCACGACGGTGACCGGCCGGCGCTGCAGAATCATGTCCACGCCGGATTTGAAGGTATCCACTTCGCCGTCCTTGGTCAGTTTGCCCTCCGGGAAAATGCACACCAGATGGCCGGCGGCCAGCTCCTCATCAATGCGGTCGAAGGCCGCTTGGTAGATTTCCGGGACTTTGGATTTAGGACCAATCGGGATGGTCTTGGCCAGCCGGAAAAAGCTGCCCATGATGGGGGTTGCGAAGATGTTGTGGTCCATCACAAAGCGCACCGGCCTGCGCACGGCACCGGCAATCACCAGGGCGTCCATGTAGGACACGTGGTTACACACCAACAGCGCTGGCCCTTCTTCGGGGATCCTGTCCAGGTGATGATGGCTGACCCGGTAGACGGTGTGGGACAGCACCCAGATCACAAAGCGCAGGGCAAAATCCGGCACCTGCTGATAGACAAAGCCCGCCACGATCAGGTTCATGATCGACAGCACCAGGAAAAACTCGGGAATGCTCAGCCCGATCACGCCCAGCATCAGCATGGCCAGCAGGGCACTGATCACCATGAACAGGGCGTTAAAAATGTTGAGGGCGGCGATCACCCGCGCCCGGGTGTCTGGCGAGGCCTCTCGCTGAACGTAGGCATACAGCGGCACAATAAACAGCCCGCCAAAAATGCCGATGGCCAGCAAGTCGATGGCCACCTGGCGGTAATGGGGATCGGTGATGATCATCCACCAGTCGGAGGGAATGGGCTGCTCGGGCATGTTGAAGTACAGGTCAATGCCGAAGAAACTGAGCCCGAGGGAACCAATGGGCACAATACCCAGCTCAATCTTGTGGCCGGACAGCCGCTCACAGGCAATGGAGCCGGCGGCAATGCCGATGGTGAAAATAGCCAGCAGGATGGTGACCACGGTTTCGTCACCCATCAGGTGGGTTTTGGCAAAGTTGGGGAACTGAGTCAGGTAGGCGGCGCCCAGAAACCAGAACCAGGAAATGGCCAGAATGCTCAGGAACACATTGTGATTATCCCGGGCGATGGCCATCAGCTTCCAGGTTTCCTGGAGCGGGCGGAACTGGATCTTCAGATCCGGCGCGGCAGCCTTCGCTTTGGGAATCCGCAGCGCGGCGATCAGGCCTGTGATGGCCAGTAAAGCCACGGCCACCGCAATCACCGGGCCCGGCACCGGGGCTTTCATCATCACGCCGGCCATCAGCGTGCCCACCAGTATGGCCACAAAGGTGCCCATCTCCACCAGCGCGTTGCCACCCACCAGCTCAGAATCCTTCAGGGCCTGGGGCAGAATGGCGTACTTTACCGGTCCGAAAAAGGCGGATTGCACCCCGGTGAGGAACAACAGCAGAAACAACATCTCGTACCAGCCAAACCAGAGCCCGACGGCGGCGACGCCCATGATCACCACTTCGGCAAACTTGATCCAACGGATAACCGCCGACTTCTCGAACCGATCCGCCACCTGGCCGGCAATTGCGGAAAACAGGAAAAATGGCAGGATAAACAGCATGGCGGCGAGGTTAACCACCACATCTGCCGACAACCCGAATAGGCCCCCGGCGCTGTAGGTGACCAGCAACAACAAAGCGTTCTTGAACAGGTTGTCGTTGAATGCCCCGGCAAACTGGGTCACAAAAAATGGCAGGAACCGCCGCTGTGACAGCAGGCGAAACTGACTGTGATCTTCCATGACCCGAACACCCTCGATTGGCCTTGTAATGTTGCCGGAGACTAAACCCGCCGGTGAGGGTGGTCAAGCATTGAAACGGCCTCCATACTGGCCACAGTCTGAGCCTGTTCAAACAACAATGACTTTTTTTGGGGAGATGTCTTCAATGGATGTACAACAAGCCGTCCAGTCCCGGAAATCCGTCCGGGACTTCCTCGACACCCCGGTTTCCGAGGCCACCCTTCGCCAAGTGATCGAAACCGCCACCCGGGCCCCGTCCGGCGGCAACCTGCAACCCTGGCACCTGTACGTGGTGACCGGCGACGCCCTGGCCCGCCTGAAAACCCTGATGAGGGAGAAAGTCAGCAAAGGCTTCAACGAAGTGCCGGAATACGAAATCTACCCACCCAAACTGCAATCACCCTACCGCGACCGCCGCTTCGAGATTGGCGAACTCATGTACCGACAGCTCGACATCCCCAGGGAAGACAAAGCCGCCCGCTTCGAGTGGTTCAAACGCAACTTCGAATTCTTCGGCGCCCCGGTCGGCCTGTTCTGCACCGTCGACGACAACATGGGCCCGCCCCAGTGGTCCGACCTGGGCATGATCCTGCAAACCATCATGCTCCTGCTGCGCGCCGAAGGCCTCGACAGCTGCGCCCAGGAATCCTGGTCCGTCTACCCCAAAACCATCAGCGAATTCCTGGGCCTGCCCGAACACCGAAAAGTCTTCGCCGGCATGGCCATCGGCTACGCCAACCCCGACAGCCCGGTGAACCAGATCACCAGCCCAAGGGCACCCCTGTCTGAAAACGTCGAATTCATCAACTGACATAAGCGTCTCTCAGATCTCAGGCGGCCACCGACGCCGCCTGAGCCACCGGCACCTCCAGACGGATCTGATCACCGTCCAGCAACACCGGGTATGTCTTCACACGGGCACTGTCATCCTCCAGGCAGACACCGGTGCGAAGACTGAAATGCTGCTTATACAACGGCGATGCCACCACCGGCTCCCCGTTGATATCCCCGGTAATCCCCCGGGCCAGCACATTCGAGCCACTGAACGGATCGGTATGGCTGATGGCAAACAACGCCGGCAGCCGGTGTGGCAGATAAAACACCGCCACCGGCCCGTCCTCCGTCCAAACCGCAATGCCGGAGTCAGCCACCAGATCGTCCACCGTACAAACGGCTTCCCAACAAGTCCGAGCTTTCATAAAACGTTCTCCTGAATCCCAATGTCTTTAACTTGCCTATCCCACTTATGTCTGCGAGCGCGGGGGTCGGGGTAATTTTCTGGCAGGAAAAAAGATGTCTGAGCAAAGCGAGTTATTTTTTCCAGAAGAAAATTACCCCGGCCCCCGCGCTCCGCCCCCAAGCCAGAAGGCTACGAAGAAGCCACCTCCAAAACAGGCCGCCGCTGCCCCCGCTCCGAAGTCCACTGCTGCACCGGGTCCTTCTGCTCCGGCGCATTCACAAACTCCCGGAACCGCTTGCGCTTCTCCGGATCCTCAACCGCGGTCTTCCACTCACACTGATAGGTCTCCACCAGACCCGCCATGTGCTGCTCCAGCTCCTCGCCAATCCCCAGACTGTCCTCCAGCACCACCTGCTTCAGATACTCCAGACCGCCTTCCAGATTCTCCATCCAGACCGACGTCCGCTGCAGCCGATCCGCCGTCCGCACATAGAACATCACTACCCGGTCAATGGTCCGGATCAGCTCCTCATCCGACAAATCCGTGGCAAAGAGATCCGCATGCCGCGGCCGCATACCGCCATTGCCGCACACGTACAGGTTCCAGCCCTTCTCGGTGGCGATCACCCCGAAATCCTTGCTCTGGGCCTCCGCGCATTCCCGGGTACAGCCAGAGACCGCCATCTTCACCTTGTGGGGCGCCCGCAGGCCCTTGTAGCGATTCTCCAGAGTGATCGCCATGCCCACGCTGTCCTGCACGCCGTAACGGCACCAGGTGCTGCCCACGCAGGACTTCACCGTACGCAGCGACTTGCCATAGGCGTGCCCGGTCTCGAAACCGGCGGCGATCAACTTCTCCCAGATCTCCGGCAGCTCACTCAGGGTGGCGCCGAACAGGTCCACCCGCTGGCCGCCGGTGATCTTGGTGTACAGGTTGTATTGCTTGGCCACCTCGCCCAGCACAATCAGCTTGTCCGGGGTGATCTCGCCGCCGGGAATGCGCGGCACGATCGAGTAAGTGCCGTTCTTCTGCATGTTGGCCATGAAGGTATCGTTGGTGTCCTGCAGCGGCACGTGGTCGGTGGCCAGAATATGCTCGTTCCAGCAGGTGGCCAGAATGGAGCCCACCGTCGGCTTGCAGATGTCGCAACCCTGGCCCTTGCCGTATTGCCTGAGCAGGCCCCGGAAGGTGCGAATGCCGTTCACCTTGACCAGATGGAACAGCTCCTGGCGGGTGTAGGGGAAGTGTTCGCACAAATCCGTACACACCTCCACGCCGCGTTTCTCCAGCTCGCTGTCCACCACCTTCTTGAGCAGCGCCGCGCAGCCACCGCAGCCGGTGCTGGCTTTGGTTTCCGCTTTCACACTGCCCAGATCGGCGCAACCTGCGTCAATAGCGCCGCAGATATCGCCCTTGGTGACGTTGTGGCAGGAACAGATCGAGGCCGTGTCCGGCAGGGCATCAGCACCCAGCCCCGGGGCACCGCCTTCGCTCTCAGGAAGAATCAGCGCTTCCGGGTTCGCCGGCAACTCGATGCCGTTGATAGTGTATTGCAAAAGGGTGTCGTAGGGACCGTTGTCGCCCACCAGAATGGCACCCAGCAGGGTTTTCCCGTCCTGGCTCACCACCATGCGCCGGTAATGGCCGGCCTGCTCATCGTGAAAACGAATGTTGCGGGCGCCCGGAGTCCGGGCGTGAGCGTCGCCGATGGAACCCACATCCACCCCCAGCAGCTTGAGCTTGGTGCTCATGTCGGCACCGGTAAAGGCTGCGCTGGTGTCGTTGTTCAGGGCGGCCGACAGGGTTCGGGCCATGGTGTAACCCGGTGCCACCAGGCCGAAAATGAAGTTATTCCAGAGTGCACATTCGCCAATGGCGTGAATGTGCGGGTCGGACGTGGTGCACTGGTTGTTGATGACAATCCCGCCGCGCTCGCCAACCTCCAGACCACAGGCCCGGGCCAGGGCATCCTGCGGGCGGATGCCGGCAGAGAACACAATCAGGTCGGTTTCCAGGTGGCTGTCATCCGCGAAATTCATCCGCAACCGCGCGCCGTTGCCCGGCACAATGGCGGTGGTGGCTTTTTCGGTATGCACCTGCACTCCCAGATCTTCAATCTTCTGGCGCAACAGGGCGCCACCCTGATCGTCCAGCTGCACCGGCATCAGCCTCGGGGCAAACTCCACTACGTGAGCCTGTAACCCCAGGCTTTTCAGCGCGTTTGCCGCTTCCAGGCCAAGCAGGCCGCCGCCCACCACCACGCCGGTTTTTCCGGAGTGCGCACTGGCCTGGATGGCGTCCAGGTCATCCAGGGTGCGGTACACGAAGCAGCCTTCCTGATCGTTGCCCTCAATGGGCGGGACAAACGGGTAGGAGCCCGTGGCCAGCACCAGCTGATCGTAGGGGTACTCGCCCTTGGGTGTGGTGATCATCCGGGCGTCCCGATCTATGCCGGTCACCGGCTCATTCAGGTGCAGATCAATGCCCTGGTCGGCATACCAGTCTGAGGTGCCCATGGCCAGGTCCGCATGGCTTGAGCCACTGAAGTACTCCGACAGGTGCACCCTGTCGTAGGCCAGTTGCTTTTCCTCGCCGAAAACCACGATGTTGTAGGCGTCAGCGGCCGGAGACTGGCTGAACTGTTCCAGAAAGTGATGGCCAACCATGCCGTTGCCGATCACGATCAGGGTCTGTTTGCTCATAGTCTTGTCCTCTCTCATGGCAGCGGATCAGGCCGCTGCGTCGCAATAGGGTTTGCCGAAAGCGATGGTGTCCCGGTAGCGGGAGATATCCGTGCCTGAACGAATCAACTCGCTGTACCAGGGGCCGCTGCCGGTGTCTCCGAGTAGAATGGCGCCGGTCAGGCGGTTGTGTTCCACCAGCAGTTGGCCGTAGACCGCTTGGGCGTAGTCCTGCCACTCAATGGTTTCGGTGTGCGGGCCCGGAGTGATCGGCCCGCAGGAAAAAATGGGGAGGTCGCTGATTTTCAGGCGGGTGGCGATTTCTCCCGGTGTGAAACCCGGGCTTCCGGACACCTGGCAGAGATGCCGGGCCAACACGGCCGCCTGCTCGTACCCGGGCTCCACCAGGCCAAACGTGTGTTCCTGAAACTGGCAGCATTCACCAAGGGCGTGGATATGAGGATTGGAAGTGGTCATCTGCGAATCCACCTGTATTCCCCGGTCGCAGGCCAGGCCGGCGGCTTCTGCCAGTGCTTTGTTCGGATGAATACCGGTTGCCAGCACCACCAGGTCCGTCGCCAGCACGGTGCCGTCGCTGAGCTGTACCGCCTGGACCTGGTTTTTGCCCAGCAGCGCTGTCGGCTCTGTACCGGTCAGAACGGTGAGGCCCCGTTGCTGTAACTGGTGCTTCAGTAATTCGCCGGCAGCTGGATTGAGCTGTCGGTTCAGCAGGTGACCGCTGCGATGCAGAACCGTGACGTCCATGCCCCGGGCCCTGAGCCCCTCGGCCGCTTCCAGGCCAAGAAAACCGCCGCCGATGACGACCGCACGGCGATGTGTCTGCGCCCGGTGAATCAGGGTGCGGGTATCGGTCAGATCCCGGAAGGTCATCACGCCATCCAGATCCTCACCGGGCAGGCCAAGACGTGAAGGACTGGCGCCAGTGGCCAACACAAGGGTGTGGTAAGCCAGCGTGCGCCCGCTGGCGGTCGTCACCCGGCGCTGATGCGGTTCGATGGCCGTGACCGGCTCACGGTTATAGACCTCGATTTTGTGCTGGCGGAACCAGGACCGGGGTTTCAGTTCCAGCTCCGACTCCCGGACCTGATTCGCCAGCAAGGACGACAGCTGGATTCGGTTATAGGCAGCGAAAGGCTCACCGTTGAACACCACGATGCGGCTGAACGGGTGCCCTGTGGCCACCAGTTGCTCCAGCAATCGCTGCGCAACCATGCCATGGCCGCAGATCACCAGCGCAGGGGTCTGTGTGTGTTCCATAGGTGCGCTCCCTTACTCAACGAATTGCCGAAAACCAAACGAAAAAAGCCGGAGCATCATGCTCTCCGAAGAGAACAGATGGTCCGGCACCAATGCCAACAACAATGATCTGATGGTCCGGCCTGATTCCATGGCCGGGACAGTCGTCCTTGATTAGGACATAGCGATCTCCATGCCAACTTTTTAACTCCATTTAATTCAGTTGCTTAGATGGTATCGCGGCTCTATTGCACCCGTGCCGGGCAGAAAAGATGCCCCGGGATGGGGCGAAACGCACGAAGATGATGCCGGTGGTTCTGGCCTGTTAATTGCTGCAGTCCAGTCAGACAGGAACCCGCTGTGTACCGATACCAGGAGTTGCACCATGAACAGCAAACGCCAGACCAATACGGCCGCGACGGCCACAGCCGCAGACTTTCTGATGGCCTCCCGGCAGTGCGAAATCCGCAACCTGGAGTACTTTCTGCAGATGGGCCGGCTGGTGCAGAGCGTGGGTAACCTGGTGCACGGACTGCAACGGGAGCGGGGAGCTACCAACCTGTATCTGGGGTCCGGTTGCCAGCGTTTCGCCCGGGAGCGTTCGGTTATCCTGAAAGAGAATGACCAACTGGCTGTCATCTTCCGTAAGGCGCTGACCGACATACAGGAAGACCTGACTACCCATCCGGTCAGCAGCCCGCTGCTGGGTCATATTGCCAGTGCCCTTCATAGCCTCGATCAGCTGGCCGAGTTCAGGCAGAAAGTGGTCGGGCAGGAAGCCAGCGTGGTGGATGCTACGGACTGGTTTTGCGACACCATCCATCAGCTGATTACGGTGGTTTTTGAAGCCGCCGAAACCGTTGCTGAACCCTCCATTGCCGGCCTGCTGGTGGCCATGGTGCACGTGATGAATGGTAAGGAATACTGTGGCCAGGAGCGGGCGGCAGGCTCAGCGGGATTCTCCAGTGGCCACTTCGAAAACGCACTGTCACGGCGCATGATGCACCTGGTTGAAGCGCAGGAACGGTGTTTCGAGGTATTTGTTGCCTTTGCCAGCGAAGACAGCCTGGCTCTCTGGCAGGCGCTGCGGTCTCACCCGCGGGAACTGGAAATAGAGCGGTTGCGCCAGAAGGCGGTGTCGGTCGGACCCTATAAATCCCTGGACAGGGAAATGGCCGATCGCTGGTTTAACCTGATGACCGACCGTATGGATGATCTCAAGAAAATCGAAGATTCCGTGGAAAACGCCTTCCACCACCGTTGCGTGGAACGCTACACCGAGGCGCGCCACTCCCTGGCTCACCAGGAAACTCTGCTGGCCTCGCTGGAACAACGGAACGCCTCGACAATGCCGGTATTGGTGGTTTGCGATAATGGTGTAGATGCGAGTACCGCAGATGCCTGGGCCGGCGACGGTGTCGGACAACAGTCAGGCCGGTCTATCTTTGATCTGGTTCAGGAGCAAACCCGCCGCCTGCGCCAGATGTCTGAAGAACTGCAAAGTGCGAAAGAAGCTCTGGAAGACCGGCGCACCCAGGAAAAGGCCGTGTTGCTATTGATGGAGCATCGCAACATCAGCAACGACGAAGCCCACCGATTGCTGCGAAAGCTGGCGATGGATCAGGGCAAGCGATTACCCGATGTGGCCCGGGCCCTGGTCTCCATGGCCGGCGTTCTGGGCTGACGCCATCCCTGAGGGCACCGGGGCCAAAGTAGCCCCGGTGCCGTGCAGCCTCAGGCAGACGCCGGCTGTTTCTCCTTTTCCGACTTTGTCCTCTCGCCACCCTGCGTGGAGGCACTGGCGGCCCGCCGGCTGCTCAGGGATTCCAGCTTTCGCTGTTTCTCGTACAGGAACGACAGCACCTCCTGCCGGTAATGCACATATTTGGTGTCATCCGCCAACGCCACCCGATTACGCGGCCGCGGCAAATCAATGTGCAGGTCTTCCCCCACCGTCGCCGCCGGCCCGTTGGTCATCATGATGATGCGATCCGACAATAGCACCGCCTCGTCCACATCGTGGGTAATCATGATCACCGTGTTGTTCAGCTCCTGCTGAATCTCCATCAGCGAATCCTGAAGATGTGCACGGGTCAGCGCATCCAGGGCCCCGAAGGGCTCATCCATCAGCAGCACGCTCGGCTTCATCGCCAACGCCCGGGCAATCCCCACCCGCTGTGCCATACCCCCGGAAATCTCCCCCGGCCGCTTATTGGCGGCATGGGCCATATTCACCAGCTCCAGGTTGTGGGTAATCCAGTCCCGGCGCTCCTTACGGTTCATCGACTTACGAAACACCTGCCGAACAGCCAGCTCGACATTCTCATACACCGTTAACCAGGGCATCAGCGCATGATTCTGAAACACCACCGCCCGCTCCGGCCCCGGTGAGTTCACCTCATGCCCGTCCAGCACACAGCCACCCTTGGTGGCCTGCAACAACCCGGCGACAATGTTCAGCACCGTCGATTTACCACAGCCGGAGTGGCCGATAAGCGAAACAAACTCCCCTTTCTGTATCTTCAGGTTCACGTTGTCCAGAGCGATAAATGGCCCTTTGGCTGTATCAAAGGCCATTTCAACGCCCGTTAACTCTAAATGTGATTTAGCCATAACAGAATCCCCTAAACAGGTCGGACGAGCGCCGGGTGGGTAGTGCCTCCCGGGACCCTCAAAAACATGGATGTTTTTGCGGAGCGTACATGGATGTACTCGCCGCGTGTCCCGGGAGGCACTACCCACCCGGTGCGGCATGCTCCGCCGTTTGAGATTTCTAGGTTAAACGCAGCAGTGGGTGAGTGTTGGCTACTCATTCCAGGCCACCTTCTTCTGAATCAACAACATCACCCGATCCAGCAAAAACCCGATAAACCCGATGGCCAGCACCGCCACCATGATCCGACTCAACGACTGGCTGCTGCCATTCTGAAACTCATCCCACACAAACTTCCCAAGCCCGGGACTCTGCGCCAGCATCTCCGCCGCAATCAGCACCATCCAGGCAATACCCAGAGACACCCGCAACCCGGTAAAAATCATCGGTACCGATGAAGGCAGCACCACCTTGCGAACGTGGGTCCAGAACGACAGCTTCAGCACCTTCGACACATTCAGCAGGTCCGGATTCACCGCGGCCACGCCAACGCTGGTATTGATCAGCGTCGGCCACAGGCTGCAAAGGGTGACCGTGATCATCGACGTCAGAAACGACTTCTGGAACATCGGGTCATCACTCACGTACGTGGCAGACACCACCATGGTCACCAGTGGCAGCCAGGCCAGGGGCGACACCGGCTTGAAGATCTGGATCAGCGGATTGACCGCCGCCTGAAAATACCGGTTAAGACCGAACACAATTCCCAGGGGCACCGCAATCAGCGTGGCCAGGGCAAATCCAGACAACACCGTGACCAGGCTGGTACCGATCTGATCGATAAAAGTGGGTGCGCCGGGATAAGACCGGATCCGCACCTCCGCCTCCGGGTTGTCAGCCAGAATCCTGGCATTACGCTGCTCCTGCATGGCGATGAACTGGCTGGCGCGTTCCCGCTGGTTGGCGTGCTCTTGCCAGAGTTGCCCCGCCTGCTCCCAGACCTGAGCTGGCCCTGGGAAAGCACCAAGGGACGTCTGCACCTGGGGCGCTGCCAGATGCCAGAATCCCAGAAACACCAGAATTCCGATCAAGGGCAGCAAAGTCTGTTTGCCGGCCGCCAACAATTCATTCGGGCTCAGCCGGGCGAGCAGGTTGCGGCTCCTGGCGGCCATCGACTGGCCAATTCTTATGCTTAAAGTGCTCATGTTGTGCCCCCCTTACGGTGTCTCGGTGCCTTTCAGCCCGATCTCAAAGCGGTCTATGTAAGCGTTCGGTTCGCGAGGAGTGAAAGGCACACCGTCAATCAGCTCGCCCTGGTAGGGGCGTTCAAAGTTCTCGGCGTCAAAGTCCGGGAAGTCACTGGCATTCATCACGCCATCATCGATCAGTGACTGTGCGGCCTGAGCATACAGATCACCCCGGTATACCCTGGCTGCGGTCTGCATGTACCAGTCATCCGGCTTGGCGTCCGGAATCTGGCCCCACCGGCGCATCTGGGTCAGGTACCAGATGGCATCCGAGGGATAGGGGTAAGTGGCGTGATAGCGGAAGAACACGTTGAAGTCCGGAACCTCCCGCACATCCCCTTTCTCGTATTCGAACGTGCCGGTCATAGAGTTGGCGATCACGTTTTTGTCTGCGCCCACGTAGCTGGAGCGTGAAAGCAGCTCTACCGCTTCCTGGCGATTTGCGTTGTCGTTTTCATCCAGCCAGTAAGCCGCGCGGATCAGTGCCCGTAACAACCGAAGGTGGGTATTGGGATGCTTCTCTGCCCAGGTCTCGGTCACACCAAAGACTTTCTCAGGGTTGTTTGGCCAGATCTCATAATCGGTTATAACCGGCACGCCAATCCCCTTGAATACCGCCTGCTGGTTCCAGGGTTCGCCCACGCAGTAGCCCTGAATGGTGCCGGCTTCCATGGTCGCCGGCATTTGCGGCGGCGGGGTAACGGACAGATGAACATCGGCCTGCAAGGTGCCACTGGTATCACCCCGTTGTGGGGCGTAGAAGCCGGGATTCAGGCCACCGGCCGCCAGCCAGTAGCGGAGTTCGTAGTTATGGGTGGACACCGGGAACACCATGCCCATCCGGAACCGCTCGCCTTTGCTCAGGGATTGCTCCACCGCCGGTTTCAGTGCGCTCGCGGAGATCGGGTGGGCGGGTTTGTCGCCATCCATGTCCAGGTGGGGCTTCATGGTGTCCCACACCGCGTTGGACACGGTAATCGCGTTGCCGTTGAGGTCCATGCTGAAGGCGGTAATGATGTTGGCCTGAGTGCCATAGCCAATGAACGCGCCCAGAGGCTGGCCGGCCAGCATGTGGGCACCGTCCAGCTCGCCGGTGATCACCCGGTCCAGCAGCACTTTCCAGTTGGCCTGGGCTTCCAGTTCCACGAACAGGCCTTCGTCCAGGAAGTAGCCTTGCTCCCAGGCAACCGCCAGGGGTGCCATATCGGTGAGTTTGATGAAGCCCAGTTTCAGGTCTGGCTTCTCTGCTGGCCCGATGCTCGCCTGGGCCAGTGTGCTCAGCCCGATCAGCGCGGCGGTGAGCAAGCCTCTGAGTTGATGACGGCGTGTGTTCATGCTGTTACCTCTCTGTGTCTCTCTTTTCTGGCGCACAAAAAAAACGCCCACCCTCCGTTTCCGGAGAGCAGGCGCCAATGCCTTAGAACGAGAGATGTGATGTCTTGATGGTTCGCTGTTACCTCAGCATAAGCCGTGCCATTTTTTAATATTCATAGTTTTCAAAGGCTTGATATTCCATTCCGTGTTGAGCGAGGAAAACGCCAATCGAGCCCGGTCTGTTTTTGGTGCAACCTGAGCGATTTCGCACCAATGTGAAACCTCAAGGCAGAAGTGTATCCCGGCCTGCCGGAGCCGATGGATCTGCTGAACAAGGCCGTAGCCCGGGCGTTGCCACAAGGCCGGCCGGGCAAGTGCTGTTTTGGCAATCGCTGGCCCCGTTATTGCTTTCCATAAAACAGACAATTTTGGCAAAGAAGCCCGCCCCGGCTCTGGAAACAGACCCCGGATGGCGGGCTTTTTTATGGGTAAAGCAGAGGATTGATCATGAAAAACCGCCGAACCACTCCCGGAAGTACCGCCACCACCTGCCCTTATTGCGGTGTGGGCTGTGGTGTTCTGGCGAAACCTGACGCCGTTCAGGGCGATGTAGGGCACCCGGCCAATAAGGGCCGGCTTTGTGTCAAAGGCTCGGCGTTGCATGAGACCGTGACCGGACACGACCGGTTGCTGGCCCCTCGTGTGGCAGGGCACAACGTTGAGTGGTCGGAGGCCATTGACCGGGTAGCTGAGGCCATCCGTGTGTCGGTCAGAGACCATGGCCCGGAGTCTGTGGCTTTTTACCTGTCTGGGCAGCTGCTCACAGAGGACTATTACATCGCCAACAAGCTGGCCAAGGGCTTTATTGGCACCCCGCACGTGGATACCAATTCCCGGTTGTGCATGTCGTCTGCCGTGGCAGCCCACAAGAGGGCGTTTGGTGAGGACTGCGTGCCCGGCTGCTATGAGGACCTCGAGCTGGCGGACTTGCTGGTGCTGGCGGGCAGTAATGCCGCCTGGACGCATCCGGTGCTTTACCAGCGGATAAAAGCGTCCCACCGGCCCGGGCGCAAAGTGGTAGCCATTGACCCAAGGCAAACCGCAACCACAGAGATGGCTGACCTGCACCTGCAACTGCGGCCGGGCACCGACACCCTGCTGTTCAATGGCTTGCTGGTTTGGCTGCATGAACACGGAGCCCTGGCCACACAGTACCTGGAACAGCATTGCAACGGATTCGAGGAAACTCTGAGTGTGGCCCGCGCCTGTGCGCCCTCGATAATGGCGGTCGCCCGCGGATGTGACCTTCGGGCTGCGGATGTGGAACGCTTCTATCGGTGGTTTGCCGAGACCGATCGAACAGTCACCGCCTTTTCCCAGGGCATCAATCAGTCGGTGGCTGGCACCGACAAAGCCAACGCTATTATCAACTGCCACCTGGCCACGGGGCGTGTTGGCCGGCCCGGCGCCGGTCCGCTTTCGCTCACCGGTCAACCCAATGCCATGGGTGGGCGGGAAGTGGGCGGTCTGGCCAACACCCTGGCGGCCCATATGGATTACGACACGCCCGGCGCGGTGCAACGGGTTGCCGACTTCTGGCACAGTGAGAAACTGGCAGCGGGACCGGGCTATAAGGCGGTGGATCTGTTTGAAGCCGTTCATCGGGGTGACATCCGGGTGCTCTGGGTGATGGGCACCAATCCTGCGGTCAGCCTGCCCGACAACGCCCGGGTCAGGGAGGCCCTGGCGCGATGCGAGACGCTTATAGTGTCAGACTGCGTGGCCCAGACCGATACCACGGCGTTTGCCGATATCCTGTTGCCTGCTGCCGGTTGGGGCGAGAAGGACGGTACCGTGACCAACTCGGAACGGTGCATTTCACGCCAGCGCCGTTTTTTACCTTTACCGGACGGTGTCCGCCCGGATTGGCAGATCATCCGGGATATCGCCCAGGCGCTGGGTTATGGTCATGCCTTCGGTTATCAGGAACCAGCGGATATTTTCAGGGAACACGCGGCACTGTCCGGCTACGGCAACGGCGGCGAGAGAGTGTTTGATATCTCTGCCCTGGCCACGCTGAGCTCCACGGAATATGACCAGCTTCAACCCGTGCAATGGCCTCTTACCGGAGGCAACCCCGGCGCCTGGTTGCAGACCCGCCGGCTGTTCTCCGATGGCCGGTTTCCCACGCCCGATGGCCGCGCCCGCCTGGTGCCGGTTTCGAACCTGCCGCCCGGACAGAAGCCGGACGCCCGGTATCCCCTGATTGTGAATACCGGCCGCATACGGGACCAGTGGCACACGATGACTCGCACGGCACTGGCGCCCAGACTGTTTGCCCATCGTAGTGAGCCTTTTATCGAGGTTCACCCGAAGGACATCGCTACTCTGGGTTTGATTGAAGGCGCGCTGGCGACCCTGACAGGGCCAGCCCGAAAGGGATTTACCGGCCGGGTCCGGGCCAGCCAGGCCCAGCGACCCGGAGAGGTATTCGTTCCAATTCACTGGAATCGGCAGTTTGCATCCTCAGCCCTGGCCTCCGACCTGATCGCCCCCGTTGTCGACCCGATTTCGGGGCAGCCGGAAGCGAAATGTGGCGTAGCCACCCTTCGGCCACTCATCACCCGATGGCAAGCCCGGCTGATGCTGCCCGCCGCGGGGGATACCGCATTGAACGCCGCGTCACTGGATTACTGGAGCCACCAGGCAATGCCTCATAGCCGGTCCTGGTGGCTGGCCGGTCGACGGGCAATGGACTGGCGCGAATGGGCCCGGCAGGTTTTCGCCAGGGAACCGGAGCTGGTTATGCAAGATGGTGCCCGGCGCCGCTTTCGTGCAGCCTGGCTCACCGGCAACCGGTTGGATGGCGTATTGCTGGTCGAGCCCTGTGTGCAATCCATGCCGGACCTCGGCTGGTTGGATGACTGTTTTGGCTCTGAAAACCTGACGCCGGAGCAGCGCCGATCCTTGTTGGCTGCAGGTTCAGTTGATGCAGAACCGACCGGACCGCTGGTCTGCAGCTGTTTCCAGGTAGGCGAGCGCCAGATTAACCAGGCAATCGAAGAGGGGGCCGCGAGCGTTGAGGCATTGGGCCAGCGGCTGCAGTGCGGCAGCAACTGTGGGTCTTGCATCCCCGAAATTCGAGGCTTGCTGGCGAAATCGGTGGATCGGGAGCCTGCCTGAAGCCGGATCAGCCCTGTCGGCGTAGGAGAGAAACCGGTACCCGGTACCGCAAACCGCGGGTATTCAAAGTCACCGCAACCGTGCAGGTTTTTCGGTTCACCCGGATGACCTGGCCCCGTTTCTCGTGCCGGCCTTCACCAAAACAGACCGCATCGCCGACCTGCCACTGCCGGACCTCCCGGACTGGACTGGGGAATACAAACGGTGTGCTGGGCAGCGCCACTCCCGCTTCTACGGCAGTCTCCTCGAGGTACTGCCGGGTGGCGAGCGCTGCACCACTGCTATACAACCCGTCCAGCGCTGCATAGAAATGCCGGTTGTGCACCGAACCATAGTGCCGCTGGCCAGCACTGTATTGCAGCAAATGGGCAAACTCATGGCAGCAGGTGTGGGCCAGCAGGTTCAATACACTCACCTCGCCCCCAAAATAGCCCCGGCCCCGGATCTCCCGCGTCGATAACCAGCCCTGGGCGGTTTCCGGCTGTTGCTTGGCGGCAATCATCCGCGCCCCGTAGTTAATCAGATGCTGTTTACGCGCCGGATCATAACGGTGATAGGTGGCCTGGCCTGACCCCACCCGCAACGCCAGCCCTGCGCCCGGGTTTTGCTCCCGAACCCGGGCTTCGACGGGCGTCCACAGGATGTCGCGGGTGGCCTGGCACATGAGAGTGCCGATGGCTCGGGTGGTTGATGTTGGTACTGGCATACGCGTTGGATATCTGGATTGAAAAGCACAGAGTGGTAATGGTCGTGCAAGCGTAACCATGGAATTTACAAATTGCTATGGCCCGTGTTGGCAGAGTTGTTTAGAGTCTCTCCACATTTTGTGTAGTGGTCGTTTCAGGAGATACCTTTCCACCATGAATGCTGAACAGCTAAAACAGCTTGAAGATGACCTCTGGTCCGCCGCCGACAACCTGCGGGCCAATTCTGATCTCAAGTCCAGCGAATACGCCACGCCGGTACTCGGCCTGATCTTCCTGAAATTCGCCGACAACAAGTACAAGCGTGCCGAGCCGGACATCACCAAAGAGTTCGCAGAACTCAGGGGCACCCGGCGGGAAAAACCCATCTCCGAAATCGCTATCCAGAAATGCGGTTTCTATCTTCCGGACCATGCCCGTTACCACTACCTTCTGGGCCTGCCGGAGCAGGAAGACCTGGCCAGAAAAATCAAACAGGCCATGGAAGCCATCGAGGAATACAAAACCGAGCTGGATGGCATCCTGCCCAAGGACGAATACTTCGCTCTTACCCGCACCAGCAATACCCTGCTGGCGGAACTGCTGAAGAACTTCTCCAACATCCCGGCTGATGCCAATGGCGACATTTTCGGCAAAATTTACGAATTCTTCCTGGGCAAATTCGCTCTGAGTGAAGGCCAGAAAGGTGGTGAGTTCTTCACCCCTACCTCTGTGGTTAAACTGATGGTGGAAATCATCGAACCCCACCATGGCACGGTATACGACCCAGCCTGTGGGTCGGCCGGGATGTTCGTGCAGTCCCAGCAATTCGTGGAGCGCCACCGCAAGAAGCTGGACGAACTGGGCGAGGCCCACGACGAAGACCAGCTCTACGTCTACGGCCAGGAAAAGACCCTGGATACCGTCAAGCTCGCGAAGATGAACCTGGCGGTTAACGGCCTTCGGGGCGAGATTCGCCAGGCCAACAGCTACACCGAAAACCCCTTTGACGGCTTCGGCAAGTTCGATTTCGTGATGGCCAATCCGCCGTTCAACGTGGATGACGTGCCCCTCGCTTCGGTGGAAGACGATCCCCGTTTCAACACCTATGGCTTGCCCCGCAAGAAAACCAAGGCCAAGGCCAGCGAGAAGGGCAAGGAAACCGTCCCCAACGCCAACTACCTGTGGATCAATCTGTTTGCCACCTCACTGAAGAACAACACCCCGGCCAGCGGCCGGGCGGCACTGGTTATGGCCAATTCCGCCTCCGATGCCCGGCACAGCGAGGCGGACATTCGCCAGACCCTGATCGAGAATAACCTGATCTACGGCATGCTCACCCTGCCGTCCAACATGTTCTACACGGTCACCCTGCCCGCCACCCTCTGGTTCTTCGACAAGAACAAGCAGGACGACCGCATATTGTTCATTGATGCCCGCAACATCTTCACCCAGATCGACCGGGCCCATCGGGAGTTCAGTGAAGAACAGGTTCAGAACATTGCCATCATCAGCAAGCTGCACAAGGGCAAGCGGGCGGACTTTATCCGGCTGGTGGACAGCTATTTCCGAAAAGGCATGGAACAACTGCTGGCCAACCGGGAAAAGGTGGAACCCGTCAGTGAGCAGTTACTGGATGTGCTGGACGATGCCCAGGGCAAACAGGCTGTGGGCGAACTGGTCAGCCAGTGGCAGGGCCTGAATGCCCTGCAGCGGGCCAGCGATGCCTACATCCAAGCCGCTGACCTGCAACTGACCACGCCGGAGGCCATCGAAACGGCCAACCGCAAACAGCAGCAATTGAGAGCGACATTCGATCCCTTCTTCCAGCAACTGCACACCGGTCTGAAACAACTGGACAAAGTGGTGCGCCAGCACGAAAAGGCCAGAGCCGAAGAAGCCAGACAAGCCGGCAAGCGCGCTACCTCCGACCGCAACGCTCGCCGCCTGAAAGAGGCGCTGGAAGAGCTGCACAAGGAAGTTCGCAGTGCCGAGGCCTACTACCAGCACATTCACTGGCTGCAGGAGCGCTTTCCGAATGCCGAGTACGAGGATGTGACGGGGCTGTGCAAGCTGGCGACACCGGAGGAAGTGAAAGAGCAGGATTACTCCCTGAATCCTGGGCGGTATGTGGGGGTGGTGATTGAAGAGGATGGAAAGACTGAGGAGGAGTTTCTGACAGGAATTGAAGATTTGAATGATGAGCTTACATCATTGGATTCCGAGGCAGAGGTTCTTGCCTCTTTAATAAGAAAGAACGTATCGGCATTGGTTGATAGCAAATGATTGACTTCCCAATAGTCAAAATTGGCGAATTAATTGAATCTGGTGAAGCTGAAATTCAGACCGGCCCTTTTGGTACTCAGCTAAAAGCCAGTGATTACTCTGATCACGGGTATCCTGTGATCAATGTCCGAAATGTCGGTTTGGGGGATGTCCGCACAGAAAGTTTGGAGTTTATTGATGACCGGATTGCGGAGAAGTTGCCAACACACAGATTGATGCAGAATGATATTGTGTTCGGTCGTAAAGGGGCCGTAGAAAGGCATGGGTTAATCACTGAAGCACAGGAAGGCTGGTATCAGGGCTCTGACTGTCTGAGATTAAGGTTCAACTCATCCAGGATAAACCCAAAATTCATTTCTTATTTCTTCCGAACGCAAGCCCATCAGGACTGGATGATTGCCGTGTGCGCATTCGGGGCAACCATGGCCTCCTTGAATCAGGACATTGTGAAACTGATTAACGTCCCGGTTCCGCCGATTGATATTCAGAATAAGATTGTGGGATTGCTCTCTACCTACGACGAGCTGATCGAAAACAACAAACGCCGCATCACCCTGCTTGAAAACATGGCCGAGGAAATCTACCGCGAGTGGTTTGTGCGGTTCCGGTTTCCGGGATGGCAGAAGGCGGAGTTTGAGAAGGGGCAGCCTGCTGGCTGGACACACCAGAAAATAGCGGGAGCATTCGACTTCACTGGTGGCGGTACCCCCTCGAAAGACAACAATAGTTTTTGGCGCAACGGTGATGTCGATTGGTATACGCCTTCCGATATCACGAAATCAAATTCGTTGTTTATGGCGAGCTCTGAGTATCAATGTAACGAAGAAGGTCTCCGGCGAAGCTCCGCCAAGCTGTTTCCGGCCTACTCGGTAATGATGACGAGCCGAGCAACGATCGGCGCGATTGGCATCAATACGAAACCTGCTTGTACCAACCAGGGCTTTATCACCTGCATTCCGAATGATCGGTACCCACTGACTTATTTGTACCACTGGCTCAAAGCTGCGAAACCCCATTTTGAAATGTTGTCAGGTGGCGCAACTTTTCCGGAGCTGACTAAGTCTACATTTAAAAGGATTGAGATCCTGTCTCCGGACCAAGGTGTAATCGAAAAGTTTGATGAACTGGTGTCTCCGATATTCAAACAAATAGAAAGTTTGGCGGCACAGAATCAAAAACTGGAGCAGACTAAAAACCAACTCCTCCCCCGCCTGATTTCCGGCAAACTCTCCGTGGAAAACCTGGATATTCAGTTGCCGCCCTCCATGCAGAGTGATCAGCCGGATAGAGCCGACGAAGCCGCCGCTTGAACCTTATACGCTAATGAGACAAACTGTCACCAGATATCAATAAGTGGTGACGGTTTGTCTGACTCCGGCTCCGCCCGAACTTCCCGGGCGCAACTCCAAACCCTGTTCCGCCAGCACGGCGGACAGCTTCGCCTGAGCGAGGCACTGGCCCGGGGCTTTAGCCGGTATCAGTTCTATCAGCTCCGGGACGAGGGTCTGATTGAGCCGGTCAGTCGTGGTCTGTACCGGCTGGCGGACCTGCCTCCTATAGAAAACCCGGATCTGGTGACCGCCGCGACGCGTTTCCCCCATGCCGTGCTTTGCCTGATTTCCGCGCTGGACTGGCACGGCATCACCACGCAGGTTCCCCACCAGGTGCATCTGGCGGTGGAGCGGGGTGCCCGCCTGCCGGTACTGGGCTATCCGCCGGTGGCCGGGTACCGATTCTCCGGGCAGGCCTTCAGTGCAGGCATTGATCAGGTAGACGTAGATGGCATTACTCTGAACGTGTACAACCCGGAGAAAACCCTGGCGGACTGTTTCAAGTTCCGGAACCGCATCGGCATGGATGTGGTGCTGGAAGCGCTGGAACTATACCGCACCCGGAAAACCTTTCGGCCCGGCAAGCTGATGGCATACGCCAGAATCTGCCGCGTCGCCAATGTGATAGCACCTTACGTGGAAGCCAAATTCTAGGTGAGCGCAGCCGGTCAATGGAGTTACCCTAGTGACAGGAGATCACCATGGCAAAAAACACCGCCGCGTCTGTTCGACAGAAACTGCTGAATAAATCCCGGGCTGAAAAGCGCCCCTTTCTGGAGCTGTTGCAGTATTACGCCATGGAGCGGTTTCTCTATCGGCTCAGTCAATCGCCCCACAACGGCTGTTTTACCCTTAAAGGAGCTTTAATGCTGTGGGCCATGCAGGGGCCGACCAGCCGACCGACCCGGGATATCGATATGCTGGGGCAGACCAGCAATGAGCCAGAGGCGATTCTTGCCCAGGTGCGGGACATTATTGAGACTGAGGTGACGGATGATGGCTTGTGCTTTGATGCGGATACCCTGAAAGCAGAGGCCATCACTGAAGATGCCGACTACCAGGGGTTGCGAGTGACCTTTACCGGCTTTCTCGACAACGCCAGGATACCAATGCAACTGGATATTGGCTTTGGTGATCCTGTATTTCCGTTCCCTTCCTGGCTGGAGTTTCCAACCTTATTGGATTTTCCGGCTGCACGGATTCAGTGCTACACACCTGAATCGTCTATTGCCGAGAAGTTCCAGGCGATGGTGAACCTGGGTGAGCTGAACAGCCGGATGAAGGACTTTTACGATATCTGGCTGCTGTCCCGCCAGCACAAATTCCGGCTGGAAAACCTGAAGGGTGCTGTTGACGGCACCTTCCAGAAACGCGGGACCGAAATCCCTGAAACCAATCCCTTTTCTGCCGCTTTTGTGGACAGCAAACAGCCAAACTGGCAGGCTTTCCGTAAACGCCTTGGCCAGGACCATGTGCCGGAGGCATTTTCGGAAGTTGTAGAGGCGGTGGTTGAGTTCCTTGGACCGATGATGGACGGTAACGTCGCGGACGCCCCCGAGGAAATCTGGCATCCACCCGGTCCATGGAGTCGGCAGGCCGATGGCTAGTTTTATTTCGGAAGACAATATCGAGCAGGCGCTGTTGCAGCGCCTTCAGCACATTCATGGTTTCAATGTGCTGGATTGCTATACCGCAAAGCCGGAAGAACTGAACGATGGCTCTCACCGTGCCGATAAGCGGGATGTGATTTTCCCGGCCGAGTTAAAAACCGCCTGCCTGGAATTGAATTCCGACATCCCTGAAAGCAAGATCGACGAAGCCATTGAGCGGGTGATGAACCGGCGCGCAGCAATGTCTCCGATTGCTGCCAACCGGGAACTGTATGATCTGATCCGGGATGGCGTGCCGGTGCAGTTTGATGATGAGAGAGGCATCAAACAGCACGACAAAGTCCGGCTGGTTCATTTCGACGATCCGAAACAGAACCGCTGGCTGGCGGTCTCCCAGTTGTGGATCAAATCAGCGGGCCAGGCCCCCAAAGCTGCCTACCGTCGCCCGGATGTCATCCTGTACGTTAACGGGCTGCCCCTGGTCTTTATCGAACTGAAGAACTCCAACGTGCGGTTGCGCAATGCCTTCGAGGATAACCTGCGCAATTACCGCCACGACATTCCCCAATTGTTTCACTGTAACGCCTTCTGCGTGCTGTCCAATGCCCTGGAAACCCGAGTGGGCAGCTTCACTGCTGGCTGGGAACACTTCTTTAACTGGTTCCGGGTGGAGAGCGAGAAGGAGGCGGTAAACCGTAAGGAGATTACCGAGCAGGCCACCAGCCTGGAGCACGTCGCGGACGGTTTGTGCGAAAAGTCCCGCCTGCTGGATTACGTCGAAAACTTTATCCTCTTCCACAAAGGCGAAACCAAGATCATTGCTCAGAACCACCAATTCTTGGGTGTGAACAACGCCTATGAGCGTTTCCGTAAACGCAGCGAATACGACGGCAAGCTCGGGGTGTTCTGGCATACGCAGGGCTCGGGTAAAAGCTTTTCAATGATTTTCTACGCCCGCAAGATTTTCCGGAAAGCGACGGGTAATTTCAGCTTTGTGGTGGTGACTGATCGACAGGATCTGGACGGGCAGATCTACCGGAACTTCCTCAATACGGAGACGGTTCGCAAAGAAGATGCAGCGCAACCGGCCAATGCCGAGGAAATGCGCAAGTTCCTGGGGCAGAACAAGAAGGTGGTTTTCACCCTGATCCAGAAGTTCCGGTACGAAAAGGGACGCAAGTACCCTCGGCTGTTCGATCCGGACAAGGAAAACCGGGAAATCATCGTGATGGTGGATGAGGCCCACCGCACCCAGTACAAGAACCTGGCGGAAAACATGCGGGCAGGACTGAAGGGTGCGCACTTCCTGGCCTTTACCGGCACACCACTGCTGGGGCGCGACCGCAAGACCAGCAGCTGGTTTGGCGATTATGTGTCTGAGTACAACTTCCAGCAGGCCATGGAGGACAAAGCTACTGTACCGTTGTTCTATGAGAAACGGGTGCCGAAGGTTCTGATCCAGAATGACGATCTGGGGGACGAGTTCTACGAGTTACTGGAGGGCGAAAACCTGGACGAAGCCCAGCAGGAGAAGCTGGAGAAAAAGTACGCCCGTGAACTGGAAGTGATCAAGCGGGACGACCGCCTGGATACCATTGCTCGCGACATCGTGTACCACTTTCCCCGCCGTGGTTATCTTGGCAAGGGTATGGTCATCACGCTGGACAAGTTCACCGCCGTGCGCATGTACGACAAGGTCCAACAGCACTGGAAAGACGAGCAGAAACGCTTGCTGAAGCTGATGAAAGAATCGACCAACGAGGTTGAAAAGGCCCGTTACAAGAAAATCAGGGATTACATGAAAACGGTCGAGATGGCCGTAGTGATCAGTGATCCGAAAGCGGACGAGGAGAAATTCGAAAAGCAGGGCCTGGATATCAAGCCGCACACCAAGCGCCTGGAACAGCTTGACGAGCACATGCACGATGTTGAGTATAACTTCAAAGACCCGGAGCACCCTCTTCAACTGGTGTTCGTGTGCGCCATGTGGCTAACCGGGTTCGATGCGCCCACCGTATCCACGCTTTATCTCGACAAGCCCATGAAGGGCCACACCCTGATGCAGACCATAGCCCGGGCGAACCGGGTGGCTTCCTATCGCGTCAAAGGCCACAGCGGTGATCTGGTCGAGAAGAAAAACGGCGAAATCGTTGATTACTACAACGTGTTCCGCAACATGCGCAAGGCACTGAAAGATTACGCGCAGGGCGCGGATGGCGAGGAGCAGCCGGTTCAGGAAAAGTCTGAGCTCTTTGAACTACTCGATGATGCGGTTGGCCAAACACTCGAGTTCTGCCGGGAGCGGGATATCGAGCTGAATTCAGTGTTTGAGAAGCAGGATACCTTCAAGAATATCGGTTTCTTTAACCAGGCAGCCGATACCCTTCTGAGCAACGAAGACTGGCGCAAGCAGTTTAACGTTTACGAAAACACTGTGACGGCGCTGTATGAGGCTTGTAAACCGGAAATCTTCCAACAGCATGATAATCAGCGGATTGCGGCAATCCAGTACCTCCGTGGCGTGGTGGATGCGCTGTTGGAGCAGGCTGATATTGATGAAGTCAGTCAAAAGATCTCGGAGCTGCTGGACGAGAGTGTAGTGGTGGACAACGCCGAGGCGTTTAACATCAAGGAGCACCGGGCTGAATATGAGATCGTCCAAAAAGGCCAGGGTTGGGACCTGAGCAAGATCAACTACGACAAGCTTCGAGAAGATTTCAGGAAAGCCGAGTACAAGCACATTGAGATCGCTGAGTTGCGTGCTTTTATCGAAGACAAGCTGCAGCAGCTTTTGGAGCAGAACCGCACCCGTACCGACTTTGCCCAACGGTTGCAGGAGATCATCGACAAGTACAACTCCGGCAGCTCCTCGGCAGATGCGTACTATGAAGATCTGGTCCAGTACGTTGGTAACATTCGGGAAGAATCAGAACGGCATATTCGTGAAGGTCTCAGCGAGGATGAGCTGGAGATCTACGACCTGTTGAGAAAGGAAAAACTCACCAAAGCCGAGGAACAGAGAGTAAAGCTGGCGGCAAAGGATTTGATCATCCGACTGTTGGAAGGCCATCCGAAAGTGTTGGTTCAGGATTGGTGGAAAGATGGCCAGACCCAGCGTGCGGTTAAGGCTGCCATTGAGGAAGTTCTGGATAAAGACCTGCCGGAGAGCTACGACCGTGTGGCGTTCAAGGAGAAGTGCGACAACGTTTTCGAGCTGGTCGTGGAGTTTGCGGCTAGTGGTCGGAAGTGGGTTGCCTAAGTTCCCCGGATTCTGTATTGAAGAGCATCCAAATGCCCCCTTGAAAATCGTAGCGCGCCTCAAGTGAGGATATGGTGGAGGGTGCAGGTGGCTCTTCTGCTGTACCCTCCATGCTCAAACGAAAGGCATCAAGCATATGAGCCGGTAGGTCATCCCACTCATCAGATGCAGCAAAACATCCGGGGATATCGGGTATCTCTGCGCCGTAGGCAGTTGTTTCATTGCCTAAAAAAATATAGACAGCATAAATCATTTGCGTTGTTTTCTGACAGATAAAGAAAATAAAATTTCGGTTACAAGTTTTTTCTATGCAAAGTTACAAGCCGGCTGCACTACTCCAAAATTTTTGCGCCATTTATCCGCAATGACGTTGAGCTTTCAGCTGGCCCCTGAAATGTAATAAGTGATTGAGCTTGGCTGTTCGGTACGATGAATACGGTTCTAAATTCTCCCTGAACTACTCCAAATACCTGGGCTTCGGGAATCTGCTCTATCCAAACTGGTTTGATTGAGCCCTGACTTGCGCTCTCAAAGAGGGTCAGTGAAGTGTCGATTGCTGAACCTGAGCTTACTGAACTTGGGATGTCTTCTGATTTCACAAAACCTACGATCCGGTCATTTCGTAGAAACAGAAGTTCGTCATCCCTCATCTTTACAGAGGAGAACATCTTATCTGGTACTTCTATGGTTAATTCGCTGTATGGTTGAATCACCAATGAAGAGTGCGATGCACAGCCGGAGAGAAGAAGTACAAATGCTAAAGCTAGGCCCATCCTTGGCATGGTAGGAATCTCATCTTAATGTCGTTTCGATAGAGGATCTGAACTGGCTTGAACGAACAGTTCGACAGACCCAGCTTACCTTCACTTCGTTCAGCAGAAAAGGTTTCCCTGCCTCGCGAATCAGGCGTAAAGCCCATTGCGTGATCCTGCGTGTTGGTCGTAGCAGGTCCTGTGGAGACGGAATAGCATCAATCCATCTACTGCAATCAACGGTTTCCACGAGCATATGGGCGATAGCGCGAACGGTTTCTTCGGTTACACTGCTTTCAGTGAACCCCGAAGCAACAGACTGGCCGTAGAACGCCCCCATGATAGCTCTGATTTTATCAATGTCTTCGGCGGTTATTTGGCTTTCCATAGATTCATCCTTGAATAAAGCACAAGGGCTCCCGCAGGAGCCCTTGTGGGGTCATTACGCCTCGATCGGTGTACGCCAGTCGTCTGCACCGGAAGTACCGGCAACGGCATGCTCCCAGGTGACCTTGCGGTAAGACAGGGAAACGGTTACCAGCTGGGTGAAGTCAGCGTTGGCGGCGTCCTGGCAGTGGGGCATGTTGCAGTTGATGTCGATGATGGTGGCATCTTCCAGGATGGTGGAGAAGAAGTGCTCCTGCTTGCCTTCTACGGAAGTGCGGTACCACTTGAGCTCTACCTTCGGCAGCATTTCGCCGGAAGCCAGGGCGTTGTACATCAGCGGGGTGGCTTTGTTCAGAGCAGAAGTGAACTTGAACGGCTTGTGTACACGCTGGCCGGAAGGCTGACCAGACTGCGGGTCAGTCGGAACGGTGACAACGTGGCTGAATTCCTGAACCAGCACTTCGTCTTCGTGACCTTCAACGTAGATGTTACCTACGGAGTCGGAAGTGAATGCGCCAGCGGTGATGTTACCCTGAGTTTTACCTTCGATGCTGATATAACAAGGAGTTGGCATAGTCTGCTCCATGACGTTTAAGTGAATGTTTGTCCCCGGGCTGTTCCCTGGACGCGCTTACTGGTTACAAGCGCTGTGCCAACTCTAAAAAAACGATTGAATACAATCGCCTAAGTAATTTGTGGCGACACTGAAATTTGTCGTGAGCAAACCCTTGCTTGGCCCATGGGCGAGCTTTTGCTGGCCGGGCAAAAAGTTGCCCGCTCAGGGGCGCCAGGCGAATGATGCCAGCAAGGCGAGTAACAACAGCGCAGACGTTCCCTGCCAGAAGGCCACCGGGTGGCGCTCCATCAAGGGTTTTTGGTGATGCTGCTGCCACTGTGGATTGGGTTGGCGCAGGTCGAACAGGAACTCCGACAGGGCCGGGTAGCGTTTGTGGGGTTCCGGGTGCAGGGCACGGGCCAGGGCGTGGTCAATCCAGGCTGGCAGGTCCTCCCGGTGCAGGCGAGCGGGATGGTATCTAAGCTGACGCAACTGGCGGTGATTGCGAATACCCGGTACGCGGGTGCCGTAGGGTAGCTGGCCGGTCAGCATCTGATAGGCGATTACGCCCAGGGAAAACTGGTCCGCCTGCCAGCCGGTAGTTTCACCGAGAAAGGCTTCCGGGGCGCTGTAAAGTGCAGCGCCACGGGGCCAGGTGGGCTCATCGTGGTCATGGAGTTCCTGCAGGCCGGCGATGCGGGTGGCGCCGAAGTCGATGAGCACCACGGTGCCCTCGCCGTTGATCAGGATATTCTCCGGTTTCAGGTCCTGGTGCACCATTTCCAGACGGTGAAACGCCCGCAACCCCCGGGCAATCTGTTCCACCAACTGGCGCACGGTTTCCAGTGCCGGCGCCGGGTGGTCCAGAAGCCATTGCCGCAGGCTGATGCCCTGAACGTACTCGGTGGCCAGGTACAGGCAGCTGCGTGGGCGTTCCGGCGCAAACGCTTTCACCACGTGAGGGCTGTCGATGCGCTGGGCTACCCATTGCTCGGTGGCAAATTGCTCCAGCCCCGCCGGGTTTTCGCGCAGTTCCATGGCCGGCACTTTCAGGGCGACTTGCTGATGGCTGGCGTCATCGACGGCCAGGTAAACCTGGCTGCGGCTACTGGCGTGAATCGGCCGCACAATACGATAACCATCCAGTACCTGCCCCGGTGCCAGTTCCCGGGCGAAGGGCAACTGCTGAACATCCCGTGCGACTTCGTCGCTGCTCTTTCCGGCGGCAACCGAATTTACATGAACCAGCTGCACACTCAGATTATCGTCGCTGCCAGCGGCAAGAGCGCGGCAGACCAGCTCTCCGGCGGCGGCGTCCAGGTCGTCACCGGCCGCACGGATAATGCCGGCCATGTCACGCTCGGTCAGATGTTCATAGACGCCGTCAGTCGCCAGCAAAAAAGTATCACCCGGCCATACCGGCACCGCCAGGTAGTCGATGTCGACCTGCTGGCTCAGCCCCATGGCCCGGTTCAGGCAGCTGTCTTCCTGTGACAACCATACCCGGTGATCGGTGGTTAGCTGCTCCAGCGAGCCCCCCTGCGACCGATAAATACGGGCATCGCCAACATGGAACAGATGGGCTGTCGCCGATTTCAGTACCAGCACACTGAGGGTGCAGACGTAGCCCCTGTCCTGATCATAACGGTAGCGGCTTTGCCGGGTCTGGGCGTGCAGCCAGGCGTTGGTAGCCCGAAGCACCCGCTGGGCAGACTGTTTTACGGACCAGCTGTCCGGTGTCGCGTAATAGTCGTTCAAAAAGCCCGCGACGGCCGATTCGCTGGCAATATGGCTGACGTTGCTGGAGCTGATGCCATCGGCAATTGCCACCGCGATACCCTTGGTGCCCAGCTGATGGTCGCCCGGGATCACCAGTCCATGAAAATCCTGGTTGACCGGCTTGGGCCCCGGGTCAGTGTGCTGGCCGGTGGAGACCGCGAGCTGTGAGGTCATACCGCATTGGTGTTAAAGCGTTCTGGCAGAGTGCGCTTGGGAGCCGTGCGCACATGGGTGGCATAGAGGGTCAGACCAGTAAACGACAGGCCGCCAACCAGGTTGCCCAGTACGGTGGGAATTTCGTTCCAGACGAAGTAGTCCATGATGCCGAATTCACCGCCCATCAGAAGGGCAAAGGGGAACAGGAACATGTTGACGATGGAATGCTCAAAGCCCATGTAGAAGAACAGCATGATTGGCATCCACATGGCCAGCACCTTGCCCTGTACCGTGGTTGAGATCATCGCCCCGACCACGCCCATCGACACCATCCAGTTACAGAGTACGCCCCGCAGAAAAATGGTAAACCAGCCGGCCACACCATGTTCCGCGTAGCCTAGCGTGCGCTCTTTGCCAATGGCAGCAATGCGGTCGCCAACCACGCCGGGTTCGGTATTAAAGCCGTAGGTGAAGACAAAGGCCATGATGACAGCGACGGTTAAAGCGCCGGCAAAGTTGCCAAGGAATACCCAGCCCCAGTTGCGAAGAATGCCGCGGGTATCCACCCCCGGGCGTTTGTCCAGCAGTGCCAGGGGGGTGAGCATGAACACCCCGGTGAGCAGGTCAAAACCCATCAGGTAGAGCATACAGAAGCCCACCGGGAACAGCATGGCGCCAATCAGCGGGCTGCCTGTCTGAACGGCAACGGTGACTGCGAATACCGCTGCCAGGGACAGAATGGCGCCAGCCATGAACGCTCGGATCAGTACATCCCGGGTAGCCATGTAGATTTTTGATTCACCGGTGTCCACCATTTTGGTGACAAATTCCGAAGGCATGATGTAAGACATAGGTTATCCCCTGGTTCCTTCTTTGCCCGCTTTTCCGTGGGCGAAAAAAAACGACGACGCCCATGGGCTGCCGTGAATGGCAGGCATGAGCAGACGCCGTCGTCTGAAAGATTGCTGTTTGGGCAGACAAATTCGATCTGCTGACCAGGACTCAGCAGGCACCGTGCCAGCTCTGGGCTTTTCGGGGAAAAGGCTTTTATTTCAGTAAGTAATAAAAGGACGGCGGGCTGTGTGCCCGGGACGATGTTTGCCGGCCTGCACCGACTCAGTGCGATCTGCGCTTCTGTGGTGCGGGTTCAGCGCAAGCTGAAGCGAACGGGCAGCGCGTAGGTAAACGTCTGGCCGCGCATGGTGTCCGGAACCTTGGGCAGGGGCGCTGCCTGGGCGAGCATCTGCATGGCTGAGTCATCAAGCAGTTGATGCCCGGAGCTGTCTCGCAGCGAATGGCTGACCAGCGAGCCGTCACGGGCAAATTCGAAGACGATCACCGGGGTGCCTTCCTGCCCGAGGCGGCGGGCCCGCCGGGGGTATTCGTAATAGCGGGCCAGGTGGCGGCTGAGTTTGCTCAGGTAGCTGTCGACATCGCTGGAATTCCCGGCGTTCTGGAGGGGTATCGCATCCTGGCTGTTATCGGCATCTGCTTCCTCCCCGGCTTCTTCTACAGCCGCTGAATCCGTGGGTGCTGGCGTGCTGGGCTCGCTGACTGGCTCGGCAACGGGCTCTGGCTCCGGAGCCGGTTCTGGCTCGGGTTCTGGCTCGGGTTCTGGCTCAGGTTCTGGCTCGGGTTCTGGCTCAGGTTCCGGTGTTGGCTCGGGTTCCGGGGTGGGTTCCGGTTCCGCCACGGGCTCCTGTTGAGGTTCTGGCGATTGTCGGCCAGCAAGGCTGATCCGGATGGCCGGAGCAGTGTTGACAGCGCTGTCGCCCAGCACCGGAAGTTCCATGGGTTCGTCCGGTGCCATCAGCGCCAGTGTGGCTACCGTCGCCACAATGGCGGCGGTCAGAATCAGAGTTTTCGGTCCCCGGCCTGCGGTTGTCATGCCCCAGGCTCCGTCAGTAGCAGCACATCGGTGTAACCGCCGGCTTCCAGAACACCCAACAGGTCTTCCAGGTCCGCCATGGTGAGGCTTTGGTCGGCGGCAATGCGCAAAGACGCCTGATCTTCAGGTTCGGGCAAACTTGCCAGCAGTCGGTTCCGGCTGACCGTTTCTCCACCCACTGTCCAGCTGCCATCGGCCTTGACCATCAGATCTGCCTCTGGAGCGCGCTCTTCTTTCAGCTGCGAGCTTCCCGGCAGTTCCGGTAATGGGTCTTCAGTGAGCTGGCCGGCAACAATAAAGAACATCAACAACAGGAACACCAGATTGATCAGCGGCAGCAACGCATCTTCAACACGTTCCAGCAGACCTTTTCCGGAGGTGGCGGGGGGTGGAACCAGGTCGGTCATGATTCGGGTGTGCCGCGACGTTTCCAGTGGGGGGTGATGCCGGCGTTATCCAGCGTGCTCAGCGTGCGGGTAAAGCTGGCCAGGCTGGCCTCCGGAGCCGTCTCGAGGTTCGCTTCGGAAACGCCGGCGGCGGTCAGGGCCGGCACCAGCTCCTGCAGGCTGTAGCGGGTGTTCTGCCAAAGGATGCGGCCATCTACCTCTACCCGGAGTTCCGGGCGGGGGTCGCCTGCGGTGGTGCTGCGCTGGCTGGTGTCGTTGCCCAGTTCCAGGTAATCCACAGGTAACAGCCTGGTGGTGAGCATGAAAAACACCAGCAGGATAAACACCACATCAATTAGTGGTGTAATCCGGATCGGTATGGGTCTGTTTGGTCGGGGCTCAACCAGCTGCATGGGCAAAACGCGGGTTGTCTGCGGTGTCGTAGCTATGGCTGGCTTGAGCGGCCTGCTCCGAAGCAACTGTTGATTGCTCGGTAACAGGCTGCGGCTCTGTGGCCGGCAGCACGTTAAACACGCTTACCAGGGTGCTGTTAATAACCTTGTGAATGCGTCGCAGGCGAAACTCCACCCACGCCGCCAGTGCCGCAAATGGAATGGCAATGACCAGGCCTGCGGCAGTGGTGGTCAGCGCTTCGTAGATACCGCCACTGAGCTGGCTGGCATTGGCACGACCATCGGTTGCGGCCATGGCGCTGAAGGCTTCCATCATGCCCATAACCGTGCCCAGAAGGCCAAGCAGTGGCGCCAGGGCTGCGATCACTTCAATGATCTTGAGCGGCGCTTCAAAGGGTTCCAGAGCGTGTTGGGCATCCCGCACGGCGGTCTCCCGAACCGCTGTGGTGTTTGCGGTGCCTTTGCAGGCCGACATGGTATTCACCATCAAATGCATCAGAGGATTACAACGGCCCAAAAAGCCTGCCTGCTCCCGCACCTTTTCGGGCCGGGTATCTGCCGGGGAGGACTGCCACTGCTGGGTAAGGTGCTTCAGCTTGCGGGTGTATCGGGGTGCGTACAAGGCGCCGAAAAGCATCAGATAAACGAAGGTGACGAGGCCAATAACGGCAATGGCGATGAGCACAATCATCACCGGTCCGCCCATGTCGATCAGTTGGGCAAGGGGGCCGTGCTGGGCCAGTGCGGCGGATGCAGGGCTGATGGAATCCATACAGAATCGCTCGGAAAATGAAAATAGATCTAAATAATAACGATTATCACTGAAATTACAAGCGGGAATCTGATTGGAAAAACCTGTCTGTGCTACACTTTCATAAAGTTCGTAGAATGCGGTGTGTATGGTTTGGACAGCATGAGGTTGGTTATTTGATAAAGTTGTGGTTTGCGAGTCTGGCGAATCGGGCAGTTGCCCTGGTAGTGGCTTTTGTGTTGGTGACCGCGGTTGTGGTGGCCAGCATTGGTTCTGCGCTGAGCCGGGCTGAACTGGAGCATCAGGCGCACCAGCAAGTGGAAGCGATTGTCGAAATGGTGGCTCGTGACCTCGACCAGAAACTTGCCCTGCGGCGTGACGTTCTCTCTCACGTTGCCAGTGAAATCCCGGCCTCCGAAGCCCTGCTCCGGAATCGGGCGCGAGTGATACTGCGCCAGCAGGCCTCGTTGCTCAGGCTGTTTGATGCTCTGTTTATAATGGATGCCGAGGGTAAGCTACTGGCCGCCAATCCCCTTGATTACCTGATCCCCAGTTTCAATGCCTCGGAACGGCCATACTTCAAAGCCGTTTCCAGCCAGCTAGTGCCGATTATCAGCGAGCCTTACCTGACTCACATTGATGGTGAGCCAGGTGTAATGATTGCCGCGCCACTTTTTGATCACCGTAAACGTTTCACCGGCATGATTGGCGGGTTGATTCTGCTCGATGGTGACAACTTCATGAGCGATATCTCCGGGATTCGTGTGGGGGATGCAGGCTATCTGCGCCTGATAACCCGGCAGGGGGTGGTACTGGCTGATGGCCGAGACGGTCGGGTTATGGTGCCGGTGGATGCCGGGCAGAGCTCTATTGTACGTGCCATGGAGGGCTTTGAAGGTACACTTCGCGATGAGTCTGACCAGCAAATGCCGACCATCACTGCCTATGAGCAAATGGCCCAAGTGCCTTGGTTTGTGGCGGCGGTCTGGCCCGAGACGGATGCCTTCGCGTCGGTCAATCGTATGCGCGACGCTTTCAGTTGGACACTGCTGTCGGTACTGGTTGTGTTGGTCCCCCTGGCATTCTGGTTCTTCCATCGCTTGTTGCGGCCACTGCGCGATCTGAGCTTGCAGATCTATCAGCGTCATACCGGGGAACGCCAGATGCCGGTCTCGGAAATCGGAGGGCGGGAAATCCGGAATGTAGCCCGGGTTTTCAACATGGTCCACCATGAGCGCGACGAGATTCTGCGATCATTGGCGGAGCGGGAGGCGTTCTTCCGTTCACTGACCCAGGATGCCCCCATTGGCATTGTCCACTCCAATATTCTCGGCCGGATTGAATTTGTTAACCCGGCGCTGTTGAACATTCTCGGTGAAACGGCTGAACAGGTTACCCAGCGCTACCTTACCTCGAAAGTGGCGGATGAAGATCGCGACACAGCATTGGCGGGCTGGCGCCGGGCATTGACCCGCCGCAGGTTTTATCGCGGACGCCTGCGGTTGCTGACCACCCGTTCACCGGGGTATGTCTGGGTAGATACCATGACCTCGGTCATTGACCTGCCGGACCAGACGCTTGGCACCATCACGATTGTGCGGGATGTCACCCGTGAAATGCGCTTTGAGCAGGCGCTCCGGGAAGAGCAGCAGAGGGCCGATTCGATCCTGGATGTGTTGCAAGAAGGCGTTCTGATGGTCGACAAGGCAGGCCTGATCCGGTACGCCAACGACGCGGCCGGCGAATTTCTTGCGTTGGGCGATGATTGCATTGGTGAGAACTTCTTCGAGACCGTGACCTTTCGTTATGACAACCACAAGATGGAGCCGGAGGAGTTTCAGGAAGGCGAGGAAATCGATAACCGGTACGTTACTCTGGAAAACTCGCAGGGTCAGGTCTTCGACATTGATCTCACCATGTTGCACTTGCGCAGGGGTGAGCATTAGGAACGCCTGGTCTTTGTGCTGAGGGACGACAGCGAACGGCGTCGGGAAGAAGAACGACTCTCCTGGGAGGCTACCCACGATGCGCTGACCCAACTGGTGAACCGCAGGGCTTTCACTGCCGCGTTGCTGAAAGCGCTGGCTGAGGCGCCACACCAGGCGACGCCCCCTGTCTTGATGATGATCGATCTGGATCATTTCAAACCGGTCAATGACCAGGGCGGCCACCTGGTGGGCGACGACCTGTTGAAACGCCTGGCGGAGCTGTTCCAGAGCGCGGTTCGCCAATCGGATACCGTCGCTCGGTTGGGTGGTGATGAATTTGCGGTTCTGTTGCCCGGATGTGGTCTGGAACGGGCCGAAGCCCTGGCAGAAAACCTGCGCAGCCGGGTCGAGGCGCTGAAAGTCCAGCATGATGGCCGTTCTTTCGGTGTCACTGTAAGCATTGGGCTCACGCCGGTGTCTGCTGGCGACAGCGGCCCGAGGGAGGTCATGGCACGGGCGGATGAAGGGTGCTATATCGCCAAATCTCGGGGGCGCAATGCGGTGGTCTCAGTGCCCGCCCCGCCTGACGACACGGGACTTTAGGTCAACCAGCCGGCGGACTCCGCCGCTTGCCACAGCAGGCGCAGCGCCAGCAGTGTCAGTACCAGGTTGAAGGCGAGGCTGAACCACCGGTTGGTGATGGATTTCAGAACGTGCAGCCCCAGCCAGGTGCCGGTGAAGCCGCAGGCAATCATGGCGAGAATGAACAGCAGCCAGTCCGAGAACACGAATCCGGCAACCCCGAAGACCAGCGCTTTGGGCGCATGTTGCAAGGTCATTGCAGCGGCGAAGGTGGCCACGGTTTTAAAGCGATCCCGGTGAATCTGCTTGATAAAGGCGGCCACCAAAGGGCCGCTGGCGCCCACAAACAGGCTAACAAAACTGGTAACGGCGGAAGCCACGAAAATGCCAATCGGCCCGAACGATGCTTTGGGCAGTTTCGGCCCCCAGCACAGGTACAACACGAATAGGGCGATGAACAACTGCCAGAGGTGCGCGGGTAAATCCACCAATAGCCAGGCGCCCACGGCTGCGCCGGCGACCACGCCGGGCGTGAAGGCAGCAATAACCTTCCAGTCGATGTGGTGCCGGGTCAGCACTGCCCGGCCGGTATTGGAGCCAAGCTGAATCATGCCATGCACCGGAATTATCGCCGCCGGTGGCATCCAGGATGCCATCAGCACCAGCAGCAAAACGCCACCACCGGCACCGAGCACAGCGGTCAGCATTGAGGTCACCGCAGAGGCCAATAGCAGGAAAATAGCAATGCTCGGGCTAATGGCCTCAGGAAACAGGGTCAGGTCCATGGAACTCACTTTGGGATTGGCGTAAGCTCCTGAGTTTCCGGTTTATGTCTAAAAAGTCCAGTGTGGGCGGCTAAATAACAACAAGCAGGGTGGTGAGCCATGAACCAGTCCGAATACCTGAGATACGACGCAACAGCGCTGGCTGATCTGATCCGCCGGGGCGACGTGACACCCAGAGAAGTGACCGACGCTGCGGTGGAGCGGGCCAATCATGTCAATGGGGCCCTGAACGCCATTTGCCATCCCCAGTACTCAGACGCCATGGGGCAAGCGCCGGTGTCTCATGGGCCGTTTTCTGGTGTACCCCTGCTGCTGAAAGACCTGGCCCAGGAACAGTCCGGGCAACCTTGCACCTATGGCAGCCGGGCCATGCGAAAGAATATTCCGAGCCGGGACTCACAGTTCGTACAACGTGCCCGTAAGGCCGGCTTGGTGTTTATCGGTCGCACGGCAACGCCGGAGTTCGGCCTCAAGGCCGTCACCGAGTCTGCTCTTTGGGGCCCGAGCCGCAACCCATGGAACACAGAACTGACGCCCGGGGGCTCCAGTGGTGGCTCCGGTGCCGCGGTAGCCGCCGGTGTTGTTCCCATGGCCGGAGCCAACGATGGCGGTGGGTCCATCCGCATTCCGGCAGCTTACAACGGGCTGTTTGGACTAAAGCCATCCCGCGGCCGGATCTCTGTAGGGCCCCACGCCGGAGAGGCCTGGACCGGCGCTTCGACCGACCATGTGGTGTCCCGGACGGTGAGAGACAGCGCCAGCATGCTGGATGTGTTGGCCGGTGCAGCCAGTGGCGACCCGTTCTGCATTCCGGAACCGAAGGGTTCCTGGCTGGACCTGATGCAGCAATCGCCGGGGCGGCTGAGGATTGGTGTGTTTACCTCGTCGCCTTACGACACCGAGGTAGCGCCGGAGTGTGTGGCTGCCGTCGAAGAAACCGCCCGTATGCTGGAAGGTCTGGGGCATCATGTCGAGTATGCCCGGCCGGAATTTGACGGCATGGCCCTGGCACGGTGCTACCTGGCCCTTTACTTTGGTGAAGTGTCCTCAATGATGGACAGGGCCCGGGAGCAGTTCGGTGCCGAGGACAAGGATTTTGAGCTGGAGACCCGGTTACTGGGTATGTTGGGGCGTACAATGCCGTTGCCGGATTATGTTCGTCGTCGCCAGCAGTGGAACGATTTCTCCCGTGCCTTGGGCGCATTCTTCGAGCGTTTTGACCTGTACCTGTCCCCGACCACCGGCCAGTTGCCGGCCAGGATCGGTGAAATGGATACGCCGGCCCACCTCAAGCTGATCGCCAGGCTGGTGCTAACCCTGAAAGCGGGCAAACTGGTCCATCGTAGCGGCCAGGTGGACCAGATGGCGCTAGAAAGCCTGGCCCGAACGCCCTTTACCCAGCTTGCGAACCTGACCGGCACGCCGGCGATGTCGGTACCCATGCACTGGACCCGCGATGGTTTGCCGGTAGGGGTCCAGTTCGGCGCCGCCCATGGCCGCGAGGATCGACTGTTGCAGCTGGCCGCCCAGCTTGAGGAAGCAAACCCCTGGTTCGCCAATTACGAACGCCTGGAAAACGCATTCTGACGCGGTGACACAAACTCCCGTGCGGGGTTGTGATCCGCGCCGGCAAACTCCACGTTTATCTTTACTGGTGGAACAGGCTATGCTGTAACACAGGGATCTGATTCCCTGACTACCCTGATGGCATCGAGGAGGCGAGCATCTTATGAACCAATCGATGGCAATCGACGATCTGGTATCCGTAGCACAGGCCGAAGCCATGGGGGAACTGGACGCCCCGATGATGGCCATAGTTCTGTCCAGTGAGCAGAGCTACGACCTGCCCATCAACTCTCTGGAAACCGATGCCGACAAGGCCCGCTGGGGTCTGATTCTGCGGGCGGCCCGCGAACATGTGGAAGCCGACGCCGTAGCGGTACTCTACCCGGCCTGGACCACCATCCGTCGAAAACCGACCGATGCCGAAACATCCCAGGCCCAGGCAGAGGATGAAGACAGTGCCGATGATGATAACGGTCCCATCGACACCCTGTTTGTTCAGCTGCACACCCGAGACAGAATCTATTGGCGGGGCTTTGAACAAATCCGCGATCCCAAACATCAGCGCATTATCGGCTTTCGCCGGATCAAAGCGCTGTCCACCGACTACGACAGAGACAGCGCGCCAAGCGTGGCTGCCTGGTTGAGCACCCTGTTCGAACCTTTGCCAGACGAAGGCGAGGAAACCGATATCGACCGCGAGCTGGCGGATTTGCTGGAAGAACCCGAGGTCAGCGCGGCGCTCTACCCGCGGCAGATGCGGGCGTTGCACTGAACGACGAAAACATGGCCTGACCCGATCTCAGCGAGAGGAGATCAGGGTCAGGCACAGTTGTGCATTCTGGATAAAGTGCGAAAAGGCTGCCAACTGCTGTTCCGACGGCACATAGCCCGCCGCCGCATTATCGGCATAGAACAGGCCCACCAGTCGGCCCTTGGCGGTAAGCGAGCCTACCAGGGCCGGCACTTTGCCCAGCCAGCGGTCATAGGGAACACCGCCCGCCTGTTTGCCGGGTTTGTAGATGGCACAAGTGCCATGGGGTAAAAGCTCTCCCAGTGGCCCGGTGCCATCCTTGTGGATAATCAGGTGTTCGCGCCACTCTTCGGTACCACGACCGCCTACCTTTCTGGGAATCAGGTCTTGTCCGGTGCGGTCACTCATCAGCAGGGCTACCCGTTGCATTCCGATAGCCCGGTGAATGCCTTCGATCACCAACTGGCACACTTCGTTGATATCGGGTTTTTCAGCGAGTGTTTGAGTCAGATCTCGCAGAATCTGCAATTGCAGGGCGGGGTCCATAACCGGGGCTTCGGCGCCGTGTCCGGCGGCGCTCTCCTGATTGCCGGGCAGCAACGCCGTGACCTGCGGAATGCCCAGAGACACGGCTACTTTGGTGGCTTCCTGGGCGTTGACCTTCAGTTGGTCCCGGATGGCGGCGGGGCTTTCTCCAACATCTGCCGACAACCGTTCCAGCACCTTGTCCATCTCTGGCCCGCTCCAGCCATGCTCGGACACCGTGGCCATTTCCACGGTACTGCGCACCAGGCTGCTTGCCATGGAATTGGCCTTGCCGGGAGCAACCACTTCACGGATAAACGGTCCTAGAGACCAGGCTTCCACCAGGCCCCGGGTGATCTCGGTAAAAGTGGTGTGCAGCACAGCCTTCTGTGCCTCCACGGGCGGTTCGTCCAGCCGCAGGCGTTCTTCCAGCTCGGTCGCCTGATCGGTTTCGCAGGACCAGAATGCCAGCTCACCGATGTTCATCAGCAAGGCCCCGATGAACACTTCTTCGAGCGCATGTTCGGTGCGTTTGGGCATCAGGCACCGGGCCTGAACGGCTGCGTGAATAGCGCGGGCGAGGCAGCGCAGCAAATGGGGCCGGTCGTTGCGTTTGAGCAGGGTGTCGACAATCAGCGAGGAAATCGCCATGGACTTCACGGCATCGAAACCGATCAGCGTGATGGCCCGGCTGACCGTGCTCACCTGGGTTCGGGTCTGGTTGTAGAACACCGTGTTGGAAAGCCGAAGCACCTGGGAGGTCAACTGGGCATCATTCAGAATGACATTCGCCAGTTCGTTCACTGTGCTGTTGCGGCTGTCGGTCAGTTCGTTGATTTGCCGGAGGGTGTTGGCCAACACCGGCAATTCTACCTTGCTGAGGTAGGAAACCCATGCCTGGGTGGAATTCATCCTTGAGGGCGTATTCTCGGACAATGTAGTCACAGGTCTGGCGCGCCTCGGACGGGTGGTCGTTTATTAATGTTCTTTTCAAATAGCAGTTTAGCTGAGGGCAGGCTGATGTGTCAGGTAGCTTTTTGTGTAAGGGCAACTACACACCGCCGGGATTCGGGTTTGGTCATCGAATAGGCTATAATCGCCGGTTTTCGGCTGCGCGCCCTACGCACTCCAAAGGCAAAGACCAAGGCACTGATCGTGATTGTATTTGACCAGGTACAGAAGTCATACCAGGTGGCCGGCCGGGCGATCCCCGCGCTGCACCCTACCAGTATGACCATTGAAACCGGCGAGGTATTCGGCATCGTCGGCCATTCCGGCGCGGGTAAATCCACCCTCGTAAGGCTGATCAACCTGCTGGAACCGCCCACCGGCGGCCGCATCCTGATCGATGACGAAGACATTACCCGGTACAACTCTGCGGAACTGAGAGCCTTCCGCCGCAAAGTGGGCATGATCTTCCAGCACTTCAACCTGCTGTCGTCCAAAACCGTGGCAGACAACATCGCGTTTCCGATGAAGCTGGCGGGCATCTACAGCAAAACCGAGATACGGGAGCGGGTACAGGAACTGCTGGCCCGGGTGAGCCTGACCGACCACGCCGACAAGTATCCGTCTCAGCTGTCCGGGGGCCAGAAACAACGCGTTGGTATCGCCCGTGCCCTGGCCTGCCGCCCCACCATTCTGCTATGCGACGAGGCCACCAGCGCACTGGACCCGCAAACCACCCAGTCGGTGCTGAAACTGCTGAGTGACATTAACAAAGAGCTGGGCCTGACCATTGTCTTGATCACCCACGAAATGGATGTGGTACGCCGGGTGTGCGATCGGGTAGCCGTAATGGACGCTGGTCGCGTCGTGGAAATGGGCCCGGTGAGCGAGGTGTTCCTGCACCCCCAGCATCCCACCACCCGGGATTTTGTGTTCGAAAGCGAAAACATCGACCGCAACGAACTCCAGGAAGACCTGCAGAAAGCCGAAGGCCGCATCCTGCGCCTGACCTTCAAGGGCGAATCCACCTACAAACCCCTGCTGGGCAGCGTGGCAAGGGAATCCGGCGTAGACTTCAGCATCCTCTCCGGCCGGATCGATCACATCAAAGACACCCCCTACGGCCAGCTGACCCTGTCACTGGTGGGCGGTGATCTCGACGTCGCCATGCAGGCGCTGGAAGCCGCCGATGTTCACGTGGAGGTAGTGCGCTGATGGAAGCTTTAATGGAAACCCTCATGGGCAACGTCGACTGGCTGGAAATCGGCTGGGCCAGCTGGGACACCCTGGTGATGGTGGGCATGTCCCTGCTGTTCAGCGTACTGATCGGCCTGCCCATTGGCGTATTATTGTTCCTGTTCGGCAAACGCCAGCTCCTGGAACAACCGGTGGCCTACGCGGTGTTGTCGTTCGTGGTCAACGTACTGCGTTCCGTGCCTTTCATCATCCTGCTGATCGTGATGATCCCGTTCACCGTACTGCTCATTGGCACGTCACTGGGCGTGGCCGGCGCCATCCCGCCACTGGTGGCTGGCGGTGCCCCCTTCTTCGCCCGCCTGGTGGAAACCTCCCTGCGGGAAGTCGACCGCGGCATCATCGAAGCCACTCAGGCCATGGGTGCTAACGTGCGCCAGATCATCTTCGGCGCCTTGCTGCCGGAAGCGCTTCCGGGCATCATCGCCGGTATTACCGTGACGGCCATCACCCTGGTCTCCTACGCGGCCATGTCTGGCGTCATCGGTGGCGGCGGCCTGGGCGACCTGGCCATCCGCTTCGGTTACCAGCGTTTCCAGACCGACGTGATGGTGATCACCGTCGCGTTACTGGTGATTTTCGTACAAGTACTCCAGATGGTTGGTGATCGTCTGGTGCTGTATTTCAGCAGAAAGTAAGACTGTGATTGAGCCGGGCAGGCAATTCCAAAGTCCGGTATAGGCAGGCTGCTGGGAGGTTCCTTCCGAAAACCTGGAGCGCCAGGGATGGCGCGACGGAGCCCTACATGGACGTATTTACGGGCGTTTTTCGGAAGGAACCTCCTAGCAGCGTGCCGTAAACCAAAGTTAAACACGATGCTCCACAGGAGAACGCAATAATGAATCTGAAGAAAACTCTGGTAGCCATCGCTGCCGTAGCAACTTTCTCCTCTGCTGCTGTTGCAGAGAAACTGTCCGTAGCCGCTACTCCGGTCCCCCATGCTGAGCTGCTGGAATTTGTGAAGCCGGCGCTGGCCGAACAAGGTGTTGAGCTGGATGTGAAAGTCTTCACCGACTACGTACAGCCCAACATCCAGGTTGACCAGAAGCGGATGGACGCCAACTTCTTCCAGCACCAGCCGTACCTGGACGAATTCAACAGCGGCCGTGGCACCAACCTGGTCACCGTTGCCGGCATCCACGTTGAGCCCTTCGGTGCCTACTCCAGCAAAATCAGCTCCCTCGACGAACTGAAAGATCGTGCCGTAGTGGCCATCCCCAACGACCCCACCAACGGCGGCCGCGCCCTGCTGCTGCTTCAGGAAGCCGGCCTGATCACCCTGAAAGACGAAAGCAAAATCACCGCCACACCCCGTGACATTGCCGACAACCCCAAGCGCCTGAACTTCCGCGAACTGGAAGCCGCTACCCTGCCGCGTATCCTGAACCAGGTCGACATGGCCCTGATCAACACCAACTACGCCCTGGAAGCCGGCCTGAACCCGTCTGAAGATGCCATGGTGATTGAAGGTGCCGAGTCCCCTTACGTAAACATCCTGGTTGCCCGCCCGGACAACAAGGACAGCGACGCCATGCAGAAACTGGCCAATGCGCTGAAATCAGACGCCGTTCGCGAGTTCATCAAAGAAAAATACGAAGGTGCAGTAGTACCGGCATTCTGACATCCGGGTACCCGATAATGAAAAAGCCGGGCAGTGAGAACTGCCCGGCTTTTTACTGGCACAAAACTTACTGAAAAGCGAGGATCAGTCACCGCTCCAGTTAGAGGACGGGTCTGGAGTCATCCGCAGGTAGGATTTCACCGCCTTGTAGCCCTTCGGGAAGCGCTGTTTGATCTCGTCTTCATCCTGCAGTGACGGCACAATCACCACATCGCCGCCTTTTTCCCAGTTACCTGGCGTAGCCACTTTGTGGTCATCGGTCAGTTGCAGGGAGTCGATAACCCGCAGCACCTCGTTGAAGTTACGACCGGTGGATGCCGGGTAGGTAATGATCAGGCGCACCTTCTTGTTCGGATCAATGATAAACAGCGAACGCACGGTCAGGGTGCTGTCGGCGTTCGGGTGGATCATGTCGTACAGCTTGGCCACCTTGCTGTCGTGGTCGGCAATGATCGGGAAGTTGACGGTGCAGCCCTGAGTTTCGTTGATATCCTTGATCCAGTCCTTGTGGGAGTCAACCGGGTCGACACTCAGGGCAATGGCCTTGACGCCACGTTTGGCGAATTCGTCTTTCAGTTTGGCGGTCAGGCCGAGTTCCGTGGTGCATACCGGTGTGAAGTCGGCAGGGTGTGAGAACAGAACCCCCCAGCTGTCACCAAGCCAGTCATAGAAGCGAATGGTGCCTTCGCTGGAATCCTGTTCAAAATCCGGTGCAGTGTCTCCAAGACGCAAACTCATAGTCGTTCTCCTCAGACAGGTTGTTGGCAAACACGGTGTTATTTTCTGTGTACGTTAGACACTGTGGCGATGGATGCCCTGAATGCAAGGGCGATTTGATCCAGAGCATCCAACGGTTTGCTCACATCCTTATGAGCACCAGACTTAGATGCCGACTATTTCACACCCAATGCCTTCTGCTTCTCAAAGTGCTCCCGGGTGAGTTTGAACACCACCGGGCTGAGTAACAGCAGGGCGATCAGGTTGGGCAGCGCCATCATCGCGTTGAGGGTGTCGGCCACCAGCCAGATAAAGCCCAGGTTGATGGTGGCACCCACGGGGATGGCGACAATCCACAACACCCGATAAGGCACGATGGCCTTCACACCAAACAGGAACTCGATGCAGCGTTCACCATAGAACGACCAGCCAATGATGGTGGTGAAGGCGAAAATCGCCAGGGCAATCGCTACCACGTAGTTGCCGAAGCCGGGGAGGCCTGTTTCAAAGGCCAGGGAGGTGAGGGCCGCACCCGTCTCGCCGGAGGTCCAGGCGCCGGAGGTAATAATCACCAGGCCGGTGATGCTGCACACAATGATGGTATCGATGAAGGTGCCCAGCATGGCGACCATGCCCTGCTTGACCGGGTTCTTGGTCTGGGCGGCGGCATGGGCGATGGGCGCAGAACCCAGGCCCGCTTCGTTGGAGAAGATACCGCGTGCGACACCAAAGCGGATAGCCGCCCAGACAGCGGCACCGGCAAAGCCCCCCTCGGCTGCGGCCGGGCTGAAGGCATAGCTGAACACCATGCTGACGGCTGCGGGAATTTCACTGGCATTGATGGCCAGAACAATCAGGCCAACCAGCACGTAAGACACCGCCATAAATGGCACCAGGGCACTGGCCACCTGGCCAATACGCTTGATGCCGCCAATCAGCACCAGGCCCACCATAATCATCAGCAGAACGCCGGTGATCCAGTGGGGCAGGCCGAAGTTGGCAGACAACACATCCGCCACCGAGTTGGCTTGTACCGTATTGCCGATACCGAAAGCGGCAATGGAGGCGAAGATCGCGAACAACACCCCAAGCCAGGCCCATTTCTTGCCCAGGCCATTGCGGATGTAATACATGGGGCCGCCCACATGGGCACCACGCTCATCCACTTCCCGGTAGCGCACGGCCAGCACGGCCTCGCCGTACTTGGTGGCCATGCCCACCAGGGCGGTCAGCCACATCCAGAACAGGGCGCCCGGGCCGCCCAGGAACACGGCGGTGGCAACCCCTGCAATGTTACCCGTGCCTACGGTGGCTGACAGGGCGGTCATCAGGGCCTGGAATGGCGGAATATCACCATCGTCCTCGTCACCGCGGGCACGGCCGCTCCACATCAGCCGGAAACCGGCACCCAGTTTCAGGATTGGCATCAGTTTCAGACCAATACTGAGAAATAGCCCAACCCCGAGGATCATCACCAGCATAGGCGGTCCCCAGACCAGGCTATTGATTTGACTTACAAATTCAGAAATGGGTTCCATGGGTTCTCCCACTGTTTACCACGGATAGGTCATATGATTAGAGCCCCAGAGGGCATAACCTGTTGAGTTTAGTCGGCTATTTTGTGGTGTAAACCGTTTTGATCCTGAGGGTTGTCCATTTTGCCCACCATTGCCTATGTTTAGAGTAACGGTGGTGCCAATTCCGGCGCCTTGAAAGAAACCGAAAAGGGACAGTCTATGCGCTCACTGAAAATCTCGGAAGTCATGTGGAATCACATTGAGCCTATTCGCTGCGGCACACCGCTGACCAAGGTGGTCAAGACATTGCTGGCCAACCATGTCACCGGTTTGCCGGTGGTGGATGACAAACGTCAGGTTCTGGGTTTTGTGTCGGAGCAGGACTGCATTCATTCCCTGTTGGTGAGCAACTACCACAGCGAGGGCGAACCCATAGTAGACGATGTGATGTTCCATAAACCGCTGACGGTATCGCCGGAGATGTCGGTGATTGATCTGGCGCAGAATCTGGGGGCCGGAAAGCCGAAAGTGTACCCGGTGGTTGATCATGGCAAACTGGTGGGGATTGTCACCCGTACAGCGATATTGTCCCAGCTGGCTAAATCCGGTAATACCATTGAGAAACAGCGGTTTGCCAACGCTGAGGACTGACGTGTCCACTCACAAATGCCAGGAATGTTATGGAACTCTTAGCCACCAACGTCTGCTTTGACGGCGAGCACCGCCGCTATCGCCACTTTTCCGCCACGCTCCAGTGCGATATGGAGTTTGCGGTGTTTCTGCCGCCGTCGGCTCTGGGCGAGAAAGGCAAACCAGCGCCAGTGCTGTATTGGTTGTCCGGACTGACCTGCACCGACCAGAATTTTATGCAGAAAGCCGGTGCCCAGAAACTGGCCGCCAGGCTGGGCCTGGCGATTGTGTGCCCGGATACCAGCCCCCGGGGCCTGGACCTGCCTGGCGAGCACGACAGTTACGATTTTGGCAGTGGCGCGGGCTTTTACGTGAATGCCACAGAACAGCCCTGGGCACCCCACTACCGCATGTACGATTACGTGGTGAAGGAGTTGCCCCAACTGGTCGAGGATGAGTTGCCGCTCAGCGGCGAACGGGCAGTCAGCGGCCATTCCATGGGCGGTCACGGAGCTTTGATCTGTGCCCTGAAGAATCCGGGGTATTACAAATCGGTATCGGCGTTCGCGCCAATTGCCAACCCGATGGCGTGCCCATGGGGGCAGAAAGCCCTGAAGGGTTATCTTGGAGATGACCAGAGCCACTGGGAAGAATGGGATGCGACCCGCCTGATTCCGACCGCAAAGGAGCGGCTGCCGCTACTTGTGGACCAGGGCACGGCCGATGAGTTTCTGGAAACCCAGCTGAACCCGGAAACGTTAGCGGATGTCTGTGAGACGTTCCATCACCACCTCAACCTTCGCATGCACCGTGGGTACGACCACAGCTATTTCTTCATTGCCTCGTTCATTGAGGATCACCTGAATCATCACGCCAAGGCTTTGGGATTGGCATGAGACCGCTATCCTCGGCGGATTTCAGTTGCGAAAGCCCCAGAGCAGGCTGAAATCCATGGAGGGCATTTCTTCTGGCTCTTCGGGGCTCTGGATGTTGTATTCGGGAATGCTGGTGTCGCGTTCAAACGTCCCGCTGTAGCGGTTGCCCCGAGGCCCGAAAATCGCTTTGACAAACGGTCCCCTGGCCCTGACGGCGCGGCCGGTCACCACGCCGACTTCGTTATTGTCGAGTCGCACCAGCATGCCGGGCGGGTATTCGCTGAGCACTTGCAACAGTGACCGTGGAATGGCAGGGCGGACCTTGCCGTCACCGAGGGTGGCAATCAATTTGCGGGCAGCGGTGATGGTCATTCGGTTGCGGTAGGCGCGCTTGGTGATCATCGCCACATAACGTTCTGACAGAGCCAGAATTTCCGCCTCTGGCAGAATATCAGTGCCACTTAATCCGTCTGGATAGCCGGAGCCATCGGCCTGCTCGTGATGCTGGGCGATGATTTTAAGCAACAGTTTATTGGTGATGCCGGCGGAGGTCAGTGCCTGGATGCTGCGGTGCGGGTGTTTGCGGATAACCGCCCGCTGGTCGTCGGTGAGTACGCGGGTGGAGGCATTTAGCTGGTCGGCCACCGGTACCAGTGCCAGGTTGGCGGTCAGGGCCGCCGCGGTCAGCACACTGGTACGTTTTTCATCCAGCCCAAATGCCTTGGCGGTGAAGTGGCAAAGAATGCCGTAGAAAAGAATCTGTTCGTGAATGGTGGGGCCGATGGAGTACAGATGCACCAGGGCCAGGCTGGCTTCCGGGGCTTCCTGACAGGTGCGCTCTAGCATTCGCGCCAGCCCCAGCAAGCGTTTTTGCGCAGACGGATCTTCGCTGGTGATGGCGTTTAGGGTTGCTTCCAGGGTGGCCAGCAGGTCAGCGTAGTCGGCAAACGGGTTACGCTGCCGTTGGTCCTCCTGAATCTTTTCCTTTTTCCGTTCGATTTTCCGGGGTTTGAACCGGCCCCGCTCAAACAATTGCTCCAGTTGGGTATTGGTCTGGATAACATAGCCCTGACGCAGCAAGACGTTTCCATCGGCGTCGAAAACATCCCAGGGTAATGGGCGGCCTATGGTCAATGCCCCAGGGGCGATGCGAATGAGTGAATCCAATTTGAGTATCCCACGGTGTCTTAGAGCGATTCTTGTTCTTCGAAATACTTCTTTCAATAGTCTGACGTCAAAACCGGCAGAGGCTTGCTTATTTAGAATACTAACCGACACATTTTTGTGATGCATGTCACTTTGTGTCGTGTTCAGAGATAGAATTGTTAAGAATCGTAGCCCGGTAGCGCCCCCTTTCATAGCTTACGCTAAGCTTGTGTACTAACTAAGACCATAGTCGGACGCACCCTGAATGTTTCATCGGCTAAAAAATGATTTCCGATTATCGATCATCACTTTGCTTGGCATCAGTGCCATCGTTGGCATCACGCCGTTCGTGATCCTGCGATTTGTCGAGGGTAATCCGCTCGCCGGTTTTGTTGATCTCGGGATTCTGTCTGGCATCGTTGGCAGCCTCGCTTATGCCTGGGTCACCGGAGACACATACCGCAGCGGCATGTTCCTGGCGATTATCATCTGCGCGGGCGCGGTCACCGTTGGTGCGGTTATGGGTGAGGCGGGTTTGTTCTGGATATTCCCTTGCCTGGTAACAACCTTCTTTCTTGTATCCAGCCGACTTGCGGCCATTCTGAACCTGCTATCCGTTCTGGCGCTGATGTCGATTGAAACGGCTTTCAGCTCAACGGTTCAAATGTGGACGTTTGCGACCACGGCGACGGTGGTCAGCGCCTGTGCCTATGTCTTTGCCTATCGTAACCAGGATCAGCGGGAACGCTTGGAGCACCTGGCCACTATTGACCCGCTGACCGGTGTCAAGAACCGCCGCTCCATGGATGAGGAGCTGGATGCGGCTGCCGCCAATGCTGAGCGATCCGGGCTACCCTATGCCCTGGTGATGCTTGATATCGACCACTTCAAGAAAATCAACGATGTGTATGGTCATGGCGTCGGTGATAATGTGCTGACGGACTTGGTGGCGCTGATTGAACGCAACACACGAAAGTCTGATCAGCTGTTCCGTTATGGCGGTGAGGAGTTCGTGTTATTGCTGCCCGGTGTGGATGGGTCCAGCCTGCAGGCGGTTATGAACAACCTGCAACAGGTGTTGCGCAGGCATCTCAAGTACCCCGGTGGCCCGGTCACTTCGTCATTTGGTGTCGCCTTGCTGGGCCACGGCGAGAGCGTGGAGAGCTGGTTGGCGAGGGCTGATGAAGCGCTGTATCAGGCCAAGGAGACCGGGCGGGATCGGATTGTATTTGCAGATAAGAACACTCAGTTGGTGGCCGAACCGGCTTGAACTGAAGTCCGGCTGTCGGGTTCGCCGTGATGGTGGTTTCCGGGCCGGTAGCGGAACAATCGCCAACCCAGCAAAACACTGGCGGAGGTCAGCCCCGCCGTCAGCCCCACCCAGAACCCCGCCGCTCCCAACGCCGGCCAAAGCAGGTCTGTAAAGGTCAGAACGTAGCCCAGTGGCAGGCCAACCCCCCAGAACGAAAACAGCATAATGAACATGGGAATGCGGGTGTCCTTATAGCCCCTGAGCGCACTGATGCAGGTTACCTGAATCACATCAGCAACCTGGAACATGGCGGCAAACGCCAGCAGGCGAATGGTGACATCCCGCACGGCCTGGTCGCCGGTGTAGAGTGCGGCGATCTGTGCGGAGAACACAAACAGCAACGTGGCAAAGATCAGGGCAACCGCCGAGGCCAGGATGAGCGAGCTACGGGAAATCAGCCGGGCGGTATCCGGCGCCCGGGCACCCACCAGAAAACTCACCCGCAGCGTCAGTGCCATGCCTATGCTCAGCGGTAGCATGAACAACAACGACACCACGTTCAGCGCAATCTGATGTCCCGCCACGATCACCGGCCCCAGGGGCGCCAGGAACAGGGCAATGACCGAAAACATGCTGGCTTCGACAAAAATGGTGAAGCCAATCGGCACGCCGATACCCAGAATGTAGCGAATTCCCCGCCAGTTGGGCTTCACCCAGTCGGCCAGCAGGTGAAACTGGCGGAAGGTACGGCTCCGGTTCAGGTAGATCAGTAAGGCAATGGCGGCCGTCCCGTTGGACAGCGATGTCGCCCAGCCGCAGCCCACACCGCCCATGGCGGGCAGGCCTAGCTTGCCGTAAATGAAGATGTAGTTCAGCGGCAGGTTGATCAGCGTGCTGAGTACAGAGAAAGCCATGATTACCCGGGTGTGGCCGAGGCCGTCAGTGAGTCCCCGCAGAGCGTTCATAAGAAGCAGGGCTGGAATGCCCCAGGCGAAGGCGTTCAGGTATCCCTGGGTGATGCCGGCAGTCTCTGTATCCATCTTCAGCATCGCCAGTACCGGGTGTACGTTGGTCAGCAACAACGCCATGATCACCGTGCCGCCGGCTGCGATGTAAATGCCCTGCCAGGTGGCCGGCATGATCTTCGAGTGCTGCCGGGCACCGTTGTAGCCGGAAATGATCGGTTGCAGCGCCCCCAGCATGCCCATGAAAAACAGGAATAGTGGCATCCACAGGCTGCTGCCAATGCCTACCGCGGCCAAATCCCGAGCGCTGGCGTGGCCCGCCATAACGGTATCAATAACCCCATTGGCCATCTGTGCCACCTGGGCAATCAGGATCGGCCCGCCCAGAATGGCCAGGGTTCTCCATTCCGCCAGCGTGCGGCGAACAAGGGGCTGTCGGGCTTCGGGTAACGGTTGGTGGTTTTCGTCCATGGTGCTGGTTTCGATGTTGGTTCGTCAGGGTTGTACCTGTCAGAGGCGGACATGTTACCCGATTGGCGGTCGGGCAGCTTATAGGGGTTTGCACCGCCTTCCGTACTGGATAATGCCGGCAAAAACGGTACAGTAGCGGTCCGGTTTATTTCTGGTGTGGTGGTATGGTTCTTCTGGTTCTGGTAACGGCGCTGTGGGCGTTTTCGTTCAGCTTGATCGGCGAGTTCCTGGCTGGCCGGGTAGACAGCGATTTTGCCGTGCTTACCCGTGTGCTGCTGGCGGCCCTGGTGTTTCTGCCCTTCACCCGCTGGCGTGGTGTGCCCGGGGGCATGAAGCTTGGTATTCTGATTACCGGCATGCTGCAGTTCGGTATTACCTACCTTTGTCTGTACCGCTCGTTCAGTTACCTCACGGTGCCTGAAGTGTTGCTGTTCACCATCTTCACCCCTTTGTACGTTACGCTGATTGACGATGCCCTGTTTCGCCGGTTCTCCCCGGTGGCCTTGCTGGCGGCAGCCATCGCTACTCTGGGCGCCGGGATTATTCGCTACGATGGCCTGAGTGAAGATTTCATTACCGGCTTCTTGTTACTGCAAGTGGCTAATTTTACCTTTGCCGCCGGCCAAGTGGGCTACAAACACGTGATGCGCCACTACGCCCTGGCCTTGCCGGGCTACCGTACCTTCGGCTACTTCTTTTTCGGGGCGCTGGTGATCGCCTTGCCGTCGTTCCTGATATTCGGTGATGCTGACAAGCTGCCCACGACCAGTCTTCAGTGGGGCATTCTCGGTTGGCTGGGGCTCGCGGCCTCGGGGCTTGGGCTATACCTGTGGAATCGCGGTGCCTGTGAGGTAGATGCTGGCACCCTGGCGATTATGAACAATGCCCTGGTGCCTGCCGGGTTGCTGGTGAACCTGCTGATCTGGAACCGGGATGCGGACCTCATGCGCCTTATGCTTGGCGGCGCGGTGATCGCGTTTTCACTGTGGGTGAATGCCCGTTTTCATCCCCGGGCAAGGGTCCTGGCCGGGCCCTGACAAGCCTTGTCTTCAAGATATCGGGTTGTGTGCCGTTACATTAATGTGACGTAGCGTAACTCATTAGATATTTCCTTGATATTCATCCAGACTTACGCTTGCGCCCTGAAATAATTTCCCCGGTTTAACGGACATCGACCCCCTATGCGCAAGAATCTACCTGTCACCCAGCGCGAAATTACCGTACCGGAAGGTATGCGCCTGATCAGTACCACCTCCCTCAAGGGCGTGATCTCCTATTGCAACGACGATTTTGAAACCATCAGCGGGTACACCCGGGACGAACTGATTGGCCAGGCGCATAATCTGATTCGCCACCCGGACATGCCGCCGGCGGTGTTCGCTGACATGTGGGAGTATCTGAAAGCGGGCAAGGCCTGGATGGGTGTGGTCAAGAACCGGGCAAAGAACGGTGATCATTACTGGGTCAGTGCCTATGCCACTCCCATCTGGGAGAACGGCCAGATGGTGGGCTATGAATCCGTGCGCGTGGCGGCCACTCGGGACCAGATTGCCCGGGCTGAAAAACTCTATGCCGGTATTTCCGCAGGCAAGTTGTCGTCATCGTTCACTAACCGGGCCATGTCAATGGGGCGTTCCGGCTGGCCGTTTCTGTTATCCCTGGTGATCACCCTGGGGGCCATTCAGCTGGAACCGCTCTGGCTTGCAGCCCTGATTGTGTTGGCGGGGCATGCTCTGGCGTTCAGTCTGGTGTTCGGGTCTATTTCCAATCGTCTGAAAGGTTTACTCGCTTTGCGCCCCGATGCTTTCCAGGACCCCATCGTTGCCCGCACGTACAGCGGTGAGCACGGTCTGATGTCGCGGTTGGCTCTGGTGCTGGTCAGTGAGGAAGCGCGTATTCGCACAGCGCTGGCTCGAATTGACGATCAGGCTGAGCATTTACTGCAGCAGGCCCGGGCGTCTCATGGCTTCATTACGGAAGGTGCTACCGCCATTGCCCGGCAGCGGGCGGAGACGGACCAGACCGCCTCGGCGATCAATGAAATGACCGCGTCCATTCAGGAAGTGGCGGAAGCCGTTACCCACAATGCGAAAGAGGCGGAGCAGGCCAACCGGCTGGCCCATGAGGGCAGGCAGCGCAGTGGTGAGGCCACTGCCGCGATCGAGCAGCTGGTGCAGCAGGTGAATGGCATTGGCGAATCGGTGGGTCGTCTGGGTGAATCCACCCGCACCATTGGAGAGGCGGCCGACCTGATCTCGGACATTGCCGAGCAGACCAATCTGCTGGCTCTCAACGCGGCCATTGAAGCGGCCCGCGCCGGCGAGCAAGGCAGAGGCTTTGCGGTGGTCGCCGACGAAGTGCGCTCCCTGGCCCAGAGAACCCGGCAGTCCACCGTCAAGATCCATGAGGTGATTGAGCAGTTCCGGGCCCAGGTGGATGAAACCATTCAGGCGGTACGTTCTGGTGAGGAAATCGCCAGCCAGGGCCTGGCCCGGGTGCAGGGCGCGGCAGAATCCCTGCAAACCATTGTGGGTTCGGTGGATTCGATTTCCGACAGTTTCATTACCATGTCGGCCGCGTTCGAGGAGCAAAGCCAGGTATCGGATGAGATCAACCGGCAAATTGTGAACATCGCCGGCCTTGCTGACCAGAGCGACGAGCAGGCAGAAGCCGCTAAAGACAGCAGCGACCGGCTCAGTGGCATGGCCCGTGGCCTGAAGGACCTGATTGCCCGGTTTGTCAGTAAATCTGGCTAGTTAGCGCTTGCCCGTCGGATCTGTGTGGTCGACAGAAACCACTGAACAACATTTCAGCACTGGCATCACCGCGCCAGTGCTGGCAGAATCCCGCACCAATGGCCTGAACCAACGGTTTGGCGCCCTCACAATTCGTAGTTTCCTATAGCCAAAAGCACAGGAAGAAAATTCATGTCACAGTCCAACTCCGCATCAGACAGCGGTATCGGGGCTCGCGGACTCTGGTCGTCCAAGTTCGCGTTTATTCTGGCAGCAACCGGTTCTGCTGTTGGTCTCGGTAACGTCTGGAAGTTCCCTTATGTCACTGGTGAGAACGGCGGCGGTGCCTTCGTTCTGGTTTACCTGCTCTGTATCTTCATCATCGGTATTCCCATCATGATGGCCGAGGTGTTTATCGGCCGGAATGGTCGCCACAATCCGATCACCAGTTTCCGCCTGGTGGCCGAGCGCAACCTGGCGTCGTCCGGCTGGCGAATTTCCGCCATCATCGGCATGCTGGCGGCCTTCATCATTCTGTCGTTCTACTCGGTGATCGGTGGCTGGGCTGCCTCCTATGTTGGCCACGCCGCCATGGGTGATTTCACCGGCGGCACTGCCGAATCCGTGGGTGAAATGTTCGGCGGCCTGCTGGCCAGCCCGGCCAAGCTCCTGCTCTGGCACACGGTGTTCATGGCTCTGGTCGTGCTGGTTGTAGCCCGCGGTCTGAAAGGCGGCCTGGAGCGTGCAGTCACCATTCTGATGCCGGCCCTGTTTATCCTGCTGTTGATGGTGGTGGGTTATGCCACCACCACCGGCCACTTCGGGGAGGCGGTTTCCTTCCTGTTTAATCCGGATTTCAGTGCCCTGACAGTGAACGGTGTGCTGGTGGCCCTGGGTCATGCGTTCTTCACTTTGAGCCTGGGTATGGCCATCATGATGGCTTACGGCTCTTACCTGAGCCGCGATGTCTCCATTGGCCGCACGGCGGTGAGCGTTGCCATTATGGATACGGTTGTAGCCCTGCTGGCGGGCCTGGCTATTTTCCCGGTGGTGTTCGCCAACGGCCTTGAAGCCGGTGCCGGCCCCGGCCTGATTTTCCAGACCCTGCCACTGGCGTTCGGTAACATGCCCATGGGTACCCTGTTCGGCACCCTGTTCTTCATACTGCTGCTGTTCGCCGCCTGGACATCCGGCATCTCACTGCTGGAGCCGGTGGTTGAGTGGGTAGAGGAAAAAACCAGCTTTGCCCGTGTGGGTAGCGCCGTGATCGCCGGTGGTGCCTGCTGGTTGCTCGGTATTGCCTCCATCCTGTCCCTGAACCTGTGGGCCGACGTGGCGCCGCTGGGTATGTTCGCTGCATTCGAAGGCAAGACCATTTTCGATCTGCTGGACTACTTCACTGCCAACATCATGCTGCCGCTCTCCGGTCTGCTGACGGCTATCTTTGTAGGTTGGTTCGTGGCCAAGGAATCCCTGAAGAGCGACCTGGCTCTGCAGGAAAGCACCTTTGGCTTGTGGTACAACCTGATCCGGTTTGTAACGCCGATTGCCGTGGCAATCGTGTTTGTCTATAACCTGCTGGCGTAATCAGCCCGGCTGATAGCCCGCCAAAAAGAAAACCCGGCGCTGGAGACAGTCGCCGGGTTTTTTATGTTATTGAGTAGTTCGTTTACCAGCCCTCCAGCGGTATGCCATGTTCCCTGAGGTAATCACCGTGTTTTTCGAGATAATTCCTGGTTCCTGCCTCAAAATCATCTGGATCCCCCGGCACCTCCGTGGCCTGCATGCGCATCACCTCGATCACGTTGCCGAACTGGTTCCTGATCCACACCACCACAGTTCCGCCGGGGGCTAGGCCAAATACCAAGGTGTGGCGGGGAACCAAGCGCTCGCCAGTCTGGGTCTTCACGAGCACCGGCTCCCGCATGCGATCCTGCAGATCCGGCGGCACCTCGATCAGCTTGACGTAGTATTTCTGCTCCGCAAAGGAGAACCAGTGCAGGAAGATCAGTTCGGGGAAAGGATCAACCCCCCCCCCACTACCCCAGGGGCCGCGCTCCCCCTCCTTCCAGCAGCAGCTCACATAGCCAACGGGCTGGCGCCAACTCCGTTCCCCGGGTTTCTCCAGGAACATGCTCACCCCCCAAATGTCGTAGTGCTTGGGAGCCGCTACCTGAATACCCCAAGGAATATCGTCCTTGGCCTTTAAGGCGCAGCCAGCAGCCAGCACCACCCAGCCCACCAAGGCTATCCCGGCCATCATTGATCTTACCGTCATTGTCCTTCCTCCTGTGGATAAACCAGGCGCTCCCCGGAGAGCACTGGTGCATGGGGATGCAATCCCTCTAACTTTGCAGGTGTTCCCGCCACCAGGGCTTCGATGCCGTTGTAGTGAGCGGAGTAATGAATATAGCGCTGGAGCAACAGGTGCTCGTGTTCCGCGGTCAATGAAGGGGCGTCGCTCCCTTGTTCAACCTGTTCCAGGATTTGTTGCAGGATGGGTTTCAGTTCCTCTGGCAAGGTATTGTCGGTTTTCCTGGTATCAATATCTTGCAGCGGCGCACCGCTATCGGTGGCCAGCCGATGCATCAACCTCAAGGCCACCTGCGAATACTCCCCCCGCACCTGGCGTAGCATCCGCAACACCAGCTCCACCCGGCCATCCGGTGCCGGGTGGTCATAGCGCCGGGCAACAATTTCCAGCTGGGCTGGCCCTTCGGGGCCCAGGTCTTTCGGCCATGCCTGCAACTGCTCGGACTGCCGTACCGGCAGGTTGTGGGGGCCTATCCAGCCTTCTGACTCTATCTGTTGCCGTTTGGCCTCCAGGTTGTCCCACTGCAGGGTTTTGTCCGGCCAGCGCAGCCGGTCGCGAGGTACCTGCAACTTGGGGCTTAACAGCACATCCTCGCGTTGGCTGTCGCCGTAACCACCGCCAATATCGGAATGAACGCCCGGCAGGGAGATTTCCCGGAAGTTGGCCGGCAAGCTGCCGTCGGGGCTTTGCAGACTGTTCAGAGCAAAGTTCCTGCGGTGCTCATGGGCGGCGGTCAGGTGCACCGCATGGCCCACCTTGTCCGGATTCAGGTACAGCTTTACCGGGTGGTTGCGGTTGTTATGGGCCAACAAATCGCCGGCAGCTGGGTTCACAATGGCGGCCACGGAGTCGAACAGCCCCACGAAGCGAATCTCTACCATCTCCGGCCAAGGAATATGGTTCTGAGCCAGTATCTCGGCGAGCAGACCGCTTTCCCCCTGATTAATCTCGTGCGCAGCGTGGCGGGCCGCCGCCGCGCCCCGGCTGAAGCCAAGCAGGTCCAAGGTGAGTTTGCCGATGGGTTTGTCCAGTCGGTCGGTGGGCAGGTCCTGCAGGACTTCCTTCACCCGCAAGGCCAGTTGCGAGAAGGTGTAGTCCACCTGTGCGATAACGCCAGCTTCCCCCAAGCCCGTGGCGGCGCTATACAGCTTGTCGCTGCCGCCAGTCTTGGTGCCCGCCCCAGGTGCATAGACCCTGCGCCGGTAGGTGATGGTGTTTTCCGATTCATCCTCACCTTCACTGTACAAGTCTCGCAGCTTCGCCACATTGCTGGCCGCATTGGCGTAGCTGGCACCCAACATCAGGCTCAGCCTCTGCTCACACTCTTCACGGCTGATGGTGTTATTCTCATAAGGAATCAGGCACTCCTGCTCCAGCTGCTCTCTAAAAGCCTGGGTATTGGCGGCGTTGTTCATGGTGCCGTCGGTAAACAGGCCCACTTCCAGGTGAATCCTGGGGGAGGGTTCCTGAGAGGCGCCTTTGGTGGCGGATGCTGCCAGCATGGGCAGCGGAGCCACCAAGGCGGACGCCCCCAGGGGCAGGCTCAGCCGGTGGTTATCCGCGCTGTCTTGCTCAGCCTGTTCCCGGCGCTGCCACTGCCGGTAGTGCATCGAGAACATGTTCACTTTCAGCGCTCCAACCCCCCAGGGGGCGGATTGGCGTAACTGATCGAGGGTCACCCCGCATTCGTTCAGTTGCGCCACGGCGCTCTCAATCGCCGAAGGCGTGTATATCCAGTTGTCATTTACCCGCCACCGGCCGCCGGCAGGCAGGCTGTCGTCTGGCCGCCAGGTCACCAAGGGGGAGAAGGGTCCATCCCAGCCTTCACAGACCAACATCAGCTCACCGTCTTTCACCGCCCGGTGGACAGTCTCGGCTATATTGCCTCGGCCACGGTAGTGGTGCCTGAATAACGAGTGCATGTTAGAGCGAACATGGTCGTGCTCTTCAACCAGGCGCCTGGCCTTATCGGCGGCGAAAAAGGGGGTTTCAACGAGGGGGAGATCACAGGCTCTCAACTCCGAGGGCCTGACCAGTTTCATGAAGCTCATCGTCAGCATTCCTTGTTGACGGTAGAAGACGGGTAAAAATGAATCGGCAATCCTAGCCGATATTTCATGTTTATGACAAAACCGCACTTTACGGTTTTGTCATAATGTTTTCCTGCGTAACCGTTCATATCCGAGCTCACGAAGAATCAATCTGCGTCGGTAATGCGGGATAACGGTTCGGAATAGAAGATTTACATAATGAATATCCAGTGACGATTGGTTACCAGCCGCTGTCTTCATCCTCGCTCAGGGCCCGCAATTCGTCCATAAACGGGCGAACCGCACGCTTGTCGCTTTCCGGGGCATTCATCGCAGTATCCAAGGCAGAAGTCGCCGATTGCAGCATGGCGCGCATCTGGGCCTTTTGTTCTTCTGTCATGTGAGGGCTGTTTTCGATCTCAGCCAAGGCTTGCTGCATTTCATGTTGGGGCGCTCCCCCTTGCTCATCCATTTCCAGAGCGAACCAGGCCTGGTAAACCCGGTCCCCCGTCTGTCCCCATTGTTCAAGGCTGGAGAATCCATACCGCTTGACCAACTTCTCCAGCTGTCCGTGCACCGCGTGCCCTTCTAAGTCTTTAAGGCTGTCGGAGAAGAGTCTGGAGAAATCCATGTTCTCGTCCTGCTCGGCTTCCAGGGCATCTAGAAATTCTTTGTGGTCCTCGGCCAAGGTTTCGGCGGCGCCGAGGCTGTCGATGAATGACCGGACGGTTTTTTCTGTCAGGTCGCGAGCCTGAGCCTGGGGGGCGAGTGTGAGGGCAGTCAGGGCGAGTGCAATGATGATTGGCGTAAACAGTTTCTGGCTAATGGATTGGTGTAACGGCATGTCGCGCTCCTTTGCGGGTGTTGATTCCGGGTGTTTGTGGTCTGCTTTTGAACGGGCCGGGGCCCGGCGTTATTGCGTCAGATTAGCCTGCGTTGCACGGTTCTGCCAGCGCAGATGTTGTCAGACTTTCCCGCCTAGCAGGATGCGCACAGCGGTGCAGGCATCTTCCAGCTCTTCATCCCTGGGTTCGCGGCCGCCAATGATATCGCTGTACAGACAGGATTCGGCGATGCGCACCATGAAGTAGGACAGGCTCTGGATGTTCATCGGTGGGCTCAGGTGGCCGGCGCGCACTTCGTCTTTCAGTAAGCGGGTGTTCACTTCCACGGTGCGGGCGTGCAGGGTGGAGTGAGACGAGGTGAGCATTTTCAGGGCGTATTCAGGGTCCTGGTGCAGGAACTTGCGCAGGGGGCTGAAGTGCAGAATGGTCATGTTGATGTGGCGGAATACGCCGACCACGTAGTCTACGCCATGGCCGGGGGTGTTGGCTCGGGCTTCTTTGTAGAGCGGTTCGTATAGGGACCAGAGGATTTCACCAATCAGCAGGTCACGGTTGCCTACCCAGCGGAACAGGGTGGCACGGCCGATGTGTAGGTCGTCGGCCAGGGCTGCGAGGCTGATTTTTTCCCCTTTTAGCCACATTCTTCTGGCGCGACGGAAGGCGTCCAGGGGGGTGGTTTTGGTGATTTGTTCGGTCACTTTGGGCTCTTTGGTTGGTGTGGGTTCATTCTAGCGGTTGCGGGGCTTTGGGGCTATGGCTTGGGTGTATTGTCAGCAGCCTGCGGGGTTGGGAGTTGGTGAGGGTATGGGATTGCTTTCCAAAAACCGCTACGAGCACATCCATGTGCGCTTCTCTCAGGCCATCCATGGCCTTCGAAATTTTTGGAAAGCAATCCCATACCCTCACTATCAGGCCACCGGGCATAGTCTTTCTATCCTGAATGCACGCATGTGGGGGAATCAGACCCAGAGATCTCCGATAGGTGTGTCATAACTGAAATGATGCTGCACCTGGGCCTGGAGCAGTTCGGCGGTGGCGATGGCGTCTATCAGGGCGTTGTGGCCGGCGTAGTGGGGTAAGCCGTAGCGGGTTCGGCTGTCGGCCAGGCGGATGGAGATGGGTTGTTTGCCCATGAGTTGTTGCCAGCGGCTTGGGTTTCGTTTGGGGTGCAGGTGGGCTTCGATGGCCATGGTGTCTATGACCGGGAAGCGGAGTTGTTCTTTCAGACGCCACTGCAGGGCGGTGTTGAGAAACGGGCGTTCTATGTTGCGGTAGTGGACCACGGGGATTCGGCCGTTGAGGTGCTGGAACAGGGTGTCGAGAACGTCTGCCAGGTCCGGGGCGTTTTCGATTTCGCTGTGGGTGATGCCATGGATGGTGACGGTGTCTTGCTGCAACGGCAGTTGCGGGCGGACGATCTGGTGCCAGGACTGGCCTAACTGTATGCCATCGAGGGTAAAAGGCACCAGGCCGATGCTGATGATGGAGTGGCGGTCGGCATCCAGGCCGGTGGTTTCGAAGTCGAGGGCGACCAGTGGCACCTCTTTAATGGGAGTTTGCGGGTCAGGACAGCCGGCTTGGTAGAAAGCTCGGATTCGGGCATCCTTCGCTTTTTCCGCGGCTTTTCGGTAGTTGTCTGGCCAGTCCTGTTTGCTGTTCCCGCTTTTGATGCTGTCAGACATTCCTGGTGGCTCCTCCGGCGTTGTAACGGAAGCGCAGGAACTTCTGGGCGTTGCTGACGATCTGGAAGGCGTCTTTCAGATGACTGCGTTCGAACGGGGACAGGTCTTCCGGGCGTACGTTGTTGTCGGGTTCTCGCCCCTCTTCAATGGCCAGGGCCTGGTGGCGGATGCGGACGATGGAGATGAATTCCAGGGCGTCGCGCAGATTGCCGGCGTCGTCTTCCAGCAGCAGCTTGGTTTTGGCAATGTCTTTGAGTCGCTCAAAGGAATTCTGGGAGCGGCTGCCACAGCCCAGAGCATGCACGCGGATCAAATCAGATAATGGCGCGGTGCCTCGGCGCTTGAGGTTGAATGTTTTCTGGTGCTTGCCGTCTTCCTCAAGCACGAAGGTGCGGAAGAAGCCCAGTGGTGGCGTTCGGTTCAGGGCATTCCTGGCCAGGAAGGTAAGGAAGCGCTGACTGCCACTGGCTTTTTGGACGATCAGGGTTTTCAGCTGTTCGGTGAAGTCGGTTTCACCGTAAATGCCGTCAAGGTCGAAGAAGATGTTGCTGTTGAGCAAGGCTTCCGCCTTGGGGTTGTCGATCCAGTCGGTGAAGTAGCCTTTCCAGACACTCAGCGGTTGCCGCCATTTCGGGTTGGTGGCCATGATATCGCCGGTGCAGTACGCGTAACCACATTCGGCCAGGCCATCGGACACGAACTTGGCCAGAGCCAGGAAATACTCGTCGTGTTCTTCCGGAATGAATCGGTCGTCCAGCACCATGGCGTTGTCCTGGTCGGTCACGACCAGCTGTTCATCCCGGGCCATGGAGCCGAGGGCCATGAAACAATAAGGCACTGGTGGCGGTCCGAGTTTTTCTTCACCCAGTTCCAGCAGTCGTTGACTGAAGCTGCGGCCAATACCCGCCATGGCGCTGCCAATCATGTGGGAGTTGGCGTCTTCATTGACCATGCGGACAAAGCTGTCACGGACTTCCAGGCTGATTTTCTTCAGGCCCTTGACGTCGTTCTGGTGGTAGATGTTGCTGACCAGGTAGAGGCTGCTCTGGCTTTCGTACTTGACGATGTCAGACAGCGCAATCACGCCTCGCACTTCGTCGCCTTCCATCACTGGCAGGTGGTGCACGTTATTGTGGAGCATGGTGAGCATGGCTTCGAAGATGAACGAGCGTGCGCTGATGGTGATCAGCCCTTCCGACATGATGTCACTGATCGGAGTTTCCGAGGCCAGGGCATGGGTGACGGCACGGGTACGTAGATCCCGATCGGTGATGATGCCCCGCAATTTCGGGCGCTCGCCGCTTTCATCCATCAATAACAGCGCCGACACGCCGTTGTCGGTCATGATTCTGGCGGCTTCCTGCAGGCGAACGGTGGTCGGAGCGGAAACCGGTTCCCGGGATATCAGGCGGGTCACCTTGGCGGTCATCAGTTCGTTGGATTTTTCTCTGCGTGACACCGCCGAACGCAGCCGGCTGCGGTCTTCGATCTCAACAAAGTCTGCAAAGTTTTCGTCATTTTCCCACAGATGCTGAAAGGTGGTATCCGGAATCTTGTAGATCAGGCAATCTTCGATGGCTTTGGCGGGGAACCGGACTTTTTTGTTCATCATCAATCCGAACTGGCCGAAGATCTCGCCCTCGCCCACGCGGTTGTACAGCTCACCGGAGCGGCGGAAAATCTCCACGGCGCCGCTGCGGATATAGTGAAGCCAGTGATTGCTCTGGCCGAGTTCGAGTATTTGGGTGCCGGCGCGGTAGTAGACCACCTCAATACCGCTGACAACGCGTTCAAGCAGTTCTTCAGACAAGTCATTGAACGGGGGGTATTGGGCTATGTGGTTGCGGATGTCCAACAGTTCGGCCTGCATGGGCTCTCCAGAGTGACTGAGTCTTGATGAAACGTTGGCGGTTGGCGAACCGGTTATTCCAGAGTCTGGCCAAACTATAGCAGCTGTCTGTTGACTTGGTGTACCTTGGCCGCCGTGGGTAAGCACAAGAGAGTGTTTTATGGTCAACAAGTTACTGGTCACAGGGGGCATCCGGTCCGGAAAAACGGGGCTGGCGGAACAGCGGGCGCGAGACGCCGGCACAGACGTGGTCTACGTGGCTACCGCCACCGCCGGTGATGATGAAATGGCCCTGCGGATCCGGCGCCACCAGCAGCAACGACCGGCACACTGGCAGCTGGTGGAGGAGCCCGTTTACCTTGGCCGGGCGCTGTCAGACCTGGCTGCCGGGCACGATACCTCGCCGCTGGTTCTGGTGGACTGCATGAGTCTCTGGTTGAGTAATCTCCTGTTCGCCGACCGTTCGCTGTTTCAGCCTGAACGTGCCGCCTTTCTGACTGCCGTGGAAACTTATCCAGGCCCCTTGGTGATCGTCACCAATGAGGTAGGCCTGGGCACCATCGGCATGGACCCCCTCACCCGTCGCTTTGCCGACGAGCTGGGATGGCTCAACCAGGCACTCGCGCAGCGCTGTGATGAGGTGGTGATGTCGGTGGCCGGTCTGCCACTGACCCTCAAGGCTGGTGGCTAACCAGGCTGCGGAAGGTGCCAAACTCGGACTGGTCTACCTGAATCCGGCTGCGGCAGGCATAGGGCACGGAAAAACCGGCAAACGATTTCTCCAGAGGAATGCCCAGCACCTTGGCCAGCACCATGCGAATAACGCCACCATGGCAAACCACCAGGATACGCTGACTCGCAAGTTTGTCCTGCCAGCGATCAAACCCGAGGGTGACGCGCTGGTAGAAGTCGGTCATGGCTTCGCCGCCGGGCGGGTTGGAGTTTATGGGATCCTGCCAGAAGCGGCTGAGATGGTCGCCATAACGTTCCTGGACCTGGCGCGAAGTTAACCCCTCCCAGTCACCGAATCCGATTTCCCGCAGGTCATCTTCGATGTGCAGGGGAATCCTGCGTCTTTGCGCGAGCTGTTCTGCAAACAGGCGGCACCGTGTCATTGGCGAGCTGACAATGGCATCCCAATGGTCGTGACCGTGGACGGCGGCTTCCATCTGCTGCCAGCCGACGGGGCTCAGCGGGTCGTCCTTGCTGCCCCGGAACATTTGCCCACCCTCAGGTTCGCCATGGCGCATCAGGTCGATCACGGTGGTTGTCATGGTTCTACTCCCTGGATTTTCCGCTGACGCCGGCGTCCGCAAAGCTGGCCATGTGGTTATGCAGTGCGCAGGCGGCCCGAAGCAAAGGTACGGCAACGGCGGCGCCGCTGCCTTCGCCCAGACGCATGCCCAGGTCCAGCAGCGGAGTGCCATCAAGCGCGTTGAGCACCGCGTCGTGGCCGGGCTCGGCCGACCGGTGCGCAAACATGAGCCAATCACGCGCTCCGGGTTGCTGTTGAACCGCCACAAGCGCGGCGGCCGAGACGATAAAACCATCCACCAATACCGGGATCTTGCGGGCTGCGCAGCCGAGGATGGCACCGGTCAACGCCGCAATCTCGAAGCCCCCGAGGGACGTCAGCACAGACAATGGGGTGCGGTCGTCGCCATGCCGGGCCAATGCTTTGGATACCACCCGGGCTTTGCGAGTGACCCCCTCGCTGTCAAGGCCGGTGCCCGGCCCGACGAGCCTCTCGGGTGGCAGGCCCAGCAATGCGCAGGCGAGTGCGGCGGCACTGGTGGTGTTGCCGATGCCCATGTCGCCACCGATGAACAGCCGACATCCGGCGTTGGCCGACCGCTCGGCTGCCTGGTCGCCACTGGTCAGTGCAGCGGCTACCTGGCCGGGGTCAAGGGCGGGCGCTTTGGCCAAATTGGCGGTGCTGGGGGCAATCATCTGGTGAATGACGCCGGGGAGCTCTGGCACCTCGCCGACTGTCCCGAGGTTAACGACTTCCAGGCTGGCACCGAGTTCCCTGGCCATAACGCTGATGGCCGCGCCGCCGCCGGCGAAGTTGGCAATCATCTGGGCGGTGACCTCCTGGGGAAAGGCGGAAACACCTTCAGCACATACGCCATGATCACCGGCAAACACCACCATGCGGACAGGATCAACGGTTGGCCTGTCTGTGCCGTTCAGGGCCGCCAGGGTAATCGCCAGCTGCTCCAGTCGCCCGAGAGAGCCTGGTGGTTTGGTCAGAACCTGCTGTCGCGCTGCGGCAAGTGCGGCGTGTTGGGCTGAGGGGGCGGGGGGCGGTGCTAGCCAGCTTTGAGGCAGGGCCATGACGATGATTCCTTGTGGGCGGAAAACCGAGGATGGTCTTACCGGGAGGCGAAGGTGTCAAGATCAGGCCCCACTCGGTTAGACTTTCCAACATTTGATTCATGGAGCCCACATTTGGAAACGTTTCTGGTTGCGGTGTTGGTGTGTGTCGCGGCGGTTGCACTGGACTGGTTGGTTGGTGAACCGCGCCGGTGGCACCCTCTGGCAGGCTTTGGCCGTTGGGCCTCGGTGGCAGAAGCTGGCCTGAATGGCCAGCCGCAGGCCGCCGCAAGGAGCCTGTGCCTGGGTGCGCTGGCAACCGCGATCGTCGTCACGCCGGTGCTGGCACTGGCTGTAGCACTGCAATTCTGGCTGGGCGGCTGGCTATGGTTGGTGGCTCAAGTGGCGGGCGTATGGCTCGCAATGTCGTTACGGGGGCTGGCGGAACATGGCCGGGCAGTGTCCATTGCGCTGAATGCGGGCGACGGTGACCAAGCCAGGAAAGCGGTGGGGTGGATTGTCAGCCGGGATGCAGCGGCGCTGTCCGACGAGGGGGTGGCCGCGGCTGCCTCGGAATCCATGCTGGAGAATGGTGCCGATGCGGTGTTCTCAAGTCTGTTCTGGTACCTGCTTGCCGGGCTGCCGGGTGTGGTTTTGCACCGATTGATCAATACCCTGGACGCCATGTGGGGCTATCGCAACTCCCGATTTCTTTACTTCGGTCGGTTTGCCGCCAGGCTGGATGACCTTATGAACTGGCTGCCTGCCCGGCTGACCGCCCTCACTTATGCGCTGTTGGGAAGTACCCGGGTGGCGATGCGTTGTTGGCGTACCCAGGCAAGAACCTGGGATAGCCCCAATGCCGGGCCAGTGATGTCGGCCGGGGCGGGCGCCCTTGGCGTGACCCTCGGTGGACCGGCGCCCTATGCCAACGGCATCAAGGACCGGCCACTGTTAGGTCGTGGCCCCGGGGCTTCGGCAGCAACAATCGAAGGTGCCATTGCTTTGGTACAGCGCGGGGCAATGCTCTGGTTGTCGGTGCTGTTCGTTCTTGCACTTGCCTGCAGCTGGGTGCTGCCCGGAGGTTCAGGATGACGGCCTTCGACCTTCCTGAATCCCCGGAGCATGGTGGGCGGTTACAGGCTGCAATACAGCGTTGGGGCATTCCCCGCGAGCAATGGCTTGATCTGTCCACCGGCATCAATCCGGTACCCTGGCCGGTTCCGGCCATTCCACCAGAGGTCTGGCAACGACTGCCAGAGCCGGACGATGGGCTGGAGGAGATCATCCGTAGCTGGGCAGGTGCGCCCGAGCGGGCCAGCTGCCTGCCGGTGGCGGGATCCCAGGCGGCGATCATGGCCCTGCCCGCCGTGCGCGCCAGGGTACATGGTCTTGGTCGGGTGGCGGTGCCTGTGCCGGGATATCGCGAGCATGGTCACGCCTGGCGTCGCGCCGGTTTCGAGGTGGTGGCGATACCTGAGCAGGCAACAGATCAAGACGATCTGACCTGGCTGGATTCTGTGGATGTTGTGGTGTGGATACAGCCGAATAATCCGACCGGGCAACTGGTCGATCCGGCCCGTCTTCTGCTATGGCACCAACGATTGCAGGCACGTGGGGGCTGGCTGGTACTTGATCAGGCCTTTGTTGAGGGAGAGCCCGGGTTTGGGTTGGAACCCTGGGCGGGTGCGCCGGGTCTGATACTTCTGCGATCCTTGGGCAAGTTTTTCGGCCTGGCCGGAATGCGCGCTGGGGCTGTGTTGGCTGAACCTGAGCTGACCCGTGCGGTGGCTTTTGAATTGGGCCCCTGGACCGTCAGTGGCCCGGCGCGTTACCTGATGGCAAGAGCTCTGGCTGACAGGGCATGGCAGATAGAGGCGCGGGGCAGGCTGCAGACGTCACGGCTGCGGATGGACGGCCTGCTCAGGACATCTGGCATGCCGGCAGCTACCGGCACGTTGCTGTTTCGCACGCTCCATCACGAAAAGGCAGCACAAATAGCCGACGAGTTGGCCCGTCGTGCCATCCTGGTGCGGTGGTTTGATGAGCCGTCAGCCCTGCGCTTCGGTTTGCCGCCTGATGAGTCCGGGTGGCAACGTCTGGGAAGTGCGTTGTCTGAATTAACATATCTCATTGACCACCCCCACCCCGGTTGATAGTCTTGCCGGCAATTTCAGGTGCTCTGAGCATTCCAACCGGACTGGCGATAGTCCGGCGAATGCAACGAGTGAAACGGGAAGCCGGTGAAAACCCGGCGCTGCCCCCGCAACGGTAATCAGGTGAAAGGCAATCCGATGCGCCACTGTGCCTCTGGCATGGGAAGGTGATTGCCCCGGAGCAACAGCTCCACCTGGGAGCCCGGAGACCGGCCTGGAATGTGGAGCCATGAGTTCCAGACACCTACGTTGCGGAGGGCAGCGGCGGTGGGTGAACCGGCCAATGCAACTGATCGACGCCCCTCCACCCTCCGTCAAAACAGACATTTCTCCTCCGCATGAATCAGTATCAACCGCACGGGTGAGTGCGGTGCGAAGCGAGTGAAGAAATGAAGCGTTCCAAAGTCCTGTCTGCCCTTGTGTTCCTACCGTTTGCCCTACCGGCGGCGGGTTCAGAGTCTGAAACCGACCTGGATACTCTCGAGCCTATTGTTGTAACTGCCACGCTTGGCCCCCGCACGGTGGGCGAAAGCCTGTCTTCGGTGACGGTCATTGAAGAAGAAGCCATCCGTCGTGAGGCGCCTGCCGAATTCACAGATCTGCTGGCGGCGCAGCCGGGCATTGATCTGGTCACCAACGGTTCCTATGGTAAGAACACCAGTGTATTCACCCGCGGCACCGCGAATGATTCCACGGTCTTTCTGGTGGATGGTGTGCGCCTTCGTTCTGCCACCAGCGGTGGCGCGCCCTGGCAGTATTTTCCTGCTGATCTGGTCGAGCGCGTGGAAATCGTCAGGGGGCCCCGCAGTGCACTCTACGGGGCTGACGCGGTAGGCGGTGTCATACAGGCCTTCACACTGGATCCAAAGCACGGCAACCGAGGTTGGGTTGAAACTGGTGCAGGCAACTTCAACACTCAGAAGACCAGTGCTGGGGCATCGGCGACTCATGGCACGACCCGTTTCAGCCTCAGCGGGCTGCACAAGGAAACCGATGGCACCAGAATTGTGAAGGGTGACGAGGACAAAGGCTTTCGCAACACCGCTGGCGTCGGGCGTGTGGTCCATGAATTGCCGAGTGGCGGAGAGGCCAGCTTTGTCATCTTGCAGTCAGAGGGCAACACGGAGTTTGACGGCGGCAACACGGATTTTATGATCAGAACGCTCGGCGTTACATTGAACACACCCGTCAGTGACTATTGGGCGACGTCCATCCAGCTTTCAGAGTCCGCTGACGAGCAGGAGAGCTTCCGCACTGCCGGGGATTCGGTATTCAACACCAAAACCCGAACCGCACGATGGGAAAATACGTTCACCGCCGGCGTGCACGAGCTTGCGGTCGGGGGAGAGCTACAATCCGACGAAGTGAAAAGCACCATCGAGTTCGATGAGAACAGTCGCACCAATGCCGCGTTGTTCACCCAACTGCGCTTGAACTTCGGCCCTTCCGATATTCAGTTGTCATTTCGCGGCGACGACAACGAGGCATACGGTCGACAGGAAACCGGTGGCATTGCCCTTGGCCACTCGTTTGACCGTTCCCATCGGGTGCGGCTGAGTTATGGCACCTCTTTCCGGGCGCCCACGTTCAATGATCTTTACTATCCTTTGGAGATCTTCGATTTCGGTGGCAGTTATGCCGGCAACCCGGATCTCAAGCCGGAGGAAGGCGCGTCCGTGGAGCTGGGGCTTAGCGGTCGTTACCAGAACTGGTACTGGGATGCCGCTCTTTATCAGCTGGACGTAGAGAATCTGATTGAACTACAGAGCATCAACGGGGATCTCCGGCCTGCCAACGTAAGTGAAGCCCGTATTCGTGGGGCGGAGCTGACCTCCGGTCTTCGTGCGAACGGTTGGGATCTTGGGGTCAAGCTCACCTTGATGGATCCGCGAGATCGTGACACGGATAACCGCCTGCGTCGTCGCAGTCACCAATCGCTGCGGGTAGACCTGGACCGCCAAATGGGCGCCTGGAGCCTGGGAGGCACCGCTCTGGCCAGTGGTTACCGCTACGACGATGCGAATAATCAGAATCGGTTACCAGGTTACGTCACCTTCAACCTCCGTGCAGGATGGGAGTTTGCTCCGGACTGGACAGCACGGCTGACGCTTCAGAACGTTACGGATAAGGAATACGCGACGGCAACCCGATTTGATGGTTCAGGCTACCTGGCGGCGGGAACCGCAGGGTTTCTTTCGATTCGCTATGACTTCCGATAAAACTGCATAATCTTGCCGGGGAGGCGCCAGTGGGAAAGCTTAAGGGTGTGAGCATACTGCTCGGCTGGATGCTGCTGGCATCTCCGGCCCTGGCATCCTATGTCTGCGCCACGGATGATCTGGGCGAGGAGATATGCCTGGAACACCCGGCAAAACGCATTGCCGCACTTTCGCCTGGGGCGACAGAACTGGCATGGGCGGCGGGCGCCGGTGATCAGGTAGTTGCCGTGGTGGCTTACAGCGATTATCCCCCGGCAGCCCGAGAGGTCGCTTCAGTGGGTAGCCATACCCGCATGGATATGGAACGGCTGCTGGAGCTGCAGCCGGATCTTGTGATTGGCTGGGTAACCGGGAATCCGACGGAGCAGCTGGTCACACTCAAGAATATGGGCGTCCCGGTGTTCTCCATTGAACCCCGGAGTTTTGAAGCTGTCTCCAACACCATTGAGCGCATCTCCATACTGGCAGGTACTGAAGCAGAAGGCTTTGCAGAGGCGGAGCGATTCCGTCAGGGCATTGCCGACTTGCAGGAGGCGTACGCCAAGGCTGATCCGGTGCCGGTGTTTTACCAGGTTTGGGATGAGCCCCTGATGACGGTCAACAGCCAGCACCTGATCGGTGAAATGATTGAACTTTGCGGTGGTGATAACGTGTTTGGTAAGCTGGACCGGCTAGTGCCGAGGATCAGTGCGGAAGCGGTGATTGCGGCGAATCCCGAGGCCATTCTGGCGGGTGGAATGGGTGAGGAGAATCGCCACTGGCTGGCGCGCTGGCAGGCATTCCCCAGTATCACTGCGACAGAGCGAAACAACCTCTTTTTTATTCCGCCGTCACTGGTTCAGCGACCGACTCCGAGAATGCTTGAGGGAACGCAATTGTTTTGCGAGAAACTGGAGGTGGCCCGTGGCCGACGGCCCTAGTGGAGTAGCCGTGTGATACGCCCGATCACCCTGCCCCTCACCGTTCTAGCCGTAGCCGGGCTGATCGCCATGGTGATGTCGGTCGGTATTGGCAGTGTCGCCATTGCACCTGCGGATGTGCTGTTGGTGTTTCTGGGTGAGGGCTCCAACCTGCACCGTACTCTGATTCTTGAGCTCCGGCTACCCAGAACGCTGTCGGCCTTTGCCACCGGAGGTCTGCTGGCGGTGGCCGGGGCATTGATGCAGGTGCTGCTGCGTAACCCGCTTGCCGATCCCTATGTGTTGGGGCTGTCCGGGGGTGCCGCCGTGGGGGCATTGCTGGCGATGTTGGCGGGGCTCGGCGGCGCGGTTATCTCCGGTTCTGCCTTTGCCGGTGCCATGCTGGCCACCTTGATGGTGTTCGGGCTCGCCCACGGCACCGGCAGCTGGACGCCCTCCCGCCTTTTGCTCACGGGGGTTGTGGTGGCGGCTGGCTGGGGGGCGGTCATTACCTTGATGCTGGCCATCAGCCCGGCCAGAGAGTTGCCGGGCATGTTGTACTGGCTCATGGGCGATGTGTCCTACGCCAGGGCACCCTGGCCGGGGCTTGGCGTGCTGGTGCTGGTCTGTGCGCTGGTGGTGCCTCTTGGCCGCAGTCTGAATGTATTGGCCCGTGGCCCCATGCAGGCTGCTGCCCTGGGGATTTCAGTGCGCCCACTGGAATGGCTGATTTACATACTTGCCAGCCTGCTCACGGCCACGGCGGTGACCATGGCCGGTAGCATAGGCTTTGTAGGGCTGGTGGTCCCGCATATGCTTCGGTTGGTGCTTGGTAACGACCAGCGCCTGATTTTACCGGCCTGTGCGTTAGCCGGTGGCATACTGTTGGTGCTGGCGGATACCCTGGCAAGGGTTGTGATCGCGCCGGAGCAACTGCCGGTGGGTGTGATCACCGCGCTGTTGGGCGTTCCCACTTTCCTGTATCTGTTGTACCGGAGTCGCTGATGTCCGGTAATAAACGCCCCCCAATGCAAGCCTTGAGTACCCGGGAACTGGTCATCGATATTCCTGGCCGGGCCGACGGTTACCCTTTGGATCTGACAATAAAATCAGGTCAGATTTGGGGCGTACTCGGGCCCAACGGTGCCGGCAAGACCACGCTGTTGCACACCCTCGCAGGCCTTCGTTCGCCCCGCGCCGGTGCTTTGTTCCTGAATGATGTGCCTACAGCGAAGCTAAAGCGGCGAGCCCTCTCCCAACAGTTGGGGCTGGTGTTCCAGGACCGACAGGATGGCTTCCCGGCAACGGTACTGGAAACCGCGCTGATCGGGCGTCATCCGTGGCTGGCACCCTGGCAGATGGAAGGGGCAGACGATCTGGCCATGGCCGAGAGATCACTGGAAGCACTGGATGTCCTGCATCTGAAAAACCGCCTGGTCAGCACCTTGTCTGGCGGTGAACGTCAGCGAGTGGCGATTGCCACCCTGATGACTCAGTCGCCTCACACCTGGCTGCTGGATGAACCCACGAATCACCTGGATCTGCACCACCAGGTAGCCGTCATGAAACTGCTCACCGAACGGGCGGCAGCGGGTAACGCCATTTTCATGTGCCTGCACGACCTGAACCTGGCTGCCCGCTGGTGTGATCATATTCTGCTGCTGTACCCCAATGGCGAAGCCTGCTGGGGCCTGGCAGAAAGGATGCTGGTGCCAAATGCTCTGGAACGTTTGTATAACCAGCAACTGGCAACGGTGGAAGTGGATGGCGCGCCTTTCTTCGTGCCAAAACGAGACTAGCTCACAAGTATACCCAGGACAGCGGAGCCGGCCTCCGCTAACCTGGTTTTCCTGATGAATCCAAATGCGTGAACCCAAGGAGAGTCATCATGCGTGAACGCGCCAAAGACCCCGAACGCCATGCCAAACGCATGGCTGCCAAGCAGAAGGTCATGCAGGAGCGCATCGCCCGCGCCCAGAAAGAACAGGGGGTGTTACTTGTGCTGACTGGTCCCGGCAAGGGCAAGAGCAGCTCCGGCTTTGGTATGGTCGCCCGGGCTCTGGGCCATGGTATGAAAGTGGGCATCGTCCAGTTTATCAAGGGCGCCTTCAGCACCGGCGAGGAAGCGTTCTTCCGGGGGCTGCCGAACGTGACCTACCACGTGATGGGACAGGGCTACACCTGGGACACCCAGAATCGGGAACAGGATGTGCAGAGTGCGACTGAAGCGTGGAATATCGCAGCTGATATGCTCAGAGACGACAGCTATGACCTGATTCTGCTGGACGAACTGAATATAGCGCTGAAGTACGACTACATCGACCTGGACCGGGTGCTGGACGACCTTCAGGCCCGGCCGGAGATGCAGCACGTGGTGGTCACCGGCCGTGGTGCGCCCCAGGAACTGATCGACCTCGCCGACACCGTGACCGAAATGGGTGTGGTCAAGCACGCCTTCAAGGATCAGGGCATCAAGGCCCAGAAGGGCGTGGAGCTGTAAATGCCCACTCTGATGGTGCAGGGCACCACCTCGGATGCCGGCAAGACCACGGTGGTGGCGGCCCTGTGCCGCTGGCTGGCGCGTCAGGGCGTGTCGGTGGCGCCGTTTAAACCCCAGAACATGGCCCTGAACAGTGCGGTCACCGTGGATGGTGGGGAAATCGGCCGCTCCACGGCATTGCAGGCGCTGGCCTGTGGTCTGGAGCCCCACAGTGACATGAACCCGGTGTTGCTGAAGCCCCAGAGCGATTGCGGAGCCCAGGTCATCCTGCGGGGGAAGGTTCACGGCAATATGGATGCCCTGGACTACCATGCCTACAAGGCCGAGGCCATGGCCTCCGTGCTGGCCAGTTGGCAGGCCCTGGACGAGCGTTATGATGTGATCATTGCCGAGGGTGCCGGTAGCCCGGCGGAAATCAACCTGCGGGCCAACGACATTGCCAACATGGGCTTCGCCGAGGCCGCCGATTGCCCGGTGCTGTTAGTAGGTGATATCGATAAAGGCGGTGTGTTTGCCCAGTTGGTGGGCACCCTGGCGTTGATCTCCGACAGTGAACAAGCCAGAACGGCCGGATTTATCATCAATCGGTTCCGGGGTGACATTGCGCTGTTGGAGCCCGGGCTGGACTGGCTGGCCGAACACACTGGCAAGCCGGTGTTCGGGGTCTTGCCCTACCTGCACGGGTTGGTGATAGATTCCGAAGACAGTGTCAGTGCCGCCGGTACCAGTGAGGCCGGCGCCTTGAAAGTGGTGGTGCCGGTACTGCCCAGGATCAGCAACCACAATGATTTTGATCCGTTGCGATTGCACCCGGGGGTGGACCTGGTTTTCGTGGGGCCGGATGAGTCCATTCCGCCGGCAGACCTGATTATTCTGCCCGGCAGCAAAAGTACCCGCCACGACCTGCAGTGGCTGAAACAACAGGGCTGGCCCGAGGCCATCCAGAAACACCTGCGCTATGGCGGCAAGCTGCTGGGTATCTGTGGCGGATTCCAGATGCTGGGGCTTCGGGTGGAAGACCCGGACGGGCTGGAAGGCGAAGTTGGCAATACCGAGGGCCTGGCACTGTTCGAGATGGTCACCCGCATGGTGTCGGGTAAGCAGCTCAGACAGGTGACCGGCAGGCTATCCACCGAGGTTGCTGGAAGTGGTGTTAAGGCGACAATGACCGGCTATGAAATGCACAACGGAGTCACCGAAGGCTCAGCGCTGGCCAGGCCTTTTGCGGTGATTGATGGGCGACCGGACGGTGCGGTCAGCGCCGACGGTCAGTTGGTGGGCACCTATGTGCACGGTCTCTTTGATGAGCCTGCGGCCTGCGATGCCATTCTGTGCTGGGCTGGTCTCAATACACAGAGTGCGCAATCAGTGGATTATCAGAGTCACCGTCTGCAGCAACTCGACCGCCTGGCAGATCAGGTGGAACAGTATCTGGACACGGACCGGTTAAGGAGCCTGTTGCAGTTATGAGCAACCAGAACGACCCATTCACGGATGCCCAACGTGAGGGGCTTTACCGGGCCATCTTCGAGCGTCGGGATGTGCGCTCGCAGTTCTTGCCGGATGCCATTCCGGATGAGGTGCTGGGCCGTATTCTGAGGGCAGCCCACCATGCGCCGTCCGTTGGATTCATGCAGCCCTGGGATTTCATCGTTATCGACAGCCCGGCGGTGCGTGAGCAGGTGCTGGCGAGCTTCAATGAGGAAAACACAAAAGCCTCGGAAAACTACACCGGCGAGCGACAGCAAACCTACCGGACACTCAAACTCCAGGGCATTCTGGAGAGTCCCATTAATCTATGCATTACCTGTGACCGTTCCCGCGGCGGGCCCCATGTGCTCGGCCGTAACTCGATCATGGAAATGGATCTGTTCAGCACCTGTCTGTCGGTACAAAACCTGTGGTTGGCGGCGCGAGCAGAGGGTATTGGTGTGGGCTGGGTCAGTATTCTGGATCAGGGAATACTGTCTGACATCCTGCAGCTGCCAGATCACGTATACCCTCTTGCGTATCTGTGCCTGGGGTATGTCAGCGAGTTTCTGGAACAGCCGGAGCTGCAGGCCAAAGGCTGGCGTTCACGGCTTCCGCTGGAAGAGCTGGTGCATGGCAATGGCTGGGGTCAGCCTCTTGAGCATCAGCGTCTGGCAAGTTACCTCGCCGGCAAATGAAGGGCACAGAAAAACAGCACGATCGTTTTCCTCACAGGTCCTGAATTGGGTACGATCAGACTCGATTTGGGGCTTCTGTTCAGGAGGTGAGATGAAGTTTTCCGAGCTCTACCAGCAGGCACTGGCCCGCAAAGGCGGTGAACAGGCCCTGAAATCCATGCTGCCACCGGTCACCGACAAGCAGCGCCTGGCCAAGATCAGCGACGACCGTTACCTTTCCGAGATCACCCGGTGCATTTTCAAGGCTGGGTTTGTCTGGCGGGTGATCGAGAACAAATGGCCGGATTTTGAGGCGGCGTTCGAAGGGTTTGTGCCCGCCTACTGGCAGCAGGTCCAGCCGGAAGTCCTGGAGCGGCTGGCAACGGACGAGCGGATTGTTCGTAATATGCAGAAGATCCGCACGGTTCCGGAGAATGCCCGGATGATCATGGATGCGGCGAAAGATCATGGTAGCTTTGGCCAGTTTCTGGCGCAGTGGCCGTCAACCGATCAGGTGGGGCTGCTGCTGTACCTGAAGCGCAACGGCGAGCGTCTGGGTGGGAATTCCGCCCAGTATTTCCTGCGCCGGGTGGGCTGGGATGGCTTTATCCTGTCTCACGATGTGGTGACCGCACTGACCCGTGCCGGAATTCTGGATGCGTCGCCTGCCAGCAAGAAGGGGCTCACCCAGGCCCAGGAAGCATTTAATCGCTGGCATGAGGAAACCGGGATGCCCATCAGTCAGCTTTCCCGGATCGTGTCATTCACGGTGGATAACTGACCCTTTGTTCACAAAAAAAGCAGAAGGGCCAATTCGCTCAATACCACGCTGGCACCCAAGGCGTCTCCGGTATAGCCGCCCAACTGCTGTTTCAGATACGTGCCCCAGCAGAATGCCGTCAGGATGACGGCAGACAGCGCCCCGGCAAATAATATCGGGTTCCAGTAGGACAGCACGGCCGCGACAACCAGGGTGAACCCAGCCGCAACCAGCAGGCGTTGCAGTGGAAAACCATCGGCAACAGGTTTGGATTTGCTGGTGTCGGGGTCCGTCACATAGTCCAGCATTGCCATCAGGATCAATGGCGTCATTCGGGCGATCGCTGGCGCTACCAGCAGAGCTAGCCAGATGCTGCTGGCCTCTAACAGTAAGGCTACTTTAAGCAGTAAGGCCATTGTCAGAGCTGCCGCACCATAGGTGCCTATTCGGCTGTCTTTCATAATGGCCAACCGCCGTTCAACCGTGTAGCCACCCCCAAGAGCATCAACACTGTCGGCCAGACCATCTTCATGGAATGCACCGGTCAGGAATAGGTGCAGGATAACGACCAGAATGATGCCAACCAGGGGGCTGAAGGCCAGCGTAAGCAGGGCCCAAGAGGATGCATAGATAGCCCCCAGCAACAGCCCCACCAGCGGGAAATACAGGCTGCTCTGGTTCATCAGTCGCTGTGAATACTGGATTTTGACCAGCATGGGAAAACGGGTCAAAAAGCTTACAGCCAGCCAGAAGGCCTGCCACTCAAGCTTGGCTTTTCGGTTTAAACGCACGGAGACACTCCATCAGGCTTGGGTGCGGTATTGTAACGGGTGTGGTCCGGAGGTGCAGGCCATCGCTGACCTTAGATGATCGGATATGTGAGGTCCCTTTCCCGATAAGCTAAACTAACTAAGTAAATGATTGGGGAGACCCGCCGTTTATGCCCAGCAGATCTGATGGTGAGCTGAAAACCGCTATACCTGTATCCTTTTTCCAGAAGCTCGCATCAGGGGTTCCCGGTATTCTTTTTACCTACTGGCTGAGCCCAGACGGTCAGTCCCATCGTTATCCCTATGTCAGTGACCAGGTACAAGACCTGTTCGGCGTTGAGCCTGCCCGGCTTAAAGAAGATGCCGAAGCAGTATTCTCGGTGATTCATCCAGAGGATGCGACCGGGGTGGCGGACAGTATCGTGCACTCGGCGCAGACTTTGGAGCCCTGGCGGTACCGGGCGCGTCTGAGGTTGCTGGATGGCCAGTATCAGTGGTTTGAGGCCCATTCAGTGCCGGAGCGCCAACCCGATGGCAGCACCATCTGGTATGGTCAGTTTCACAACATACAGCACTACAAAGAACTGGAGCAGACCCTTCGGGACAGTGAAGCGGAGTTCCAGTTTCAGGCGGGTTTTCAGAAGCTGATTGCCCGTTTGTCCGGAGAGTTTATCCAACTTGGATTTGGTTCGATCGACGACTGCATTGATGAGTTACTCCGCTCCATTGGTGGTTTTTTTGGCATTGATCGAGCCTATGTCTATCGGTTCTCGCCGGATCACCTGACAATGACCAACACCCACGAATGGTGTGCGCCGGGGGTGGCGTCCCTGATGGCAGATCAGCAAGGTGTGGTGATTCAGGATTTTCAGTGGTGGCAAACGCAAATCAACGCGATGAAACACCAGAACCAGGTGGTTTTTATTGAGGACGTCAATCAGTTGCCGCCCGAGGCCGGCAATGAGCGTGCCCTGTTGGAGGCGCAGGGGGTCAGTTCCATGTTCTGCGTGCCCATCTGGATACGTGGCCAGGTAATGGGCTTTTTTGGCGTTGATTCGTTATCGCAACGGCCTTGGCGGCAGGACATGGCAGACCTTCTGATCATCGTCTCCGGACTTCTGTCTGGTGCTCTTGAGCGCAATCGCCTGGAGGAAGACTTGCTGAACCAGTCGATTCGCGACCCTCTCACCGGCCTTCACAACCGCCGCTACCTAATGCCCAGGCTGGACGAGGTGCTGGCAACCTGCAGCCGCCATGGTGAGCGTTTTTGCCTGGCGATGTTTGACATCGATCACTTTAAACGGATTAACGATAACCTGGGTCACCTGGCCGGGGACCAGGTGTTGGTGCGATTTGCCGAGCTGCTTCTGGCGAACACGCGGAATACCGATGTGGTTTCCCGGTATGGCGGCGAGGAATTTCTCGTGGTTTTCACCGAAATGGCGGATTCGAATGCTCAGCCACTGGTGGAGCGAATCATGCACGCCGTCAGGGCGGAAAAGTTTGTGATTGGCAGCGAGACTTTCGGGATCACCGTAAGCGCGGGTTCTGCCTGTGTGGCGGAGCTTACCGAGGAGCCTGCCAGCCCGCACGCATTGATTGGGCTGGCAGACCAGCGGTTGTACCAGGCCAAACAGGGCGGTCGGGACTGCCTGGTCGATGCATCGGGGTTATCACGCATATAAGAAAACAGCATTTCACCTCATATATATTTTCGGTATATTCTTAGATCATAAAGTTAGTGATCGGCAGAGCCCAGAGGTGACGAGCATGACACAGCCCATCGTCCAGCATTTTTTCGACGAGCCCACCAACACGTTCAGTTACGTGGTGCGTGACCCGAACAGCCGGGCCTGCGCCATTCTGGATTCCGTGCTGGATTTCGACTATGCCGCAGGTCGCACCGATGTGCGTTCGGCTGACGACATTATTGAGTATGTTCGCGCTCACAACCTGATCGTTGAGTGGATCCTTGAAACCCACGTGCATGCCGATCACCTTTCCGCCGCCCCCTACCTGCACGAGAAACTCGGTGGCAAGACGGGTATTGGCGCAAAAATCGTCGATGTTCAGGAAATCTTTGGTAAGGCGTTCAATGCTGGTACCGAGTTTACCCGTGACGGCAGCCAGTTTGACCGGCTGTTCGAAGAGGGCGATACCCTCGCCATCGGCAACCTGGAAGGTCGGGTGCTGCACACTCCGGGCCACACTCCCGCTTGTCTGACCTATGTGATTGGCGATGCCGCTTTCGTTGGCGACACCTTGTTTATGCCCGATTACGGCACCGCTCGCTGCGACTTTCCGGGTGGTGATGCCCGTACCCTGTACCGGTCAATCCAGAAAGTGCTGTCGTTGCCGGCCGAGACCCGGATTTTTCTGTGCCACGATTACAAAGCGCCTGGTCGTGACGAGTACCACCACATGACCACCGTCGCGGAACAGCGTGAGGCCAACGTGCACGTGCACGAGGGAATTTCAGAGGATGAATTTGTCAGAATGCGCACCGAGCGGGATGCCACTCTGGATATGCCCCGGCTCATCCTGCCGTCGGTGCAGGTGAACATGCGCGCCGGTCACATGCCGCCGGCTGAGGATAACGGCCAGGTGTACCTGAAAGTTCCAATCAACCGGTTCTGAACCCGGCATGAACCTCAAACATTATCTGCCCGTTCTGCAATGGGCGCCAAAGTACAGTCGTGATCAGGCGACCAGTGATCTGGTCGCGGCGGTGATTGTCACCGTGATGCTGATTCCCCAGTCGCTGGCTTACGCTTTGCTGGCTGGGTTGCCGGCGCAGGTCGGGCTATACGCCAGTATTCTGCCGTTGGTAGTGTATGCGGTGTTCGGCACCAGCAGGACCTTGTCAGTGGGTCCAGTGGCGGTGGTATCGTTGATGACGGCGGCGGCCCTGGCGCCGCTGGCCGAGGTGGGCACACCGGAGTACATTGCCGGTGCCGTGCTGATTGCGGTGATGTCTGGCCTGATGCTGACGGTGATGGGCATCCTGCGGCTGGGCTTCCTGGCGAACTTCCTCAGCCATCCGGTCATCTCCGGTTTTATGACGGCCTCGGGCATCGTGATTGCGGCGAGTCAGCTCAAACACGTGTTCGGAATTCAGGCCTCGGGCCATAACCTTTGGGAGATCGGCGGCTCCTTGTTGGCATCTCTGCCGGAAACCAACATTCCTACCCTGCTGGTAGGGGGTGGCGCGCTGGCATTCCTGCTGTGGTCCCGACAGTTTCTGAAGCCGTTGCTGATCCGGCTGGGCCTGGCCAACAGGCGCGCAGATATCATCACCAAAACCGCTCCGATTCTGGCGGTGGTGGTGACCACGCTGATCGCCTGGTGGCTGAATCTGGACGAGAAAGGCGTTCGCCTGGTGGGCGAGGTTCCGGCCGGGTTACCCGCATTTACCATGCCGGCACTGGATTTGGCGATCTGGTCGCAGTTGGCGGTCAGTGCCCTGCTGATCAGTGTGGTTGGCTTTGTCGAATCGGTGTCGGTGGGCCAGACCCTGGCCGCAAAACGGCGCCAGAGAATCGATCCGGACCAGGAGTTGATCGGCCTGGGCACTGCGAACTTGGGCTCCGGGCTCTCCGGAGGGATGCCGGTGACCGGTGGTTTTTCCCGTTCGGTGGTGAACTTCGAGGCCGGCGCAGAAACGCCGGCGGCCGGCGCTTACACGGCAGTCGGTATCGCCCTGGCCACGTTGTTCCTGACTCCGGCCATCGCCTGGCTGCCCCAGGCCACCCTGGCGGCCACGATCATTGTGGCGGTCGCCACGCTGATTGACCTGCCAGCGCTGGGCCGCACCTTCAGGTACTCCCGGACGGATTTCGGTGCCATGCTGGCGACCATTGTGCTGACGCTGGTTCACAGCGTTGAGGCAGGCATTATTACAGGTGTTGCCCTGTCGATCGGCCTGTTTCTGTACCGCACCAGCCGCCCCCACAGTGCCGTGGTGGGCCGGGTGCCGGGCACCGAGCACTTCCGGAATGTTCTGCGCCACGACGTGGAACTGTGCCCGAAAGTGACTTTTTTGCGGGTGGACGAAAGCCTCTACTTTGCCAACGCCCGGTTCCTGGAGGAGCGAGTGATGGACCTGGTCACCCGGGAACCAAAGCTGACCGACCTGGTGCTGGTCTGCCCGGCGGTGAACCTGGTGGATGCGTCAGCCCTGGAAAGCCTGGAAGCCATCAACGAGCGGCTGACCGATGCCGGGGTGCGGCTGCATCTGTCGGAGGTGAAAGGTCCGGTGATGGATCGGCTGAAGGGTACCGAGCTCATCCGGCACCTCGGGGGCAACGTCCACCTGAGCACCTTTGCGGCCTGGCAGTCCCTGACCGGGCGTACCACCCCGGAGTGACCGGGGTCATGTGATCCCATTGACCGGTCGGGGGGTATCAGTAAACACTGCCCCGCGCATCCGATGCTATGGTAACCGGTGACTTTGATGGGAATGACCGAAAACCTGCTTTCAACCAGCCAGTGGTTGCTGACCGCGGTGGTCTTTGTGCTGGTGTTGCTGGCAGCCTTGCGCTCGGTGGATTGGCAGGCACTGAAGAAAGACAACGCCACCCAGCACTCGCTGTTTGGTGCGGCGGTGGTGTTGGGCTTTGTGTGGCAGCTGCGGGCTGGCATCTCGCCCGGGCTGGCTATCCACATTTTTGGCATCACCGTAATCACCCTGATGCTTGGCTGGGCGTTGGCCATCATCAGCGGTTTGTTTGCACTGGTGATCACCGTCATTACCGGCCGTGAACCACTGTTGATGTTTGCCGCCAATGGCCTGGTCACTGTGATGGTGCCGGCCCTGGTTACCCACGCCATCATGCTGTGGGAGCGGCGCAGGGATTTTCGCAACTTCTTTGCCTACATCTTCTTTTGCGGGTTCTTTGGTGCCGGGCTGTCGGTGGCCGCAGCCGGTGTTCTGATGTGCGTGATGCTATGGTCCAGTGGCGTTTATACCTTCGAGACCCTGGTACACGAATACCTGCGTTACCTGCCTTTGTTCATGATTCCGGAAGGCTTTGTGAACGGTGTTTTTGTCACCGGCCTGATGGTGTTTCACCCGGATCGGCTCAGTACCCTGGACCAGCGACGATACCGGTAGCGCCCGTCAGATGCCTCCGCCCAGGACGGAGGTTTCTTCGTGTTTGACCAGGCTGCGATGGTGGCGCACCTGATTGCGCCACTGCGCGAGCCAAGGCAGCACAGCCTTCGCTGGCATGGGGCGGGCAACGCCATAGCCCTGAATGAGGTTGCACCCCATATCCCTGAGGGCGCGAGCATGCTCCATGGTTTCGACGCCTTCCGCAAGAACCGGGTGGTCGAAGCGTTGTGCAAGGAAAATAACGCTTTCCACAATCGCTCGGTCACTGGCATCGGTGAGCATATTGCGGACGAAACTCTGGTCGATCTTGATCACATCCACCGGCAGGGTGCGCAGGTAAGTCAGTGACGAGAAACCGGTGCCGAAGTCGTCCAGTGCCACCTGCAACCCCAGGGACTGGCAGCGAGCCAACACGTTGCTTGCGCGCTTGGTGTCTTCCAGCGCGGTGGATTCCAGTACCTCCAGTGTGATCTGGCCTGGGCGCACATCCGGATGGCTGTGCAGGTAGCTCTCCAGGTAATCCGCGAAACTTCGGTCCATCAGGTGGGGTGCGCTGATGTTGATGCTAACGGCGAGCGATTCGTCCGCCTCGTGCCACAGGTTCATCTGGTGGATGGCTTCCTTGAGTACCCATTGGCCCAGCGGAATCTCCAGATGGCTGTTGGCGACAGCTGGCAAGAACTCACTGGGGGCAACCAGCCCTTTATCCGGATGATTCCAGCGAATCAGCGCCTCGACGCCAGTGACCTCGTTATCGGCCAGGCGTACTTGGGGCTGGAAATAGAGTTCAAATTCTTCACATTCCAGTGCGCGGGCTATTTCCATTAACCGGTTCCGGCGCTGCCGGCGGTGGGCATCCAGGCCGGGGTCGAAAATGTGGAACTGATTCCGGCCCTTTTCTTTGGCGGCATACATGGCCTGGTCAGCGTGGCGAATCAGACCCTCTGCATCGGTGTCGTCCTCCGGATACAGGGTGACGCCCAGGCTGGCGGTGAGGTTGACGGTGTGGCCACCAATTTTCAGGGGCTCGCCGACACTGGCGAGTATTCGCGAATACACGGGCTCCGGGCTGTCGCTCTGCAGCAGAAGCACGAACTCATCACCTCCGATGCGGGCGATGGTATCACCACTGCGGAGGGTGCGGGTTAGGCGCTCGGCGGTTGCCCGCAGCGCCTGATTGCCGATGTCATGGCCCAGCTGGTCGTTGATGGCTTTAAAGCCGTCCAGGTCCAGGTAGCAGATGGAAAGCACCCGCTTCTGACGATCCGCATGGGTACGGGCCGAGCGAATACGTTCTTCCAAAAGCTGCCGGTTCGGCAGCCCGGTTAGGTCGTCATAGTTGGCGGCGCGGTCAAGTTCCTTGGCATGATTTTTCAGGGCCGTGATATCGGAGAATGCGGCCACGTAGTAGCAACGCCCGGGCTCCTCCAGGTGAACCCGGCTGATTGATAGCAGCTCTGCGTACTCTTCTCCGTTTTTGCGGCGGTTCCAGATTTCGCCCCGCCAGTGATCCGTCTTCTCAATCGACGTCCACATGGACTGATAGTATTCGCGGGAGTGGCGACCGGAGCTCAGGATCGACGGATTTAACCCGAGTACTTCCGGGCGACTGTAGCCGGTGATGCGGGAGAAGGCCGGGTTGACGTCGATAATCCGGTTGAAGTGATCAGTGATGACAATCGCTTCGTGGCTGCGATCAAACACGCTGGCGGCGATGCGTAAGCCGCGCTCACTGTTTTTCCGATCGGAGATATTGGTCTGAATGACTACGAAGCCAGGCTCGACACCCTCGCTTTCGCCAACGGGCATGCAGTAGGTGTGCACCCAGTATGGGGTGCCATCAGCCGTGTAGTTGAGGATGTCTTCCTCGAACACTTCGCCACGGAACAGGTGTTGGCGAATGCGGCGGACGGTCTCGGTGTCGGTGTCCGGCCCGTGGAGAAAGTCGCCGGGGTTCTTGCCTGCTATGGCGTCGAGGTGAAAGCCGGTATGACGTTCGAAAGCGGTGTTTACCCATTCGATGCGACCACCAGCATCCAGAATGAGCACCAGATTGCGGGTGGCAGAGGCCACCAATGCCAGGCGCTTGGAGTCAATATCCGGTGACATATTGTTGGAATCAGGGGCATTCGACATGTGTCGGGTGTTCCGGGTAACGGTGGTTTGGGTGTTTCTCTCCTCCCTGTGAGAGGGTGTGTCCGTTTATTGCAACCTCACAACGGGGCACGATGCTAGCCTATCTGGCCCGATAAGACATTGGACCAAAGCGGTGTATGGTTGATTGAAGTCAATTTCTGGCGACATTCTCTCGAGTCAACAGGGGGCCACCGTCTTTCAGCGCCAGCGTGAGTGTTTTTGCAGTTTGCGTTGCAGGGTCCGCCGGTGCATGTTCAGGGCCCGGGCGGTGGCGGAAATGTTGCCATCGTGTTCGTTCAGTACGCGCTGGATGTGTTCCCACTCCATTTCTTCCACCGACGGCGGCTCGGGTCTCAGGGCCGGTGGTGTGTTCAGCGGTTCGAAACCGTTCATTAACTGGCTCACGGTAACCGGCTTGCACAGGTAGTTGGCGGCGCCGCGGCGCATGGCTTCCACCGCGGTGGCAATGCTGCCGTAACCGGTCAGCACCAGTACTTCCAGGTCTGGATGGTGTTCCAGAAGGTCCGGCAACAGTTGCAGGCCACTTTCCCCGGCCAGGTTGAGATCCAGCACACACCGATTCACCTCCTGGCTGCGGATGGCCTTCAGAGCGCTGTCGGCATCGCTGGCGCAGAGCGTTTCAATGCCCTGGCGAGACAGGGAGCGGGCCAGAACCTGGAGAAAAGCCTGGTCATCGTCGACCAGCAGCCAGAGTTCCCGAATCGTCATGGTTGTACCTCCTCGCCTCGCGGCTGGGCAACCGGTAGATCGATGACCATGGTGGTACCTGTTTCACCGGCCATGGCCCGGAGATTGCCCCCAAGCCTCTGGATCGTGGCGTTGGAGAGGAACAATCCGACCCCGAGGCCATGACGGGAGTCGACAATGTCCTCACCCGGTGTGCCCTGCAGGGCGGTTTCGAGGCCGTCACCCTTGTCCTCGACAATCACCTCCACCCGGCCGGAGGCGGACAGCTGGCTTCTGATGGCGACCCAGGATGGGCTTGCTGTCAGAGCGTTTGCCATCAGGTTGAGTATCGCCTGGTCCAGCGTGGCATCCACGGCCACCGAGACGTCTGGGTGGGTAGCCGGCCATTGAACCGGCCCCGACGGCCATAGCAGGGTGGCCGACTCCCTGAGCCTGGCGAGCCAGTCTTTGACCCCCAGTATTTCCAGTTGCGCTGTGCGGGCTTCAATCGCCGCTTTGGTCAGTTGCTGCAAGTGCTGACTGCACAGGTTCAACTGCTGACCCATCAGGTCGAGATCTTCAGTCAGCGCAACGGAGGTCTGGCCCTCAGTATGGGAGCGTATCTCATCCAGCAACAGGGTCATGGTATTCAGCGGGGTACCCAACCGGTGGGCAACCGCAGCCGAGGATAGGCCGAGGGCGATGATCTGTTCATCCCGCAAACGGTTTTCCCGGAAGTGTGAGAGCTGGGACTGTTGCAGCCTTAGCCTGCGGGACAGGGTGCCAACCACCAAAAGCAGAATGGCGGCGGTCAGGGCGAAGGTCACCCACATGCCCACCAGATGCAGCTTGGCCAGGTCTGCCGAGTGGTGGTCATGCATGACCGGGGTGTGCCAGAGCACCAGCGCTGTATATACCGCAACGCCGGTGACGGTAAGGACAATGCTCTGGCGGCTGGGCACCAGAATGATGGCGACGGCAATGGGCAGTAGCAGCAAAGAGACCAGAGGGTTGGTGTAGCCACCGGTGAAATACAGCCAGCAGCCGATCAGGAACAGATCTGTGGCCAGTGTCAGGCTGACCGGCACGAAAGCCTCGGGGGGCTTACGGCTGAACCACAGCCAGGCGAGTGTGGCCAGGACGGCATAAAGCAGGCTGAGGATCAGGGCTTCGGCCCGGTGGGCCAGTGTTACAGTGGTTTCGGCAACGGCAATCGCGACCAGTTGCGTGGCAATGATAGCCAGCCGCATGCCCAGCAGATATCGGGCTGTCTGGCGAAAACCGGTTTGAGAGTGTGTGAGCCATTCCATAGCCGGCATTCTAGCAGCATGCCATCGGTCATGGTGGTGAAAACAGCGTTGGGTTGCGACGGGTCAATCGGTGAAATAACAGACCAGTTGCTGGCGCACCACATCACCGGTCAGTTGCAGGTGTTGCGCCTGCAGATCATGCACCTGAACCGCACGGTTGACCGCCGATTCGGTGCTGGTGGGCGTCGGGGCCCCGGGCAGGCGTTCAGGGTGATATCGGCAATGCTGGATGTCGGGAAACAGCGCCGCGTAGGCGATGCCGGTTTCCACCAGGTCCTGGAAAAAGTGAGAACCGTAGGACAGGTCTGGCACCATCTCGCCGGCTTTTTCCGAGACTTCGACCAGGGCAGCGACCCCGGCAATGTCAGCAAAGCGGACAGGAACGCCAAGATCCGGGCTGCTGGTGCCCCAGCGGCCCGGGCCGATCAGCAAGGTGGGAACACTGGATGCACGGACAGCTTCGCCAACACGGCGGGCAACGTCGCAGCGCTGGCTGGTGGACAGCCCCGCGTAAACCGACGCGTCCACCCGGATCACCCGTTTGATGGACAGGTTGATGTTGCCACCCATGAAGTGACCCTGGGTTCTGAACAGCAGGTTGCCCTCTGGCAAGTCGTCAGGTATCGCCACCGGCCCGGTCTCACCAATCGTTGCCAGCGGGCGGCATTGCACCAGGTTGAAGGTAGGGTTGCTCTGTTGGTCCAGGTGCAGGGTGAATTCCACATCCACCGGGTGCCGGTAGCCGGCCTCCAGGGTGTGCAGCAGATTCGACAGCCGGCCGATAAACGGGGTGCGCTGAACTAGCGGGCGGAAGGTCAGCCGCCACACGGGGCCCTGCAAGCCAATCTGCTCGGCCCGGGTACTGGCCGCCCGGTCCACCTCGGCCAGGTGATCCATGGGCAGATCGTTGGTGGTGTCCAGCAACTGGCTCAGGGGCCGGGTGTCGAGCTTTCCATCCCGTAGGTCCAACAAATCCACCAGGTGCTGGGAATACCGGTAGCTTTCGTCCTGGTTGCGGAACGGCTGGCGCATGGGGTGGTCCAGCGCCATCACGCAGGCGTGATCGCCTTCGATGCGCTCGACCGCCCGGGTGCCCAGGCCCATCACCAGCCGGACCATGCCGGCTTCAGGGTCCATACTGCTGTCCCAGGCGAAGGTGTTGCGCGACACCCCGACCCCGGCGGCATCGGGCAGATAATAGCGGCCATGAAACCGCCCGTTTACCCGCTGGATCAGCAACGCCATGGGCTCTTCCCGCTGGTCCAGGCCCCGCTGTTTGCGGTACACCAGGGCATCTTCGCTCATGGACGAGGCATACACCTGGCGAATGGCGTCTTCCAGTGCCGACAGCCGTTGTTCCGGTGCCCCCTGATTCACCAGGAACACACTGTCGTATTTACCGGCAAAAGCATTGCCAAAGCCATCTTCCTGCAGGCTCGACGAGCGAACCAGGATCGGATACTGGCCGTAATGGTCCAACAGTCGTTCCAGCTCGGCCTGTATCTCGTTAGGAAAGTCGCCGGCCAGGATGGCAGCCCTGAGGGTGGGCGCCTCACTCAGGTAACCTTCCCCGGAGCGTTGCCGCATGATTGCCGGCCAGAGCCCGTTGTGGACCAGGAAAGCGTAATAGGCGTCTGTGCCAAGATAATTGGAATCGTGAGGCTCGAGCTGGCTTTGCCATTGTTCACTGGCGTCTTTCAACAGAATGTTCCGGATTATGTGCCGGGACACATAATCCGGATTATGTTCCCTATCCCATTATGTTCCGTTCACTTTGGAAGACCTTGAATCCATAGGGAGGATCCCGTGTAAAAGGACACATAACGACAGATGCCGTTTGGGCGCATGATTTCCTTTCCTACATCCAGAAAGGAGATTGTCATGTTAGAACATTACTTCGTTAAGCCCGATACCATCGATGCGATCCGCGCTTCCTGGATCGCGGAACCGATTGAGCAGTACGTTGCGTGGTTAGCCGGGCACGGATACAGGCCCAGGGTAATCTTGCGGCGAGTCCCACTCCTGAGGCAGTTTGGCGAGTTTGCTCGCGATCATGGTGCCACGCAGTGGAGCGAGCTTCCGACTCATGTCGAGCCTTATGTAAAGCACTGGGTAAAGGTTCACGCCAAGAACGCATACCAGGCAAAGCGATGGGTGGCTAATGATGCTCGTACACCGATCGAGCAATTGCTGTCCCTGATGTTGCCCGATTTCCGCGGAACAGGTCGGAGACGGACCAGTCAAGATCCCTTCCTGGTTCAGGCACCGGGGTTCTTTGTTTATCTGCGTGAAGAACGGGGCCTGCGCGAGCTGTCTCTCCGGCACTATGGCCATTATCTGCATAACCTGGAAGCCTACCTGGCGCGAATCAACCTGCTGCATTTGTCCGAGCTCACTCCAGCCATACTCAGTGCATTTGTGGTGGAGAGCGGTCGCCGATTGAGCCCGCATTCTATGACGGGGCTGTGCAGCTCCTTGCGAGTCTTCCTGCGCTACCTGTACCGCGAGCAGCTGATCAATCGCGATCTCGGCGCTACCGTAGAGTCCCCGCGTCGGTATCAGCTGGCCGATCTCCCGCGTTCGATCTCCTGGGACGACGTCCGGCGCATGCTAGATGTTGTTGATCGGCGCAGTGCTCTGGGCAAGCGCGACTATGCCATTCTACTTTTGCTCGTCACGTATGGACTGCGCGGCCATGAGGTGGCCGGATTGACACTGGAGAATATTGACTGGAAGAGAGAACGCCTGTTGGTGCCGCAGCGCAAGGCGGGACACACCACTGCGTACCCTCTCTCTTCAGTGGTAGGCGAAGCTATTCTCGACTACTTAAAAAATGCACGCCCACACGTCGAGGAGCGAAGGCTGTTTTTCCGGGTTCTGGCGCCCGTCCGACCTGTGACGGCGGTTACTGTGTCCAGCCGCGCGACGCACTACCTGCGCAAAGCGGGTATTAATGTCCGTCGCCCAGGTTCGCACACCTTGCGCCACACTTGCGTACAGCGATTGGTCGATGCCGAGTTCAACTTCAAGGTCATCGGCGATTACGTTGGTCATGCATCGCCAAGTTCCACCCGCATCTATACCAAGGTGGACGTGGAAACCCTGCGCATGGTGGCGCTGGGCCACGAGGAGGTGCTGCCATGACCGCCTCCTTCCACAGCGTACTGGGCAAGGATTTTTCGGCTTACTTGAGTTACAAGCGCGCGCTGGGCCGAAAATTTGATACTGAAGAGCTCGCCTTGCAATTATTCGATCGCTTTTTGGTCGAGGAACGGGTGAGTGATGCGGCGTTAGTGCAACCGGCGTTGATTGAGGCCTTTCTCGCTTCGCGGCCACGCACTCGCCCACGCAGCTATAACCACCTCTTGGGGGTGCTCCGCTGCTTTTTTGCCTGGCAGGTGGCCCAGGAGCGGCTAGCGCATTCTCCGGTTCGTGCTCACCCTCAGCCGGTGACTTCCCAGCTTAAACCCTTCCTGTTCGAACCGGCTCAGGTGGAAGACATCCTGACGTTGGCGTCACAGCTTCCGGACAATTCCCGGGCACCCTGTCGTGGCATGGTCTACCGAACAATCTTCTCGCTGATGTACGGTTTGGGCCTGCGTGTCGGCGAGATTGTGCATCTTCGGTATCGCGACGTCGATTGCCAGCGCAGCCTTCTGGTGATCGACAAGAGCAAGTTTGGCAAGACGCGTTTGGTCCCCTTTGGCCCGCGCATGGCGCAACAGATCGCTGTCTATCTACAGTTTGGCGTTGATCGGTATGGGCCATGGCAGCCGGATGATCCGGTATTTTCTTTCAGCTTTTTCCCAGAGCGCAAGCCAATGCGTATTGAGACGGTCAGTCAGACATTTCACCACTTGATACTGAAGATGGATCCGTACGTGCCACCTGGCGTACGCCAACCTCATCTGCACTGCCTGCGCCATTCCTTCGCGGTCGCAACTCTGCTCCGCTGGTATCGCACCGGCGTGGATCCCAATCAACGGCTCTTTCATCTATCAACCTTCATGGGCCATGCCGACCCGGCATCGACTGCCTGGTATCTGACCATCACCGAAGCACTGCTCCGGGAGGCGAGCCAACGGTTCGAGCGATTCGCCGATCCCCGCAGAGAGGAGGAGCTATCATGACGGATCAATTGGGGCGTCTCGTCTTTGCCTTCGTAGAGGATCACCTTAAATGCCAACGGGGGCTGCGCCCGGCCAGTATCCGAAGTTATAAGGAGAGCCTGCGCCTGTTCTTGCAATTCGCTGCAAAGGATAAGCATTGCCGGATCACCCGCTTGGAACTGGCTGATCTCACTGGCGAGCGAGTGCGCCATTTTTTGCAACACCTTGAACAGGAACGTGGTAATGGGGTTAGAACCCGAAACCAGCGCCTGGCGGCGCTGCATACCTTCTTCGAGTATCTTGCCGGCCGTGAGCCCTGCGTGCTCGGGGAAGCACAGCAAATTGCTTCCATTCCCGTCAAACGCTGGCAACCGGGCGAGACTCTGTATCTCGAACGCGACGAGATTAATGCTCTGTTCGCTGCCTTGCCCACCGACCACCCTCAGGCTCTGCGCGACCAAGCCTTGCTTCGCTTCCTTTATAACACCGGAGCACGCGTACAGGAGGTAGCGGATCTGCGCGCAACGCACCTGGAACTCGGTTCTGAGCCCCGAGTACGGCTGCATGGTAAAGGTGACAAATGGCGTACCTGTCCTTTGTGGACGCGAACGGCGGGTCTGATGCAGGACTTACTGGAGCAAAATCGGCAACGACGCCACTCCAATGACGCTGTCTTCCTAGCCCGCAACAGTGCGCCGCTGACCAGATTTGGTATCTACAAGATCGTGCGGCGTCATACCGTCAAGGTGGTGAAGAAAAGCGCAGATGGCACAGTGCGGCACATCTCACCCCATGTCTTACGCCACACGACGGCCGTGCATTTGCTTGAAGCAGGTGTCGAGGTCAACGTCATCCGCGCCTGGCTTGGACACGTCAGTTTGGAGACCACCAACCGATACGCCGAGATCACCCTCCGAATGAAAGTGGACGCGCTCCGCACCTGTGAGCCTATTTGGGATTCTCCGGCGGAGTCCCACCGAAAGCCAGTATGGCGATCCAATTCCGAGCTGCTGCAATGGCTGGAATCCCTGTGATCGTTATGTGCCCCAGTGCAAGGGGGCCTCCCTATGGTTTCAAGGTCTTCCAAAGTGAACGAAACATAATGGGATAGGGAACATAATGCGGGCAATCAACATGCCGGTGGCCTTGCCGCCGATGTAGCCACTGCCAACCAGCCGGCTGTGAATGCCCAGCAGGTCCTCCAGCGACAGGTAACGGCGTGCCAGCTCCAGTATCCTGGAATCGCGGCTGATCATGACTTGCAGCACTTGCTCCTGCAAGTCTTCGATACAGTCGGTGTCCTGCTCGGACAATGCCCGGCTGGCTTCCTGAAATAACCTGTCCCAATAGTCCAGCAGGGGCTGGCGGTGCAGGTGTTCGAGTTCCAGGCTGGCCTGCAGGCGGGTGGCATCGCTGCTGTCGGTTATAGGCTGGAACTGGCCCTCGCGCTCCCGGTGCGGCAGGAACATGGTGGGGGTTTGCCGGCGCCAGGCCTTGATGGGATGAATCTGCACGTCGTCGCCGTGGCGATGCACATCAATCATCACCTGGGTGGTCTGGCGAATCCGGTCCAGGGTCATCCGGGAGTGTCTTTCCGGGTGCAGGGCAAACCAGGCCACGGTGTCCAGTTCAAACAGAAACGGGCACACCACCCGGAAGAAATTGCCCACCATGGCGTCGGTGGCCCAGGCGTTGAGCAGCTCGCTCAGGCTGTCACAGACATAGAAGGCGCCACGGCCATGCTGTTCGATCAGGTGCCAGACTCGGCTGGTAAAGCTTTCGAAACCGCCCAGGGCGTCGATGGTGATGGTTCGAACCGACGGATGGTCCGGAATAATCGGAGCATGGTCGCCAAAGCGAAGGTAGATAATCTGCCGGCCGGCGTCAGAAGCGGCGTCTACGAAGGGAAGAACAAATCGGCGATAGTCGTCCAGATCAGAAACCCGCCAGACCACGTTATCGCCGATTCGAAGGCCATCCAGAACCTCATCCAGCCCACTCAGGCCGGTGGAAACCCGGTCATCAGGCTGGAGAGGTTCGTTGCTGGTCATGGCTGGATCAGATAACACCCATGGCGTTCATTGCCTTGGCAACACGCAGGAAGCCGTTGATGTTGGCGCCCAGCACGTAGTTGCCCTCAGCACCGAACTCGGCGGCAGTCTCGTAACAGTTCTTGTGGATATCGATCATGATTTCCTCAAGGCGCTTCTGGGTGTAATCGAAGGTCCAGGAATCGCGGCTGGCATTCTGCTGCATTTCCAGGGCCGATGTGGCCACACCGCCGGCATTGGCGGCCTTGCCTGGGCCGTAGGCGATTTTGGCATCCTGGAACACAGCAATACCTTCCGGTGTGGTCGGCATATTGGCGCCCTCAGCGACAGCGATACAGCCGTTCTCAACCAGGGTCTTGGCATCTTTGCCGTTCAGTTCGTTCTGGGTAGCGCAAGGCAGTGCCACGTCGCAGGGAACGCTCCAGATGTTGCCGTCTTCCACGTACTTCGCATCTTTGTGGTATTCAGTGTAGGCGCTGATCCGGCGGCGCTCCACTTCCTTGATGCGTTTGAGGGTCTGCAGGTCGATGCCCTTCTCATCGACAATCATGCCCTGGGAATCGGAACAGGCTATCACCTTGGCGCCGAGCTCGTGGGCTTTCTCGATGGCGTAGATGGCCACGTTGCCGGAGCCGGAAACCACGACGGTTTTGCCGTCCAGTGAGTCACCACGAGCTTTCAGCATTTCGTGAGTGAAGAACACCGTGCCGTAGCCGGTGGCCTCGGTACGGGCGCGGCTGCCACCCCAGTCCAGGCCCTTGCCGGTGAATACGCCGGACTCATAACGGTTGGTGATGCGCTTGTATTGGCCGAACAAGTAGCCAATCTCGCGGCCACCCACGCCGATGTCGCCGGCGGGAACGTCGGTGTACTCGCCCAGGTGGCGGTATAGTTCGGTCATCATGCTCTGGCAAAAACGCATGATCTCGTTATCAGACTTGCCCTTGGGGTCAAAGTCGCTGCCGCCTTTGCCGCCGCCGATGGGCAGGCCGGTCAGGGCGTTCTTGAAGATCTGCTCAAAGCCCAGGAACTTGATGATGCCCAGGTAAACGGACGGGTGGAAGCGCATGCCACCTTTGTAGGGCCCCAGGGCGCTGTTGAATTCGACGCGGAACGCGCGGTTGATTTGAATCTCGCCGCTGTCGTCCTGCCAGGGCACACGGAAGATGATCTGGCGCTCGGGCTCACAGATACGCTGAATGATCTTTTTGTCGGCAAACTCCGGGTACTTCACCAGAACCGGCCCGAGGGTTTCCAGAACTTCGTGAACTGCCTGGTGGAATTCGCTCTCGCCCGGGTTGCGGTGCAGAACGTCCTGGAAAATCGGTTCGAGTTTTTCGTCGAGTTTAACTGTCATGGCAAGGCCCTCGGAAGACGCGTATTGAAAGCCGCAAAAATAGCGGTTGCCCGAAAAAAGGGCAGTGATTGCACCACATTGGTTCATGAGTTGGCAAGATGGCCGGGCAAACTTTATTCAAACCTAACCTATAGAGGTATCTCCAACGGGGTGCGGCATTGTGTCCCAAGCCAGGCGGGTTTTCGCCCGTTAGAATTTCCAACATTCGTGATTCTGCTTTATCAAACCGTGCCGTTACAAGGAACGCCCCGCATGCTCAAAAACCGTCTGGCTCGAAGTATCAGCCTGGTGTTGGCTGGCATTATCCCCACTCTCGCCGTTCACGCCCAAGTGCAAGCCGAGGATTCATTACTGATCCGGGTGACGGAGGGACAGTCGGCAGAAGCAGCAAGGTTGTCAGCTGCCGCCGTTCAGTCAGAGCCGGTGCAGCGTTTGTCGGGCAGCGCCTCGGTGTCACTGTCGCGAATGGGCGGCCGCGGCCTTGATCCGGTGATCCGGGGCCAGAACGAGGAACGGGTGGACGTGTTGATGGATGGTATGCGGGTTGAAGGTGCCTGCCCTAGCCGAATGGACCCGCCCACCAGTCGACTCAGCACCTCCCTGGCGCCGGTGCTGGAAGTCCGAACCAGCAACCGCACTTTGCGCTGGGGAGCGATAGCCGGGGGGCAGGTGGTGGCTACCACGGCGGCACCAGGGTTTGAGGATGACAACCTGACCACCGGGCACCTGACTCTGGGCGGCTCGGATAATGGCGATGGCAAACTTGTGAACGGCAGTGTTGCCGTTGGCAGCAAGGCCTCCTACCTGCGGATGGCGGCCGGTTATGACGAAGCCGATGATTACGAGGATGGCGACGGTAACAAGGTTCGCAGTTCCTATGAGAATACCGAAGGCCGGGTGGATGCGGCCTGGACGACAGGCAATGGCTTCTACATTAAAGGCCTGTTCAGCCGGCAGGAGGAGCGAGACGTGAAATTCCCGGGCCGTGGCATGGATGCACCAAAAACCGATACTGACCTGTATCGGCTGGAAATCGGTGCGCCGGTGGCTGAGGGCAGCTGGAGCCTGATGGCCTGGCAAGCGGATGTGGACCACGTGATGGATAACTTCAGCCTGCGGGAAGCGGCCATGAAAATGCAGACCGACTCGCAAACCCGCACCCAGGGTGCCCGCCTGGTGCTGGATCAGACCATCAACTTTACCAAAGATATCGCCATTGGTTTGGACGTGGAAAGTAATGAATGGGATGCCACCCTGTTTAATGGCATGAATCTGGACAACCCGGCGTCGTTGATGTGGCCGGGTGTGGAGCGGGACCGTGTTGGTGTCTTCGTGGAGGCGTTTCATCGGGTTCGGGTCAATACCCGCCTGGGTGCCGGTATCCGCTATGACCGGGTTGAAATGGATGCTACCCGCGCCGGAGACAGCTTCCGGATGATGCCCGGGGCGCCGATGGCCATGACCCCTGCGATGCTGTATATGAGCGCCTACGGCGTCACCGACACCAAGGCCGACGATAACAATGTCAGTGGCTTTATCACCGGCGAGTGGCGTTTGTCTCCGGCCAACACCCTGGAAGCAACCGCTTCTCGTAGTGTTCGTTCCCCCAGTGTGAACGAGCGCTACGTGGCCCAAAGAACCATGCGCGGCTCCTGGATTGGTAATCCGGACCTGGACGCTGAAAAGCACAACAAGCTGGAAGTGAGCCTGTCTGGCCGTGATGGCAACTGGCGCTGGCGCCCGGCGATCTGGGTGGACCAGGTAGACGATTACGTCTACCGCTTTGACACCCGTAATCCCGATGGCACCGTGGATACCCGGTACACCAATACAGATGCCCGATTGCTGGGTGTGGAGGGTCTGGTTGGCTGGAGCAATGGCTCCTGGAGTGCCAGCAGCAAGCTGGCCTCCGTTCGCGGTGAAAACCGGGATGCTGACAAGGCGTTGCCTCGCATTCCGCCAGTGCAGTTTATCCAGACCCTCGGGTGGCAGCATCAGGGTCATACCATCGAAGCGGAATGGCAACTGGCACGCCGGCAGGACCGGGTAGATCTGGAGTTTGGCCTGGACCCAAGCACTTCTCCGGGCTACGGCGTGTTCAACCTGTCGGGTACCCATCCGCTAAGGGCGAACCTGAGCGTCACCTGGGCACTGGATAATCTGTTTGATAACACCTGGGCGTATCATGTCAGCAAGGACAACCTGGCAGACAGCGGTGTGTTCAGGGTTAACGAGCCCGGCCGCACCCTACGCGCGGCGCTGACTGCGCGCTGGTGACATCAATCATGGCGGTTGCCCGCTTCTCATAGCCGGCGGGTGACATTGTGCCCCGGTCAGACAACCCGTCTGCCCGGGGTTTTTTTGATCCGCTGGGCAGGTATTCGGAATGGTCCTGCGAATGTGGCTAGAATGAAGGCGCTTTCGTTCTCAAAGTCACCGGAATATCAGGTTTGTTATGAGTCATCGGCCCGGTTGGGTGTTCTATTGTTCCTTCGTTCTGCTGGTTCTGTTTGTGGTGGCCGGGGGGCTTATGCCTGCCGAGCTGTCACGCTATGCCCATGAGGCGCTGGCTTTCACCACTCTGCATTTTGGCTGGCTGTACCTGTTTGCCACCTCGGGCTTTCTGGTGTTCTGCATTGCCGTAGCTGCCGGCAATTACGGCAAGATCCGTCTGGGTGCCGATGGTGAGGCGCCGGAGTTCTCCTATCTGACCTGGCTGGGCATGATTTTCTCCGCTGGCATGGGTGTTGGTCTGGTGTTCTGGGCGGTGGCCGAACCCATGAGCCACTTTGTGGCGCCGCCGTTCGATTCAGCCGCGCCCCGCAGCCCCCAGGCCGCCAGCATGGCCATGCGCTATTCTTTGTTTCACTGGGGCTTTCACCAGTGGGCCAACTTTGCCCTGGTGGGCCTGGCCATTGCCTATGTGCGCTTCCGCCTGCAACGCCCGGGACTGATCAGTGAAGCCTTCCGCTCCACCCTCGGCAGCCGGGTGGACTCGGGCATTGGGCATTCGATCAATATCCTGGCCGTTGTCTCCACCGTGTTCGGGGTGGCGACCACCCTCGGCCTGGGCGTCATCCAGATCAACAGTGGCCTGGGTGCGGTGGCCGGTACCGCGTTCGGCGTCACCCAACAACTGTTCATTCTCGCCGGCGTTGCGGTTGTGTTCCTACTGTGTTCCCTGGCGCCCCTGGAAAGCGGGATTCGCTATGTGAGTGACGCCAACATGCTGCTGGCGGCGGGCTTGCTGGTGTTCGTGTTTTTCATGGGGCCCACCGACTTCATCACCGCCGCCATGACCAATGCCATTGGTGACTACTTTGCCAATATGGTCGGCATGAGCCTGGTGATGACGCCCTACACCGGCGATGACTGGGTTGAGCGATGGACCATTTTCTACTGGGCTTGGGGGCTGTCCTGGGCACCCTTTGTCGGCAGTTTTATCGCCCGGATCTCCAGGGGCCGAACCATCCGGGAATTTGTGTTCGGGGTAATAGGCATGCCGGTGTTGCTCAGTATTGTCTGGTTCTCCACCTTCGGCGGTTCCGCATTGTATTTCGAATTGTTTGAAGGGGCCGCCCTGGGTGACGCCGTGCTGGCGGAGATGAGCTCGGCCCTGTTCGCCACCCTGGAGTATCTTCCGGGCACTGGCATTATCGGTGGCCTGATGCTGGTGTTGATCGTGCTGTTCGTCATCACCTCCGCCAATTCCGCTACCTTTGTATTGGGCATGTTCACCAGCAAGGGGGTGTTGAACCCGAAACGCTGGTCTCGGTTGACCTGGGGCATAGTGCAGGTGTCGGTGGCTGGAGTACTGTTGTTAAGTGGCGGGCTGGAAGCACTCCAGACTATTTCGATACTGGCTGCCTTCCCGTTCATGGTGCTGATGATTTTTATGGCCGCTGCCCTGTTGAAATCACTGCGAAACGAGCAGCGTCAAATTGAACTGCATGAGGCGGTTACCAGAGAAAGGCTGCTGCGTTTGCTGGCCGAGAGCGACCATCTCGGAGACGAGGGATTTAACGCACAGACTTCCGCGAAAACCGCTGAGCAGGAAGAAAACGAGCGCGGCGACTGATTCACAGGGCTGTGTTTCGGCAATCCGAGTGACGATGAAAATTGTATAGTAGTTTTAACGCGTTGATGCGACCTTTCCACTCTTATCGTGAAATCTGCCCATGTACAAACGCCTTCTTCCTCTTCTGATTCTGGCCGCCGGTATTGCGGGTTTTATTGTGCTCAAGGCCACCCGACCAGAGCCTGCCGAAGTCGCGGCTGCCGAACGAAGCTGGCGGGTAGAGGTTCAGGCCGTGGTTCCGGCTGCCCATGTGCCGGTATTGCCACTGTACGGTGAAGTGGTCGCACCCAACCAGCAAACGGTGACTGCGACCATGGCCGGCCGCATTGCTGAGCGACCGGCTGTGGACGGTGCCCGGGTGAGCCGTGGCGATCTACTGCTGGCTCTGGACGAAGCGGATATCGAGCCAGCCTTGGCGCAGGCCCGGGCTCAGGTTGAGGATTTACAGGCCCAGATCCGCTCCGAGCAGGTTCGCCACCGCAATGACCAGCGCGCTCTGGAAAGCGAGCAGGCCATCGCCGACAACGCCCGTCGCCAGTTTGAACGCATTGAAGCCCTGGTGGGCCGGAACCTGGCTTCCCTGGAGAACCTGGAAACGGCAACCGACGCCCTGGCCCGGGCGGAACTGACCGTCAGTAACCGGGAGCGGGCCATCGATGAGCACCCGGCAAGGTTGCAAAGCCTGCAGGCCCGATTACTGCAAGCCACCGCTAACCTGACGGCGACAGAACGGGACGGTGACAGGGCCCGCGTTGTCGCGCTGTTTGATGGTGTGGTGACCAACGTGCAGGTGGCGGTGGGTGATCAGGTGTCTCGCAACCAGTCGCTGTTGTCGATCTATCCGCTGGCGGGGCTGGAAGTGCGCGCCAGGCTGCCGGAAGTCTTTCAGCGGGAATTGATCGGGGCACTGGAACGGGGTGAAACCTTGAACGCATACAGCCGCAACGGGGAGCATCGGTTTACTTTAACCCGGTTTGCAGGTGTTTCCGACCCTGCGGGCACTGAAGTGGTGCTGGCTCTGGATGGCGAGCCGGCGGGCTTAAAACCGGGCGCGCTGCTGCCGCTGACGCTTGAGCGGCCAGCCCGGGAACGAGCCGTGGACGTGCCGTTCAGTGCTCTTTACGGCGCCAACAGTGTCTATCTGATGACCGACGATCAGCGCATGCAGAAGGTGCAGGTGGAGCGCATTGGCGAGGCGGTCGCCAGTAATGGCGAGCGTCGTTTGCTGATCGCCGGTGAGCAGCTTACCCCGGGCGCCCGCCTGATCATTACCCATCTTCCTAATGCCATGACCGGCCTGAAAGTTGAGGTGGCGGGCGACAACGGGGAGTCGTCAGAGTGAGGCGCAGAAAAGGTATTATCGGTTTCTTCGTCCACCACCGGGTCGCTGGCAATCTGGTTATGCTGGTGATGATCCTAGGCGGTGTACTGGCGCTGAGCCGGATGAACATTCAGTTCTTTCCGACCTTTGCATTGGATGTGGTAAGCGTGCGGGTGGTCTGGAGTGGTGCGTCTGCAGAGGATGTCGAGCGGGGTATCACAGACCCATTGGAACAAAGGCTCCGCAGCGTTGATGGCCTGAAGAAAATGACGTCTACCTCCGCCCAGGGCATATCCTCCATCACCCTGGAATTCCATGAGGGCACCGATCCGATTCAGGCGGTGGACGACGTGCGCCAGCAGGTGGACGAATTCAACAACTTCCCCGCCGACGCCGAAGAGCCACAGGTAGCGCGACTGGAGCGCTATGAGCCGGTCGCCCGCCTGCTGATTTATGGCGATGTGGAGCGCAGCGAGCTGCGCAATCTGGTGTACCGCTTTGAAGATGAGCTGCTGAACCGGGGGATCGACCGCATCGCCATCCGTGGTTTACCGGAGCAGCAAATCAGCATTGATGTACCGGTAGAACGGCTGGAAACCCTCGGCCTGTCGCTGGAACAGATTGCCGATCGGGTGGCGTCGCTGTCACGGGATCTGCCGGCGGGCATGATGGCTCAGCAGGATTCCACTCGAGAGTTACGTGCGGTGCAACAGCGGCGCAGCCCTCAGGCCTTTGAGACCATTCCGGTGCTCAGTGGTGACCGGGTGCGGATGCAGTTAGGTGACATTGCCATCATCCGCCAGGAATCCCGGGACAATCAGACCGTGATGGAAAATCAGGGCGCGCCGGCAGTGGAGCTGCAGCTGCAACGTGCAGAAAACGGCAACTCCCTGGCCGCCGCCAAGGTGCTGGAAACCTGGCTGGAAGACACCCGGCCGGTGTTGCCGGCATCCATCAAGATGGAGGTGTACGACGAAACCTGGCAGCTGCTGCAGGACCGCATTTCCCTGTTGGTTAACAATGGTCTGGGCGGCCTGGTACTGGTGGTGGGGCTGCTGTACCTGTTCCTGCCGGGGCGTGTGGCCATGTGGGTGGCCATCGGCATCCCCACCGCGTTTCTGGCCGCGCTGGCGGTGCTCTGGCTGATTGGCGGCTCCATCAACATGATTTCCCTGTTCGCATTGATCATGGCACTCGGGGTGATCGTGGATGACGCCATCGTGGTGGGGGAGGATGCCGATGCCCATGCCCGAATGGGCGAGGAATCCATATACGCCTCCGAGGGGGCGGCCAAGCGCATGGTCTGGCCGGTGCTGGCGTCATCATTGACCACAGTAGCGGCTTTCATGCCGTTGCTGGTGGTGGGTGGCGTGATTGGTAACATTCTGGGCGACATTCCTCTGGTAATGATCTGCGTGCTCATTGCCTCACTGGTGGAATGCTTCATCGTGCTGCCGGCGCACTTGCGCCACGCCTTCACGCGCAAAACAGGCAAGGCGGGCCCACCGGCCCCTGAACGGCGGCGGGCCAATCCGGTCACCCGACTGCGCAATGGCTTTGAGCGCCGGTTCGATGCCTTCCGTGATGGCCCGTTCCGGCGCTTTTCCCGCTACAGCCTGAAGCATCGCGGCGTGACGGTGGCCAGCGCCCTGGCCCTGGCAATCCTCACCGTCGGCCTGCTGGCGGGTGGCCGTCTGGGCTTCAATTTCTTCCCGACACCGGAGCCCTCGGTGTTCTACGCCAACGCCAGTTTTGTGGCCGGTACCGACAAAAGGGTGGTGGCGGACTTCATGCGTGAGATGCAGCACACACTGAACGAGACCGAACAGGCGCTGGGCGGCAACCTGATTCTTCATGCCGTGACCACTTACGGCGCCACCCAAGGTGCGGAAGGCAGCTCCCGCAATGATGACGAGCTGGGTTCCATGCTGGTGGAACTGGTGCCTTCAGACCGGCGAGACGTCCGTAACCCGGAATTCATTGAGCAATGGCGCCAGCGCCTGTCGCTGCCAGCGGGGCTGGATTCGCTCAACATCAGTGAGCGCCAGGCCGGACCGCCGGGGCGGGATGTGAACATTCGCCTGACCGGCGACAGTGCCGACAACCTCAAGCGCGCGGCAGACGAAGTGGCTCAGGCACTCGGCACCTTGCCGGGGGTGCTGGATGTGGAAGACGACATGCCCTGGGGCCGGGAGCAACTGATCTATCAGGTCAGCCCCTATGGCGAGGCTCTGGGACTGACCACCGTGGATCTCGGGCGGCAGCTGCGGGCGGCGTTTGATGGCCGGGTTGCCCAGATCTACCAGGACGGCCGGGACGAGATCGAGGTGCGGGTTCAGCTACCCCGCGATCAGCGGGAGAGGTATTCGACACTGGAGCAAATGACGGTGCGTATTCCCGATGGCCGGTTCGTGCCTTTGACCCAGGTGATGAACCTGGACCACCGTCAGGGTTTCCAGGCGCTGCGCCATGCCGACGGCAAACTGGCGGTGGAAGTGACCTCGGCCCTGAATACCCGGGTGGCCACCACCGATCAAGTATTGGAAAGCCTGCAGGCTGGCGCCCTGCCGGATATCGCCAGTCGGTACGGCGTGCGATACAGCTTTGAGGGGCGGTCTGCCGATCAGCGGGAGACCATGGATGACATGAAAACCGGGTTAATGATCGGGTTGGCGCTGATGTACGTGGTGCTGGCCTGGGTGTTTGCCTCCTGGAGTCTGCCGCTGATCGTGATGGCGATCATTCCCTTTGCCCTGGTCGGCGCCTTGTTGGGGCACTGGCTGATGGGATTGCAGCTCACCATTCTGTCGTTGTTCGGCCTGTTTGGCTTGTCGGGTATTGTGGTCAACAACGCCATCATTCTGGTGTCGTTCTATAACCAGCAGCGGCAGAAAGGACTGGGTATTACCGATGCCCTCAATGAGGCGGCCGTGCAGCGGGTACGGGCGGTACTGTTGACCTCGCTCACCACCATCGGTGGCCTGTTGCCGCTGTTGTTTGAAACCTCCCTGCAGGCGCAGTTCCTGATACCCATGGCGACGTCCATTGCCTTTGGCCTTGGCCTGTCCACTTTCCTGGTGTTGCTGGTGATACCGGCACTGTTATCGTGGTTGGAGCACTTCCGGGAATGGCGGGCGCAGCGCCACGGGGAATCGCCAGAACCCCTGCAGGGTTGAACGTTGTGGGCGAATCGGCCAACCAGGGGAGACGCTAAGGTGCACAGTGCAGTGAAAGTCAGCGGCTTGCTTAAAACCTTCGGCCAGGGCGATTCGGCGGTTGCCGTGTTGTCTGGCCTCGACTTTGATCTGCCTGCCGGCAGTTCGTTGGCGCTGATGGGGCGTTCCGGCTCTGGCAAGTCTACCTTGCTGAATATTCTGTGTGGGCTGGAGCAAGCGGATGCCGGCACCGTGACGTTGTTTGGCGAGGACGGCCGGACCGCCAACTGGCCATGCCTGCGCCGCGAGCGAATCGGTGTGGTGTTTCAGGAAGCCAACCTGATGCCCACCCTGTCGCTGCTGGATAACGTGCGCTTTCGCGCGTCCTTGGCCGGCCAGCCGGAAACCCGTTGCCAGCATTGGCTGGAGCTGTTGGATATCGGAGAACTCGGCCACCGGTTTCCGGACCAGGTGTCTGGCGGCCAGCGCCAGCGGGCGGCGCTGGCCATGGTCTTTGCCATGGCACCGGACCTGATTCTGGCAGACGAACCCACCGGCAGTCTGGACCGCAACACGGCCAACGAGGTGGCTGATGAGCTGTTCCGGCTTCAGGGCGATACCGGTTGCAGCCTGATTCTCGCTACCCACGACCCGGAGCTGGCGGCCCGCTGCCAGCAAACGCTGGACCTTGGCCATCGGTCTGGGGGCTGAACGCCCATGACGGTGTTTTTCGCCCTGCTCAGCCACTATCGCCGGCACCCCTGGCAGGGCGCCGCGCTGGCCCTTCTGATGCTGCTGGCGACCGCCTTGTGGACCGGTATTCACCACCTGACCAGCCAGGCCCGCGACAGCCTCGGCCAGAGTGAACGGCTGGTGGAGGTGCGTGACCAGGTGCAGCGGGTTGATGGCGCAGCCATCACCGTAGAGGATTTTGTTTTGCTTCGCCGCCAGGGCCTGTGCGTGATGCCCTGGCTGGAGGTCCTGCCGGAGGGCGAGTCCCGCCGGGTGATTGGTGTCGACCCTCTGGCGGCCCTGTGTTTTCAGGGCCAGGCGGATGTTGCCAGCTTTGATGGCCAGCCACTGGTCGGCCAGCCGTTTCTGGATATCGCCGACGCAGCGGCGCTAACGGCCGCCGAACAGCAGCTGTTCCTGATCCTGTCGGCGGGTGAGGGGCCTTTGCCCCCGGCCTATCGCACCGCCCCTTTCGCTTTGTCACCGGACACCGGCCAGCTGGGCGACAGTTTCCTGCTGAACCTGGATGCCTTGAGCGTGCTGGTGTTGCTGATTACCGGGTTGCTCCTGCGCAGCGTCTATCTATTGTCGCTGTCCCAGCGCCGGGACAGTTTCGCCCTGCTGGCCCGCTTTGGGGTGTCCGGTCAGCGTGTGCGTGGGCATCTGCTATTGGAGCTTCTGTGTCTTGCCGCTCTCACCCTGATTCCCGGTATTTGGCTCGGTCAGGCGTTGGCCTCAGTGCTGGAAGGAGGCTTCGCCAATGTCATGGAAGGGCTGTTTGACAGCCGCCAGTTAGCGACCGGCGGCAACCACTGGCAGGTGCCCGCATTGGTGATGACCGTGCTGCTGATCACCGTGGCCACGGTGGATTGGCTGATGCCGGTGGTTGCCCGCGTCACGCCGGGCAGCCGCCTGCGGCCAGCAGCCGCTGCCCTGGTCGTATTTGCCGGCCTGGTTGGTGTGTGGCGGGCCGATGCCTTGTGGCTGCTGTTCGCGGCACTGGCACTGGTATTAGCCGGTATCGGGTGGTTAATGCCCCGCGGCCTGTCTTTGTTGTCTGGTGCAGGTGTTCGAGTCAGTAGCAAACCGGGTATGCGCTGGTGGTGGGCCGAGTTCAACGTGCTGTGCCGGCGCCTGGCGTTGCCCCTGGTGGCGTTGCAGTTCTCCCTGGCCATGGTGTTGGCCGTGCAGGCTTTGGTGATTACCTTTGAGGAGACCTTTGATCGCTGGCTGAGCCAGCGGTTGTCGGCGGATGTCTACTTGGAAGTGCCCGAGAGCGCGGACAGTGCCCTGGCTGCCAACTGGCTCACGGAACATGTTGCAACCGCAAACGAAGGGGTTTGGCACCACGTTCAGCGTGGCTCAGGGCGCTTCCGGCAGGGGCAAGCCTGGCAGGGAGTGGATATCTTTGCCGTGGCGCCGGTTGGCCCGCTGATGACTGGCTGGGCCTTGCTTGAGCAGACACCCATGCCCTGGCAGGCACTGGCGTCTGGTGCCGGTGTGATGGTTAATGAGCAGCTCGCCTATCGCCTGGGATTGTCCGTGGGCGAAGAGCTGGAGCTGATGCTGGCGGAGCAGGCTCTTAACCTGCCGGTGTTGGCGATCTACCCGGATTACGGCCGGCCAGCGGGGGAAGTGCTGATTGCCGGGCAAATCCTGCCGCCGGATTTTGAGGTGACGTTCGAGAGTTTCTCGATCACCACGGCCAGCGTCGGTATTGAAACCATCACTGACGCCTTGCGCGCACTCTGGGGCGAGCCGGCGTTGACCATCCGGGACAATCGCGCCATTCAGGATCTGGCCAATCGAGTGTTCGAGCAGACCTTCACACTGACCCGCGCCATGACGGTGCTGACCCTGGCACTGGCGGCGGTTGCCCTGTTACTGATGGGCTGGGTGTTTCTGTCCACCCGCCTGTGGTACTTCCGGCTGCTGGAAGTCTGGGGTATGGCGAGAGCGGAGGTTTTCCGGAGGCTCCTGCTGCTGGCGCTGGCGGTCACCCTCAGCGCCGCCGTGCTGGCCTTGCCGGTGGGTGTTGGGTTGACCTGGGTGCTGGTGCAGCGCATCAACCCCCTGGCTTTCGGTTGGTCGCTGCCGATGGCAGTCTATCCGGTATTCTGGTTGGAATTGCTGGCCCTGGCGTTGCTCATTGGCGGCTGTATTGCCTTGCTGATGCGCCGGCAGTTGGGGCGCCCTGCGGTTCGCCCATCGGTGACCGGTAGCGTGACGGGAGAAGAGCGATGAGGCTTCGTTGGCTGACCATGTTGCTTGTCTACGGGCTGCTTGCAGGGTGCAGCGAGCCGGGCACAGACGCGGGTTTTGCCGGCCTGGGTGGAACGGTCGGCACCGGGGACGGATTCGAGCAGCCGGGGCCGGGCACGGAACTGGTATTCCCCCGGGATTTCGGCCCCCATCCGGCCCATCGCATCGAATGGTGGTACCTCACCGCGAATCTGGAAACGGACGCTGGCGAACCGCTGGGCCTGCAATGGACCCAGTTCCGCCAGGCCATCGAGCCCCGTGATCATGAAGCTCCGTCACCGGAGCCCTCGGGCTGGCCGTTACAGGCAGCCTGGATGGCCCATGCCGCCGTCAGCTACCGGGAGCAACATTGGTTTAGTGAACGATTGGCTCGGGGTGATCTGGGCCAGGCGGGCGCCACTGCCGAACCCTTCAAGGTTTGGCTAGACCACTGGCAACTGATCACCGGTGATGACCCGGATCAGTGGCAGGTCCTGGTCCGTCATGGGCAGCCTGATACGGATGACTATTGGGCGTTTGACCTTGAACTGACCGTGCGGGGAGCGCCGGTGGCCCACGGCATTGACGGGTTCAGCGCCAAGTCGGCCAGCGGCGAGGGCTCGATGTATTTCAGCCTGGTGGATATCGAGGTGACCGGACAGGTGAGGCTCGGGCGTGAAACGCTGCCGGTACGCGGTAAGGCCTGGTTTGACCGGGAGTGGAGCAGCCAGTTTCTGAAAGCAGGCCAGCAGGGCTGGGACTGGTTTGCCCTGCATCTGGATTCCGGTGACAAACTGATGGCCTTCCAGCTTCGGGAGCAACAAGATCATTTCCGCTCCGGCACCTGGATACCTGCCGGTGGTGAGCCGGTGGCCCTGGCCCCCGACCAGTTGCAACTGGAACCGGGCACCGGGCCCGTGCCCACCCGGTGGCGCCTGACCGTGCCGGATTATGATGTTGATCTGACGCTGTCGGCTCCCCAAGGTAACTACACCAACAATGGTCTGTATCCCTACTGGGAAAGCCCGGTAACGGTGACTGGCAGTCACGAAGGGGTAGGTTATATGGAGCTTACGGGTTACTCCGAACAGTAGCGCGCTACCAGACCAGGTCGCCGGACGGTGAAGTCTGCTCAGACCGCAGATCGATGATCGCTTCCTGGTTTTTCTGTTCAGCCTCAATCAGCTCCCGCAGTCGGATCTCCTGCTCTTCCAGCGGCCCCGACAGGTCAATGATGATTTCCACTCGCCGGTTCTTGGCCCGGTTGTCTGCGGTGGTGTTGGCCACCCTTGGGCGAGTATCGGCCAGGCCGGTCACTCGCAGGCGCTCGGGCGACACCTGATCCCGCGCCAGCAACACATTAGCCACTGCGGCTGCCCGGGCCGCTGACAGGTCCCAGTTGCTGAAGAATCTTTCCGTGCGGATCGGGATGTTGTCGGTGTGGCCTTCCACCGCCAGATCGCCCGGCATGTCGGCCAGCACCTCCGCCATGCCAAGCAGCAAGCCCTCGAATTCCCAGGTCAGCTGAGCAGACCCGGACGGGAACGAGCCCTTCTCTTCGACCCGGATTACGATTCGGCGCTGGTCTTCCGAGACGTTGATGCGCCCGTCCATAATCGCCGGCTCCAGTACCTCCAGGATCTGTGCAAGGTTGGCATCCATCTGTTCCCGAATGGCGTCCCGCACCGCCTGCTCGGTCGGGTCGTTAAGGGTCTGCAGTTGCGGTTGCTGATCGGTGGTGGTTTGGCGTATTTCATTGACTACGGTCGGCTCCGGCGGTGCCGGTGAGAACGTGTCGAAGATCGGGCTGGTGCCCATGGGGACTTCCAGGGCCGGAATTTCCCTTTGAACACCAAAGGCTTTGGACAGTTCACCGGCTATCTGCTTGAACTTCTGGGCGTCGATTTCGGAGAATGACAGCAGCAGCACAAAGAAGCACATCAGCAACGACATCAGGTCGGCAAAGGTGACCACCCAGGCCGGTATCGCGCGTTTTTCTTCTTCCGGTAACTCGTCCATGGTCAGTCGCTTGCCGTTTCCGCTTCACCGTTCTTTGCGCGTTCTTTCGGCGGCAGGTAAGAAGACAGCATTTGTTCAATGATTCTGGGATTGGTGCCCTCCTGAATGGCCACCAGAGCATCGATGTACAAAGATTGCATGCGGGCTTCTTCGGTCATTCGCAGCGACAGCTTGTCGGCGATAGGCGTGGCAATCATGGTGGCGATCATGGCGCCGTAAAGTGTGGTGAGCAGAGCGACCGCCATGGCCGGGCCGATGGATTTCGGGTCTTCCATGTTTGACAGCATCTGCACCAGGCCGATCAAGGTGCCGATCATACCCATGGCCGGCGCCACGTCAGCCAGGGCATTGAACACCTTGGCCCCGGAACGATTGTGGTCCAGGGTCATTAACCGTTCTTTGTTAAGCAGTTGCTTGATGGTGCTGGCGTCCTGGCCATCCACCAGCATCTGAATGCCCTGGGCCAGAAACGGCGAGCTGACGTCCCGGCCCTCCAGTCCCAGAACACCCTGTTTACGAGCTATCTGAGCGACTTCAACCAGCTCGTCGATGCTGGCCTGGGTTTCCGGCAGCTTGAACTTGAACGCCCGGGCGGCCACCTTGAAGGCATCGAAAAACTGGTAAAAGCTGAATTTGGCGAGCACCACCAGCAGGCTGCCGCCCACCACAATCAGCAGTGACGCCGGGTTTAAAAATACCTCGGGGGACACGCCCAGAATCACCGCCGATGCGATAAGCATAATAGCGCCGACCAGGCCGATCAGGGTGGCAAAATCCACGGTAACTCCGTTAACGGCACAGGGTTGAGGAGGAGGGGCGAGAGAATACCCTCTGATTATTCCTTAATCAATTGTCACTGTGGTGACGTTGCTGTCTTCCTGCTGTGCTTTCCAGGCGGCATAGCGGTGGAGGTCTGACTCCACCAGTTTCAGGCACAAAGCCACCACGCCGGCGTCGTCGAGAAAACCGATGCCAAAGATAATGTCGGGAATCAGGTCAATGGGGTTCAGCACGTACAGCAGGGCACCGGCGACGGCGGCAATGCTCTTCCAGGGAATGGCGCGGTAATCGCCCCGCCAGTAATCCCGTATCAGCGAAAACATCAAACGGATGTCGGTGGTGAACCGGCGTAAACGGCCACTGGCCCGGACCTTTTCCTCAATCGCTCTCTGTCGCTCTAACAGCGATTCAAGGTCGTCCTTGCCGACCTTGTCCGCCTCGTGTTTCAGTTGCGACGCTGCTGCTTTTTCGGAGAAGAATGCCATAGCTCGGTCCGGTGGTTTTTCAATACCTGTAACGGTAACGAAACTCGTGTGCGCCGTCATCTGTGTTTGTACTGGGTCGGGCAATAAGCCCGTAAAACACCCTCAGGCCTTAACCGGGCATGTTTTGTGTTGCGCCCGCTGACACGCTTGCGCCACAGTCGGAAACTGCCCGGTTTCAACTCCCGACGCATTAGCCTGATGACGTCTTTCTCCGACAGACCAAAGCAGGCCTCAATGGCCTCAAAGGGCGTTCGGTCTTCCCAGGCCATTTCAATGACGCGAGACACGTCTGCAGCTGTCAGTGTGGAGCTCATCGCAGTACCTCAGCCCACAAAGATTCGCTTGGCCAGGCCTGCACCTTTCAGACCCCGTATGGCCAGGGTGGTTACCAGCCCGCCAATCATGGCACCGACGACGCCGCAGGTCAGGATGTCCTGTCCGGTCAGGTACAGGCCGGGGATGTCGGTTTTCGGCCTCAGCCAGCGTTGCTCGAAGCGTTCCGGGGTGTGGTCCAGGCCATAGAGTTCACCTTGTTCGTAACGGCAGAACCAGGCCGTAGAGAGCGGTGTGGAAGTTTCCACGTAGTCTACCTTGCCGCGGAGCTGGGGCAATTTGTCGTACATTACGTCCAGCAACTGGTCGGTGATCTTTGTCTTCAGAGCTTCATAGTCATCGCCGCGCTTGCCCCAGGTGGAGCCCTGCCAGGGCTCGAACATCTCCCAGGTGGTGGGGGCAACAATTTCAATGATGGAGGTGTCGGGCCAGCGGTTCTGGTAATCCGGGTCTTTGGCGGCCGGGAACGAGATATAGACCACCGGGAAAGGCGCGCTCTGGGGGTCTTTCAGGAACTGCTCCACGTTGCCATCGTGGTCTGCGCTCGGGTAAATCCAGAAGTTGGTTCGGGGCAGGCCGAGTTGTTCGGGCGTGCCTTTAAGGCCTATGTACAGTCCAATATGCGGCATAGAGGGCTTGATGTGTTCCCGGTTGCCGGGATAGCCAATGCTGTCAGCGACGGACTCGGGCAGCAGTCGTTCGAAGGTATTGATCGCTCCCGCATTGCTGATCACCAGCGGGGCGCGGATGTCATGGCCGTCGGCCATACGCACGCCAACGGCCTTGCCCTTCTCGACAAGGATTTCCTTCACATCGGCGTAGGTGAGGACATCGCCACCGCCGGCCTGAATCACCGGGATAATGGTTTTGGCAATTTCCGAGGCGCCGCCCACCGGGTAGAAACCGCCATACAGGTAATGCTTGGCAATCAACGCGTGCACCATGAAACTGGAGTGCTTGGGGGTTACGCCGCAATCGCCCCACTGGCCGGTGATGGCGCCAATCAGTTCCTGGTTGTCGGTCAGGTCGCTTAGCACCTCGTAGGTCGTCTTGTTAAAACAGTCCGGGAGTAGCGTTTTCAGGCCCCGGGAAACCAGCGGGCCGGCCAGGGCCGGAGACAGTTTGGACAGGGTGTACCACTGCATGCCGTCGGCGACTTTCCCAAGCAGGGCCAGATAGCGGCCGATGGCGTCACCTTCATTCGGGAACGAGGCCAACAGGGAATGCCGCAAACCTTCCTTGCCAGCCCTGAGATTGACGACCTTGTCCCCCAGGAAGAACCGGTCGTAATTCTCGTCCATGGGCGCCCATTCGAGCTTGCCGTCGGTGATGTAATCGAACAGCCGACGGCCGAGGGTATGGCGCACGCCCATATCACCGATGTAGTGCACACCTACATCCCATTCATAGCCATTGCGGGCATAGCTGTGGGTGTAGCCGCCTGCGGTGTAATGCTGTTCCAGGACCAGTACCTTGTAACCGGCCTTGGACAGGCAGGCAGCGGTGGTCAGGCCGCCAATGCCGGAACCGATCACCACGGCGTCATAAGGGCCTTTCAGACGGCTGGCCCGATAGCGGGTGCCGATACGGATGGTGCTGGGTGTCAGTGCTCTTGAGGTTGTTTGCTTTACCACCACGATTTTCCCCACATGTGCGGATTGGCCCAGTTATCGGGATTGTTCCAGGCCCGTTTATGGTTGTAAGTATCCAGGTTGTAGGTGTAAAGCGTGAGTGCGCCGTTCTCGGTTTCCAGTTCTGCGTGGCGCTGGAAACCCAAAGCGATGAAATCGGTAAAGCCCCAATCGGAGGACTGGGGCATGACGACGGCAATCTGGTGGGCGCCGTAGTTCCTCAGCTGGCCCAGTAACAGGGCGCCTTCTTCGTAGGGAAGGTACTCAAGGGTGTCGGTGATCAGGGCCAGATCCGGTGTCTGGGCCGGTGGCAGGTGGGCGTTTGGGTCTGAGGTGTCGAGAGTTAGTAACTGACAGTCAGCCTGCTTTTGCCAGACAGCCGCGACAGCGTTGGCGGTTTCTCCGCAACACAGAAGCGTTGACGGTTGGCTGGTATCGATGATGCGTGCCAGTACCTTGGCCGGGTTATCCAACGGAGCACTCATAAAATGGGCCAGTCTGCTGCGTCCACGGTATGCAGGCCCACCGGTTGTGAAGACCTGCCCTGCCATCGTTCAACGAAGGCCCCATCAGGATCGTACTGTTGCGCCTGCTTGTCCAGATTGAATTGCCGCAAGCCTCGCGGGTCTGCGCCCACGCCGGCCAGGTACTGCCAGTTGCCGTAGTTGCTGGCGACATCGTAGTCCACCAACTGCTGCTCGAACCAGGCTGCGCCGTAGCGCCAGTCCAGTTCCAGTTCGTGCACGAAGCAACTGGCGACCAATTGCCTTGCCCGGTTGCTCATGTAGCCGGTTTCGCGCAGTTGGTTCATGGCGGCGTTGACGATGGGATACTGGGTGTTTCCTTCACACCAGGCCTTAAAACGATGGCCATAGAAGGTCACCTGTCGATGCTTGCGTTGCACACCGTCCCGGCGGAACAGGTGGCTGCCGTGTTTGAGCGCGTACCAGTAGAAGTATTCGCGCCAGAGCAGCTCGAACCAGAGCCAGTAGGTGGAATCGTTGCGGGTGTGCTGGCGCTCATAGTCTTCGATGGTGGCAGCCACCTCCCGCGCCGACAGGCTGCCATTGGCCAGCCAGAGGGACAACTTGGAGGACGAGTCCCAGTCATCCAGGGCGTTGCGGGTTTCCTTGTAGGTGGCAATGCCGTGGTTGCCAAAACAGTATTCCTGCAGGCGCGCGAGCCCGGCAGTCTCTCCGCCCGTAAACGCCAGCGCCGAAGAGGGCTCCGGGATGGGCGGGCATTCACCCCGGTTATCTTCCGGGAACCCGGGTGGCGGTGGCAGGGCGGTCAGCGTGCGAATACGCAGAAGATCGGGGCCCCGGTCGCCCTGCTTCTCGATCCGCTTGCGGAACTGGGAAAAGGTTCCGGGCAACTCGCTGACAGGCATAGGCAGCGAGCCTTCTGTATACAGGCTCAGGGTTTCGAACTCCTGAAACAGGGTGTTTGGCAGCTTCTGCCGAAGCGTCTGCCACTGTTGCGCTTCGATGGTGCCGGGCTGGCGTGAGCGAATAACGCGATCAACGGAATGCTGGTGAACCAGCCCAGGGAGTGCCTGCTCCGGTTCTCCGAAGGCAATGTGCAGCCGCTGCCCCAGGGCCCGCAGGCTGCGCTCCAGGTCGGTCAGGCTTTGCCACAGAAAGCGCCATCGATGCTCACCCATCGCCCGGCACTGGAATGGCCCGTTGGCAAACCAGCGGGGATCCACCACGTACACGCACAGCAAGATGTCAGAGCGGGCCGCTGCCAGCAGCGCTGCGTTGTCGTGCATCCGCAGGTCGCGGGTAAACCAGTAAAGCGTTTTCAAAGTATTACACCCTCAGGAGATTCCCCTGTTCATACGTCAGTATTAGCCCGGAGGATTGGCAAAGGCCCGGGCTTGCACTGCACTGACGTGCTAAAGTCCAGGATTAATGCTCGCAGGCAATCAGACTCAACCGGATACCAGGAGATTGAAAGTGATTAAATCCCGCGCGGCTGTAGCGTTTGAGGCTAACAAGCCACTGGAAATTGTGGAAGTGGATGTGGCGCCGCCGAAAGAAGGCGAGGTACTGGTGAAGATCGTGGCCACCGGCGTGTGCCATACCGATGCCTATACCCTGTCCGGCGCCGATCCCGAGGGCCTGTTTCCGACCATCCTCGGCCACGAGGGCGGTGGCATTGTGGAGGCGGTTGGCCCGGGCGTCAAAGACCTGAAAGTGGGTGACCATGTTATCCCCCTGTACACCGCTGAATGTGGCGAGTGTAAGTTCTGTACCTCCGGCAAGACCAACCTGTGCGGCGCCGTGCGCGCAACCCAGGGCAAAGGCGTGATGCCGGATGGCACTTCCCGTTTCTCGTACAACGGCCAGCCTCTTTACCACTACATGGGCTGCTCTACTTTCTCCGAATACACCGTGCTGCCGGAGATTTCCCTGGCCAAGATTCCGAAAGAAGCACCGCTCGAAAAGGTGTGCCTGCTGGGTTGTGGTGTCACCACCGGTATCGGTGCGGTGATGAACACCGCCAAAGTGGAAGAGGGTGCCACTGTGGCCATCTTCGGCCTGGGCGGTATTGGCCTGGCGGCGATCATCGGCGCGACCATGGCCAAGGCCAGCCGGATCATCGCCATCGACATCAATCCCGGCAAGTTCGATATTGCCAAACAGCTGGGCGCCACCGATGTGGTTAACCCCAACGACCACGACAAGCCGATCCAGGAAGTCATTGTCGAGATGACCGACGGCGGTGTGGATTATTCCTTCGAATGCATCGGCAACGTCAAGGTGATGCGGGCAGCCCTGGAATGCTGCCACAAGGGCTGGGGTGAGTCGGTGATTATCGGCGTGGCCGGTGCCGGTGAAGAAATCAGCACCCGCCCGTTCCAGCTGGTGACCGGCCGGGTGTGGCGTGGCTCCGCGTTTGGTGGCGTGAAGGGCCGTACCGAGTTGCCCTCCTATGTGGAGAAAGCCGAGAAGGGTGAGATTCCGCTGGATGTGTTTATCACCCATGAAATGCCGCTGGAAGACATCAACAAGGCGTTTGACCTGATGCACGAGGGCAAGAGCATTCGCACGGTGATCCACTTCTAACCCGGTGAGTACAACCGCCAGAACGACAAAGGGGAGGCCGCGGCCTCCCCTTTGCTTTTTCGGATCATGGCTCGTATGGATCAGTTATCCTGCAAAGCCTGCACAACGGCTTTGGCCGCACCTTCCGAGGACGCCGGGTTCTGCCCGGTGATCAGCTTGCCGTCCACCACAATGTGCGGCGCCCAGTCATTGCCGCGGGTGTAGCGGGCGTTGTTCTGCTTGAGCATGTCTTCCAGCAGAAAAGGCACGATGTTGGTGAGCTGAACGGCGTCTTCTTCGGTGTTACTGAAACCGGTAACTTCCCGGCCGCCAACGATGTTCTGGTCCGGTTTTACGAACACATTCTTGAACACCGCCGGAGCGTGGCAGACCGCGCCGATCACCTTGTCCTGCTCGTAGGCCGTCTTGATCAGGGCGATGGACTTTTCATCCTCCGCTAGATCCCACAGCGGGCCGTGGCCGCCCGGATAGAAAATAGCATCGAACTGATTCATGTCGACATCGGCCAGCTTTTTCGTGCTGGCGAGCATCTCACGGGCGTGGGTATCGTCCATGAAACGGCGGGTGGAGTCGGTGAGGGCGTCTTCGGCTTCACTGTTGGGGTCTACCGGTGGCTGACCGCCTTTCGGGGACGCCAGGGTAATGTCGGCACCGGCGTCCTTGAAGACGTAGAACGGTGACGTGAACTCTTCAAGCCAGAAGCCGGTCTTGTGTCCGGTGTCGCCCATTTGGTCATGGGAAGTCAGTACCATCAGTATCTTCATAGTGGTCGATCCTTGTGTCGGAGTTCAGAAACGAGTTTCATGTGCCCTACCCCGAGACCTTGTGACGGGATGGCGAGTTTTCAACAGGGATTACGGTTACAGGTAGGTTATGGATGCTGCGGCCTACTATACTGTCATCGTTCTACACTCATTTGACCATGGATTGAGGCCGAAATGGACGTGAGAAACCTAAGGCTCCGGCTGGTATCCTTGCTGCTGCTCTTCGCCATGCCAGTACTTGCGCAGCAGGGCACGGAAACCGTTGAGCCGTTGACGGTTACCGTCGGAGTTAACCACTCTCCGCCCTACCGAATACTGGATGCCAGCCACAAAAGTGGCCTCTATCTGGAAATTTTCGAGGAAATTGCCGATCGGCTTGGTTGGCAGGTGCGGTACCGGGAAGCGCCGTTCCGGCGTGTTTTACTGATGCTGCAAAAAGGGGAAGTGGATGTGATGCTGGGGCCGCTGAGAACCGATGGCCGCGAGGACTACATGACCTTCGTTGCCCCCGCTTTCCCACCGGAACGCCGTCTTTTCTTCTATCTGGATGACGAACACCGGATCACCCGCTATAGCGATCTTTATGGAAGAACAGTTGGAGTCCTGGACGGCGCCACGTACTTCAGCCGGTTTGATCGCGACGGGGATCTGATTAAAGAATCTGCACCGCATTATGAGAACCTGATGCGGATGATGGAAAAAGGCCGTGTGGATGTGGTGATCGCCCCGGAACTTGTGGGCCTTTACACCGTCAGTCAAATGCAAATCCCGGCGCAGGTGTCCCCGTTTTTTGTGCCGGGCGAGCGTTCCTGGATAGCGGTGTCGGATAAATCGCCGGCCCTCAAATACGTCGACGACATTCGCGCAGCCCTGAAGCTGATCGAACGTGAAGGTATCAAGGAAAATCTTGTGTTGAAGTACCTGGAACAGCCCGCTCAATGACCCCTGACCACAACGATCTATGGTTTTTACCCCTTGGCGGTACGGGTGAAATCGGCATGAATCTCAACCTCTACGGCCACGATGGCCAGTGGTTGATGGTGGACTGCGGGGTGACCTTCCCCAAGCCGGGCCGTATCGCGGCCGATGGCACGGTGCATCACCGGGGAGAACCACCGGTACAGATGGCAGACCCGGCGTTTATCGCCGACCGGCGGGATAAGCTGCCGGGGCTGATCATAACCCATGCTCACGAGGATCACATTGGTGCCGTGCCCTACCTCTGGCCACTGCTGCAGTGCCCTGTCTACACCAGCCGGTTTACCGCTGAGATCCTGCGCCGAAAGCTGGCTGAGTTTGATCTGTTGCATCGAGTGCCAATCATCGAAGTGGGCACCGGGGAGCGCCGGCAGATTGGCCCGTTCAACGTGGAGTGGCTGGCGCTGACTCACTCGATTCCCGACCCCAATGCGCTGATGATCCGCACCCAGATCGGCAACATTTTCCACAGCGGTGACTGGAAACTGGATGATAATCCGCTGGTTGGCCACGGTTACACCACCTCCACGTTTACCGATCTGGCTGATGAAGGCGTGGCTGCCATGGTCTGTGACTCCACCAACGCTACGGTGCCGGGCCACTCGGTGTCCGAGGCGGCGCTGCACGAAGGCCTGCGGGACCTGATTGCGGTGGCCGAGGGGCGGGTGATTGTCACCTGCTTTGGCAGCAACATAGCCCGCCTGCATACGCTGGCCAGCATTGCCCGGGAAACAGGCCGCTATATGGGATTGTTGGGCCGTTCGTTGGTAAACATGAGTGGTGCGGCCAAGGCTACGGGGCTTTGGCCGGGCACAGACAAACTGATCAGCCCCTCACACCTCGGTTACCTGCCGCGCCACGAGGTGCTGGGTGTGGCCACCGGCAGCCAGGGTGAACCCAGAACTGCGTTGCGGCGCCTGGCCCAGGGCAGCCATCCGGATTTCGAGCTGGAAGCCGGTGATACGGTGATTTTCAGTGCCCGAGCCATACCGGGTAATGAAGAGGCCATCGAGGCGCTGATCAGCCAGCTGCGCAAGCTGGGGGTGATTGTGATTACCGCCGAAGACGCGGGCGTGCCCATTCATGCCTCAGGCCATCCGGCGCAGGATGAACTCAAGGCGATGTATCGCTGGGTTCAGCCCCGCATTGCCATTCCAGTTCACGGTGAGGCTGAACACATGGACGTGCATGCCGATCTTGCGAAAGGTGCAGGTGTGCCCAGGGCCATGGTTGGCCGTAATGGCGACCTGTTCATGGTGCGGCCAGTACCGGGCATTCGGCGTCAGGTTGTCGAAACCGGACGGTTGGGGTGGCAGAAGCAGGAACTGGTCAGGGTCTACTGAGGGCCACAAGGAGCTTAGCAAGCTTACGATGGTCCATGTCGTCAATCGGTGAGTGACGCCAAAGAATGAATATGATCCCTATTCGATTATGGGATCTGCCCGTCGAGTTGTTCCACTGGCTGTTGGTGTTGGCGGCGGTCATCACACCTTTTCTCATCTCAAGTCGTTCTCTTTTGGTCTGATTGGCCAAGCTACCAAAATGCTCTATAAAGGCTTGGTTATGAGCATGCTACCTGTATAGACTCATTGCTGACAGTTATAACAGACCAAAGTTCAATCTGGAGATTTTCCAAATATGGTGATCTGGACCGTTACTCCGAACCTGGAACACATGGCGGAGGCAAGTAAAAATACCGCCGTCAGCCACATGGGTATTGAATACCTCGAAATTGGTGACGATTACGTGAAAGGCCGCATGCCGGTGGACCAGCGCACGGTGCAGCCGTTTGGCATTTTGCACGGCGGCTCTTCGGTGTTGCTGGCGGAAACCTTGGGCAGCATGGCGGCCAATTGCTGCCTGAAAGACAAGAACACCGTGGCGGTGGGGCTCGATATCAACGCCAACCACATTCGCCCGGTGACCGGCGGCTGGGTATACGGAACGGCCCGCGCCCAGCACATCGGCAGCACTACCCAGGTTTGGGAAATCCGCCTGGAGAACGAGCAAGGCAAGCTGACTTGTATTTCCAGGCTAACCATGGCGGTTACCCGTCGCACTGGTCAATGAGCCCATGTTGGGTCCCCCAGTAGAAACTGTGCTAGATTTAAAAGGTACAAAGCCGTGGGGCAGGGCATGCGATGGCTACCGTGGGCAAGGATCATTTAAGCAACCCGGTGCTGTGGTTGATGCTTTTGCTGATGCTTGCATCTTTGGGCATGACATCCGCAACCGTGAAAGCCAGGGGGCGGCACCAGTGCGACCTGTTAATTGTCAGTGGCAACCCCGAATCGGCCCCACTTCTTAGCCGCTCACAGGAGCGTCCCGGTAAGTTGATTGGTGCCGCAGTCCCCTTTCTGCGTGAAACCTTTGAGCCCTTGGGAATCACGCTTGATATCCGTGAGATGGGTAGTTGGGCTCGGGTGCAGAAGTTCGGGATAGACGGCGATATCGATTTGATCGCCGGTATCTATAAAACGCCCGAACGCCTCCTTCATTTTGACTACCTTGAACCGCCTATGACCTATCTGACAACAGGCATCTGGATTGGTCGGGGGCGCAATTTCGATTACCGCGACTGGAGTGATCTGAGGGGCCTGCGCGGCTCCACCACGATCGGCAAAAGCTTTGGTCCTGATTTCGACCTTTACGCAAGGCAATATCTGAAACTGGAACGGGTGCGTTCGATTGAACAAGCCTTCATGATGATGCGGGCGGAACGCGTTGATTATGTGCTTTACGAGGAGTTGCGTGGAAAGGAAAAGCTTCGAAAATTTGGCATGCTCGGTCTCTTCTCTATGCTGGACAGGCCTCTGACAAGACAAGGGCTGTTTCTTGCGTTTTCCAAAAAGTCACCATGCAACACAAGCTATCTTCGAGTTGCAGTGTCGAAGCGACTGGCAGCCATGGTTTCTGCTGGGCGCTTTCAAGAGATTTTGCAAGCTCCGCCCTACGATCAGAGCGCTGACGAGTTCTTGCCTTTTCCCGGCACTTTCGGGATTGGAGCAAGGCGTTGATGTGCGCTATTTACCACCCGCTGACCATCATAACGAATGCCGCGCAGTGGGCGGGCGCGCCAGCACCGCCACACTGGCACAGGTGGCCATGGCAGCGATAACCAAGGTTGGCCCGGTTGGCAGATCCTGCCAGGCCGAGATCAGAAGCCCCAGACTGTGGCCCGCCAGGCACGTCAGTATGGCGAAGACAATGCTGGTGCCACGCAGGTGTATCAGTAGCAGTGGGGCGGCAATCAATGAGGTGAACACCACGTAGATGCCGGCCAGGTCGACCGTCAGGGTGATGGCGATAGCGAACATTGGCAGGAACAGCCAGCCCCTGTAACTCTGTGGCAGGACGCACTGCCAGGCAAGCACGGCCAGTGCCAGCAGAACCATCGGGCCCAGCACCGTGGGTGTGGTCCAGAGCAGATCGCCGTTAAGGGTATGGGCAAGCCGCTGTGCGCCGTGGGGGTCCTGGCTTACCAGCAAGGTGGCCAGGCAGGCGCCCAGTGCGTAGAGCAGGCCAATCATGGCTTCACGGTGACGGGTCAGATACCGTAAAACCAGGCTGACCAAGGCAACGGCCAGCAGGGCAAGGGCCAGGCTCCCGGAGAGGCTCAGGGCAGCGCCACCGGCGGGTAACACGGTACCGACCAGTAAAATGCCCAGAGCCGCCCACTGGGCGATCGCCAGATCCGCAAATACCATACCCCGCTCAAGTACCCGGTTGCCCAGAGGCACCAGGGCGATTGCAGTCAGCGTGCTGGCAGTGAATGCCGGCCACATCCAGCCCCACTCATTCCACATTCGTTGGCTCTTGATGATTCAACAGTGTGTCGACGATCAGGTTGATAACCTGCTCCAGAGTCTCTTCACCCGGTTGGCCGGTGACGGTGCCAGGCAGCACTATCGCCGGTACGCCGGATTGTGACGATAACCACCGGGCCGGACGATCATCCTGATAGGAGGCCACCATAATCACGCTGGCGCGAGCCAGGTCCGGGGTAGCCAGCACGTTCCGCAGGTGCGCGCTGCCGGGTGGTAACCCGGGTTTCGGCTCCAGGTCGGCAATGACCTCGATGCCCAGCCAACGCAGCAGGTAATCGAAGGTGGAGTGCTGGGTAACCACACCGGTCCCGGCCAGTTGCCGGGCGGCATGGCGCCAGGACTGGCGGTGCTGGTTCCACTCTCCCCGCCACCGAATGTACCTCACTTGAATCTGTGCTTGCTGATCGGGGGCCAGGGCAGTCAGTCGTTCGGCGAGGGCACTGGCAACCAGGGGAATGGCGTCCGGAGACAGATGCAGATGCGGGTCGCCCTCTGGGTGGACATCCCCCATGCTGCGGTCAACGTGCTCATGACTCTGATGCAGCGGCGCATGGTCGGCGGCAAAGAACAGCCCATCGCTACCGGGCTGGATCTTGCGATTGGCCGCCCTTGAGATCAGCGAAGGCAGCCAGCCGGCTTCCAGCGACGCACCCGTGCACACGGCCAGGTCGGCTTTACGCATGGCGGCAATCAGGCTGGGTCTGGCCTCAATGTAGTGCGGGTCTTGCCAGGCGGTGGTCGCGGTGGTGATGGTTGCATCCGGCAGCAACGCCGAGACCAGGCTGGCCCACTCTGGTTCGCAGGCGAACACATTCAGACTGGCGCTGGCCGGCACGCTGGCAAACGCCAGCAGCCAGCCAAACACCCATGCCAGGCGGTTGGGCTTAGAAATCATGGGCACCATGAGCTCCGAAGGTCATCACGTACTGCAGGGTGACGGTGTTGTCGGCGTCATCGAAACCGTGAGCACTCTGGTGCGTGTATTGCAGACGCAGAGTCGAGAAGTGGGATCGGGACCAGGCCAGCATCACATCGGTTTCTTTCAGTTGCTGATCGTGGAAGTGGTCACCATGGGCTTCCTTGAGATCCACCCGGCCATAGCGGGCTCCGACAGACCACTGTGGGGTAAAGCGGTAGACAGCGGAGGTATACCAGCCCTGGTGGTAATCTGAGGAGCGGGCATGTTCGTTCAGTTCGTCCGCGTACAGGTATTCGCCGCTGAGCGTCAGCTGTTGCTGGCGGGTGTTGCCATCAGGCGACCATTTCCAGACCAGGTCGGCGATGTAGAGGTTCTCGCCGGTGTAGGCGGCGGCATGGCTGTGGTCGTGATCACCGTGGTCATGGTCATGATCGTGATCGCCGTCATGGTCACCATGAACCTGGCGGTTGTTCAGATAGGACAGCCCGGCCTGCCAGCTTTGTGATACGCCGATGTCGCCACCGAAACGGGTGTTGACGGTGTACACACCAATGTCTTCGTCACCTTCCGTCAGGCGATTACCGTTGAAAGCTTCCGCCCCGATCTGCCAGAAAAACGGTGTCGGCATCAACAGGTTGACCCGCAGGCCGTCGTCGAAGTAGTGGCTGCCCAGAAGAGCCCGGTAGGCGGCGGGGCGTTCGACAAAGTTGTCTTCATGCATATGACGACTGTTCAGATAGCCGACCTGGGACAGGAATCGGCCGCCCCGAACACTCAGGTTCCAGGGCATGCCGGTGGTCTGCAGGTAGGCTTCTTCCAGTGCCACTTCGGTCTCGCCATGATGCTCCTCCAGGACTGCGGTCAGGCGGCCTGCGAACAGGTCATCGATTGGGGCAGACAATGACAGCTCGGTGTGTCCAAGGCCAAAACCCTCGTCCCGGTGGGACAGCGCGGTGGCGTTCTGTTTGTAATAACCATCCAGAACCACGCTGATGTCTGGGTTCATTTCATTAGCATGGGCCGACGCAAATGGCATCAGCATGGTGGAGAACAGGCCGGCTTGAAGGCGGGTAAAACGCATGTTGAATCCTCGTACTGCTTGCATAGGAAATGGAGTCGGCGCCGGCGATGCGTTAAGCAGCCGGCGCTGTGTCATCGGTGTTGGTTAGTGAGCGTGATCGTGGTCGTGATCATCCATCAGGCCAAGCCAGACCATGCTGGCGGCCTGGAAGTCCAGGGCGATGGTCCTTAGAACCTCCCGCTCATGGGTGTCGATTTCGATGATGGACTGACCGTCCGGTGTCAGTGCAAACAGACGGTCTTCGCTGGCCGACTCGGTGAACGCAACTTGGTCGCCCTCTGCCAGGGGTTCCATAACGTCCAGGGTGGCAGCCAGCAGCCAGCCGTCGGCCGGGTCGAACAACCGAAGCTTGCCGTCATTACCGAACACGTAGAAGGTTTCGCCGTGACCATCAAAGCCCTGGGCAACGCGAGTGACGCCTTCGCCCAGAGTCAGCTCCAGATAGGGCTCGGCATCTTCCGGGTTGATGACGAAAAGCTGGTTTCCGGCAACACCGACCAGGGCGTCGACGTCATGATGAGCAACCAGGGTGCCAATGCGACTGCCGTCGATCAGGGTTGGTGGGTTATCCAGTTTTTCCGCGGGGAAGGTATCGTCTTCCAGATCGATCACCAGCACACCATCGGAGCAGCCGAAGGCCAGGGCGTGGTGATTGGCTGCCGCGCCATGCAGGCGTGGGCATTGTTCAGCGTAGAGGTGTTCGTGGGTGAAACTGCCACCGTCCAGCTGGTACCGCTCAACGTCCGCCGGCAGGGTCGTATCGGTAATCGATGAATCACGACGGGTGACGAACAGGCGATCCCCTACCATCTTGGCAACGCCATGCATGTTGTTGTCGCGGCCGAGAGATGCGACCTCACGGTTACTTTCCAGGGAGTGGTCGGAGAAGACTGTCACCTTGGCGTTGGCCGCGCTGGCTGAACCGTCGTAGAACACCACGCCATACTCCTCGCCGAGGGAATAGTGGGTGGGCCGGTGATCGTTCAGCGTTAGGCTCAGCATGGATGGCGTTTCCGCGTAATCGTGCATGTGGTCGCCGTGGTCTTCGGTATAGAGTCCGCTGTCAATAAAGGACACCAGGTCATTTCCGCGCTGCAAGACTACCCCATACCGTGCGTTGGGTGATCGATACAGGCGGGGTGCTTCGCCGTCCAGGGGAAATTGCTCAAGTACGCTTCCGTCATCCAGGTTCATCACCTTGATCTGCGAGCCGGTGCTGTCATATATGGCCAGGCGCCCGGCGGTATCGATCTCTGTGTGGTCGTGACTGTCACCGGAGCTGCTGCCACCGCATCCAGAAAGCATGAGTGCTGTGGCTGCCACAAAGGATGGGATGATCAGCCTTGCTGAGACCGGCTTTTGCGTGGGGGGTGCTAGTTTCATGGGATTCTCACTCCTTTGTTCATGTTATAACGTTTCATTTTTGGTTCACGATGAAAGCCAATCGAGGCCAACAATCAGTCTTGGGCTTCCATCCGGCTGCGGTGAACGATGCACCAATCCCCGGCCCTCATTGCCTTCCCACGCCTCGCCCTTCAGAAGGGCGACGGCGGCTGTGGGTATCGTTTGAATCTGATCAGAAGGAACAGTTTGCTCTGGCAGAGGGCCTTCACCAGCAGGACGGGTAACAAGGGGTTCGGGTAGCCACTCGGTTCCTGGCCCGCGGTAAGTGCAAAGCAGCCGCACCGGTACCCGATCCACATGAAATCTGGGGCACATAGTGTCAGCCAGAACATGTATGCGAAGACCTATCGCTTCAGGCTCAAACAGGCACTGATACATCTCTGCCAGCTCGTCGACATCGGCAATCCAGTGGTTGGAACCTTCGATATCAAGAGCCCACCCGGGCAATGCAGTGGCCGCACTTTGCCCACGTTCGAGGCTGACGAAACGTTCAAGGTTCCCCGCGCGGCTACAGAATTCATTTACGAATGCGGCCCAGTGGTTGTTCCGGGGTCTCTGCCAGACGGCCAGGTTAACGTTGTCACGGAGTATTTCCGCAAGGCACTGTACATTTTTCCCGTGGACACTTAAGGAGTGTTCGAGGTTATGAGGGTGTTGTGTCATCGCTGGAACCTCTTGGTCTGGCGAGAGAAGCCGAATCCGGGCTGACAATGTTATGTTATAACATATGAATTGTGAAGGGCTGACATGAATTGGCGAAACGGGTTTGAGGAAGTTGACCGGGGTTTGAGAGATATCAAGTTTTCAGCCTGCCGGTCGGCAGGATCGGTGATACACTCAATTTAGTTCATTTTATCAACCAGTTTGCAGCGGCTGCTTTCTCGCATCAGGAGACTGTGTGTCAATCAAAGTGACGATTGGTGGGGCCATGACAAGGCTCGTGCTTGCCTGCTTGATGATGGTGTTGGTAAGCCATCACGGGGTCGCGGCCGGAGAGTCTGAAAGGTTCGTATGCACCACACTCTTGGCCAGTGGTAACCCTCAGTACCCACCTCTGCTTTGGCGTTCAGACCGGTCGCCCGGGGAGCTGGTTGGCGCTATACCAGCATTTTTGCGGGAGCTGACAGAGCCGCTCGGAGTTAAAGTTGAGGTTCGGGACAAGGGTTCCTGGGCCAGGGTGCAGCATCTTGCAAAGCTGGGTGATCTTGATCTCGTGGCCGGCGCTTTCATGACATCGGAGCGCATTGGTTATATGGATTATGTGTTGCCGCCGATGACTCACTTGCCCACCAACGTCTGGGTGCCAAAGGACCGGCCTTTTGAGTATCGCCATTGGCCGGACTTGCTGATGAAGCGGGGCAGCACCCTGATCAACAACAGTTTTGGTCAGCGTTTCGATCAGTACGCAAAAGCAAACCTGATGATCGAAGGGGTGCGCACGATTGAACAGTCATTCCTGATGGCCAGGGCGGGCCGAGTTGACTATGTGTTGTACGAACAACTTCAGGGGCAGGTGAAACTCCAGAGGCTCGGGCTTGCCGGCGATTTTATTGCACTGGACCCACCGATTTCGAGGGAGGGGCTGTTCTTTGCGTTTCCGAAAGGCTCACCGTGCAATTCAGAATCCTTCAGGGAAGCCTTTATGGAACGGCTTTCGCACCTGACGGTGAACAGAAGATTGCCCGCGCTTATCGAGGAATATACGGCCCGGTACGTTGGCAATCAGGATTTATAACGGTGCATCGAGGTTGACCTGACAACGTCCAAGCTCTTTCGAGCGATAGAGTGCCCGGTCTGCTCTGTGTAGCAGGTCTTCCAGGCGCTGGTCTTGCCGCCCCAGACGGGTAATCCCAAAACTCGCGCTGATCTGGATTGCATGGTTCCGATAATCCACTGTGAGGCTGGTCAGCGCACTCAGAAGTCGGTGAGCGGTATCCAGAGCTTCCTGCTCCGTGGTTTCCGGGAGCAGGAGTGCGAATTCTTCGCCGCCCATCCTGGCAAGGATGTCATAGTCGCGGATGTTCTCACCAAGCGTTGAAGATACCTTGCGAAGCACCTCATCGCCCGCCTCGTGACCGTGGGTGTCGTTGACTTGCTTGAAATGGTCGAGGTCCATCATGATCAGTGCCATCGGGGACTGTTGTCGCAGGGCGCGGCTGAGTAGTTGATTGCCAAACTCAAAGAACGCCCGGCGATTCCTGAGCCTGGTCAGTTCATCCTCGAACGCGGCGGCCCGAGCCCGCTCGTGGGCTTCGTGTAACGCCAGCTCCATGTTCTTTCGTTCAGTTATGTCAGTTGCAATCTCCAGCCTCGCCAGCCGACCATCTGTCCACTGAATAGCCTGGTCCCGGCATTGGTACCAGCGTTGGTCGAGCTGATTCTGGAACTCCCAGACATGAGGTGCGTTGGCGGTGCCGTCATCGGCGACAAGTAGGTCATTCGTGCAGAAAGAGCAAGGGCCGTCGCTGTCTTGCAGCGCCTGCCAGCATTTGCGGCCGTCTATGCTGCCCCAGATGCGGCGGCCGTAGGCGTTCATGTAAAGTAATTCGTGGGTCTCGAAGTCAGACACATAAACCAGGGCATCGAGATTGTCGAGCACGGCCTGCAGGCCCTCGGCGGAGGTACTGGTGTCCGGAACCGGTTTTTCCGGCTGGGCGGGTAGGTTGATGGTTGGTATCCCGGATCTCATTGGTACTTTTGTCTTCGCTTGATTTTTCGCCAATGTGTTGCCGAGTATGGCGTTTTTGGCCGTCGCCTGCACCTGGAATCTGTCTTATTCTTGGGTTTGTGCCTACGTTTGCCATCCGACTTCGGATGGTGTTCGTCAGAGAAAAAACGTTTCAGGAGCAACGGTATGGGGCATCGATCTTTGCCACTATGGTGGTTGGCGTTTGCAGCGGCACTGATTCCCTTGCTGACGATCCACCTGACCTTTGCCGTGTCGGTAATAGAAGGGTATGTGTCGTGGTGTGTGCCGTATTGGGACAGCTGCACCAGTATCAGCCGCACAGGGCGCCACGGTACCGCTTATTTCATTTTTAAGGGGACCATGCTGCCGGCAGCGCTGCTGGGGATTCTGTTCTGGTGGCTGAACGGTCTCTGGTTGCGCCAGCTTGGTGTTCAGGCTCGGCGCGTTGCCTGGATTCCATGGCTCGGGTTGGTTGCCTGTGCTGCCCTTGCCTTTTATACCCTGGCGCTGGGCCATGCGGGGGACGGCTTTAACCTGACTCGCCGTATTGGCGTTGTTCTGTACTTCTCATTCACCTATCTGTGCCAGTTGCTGATCAGTGCCTGCCTGATGAATCATCCCAGGTGGTATACCTCTGGCCTGCGCTTGTTGCGCCTTTGCCAGCTGACGCTGGCGGTGGGCATTCTCTCGGTGATTCTGACCGCAGTGGTGCCGGACTGGTACAGCCAGAAAGACGATGCCTTTGAGTGGGTGCTGGCGCTGCTGATCAACCTGCACGCGCTCTGGCTGGCGTTGCTTTGGCGGCGCAGCGGGTTTCGCGCCAGGCTGTGGGCGGATTGACGGCCGGCGGGACAGGCTGGGGCCAGCTTGCTAGACTGCCGGCAAAATGGATCTTCTGAGCCCGCCACCATGACCACGACGACATCGCCAGGTCTTTGCCCCTGCTGCAGCGGCAAGGCCTACCGTGACTGCTGCCAACCCTGGCATTCCGGGCAGCTGGCGCCCACCCCCGAGGCGCTGATGCGCTCTCGCTATGCTGCGTTCGTGCTGCGCAATCCGGACTACCTGCTGGCCACCTGGCATCCGGACACCCGGCCCGGGGAGCTTGAGCTGGAACACTCTCCGGACTGGGCATCGTTACGGATTCTGGATGCCAGTGAGCAGGGCTCCCGTGGGCGCGTTCATTTCCTTGCGGTCTACCGGGCTGGAACCGGTTGGGGCTATCTGGAGGAAGTTTCTGACTTTGCACGGGTGGATGGCCGCTGGTTCTACGTGGCTGGCGAAACGGGCGAGGGTGCCCTCAAGCCCGGCCGCAACGAACCTTGCCCGTGCGGCAGCGGGAGAAAGTATAAAGCCTGTTGCCTGAAGCGGTGATCACTCGAAGTCGGGCAGTTCCGGTTTCACCACGGGTTTGCCTGCTTCTGCCCAGGCATCAAAGCCGCCTTCGATAGACAGCACGTTAAGGTAGCCCATTTCCTTCAGGGACCTGGCGCTGAGCGCCGCGCGGCCGGAGTTCTTGCAGTAGAGCACAATCTTCATCTGCCGGTCGTCGAAGGCAGGATCGTTGCTGAACTTGAACTCCAGCAAACCCCGGGAAACATTGACCGCACCGGGTAGGTGGCCGGCCCGGTACTCCTCGCCATCACGGACATCCAGAAGTAGATCGGCTTTTTGAATCGCTGTGTCGGCATCGGCCAGTGGCACTTCCTGGATTTCTTGCTTTGCAGCGGCAACCAAATCGTGTGCAGTTTTCATGTTCACTCCTCGGCAAATCAGACAATGGTGTCAGGTTAAGACAATTCACGGGTTCCCGTCACCCATGCTGTGATAGATTGTGTCGATCAGTGATGAGGAACCTATGCAATCGACATCTCCGGTTAACCGGGAAAACACCAAAGGTGTTGTGTTCGGCCTTGCTGCATACACGATGTGGGGCAGCTTTCCCCTGTACTTCGCGTTGTTCAAGGGTATTCCCGCCTGGGAAGTGTTGATTCACCGGGTGATCTGGTCGTGCCTGTTTCTTGCGATTGTTATTTCCCTGCTAAAACGTTGGTCTGCGGTTACGGCAGCATTGAAACAGCCGAAACGGCTCGGGTTTGTGCTCGGTTGCGCGGTGTTTATTGCCCTTAACTGGGGCGTCTACATTTATGCCGTGGAAACCCGGCACGTGCTGCAGGCCAGCCTGGGGTACTTCCTTACCCCGCTGGTGAATGTGGCCATGGGGCTGCTGATTCTGGGGGAGCGGATTTCACGCTTGCAAGTGGTTGCGGTGACCCTTGCGGCAGTGGCGATTCTGTACCAGTTTGTTCTGCTGGGTGAGCTGCCCTGGATTACCCTGGTGCTGGCGTTCAGCTTTGGCACCTACGGGTTGATGCGAAAGAAGGTCGAGCTGGATGGGCTGTCTGGCCTGTTTGTGGAAACTCTGCTGTTGCTGCCGCTGGGGCTGGTGACGCTGGCCTGGCTGTCATTGGCGGGTTTGTCTCACTTTGGCGGCACCAGTTACAGTACCTTGCTGCTGCTCTCCAGCGGTGCGGTTACTGCCATTCCCCTGCTGGCCTTCGCTGGCGCGGCGCGAAGGCTGAAACTCTCCACCGTGGGCTTTCTGATGTACATCAACCCCACCATCCAGTTCCTGATTGCGCTGTTTTTGTTTCACGAGCCCCTGAGCACCGCAAAACTGGTGAGCTTTGGCATGATCTGGGTGGCGCTGGGGATCTATTCCTGGTCGGCCTGGGATCAAAGGGGGAGATCGTGAAACAGCGCATCACCGGCTATCACCAAGACGACGAAAACCATTGGGTGGCGCAGCTGGCCTGCGGGCATAACCAGCATGTGCGCCATGATCCGCCCTGGGTGAACCGCCCATGGGTTGTTACCCCGGAAGGGCGGCAGGCCATGCTGGGAGTTGAGCTGGACTGCAAGAAGTGCGACGAGGGTGCTCCGGCCGATGAGCAGCCAGGCCCTCAGGCCATCGTCTCCAGATAGGCTTCCAGTTCGTCGGCCAGCCAGCCTACCACGGCGCCGCCCTGGGCTTGTTCTGATTCCAGGGCGCTGAAGACCTTCCACCAGCGCGCGCTGCGGTGGTGGATGGTTTTCAGTTGTTCTCTCCGCAGTGCCTCAGCAATTAACGGTAACGGCAGGTCCGCCCAGCCGGCGCCGTCCATCACCGCATCCCGGATCAGCTCGTACTGGGTAAACGCCAGGTAGTTGGCGGTTTCCGGCGAGTCTGCCACCAGCACTGAATCCTGCATGTAGGCGATGGTGATTTCGGTGTGGCTGATCAGATCGTCCTGGGTTACCCGTTTCAGTTGGCTAAGTGGATGCTCGGGCGCAGCGACGGTCAGCATGCGCACGTCCGCCAGCTCGCGGAACCATTGGTAGCCCTCATTCATCAATTCCGGCATCAGGCCGTAGGCGACATCCACCGACTGGTTGCGGACCAGAGAGGGCAGCTCTCGCGGAGGGGCAAGATAAATCGACAGGCTGGTTTGCGGAAACCGCTGTTTCAGGCGGCGCAGGATGTCTCGCCACACGTCCTCGGGAATGGCATCGTCCCGGGCGATGCGCAAGACCGATTCGGCGCCGCTCAGGTGGTGCTGGCAGCGGGCCTGTATCTGGCCGGCGACCTGATCAAAGCGCCGACAGTCGGTGAGAATGGACTGGCCGATAGAGGTCAAATGCAGCTGGTTGCCGCTGCGTTCAAACAACTCAACCCCCAGCTCGTCCTCCAGCGAGGCCAGCACGGTGCTGACCGTCGTCCGGCTGCGGTTCAGCTCGCGGGCGGCCGCGGCAACGCTGCCGTTCCGGACCACGGATAGAAAGGTTTTAATCTGGGAAGTTTTCATGCTTATCTCATTGCGCCGGATTTTCCGTCGCTCAGCGACTCACGCCTTCGTGATGATGCCGATAATATGGCCGGCAATTCTCAGGAGGTCAAAATGTTTACTTCTCTGGCGCGGGAAAATATGGCGCTGACATTATCTGCGGCCGGTGCGGGCTTGTTTGCTGTCGTCGGTATCGGCTGGGGGCTTTGGGTTGATTCCCTGGTCATTCTTTTCGATGGCGCCTATTCACTGATCAGTCTGGCGCTGTCCCTGCTTTCTCTCTATGCCGCTCGCCTGGTGCGTCGGCCGGCAACAGAAGATTATCCGTTTGGTTTGGGTGCGGTGGAGCCGCTGGTGATTGCGGTGAAAGGCCTGGTTATTGCCCTGGTGTGTGTGCTTTCGCTGGCCTCGGCGGTGGTTTCGCTGCTGCAGGGTGGCCGTGCGGTGGCCGCCGACATGGCCATGGTGTTTGGTGCGGTGAACGTGGTGGGTTGCCTGGCCGTGTGGGTGTATCTGCGCTGGTCCAGCTTCCAGAACGACTCTGGCCTGGTCAGGGCCGAGCAGAGGCAGTGGCTGATGGACAGTGCCCTGAGTGCTGCTGTGATGATCGGTTTTGCCGCCGCCTGGATGCTGGAGAAAAGTCAGTGGTCAGAGCTGGCAGTATACGCAGACCCTGTGATGATGCTGGTGATCTCGGTGTATTTCATGACCGTGCCGGTGAAGATGATTCTGGAGTCAGTGCGTGAGTTGCTGCTGGCGGCACCCTCGGAAGAGGCCATGGACGATATCCAGGAAACCCTGGAAGACCTTGGCTTGAATCCGGGCCAGGTGAGAGTGGCGAAGCTGGGCCCCAACCTGCTCCTGGAAGCTCGTATGGTCAGAATCTGAATCTGATGTTCTGGCATCAGCCAGCTTTCAGCCCGCCGATGGACAGAATCAGTCTGCGGGTGTCGTCCTTTTTGATGATCAGGTGGTCCAGCAGTGCCTGAAGTGCGCCGTTTGGATCCTCCGGGTAGTTTGAAGCAAACCGTTTGACCAGCTCAATCTGGACATGCAGATCCTGGAACCGGCCATAGAGATCCTGGCGCTGTCGCAGGGTCTTAAGGGCGGATTTCCAGCTGTCGATGTCCAGTTCCATCAGGTAGCGGATGCGCTTCAGGAGTTTGCGCAGATTGTGGATGTCCTCATCTGGCGAGTCGTGCAGCAGTTCTGCGGTTTTCCGGTTGAACATTCGTAGCCGGTGGTCAACGCTTTTTTGAATGTCCCTGGTACTGAGTTTGTCGATCAGTTTGCGGAATTGCCGTGACTGAAGCTCGTCTTCCCAGCTGTGCAGGCTCTGCCGGTAACGTTTGCTTGCAAGCCGTTTCGCCAGTTTTTTCTGTTCCTTGTCCACCCGCGCGCAGACCCATTGCTCCAGTGCCTTCAGGAGTTCTGGCTGGTCACTGCATAGCTGCGGCAGATCCTGGCTGAATACGTGCAGGTCCCGCAGGTTGCTGGTGGCCTGGGCGTGTCGTTTCAGATGGGAAATGTGGCTCTTCAGTGATTTGTTTCCGGTTACCTCGGCCAGGGATTCGGCCACGGCGCGGCTGCGACGAAGGGCAATGCGATACTGGTGGAGAAACTCATCGTCCAGGCCGAGCATCACCCCCCGGTGTAACTGGGCAAGACTCTCGGCCTGCCCCAAAAGCACTGACGGAGTGTCTTTGACCGTCGCTTTGCCGGCGTTCTTGTGCCGTTTCTGATTCTTGCGATTGAACGCCTCGAAACTGAAATCCACCGGGGTCAGGAAGGTTTCAAGCCGCCCCTCCCGTTTGCCGAGCTTGCGCCAGTGTTTGATCGGTAGCCGGATGTGAATAAAACTGGCCGTGGGAAGTTCGAATGGCGCCTGTGGCACCAGGCTGGCTGCCAGTTCCAGAAGCGCCGGGTTATGCCCGACAATGGCCAGTGTCTGCACCTGATCGCCGCAGGTCTGCAGCCACTGTAATAGACGGCGGTAGTCAAAAGTGTAGAGTTCCGGGTCAGTGTAAACCTGCACGTCAGAAGGTGAGTCGGGAAAGATGCCCTTCAGTGTTTGCTGGGCGCGCAGGGCAGGACTTACGTGAATTTCTCCAGTCATGGCCCCATAACGCCGCAGTGCCCGCCCCAGTGGCGCCAGTTGTTCCTCGCCTCTGGGATTGAGCGGGCGGTCCTTGTCGCTGAGGTTGTCGCTATCCCAGCTGGACTTGGCATGGCGGATGAGAAAAAGGTGTTTCACGGTGAGCTCTCCCCGGCACGGCTGACATGAAACTTTAGTCTGACACAAGCTCAAGTCGTTTACATGACGGCCGATACCCGAACTACCTGAAAGGCTTGATACAAATGGCCTGGCAATAAAGTCGACATGTTTGTACCTAAGTATTGGTATACAGGCGTTAACAAACTGGAACAGCATTGTGCGTGGCACTGTGGATAATCCCGAGGCCTGAGCAGACAATCCGGAGCAGAACCATGACCTTTATGAGCAACCTGACCATCCGAGCCCGCCTGTTGATTGGCGTACTTGTGCCGGTTCTGATTACGGCGGGCACCATTGCCTGGATCACCGGCAGCCAGATCCAGGCAAAAGGAGAAGCCCAGTTGGAACGCCTGGGGGAAGAGCTTCTGGATGCCCGTAAGGAAGGCCTGAAGAACCTCGTGGAAACGGCCCGGGCAGTGGTCATGGATGCCAAGAACAACTCTGGGTTGTCTGATAGAGAAGCCCGCGAGGAAGCCCGCAAACGGCTGCGCTCCATCACATTCGGGAAGGATAACTACGTTTTTGCCTACGCCCGTAATCTGGATAATCTCGCCTACGCTCCGGACCCTTCCCGCGAGGGCCCGACGACCAACCCCACGACACAGAAACTGGTTCGGGATCTGTTCTCCGCGGCGGGAACCGACGGCTTCTATGAGTACGACTGGCCAAACCCCGCCTCGGGCGAGGTAGAGCCGAAAGTGTCTTATTCAAGCATCATCCCGGGCTGGGACTGGATGATGGGTGCCGGTATCTACGTCACCGATATTGAGCGGGTATTGGTTGAGGCACGAAAGGAAATCGATTCGGCCATGGCGGCGGCCATGGGCTTTATCCTGTTGGTGACCTTCATTGTGGTTGCTGTGTCCCTGATCATCGGCCTGGTGATTGGCCGCACCGTGACAGCGCCACTGAACAAAGTCAGTAACATCATGCAGGAAATTGCCGATGGCGATGGCGATCTGCGCCAGCGTTTGCCGGAGGATGGCAAAGACGAGTTGGCGGAACTTGGCCGCCGGTTCAATCATTTTGTGGTCAAGATTCAGGATACTATTCGTGAAGTGGGCTCCACCACCGATCAGGTCGCCTCGGCCGCCGAAGAGCTGAGCCGTGTGGCCAACGAAACCCGGCAGTCGGTTCAGGAACAGGGCTCGGAAACAGACCAGATTGCGTCGGCGATCAACGAGATGGCAGCCACCATCCAGCAGATTTCCGGCAATGCCAATGAAGTGGAAAGCGCCGCTTCAGACGCCGACCGCATGGCCCGTGAGGGTGGTGAAACCATCACCAGCGCGCAAGGAGCCGTCAACCAGCTGTCAGAAGAAATGGAGAGCACGGCGGCCAGCATCAACGCCCTGGCGGAGAAGTCCAATGATATCCAGCAGGTTCTGGATGTGATCCATGCCGTCACCGAGCAGACTAACCTGCTGGCGCTGAACGCGGCCATCGAAGCGGCACGGGCGGGTGAGCACGGCCGTGGCTTCTCGGTGGTGGCGGACGAGGTTCGGCAGCTGGCCAAACGCTCTGCGGAATCCGCCGATCAGATTCGGGAAATGATTGATGGCTTTGTGGCCGAATCCAAGGCGTCTGTTGAACGGATGAATCATTCCCGCAAGAGTTCCGAAGCCACTGTCGAGCGCATCAATCACGCCACTGGTGCGCTGAACACCATTGTGACGTCGGTGACCCAGATCCATGATCAGGTAACCCAGATTGCCACGGCCGCGGAGCAGCAGAGCCAGGTGGCGGAAGAAATCAACCAGAACGTGGTGCGTATTGTGGATGCGGCCCAGCGCAGTGACACCGGTGTTACCCAGACCAATGAAGCCAGTCACGAGCTGGCGCGGCTGGGTGAAAACCTGCGCGAGCTGGTGAGCCAGTTCAAGGCCTGATACCGGCGAGGCCGGCCTGCCGCATTGGCGTGGCTGGCCTCCACGGTTATCATGGCTTTCCGTTATTTGTTCGTTTTACCCTCAAAGCAATAACAATGGAAGCCAACACCATGTCTATGCACAGAATCTTCGTGGCGGCCCTTACGATGGTTGCCCTGCTGACCAGCCCGTTTGCGGTGGCCGAGAAAACCTACACCATCCGCCTGGCTGAAACCTGGGGCCCGAACTCCAAAATCCTCGGTGAGACTCCCCGCAATATGGCCGCGATGGCAGAGCGGATGTCCAACGGCCGCCTGAAGTTCCGAATTGATTCCTCGAACAAGCACAAGGCGCCCTTCGGTATTTTTGACCTGGTGCGCAACGGCCAGTATGACATGGGCCACACTGCCTCGTACTACTACAAGGGCACCATCCCCAACGCCATGTACTTCACCACCATACCGTTTGGCATGATCACGCCGGAAATGTATGCCTGGTTCTACCACGATGATGGCATGGCGCTGATGCAGAAGGTTTACGAGCCCTATGGCCTGCTGTCGTTTCCGGGCGGTAATACCAGCAACCAGATGGGTGGTTGGTTTCGCAAGGAAATCAACTCCCTGGACGACCTCAAAGGCCTGAAGATGCGCACCCCGGGCTTTGCCGGAGAAGTGATGGCCGAGCTGGGTGTAGCGGTTACCAACCTGCCGCCAGGCGAGCTATACACCGCCCTGGAGCGGGGCACCATTGATGCTGTGGAATGGGTTGGCCCGGCGCTGGACTTCCAGATGGGCTTTCACCAGATCGCCAAGTACTACTATTCCGGGTGGCAGGAGCCCAATGCCGAGGTGCAGTTCCTGATCAACAAGAAAACCTGGGATTCGCTGCCGGCCGATCTTCAGGAAATCCTGCGGGTATCCATGCGCACCGCAGCCTATGACATGTACATCCAGAGCACCCACGAGAGTGGTGTCGCGTGGAGCCGCATGACCGAGGATTATCCGGACGTCACCCACAAAGTGTTCCCGCCGGAAGTCATCAACGCCCTGCGTGACACCACCAATCGTCTGCTGGATGAGTTCGCGGAGAAAGATGAACTGGCCCGTGAAATCATCACCTCCCAGCGCGACTACCTCAGCCAGGTGCGGCCCTGGACCAATATTTCGGACAAGGCCTATCTGGATAGCGTTGCAGATCAGTGAGCCGCATTTCGGCAAGCGTGCCGATGTGAGCTGAGATCAAGGGGAGTCGGGATTGCGGATTATCCCGACGCCCCTTTCTGTTTGCCCCTGTTTCTGGAAAAATAAGCCGCTCATTCTGTGGGCAGGGCCGATGAAACAGACACTGCTATCTCTGAGCAACCTCTCCAAGCAATTTGACGGCAAAACGGTACTGGATTCGCTGGATCTGGAGATCCTTGATGGCGAGTTCATTACCCTGTTGGGGCCGTCCGGTTGTGGCAAAACCACCCTGTTGCGGTTGATGGCCGGTTTTGAGCATCCGGATGACGGTACCATTCTGCTGGGTGGCCAGGACCTGACCCACACCCCGCCGGAGAAACGCCCGCTCAACACCGTGTTCCAGAACTACGCCCTGTTCCCCCATATGTCGGTGTTCGACAACGTGGCTTATGGCCTGAAAATGGAAAAGCGCCCGAAGGAAGAGATCCGTCAGCGGGTTGACGAAGCCCTGGCCATGGTCCAGTTGGAGGAGTTTGCCCGGCGCAAACCACACCAGCTTTCCGGAGGCCAACAGCAGCGGGTGGCTATTGCCCGAGCGGTGGTCAAACGGCCGAAGATGCTGCTGCTGGACGAGCCCCTGTCAGCCCTGGACTACAAACTGCGGCGTACCATGCAGGTGGAGCTTAAGCGCCTGCAGCGGGAACTCGGGATTACCTTCGTATTCGTGACCCACGACCAGGAAGAAGCCTTGTCCATGTCAGACCGGGTCGTGGTGCTCAAGGATGGCCTGATCCAGCAACTGGGCACTCCCAGGGAAGTCTACGAGCGGCCGGCCAACCTGTTCACCGCCCGGTTCGTGGGCGAGACCAATTTCTTCCCGGGCCGCATCGACAAAGCCAACGGCGATGACACCATTACCGTGGATGTGTTTGGCCTGAAACGCACCTTTCGCAAACCCGACTTCCCGGTGGCCGCCGGCCAGCCCCTGCACGTTCTGTTGCGCCCGGAGGACATCCGGGTTCTGGCGCCGGATGACGATGACGGTGTGGCCGGCAAGGTGGTGGAGCGGAACTACAAGGGCAGCACCCTGGATTCGGTTATTCACCTTGAGGACGGCACCGAGGTACTGGCGTCGGAATTCTTCGACGAAGACGATCCCACCTTTGACTACCGATTGGGTGAGCCGGTGAAGGTGAGCTGGGTAGATGGCTGGGAATGGCTGCTTCCCATGGAGAGCCCGGAAGCTGAAGCGGAAGCCAACCTGGATGAGTAGCGTCACGCAGCAGCCGTTTCGCACGGCGGTACTGGTGCTGGTCTGGGGCTGGCTGCTGTTCCTGGTACTGACCCCGAATCTGCTGGTGGTGGGCGCCAGCGTGATGACCCGGGACCCAGGCAGCTTTCTGTCCCTGCCTCTGAACCTGGACGCCTACCGGCAGTTGATGAACCCCCTGTACCTGGACGTGTTCCTGCACTCCCTGTACATGGCGGCCATGACCACCCTGATCTGCCTGCTGATCGGCTATCCTTTCGCCTGGGCGCTGACCAAGGTTGGCAAGCAGCGGCAAATGTTGCTGATATTCCTGCTGATCGTACCCTTCTGGACCAATTCACTGGTGCGCACCTATGCCCTGAAGCTGCTGCTGGCCACCAATGGCCTGCTGAATAACGCGCTGATGTCCCTGGGCATAATCGAAGAGCCCCTGCGGATGCTTTACACCGAGGGAGCCGTGATTGTCGGCTTGGTGTATTTGCTGCTGCCGTTCATGATCCTGCCGCTGTATGCGGTTTTTGATGACCTGAGGGACGATTTGCTTCGGGCGTCTCACGATCTTGGCGCCGGCCGCTTGGCGACCTTTGTTCATGTGATTGTGCCGCTTACCCTGCCCGGTGTGCTGGCGGGCGTTATGCTGGTGCTGTTGCCGGCCATGGGGCTGTTCTTTGTGCCGGATATTCTCGGCGGCTCCCGCAACTTGCTGGTGGGTAACGTCATCAAGAACCAGTTCCTGGATGCTCGTAACTGGCCCTTCGGCGCCGCCGCCAGCATCGTGTTGACCCTGGCCATGGCGTTTCTGATGTTTGCTCACCGCCTGAGTAAGCGGCGGATCGGGGAGGACGGTGTATGAGCCGCTGGTTGCCCCGCACCTACCTGACCCTGGTGTATGTTCTGCTGTACGTACCCATCATCGTGTTGGTGGTGTTTTCCTTCAACGATTCCCGTAGCGGTTACGAATGGGGTGGTCTTAGCCTGCGCTGGTATGAGGCGCTGTTCAATAACCGGGCCATGGTGCAGGCCATGTGGAACTCCCTGTGGCTGGCGTTGTCTGCCGCCACTGTGTCGACCATGATTGGTGCCCTCACCGCCCTGGCCCTTCATCGGTACCGGTTCCGGGGCAAGAAGCTGCTCAATGGCATGCTGTTTATCGTGATGATGTCGCCGGAGATCGTGCTGGCGATTTCACTGCTGGCGCTGTTCCTGTTAGTGGGCCTGAAACTGGGCTATGTGTCGTTGCTGCTGGCCCATGTCACCTTCTGTCTGCCGTTTGTGGTGATTACGGTCATGGCACGCCTGAGCGGCTTTGACGAACGCCTGCCGGAAGCCGCGCGGGATCTGGGTGCCAGCGATTTCACTATGACCCGCACGGTGCTGATCCCGGTGATCATGCCGGCTTTGGTGGCAGGCTGGCTGTTGGGGTTTACACTGTCACTGGACGATGTGGTCGTCAGTACCTTTGTCAGCGGCCCGAGTTATGAAATTCTGCCCCTGCGCATCTACTCCATGGTGCGGGTAGGGCTGAAGCCGGAAGTGAATGCATTGGGTACGCTGTTGCTGGTGTTCTCACTGTTCATGTTGATCTTGTCTCAATGGATATTGCTAAGGAGTAGACGATGAAGAAACTGGCACTGGCCGGTATGCTGGCCATAGGCCTGACCGGGTGTAGCTCTGAAGACCCGCAGGTGCTGAACCTGTACAACTGGTCCGAGTACATGCCCCAGGAAGTCCTGGACAGGTTCACCGAGGAAACCGGTATTCAGGTGGTTTACACCACCTACGACAGCAACGAAGCCATGTATGCCCGGCTGAAGTTGCTGGACGAGAGCGCTGCCTATGACCTGGCTGTGCCTTCCACCTATTACGTCAGCAAAATGCGCCAGGAAGACCTCCTGATGCCCATTGATCGCAGCAAGATTGAAGGCTTTGGTAACCTGGACGACGATCTGGTGAACCTGGATATTGATCCGGACAACCAGTACAGCATTCCCTATCTGTGGGGCACCACCGGCATTGCCGTGGACACTGATGACGTGGAGGGCGAGGTGACGGCCTGGGCAGATCTTTGGGACGAGCGCTTCCAGGGTAAAGTCATGCTCACCAACGACATGCGCGAAGTGTTCCACGTAGGCCTGCGGGTACTGGGTTATTCCGGTAACAGCACTGACCCGCAGGAAATCGAAGAAGCCTACGAAAAACTGGCGGAATTGATGCCGTCTGTGCGCACCTTCAACTCTGATGCGCCCCGCATGCCCTACCTGGAAGGCGAAGCCGACGTGGGCATGATCTGGAACGGCGAGGCGGTGATGGGTAAGGAAACCATGCCGAGCCTGGAATACGTGTACCCGGAGGAAGGCATCATTGCCTGGCTCGACAGCTTCGTGATCCCGAAGAATGCCCGTAACCCGGAAGCGGCCCACCAGTTCATCAGCTTTGTGTTGCAGCCGGAAATCGCAGCCCTGATCAGCGAAGACATTGGTTACGCGACGCCTAATCAGGCCGCGCTTGAGTTGCTGGATGAGTCCGTTGCTAACGACCGAGCTAGCTACCCGACCGATGCGGATATGGAGAATGCTGAATTCCAGGCGGATATCGGTGATGATGCTTTGCAGATCTACGCAAAGTTCTGGGAAATGCTGAAATCCGGCCGTTGAGGCCTCCTGCCAGGGCGGCCCAGTGCCGCCCTGAATTCTTCCCGCCAGACCAGTTCTGTAACTGCTGTCTACGGTTTATACTGAAAGCATAGCGCCCACTAGCAGGTTTCGCTTTGCGCCCCTCTTCCTGTCGCACTTTATTCTGCCTTGCCACACTCGTTTTGGCGCTCTGCCTGTCCCAACCGGCGTTGTCTGCCATGCAGCCAGTGGATGAAGGGTGGCAATATCGCTGGGGCGACTCCCCTTTCCTGGCTGACGGCACACCGCTTTGGCTGGACGAACCGGACAGCGACAAACACTGGCATGACATTGCTTTCCCTTCCAACCCTCCCGGCCGAAAAGGGCAAGAACATGCCTGGTTCCGGGTGACATTACCGGAAGGGGAGTGGTACGCGCCGGCACTTTACATCTACAGCGTCGATATCATCCTGCAGGTGTGGTTCCGGGGCGAGTTGCTGTATCAGTACGGCACCTTCGACGAGCATGGACGTGGCAAATTCGAGGGCTGGCCCTGGCACGAGATTCCGTTGCCCGATGGCTACGAAGGCGAAACCATGTACTTCCGTGTGTTCTCCAATTACACGGATATCGGGTTATGGGGTGAGGTGGCCATTCTCGACCACCCGGACCTGGTGCTGCACATCGTCAGCAATTCGGCTGAGAGCTTGGTCATTGCGGCGTTATCCGGACTGATCGCACTTCTTGCTCTGGTGTTTGCCCTGATTCAGCGACGCCAGAGAAGTTTTGCCAGCATTGCGCTGTTTGCCTTCCTGACCGGCGTGATGCTGCTGGCGGAAAGCCAGGCAAGTTTGCTGATCCTTTATCAGCCACTGTTGTGGGACTATCTGGCAGCGGGCTCGTATTATTTGATTCCCGTTGCATTGGCGCTCTTGCTAAGCCAGTGGCTCGACGACCGGCGCCCTCGCCTGGTTCGCTGGCTGATGTGGCTGCACCTGGTGTTTGCGGCCTTGGCCCTTATGTTGGCGCTGCTCGGGTTATTGAATCTGTCCTCCACATTCCCGGTGTTTGACGGTGTATTGCTGGTCTCCCTGGCATTAATGGTAGCGGTCGTTATCAGGAATTTCCGCAGCTTGTATCGGGAGCAGCAGGTGTTCCTGTTTACCTGTGGCGTGTTTCTCGTTCTGCTGATTCTGGATATGGCGGTTGCCCATGGTTTTCTCCCCTGGGGGCGGGTGCCGGTCAGCTGGGGGGCGCTGGCGTTCTCGCTGGCGCTTATCAGTATTTCGGTGTGGCATTACGGCAAAACCCAACAGGCCTTGCATCAGTTGACCGTTCAACTGGAGCAGAAGGTGGCTGAGCGCACTGCTCGAGCTGAAGCGCTTGCTGAGCGAGAGGTAGAGCGGTCACGGCTGTTAGCGCTGGAGAGCAAGAAAAGTCAGAAATTGGCGGACACCATTGCTGCCCTGCAGGACTGTGCGGGTGTGGAAGAGGCTTTCCAGCCTTTGCTTCAGGCGCTGCCGCAACTGTACTTGCCGATTGCTGGCTGTTTCTACCGGCGCAACCCGGGTGGCGGCTATGATCGGGCCTGCCTCTGGGGCAGATCCGCTGCCAATACCTTTCCACCCAGCCTGACGCAGGATCTTTCCGGCCTGACGGAGACCGTTTTGCCCGTGCGGAGCCAGGACGTACCTGCACAACTCTGTTTCCTGCTCCGGGTTGAACCAGCCCAGTTCGGGAATGTTCCTGAGGGCGTGTTGCTTTTGGAGCGACCGAATCTGCCAGACGTCGTGAAGGATTACGGCACCGCCCGGGTGGTTGCCTGGGTGTATCAGTCTGTCGAGAAGATCGGGATTACCCTGTCAGGGTTGGCCCTGCGATCCGAATTGCAACGGTTTTCCTATGAGGACAGCCTGACGGGTCTTAAAAATCGGCGCTACTTTGATGAGTTATTCCGACATGAGCGGGAAGTCGCCATCCGCTCAGAGCGCCCACTGAGCCTGTTGATTTTCGATATCGACCACTTCAAGCGCTTCAACGACAGTCATGGCCACGATGCCGGCGATGAGGTTTTGCGAATGGTTGGGAGAGTCCTTGAGAACTGCTTTCGCGGGAGCGATACGGTATGCCGTTATGGGGGAGAGGAGTTTACGGTTCTGATGCCTGGGGCGTCACGGGAGGAAGCCCGCCAGAGGGCGGAAAATCTTCGGGCAACCATTGCCGAATCTCAGGTTGAATACCTTGGAAAGCAGTTGGGCAATCTGACGATATCGGCAGGTATTGCATGCTGGCCGGAAAGCAGCCCGGAGTTCGACGAGCTGTTCCGGGCAGCCGACCGGGCGTTGTATCAGGCCAAGGCCGCTGGCCGTAACCGGGTGGTTACGGCCAGTGTTTGAGCTTAATGCCAGATGTTGCTGTCGATTTTCTCGTGCAGCTCCGGGTAATCCTTTGACTTGAAGTGGGGTACCAGTCCCTCTTTCCGTTGGGCCAGGTAGTCCTTGGTCAACTTGGCTACCGTGCCGGATAGCAGCACAATTGCCACCAGGTTGATGGCCGCCATCAGTCCCATCGAGGCATCCGCGGCGTTGAATACCGTAACCACGGCTTCATAGCCACCCCAGATAACCATGGCCAGGGCTGCCAGGCGAAGCAGGGTGAGCCCAAGGGTGCTGCCGCCTTTCAGGTAAATCAGGGCGTTCTCGGCATAGGTGTAGTTGGCCACGATGGACGTGAAGGCAAAAAACAGGATGGCGACGGCAATAAAGTAGCCACCAAATTCACCCAGGTGGACTTCCATGGCCTGCTGGGTCAGTTGCGTACCGGTGATGCCAGAACCGGGTTCCAGCACGCCGGCCAGCAGAATCATCACGGCTGTGGCGGTACAGATAATGATGGTGTCGACAAACACACCAAACGCCTGAACAAGGCCCTGTGACGACGGGTGGTGCGGTGCCGGTGTGGCGGTGGCCGCGATATTGGGGGCAGAACCCATGCCGGCTTCGTTGGAGAACAGGCCCCGCTTGATGCCGTTGAGCATCGCGGCGGTCACCGAGCCGGCGGCGCCACCGGCGGCTTCTTCCAGGCCGAAGGCGCTTTTGACGATCATCGTCAGAATGCCCGGTACCTCGGTGATGTTCATGGCCATCACGCCAAGTGCCAGGAGCACATAGGCGCCCGCCATAAACGGCACAACAAACTCGGCAAAACGAACGATCTTGCGCAGACCGCCAAATATCACGATGCCGGCGAGCGCCGCAATGACCACGCCAACACCTAGTTTGGGCGCACCAAAGGCACCCTCCATGGCGTCGGCGATGGAGTTGGCCTGTACAGCGTTGAACACCAGGCCAAACGAGATGATCAGGCAAACTGCGAAGATGGCCGCTGCCCATGGGGCTTTCAGGCCCTTGGCAATGTAAACCGCCGGACCGCCCCGATACTGGCCCTTGCCGTCACGCACCTTGTAGAGCTGTGCCAGGGTGCTTTCGGCATAGCCCGTGGCCATGCCCACCAGTGCTACCATCCACATCCAGAAAATGGCGCCGGCACCGCCGAGGTACAAGGCTACGGCCACCCCGGCCAGGTTGCCGGTGCCGACCCGGGAAGCAAGGCTGGTACACAGTGCCTGGAAAGGTGAGATCCCGTGAACGTCGCTTTCACGGGAACCGCGGATGGCCCGGACCATTTCGCCGAAATTGACGAATTGCAGAAAACCCAGGCGGATGGTGAAGAAGACACCGACGGCCAGCAGGCCGTAGACGAGGACATAACCCCAGAGAATCGAGTTGAGAAAATCGACAATTGCAGTCATGGGTAGACGCCTTGTGATTTGAGTTTTGTGAATTGAAAGAAACGCAAGGCGGGGGAGTCTAGCACGGTGAAAATCTGATCAGACTGCGGAAATCCGTGATTGCCAGAAGGCCGGTATTTTGCAATACCGGCCTGAGATTGCAGCATCAATGTCTGTTCAGACCACCAATACCGGGCATTTGGCATGGGACGCCACCCGGTGGGAAACACTGCCCAGGAACATGCCGTCTTTATCACTGTTGGTGCCTTTGGTACCAACGACGATCAGATCCGCCTCTTTGTCCTGGGCGAATTTTACAATCACCTTGGATGGCCGGCCGGCTTTCACAAAGCCGCGCACTTTGGTGGCGCCGTGCTCTTTGGCCATCTCTTTTGCGTGGTTCACCACTCCTTTGGCGTAATCCGACAGCACCTTGTCTGGAATGTCCATGTCGTCGGGGCGTCCGATCGACAATGACGCCTCGAACAGGCTGTGGTGTTTGTAGACGCACAGGATGAAAATCTCGGCATCCGGAATCAGCTTTTGCAGGTCAATCGCCTTATCCAGTGCTTTCAGCGAGGTTTTGGAGCCATCCACAGCTACCAGGATCCGTTTGAACATAGGTCTCTCCTGTTACTGGCCGGGCAACCCGGCTCAGTCTCGGTAAGCCAGGTCCCTCAGGAACAGGGCGATATCCGGGAAGGCAATGATCAGCCCGGCGGCGGTCACCAGCATGAAGATAAACGGTGGCGTACCCCGGATCACTTCCATGTAGGGGCGTTTGAAGATGGCGATGGCGGTAAATATGTCACAGCCGAACGGCGGTGTTGCGGAGCCTATGGCCACCTGCAGGGTGATCAGTACACCCACCAGCACCGGGTCCAGGCCGGTTGCCTGGATGGCTGGGGCAAAAATGGGGGTCAGCACCAGAATGACCACGATCGGGTCAACGAACATACAGGCAATAAAGAAAGCAATACAGATGGCAATCAGCACGCCCACCGGGCCGGCTTCGTTCACACCGACGGTTTCCAGAATGGCCTGGGGAATCTGGGCGAAGGAGATAATCCAGGAGAAACCATTGCCAACGGCAACCAGAATAAACACCACGGCTGTGATCAGGCCGGTGGACTTGGCGATCTTGTAAACGTCTTTGAGCTTCAGGGAGCGGAAGATCACGAACTCCAGCAGGAAGGCGTAGAGTACGCACACGGCTGCGGCTTCGGTGGGGCTGAAAATGCCGCCGTAGATACCGCCAACAATGATCACGGGGAACATCAGCGGCCAGGAGGCATCCCGCACTGACAGTGCCCTTTGCTTCCAGCTGGCCTTCTCTTCGGTTGGTACGTTGTGCTTGTACGCGTAGAACAGGCAGTAAAGCGAGAACATGAACAGGATCAGAATACCTGGCCCGATACCGGCAATGAACAGTTCGGCAATGGAGGTTTCGGAGATAACCCCGTAGATAATCATGCCGATACTGGGGGGAATCAGGAACGCGATGTCACTGGCGTTGATGATCAGTGCGAGCGTGAACGGGTCAGAATAGCCCGCTTTGAGCATTTTCGGGCGAAGTGGCGACCCAACGGCCACCACCGTGGCCTGGGTTGAACCGGAAACCGCCCCAAACAGCGTGCAGGAGGTGGCGGTACTGATGGCCAGGCCGCCCTTGATGTGGCCAATGAACGCCATGACCATGTTGATCAGCCGGTCAGCCGACTGGCCCCGGGTCATGATATCGGCGGCCAGAATAAACATGGGTACTGCAATCAACGACGCCGGCCGGATACCACCCATCATTTGCTGGATGAACGTTTGCATCTGGCCGAAGCCGTCGAACATCATTACAAAGCCGACCACCGCCGCGGTGGTCAGTGGGATCATCATCGGGAAGCCCAGCAGCAGTAGCCCGATCATGATCAACATGAGAATAGTTGCCATAAGTAATCTTCCTGTTCCTTATCGGGTTACGGCTGTCTCAGACCTCGGACTCGGTGTCAGCATAGCCATCCACCACACCGGTTGAGAGGTAGACGTCCTTGCTGGTGAGGTTTTTGATGGCGGTCAGGAAATACTGGATACCAGTAATGGCGAAACCGATGGGCGCCCAGATGTAGATGATCCAGATAGGTATACCTAAGGCAGGCAAAATGCGGCCGCGGCTATACAGAGTCTCGATGTAGCCGTAGGCGTGATAACACAGGAAAAACATCACCACCGAGGTGAACAGGGCAATGAAGATCATCAGCACTTTACGCGCTTTGGCGGGCAGGGCGTCGTAGACTGCAGACATGCGGATGTGGCGGCCATGGCGGGCAGCGTAGCCAATACCGGCGAAAGTGATCAGTATGATCAGGATGCGGTTGATCTCACCAGAGAAGAACAGCCCCTGTCCGAAAGCAAAGCGTCCAATCACATTGGCGCAGGTGTTGATAGCCATAAGAATGACACCGGCGGCAAGCATAACGGCTTCAACCTTGGCGATCCATTCATCGATGGTGCCCAGAAAGCCCGGTAAACCTGACTCATAGCTGCCGGTATCGTCTTCAACAACCTCCTCGGGATGTTCAGACATGGATTCCACTCCAGAATCATTCGCTCCCGGCCGGTAAGGACCCCGGCGGGGCGGGGGTTAAACCAGGGCCGGACATCAAAGGGTGGCGAAGCGCCACCCTTTGAATCCTGCCGCTTTACTGTCCCTGAACGGCTTCTAGATCGGCCTTGAACTGTTCAAGCAGCTGCTTGCCACGCTCGCCGGTCATGTTGATGAAGCGCTCTTCCACCTGCGGGGCGCGGGCACGGAAGGCTTCGATCTGTTCTTCGTTCAGGCGGGTGACGGTGACCCGATCACTGGCGGCCTGGATTTTCTCCAGAGCCTCGTCGGCCAGGCCATCGATGTGAACGATGATCTCTTCAAAGGCGTAGTCCGCGGCGTCGCGAACCAGCTTTTTGTCTGCATCAGAAAGACCATTGAAGAAGTTCTGGTTTGCCATCATGGCGGTGGTGAACCAACCGTGGCCGGTGAATACCAGATTCGGGGAGACCTCGTACAGACCACCGGATTCGATCCAGAAAATCGGGTTTTCCTGACCCTGGATCATGTTGGTCTGCAGGGCACCGTACACTTCGCCCCAGGGCAGCGGCGTAGGTGTGGCACCGAAAGCGGAATAGGTTTCAGACAACAGCGGGTTGGTCATTACCCGAATCTTTTTATTGTTGAAGCCTGCCGGGGACGTTACCGGTTCGTCCACCGTGACCACCATTTCACCCTCGGGGTACATCTTCAGCAGTTCCAGGCCCTGCTCGGCATAAAGCTCCGGGAAGTCTTCGTTGATGGCTTTGGATTCCCGGAAAAACTTGATGACCGTGTCCATATCGGTAGGCATCAGGTAGGGAATGAAGAAGATCTGTGCTTCGGGAATGAGGGAGCCGGTGAAGCCCGGGGACTGGTTTACAAAGTTAAGAATACCGGCCTGGGTTTGCTCCATGATGTCGTCAGATTCGCCCAGCTCACCAAAGCGGAACACCTGCACCGTATGGTCGGAATTCTCCTCTACGTATTCCTTGAATTTGTAGGCGTAAACGTCCTGAACATCACCCTCGTATTCTTCATGGGCATAGCGCCAGTTGGCGGCGTTTACCGAGTTTGCCGCAGTGATCGCTGCAAAGGCGAACGCCGAAAAACCGGCCAGTTTCCTGAATTTACTTGTGTTGCTCATCGCGCTGTCTCCGTTTGTTTTTTTGCTGAAATCCTTTGTTACATTATTAAAGACTGGCAAAACATGAGGGTTTTCGCAAGGAAATGACCAAAATCAGATAATTCCGGCGACAGATTTTTGAGTATCGCAAGTTCATGAAATTTCGATTTATTCGGCGCAGAGGCAGCAGCGCGGAGGGAATTCGGGATTATTCTGTGAGCGAAATTTGATCAGCAGGCGGCCAGCGACGGCCGCCTGTGAAGTGGCATCAGCCGCCCGGTACCCAGGTGTTACACCAGCCGTCAGCATTGACCAGGACATCGCTGAACTGCGGGTGACGGCAACCGCCCCAGCCACCGGAAACTTCCCCGGCCCAAAACGCACAGTTGGAACACTTGTTTCCTTCCTGATATTTCTCGTGATCACTGGTGCTACCGTCGTTGACGTAATCCAGGGCATGGCCGTCCTGGGCTTTCGGCTTGTCAGCGCGGGCTGCCGGAACGTGGGTGGCGACCCGTGCCAGTGGAACGGCAGCGACACCTAACGCGGCAGTGCGCAGGAATACCCGTCGACTTTTATTGAAATCGCTCATTGGTAACTCCTTTCTCTCTCATCATTTGTATGTTGCCCTGCCGGAACCGGAGTTCAGGCAACGGCGAGGGCAGCAGGACCACCCTAACAAAATGATTCGGTCATGCACGGCGTTTGGATGACATCGGTCAATGATGTCGAGGGTTTAATCCGGCGGTCATGAGAAAGGCCCGGAACTCATCGGCAACCCGGGTAACGCTGTTCTCCAGCCGGTGGTTGTCGGGTAACAGCAGGATGGGCAGGTTCTGCGCTTGCGCCAGTTCGACAACCGGCATCGGCGGTACCACGTCGTCCTGCCAACCGTGGATGATCTGGGTATGCCGGGCCTGAATGTGGGGGCTGCTCTGGGGATAATCGGGTAGGGCCAGGGCTGGCGCCAACAGGAAGCAGCCCAGTACCGGTGTGTCTGCACTGGTCTGCGCGCATACCCAGCCGCCCATGCTGGAACCGGCAAGGATGGTCCGGGCCGGGTCGGCACCCGCTGCCGCCATGGCATCGCGCATTTGGCCAAAGCGCTGGGCCGGGTCTTTGGTGCTACGATGATCAATGGCTTCGGCGTGGACGCCGGCAAACGACTCCGCCACCGTTTTAAGGGCCTGGATCTTGGTACTCCCGGGGCCGCTTTCGAGCCCATGGGAGAGAAAAACGAAAATTTCAGGTTCAGACACGAGAATCTCTCCGGAAGTCAGTCGTGGGTTTTGGCTTGCCGCCAGGTTATGAGCGGATTGCCCTTCTCTGTCGTATGCTTTAGATCAGCAGAACAGGAGTCTAACAATGCATATGACACTATGGCAGCGGTGGTCGCTGATCGTCCTTATGGTTGCCGCTTTGCCAGCATGGGCCGCCGAGTGCCCCGCCTTTCTCGACCATGACCAGCGCAAGCTGCACTCCAGGGATTCCGTCAACCTGTGTGAACTCGCCGCTGGCCAGCCGATGCTGGTGGTGAATACGGCAAGCCGTTGTGGTTATACCGGCCAGTTTGAGGGGCTCGAAGCGCTGCACCAGAAATACCGCGACCAAGGCCTCGTTGTGGTGGGCTTCGCCAGCGACGATTTCCGCCAGGAGGCGAGCACCGAAGAAGAAGCCGCTGAGGTCTGTTTCGTCAACTTTGGCGTCACCTTCACCATGATCGCGCCCGGGGCGGTGACCGGTTCCCAGGCAAACCCGGTGTTCCGCGAGATTAACCGTCAGAGCCAGCCGCCGCGCTGGAACTTCACCAAATACGTATTGGATCGGAACGGCAAGGTTACCGCCAGCTTCCCCAGCCGGGTTCGCCCGGACGATCCTCAGTTGATGGCGGCTATCGAAGAGGTGCTCTGACCCCGGGTTTGCGCCAGGATATCGAGGGCATGGCGGCGCTGCGCCGGGTCATAGATGTCGACAGTGAACATCAGCTCGTCTACGTCGATATCCGCCAGCAGGTTATCGAGCTGTTGGCGGATATCAACGGCATTGCCCATCACTTGCAACGCCAGGAAATCCAGTACGCTGAGCTTTTCACCGGCGTTCCACAGGCCATCCATGGATTCAACCGGCGGTTTCATCCACAGGGGCTGGCCACGGAAGAGCGATAGAATGCGCTGGTAACTGGTGGTGGCCAGAAATTTCGCCTGCTCCAGGGCGTCGGCGGGAATGGCCGGAATGGCGAGCATGGCGTAGGGTCGGTCCAGTTGCGCTGAAGGTTTGAAATTGTCCCGGTAAACCCTCAGGGCTTCCCGGTACAGCCTGGGGGCGAAGTGCCCGGCGAAGGCATAGGGCAGGCCCCGGGACGCTGCCAGCTGGGCGCTGAACAGGCTTGAGCCCAGAAGCCAGATGGGCACCTTGGTGCCCGCGCCGGGAATGGCTTTTACCGGCTGGCCCGGTTGCAGAGGGCCGAGCAGGCTTTGCAGGCGGGCCACATCTTCGGGGAACTGATCCGCCCCCAGGCCATCACGGCGCAGCGCCCTGGCCGTGATGGGGTCGGTACCCGGTGCCCGGCCCAGGCCAAGGTCAATGCGCCCCGGATAAAGGCATTCCAGGGTGCCAAACTGTTCAGCCACCACCAGCGGCGGGTGATTGGGCAGCATGACGCCGCCGGAGCCAACCCTGATGCTGTGGGTCTTGCCGGCAATATGGCCCACCAGTACCGATGTGGTGGAACTGGAGATGCCCTCCATGTTGTGGTGCTCGGCCAGCCAGAACCTCTTGAAGCCGAGCGTTTCGGCATGTTGGGCATAGGCAACGCTGTTTGCCAGTGTGGTGCTCACCGAGTCACCTTCGCGGACGGAGGCCAGTTCGAGCAGGGAAAAGTCGGGCAGAGTGGTCATGGTTCTCCGATATCACTGAAAACAAACGAGCACGCAACAATGGCGTGGCCAGTCAGTTATTTCAAGGATAGTCAAAAATGAAGATCAAACACGGAGGCGACCTGAGGATCTTTGGCGACGTTCTACCAGGGGATTAGCGGCTATGCTTTTGACAATGACAAGATCGGTGCCGGGTACCTGGCATCCGATACCGACCCATGACAATAGGAAACAAGCATGATCGAACATTTTGCCGGCGCGGTAGCAGAACAGCTCAAGCAAAACCTGAGCGATACCCTGGAGGCGATGGCGGGTGGGCAGGTGGATTGGAGCGAAACGGCGGTCTACGTGCTGAGCCAGATGCTGGTGTCGGTGATCTACCTTGGCCTGTTTATCGGTGTTTACCTGTTGATCATTGGTATGTTGAAAATCGCCGCTGGCACGCGGCGATCTCAGTCTGTGTTCTTCTCACAGGTTCGGACAGGCCTGAAGTATCTGTTTGCCCTTGGGGCGTTGTTGGTGATTCTGGCCCAATTCGGGGCTGGCCCGGATTTTCTCAAAGCGATGGCGAGGGCCGGATTCATGGCATTGGGTTTCTTTGTTGGGTGGCTGGTACTGGCGCGCCTGATGAAAGAGGCAATCAGCCGATATGGCATGGACCCTTCCATTCGACAGTTGATTGAGAACCTGTTTGCCGTGCTGATGGTGACCTTCGCGGTGGTGGCGATTCTGGCTCAGTTCGGATTTGACGTGCTGTCAATTGTCGCTGGCCTGGGGATTGTCGGTATCGCGGTCGGCTTTGCAGCGCAATCCACCCTCTCGAATTTTATTGCTGGCATTACGCTGTTGATAGAGCGCCCGTTCCGGATAGGGGACTGGGTAAGTATTAATGGCCAGGATGGCAAAGTTGTGAAAATTGCCTTGCGCACCACCTGGCTCCGCACCCGGGACAACATATTCACTATGATTCCGAATGACAGCGTGGCGTCATCGGATATTGTCAATTACAGTGCCGAGGGCGCAACCCGGTTGAACATCCCGGTCGGGATAGCCTACAAGGAATCCGCCCGTGCCGCACGATCGGTGATTATGCCGGTCCTGAATGCCCACCCTGAGGTATTGCAGGGCGGCGCCATGGAGCCGCGGGTGGTCATGAAGCGCCTGGGGGATTCATCGGTGGATCTTGAAGTGAAGATATGGATCACGCCGGACAACCTCGACATACAGCCGAGAATCATGGCGGATGTGCTGGAGCAGATCAAAGAGGCGTTGGATGCGGCCGGTATCGAGATACCATTCCCGCATCTACAGCTGTTTATCGATGATGCCAAGGGGCTGAAACCCCTGGTGGAACCGCTTTATCCGCGGCTGGCGGAGAAATGACATTGCAGGCTTTGACGAGGAGGCAGTTATGAATAAGCCCGCCGGCTATTACGAAGACAACACAACCCTGGCCCAGTATCTGGAGTTTCACTTTGGTGAGTCCTGGCATGGCGAGGCGAATTTTCCGAAAGAGCTGGCGGAGGCCGCCCTGGAGGCACTGAATGGCCGTGAAACCTGCCGGGCCCTGGATATCGGCTGTGCGGTGGGGCGAACCACGCTGGAACTGGCCCGCCATTTTGACCATGTTGATGGTGTGGATTTTTCCCAGACCTTTGTAAACACCTGCCGGGATGTTGTGGCCAACGGTATGGCCCGCTACGCCAGGCCGGAGGAGGGTGAGCTGGTGAGTTATCAGGAACGCTCGCTAGCATCACTGGGCCTGGCAGAAGCCGCTCATCGCGTCGCCTTCCACCAGGGCGATGCCTGTGATCTGGGGCAGGACTACCGGGATTATGATCTGGTGCTGGCGGGTAACCTGATCGACCGGTTATACAAGCCGTCCCTGTTTCTTGAAACCATCCACGAGCGGATCAATGATCTGGGTTTGCTGGTGATCGCCTCCCCGTATACCTGGCTGGAAGACTACACGCCGCAATCCGAGTGGGTGGGTGGTTACCTGAAAGATGGTGAGCCTTTCACCACGCTCGATGGCCTGAAAGACATGCTGGCGCCGCATTTCAGGCTGCTGGGCGAGCCCAGAAGCCTGCCGTTCGTGATCCGGGAAACCCGTAACAAGTTCCAGCACAGCTTTTCCGAACTGACCATCTGGGAAAAGTTGCCGGCCTGACGAGCGCTGTCACTGAACGGTCATGTTCGGGTGTTAATTTAAAGACTCATCAGGACGACACGCATTGTGTTGGTGCATCGTGTGAATACTTTGGCCGGGGAACTCCCCCGGCTTTTTTATGCCTGCTCGTCAGCGTTGTGCCGTTCCCGGCGCAAGGCCCGCTGCTTGCGCCGTTCGTTTTCCGAGTGTTCCGAGATGGTCTGCTGGACAAACTCGATGTGGTGGCCGGCAATCGCCCGGGCATCCTCGGCCCTTCCTTCCATGATTGCCTGAAACAGCCGGGAATGCTGGTCTACCAGGCCCTGCCGGGTTTTGGCGGCTCTGGCATACATGCCGCCGATGTTGGTCACGATGTTGTTCTTGAGCATGTTGAACAGGTTACGCATGGTGTGCATCAGCACCACATTATGGCTGGCCTCGGCGATGGCCATGTGGAAGCGGGCGTCCGCGGCGCCTTCGGCTTCCAGGTTGTTGCCGGAGCTGTCGCGGTAACAGGCATCCAGGGCGGTCCAGGCTTGAGTCAGGTACTGGCGGTCAACTTCGGTGGCTCTTTGCGCTGCGTAAAAGGCGCAGTCTGCTTCCAGCGTGCGGCGAAATTCCAGCAGGTCGCGATGGGCTTCCGGGTGCGTCTCCAGCAACTTGATCAGTGGGTCACTGAAACTCGCACCCAGCGTTTCGGTAACAAAGTTGCCCCCTCCCTGGCGGCTGTGGAGCAGGCCTTTGGCGGCCAGTTTCTGGATTGCTTCTCTCAACGAAGGCCGGGACACACCGAATTGCTCTGCCAGCACCCGCTCCGGAGGTAACCGCTGGCCCGGTTGCAATGTGCCTTCCAGAATCATGGATTCCAATTGCTCAACGATGGTGTCGGCGAGGCGCCTGGGCGCCACCTGATTGATGGCCATGTACGGCTCCGGTTGATAAATAAATTGGTCTTACCAATAAATATTAGCCTTCTTTGTTCTTGTTTTCCCAGTAAAACCCATAGGCAATTAGACGAATGTCGAGCACCATGCTTTTGACAGCCCAAAGGGTGTTGAAATAACGTACTTGGACAGACTTGTAAATTGGTATTACCAATTATCCAAAAATAGTATCCAACAACAATACTCTGGAGAAAACCATGTCATCCGGATTGCTCGCCCTGTTGGCATTTGCCCCGATTCTGCTGGCCGGAATCCTTCTGATTGGCCTGCGTTGGCCTGCACGCCGCGCCATGCCCGTGGTGTTCCTGGTCACTGCGCTGATCGGTTACAGCGCCTGGGATATGACCCTGAACCGCATTCTGGCCTCCACCCTGCAGGGGCTCGTGATCACCATTGGCCTGCTGTGGATTATCTTCGGCGCTATTTTGCTGCTGAACACGCTGAAACATTCGGGGGCCATCACCACCATTCGGGCAGGCTTTACCAACATCACTCCGGACCGCCGTATTCAGGCGATTATCATTGTCTGGCTGTTCGGTAGCTTCATCGAAGGCGCCTCCGGCTTCGGCACACCGGCGGCTATTGCCGCGCCCTTGCTGGTGGCTGTGGGCTTCCCGGCCATGGCAGCGGTGATGCTGGGCATGATGGTGCAGAGCACGCCGGTGTCCTTTGGTGCCGTGGGCACCCCCGTGGTGGTTGGGGTAACCACGGGTCTCGACCGTGCCACGATTACCGAACGACTGGAGGCCGTGGGCTCCAACTGGGAGGCCTACCTGCAGTTGATTACCTCGGAAGTCGCCATTACCCACGCCATTGTCGGTGTGGTTATGCCATTGCTGATGGTGACCATGATGACTCGTTTCTTCGGCAGGAACAAAAGCTGGAAAGAAGGGTTGGAGGTGCTGCCGTTTGCCCTGTTTGCCGGTGTTGCCTTTGTGGTTCCCTACGCGCTGACCGGTGTGATTCTGGGGCCGGAATTTCCGTCCTTGCTGGGTGGCCTGATTGGCCTGGCGATCGTGACCATGGCGGCGAAGAAGGGCTTTCTGATGCCCAAACAAGCCTGGGATTTTGCCGATCGCAAGGACTGGCCCTCCGAGTGGCTGGGCAGTATCGAGATGAAGCTCGAAGACATCGCGGCCAAGCCCATGAGCGGTTTCCGCGCCTGGGTGCCCTATGTGCTGGTGGGTATTATTCTGGTGATCAGCCGGACGGTTGAGCCGGTAAAACAGCTGTTCACCGGAGTGGGGATGTCTTTCTCGAATATTCTCGGCGAATCAGGCATCAGTGCCGGCGTGCAGCCGTTGTATCTGCCGGGCGGTATTCTAGTGATGGTTGTTCTGGCAACCTTCTTCATTCATCGCATGAGCGCTCGTGCCCTCGGGAATGCCGTCAAGGAATCCAGCGGGGTGCTGCTGAGCGCAGGCTTTGTTCTTCTGTTTACGGTGCCGATGGTGCGGATCCTGATCAATTCGGGCGTTAACATGTCCGATTTGCCCAGTATGCCTTTGGCCATGGCCACCTGGGCCGCCGATGCCGTTGGCGGTATCTATCCGCTGCTGGCACCGACTGTGGGTGCGCTGGGTGCTTTCCTGGCGGGTTCCAACACCGTATCCAACATGATGTTCAGTCAGTTCCAGTTTGGTGTCGCTGAAAGCCTCGGCCTGTCCACCGCCCTGATGGTGGCGGTGCAGGCCGTGGGTGCGGCCGCCGGTAATATGGTGGCCATTCATAACGTGGTGGCCGCCTCAGCCACGGTGGGGCTGTTGGGCCGTGAAGGCCAGACCCTGCGCAAGACTGTGTGGCCGACCCTATACTACCTCTTGGCGACCGGTTTGATTGCATTGCTGGCGGCCTATGGTCTGGGTGTAATGGACCCGTTAATGGGGCGGTAACGCTGATACAACGATGACGGGCGGGCGGTGGCCGTATCGCCCGGAGGCAATGACTGATGAGTGAGCTGTTCTACGATGCTGCCCCGAACGCTACCCGTGTGGCCCCGGAGCGCCCCAAGCCCCGGAGCTACCCGGCCAAGCCAACGGAAGTTACGCTGTTTGGTACCTGCGTTGTGGACTTGTTCTTCCCCGAAGCCGGGCTGGATGCCATCCGCCTACTAGAACGGGAAGGCATTCGCGTGCACTTTCCTCAGGCGCAATCCTGCTGCGGCCAGCCCGCCTGGACTTCGGGTTACGTGAATGAGGCCCGGGAGGTGGCGCGGGCACAGCTTGATCTTTTGGACAACGGCCATCCGGTAGTGGTGCCTTCGGGCTCCTGTGCCGGTATGTTCCGGCAGCATTATCAGGAAGTATTTGCTGACGAGCCAGATACTCTGAAACGGGTGGAAGACCTGGCCGAGCGAACGTTCGAGCTGACGGAATTTCTGCTGCACGTGTGCAGGGTGGACTGGCAGGACCTGGGCCAGCCCACGAAAATTGCCCTGCACACCTCCTGCTCCGCCCGCCGGGAAATGAACACCCATCTACATGCCCGGGAACTGCTGGGTAAACTGGCCAACGTAGAGCGCCTGGACCACGACCATGAAAGCGAATGTTGCGGTTTCGGCGGGACTTTCTCCGTGCGCATGCCGGAAGTCTCCGGCGCCATGGTGCTGGATAAAACCCGTTCGCTGCGGGAATCCGGCGCGACGGAAATGGTCACCGCCGATGGTGGCTGCTTGCTCAACATCAACGGTTCGCTGGAAAAGCAGCAACAGGCCTTCCGGGGCCGGCATCTGGCCAGCTTCCTGTGGGAGCGGGTCAGCGGCGAGGTGACGCCATGAGCCAGCGCATACCGATCAAAGAGCTGACCGACAGCTTCCGTGGCCGCGCCGTGGGTGCCCTGGCGGACGACCAGCTGCGCACCAACTTCCGGGTGGCCATGGATTCGCTGATGAAAAAGCGTGCCGATGCTTTCCCGGATGAAGACGAGCGCGAAGGCTTGCGGGAGCTGGGCAACCACATCAAAGCCCGGGCCCTGTCCCGATTGCCCGACTTGCTGGAGCAGCTGGAAGCCAAACTGACCGACAATGGCGTGAAGGTCCACTGGGCGGAAACCACCGAAGAAGCCAACCGGATTGTCCACTCCATCATCGAGGCCAAGAAAGGCTCTCAGGTGGTGAAAGGCAAATCCATGGTCAGCGAAGAAATGGAGATGAACGACTACCTGGCCGAGCGCAACATCGAGTGCCTGGAGTCCGATATGGGCGAATACATCGTCCAGCTGGATGGCGAAAAGCCCTCTCACATCATCATGCCGGCCATTCACAAGAACCGTTTCCAGGTCTCCAGACTGTTCCATGACAAACTGGGGGTGGATGAAACCGAGGATGTGAACGAGCTGATCCAGATCGGCCGGCGCACCCTGCGCCAGAAATTTCTGGAAGCGGACGTTGGGGTGTCTGGTGTTAACTTCGCCATCGCCGAAACCGGCACTCTGCTGCTGGTGGAAAATGAAGGCAATGGCCGCATGAGTACCACCGCGCCGCCGGTGCACATTGCCGTCACCGGCATTGAAAAGGTGGTGGAAAACCTGCGGGACGTGGTGCCCCTGTTGTCGCTGCTGACCCGTTCCGCGTTGGGCCAGCCGATCACCACCTACGTGAACATGATCTCCGGCCCCCGCAAGGCGGATGAGCTGGATGGCCCGGAAGAAGTCCACCTGGTGCTGCTCGACAACGGCCGCAGCGGCGCCTTTGCCGATGCCCAGCTGCGCCAGACCCTGAACTGTATCCGCTGCGGCGCCTGCATGAACCATTGCCCGGTGTATACCCGGGTGGGCGGCCATACCTATGGCGAGGTGTATCCGGGGCCGATCGGCAAGATCATTACGCCGCACATGGTGGGCCTGCACAAGGTGCCGGATCATCCCAGCGCGTCGTCATTGTGTGGTGCCTGTGGCGAAGTGTGCCCGGTGAAGATTCCGATTCCGGAGATGCTACAGCGATTGCGGCAGGAGAACGTGAAAAGCCCGGCGGAGCAGCCGAAAGTGAAAGACGGCGGTGCCAAATACTCCCGCAAAGAGCGTGTGATTTGGCGCTTCTGGGCCAGACTGAACACTTCGCCGATGTTCTACCGGTTGTTCCTGTGGGGCGCGACCCGCTTGCGCAAGCTGGCACCGAAAAACGTCGGCCCGTGGACCGAGAACCACTCAGCACCGGTGCCGGCCCGCCGGTCGTTGCACGATCTGGCCAAAGCCCATCTGAATCAGGGGGATCGGTGATGAGCGCCCGCAGCAATATTCTGAACAAACTTCGTGCCGGCCTGGCCGGCACCACGCCCCGGCCTGATGATTTCGACGAGGGTCTGGTTACCAACCCCTGGCAGTATGCCCCGGAAGACCGGATTACCCGCCTGCGCTCTTTGATGGAAGCGGTACACACCGAGGTTCATCAGGTCACCAGTGCCCAGTGGCCTGCCAAAGTGCAGGAATTGCTGGAGAGCCGAGGTTTGGGCAATCTGCTATACGCCCCAGGCACCGCCCATGGCAGACAGCTGGCGGTGCACTGGCAGAGAAGCAGTGCGAAAGTTCAGTTGATGGTCTATGACCGGCCCATCGAGGAATGGAAAGATGAGCTGTTCTGGAAGGTGGATGCCAGCATAACCGGCACTGTGGGGGGCATTGCAGCCACCGGTTCTCTGGTGCTCTGGCCGGATCGCCACGAACCTCGCTTGATGAGCCTGCTGCCGCCGCTGCACATAGCCTTGCTTAAGGCCAGTGAGGTGGAAGACAACTTGTACGGCATGATGCAGAGGCACAGCTGGTCCGCCGGTTTACCGACGAACCTGTTGCTGGTCTCCGGCCCGTCCAAAACCGCAGATATTGAGCAGGTGCTGGCGTACGGGGCCCATGGCCCGAAGGAACTGGTTGTCCTCATCCTTGAGGACGCCTGATCAGAGATCTTTGATTGCGGTGGTGGTTGACTGAAGTACTTCCTTGGCATCACCTTTCACCATCAGGCTGTTGTCCCGAATGAACAGGCCGTTGGGAATGCCCGCGAAGCCAGCGGACAGGCTTCGCTTGACCACCACCACGGTTTTTGCCTTGTGAACATCCAGGATCGGCATGCCGAAGATGGGCGAGTTCGGATCTTCGGCGGCGGCCGGGTTCACCACGTCATTGGCCCCCAGCACGATGGCCACATCGGCCTGAGGCAGTTCCGGATTGATCGCCTCCATATCCTTCAGCTGATCATAGGGAATCTCAGCTTCCGCCAGCAGCACATTCATGTGCCCCGGCATGCGCCCGGCAACCGGGTGAATGGCGTAGCTGACTTTCGCACCACGGCCCTCAAGTTGGTTGGCCAGTTCCTTGACCGCGTGCTGGGCCTGCGCCACCGCCAGGCCATAACCCGGCACCATGACCACATTGCGGGCGCCGTCCAGCAGCAGGGCCAGATCGTCAGGCGTGGCGTATTTCACCTTGCCATCGTAGAACTCGCCTTCGTCCTGCTTGTTGGCGCTGTTGCCAGTGGCGCCGAAGACGCCACCGAATAGTACGTTGGGCAGGGAACGGTTCATGGCTTTGCACATGATGGCCGTCAGGATCAGCCCCGATGCACCCACCAGAGAACCGGTGATGATCAGCCCCTGGTTACCCAGCACAAAACCGGTTGCGGCGCCGGCGAGCCCCGAGTAGGCGTTCAAAAGTGCCACCACCACCGGCATATCGGCACCGCCAATCGGCTGGACCAGCCCAACCCCGAGCAGCAGGCAAAGGCCGATAAGTGCAGCCAGTGCAAGCGGGCTGGTGCTGGCTTCGGTCGTGAACAGAACGGCACCAATCAGAGCTGCGACCAGTGTGATCAGTGTGACGCTGTGCCACAGGCGGTTATTGCGGCTGTCCCCAATGTTGCCTTTCAGTTTCAACACGGCCACCACTGAGCCGGTCAATGTCACGGAACCAATAATGATTGAGACAAGAATCGCTGCCGTCCAGCCATTGCTGCCCGCACCGGACGAGGCAACCGTTTGAATCCAGGTGCTGGCGGCCACCGCGACCGACGCGCCCCCGCCAATACCGTTCAGGCTGGCCACCAGTTCAGGCATTTCGGTGGTGGCGGTGCGCCGGGCCAGCCAGATACCGATACTGCCGCCTAGAATCATACCGGCGAGGATAGCGGTGTAGTTGATGATTCCCTGGTGCAGGAGGGCGGAAACAACGGCGATCAGCATACCGATGGCGGCGATCTGGTTGCCGCGAACCGCGGTTTTCGGGCGGGTCATGCCTTTAATGCCAAGAATGAAGCAAACCGCCGCAGCCAGGTAAGACAGGTTGATTAGTGCAAACATGATTATCCCTTTCGCTTAAACATATTCAGCATGCGATCTGTAACCATAAAGCCGGCTACAATGTTGATGCTTGCCAGAGTCACGGCGATAAAGCCGAGTACGCCGGCAACATTGGGAGAGAGGTCCGAGCTGCCAGCGCTGATGATGGCGCCCACGATGACGATCCCGGAAATGGCGTTGGTGCCACTCATCAATGGCGTGTGGAGTGTTGGTGGCACCTTGTTGATCAGTTCAATGCCAACAAACAGTGCCAGAATGAAAATGGTGAAGCTGAGAACAAACAGTTCCATCAGGCGGTTTCCTTGCTTTCGGTGGGTTCGTTTTTTGGGGCGGAAGGCTCAGCGCCGTGAAGCACCTGTCCGCCCTGGGTGACCAGGGTTGCGGACACAATGTCGTCGTCAAAGTTGGGGACAAGCTGCCCGGCTTTGGTCATGTTGAGAAGGAAGGCGGTTATGTTCCTGGTCAGCAGTTGAGAGGCATGAACCGGCACCCGGGAAGGGTGGTTGGCGTGCCCGACAAGTGTTACCCCATCCACCACGATTTTTTTATTCAGCACGGTGCCCTCTACGTTGCCACCTTTATCGGCCACCAGGTCGACAATCACCGAGCCACTCTTCATGCGATGAATCATGTCGCTGTTAATCAGTTTCGGTGCCTGTTTGCCTGGAACCGCCGCGGTCGTGACCACCATATCCGCCCGTGCAACACAATCTGCCAGTTGCTGGCGCTGTGCTGTATAGAAGGCTTCGCTCTGGGCTTTTGCATAGCCGCTGTCGCCGGAGGTCTCCGATGATGGCACCTGAATTTCGATAAAATCGGCTCCCAGGCTCTGAACCTGCTCTTTTACTTCTGGTCGCAGATCGTAAGCCTCGACGACGGCGCCCAGGCGCCGCGCGGTAGCGATGGCCATCAATCCGGCGACGCCGGCACCGATGACAAGCACCCGGGCCGGGTGAATGGTGCCGGCGGCGGTCATCAGCATCGGGAAGTATCGTGGCAGTGCCATGGCGCCGCTGAGCACGGCTCGATAGCCACTGATGCCGGCCATGGCACTCAGCACATCCATCGGCTGCGCCCGGGTTGTTCTGGGCACGAGGTCTAGCGCAAATGCCTGTACTTTTCTGGACGCAAACCGCTCCAGAAGTGGCTTGTTGAACCATGGGTTCAGCAAGCTGATGATCGTACTCTCTTCCTGAATAAGATCGGCTTCCTCGAGGGTGGGGGCCAGCACTTTCAGAATGACGGATGCTTGCCGATACAGGGCACTGGCATCGTCAGCGATGATTGCGCCGGCATGGCGATAATCGTCATCGGTAAAGTGTGCGGCCAATCCAGCGCCGCTCTCGACGATGACTTCGTAGCCAGCTTCGAGCAGCGTCGAAACACCGGTGGGTATGATAGCGACCCTGTTCTCATTCGGGACTCGCTCTCGGGGTATGCCAATCATCATGCGTAAAGGCTCCGTTCAGTTTGAGTGTTTTCCATGCCATTACCCAATGCCAGGGTACTGAGGGTGTGCTTGCGGATGTCTGCCAGAAGCTGGTGATCCTGCTGCAGCGACTGGCCGTAGCTGGGGATCAGTGCCTGAAGGGTTTGTAGGGAGGCGCCCTGAACCAGTTCGGGCAGGCAGCGCTCTATCACATCGAGCATGGCGGCGACGCAGGTGGACGCGCCGGGGGAGGCGCCCAGCAGCGCTGCCAGACTGCCATCGCTGGTGCTCAGGACTTCCGTGCCGAACTCCAGTGAACCGCGGCCTTGGCTATCGGGTTTAATGATCTGCACCCGTTGCCCGGCTTTCACCAGCTCCCAGGCGTCGGGATCAATGTCCGGGATAAAACGCTGCAGTTGCTCAAGGCGCGATGATTTCGGGCTGAGCGACTCCTTGATCAGATAGCGGGTCAGTGGCCAGTTGTGGATAGCCACATCAAGCAGCGGCTTCAGGTTGTGGTGTCTTACTGACCGAACCAGATCCATCACGCCACCTTCTTTGAGAAAGCGTGTTGTGAAACCGGCGAAGGGACCGAACAGCAGAGCAGCCTTACCGTTGATAAAACGGGTATCGAGGTGCGGAACAGACATGGGCGGAGCACCCACCGGGGCCTGACTGTAGACTTTGGCGTTGTGCTGGAGCGCCAGGCTCTGGTCATTGCAAGCCAGCCATAGTCCGGAAACGGGGAAGCCGCCATACCCGCGGGCTTCCTGAACCCCCGCTTTTTGCAACAGGGGCAGCGCGGCGCCACCGGCGCCGATAAAGACAAAGCGGGCCGTGAGAACCTGTTGTTCGCCACTCTCATGATTGGCAAGCGTCACCCGCCATCCGCGGTTGTGACGTTGAAGTCCCGTCACCCGGCGCTGAAGGCGGATATCGCAGGCCCCGGACTGGGTGAGTGAACGCCCCAGCAGGCGGGTCAGCGAGCCGAAATTGACATCACTGCCATGCGGTACGCGGGTGGCTGCCGAGGGTGGGAATGTTTGCTGCGCTCCGTGGATCAGAGGCAGCCAGTCTGAGAGTGTCGAATCCTGATCGGTGAATTCCATACCCTGGAAAAGTGGGTGAGCCTGCAATGCGCGGTGCCTGGCGCGCAGGAACCGGCAGTCGTCCTGGCCTTGCACCCAGCTGAGGTGAGGAACGCTGCGGATAAAGTCGTCAGGCCCCGGCAGCAGGCCTTTTTCGACGAGTGAACTCCAGAATTGAAGGGATATTTCAAACCGTTCATTGATGGCCAGAGCCCGGTCAATGGCGACGCTACCATCACCCTGTGCCGGGGTATAGTTGAGCTCGCAGTAGCCGGCGTGACCGGTTCCGGCATTGTTCCAGGCGTCGGAGCTTTCGCCGGCCAATTGCCGGCCCTGCTCGACCAGTGTCATCGAGCGCGAGCTGTCCAGCTGTGAAATAAGAGACGCCAGCGTAATGCTCATTACGCCGCCGCCAATCAGAAGTACATCTGTATCGAAGCTCGCCATAGTATGACCCTTTCGGTAGCAAACGAATAAAAGGGTGCATACTTTAGTCGAACGTCCGGTTCGTAAAAATCGTGTTTCTTGGTATTAAAGGATCGAAAAAACCGACCTATTTCAGGCCGAAGCCTCTTTTATTCAGGAACTCCTTCATGTGCGGCCGGAGCTTGCTGGTAAACAGCGGCTTGAGCTGTTCGGACCAGCTGGTGTCTTTGTTGCCGCCGGTGCGCTCGCGGTAATAGCGGGCCATTGTATCGTCGAAGCTGGCGACCAGCCGCTCGTCAGTTGAGTCGTCGTAGCTGTCTTCCTTGAGAATGGCTGCCAGGGGCAGGCGCGGCTTCACTTCCGGTTGCTGGTCCGGATAGCCAAGGCACAGGCCAAACACCGGGTACACATGTTCCGGTAATTTGAGCAGATTGCTCACTTCCTGCGGGTTGTTGCGAATACCGCCAATGTAGCAGATGCCCAGTCCTTCCGATTCAGCCGCCACCACCACATTCTGCGCAATCAGGGCGGTATCAATGCTGGCCACCAGAAGTTGCTCAGTCATGCCTCGAATCACCTCCGCACCGGCTTTCGCTGCCGATTCGGTCGCCCGCTTCATATCGGCGCAGAACACCAGGAAATCCGAGCAGCTTTCCACATAGGTCTGGCCCCCGGCCAGTTCTGCCAGTTTCCGACGGCTTTCCGGATTGACCACATGAATAATGGTGTAGGCCTGGACGTGGTTGGAGGTAGCTGCGCATTGGCCGGCACGGATCAGGTCTTCAAACAGTTCCCGCGGAATCTTCTGATCCTTGAATTTCCGGATGGAGCGATGGGATTTCAGGAGTTCGATGGTCGGATTCATAGGGCCTCGTCTGCTGCAGGTAAAAACAGACGATAGCTTGCTTATCAGGATTGGCACAACAGGACAAAGGTGGGGATTTGTTCGTATGGTCCTGGTGCTCAACGAAACAGCGCGCCCTGAGGCGCGCTGCTAGAGACACCTGCCGGTCAGGTGATCAAGGCACCATGTCGGTGGGGCGAGGTGTGGTGGCTGTGCTCGGCGGCATAATCGGGTAGCGGATTTCCGGAATGTTGCCAGTCAGGGTCTTGAGGAAGGCAACAATGGACTGGACTTCGCTGTCGTTCAGCTCTGTACCCAGCTGCGCAGTACCCATAACCGCAACCGCTTCCTCAAGGCTCCAGACGGCGCCAGAGTGGAAGTAGGGGGCTGTCAGCTCAATGTTCCGCAGCGGAGAGGCACGGAATACATATTCATCGGAGGCTGTCTGGGTGACCTCAAAGCGGCCGCGGTCGCCCTCAGGCAGAATGGCACCGCCCGGACGCTCGACCAAACCGAACGGGTAGTATTCCTGGCCACCGAGGTTCACGCCGCTGTGACAAGCGGCGCAGCCTCTGTCCATGAACAGGGCCAGGCCTTCCTTTTCTTTGTCATTCAGAGCGGCCGTGTTGCCACGCAGGTACTTGTCGAATTCAGAGTCTGGAGTGATCAACGTTGCCTCGAAAGCTTCGATGGCTACGGCCATGTTGTCGAATGTCACCGGACCATCCTGCCCCGGAAAGGCATCGCCGAAGCGCTCAACATACTCCGGCATGCTCTTGAGTGTGGAAACCACGCGCTCCGGCGTACTGCTCATTTCCACGCCAGCCTGAACCGGGCCCTTGGCCTGCTCGGCAAGGTCTGCTGCCCGGCCATCCCAGAACTGTGCTGCGTTGAACACCGCGTTGAATACCGTCGGGGAGTTACGGGGGCCTTTCTGCCAGCCGTGACCAATGGACACCGGCAGGTAATCATCTCCGCCTAAACCGACGTTGTGGCAAGTGTTACAGCTGATCAGATGGCTGGAAGACAGGCGCGGTTCGAAGAACAGCATCTTGCCCAGTTCCACCTTGGATTGGGTCAGCTCGTTGCCGTCGATCACAGGTGGGTATTTGGGAATCGGCTCGAAGGTGCTTCTGGCCCGGTCCAGCAGGTCATCTGCGGCGGCAGAACCCGCCATTACGCCCAGACTCAGAATCAGGGCTTTGGTTAACGGACGTTTCATCATGGTTCACTCTCCTTATGAGATAGGTCTGGTCTCTCTGAACCAAAGTTAACAAACGCACCGGGAACATCACGGAAAACTGGTCAGAGTTGGCGTCATAATTGATGTCTGTCAATTTTCACTTTTTGTCGGGATATTCAGGGTTAGCTGCGACATTTCGCCGCTGAACGAAGCGGTTTGGCGGGTGTCAAATGGTCGGTTATATCGTTATGCTCGAAGAGAAATCCTAGACCTAAAACAGGAGATTGCCATGAAATCGTTACTCGTGATGTTGCTGTTCGGTTTTGGCCTGGTGACCACTTCCCAGGCAGAGGAAGCGCTGTCAGTCACGCCACAGGAAACCCACGAAATGGTCCAGGAGCAGGGCGATCAGGTGTTGTTCATTGACGTGCGAGACCCGGTGGAAATCATGTTCATCGGCTTTACCGATGCGGTGGACCTGAACATTCCGTTTCAGTTGGTGGACCGCACCCGGTTCAATGAAGACAAGGCCGTCTTCGCCATGGATATCAACGAAAATTTTGTTGCCGAGGTGGATGCCGCGCTGGCTGAAAAGGGGCTGGACCGGAATGCGTTAATCATCACCATGTGTCGTTCTGGCTCTGCGCGAGGAAAGCCCAGTGCCGAGTATCTGATGGAGCGTGGATTCAGCAACGTGAAGTACGTGGACCACGGCTTCCAGGGTGACTCTCTGAAAGAAGGCCCCCAGAAGGGCATGCGGCTGCAGAACGGTTGGCAGAACTCCGGTATGCCCTGGACCACCAAGGCAAACCCCGAAAAAATCTATCGTCCTTGATTATTCGGGTGCCTGCCGAGGAAGGCACCCGAAGTCCTTGTCATTTCAGAACGTGAAGACACGCATTTTGCGATCCAGCATCTGGTCGGCCATCTGCGGCGGCATGGCGACACCAACACCGTCAATCAGGTCGTCTTTGCTGTTGTCGCTGTTCGGCAAGTAGAGAGCGCAAACACTGGCGGTACCACCCGCTTTCAGCAATCCACGCAGCATTTGGCCGGGCGTTACGCCGCGCGGCGCCAGAGCTTCACCCTCATAGGATTTCAGGGCCAGGTCTCCGGCCTCATCACACAGCAGCAAGTTCACCTTGGCGCCTTTTTCCGCCATGGTATTGGCCAGCACCATGGCCATGCCCTGGGTTTGGCGGGCGTCGCTGGACAGAATCACCAGAACTTCTTCTACGGCGCTGCTTTTGTTGCCGTGGCTAGTGGCCATCGCGTGCATCGGTGCCAGTGTAACCAGAACGGCCAGGGTGAAAAGCTTGAGAATATTGGTCATTGGTTGAGCTCCTTGACTGAGGTTGTCACCGCTCAATATAGAGCTCCGTGGGAATGGGGTCAGTGACATTGTCACTGTCCTGCCGACTCAACCAGGGTTCAGCTTTCGTCAATGCTCAGCAGGTCGCTGGGCGATTGCAAGCCACCGCTGGCGAGGCGGATCTTCACCTCAAGATTGTGCCTGGAGTTGGCATTGCTGAGGGCTTCTTCCCGGGTAATCTTGCCCTGATCGTAAAGTTCGAGAATGGCTTGGTCGAAGGTCTTCATGCCCTGTTCGCCGCCCCGGGTCATGATGTCGGCAATCCCATCTATCTCACCCTTGGAGATCAAATCCCGAATGTAGGGGCTGGCAAGCATCACTTCCACGGCCACCACCCGTTTGCCGTCTTTGCCCCTCAGCAGACGCTGGGCCACCACCGCTTTCAGGTGCATGCTCATATCCATGAACAGCTCCTTGTGGGCGTGTTCGGGGAAGAAATTCACAATCCGCCGCATGGTGTGGTCCACGTTGCTGGCGTGCAGGGTGGAGATGCACAGGTGGCCGGTTTCCGCATAGGTGAGCGCATGCTTCATGGTGTCCCGGTCGCGGATCTCACCGATCATGATCACATCGGGCGCTTCCCGCATGGCCCGGCGCAGGGCTTCGTTGTAGGAGCGGGTGTCCACCCCCACCTCCCGCTGATTGACCACACTTTGCCTGTGGTTGTGGGTGTACTCGATCGGATCTTCCACCGTCAGAATGTGGCCAGACTGGTTGCCGTTGCGGTGGTCAATCATCGAGGCCAGGGTGGTGGATTTACCGGAGCCGGTGGAGCCAACCACCAGTATCAATCCGCGAGGTTCCATAATCAGCTCTTTCAGCACCGATGGCAGGCCAAGACTTTCAATAGAGGGAATGTCGTTGCGCAGATGGCGCACCACCATGCTGACTTCGCCGCGTTGCCAGAACACATTTACCCGGAAGCGCCCAACCTCGTTTACCCCGACTGCCATGTCCAGTTCCAGGTTCTTCTCGAACTCGGCCCGCTGCTTGTCGTTCATCACCGAATAGGCCAGTTGCCGGACCGCGCCCGAGGCCAGGGGGTTCTGGGTGATCGGGCCGGTTTTGCCCTCGACCTTCATCATCACCGGTGAACCGGTAGAAAAGAAAAGGTCAGAGGCGCCCTTGTCGGCCATGACTTTCAGGTAGGCGGGCAGTTCCATGAAGACTCCTCGTACAAGGCGGACGACTATCACCACTATATATTGTAATCGGGTATTTTGCGTCTCAGAGAATGTTGCGCATTTATGACAACCCGTGCGCATACGGGATAACCCCTACCCATAAACCCTCAGCAGAATGAAGTTGACCACACACTGGTGGCACAACAACGAACTGATTGAGGGCATAGCATGTACAAAAACAACACGCTGCTTCGTCGGTTGGGGCTGGCTTTGGGGTTGGTGGCAGCGTCTACGCTGGCATCGGCCAACCAGGCTGAAAAACCCAACTTCCTGCTGATTATCGCCGATGACCTGGGCTATTCAGACATCGGCGCCTTCGGGGGCGAGATTGAAACCCCGAGCCTGGATGCCCTGGCCAACGAAGGCATCCGGATGACCAACTTCCATACCGCACCAACCTGCTCCCCAACCCGGTCCATGCTGTTTTCCGGCACCGATAATCACCGCGCCGGTATCGGCAACATGGCCGAGCTGCTGACGCCGGAACAGAAAGGGCAGCCAGGCTATGAGGGCCACCTGAATGATCTGGTGGTAACTCTGCCTGAGGTGCTGCGGGATAACGGGTACCACACATCCACCACCGGTAAATGGCATCTTGGCCGGACTGAAGCGCTGAGCCCCAATGCGCGTGGGTTCGACGAATCCTGGGTGCTGGTTCAGGGCGGCGCCAGCCACTTTGACGATGGCCGGGCGATTATCGGTGTCGATCCGAAAGCCATCTACCTGGAGAACGGCAAGCAGGTAGAGGCACCCAATGGCTTCTTCTCCTCCGACTTCTACGCCGACAAAGCCATCGAATACGTTAACGCGGCCGGCGACAAGCCGTTCTTCCACGTGTTGTCGTTCACGGCACCCCATTGGCCCCTACAGGCGCCGGATTCCTACATCAGGAAATACGAGGGTCGTTACGACGAGGGCTATGAGGCCATTCGCCAGCAGCGCCTTGGCAAGATGAAAGACATGGGGCTGGTAGGGTATGAACTGGCGGCCAACGTCCCTTTCGACCAGCTGCCGACCTGGGATGAGCTGACCGATGAGCAGCGCAAGATCGAAGCCCGAAAGATGGAGATCTACGCCGCCATGGTCGACAACATGGACGAGAACATCGGCCGGGTTATCGCCCATCTGGAAAAAGCAGGCAAGCTCGACAATACCGTGGTTATGTTCATGTCCGATAACGGCGCAGATGGCAATAGCCCGGAAGTGTTGCCCCGCAACAAGGAATGGATTGCCTCTGAGTACGACAACAGCTTCGAAAACATGGGCCGTCGTGACTCCTACATCTGGTATGGCGCCCAGTGGGGGCAGGTGAGTGCCACGCCCTGGCCGATGTGGAAAGGCTACCCAACCCAGGGCGGTTTCCTGGTGCCGGCTATCCTCAGCCTGCCGGGCAAAGACGCCAACGGCGAAATCAACCACGAGTTTTTCCATGTGATGGACATCATGCCGACGTTCCTGGAACTGGCGGGTATCGATGTTCCTACCAGCCCTTACAAGGGCCGGGAAGTGTTCGAGGTTCAAGGCATTTCGATGGTGCCCGGCCTGAACGGTAACGCGCCGGAAAACCGGGTTGTTGGATGGGAGCTCTATGGCCGTTCTGCGGTGCGCATGGGTGACTGGAAAATTCGACTGATGGAGCCACCTTATGGCCCGGGCCAGTGGCAGCTTTTCAATCTGGCAGTTGATCCTACTGAAACCACGGACCTGTCCAGCAAGGAACCTGAAAAGCTGAAGCAACTGCTGGCTGAGTGGGACAAGTACGTCAAGCGCAATGGCGTGATCGCAGCTGACCCGGCCGACATGCGGAGAGTTGGATACAGCTTCACCACCTGCCTGTACGGCAAGTGTGTTGAGTAACCCGACCCCATGTCAGAAAGCAGGAGATACGCCATGAAACTGAAACAGACACTTCTGGCGGCTGCGATATGCGCAGTCGCCGCCACCCCGGCCCTCGCGGTCGAGCTGGATAAACCGAACTTCTACGGGAACCTGAATGCCGGTGCCCTGAAGATCGAAGGAAAGGACGCGGAAGCAGAAGCGTTTGAACTTGAACTCGGGTTGCAAGGCAAAGCGGCCATCGATCAAGGCCTGAACCTGAACTACGCCGTTGAGGTGGACCTTGCCTGGGCCGCCAACAGTGCGGATGACCCCACCACCGGCCGTGATGGTGAAGCCGATGTGCATGTGAAAGAGGCCAAGTTCTGGCTGCCAACCCGCTATGGGTTGTTTGTGGCGGCGCCCCGGGGCACCAGTGGCCAATGGTCGGATATCTACGGGCCAATCAACCACTATGAGTACAACGTGTCCCGGGCGGACCCACGGCCCGATGGCATCTTCGCCCAGCCGGACCGGACCTCAGGTACCTTTGCCTACCATACCCCCTGGTTTATGAAGACCAAGCTTGTGTTTGCAGCCATTACCCTGAACGACAGCAACGGCAAAGACGCCGACGGCCGCTCGGTCCGGCTGGTGCACAAGGGTGACAATCTTGGGTTTGCCATTGGCACTACCCAGCTAGTGCAAGAACAGCTACCGCCATTTGCCACGGATGATTACCTGATCACCGCGGCTGGTCTGAGCTATCAGTTGGGTTCCTTGGCCCTGGGTGCGGTCTGGGAAAACAACCGGAATGCGCCATACCCACTGGACCCGGAAGGCAAGGCCGATTTTGATTCCTACGGTGTCTCTGCTCAGTACATCACCGAAGGCGGTGCTGGCATAGCGGTGGGCTACAAGGAAAAGGATCACGATTACTCGGCGGCGGACAACTCCGTCTACACCCTGAAGCTCGAGCAGCGAATCACCCCTCAGGTGAAGGTGTGGGCAGAGACCGGGCAGTTCGATAAACCGGTTGTCAGCCCGCAAGGGGCGCTCTTGACCGATACCAATTACGCCATTGGCTTTAACCTAACCTTCTGACTCTGAAAGCGTCTTGCCCGGGGAGATTCGGCATTAAACCGAATCGAGCCGGGCCTTTTTACTGACCACAACCCGGGATGCCCGGCACTGCCGTCGGGTTTCCGAAGGCAGCTCGCCAAAGGCTTCGTGGTATTGGCGGGTAAAGTGACTCAGGTGGTTGAATCCGTAGGAAAACGCCGCATCGCCGATGTTGATGTCGGGGCTGGTTCGGAGTAACTCCCGAACGCCCTTGAGTTTGTGGCACAGAATAAACTTTGCCGGCGTGGTGTTGAGGTAGGTACGAAACCCGGATTCCAGGGACCGCCGGCTGGCGCCGGTGATCCGCAGCAGATCGCACACCGAGATGGGTTCGCGAATATGCGCCAGTATCCATTCCGTTGCCAGACGAATCCGGCCCGGGAGTATCGACGGGTTTTCCAGGCCCTCACGGTGCAACTGGTTGGCAAATTGTGCCAGCAGCAAGCCTTCCCACTGGGACTGAACCGCCGGGTCGATCCGCCCCTGACAGATTTCGTGTTGTTGCGCCAGGCAGGTAATGGCGTTTCTCAACACCAGGGCGTCTTGATGATTGCCGGGGATAAAGGCGTTGGTTTCCCTGAGAAAGCTGAGGTCCGGAACACCCAGGGTGTCGATCAGTTTCTGGCGCGCCAGGCTCATCACCACGGCCCGGGTGCCTTTTTCCCAGACCAGGTCTGCCTGCTTGCCCGGCGCTGTCAACACCAGGCTGTCGGCTGGCACGTTGGTATCCAGGGATTTGCAATAGATGTTGCCCGACAGCACCAGAACCGCGTGAAAGGTCTGCTGGGTTTCGGACTGAATGTGAACCTTCTCGGACCACATGGCGCCGAACAGCGAGCTGCTGCCCACGGGCTGCAAGGTTAGCAGGTTCTCGGCCCGGCCGTTGTGAGACAGAGGGGCAACCTCGCGGTCTTCAATGTGGGCATTGATAAAGGCCTTTGCCTCCTCAAAATCGGGAGAGCGCACACCCACGTTGTATCGGAATGGAACCTGTTTTTCGTTCATGGCGGAGTCGTTGTTTTTGTGTGTTCAGCCAATGGGATCTTAGCGATCTTTATCATAAATCAAGCAAGCGGCAGGCCACATCCCGAAAGTTGGGCCAGCCTTTGCAAGTCGTGGGCTTACAGGGGTGGTCGCAGGATATTCCGGGAATTCGGGTTTATGATCTGGTGAAATGGGTGCTGAAGTAACATGGAATTGAACGATATGATGAAGCGAGGCTGGAGGCTATTAGCCATCGGTCTGCTGGTGCTGACCGGCGGTACCGCTGTGGCCGACCCTTCTGTTTGTGTGGATTGCCATGAAGGGGAAGTGGCCGAATGGTCCCGCTCCCAGCACGCCGTCGCCATGGCGGAAGCCAGCCCGGAGGCGGTGGCCGGTGATTTCTCCGGCGCCCGCTATCAAGACTCAGAGCTCGCCGTTCAATTCCTGGAGAAAGACGGGCAATTCGTTATTCACACCCGGGAGGGTGACGAAAAACGCCAGTGGACCGTCCGCTACACCTTCGGGGTTTACCCGCTGCAACAGTACCTGATTGATATTGGCGATGGCCGCCTTCAGGCTTTCAACATTGCCTGGGATACCCGCAGCAAGTCCGACGGCGGTCAGCGCTGGTTCCGGTTGGATGAACCGGGGCAGAACCGGCCCGGTGATGCCATGCACTGGACCGGCATCTACCAGAACTGGAACAACCAATGCGCCGATTGCCATTCCACCGGGCTGGAGCGTAACTACGACCCGGTGGAAGACCGATACCACACCGAGTGGCAGCACGTGGCCGTGAGTTGCACCGCTTGCCATGATGCGGCTCTGGACCATGCCTCTGCGCAGCAAAGCGGAGACTCCCTGGCCGCCGGTGTGCAACTGGCTGCGGTGGGGGCCTGGCTGGTGAGTGAAGGAAAACAGCCACCTCGCCTGAAAGGGGCCAAGCCTGGTTCCAAACAGGTGGCCACCTGCGGCCAGTGCCATTCCCTGCGCACCAGCCTGACGGATTCCGCCGGTGGCCAGGTACACGACCAGTTCAGCCTGAGCCGGCTGGACCAGCCGCTGTATTACTCTGATGGGCGAGTCCGGGAAGAGGTGTTTGTGCTGGGCTCCTTTGAACAAAGCAAGATGTTCCAGGCTGGTGTGGTCTGTAGCGACTGCCATAACCCCCATACCGGCAAGCTCAAGATTGAAGGCAACGGTGTCTGTGCCCAGTGCCACAACGCCGGTGACTATGATACCCCGGATCACCACCATCACCCCCGCAACAGCGAAGGTGCGCAGTGCGTAAGCTGCCACATGCCCGAAGCCACGTTTATGGGAATCGATGACCGGCGGGAGCACAGTTTCATGGTGCCCCGGCCAGATGTGTCGAAGGCATCCGGCAGCCCTGATGTTTGCCTGGCGTGCCACACAGACCGGGATCGTGCCTGGTCGATGGACACCGTCGGGAGCTGGTATCCGGATCTTTACCAGCCGGACACCTGGCATCACGTTCAGCAACGTAACCTGGCAGAGGTTCTGGCCTATCTGGCCGATGAGGGCGAGCCTGCCATTCGCCGGGCAACGCTGCTGGAACAGCACGGGGACGCCCTCGTGGCCCGGCACATGTCGGTGGTGGCGCGTCTGGCCCAGAGCGATCATGCGGTGATCCGCGAGAGCGCCTATCGTGTGCTCAGGCATGGCGAGACGGGCCGGGTCCGGAGCCTTGCCGAGCAGGGGTTGGCTGATGATTCTTTGGCGGTCAGGCTGGCGGCCTTTGAATCCATGGTGTGGAGCGGCAGCCTGCCGGACTCCGAACGCTGGGCCGGGGTCAAGCGGGAATACGAGTACTATGTTGATATGCAGTCAGACCTGCCCGCGGGCAGTGTGCTGAAAGCCCGATACCTGATGGCCGGGGATTATGTCTACAAGGCTGAGCAACAACTCAAACGTGCACTGGCCAAAGACCGGGGCTATGTGCCCGCCGCCATCCTGCTGACCGATATTCTCCGTTCCGGAGACCGCAACCTGGAGGCGGTCCGGGCCATTGATCAAACCCTGGAACACAGCCCTGACGAACCCCAGCTGATTCACTTGCGGGGGCTGATCCGCATTCGCCTGCAAGACTACGCCGCGGCGCTGGCTGATCTGGAACGGGCCTATGAGCTGACGCCCGGCCAGTGGTTGTTTGGCTACCGGTACGCGGTTGCACTGTTCCAGTTAGACCAGAAGGACAGAGCCAGGCAAGTGACCCAAGCCTTGTTGCAACGATACCCCGACAACGCCCAGTTGCGGGCACTGATGAACCACCTGTAGGGACAACCAGAACCGGGGCTGGGGCGCGCTGTCGCCTCAGATCCACCCCAGCCACTTCCACCACAGGTAATCCAGCGGAAACAGAATCACGATGGTTAGGGTGGCCAGTATCAGGCACAACCGGGCGGCATGGCGCATGGGAATGCCGGCCAGGGGCATGGCCATCATCAACGGTACGGACTGGTAGGTGAAGATGATGGTGGAGAAGCCCAGAACCTGGGTCATCAGCACCGCTTCCAGGCTGAAGCCGGTCATTTCGCTCATGGGGCCGGCCAGGGGCGTGAGGGTTGCCGGAATGCCGGCCAGAGTGGTTACCATCCCGGTTGCTGTCGCGGCCAGTGACAGGGTGAGGAAGTTGGCGAAATCCCGCCCCGGTTCCAGCGGCAGCCAGGCCAGCACATGCCCACCCAGAATACCGCTGATGTTCTGATGGTTGATCAGCCCGGCAATGCCCAGCAGGCCGGCCACCACCAGAATCGAACTGATGTTCACCTTCTGGTTGAAACTCTGGGTGGAGATCATGCCAATGCCGGGCATCAGCAACAAGGTCGCGGCCGCCAGACCAATCCATGCGGCCGAGATCTGGTGCCAGGTGTCGGTCAGCCAGAACCCGAGCGTCACCAGAATGATCAGCATCAGCCGCGATTCCGTGGCATCGAAAGGCTGTCGGGGGCCGGCTTTCGGAACCGGTTTCGGGCTGTCCGGGTACAATCGCACCAGCACAACCACCAGCATGATGGCCTTGAGGATGCCGAGCACCGGGAAGTGCAGCAACAGGTATTCCCCGAACATCGGGCTCCAGCCATGAATCTTCTCGGCAGAGCCAATCATGATCATGTTCGGGACATTGGCGGGCAGAATGGCAAAGGTGGGCAGATGGCTGCCAAAGGCCGCCGCCAGGCCAGCGGCTTTCTGGCCATTGCTGCCATGCTCAAAGCCACAGCTGTGGGCGATGGTCAGCGCGATGGGAATAAACAGCACAATGCGCCCCACCGAGGAGGGCATCACAAAGCCCAGCAGAATACCGATCACCACGATGCCGGCGATCAACCGGGTGTAGCTGGCATCCAGGTGCCGGGTAAACAGGTCGGACACCCGTTGGGCCAGGCCGGTTTCCGAGATGGCAATGCCGATCACCAGTCCGGAAACAATCAGCCAGCAGGCGGTCGAGGTGAGTCCTGAAAACACCACGTCGGCGGGTGCCAGCGACAACAGCATGGCCAGGGTCAGCACCAGCAGGGCGGTAACAAACTCTGGCACCGCACCGGTGGCAAACAGCACAAGCCCGGCCATCACCAGCAGCGCCGAGAGCCGTTGCGGGCCATCGAACCAACCGGCTGCCGGACTGAACAGCAACGCTGCAGACAATAACGGAATCAGGGCCAACGCAAGGCACTGAGACCGGTTAACAGGCAGATTGGTCATTGCCGGGTAAGATCCTTCTCGCCGTTAACGGACATCCTGGTTCTTCTTCGGGAACAGCCAGAAGGCAAACCAGCGGGTCATTCGTGGCATCAGCACATAACTCATCAGCAACATGACCACGATAGTAACGGCCATGGTGCGGAGCAGCAGCGGGATCTGTGCAAGCAAATCTCCGAAGATCAGGAATACTAGGGTAACGGCGGGATACAGTGCCAGCCAGCTAACGAACGTCATCTTCCACTTGGGTGGCGGTTTGACCGGGTTCTGCCCGGGCAGGGTAAACCAGGTCACGATGCCAGACGTCACTTCCCGTTCGCTGGGCTTGGCCAGTAAGGCTTCAATCTGCTCAAGCAACTCGGCCCTTTCCGGGGACTCCTCCCAGGCTGTCAGGGTGTCCCTATCGCGGAACTTGAAGACAATCCGGTATTCCGGGTCTTCCGCAGACGAGGGGCGGAACATGGTGGCCCCCAGGTAGCCCGGAAAGCTGGCGGCCCGTTCTGTCATCTGGCTGCTGAGTTGCTCGAAGGCGGACTCCTGGCCTTTCTTTACCCGGCGGGACACCACCACCGTGAGGGGAGCATGGACGTCCTGGTTGATCTGCTCTGTCATGATACCTTCTCCTTGAGACTTACGCGCCGGGCATTGCTGGCACCGGCGGGCATCAGGTGTTTGATCAGGAATTTCTGGCGGAACACATGGTGGCCAACGGATTCGCCGGCGTTTACCGTATCTGCCAGCTGGTGGCAGGTCTGGCTGGCGAGCTGGTGAATGGTGTGGATCTCCTGGCTTAGCTGGCTGACGGTCTGGCTCTGCTGCTCGGTGGCCGCAGCAATTTGCTGGTTCAGGCCATCGCTTTCGTTAATGCCGGCGACAATGGCCTGAAGCGCTTCGGCGCTGGCGGATACCTGTTCAACACTGGCCGCCGACTGGCGCTTGCCTTTTTCCATGGACTCCACCACCCGGGCAGACCCTTCCTGCAGGGCGCTGATCATCTCGCGAACTTCATCGGTGGATTGCTGGGTTCGTTTGGCCAGGGATCGAACCTCGTCGGCAACCACTGCAAACCCTCGCCCGTTTTCACCTGCCCTGGCGGCTTCAATCGCCGCATTCAGCGCCAGCAGGTTGGTTTGTTCTGCGATGGCATTGATCACATCCAGTATACGCCCGATGGCCTGACTGTTCTGGTCCAGTTCCTGGACAATCTCGCCAGCTTCATCCAGCTCCCGGGCCAGGGTGCGGATACTGTCCTGGGCCGCCGCTGCAGAACGGGCGCTGTCGTTACCGGATTCCCGATTGCGAGCGCTCAGCTGAGCCGCCTGCTGGGTGCTTTCAGACACCTCCCGTATGGTGGCACTGAACTCTTCCACCGAGGCCGCCACGGTACTCAACCCGGAAAGCTGCTGTTCGGATGCCTGGGTGCTGGCCTGCAGCAGTGTATTGGCCTGGCCCACATAGCCTTCTATCTGGCCGCCGCTGTCCCGCACCCGGGCGATCATCACGTTCAGTCGTGTTTCCACCAGTCGCATGGCCAACTTGATCTGCCCGACGGTGCCGGCCTGGCCGGTGTACACCAGTTGTTTGATGGGGTGGTCAACAATGCCCTGGCAGTGCCGGGCCAGCGCCTGAAGAGGTCGGTTCAGCAGGAAAAATGCAACAAAACCCAGCGCGCTGGTGAGGGTAAACAAAGCGGCGAAAACTATGGGTTGTGTCAGTAGCCCGGCAATCAAAACGGGGCTGCAGCACAGCGTTGCCAGCAGCCATTGCTGGGTGGCTGGCGCCAGCCTGGGAAGTCTCAGTGCCAGCGGTTGCTTGCCCTTGGCGCGGGCCTGGTAAACCTGCTGGGTTCGCAGGACTGTAGCGTTGTCCGGTACCTGGTAAATGGCTTGGTATTCGACAACCTGACCGTGCTCGTCCGAGATTGGGGTGACAAAGGCATCGAGCCAGAGATCGTTGCCACGGGCGTTGCGGTTCCGGATCATACCCATCCAGGAGTCATTCCGTCCCAGGGTTTCCCACAGATCATTCAGTGGGCCTTTGGGCATGTTCGGGTGTCGAAGCTGGCTGAACCCTTCGGCTTTCAGCGTGTCTTCATCAAAGCCGCTCAGCCGGCAAAAAGCACTGCTTGCGTAAGTGATTCTGCCTTTGTCATCGGTCAGTACCAGAAGTTGATCCTGGTCCTGCGCGTTCCCTGGCAATGGTTCATATCGGGACATCTTTTTTCATCCTCCGAAATGAAAAAGGGGCCCGCACAGCGGGCCCAAAGGAGAGCAACTACGACTTGCCGATCAGCTGCCTGTTGCGCGCATGTGTTGCACGTTGAACATTTGTGGCGGTGACATCTCCGGGTCAACCTGGCCCTTGAACTGGCCGGTGGTGCAGTGGCTGGCCTGAACATCAATCATGCTGAAGCTGTCATCGATGGACACGCCGCTGCCCTTGTTCTTGGGCAGGTGATGGTCCGGATGCGCCTGACCAATGGTGAAGGTTTTCCACATGCTGCCCTTGCGGTCATAAGACACCGTGCGCGGGATAGTGAAGGTCTGGGCGTCCATGTAGTGAACCCGGCGCGACAGCGGGTGGCTGTCATCCACCGGCACCGATTCCACTTCGTAGACCTTGCGCAGCTGCCAGGTGATGTTTGGGAAGCAGCCACCCTGGCCGCCGAAGGCCACAACCTGGTAGCCATCGCTGTCCTGGTGGGTCTCGGTATCCAGTTCCAGGTCGTTGTGGTTGTAGAACGGCATCAGCATGTTCCGGGTGCCTTTGTAGGTCCAGTTCATGTCTGAAATTCGGCCGTTGTAGCCCTCAAAGTCCTCGATCATCAGGTCTGAGCCGAGGAAGGCATCGGTTACCTGGCCGGTGGCCAGGCGACGAACCCGGCGCTGGAAGCCCAGGTACAGCCAGGAGTTGTCGCGCTTGAGGTCATCTGCGGCGCGGTGAATCAGCAACTGGGTGTTGCGCACATCGGCCGGGTCCAGTACCTGCACGTAGATGGCACGGAACAGGTCAGACGGGTTGGGGGTGATTTCCGGCGTCGGTTCCTGGTTTACCCGACCCTTGAAGTTCAGGAAGTGGAAGTTGAACTTGATGGTGCGCTCCAGCTTGCCGGAGTTCATGTCCCGGTACTTCCAGTAGAACGGGTAAATGGCGGCGCTGTCGCCCCAGTTGTAACCGTACTTGTAGTTCCACGCCAACTTCTCGCCAGCGCGCGGGTCGTTGGCATCCGGCTCTTCCGGGAACGGGCGGCCGGCTTGCCAGCCGTTGATCTCACCCACCTGGTCACCCAGCGATACCTGGCCAAGGGCGGCGCGGGTGGCCTCGATGTAGCCTTCGTTCAGGCCAAAGGAGGTGGTGTCACCCACGGTGATGGAAGTCCAGCCATTCTCGATAAACGTGTAGAAGGCCGGGTCAATCACATCTTTGAATTCGGCCACGTTAGACTGGTCGATCACCAGGCCGGTGTTCAGGCCCTCTTTCGTAGGCACCGAATCGTTATATGGGAAAAAAGAGTTCTCGATAACGTCGTCACTGGCATGGGCCAGTGAGGCCAGCATGCCGGTGGCCAGGCCGGCGGCCAGGCACCGGGAAAGCAGCGTTGGTTTGGTTAGGGTTCTCATGGTTCTGTCCTCTTGTAATCAGAAGCTGTAACGGGCGGTCAGCTGAATTTCGTCTTCTTTCTGGGCCATGCCGATGGGGCCAGACTGGAAGCGACCGAGGGGTTCATAGCCGGAGAGACCTGCGGATTCACCCGGTTGGTGTCCGACAACGCCCGGGGTTTGTGTGAACGGATCCCAGGGGTTACAGGAGCGGCAGTCGTCAAACTTGCGGGCACCCGTGCCCACCTTGAAGTTGCCGCCGGCGGTGAGCTTGAAGCGATCGGTCACCAGCCATTCAACCGACGGTGCCAGGGCGGTGGCCTGGGCACGGAAATCGTGGGCGGTGATGAGCTGGGGGCTGAGCCGGCCATTCATGTAGAAGCCCTTGATCAGCAGTGTCGCGGTCCAGTTGTGTTCCCAGTCGGGGATACCGGCCTCGCCGTAGGTGCGCTGCTCACGTTCGTGATCCAGAATGTGCTGACCAAAGATCTGGCCTGAGAACAGGAACGCCTGGCTTTCGTTCAGCGCCGGGATGAAGATGTTCTTGTCGGCACCGATCACGTAACGCAGAACATCGGATTCGGAGTAGAGCCGTTCACGGAGGGTGTTGGCGAACTCCTCACCGGAGGTATAGGCGGTTTCGACCCGGAATACGGTATCGATGCCTTGTGAGTAGTAATCGAGGGAACCGCCCACCAGGTTGACCCGCGGGAAGTGAATGTCGAACGCAATCAGGCTCGGCCAAACGCCGGTTTCACCTGTGAACCCGTTCTGGGCGGGTATGCCTCCACGGAGCGAGGGCAGCTGTGAACGGTAGGTCAGCGCATTCAGCGAGAAGCCAAGATCGCCGTAAACCCCTTCCATCTTCAGACCAAGCTGGGTGTTGGACAGGCTCCAGCTGGGCATGTGCGCCTTGCGGATACCGATCTGGCCAGGGCCGAAGTCTGTTGCCAGCCCCCCGTCAGGAGTGGCGCCCGCGAAGTTGGCCACGGTGCCACCATTCTCCCAGAGGTTATTCATGCCCCGGAAAAAGCAGCCGGCATCCAGAATCACATTTGGCTGGCCACACTGGCCAATGTCATGGGGCCGGAACTTGTCGAAGTTCCAGACCACCTGGAAGTTCAGATCATCAAACGCCAGGCCGTCGAAGACTTCGGTGGGCCCCATGCGGTAGTCGGTACGAACCATCCACATCGGAATCCGGATATCTTCCAGTTCGTCGTAGATGTTGTTGCGGGAGAAGTCGACCGGGTTGATCACATCGAGCACCCGGAACAGGTCGGTTCGGCCCCAGATCACCTGCTGTTTACCCACACGAGTACTCAGGATATTACCGTTGGAGAAGTTAATGTCGAAATCGGCGTAGAGTTCACGGATGAAGTCGGCCCGGTCGTTGAATTCCTGGAACCTCATCTCATTTGAATCTTTATCCAGATAGCCCTGGATACAGCCACGGTCGTCCTTGTCGCAGGGCCGGACGGGAACACCAAAGGCTACGCCGTTGTCCTGCCCGTGCAGGTGTTCGCCCAGAACCACCATGCCGTCGTTCGGGTTTTGGGTGGTGTCAAAGCCGAAGGTGTTTCCTGGGGGCAAGGGAATCGCGCTGGCAGGACTGCCAACACCGCTGCCATGGGGCACGGAGCCCTGGGCAAGATCCTGTAATTGAATCGGCCCGCCGGCATTACGGCCATACTCGTCATCATTCAGATCATAAACACCATCGTAACTACCCCGCAGGATGGCGTTGAAACGCACGTTACTGAAGATGCCCACGTCGCCAGCGCGCTTCTGAGCCTCTAACTGAAGGGTGTTACGGAACTTGGAAAGGCCAACGCCCTCCCGCCCGTAGGTTGCGTTCTCCACGTAGCCGTTAAAGCGGGTGTCTTCCGCGGCCACGGTGGATGTCATTGGTAGCAGCGCCAGGCAGGCACCACCCGCAAGGGTGTAGCACCAGAGCCTCAGGCCTTTTGTTTTTATTTGCATGGCTTGTCCTCGTTACAGGTTTTTTTGGAGTTTCGTACCGGTTTACGCCCGGTACGGTTCTCCTGGCACAAATCCGTCCTCCTGCTTCCTGGCGGGAGCAGCAGCCGGAGTTGATTTCGGTTTTCTATGATCCGAATGCAGAATGCCGTCTTCGTCGGCATAGACGTCGGTGATAAAGCGTGGCTTGAAGACCAGCACCCATGAGGGCACCAGAAGCATTGCGGCAAGACCGTTGATGATGATCATTACGCACAGCAATAACGCGGCATCGGACTGGAAACGCAGGTCAGAGAAGATCACCCACATCACGATGCCCGCCATCAGGGTCAGCGCGGTGAAGCTGATGGCCATACCGGTGGTGGAAATGGCCCGACGCACGGCCTCTCGCAGATCCTGGCACTTGGCCATTTCTTCCCGGATGCGATCCATCATGTAGATGGAGTAATCGATACCCACACCAATGCCAACGGCAATCACCGGTACCGTGTTGATATCAATGCTGAGCCCCTTGATGCCCATGTAGGCGTAGGTCAGCGTGGTGGCGAACAGCATCGACAGCAGCATCATCAGCCCGGCGTGCCAGGAGGTGTAGAACAGCATCACGAAGATGAAAATCAGCAGGAACACCAGTGGCAGTACGATCACGTTGGTTTCGAACGCGGACTCGTTCATGGCGGCGGCCACACCCAGGGTGCCACCGGCGAGGCGGATGGTCAGGCCTTCCACGCTGTCGCCGTTCTCGGCAATCCACTCTTTGGCCATGTGAATGGCGCGGCGAATGGTTTCGCCCTGGCGGTCCTTGTAATAGAACACCAGGTTGGCAACACGGTCGTCGGTATCGTTGAACTCGTCCAGGGCACCGGGAATCGGGCTGGAAGCCATGTAGGTGAACATCAGGCCGCCCACGTAGCCGGCATCGTGGGGAATCTGGTACCAGCGGGGGTCATCGTTGTGCATCAGGCGGTTAACCTGCTTGATCAGGTCTGGCAGGCCTTTGGTGCCGCCTACTTCCGGGTCCAGCAGCATGTGAGCTTGCAGATCAGACAGTGCCGCCAGCACTTCCGGCCGCTTCAGACCGCCGTTCTCGCTGGTTTCGGCAACTATGTAGAGTTCCTCGGAACCCGGAAAGCGGTCGTTAACGATTCTCGAAGAGAGGTTGTAATCGTGGTCCGGATACAGAATTGGAGAGCCTGGTTCGGAATCACCAATCTGCACATTGGAAGACGCCAGCAAACCACCGAGCATGGCGACCGCGGCGAACGCCAGTATCAACCGTGCCGCCCCCGGTTTGGTGACCGTACGGGAGCAGGTGGAACCAATGTGACGCAATGCGGTTTCCCGGATTTCCGGATTTTTCGGGGTGGGCAGAATGGAGAGCAGCAGCGGCACACCAATCAACACCGTGAACACCACGGTGATCGCCCACAGGGACGCGTAAATGCCCAGGTGGGTGTTCAGGGGAATCGAGCCAATGGCAATCAGGGACAGGCCGATGGCATCTGACACCACGCCCAGTGAGCCGGGGCGGAACAGGCTGTCGAAGGTAGCTTTGGCTGCCTTCGGGCCGCTGCCCAATACCAGGGTTTCGGCGTAGTAGCGCTCGACCAGCTGCACCCCGTGGCTCATGGCCCGTGCGGCGATCAAAAAGGGGATTACCAGCCCAAGGGGGTCAAGGTTGTAGCCCAGCAGGCTGATAATCCCAAGCCCCCAAATCGTTGAGACCAGAACGCCTCCAAGGGGGATGAGCACACCGTACGCTTTACGGAAATGGAAGATCAGAAGGGCCAGCATGGTCAGCACGGTGAAAATGAAGATCTGCAGGATCTGATCCATGTAGGTATAGGCCCAGCCCACCAAGACTGGTTGGCCGGTGGCGTAGATATTGACGCCTTCGGCGGCTTCATTGGCCCGAAGCTGCTGGAGTTGGGCGAAGGTTGTTTCGTAGTCCAGTTGGCCTTCAATCAGCTGGGCTTTCACCAGGGCCATCTTCAGGTCCGGTGACACCAGGGGGCCGTAAACCCGCGGGTTGGCAGCCACATCCGCACGCATGGCTTCAAGAGCCTCCGGTGAGTACAGGCCCCGGGTGGAATCGTAGTAAGGCTCGGAGTTGATGCTGCCGACTTCCGTCAGCCACACCTTCCGGGAATTGCGGTGGGTAACGCTGGACACCAGGTTGTGGTTGACCCCCGGCAGGCTGTCCACCGCTTGGGTAATGCGATCAATCCGCGCCAGGTTCTCGTTGGTGAAAATGTCCCCTTCTTCGAATTCAACACCAACCACCAGCACGTTGGCGCCGCCAAAGCTGTCTTTGATGCTGTTGTGCAGCTCAATGTAGGGGTGCTGTTGCGGCAACAGGTCCGCGAAATCGGTGAAAATCTTGAGCCCCGGAATGCGCAGGGCAAACATCAGGGTGAGAATGGCAATTAACGACAACACCTTGCGTGGATTGTTGAAGATCCACACTTCCAACAGGTGCAGCAAATGCGTGAAACGATGCAGTTGGGACATGGTGGGAATCCTCAGTCTTTACTGGCGGCAAGGGCCGTGGGGAGTTCAAGGTCGAAGAGCAGGCCCCGGCCACCGGCCACCAACAGGCGATGGTCTGGCAGAGCCAGCCCGGCTCTCAGGTAGAGTGGTTGGCTGGATTCCGAGATCTTTCTCCAGCCGGCATCGCCCAGTTTCAGTACCGTGGCGTTATCGGCCAGGGCGTAGACGGCACCTGCACCCGCAATGAAGCCAAACACCGGTGCGGAGGTTTCGGCCGGCACCTGATTCCAGCTCTCACCGCCGTCCGTGGTGTGATAGATGAAGCCGTTCAGGCCACCTACCCAGCCTTCAGACTCAGATGCGAAGTAACTGGCGTGAATGTAGAACTCGTCCGGAACACGGCCGGCGATTTCCCAGTTCATGCCACTGTCGTCGCTGCGCAGAACCAGCCCGTATTCGCCGGTGGCGATCACCTGCTCGTCACTGACAAACTGGAGATTGTTGATAATGGCGTCTTCGTAGAGGGAGGTTTCGTCCCAGCTTTCGCCTTGATCGGTGCTGAACTGAACGGTGGTAAAGCTGCCTGCGGCGAGCCAGCTACCATCGGGCCCGCAGGCCGCGGTCATCATCTGCTCCTGGCTGGGCATGGCGTGGGCTGTCCACTCGGACGCATCGGCTGTGCCGTGCCAGATGTGGTTGTCGAAGGCCAGCGCGACAAAGGAGTTATCTGGGCACACATCCATGGCCAGGAAACTGCGGGCGGCGCCGACCGGTAGCCGCTTCCAGGTATCGCCTTGGTCATCACTGGCCAGGAGAACCCCATCATTGCCAGACACCACAATCACCTGGTGGTTGCTGGCCATGGCCTGGTAGAAATCTGTGCGTTTTGAGGGTTGCTCTGAAACCGCCCTGACGGATTCCAGATTCAGCGGTGCTTCGCACCCGGTCAGGATAAGCGACGATGCGCCGACTACTGCGACAGCCACCGCCGTTTTGCGCGTTGAGCGCAGGAAAGCGTTTTGCATTGTTTTGTCACCGTCTTTGTTGTTGTGAAAAGCGACTGACAATGCCATCAGCAACGGCTGTGCCATTTGGGATATTGATTAATTAAGTTGTTGAATAATTGATATAAATGGAAAGCGTCGAGTGGTTTGATCGAACAGCAGAGGAGGATTTTCAGGGTTTGATTTTAATCAAATGATCAAGTGATCTGGCGGGTTGTCCATTTCGTAAGGCGGCGGTCAAGTGCTGCAACATCCCTGTTGCTGCAAGAGTCAGGTTGCTGGTCAGCTTTCAACAAGAATGCCGGATTTCTTCAGGCGGTAAGCTAGGGCGGGGCGAGTGAGGCCCAGCAGTCGGGCGGCTTTGGAGACGTTCTGATTGGCTTGCTCCATGGCTTGGCGCATCAGGGTTTCCTCTACCTCATCCAGGCTTATTCCAGCCCCCAGAATCGTATCTGACCAGCTGCTCGTGCCGCCTTCCGGTGGGCCGGACCGCATATTGCCTTCTTCATCAATACGCTCACCTGGCTGTTTGTCCGTCGCGGGCGGAGTCACAAACAGGGCATCCTGACTGATGGTTTCGTTGTTGTCGGTCAGGATCACCCCCCGCTCAATCACATTCTCCAGTTCCCGGATATTGCCCGGCCAGTGGTAGCTCATGCACAGCGACAATGCCTTGTCGGAGAGGCCAAGCGTGCGCTTCTCGTACTGGGCGTGAAACTTTTCAAGAAAGTGCCCCACCAGCAGAGGCAGGTCTTCCAGGCGATCCCGCAAGGCCGGAATCTGTACCGGGAACACGTTGAGGCGATAGAACAGATCGGCCCGGAACCGGCCTTGCTCGACCGCTTGCTCAAGGCTTTCATTAGTCGCGGCAATCACCCGGACATTCACCTTGCGGGTACGGTTGTCGCCCACCCGCTCCAACTCGCCCTCCTGCAGAACCCTTAACAGGGTTGCCTGGGCCCGAGGGGTCAGTTCAATCACTTCGTCCAGAAAAATCGTGCCGCCGTGGGCGCGTTCGAAGCGACCCTCACGGGCCTGGTTGGCGCCGGTATAGGCGCCTTTTTCCACCCCGAACAGCTCGGCTTCAATCAGGTCTGGCGGAATGGCAGCGCAGTTGACGGCGATGAACGGGCCGTCAGCCCGCTCGCTGCGGAGGTGAACACTCTTGGCGATGACCTCCTTACCAACGCCGGTTTCACCGAGCAGCAGCACAGACACCTTGCCCTGGGCTGCCTTGTCGATCATCTTGCACACTTTGTTATAGGAAGCCGACTGGCCGATGCCGTAGTACTGGCCCTGCTGTCGCTGCAGGGTACTGCGCAGGGAGTTCAGTTGCTCCTGCAGGTCGTAGAGCTCTTCAATGATCGGGTCTGCTTTGAAGTGGCGGGAAAATTCTTTTGCATCCGGCCATTCCTCTGCCGGTTTGCCTTCAATAATGCATTTCTCGTCGCCACAACCCCGACAACTCACCTCCCGGAAGATAATTTCCCGCCCCATGAATGACGATGTATAGGCGCAGGCGTACCCCAGCAAAACCCAGCAGGCCGGCTCGCTCATTTGCCCCAGTTCGGTTTTGCAGATTTCCACTTCCCAGGAGTCAATCCATTCAAGGCGGCCATAGAAATCGCCGGTTTCCTGGTCCAGATCGATTTCCAGCGGGATCACCTTGACCATGCCTTTGAGCGAGTGTAACTGGGGGCCTGCCAGGAAAATGTCCAGCTCACTGCAATGCGGGCGAAGTTTGCGGGCCAGCTCGGCATCTTTCAGACCAGACAGATAACCCAGCCGCAGAAAGAACCCCTTGGCTCTCTCTGCGCCCATGCTGTTGACGATCTCACGGCGAAACGCACCCAGAGAGGTGAGGTTCATCAGCAGCATCCGCTGCTCGCCAAACCAGATCTTGCCTTCCGAGCTTTGGAAATGAATCTGCTCCGTCAGATCCTTGAAATCGGTGTAGTTCAGTTGTGGCTTGTAACTGACAGCCATGGTCGGAGACCCCTTTTATAGTTGTAGGCGGGGAACAGCTCATTCGGAGCTCGTTAATTGATCATCTAACACCTGATCAAGGTCAAAAATCAACCAAATAGTAAAAAAATGGAGGTGATCGTTGAATTGGGCCTTGGTCTGAGCATTTGGTCAGATCACCCTTGGTTTTGATCATTTGGTGAAAAAAGAACCCCTCTCGAGCCGAAGTTCGGAGCTCGTTTTAACCGCTTGAAGCGTTCGTTTGATCCTGAAAAACCTATCAAAAACATTGGTCTACATACTTTCTCGTGGTGGTCGTCTCCGAAGTGGCACAGCCGTTGCTCAGTACACTGCAAGCCGACCACAAACATAAACGGGGCTCACTATGACGAACCAGCCAGAAGCCAAGACCTTTAACGAAATGACCCGCTATATCCGGGTCCGCAGCGAGCCAGGTGACAAATTCGTGGAATTCGATTTTGCGATTGGTTATCCGGAGCTGTTCGTCGAGCTTGTGCTGCCACGGGAAGCCTTCGAGATCTTCTGCAAGCACAACAACGTGGTCCATATGAATTCGGACATGATCCGCGAGATCGACGAAGACATGGTCAAGTGGCGCTTCGGAGAGCGCGGCCAGCGTTATTGAGCCAAACAAGCAACACCCACAATCTGATCCACAAAAACAAAACGGAAAGGTTGATATGAGTATCGAAATCAAAACCACCTCGGTGGAACCTATTCGCCAGACCTACAGCCACATCGCCCGTCGTTTTGGCGAGAAGCCGGCTACCCGTTACCAGGAAGCCAGCTACGACCTGGAAGCGAAAACCAACTTCCATTATCGCCCGCAGTGGGATGCAAACTACGAGCTCAATGACGAGCGCCGCACCGCGATCCGGATGGAAGACTGGTATGCGGTGTCTGACCCCCGTCAGTTCTACTACGGTGCCTATGTGGGTAACCGCGCCAAGATGCAGGAACAGGCTGAAACCAGCTACGGCTTCTGTGACAAGCGCAACCTGCTGACCCGCCTGCCGGAAGAAACCCAGAAGCTGTTGCTGCGCCTGATGGTGCCCCTGCGCCATGTGGAACTGGGCGCCAACATGAACAACAGCAAGATTGCCGGTGAGGCCACTGCAACAACTGTGTCCCAGATGCACATTTATCAGGCCATGGACCGCCTTGGGATTGGCCAGTATCTGTCCCGCATAGCCTTGATGATTGATGGCAGCACCGGCACCGCCCTGGACGAATCCAAGGGCTACTGGATGGACGACGAGCTGTGGCAGCCCCTGCGCAAGCTGGTGGAAGACTCACTGGTGGTGCAGGACTGGTTCGAGCTGACCCTGCTGCAGAACATCCTGATGGACGGCCTGATGTTCCCGCTGGTCTATCACAAGATGGATGAGTGGCTGGAAAGCCAGGGTGCCGAGGACGTCTCCATGCTCACCGAGTTCATGCGTGACTGGTACAAGGACACCCTGCGCTGGACCAACGCCATGATGAAAGCCGTGGCCGGTGAAAGCGACGCCAACATTGCACAGCTCCAGCAGTGGGTCGACCACTGGGAGCCCCAGGTTTACAGCGCGCTTAAACCACTGGCAGAGGCCTCGGTTGGCGTTGAAGCACTGGACGAAGCCCGGGCGGAACTGTCTACCCGCCTGAAGAAAGTCGGTCTGCAGAGCCAGGGAGTATCCGCATGAGCCAGCTCGTATTCATTGTATTTCAGGACAACGACAACGCCCGTTATCTGGCGGAAGCCGTGATGGAAGATAACCCGGAGGCAGAGCTGCAGCACCAGCCGGCCATGATCCGGATCCAGGCCGAGAAGCGCCTGGTGATCAACCGGGAAACCATGGAAGAGAAACTCGGGCGTGACTGGGACGTTCAGGAAATGCTTATCGATGTCATCAGTATTGGCGGCAACGTCGACGAAGACGATGACCACTTCATCCTTGAGTGGAAATAATCGGGAGAATCACCATGGTTGTTAAAAACAAAAAGCTGAACCTTAAAGACAAATACCAGTACCTGACCCGGGATATGGCCTGGGAGCCGACTTACCAGAAGATGGAAGACATCTATCCGGACGAGCGGTTTGAAGGCATCAAGATTGTCGATTGGTCCCAGTGGGAAGATCCGTTCCGTCTGACCATGGACGCCTACTGGAAGTACCAGGCCGAGAAAGAGAAGAAGCTGTATGCCATCTTCGACGCCTTTGCCCAGAACAACGGCCATCAGAACATTTCCGATGCCCGCTACGTGAACGCCCTGAAACTGTTCCTCAGCGGTGTTTCTCCGCTCGAGCACGCTGCGTTCCAGGGGTATGCGAAGGTTGGCCGCCAGTTCAGTGGTGCCGGTGCCCGGGTGGCCTGCCAGATGCAGGCGATCGACGAGCTGCGTCATTCCCAGACCCAGCAGCACGCCATGAGCCACTACAACAAGCACTTCAACGGCCTGCACGATGCCCCGCACATGCACGACCGGGTGTGGTTCCTGTCCGTACCCAAGTCGTTCTTTGACGATGCCCGCACCGCCGGCCCGTTCGAGTTCCTGACCGCCATCTCGTTCTCGTTCGAGTACGTGCTGACCAACCTGCTGTTTGTACCGTTCATGTCGGGTGCCGCCTATAACGGCGACATGGCTACCGTGACGTTCGGCTTCTCTGCACAGTCTGACGAAGCCCGTCACATGACCCTGGGCCTGGAGGTAATCAAGTTCATCCTGGAACAGCACGAAGACAACGTGCCCATTGTTCAGCGCTGGATAGACAAGTGGTTCTGGCGTGGTTTCCGCCTGCTCAGCCTGGTCAGCATGATGATGGACTACATGCTGCCGAACAAGGTGATGAGCTGGGCCGAGGCCTGGGAAGTGTATTACGAGCAGAACGGTGGCGCCCTGTTCAAGGATCTTGAGCGTTACGGCATTCGCCCGCCCAAGTACCAGGACGTGGCCAACGATGCCAAGCATCACCTGAGTCACCAGCTGTGGACCACCTTCTACCAGTACAGCCAGGCCACCAACTTCCACACCTGGATTCCGGAGAAGGAAGAGATGGACTGGATGTCCGAGAAGTACCCGGAGTCTTTCGACAAGTACTACCGCCCGCGCTACGAGTACCTGGCGAAAGAGGCTGCCGCTGGCCGTCGCTTCTACAACAACACCCTGCCGCAACTGTGCCAGGTGTGCCAGGTGCCCACCCTGTTCACCGAAATGGGGGCGCCCACGAAGCTGAGCCATCGCCAGCTGGTGCATGAGGGCGAGCGCTATCACTTCTGCTCCGAAGCCTGCTGCGACATCTTCAAGCACGAGCCTGAGAAGTACGTGCAGGCCTGGTTGCCGGTGCACCAGATTTATCAGGGCAACTGTGAAGGTGGCGATGTCGAGACCGTGGTGCAGAAGTACTACCACATCAACATCGGCGAGGACAATTTCGAGTACCTCGGGTCTCCGGACCACAAGCACTGGATGACCATCAAGGGCCAGAAGCCTGCGGACGAAAACCAGGACGCCGCCTGATATTGACTCGGGAGTCACCCGGAGGCCAATGGCGCCGGGCGACACACCCACAAAAACAACAAGGTGACCATCATGAGTGTAAACGCACTTTACGACTACAAGTTTGAACCGAAAGACAAGGTCGAAAACTTTCACGGCATGCAGCTGCTGTATGTCTACTGGCCCGACCACCTGCTGTTCTGCGCGCCGTTTGCGTTGCTGGTGCAGCCGGATATGACCTTCCGTGCCCTGGTGGAGGAGATCCTCAAGCCGGCCACCGCAGCACACCCGGAATCTGCAAAAGCGGACTTCCTAAATGCTGAATGGCTGCTGAACGATGAGCCGTTCACCCCGAATGCGGATGCCACCCTGAAAGACCAGGGCATTGATCACAAAAGCATGCTGACGGTTACCACGCCGGGCCTGAAAGGCATGGCGAACGCCGGATACTGAGGGCAGAGCGATGAGTCATACCGTTACTATCGAGCCGATTGGCGAGCAGATTGAAGTCGAGGATGGCCAGACCATCCTCCAGGCGGCCCTTCGCCAGGGTGTGTGGTTGCCCTTCGCTTGCGGCCACGGCACCTGCGCCACCTGCAAGGTTCAGGTGCTGGAAGGCGACGTTGAGATTGGCGACGCCTCACCCTTTGCCCTGATGGATGTTGAGCGGGACGAAGGCAAGGTGCTGGCCTGCTGCGCCACCGTGGAGAGCGACGTCACCATTGAAGCCGACATTGATGTCGACCCGGACTTCGAGGGCTACCCGGTGGAGGACTATGTTGCGACAGTAACGGATATTGTTGACCTGTCGCCCACCATCAAGGGTCTGCACCTGAAACTGGACCGCCCGATGACCTTCCAGGCCGGCCAGTACATCAACATCGAAGTGCCCGGAGTTGAGGGTGCCCGTGCATTCTCCCTGGCAAATCCGCCGGGCAAACCCGATGAAGTGGAACTGCACATCCGCCTGGTTGAGGGTGGCGCTGCAACCACCTACATCCACGAGCAGTTGAAAGCAGGCGATGAGCTGAACCTGTCCGGCCCCTACGGCCAGTTCTTCGTGCGCAGCTCCCAGCCTGGCGACCTGATCTTCATCGCGGGTGGGTCAGGGCTTTCCAGCCCGCAGTCGATGATTCTCGACCTGCTGGAGCAGGACGACGAACGCAAGATCGTGTTGTTCCAGGGCGCCCGCAACCTCGCCGAACTTTACAACCGCGAACTGTTTGAAGCACTGGATCGTGACCACGACAACTTCACCTACGTGCCGGCCCTGAGCCAGGCCGAAGATGACGCCGACTGGCCGGGCTTCCGGGGCTATGTGCACGATGCCGCCAAGGAGCACTTTGATAGCCGGTTTTCCGGTAACAAGGCTTACCTGTGTGGCCCACCTCCGATGATTGATGCCGCGATCACTGCCCTGATGCAAGGCCGGTTGTTCGAGCGGGACATCTTCATGGAGAAATTCCTGACAGCGGCCGACGGTGCGGAAGACACCCAGCGTTCAGCCCTGTTCAAGAAGATCTGACCGGGAGGTGGTATGGCCGGGTTCCAGGTGTTCAACCGCACAACGGGAGACCACTTTACCTGCCAGGACGGCCAGAGTGTGCTCAAGGCGATGGAGCAACTGGGAGTGAAGTGTGTGCCCGTGGGCTGCCGGGGTGGTGGCTGCGGTTTTTGCAAAATCCGGGTTCTGGAGGGGGATTTCGAGTGCGGCAAGATGAGCAAGGTGCATGCCCCGCCCGAAGCCGTTGAAAAAGGGGAAGTCCTGGCTTGCCGGATCTACCCGCTGACCGACTTGACCATCGAGTGTGTGCCTCTGCCGGAGGCGGCACTTGCGAAGCAAACAACAACAAAACCGTTGAGGTGACTGTCATGAAAAAAGGTGTAATGCGTCCCGGCCACGTACAGATCCGGGTTCTCGATATGGGCGAAGCCGTCAAACACTACACCGAGCTGCTGGGCATGATCGAAACCGATCGTGACGACCAGGGCCGGGTGTACCTGAAAGCCTGGACCGAGGTGGACAAGTTCTCCCTGGTGCTGCGTGAAGCAGATGAGCCTGGCTGCGATTTTATGGGCTTCAAGGTACTGGATGAAGACACCCTGGTTCAGCTGGAAAAAGACCTGGTGGCTTATGGCGTTGAGGTAGAACAGGTACCGCCGGAAGAGCTGAAAGACTGCGGTCGCCGTGTGCGGTTCACCGTGCCCTCCGGCCATGCCTTCGAGCTCTATGCCGACAAGAAGTACACCGGCAAGTGGGGCGTTTCCAGCGTTAACCCGGAAGCCTGGCCCCGCGGTTTGCAAGGCATGAAGGCCGTGCGTTTCGATCATTGCCTGTTTTATGGGCCGGAGCTTGCCGCCGTTTACGACATCTTCGTAAATGTTCTGGGCTTCGACCTGGCCGAGCAGGTACTGGACCCCGAAGGCACCCGGATTGCCCAGTTCCTGACCGTGTCTATGAAGGAGCACGACATTGCCTTCATTCACCATGAAGAGAAGGGCAAGTTCCACCACGCGTCTTTCTTCCTGGAAACCTGGGAGGACGTGCTACGGGCAGCCGACCTGATCTCCATGACCGACACTTCCATTGATATCGGACCGACCCGTCATGGCCTGACCCACGGCAAGACCATTTACTTCTTCGACCCGTCTGGCAACCGCAACGAAGTGTTCTGTGGCGGTGACTACTTCTACCCGGATCACAAACCCGTGACCTGGCAGGCCGAGCAGCTCGGTAAGGCCATTTTCTATCACGACCGGGTACTGAATGAGCGTTTCTTGACGGTGTTGACCTGATCTGAGAACGACCAAACAGGATTCAACTTTACAGGACTAGGCAGCAATGAAAGAGATCAAACACTACATCAACGGCCAATACGTCGGCTCTGCCAACGGAAAGCTGTTTGACAACGTCAACCCGGTGAACGGTAAGGTGATCGCCAAGGTTCACGAGGCTGGCCGCGATGAAGTGGATGCGGCCGTCAAAGCGGCCAGAGCCGCTTTAAAAGGCCCCTGGGGCAAGATGACCCTGGACGAGCGCACCCGGATTCTGCACAAGGTAGCCGACGGCATTAACGAGCGCTTTGACGAGTTTCTGGAGGCGGAGTGCCTGGACACCGGCAAGCCCAAGTCCATGGCCAGCCACATCGACATTCCCCGGGGTGCGGCCAACTTCAAAGTCTTCGCCGACATGGTCAAGAACGTGCCGGCGGAATCCTTTGAAATGGCCACACCTGATGGCAGCGGTGCGCTGAACTACGCCGTGCGCCGTCCCAAGGGTGTGATTGGTGTGATCAGTCCCTGGAACCTGCCGTTGCTGCTGATGACCTGGAAAGTGGGTCCTGCGCTGGCCTGTGGTAACACCGTGGTGGTCAAGCCGTCGGAAGAAACCCCGACCACCACCGCTCTGCTGGGCGAAGTGATGAAGGAAGCCGGCGTGCCGGATGGCGTTTACAACGTGGTGCACGGCTTCGGTGGCGATTCCGCCGGCGCCTTCCTCACGGCCCACCCGGACGTAGACGGCTTCACCTTCACCGGTGAAACCGGCACCGGCGAAGTGATCATGAAAGCGGCCGCCAAGGGCATCCGGGATATCTCCCTGGAACTGGGTGGCAAGAACGCCGGCCTGGTGTTCGCAGACTGCGATATGGACAAGGCCATCGAAGGCACCATGCGCTCTGCGTTCGTCAACTGTGGCCAGGTGTGCCTGGGCACCGAACGAGTCTATGTGGAACGTTCCATCTTTGACGAGTTTGTGGCACGCCTGAAAGCGGAAGCGGAAAAGCTGCGTATCGGACCGCCCGATGACGACAAGGCCAATTTCGGCCCGCTGGTCAGCCTGAAGCACCGTGAAAAAGTGCTGTCCTACTACCAGAAAGCCGTGGACGACGGCGCCACGGTGGTGACCGGTGGCGGTGTACCCGACATGCCGGAAGAGTACGCCGGCGGTGCCTGGGTGCAGCCCACGATCTGGACCGGCTTGCCGGACGATTCGGCGGTGGTTACCGACGAAATCTTCGGCCCCTGCTGCCACATTCGCCCGTTCGACAGCGAAGAAGAAGCCATCGAGCTGGCCAACAGCCTGCCCTACGGCCTGGCGTCTGCGATCTGGACCGAAAACGTCAGCCGCGCCCACCGGGTAGCAGGACAGATTGAAGCCGGCATCATCTGGGTGAACAGCTGGTTCCTGCGGGACCTGCGCACGCCGTTTGGTGGCAGCAAGCAGTCCGGTATCGGCCGCGAGGGCGGTGTGCACTCCCTGGAGTTCTACACCGAAATGAAGAACGTCTGTATCAAACTGTGAGGCAGCCATGAACGCACCTGTAGACAGCCCTGAAATCGGGCGCGAGATTACCGCCGCCGGCTACCGGACCAACCTGCACGATCATGGCAAAGGCGGATTTCCGCTGATGATGATCCACGGCTCCGGCCCCGGCGTGACCGCCTGGGCCAACTGGCGCCTGGTAATCCCCGAGCTGGCCAAGCATCGCCGGGTGATCGCGCCGGACATGCTGGGCTTCGGCTACAGCGAGCGCCCGGAAGACCAGATCTACAACCGTGAGCGCTGGGTGAAACATGCCATCGGTGTGCTGGATGAACTGGGCCTGGAACAGGTGGACCTGGTGGGTAATTCCTTTGGCGGTGGCCTTGCCCTGGCCTTGGCTATTGAGCACCCGCAACGGGTACGCCGGCTGGTGTTGATGGGGTCTGTCGGTGTCAGCTTCCCGATCACCAAGGGCCTGGACGAAGTCTGGGGTTACCAGCCCTCGCTGGAAACCATGCGCCGGTTGATGGATGTATTTGCCTTCAACAAGGGGCTGTTGACCGACGAACTGGCAGAAATGCGTTACCAGGCCAGCATTCGCCCCGGTTTCCAGGAATCCTTTGCCGCCATGTTTCCGGCTCCGCGCCAGCGCTGGGTGGACAACCTGGCCAGCAACGAAGACGACATCCGGGCCCTCAATCACGAGACCCTGATCATCCACGGTCGCGAAGACGAAGTGATTCCCCTGGAGGCCTCCTACAAGCTGGCGGACCTGATTGACCGTGCCCAGTTGCACGTGTTCGGCCGCTGCGGCCACTGGACCCAGATTGAACACGCCGACCGGTTCGCCCGGTTGGTCAACGATTTCCTGAACGAAGCGGATCAGGCCGCTGCCGGAGACAAGTAATGGATAAGCAGAAAATCCAGCAGTTCGGCGACGAACTCTATGAGGCGATGGTCAAGCGGGAAGCCGTTTCGCCGCTGACCAGCCGTGGCGAAGACATTAGCATTGACGATGCCTACCACATCTCACTGCGCATGCTCGAGCGCCGGCAACAGGCCGGTGCCCGGATCATCGGCAAGAAGATCGGCGTCACCAGCAAGGCAGTGATGAACATGCTGAATGTACACCAGCCGGATTTCGGTTACCTGACCGACGACATGGTGTTCAACAGCGGTGAAGTGGTGCCTATCAGCGACCGCCTGATTGCCCCACGTGCCGAAGGCGAAATCGCCTTCATTCTGAAGAAAGACCTGACCGGCCCAGGCGTGACCAACGCCGATGTGCTGGCGGCCACCGAATGCGTCATGCCCTGTTTCGAAATCGTCGATTCCCGAATTCAGGACTGGAAGATCGCCATTCAGGACACCATCGCCGATAACGCCTCCTGTGGCCTGTTTGTGCTCGGTGACAACGCCGTCTCCCCCCGGGATGTTGACCTGGTGACCTGCGGAATGGTGGTGGAAAAGAACGGTTCCATCATCAGCACCGGTGCCGGCGCCGCTGCATTGAGCTCTCCGGTGAACTGCGTGGCCTGGCTGGCCAACACCCTGGGTGAGTTCGGCATTTCCCTGAAGGCAGGTGAAGTCATCCTGTCAGGCTCCCTGGTACCGCTGGAGCCGGTGAAAGCCGGTGACACCATGCGTGTGGACATTGGCGGGATTGGCAGCGCGTCTGTGCGCTTCGTCTGATCCGGACCGAAAGAGGACAAGATTATGAGCAAGAAACTGAAAGCCGCCATCATCGGTTCGGGCAACATTGGCACCGACCTGATGATCAAGATTCTGCGTAACGGGAAGAATATCGAGATGGGCGCCATGGTCGGCATCGACCCGGAATCCGACGGTCTGGCCCGCGCCAACCGCATGGGCGTCGCCACCACCCACGAAGGCGTGGACGGACTGGTGAAAATGCCGGAATTTGCCGACATCGACATCGTGTTTGATGCCACCTCCGCCGGTGCTCACATGCACAACGAAGTGTTCCTGCGGGGCCACAAGGAAAGCCTGAAGATCATCGACCTGACGCCGGCGGCCATCGGCCCCTACTGCGTCCCGGTGGTGAACCTGGAGCAGAACCTGCAGGAAGGTAACGTCAACATGGTCACCTGCGGTGGCCAGGCGACGATTCCCATGGTGGCTGCCGTCTCCCGCGTGGCCAAGGTGCACTACGCCGAAATCGTGGCGTCGATTTCATCGAAGTCCGCCGGCCCCGGCACCCGCGCCAACATCGACGAGTTCACCGAAACCACCTCCAAGGCCATCGAAGTGGTCGGCGGCGCCCAGAAGGGCAAAGCCATCATCATCCTGAACCCGGCCGAGCCGCCGCTGCTGATGCGCGACACCGTGTACGTACTGTCCGACGCCGCCGACCAGGCGGAAGTGGAAGCGTCTGTAGAAGAAATGGTGCAAGCCGTGTCTTCCTACGTGCCCGGCTACCGCCTCAAGCAGAAAGTGCAGTTTGACGTGATCCCGGAAGACCAGCCCATGAACGTCCCAGGCCTGGGTCGTTTCAGTGGCCTGAAAACCTCCATCTTCCTGGAAGTCGAAGGCGCCGCCCATTACCTCCCGGCCTACGCCGGCAACCTCGACATCATGACCTCCGCTGCCCTGGGCACCGCCGAGCGCATTGCCGAGTCACTGATCAACTGAGGAGATTGAACCATGACTGTTAACCCTGGCAAGAAACTCTACATCTCCGACGTGACCCTGCGCGACGGCAGCCACGCCATCCGTCACCAGTACAGCATCAAGAATGTGCAGGACATCGCACGGGCCCTGGACAAGGCGAAAGTCGATTCCATCGAAGTCGCCCACGGCGACGGCCTGCAAGGCTCCAGCTTCAACTACGGCTTCGGTGCCCACACCGACCTGGAGTGGATCGAGGCGGTGGCCGAAGTGGTCACCCATTCCCAGATCGCCACCCTGCTGCTGCCGGGTATTGGCACCGTCCACGACCTGGACAACGCCTACAAGGCCGGCGCCAGAATCGTGCGTGTCGCCACCCATTGCACCGAAGCGGATGTCTCCAAACAGCACATCGAACACGCCAGAAAGCTCGGCATGGATACCGTCGGCTTCCTGATGATGAGCCACATGCAAACCCCGCAAGGGTTGGCTGAACAGGCAAAACTGATGGAAGACTACGGCGCTACTTGTCTGTACGTGGTCGACTCCGGCGGTGCCATGAACATGAACGACATTCGTGACCGCTTCCGGGCCCTAAAAGACGTTCTGAAGCCGGAAACCCAAACCGGTATCCACGCCCACCACAACCTGGCCCTGGGTGTGGCCAATTCCATGGTGGCGGTGGAAGAAGGCTGTGACCGCATCGATGCCAGCCTCTCCGGCATGGGCGCTGGTGCCGGCAACGCGCCGCTGGAAGTGTGCATTGCTGCCTTCGACAAGCTGGGCTGGAACCACGGTACTGACGTGTACGCCCTGATGGACGCGGCCGACGACATCGTACGCCCGCTGCAGGACCGCCCGGTTCGCGTCGACCGCGAAACATTGGCCCTGGGCTATGCCGGAGTGTACTCCAGCTTCCTGCGCCATTCCGAAGTGGCGGCGCAGAAGTATGGCCTGAAGACCGTGGATATTCTCGTTGAACTGGGCAAGCGCCGGATGGTGGGTGGCCAGGAAGACATGATCGTGGACGTGGCGCTGGACCTGCTGAAGGCGCAAGAGGAGCAAAAGGCATGAGCAAGACCCTGACTAATGAACAGATGCTGGCCCTGGCCGAGCACGTAGAAAATGCCGAACTGAAAGCCCACGACATCACCAAGGTCACCAACGATTACCCGGATATGACCTTTGAAGACGCCTACGACGTGCAGTGGGAAATCCGCCGTCGTAAGGAAGCTCGTGGTAACAAGGTAGTTGGCATGAAGATGGGCCTGACCTCCTGGGCCAAGATGGCTCAGATGGGTGTGGAAACCCCCATCTACGGCTTCCTGGCGGATTACTTCAGCGCACCGGACGGCGGTGTGGTCAAAACCAAAGAGCTGATCCACCCGAAAATCGAAGCCGAGATCGCCTTTGTGACCAAGGCGCCATTGCACGGCCCGGGTTGTCATATCGGTGACGTACTGGCGGCGACGGATTTCGTGATCCCGGCGGTGGAAGTGATCGACTCTCGCTACGAGAACTTCAAGTTTGACCTGGTGAGCGTGGTGGCCGATAACGCCTCCTCCAGCCGTTTCATCACCGGTGGCACCATGGCCAACGTGGCCGACCTGGACCTGAAAACTCTCGGGGTAGTAGTCGAGAAGAACGGTGAGATCGTCGATGTTGGCGCCGGTGCTGCGGTTCTGGGCCACCCGGCCTCCAGCGTCGCCATGCTGGCTAACCTGCTGGCCGAACGGGGCGAACACATCCCGGCTGGTACCTTCATCATGACCGGTGGCATCACTGCGGCGATCGCCGTGGAAGCCGGTGACAACATCAGCGTTCGCTACCAGGGCCTGGGTACTGTCACGGCCCGGTTCGAATAAGGAGGCTCTATGCCCGTTGCTCAAATCAACATCCTGGAAGGTCGTACCGACGAGCAAAAGGAGATGCTGATCCACGAGGTAACCGACGCCATTGTCCGTTCCCTCGGAGCGCCGGTCGAAAGTGTGCGTGTCATTCTCAACGAGATGCCCAAGCAACATTTCGGCATCGGCGGGCAGTCGGCGAAAAAGCTGGGGCGATAAGCCCCGGCGATGATTGCGGATTTTAAGGAGAAGGCACATGAGCAAACTTCCAGTGTTATTTGTCTCCTGCGATGCGGACAACATCCAGTCCCGGGAACAGGCCGGCTCAGGGCCTGCACGGATGATCTGGGGCAAACAGTACAAAAGCGTGGTGGTGATCAGCTCCAGTGCCGGCCAAAATGCCCCGGAAATCCTGCAGCTTAAAGGCAACGGTTCCACCGCGGGCAGGATAAAGGCGTTGCTCTCAGACCAGGGTTTTGAGCCGGAAGTGCATTCACGGGACGTATCGAGCAGGCACCAGTTGTTCCGGGTGCTTCTGGCAGAGGAGCCGGGGGAGTTAACGGAACTCATCCTTAATACCGGTATGAGTGAGCTTGAATACCGGCGAGTCGGGCGGTGTCTGGAGGTGCTTCGGGAACAGGATGTCCTTGTGATCTGCCTCGATGACAAGGCTTGCCATAGAGAGGCAGACGGTGTTTCCCTGCACGACCGGCATTTGAGGGAGTTGCTCAGTGCCTGGGCACAGGATCAGCAGTGGGGGGCCGTGATGTCGTTCAAGGGTGATGCTGCGGGCTCCGCCCAAACCAATCGCCTGGATGACCCGACGGTTTGCCTGCTCAATGCCGCGTTTAGTCTGGGGGGCTCGCAGTTCCCGCAACGGATGTTCAGCAGTGGCATGAACAATGCGGCACAGATGCTGTCGGGTTTCGGCTGGATGAGATAGCAACCATGGATAACAACCAGCAATTCACACTCGTACAACCCTCGTTTTCTTTGACTGAGCAAGCGTCGTTAAGCCTGCTTCAGGCGGCCGTCAACAAAGCGAGTGGGCTGGGCATCAAGGCGACGGTGTCGGTTGTCGATGCCTCAGGGCGTCAGTTGGCCTTCCTTAAAATGGCGGGCTCCTTTCTCGTGTCTTCCGAGCTGTCGCAGAAAAAAGCCATCACGGCGGCAGGTATGGGCCTCAACACGGTAGATCTTGAAAACGTGCTGGCTTCAGCCCCTGCCCGGGTGCTGGATGGCCTGAACCAGGCCGGCGACTTCACCGTGATTGGCGGCGGCGTACCGCTGTACTGGGAGGGCGTTCTGGTGGGCGGCATTGGGGTATCTGGTGGCAGTGAGGATGAGGATATCGAATGCGCCCTTTCTGCAGCGGAGGTGCTGACGAGCTGACGGCGCTGCGGGCCTGATATACTCTGGGCAGCTGTCCCTGAACTCTCTCTGACCAACATCCTGACGTATCGAGGTTGCAGTGGCTGCATTAAAGATTCTGATGATCGGTGCCGGCGGTATCGGAGGCTACTACGCCGCAAGGCTGGCTGAAGCTGGCCACCAGGTTGTACTGACGGCTCGCGGCAATCACCTTCAGGCACTGAAAGCGGATGGCCTGACCGTTGATTATGAAGGGCAGGTGCTCCGGCATGGTCTTCCTGCCTGTGATCATCAGACGCTCATTCGGGATTATCATCCGAATGATTTTGATCTGGTTGCCATTGCTCTAAAATCCACGGCGACCGGTGCCGTCATGACCGAACTTTGCGACTGGCTGAGTGCCGGTTCCGCACCGGTGCTGTCATTGCAGAATGGCGTTGATAACGAACCCTTGATTGCCGAAGTCGTGGGTGAGGCGCGTGTGCTCGGTGGCCTTGCCGTGCGCATTGGCGGCCATATAACTGAACCCGGTAAGGTGTTTGCCGAAGGCGTGGCCCAGATCGTGATGGGCGCCTGGCCCGCACAACAACCGAAAGTCGACCCGCGTGCGGATCTTCTCAAGGTTCTGGAAGTTGCTTTTAACGAAGCCGGTATTCCCACCACTGTGACCGAAAACATCCGGTATGAACTCTGGCGCAAGCTGGTTATCAACAATGGAGTGAATCCGTTGTCAGCGCTCACTCATCTGGATACCCGCAGCCTGACTCATCACCCTGAGTTCGGTAAGGTGGTGTACGGCATGATGGCGGAAACCGTGAAGGCGTCTGAAGCGGATGGCGTAAACCTGACCCAGAAGGACCTGGATGACATGTTCGAGCTGATCAGCAACTTCAACGCCATCAAAACCTCCATGCTGGTGGACAAGGAAAAAGGCCGCCCGCTGGAGCTGGACAGCATCGCCGGGGCCGTGCTGCGCCGGTGTGAGCAACTGGGCGTAGACGCGCCGTATACCTTTACCGTGAATGCCTTGCTGCGCCAGCAGCAATAGGGCACCGATATGTTTGTCAAAACCAACACCACCGGATTTTCTGATGCATTAACCCGCGAGGCGGAGGGGCTCGAAAGCCTTCGCGAAGCGTTGGTGCAGGTTGGTGTGGAGCATTTGAGAATTCCGCAAGTGGCTGAGGTCGATCAGCACCAGCTGGATTGCTGATCCGGTTATTCGAGAAAGATTTCAACGCGTTCTTGACCAAAGTAGCGCTGCGCTTACCCGCTGGCTGGACAGCCATTGCGAGCACCCCAGCCTTCTGCACGGTGATTTGTGGAATGGCAACGTGTTGTTCGATTACGACGGCCCTTGGTTAATTGACCCTGCGGTGTACCAGGGTGACCGGGAAGCGGACATTGCCATGACGGAAATGTTTGGCGGCTTTGGTGCGGCCTTTTATAGCGCTTATGACAGTGTTTATCCTCGCTCAGAGGTCTATACCACCAAACGCGAGATCTATAACCTCTACCATTACCTGAATCACTATAACCTCTTTGGCGCCGGCTATCTGGGGGGATGCGAGCGGGGTATGAAGTTAGTTGCGAGGGTCTGACCAGCAGATGCGACCACTGAAAGCAGATCAAAACGACAAGGTTCGACTATTTTTGACAACTGGAAGTTTGAACTATTCCTTCGAGGGTTTGCTTGTTTCGGGCTCTGCTTCCTTGGCAGAAAAATCATTGTTCAGAAAAACCTCTGACAGAATGGCCTGCTCGATATAACTGCGTTGCCCAGTGCGGGTGGGTAATCGGACGGTTAGATGAATCTCTCCGGCGGCTGGAGCCTGGATCGTGACCCTGGGATCGACAGAGGGCACCTCCAGTCCTCGGGCCGTACCCACTTTGCTCATGTACTTGCGGGCAGTATCCAGGTACGGCTCGCAGTGGTGGTTTGCGGCATTTAACAGGGCCTCCCGGGCCGCTGGCCAGTTATCTTCGCGTTTGAAAGGCACAGTAAAGACATGGAAATCCCAGTGGTCGGTGAAGCTCTCATTGGTGACTGGCTCCGATACAAACAACGCATTGGGCAACACGATCATCCGCCCGGTGCGCTGATGGCTGGCCTTGCCGGGCCCAACTTCCAGCAGCGTGGTGGTCAGCAGGGTCTGGTCGATCACATCACCCCGAAAGTCCTTTACCTGAATACGATCGCCAATGCTGAATGAGCCGGCACCGCCTTTGATAATGGAGCCGGACACACAAAGAATCAGTTCCTTGGTGGCCACCACAAACGCTACCGCGATGGCGACAATCGACAGGGCCAGGGAGCGAAGCTGCTCGCCCCAGATAAAGACCAGGCCGAACACCGCCAGTAACACCAGTGCGTTTCGGGAATTGACCAAAAGCCGGCCGCGCAGTTCAGAAGACGCCACGTTGCGCCGGATAACCCCTGCGATGACAACCCTGAGGGCAATCACACCAAGGATCAGGAGCGTGGTGCTGATCAGCAGTGGTAAGACGGACTCCGGCAGGCTGAGGTTGTCTGGAAACCAGGCCAGGCTTTCGGGCATAGCTAGTATCCCTGGGCTATAAGCGGTTGATGGTTACCCGTGCTGAAAGGTCGGGTTCAGTCAAACGAAACCCGAGCACCCGCCAACATCAGATTCGAACGACTACCCGCCCGCTCCATAACAGCGAGTTTGTAGGAAGCGTCCTCTTTGAACGCTTTGGCGTGTTCACTGGGGATGTCCGCTGCAGTAGGTATATCTGCTTTCAGAGGATTCACCGGCCGTCCATTCACATGCAGCTCAAAATGCAGGTGAGGGCCGGTGCTGCGCCCGGTGTTGCCAGACAGCGCAATTCTCTCACCCCGCTGAATGGACTGTCCTTTCTTGACCAGAATCTTGTGCAGATGCAGGTAGCGGGTTTTGTAAGCGTTGCCGTGGTCGATGTCGATGTACTTGCCTGCGAAAGGATGGTTACCTACTCGCTGCACGATGCCATCGCCGGTACTGAAAATGGGGGTGCCAATGGGGGTGGCCAGATCAACGCCGTTGTGCGGAGAGATACGACCGGTTACCGGATGTTTCCGCCTCGGGTTGAAGTGGGAGCTGACCCGATAGGAGGTTTGCGTGGGCCAGCGGCGAAACGCGGGCAGCACACTTTTTCCGTTTTGGTCGTAGTAATTGCCGTCCTCAAACCGGAACGCGGTGTGTGTGCGACTCCCCCGCTTCAGCGAAACCGCTTCAACCCGGGTTTTACCGGTGCTTTGATCATCGGTCATTTCATGGCTGATGATGACGGCAAACTGGTCGCCGGCACGTAAATCCCGCCGGAAATTCAGGCGGTGTTCAAGCAACTGGTTGACCGAGGCGATCTGGTGCGCGGTGAGCCCTGCTTTTACCGCAGAAACGTAGAAGCTGCCTTCAATGGAACCCCTCAGCACTTCAGACACCCAATGAGTGTCTGCTTCCATCCGTCGGTATTCGAACTGGTCATCGTCGGTGCGGGTATAGAAAACGGTTCGGGCGGAATCAAGCACAAGGGCAAGCTCGGTGAACCTGTCCTGATCGTCAAAGGTCAGCCGCAGCTGGGTGCCGGGTTGCAGGGTTTCCAGGGCCAGGTATTCCACATCCGTTTCCATGATTTTGTACAGATCAGACGTGGGCGCCCCGTGGCGGCTGAAAATACTGCTCAGGGTATCGCCGGGCTGAACTTCGTGGTGCTGGGTGCGGGTGTCTGAACGGGATTCGGCAAGCGTATCGGGCAGCGTCTCAGCGCTGGCAGAGGGATCTGTAGGGGTAACCAGGGGCTCAACCGGAAGGGCGGGTATCTTCGCGGATGAGCTTTGCGTGGACCAGAAGCTGGCAATCAGCACCATGAGCACGGTGATGCCAAGCAGCACCTTGTGAGTTGGAGTGAATGCCTGTTGCTTTGCCATCGTTCAATAAACCCCGCTCGCCCTGAAACCGTTCCGACAAGCTTTAAACCTGATTGCGTACTGCACGCCCTGCGGGCATGCTCCGAAAGCAGTTTAACAGGTGATGCCCATCCGGTGTTAACCCTCCTTCAGTATCTCCTCCCATAAGATCCTGAGCTGCAATTCTGCCAGGCGGTTACCCATGCAGCGGTGCACGCCGAAACCGAAGGAAAGATGCTTACGCACGTTTTTCCGATCAATAATGAACTGGTCCGGGTCTTGCTCGAAGGCTCGTTCGTACCGGTTGCCTGAGGCGTACCACATCACCACCTTGTCACCCTGTTTGATGGTCTGGCCGTTGAGTGTTACGTCCGGTTTGGCCGCTCGGCGCATGTAGGCCAGGGGTGTTTGCCAGCGGATGATCTCGGACACCATATTGGGAATCAGCTCGGGATTCTGTTTGAGTTTTGTGAACTCCTATCACAAGCGTGATCGCCGGGGCCGACGCGGTGGGCTTGGTCTCAGGCGAGGCAAATGCGATAACGGATCACACCGTTATCTTCCTCGTGGACCGATTCAATCCTGTGGCCCGTGATCTCGCACAGCGCCTGTAAATCGCGACGGCCGCTGACATCATCCGCCAGGAATTCCACCCGGGTCCCACTGGGCAGGTTCTGCGTGCGTTTTTTGAAACGCAAAACCGGAAGCGGGCATACCAGACCGACAGCGTCGATCTGGTATACCTCTGTCTCGTCAGTCAAGGCGCACACTCGTGGAGCTGCCTTGTTCCGCAGAGGACCAGCCAAACTGGTTCAGTACCACCGGCGCACAAAAAGCAATGACCAGGGCCACGACAAACGCGGCTGCCATAACTTTCATGATGAACCCCCTTTGCCTTGTTTCGCTTCAACCTCTTCCACCCACAGGTCGTGATGCTGGCGGGCCCATTCACGGTCAACCTGGCCGTTGCCCATGGCATCAAACGCGCCTTCCATGCCAACCGAGCCGATGTAGATATGGGCGATGATGGCCACCATCATCGCGAAGGCAACGATTGAGTGCCAGATATTGGCGTATTGCATTTCTTCATGGGGTGTCAGCGCGGTCGGGAGGTCGGTACCGATAACGCTATTGATGACGCTGAAGGTGCCGGCGAACATGGGCATTTCAAACGGGAACAGCAGCGACAGGCCTGACAGGGACACAGAGACACCCAGCAGCATCACCGTCCAGAAAATGACCTTCTGGCCGGCATTGAACTTCTTCGAGGAGGGGTGGGACTTGGTGAAGATGCCGCCGCCCGCCTTGATCCACTGCCAGTCCAGCTTGTTGGGTATGTTGTGCGCTACCCACATGCAGAAGGTCATTATCAGGCCCAGCATAAAGGCCCAGGCAATGTTGTTGTGCAACCACTTGGAGCCCACGGCGAGGGTTGAATAGGCCTCGTGACCGATGACCGGAATCAGGAAACTTCGCCCCATCAGGGTGATCAGGCCGGTCAGGGCCAGGGCGATAAACGAACCCGCCAGCAGCCAGTGACCAAAGCGTTCGATGGCTTTGAATCGTTCGATTTTGGTGCCGGAGGGGCCGCCGTCAATCATGATCTTGCCGCGAACAAAGTAGAACACCACCAGCAGCAGAATGATGCCCAGAAGGGCGCCACCGCCGTAAGTGATCATGGGGCCTTCCCGGAGCTTGTACCAGGGCATGCCGCCGTCCTGAATCAGCACATCGGCCCCGGGGCCCCTGGCCTGGGTTTTGATATCGCTCTGGTTGTAGCGGATGCCCCGCCAGACATCGGAGTCTGACACGCCGCCCCGGGTGCCCAGTTGCTCCGTGATCGGCTTGGCGTTGGCCGGGTTGCCGAGGTTTTCAGACCGGAACGACTCGTCCATTTTCAGCTGTTGCTGGCGAGCCATGATATCTTCGAGGGTTTGCGCGCCCCCGGTCGCGGTTCGATCAACCGCCGGAGCATTATCCGCCCAGGCAGGGTTGAAAAGCAGTGTCGCCATTGCAAGCAGGGCGGCACCCAATAGTGTTGTTTTCATCAGAGTGCTCCAGCGGAATGGACCAAAAGAAGACGTCGCCGCAATCAGTTCCGGGGCCCTGGGGCCCCGGAATTGTCCGGCGGGCTTAAGCGCCCTTCTTCTCGTAAGCTGTGCCCCATCCCCAGGCGCCGGAACCGAAACCGCGGTTCACCACTCGCTGGCGATAGATGTCCGAAACCGTGTTGCCATCACCGGCCAACAGGGCTTTGGTTGAGCACATTTCCGCACAGAGCGGCAGCTTGCCCTCTGCAATACGGTTGCGACCGTACTTGTTGAACTCCGTGGTTGAATGGTCTTCCTCAGGACCACCTGCACAGAACGTACACTTGTCCATCTTGCCCCGGCTGCCAAAGTTGCCCGCCTGGGGGAACTGGGGCGCGCCGAAGGGGCAGGCGTAAAAGCAGTAGCCACACCCGATGCACAGGTCTTTGGAGTGCAGCACGATGCCGTCTGCGGTCTGGTAGAAGCAGTCTGTTGGGCAAACGGCCATACAGGGCGCGTCTGAACAGTGCATGCAGGCTACCGAGATAGACCGCTCACCGGGTTTACCATCCTCGATGGTGACCACGCGGCGGCGGTTAATGCCCCAGGGGACTTCGTGCTCGTTCTTACAGGCTGTCACGCAAGCATTACATTCGATGCAGCGCTCGGCGTCACAAAGGAATTTTGCTCTTGCTTGTCCTTCAAGTGCCATGGTCTACACCTCTTGTTATGCTGGTTCGATGGCACACAGGGTGCACTTGGTCTCTTGCATCTGCGTGACCGAGTCGTACCCGTATGTCTGAACGGTGTTTGTGGATTCACCCAACACGATCGGATCGGCACCCTCAGGGTATTTATGCCGACGATCCTCGCCTTGCAGGTGACCGCCGAAGTGGAACGGCATGAAGGCCACGCCTTCGCCAACCCTTTCGGTAACCATTGCTTTTACCTTGATGCGCGCGCCCTCCGGGCCAGACACCCAGACATCCCTGCCATCGCGAATGTTCAAGTTATTGGCGTCGCGTGGATTCACCTCTATGAACATGTCTTGCTGGAGTTCTGCCAGCCAGGGGTTTGACCGGGTTTCGTCGCCGCCACCTTCGTATTCCACCAGTCGGCCAGAAGTCAGAATGATGGGGAAGTCCTTGCTGAAGTCGTTCTTCTGAATCGACTCGTACATGGTCGGCACACGCCAGAAGGTCTTGTCGGCGTAAGTTGGGTAGTCTTCCACCAGGTCGCGACGGTTGGTGTACAGCGGTTCGCGGTGCAGTGGCACGGGGTCCGGGAAGTTCCAGACGATGGTGCGGGCCTTGGCATTACCGAAGGGCGCGCATTCGTGCTTGATGGCCACCCGCTGGATACCGCCTGACAGGTCCGTTTTCCAGTTCGCGGTTGGTCCGCCAACAGCTTCGATGGCAGCCCGTTCCTCTGCGGTCAGATCGCTGTCCCAGCCCAGATCCATCAGCATTTGCATGGTGAATTCCGGGTAACCATCCTTGATTTCGGAGTCTTTGGAGTAGACACCGTCTGCCAGAATGTTCTGACCGTTGTGTTCCACCCCGAATCGCGCCCGGAAGGTGAGGCCGCCCTTGGAAACCGGCACCGACATGTCATACAGCACGTGGGTTCCCGGGTGGTTCATCTCCGCTGTGCCCCAGCAGGGCCAGGGCAAACCGTAGGTGTCTCCATCACAGGGTCCGCCCACTGCGCGCAAGGTGGTCTTGTCGAAGTGGTGCTGATACTGCATGTGTTTTTTCAGGCGCTCTGGCGACTGGCCGGTGTAGCCAATGGTCCACATGCCACGGTTGAACTCGCGGGTGATGTCCTCAATCAGTGGCTCGTTGCCCTCAATGGCGATATTGCGGAACATGCGATCGGTGAAGCCAAACTTGTCCGCAAGGAGCTTCATGATTTCGTGGTCGACCTTTGAATCGAACAGAGGCTCAATCACTTTTTCACGCCACTGCAGAGAACGGTTCGAGGCGGTCACCGAACCCGTGGTTTCGAACTGGGTGGTGGCGGGTAGCAGGTAAGCGCCTTCTTTACGATCATGGAGTACCGCTGACACCGTCGGGAAGGGGTCAACCACAACCAGCAGGTCGAGCTTTTCCATGGCCTCTTTCATTTCCAGCATCCGGGTCTGCGAGTTGGGCGCGTGGCCCCACAGCACCATGGCCCGGGTGTTGTCGGGTTGCTCAAGGTTCTCCTTGGCTTCCAGAACGCCGTCAATCCAACGGGATACCGGGATACCCTTTTCATTCATCATGGCCCGGGATTTGCCATCTTTGTCCCAAGTGGCAAAACGACCCTTCAGCCAGTCCATGTCCTCTTCCCAGACCCGTGCCCAATGGGCCCAGGAACCGGCGGTCAGGCCGTAGTAGCCGGGCAGGGTATCGGCCAGTACGCCCAGATCGGTTGCGCCCTGTACGTTGTCGTGGCCGCGGAAAATGTTGGTGCCGCCGCCGGCTACGCCCATATTGCCCAGAGCCAGTTGCAGTACGCAGTAGGCACGGGTGTTGTTGTTGCCGTTGGTATGCTGGGTACCACCCATGCACCAGATCACCGTGCCCGGGCGATTGTTGACCAAGGTACGGGCAACCCGCTCCAGTTGCGCTCCGGGTGCACCGGTTACTCGCTCTACCTCCTCGGGGTTCCAGCGTTTAACCTCTTCGCGAATCTGCTCCATGCCATAAACGCGGGTGCGGATAAACTCTTTGTCTTCCCATTTATTTTCGAATATGTGCCAGAGAATGCCCCAGATCAGCGCGACGTCTGAGCCTGGGCGGAAGCGCACGAACTCGTCGGCATGAGCGGCCGTTCGGGTGAAGCGTGGATCGCAGACAATCAGTGGTGCGTTGTTTTCTTCCTTGGCTTTAAGAATGTGCAGCAGCGATACCGGGTGTGCTTCGGCCGGGTTGCCCCCTATCAGGAAGATGGCCTTGGAATTGTGGATGTCGTTGTAGGAGTTGGTCATCGCCCCGTAGCCCCAGGTATTGGCTACACCGGCAACGGTGGTGGAGTGACAGATCCTGGCCTGGTGGTCGACGTTGTTGGTGCCCCAGTAAGCGGCAAACTTCCGGAACAAATAGGCCTGCTCGTTGTTGAACTTCGCGCTGCCGAGCCAATAGACGGAATCCGGGCCGCTCTCGTCGCGAATCTGGAGCATCTTGTCGCCAATCTCGTTGATGGCGTCGTCCCAGGAGATCTTCTGCCACTGACCGTTCACCATTTTCATGGGTGACTTCAGACGGCGCTCACCGTGGGCATGCTCCCGTACCGAAGCGCCTTTGGCGCAGTGGGCGCCCATGTTGAAGGGGCTGTCCCATCCAGGCTCCTGACCAATCCAGGTGCCGTTCTGAACCTCCGCTTCCACCGTGCAGCCTACCGAGCAGTGGGTACACACGGATTTTCTGCGAACGACGTTTCCGCCTTCAGTCGATGGCGTTGAGGCCTGTACCCGTGTGGTTGGTAACGACAACGCAGCCAGCCCGCCCACGGCAACTCCGGAGGCGGTCAAAAAGCCCCGTCGGTCCATGGTGGTTGCAGCGAGGGATGAAAGTAAAGAACCCGCCCGGGGGCCTTTCGCTACCCCGTTGGTTTTCTTCCTTAACATGTCCAATACCTCTCTCTTTTATTGTTCTCGTTTTACCGGGGGCAGGGTCATCCAAGAGCATCACGCAATCTTGAACGGCCTGGCTCCGGTCAAAAGCGAGCCGATTCGAAATACTTGCGCGTATGTTCTGTGTCGCGCAGGCCGCTGCTTTTCGGTACGTCTTTAACGACCTCGGCTGCGGCGTTCGGTGCTACCGTCATTGCAACTGCAGCGGGGGCAGCGGCAACGGCCATCCGCAAAAAATGTCGGCGGCTGTTTTCTTTATTACGGTCGTTCATACAACATCTCCACCTGGTTCAGGGGATCGAGCTGATCCCGGTTACTGGATTGCAAAGGCGTCTGCTTCTACGGCCATGAATGCTTTACCAAGCGAGCCCACGGGGGCGTAGAAGATGGCACTTTGCGCTTGCTCCAGATCGGTAAAAAACAATCGCGCCCACTTTGCCATGTGGGCGTCAAAAAACGCTTTTTGCGACGGCAGGTCGCTGTCGCACTCAAATTCGCCGGTGATAATGCCCGCCATGGTTTCACACAGCGTGCCCATGTGATCTTCCGGCTCTTTGACGTCGGCACGGGCACGGATGCCCCTTGCCATCAAATCACTGCGAAGGTTCGCAAGAGGCTTTTCGTTCAGGAACCCGGTCAGGTAATAGCTGGCGTAAGGCAGCAGCTCTCCACGGCCAAGGCCCACGAACAGATTGTTATACTCTCGCTCCGCGTCGGTGGCCGAGGTGCGTTGGGCTAGGGCGGCAAGGTTCTTCGAGGCAGACCCAATGAGGGTGTCGTCGCCCTTGAGAGTCGCCAGCCCCTTCAGCAACTCACTTGACGGTGGGTTGCTCAACAGGGTGCCCAGTAGCTGGTAAATCTGGGCTCTGGCTCGATCCTCTTCACTGATCGAGCGAGGACAAAGGCTTTCAGCAGTGTTGGCCAAATCACGTTCCTTCATGTTGTTGTTCAAATTTTGTGCTATCTAGATTTATAGTCCCGAAAGGGCGATGGCGCAACCAGTCTCGAGACATGTCCGGTTTGTGGTGGTGTTTAATCAAACCTCATTCTTGGCCGGTAACGTGGGGCCGGTTCTGCCTCTTCATCCTGCGCGTCCGACAGCGATGGTGGTTGCCTGGGCTGGCTTGAAGAGTCAATGGCTGGCTCTGGTTCCGAAGACCCCTCCGGTGGCGAAGTTTCCCGGGTGTTGACTGGTTCCGGCTCGCCGGTCTGCGGTTCTGCGTGTTCTATTGTTGGTTCGGTCTTTGTCGCCGTTTTGTCGAACATGCCCTGGCCGACTTTGTACAACGTCTTGACGGCTTCGCCTGCGGTTGCCGCGTCTGTGTAGTCCTCGTCGTAGTCGTTTAGGCCATCCAGCACCGCCAGGACTGGGTTGGATTTCCAGAGTGCGCGCAGTGCCTTGCGGCGCAACAATTCGGGGATCTCCTTGCGCATGAACCCGGTGATGTCAGTGCCGAGTGTGATGGTGTCCGGATCCGGCAAGCCGTATTTTTCGAGCACTTCGTGCTCAGGCAGCGCCTGGTTAATTGCGAGCTCCTGCTCTTCGGCGGGGGGCTCATTCTCAACAGGTAAGGGGGTGGTGGGGCCAGCCTGCTTGCTGGCTTCGGCTTTCTTGCGCGACCATCTTTGCAAACGTGATTCAGTCATCACTGCACATTCGGTTTTTTGATGTTTGTCGGAGCCCGGTAAACGTCGCTCTCCTGACGAATACGGGGGTCGCCTTTGCCCTCTTCGACGGCATCTACGTCAACCCGGTCTCGGCGGCGTTTCTTGAAGGGCTCATCGACGAAGTGCATATCAATAAATTCTTTGATCCAGGCCGCCAGTGACTCTGGGATCGGAACGGGTTCGACGATGCTTTCGCCGCTGTCCAGGGTATCGAGGGCTTCATGGGCGCTGGCGGTGATGGTGGTGACGACCCATCCCGCCGGGGACTGACCGGTGGTATCTCTGTCCAACACGACCCAAACAGAGGGGACGGCCATGTTGAGGGAAACGAGGTAACCTTCCACATCAGCACGAAACAGCTCCATGGTCACGGTGCCGGCGTGGTAATCCACCACCTCGCCCTCCCGGACCATTTCTTTCCAGAATGCCTCCGGTGCACCAGGTATAACCGCAACCGGTGTCCAGATATGCCGGGCCCACCGGGTGATTCCGGGGGTACGCCGAACCACCGCGCCGACCGGCAATTCTCGTTTCCAACTATCCGTACGACTGCTCATGATGTTTCTCTTTCTTATTGTCTCTTGAAGCTAGCAGAGCTCAGGCAATTATCCAATTATCCGATTGTCCAAGGCCAAACAGCTGTGGCATGCTCGAAGAGCCACGGTTGAAATCAATACGTACAAAAATAACTAAAAGAGTAATTTTCCTGATGACGCCAACTAAAACCCTTCTGTTATGCACCTGCGAAAAAACGCAGGCCGTCAGTCCCGAGGCGCTGAAAGCGGCTTCGGCGGCCGGGCAGGTGATTGTTGTGGATGAGTTGTGTGGCAAGGACATGGCTACGGCTGCCGAACACCTGAGCGGTGCTGGTGAAGTGCTCATTGCCTGCGGCCAGCAAGCGGCGTTATTCGAGCGCCTGGGAGAGGATGTGCAAGCGGAAGTGGGCCAGTCCGCACCGTTGAGCACCATCGATATCCGGGACCGTGCCGGCTGGAGCGCGCCGGATGCCGATCCCAAACGCCTGCATGCCAAGCAGGCCGCGTTGATGGCCGGGGCGCAGCTGCCGGCAGCCATGGCGCCGGCAAAGCTCATCCAGTCCAGTGGCGTATGCTGTATCGTTGGCCCAACCGACCAGGCCATCCGGATGGCGGAACTGGTGCAGGATGAGCTTGGCGTTACCTGCGTTGTGAGCGATGCGGGCCCTATACAGTTGCCCTCCGCCAGGTACGACGTGGCCAGGGGTAAACTGACCGCGGCTAAGGGCGCACTCGGTAACTTCAAACTGGAATTTTCCCAGCTGCAGATGCTGAATCCTGCGGGCCGGGGGGCACCGGCTTATGGCGACGCCAAGACCACGGCCCGCAGTGAGTGCGACATTTTCATTGATTTGCGGGGCGGTGCCCCGGCATTTCCCCACTACCAGAAGCGCAACGGCTACTTCTGGGCGGATCCTGCCAAAAGCGGTGAGCTGGAGCGCATTGCCCTGACCGCCAGAGAGCGGGTGGGTGAGTTTGAGAAAACCGTGTATTTCCGGCTGGAAGAATCCCTGTGCGCCCACTCGCGGGCGAACCAGCCCGGTTGTACCCGTTGCCTGGACGTCTGCTCCACGGAGGCGATATTTTCAGCCGGCGATCACATTCAGATCGATTCCGATATCTGTGCCGGTTGCGGGACTTGTGCGGCGGTTTGCCCGACCTCCGCCATTACCATGAACGAAACCCCCTTTGAGTCCATTACCAAAGCGCTCGACGTGATGGCCAGGACCTACCGGGAGCACGCGGGCGAGGCACCACGGCTGGTATTTCATTCCCTGGGTGCGGGCGCCGAGGCCATTGCCTACCTGGCCAGGTACCACGACGGGCTGGCGGATGACCTGATTCCGTTTGGCCTGGAACAGATTGACCGCATAGGCCATGCAGAGATACTGGCGGCCTTTGGTGCGGGCTATGCCGAAGTGTTGATGCTGGCCGACAGCGAACCGGATCGTCGGGCTGTCGCCGCTGAAGTGGAACTGGCCCAGGCCATGCTGGTGGGCACCCACAATTCCCCCAGCCGTATTCGGGTCATTGCCGCGGAACATCTCGGTGAAGCCGGTGACAATGCCGGTCGCCTGAGTGAACCTGTGTTGCTGGTGGGTGGCCGCCGGGATATCACCAGAGTTGCCGTCACCGCGATGGCAGACAAAATTGAGGTGCCCATCCCCCTGCCGGCGGGCGCGCCCTACGGCGCCATCGACATTGATTCAGACAAGTGCACGTTGTGCCTTGCCTGTGTATCCCTGTGCCCGACCGGTGCGCTTGGCGATCACCCGGACAGGCCGGAAGTTCAGTTCACCGAAAACGCCTGCGTGCAGTGCGGTGTCTGCGAGAGCACCTGCCCGGAAACCGCCATCACTCTGAAGCCACAACTGGACCTGTCCAAGGCGGCACTGAGCGCCCGCGCCCTGCACGGTGAAGATCCCTTCGAATGTATCCAGTGTGGTAAACCCTTTGGTGTTGCCAGCACCATTAACCGGATTGTTGAAAAGCTGGAAAACCAACACTGGATGTACACCAAGTCTGACAACGTCCAGCTCATCAAGATGTGTGACGATTGCCGGGTGAAGGCCCAGTTCCATGGTGACAGTGCGCCCATGGCCAGCGGCGAGCGCCCCCGGGTTCGCACCAGTGATGACTATCGCGACCACTAAATCTGATCGGGACATTGTATGGTTCAATACGTTAACGCCGACAAAAGTAATCTGATCGGCACCGATGCGCCCCGGCCACAAGACAAGAATCCACGGGGCATCAGCCGGATTATTGCCATTGCCTCGGGCAAGGGCGGTGTTGGCAAGTCGACAGTTGCCTCCAACCTGGCAGTGGCGCTGGCCTCAAAAGGCCTCAAAGTAGGGCTGCTTGATGCGGATGTCTACGGGCCCAGCCAGCCCCGTATGCTGGGGGTTTCCGGCCGCCCGTCCAGCCCGGACGGGCACACCATTCTGCCCTTGCGCAATCATGGCGTAACACTGATGTCGCTGGGCCTGATGACTACCGAAGACGAAGCAATCGTGTGGCGTGGGCCGATGCTGATGGGTGCCCTGGAACAGATGATGAATCAGGTGGACTGGGGCAGGCTGGACGTGTTGCTGGTGGACCTGCCCCCGGGCACCGGCGATGTCCAGATGACGCTGAGCCAGAAGTTCTTCGTGGCTGGCGCCGTCGTGGTGTCGACACCCCAGGACATTGCCCTGATGGACGCGCGCAAGGGCATCGACATGTTCAACCGTATGGAGGTGCCCCTGTTCGGGTTGATCGAGAACATGGCGTCGTTTGTCTGCGACGGTTGCGGCAAGGAGCATCATCCCTTCGGTTCTGGCGGCGCCAGGGCGGAAGCGAAAAAGCTTGGGGCGCCTTTCCTGGGCGAAATCCCGCTGGACCTGGATATCCGGGTCGGATCCGACGGCGGCGTGCCGATTGTGGTGTCGAAGCCGGAAAGCCCCCAGGCCAGGGCATTCCAGCGAATCGCCGACGAAATTGTTGCCTCTGATGTGTATGCCCGGGCTGTGTTATGAACCAATCTCCCCAGTTCCCGCCACTGCTGACGGGCGAGGTGGTGCCCAGGCATACCGACCCTTTTGATAAAGCCATCAGCCGTGCCATCGCCGGGGTCGATTCCGGCACCATTTTTTACACGCAAGGGGAGGATACCTTGCGTGCCGCGCTTGTGTTGGCGCCGGAAACGCCCCTGGAAGAGGCCATTCAGGCTGTCTACGTGGCTCAGATCGGCTTGGCTGAGAGCCTGGGTGCGCTGGCGCCGCCAGAGGTGCCGGTGCATTTCCAGTGGCCGGATCGTATCAAGGTCAATGGCGCCGTGTGCGGTGGTGTTCGCTTTGCCGCGGACGTGTCTGATCCGAAGGCGTACCCGAACTGGCTGGTGATCGGGATTCATGTGCCGTTCACCATGGCTGGTAACGAGCCCGGTGATAATCCGGACGAAACCTGCCTGTGTGAGGAAGGCTGTGTGGATATCACCCCCATGTCGCTGCTGGAAAGCTGGTCCAAGCACACATTGCTCTGGCTGACCTACTTTCTCGACAGCGGGTTTGAGCGCATACATGCCGACTGGCGGCCACGTTGCGACACCCTTGGCATGCAGATTGACTACCCGAGGCCGGGACTCTTCGTTGGCCTCGATGACAAAGGCCGGATGTTGTTACGGGAAGATGTGATGACGGAAACCGTAAGCCTGATTGAATTCGCGGAGCACCTATGAAACTGGCCCGAACCCTGCGACTGGATGTGTCTGATGACAATGTGTTCGAGAATCCGGCGCCGAGCGGCGAATGGGCTATTTCGGGCGGATTCGAGTTCTCCAACTGGACCGAAGCGGAGCTGAAGGGCAAAGCCCGGCAGGCCTTCAGTAATGGTTGGTACAGCATCGAATCCGGTGGTCGAGCCAGTTTCGTGGGTGTGTGTGACATTACCGAAACCGAACTGGAGCGGTTGCGCCGGACCTTGGCGCAAACCTTTGTCGAGCAATACGGGGCGCCAGACATAGACGCGGCCTACCCCGTGGCTTGCGAAGAAATCGACCAGATGCGCAGCATGTGTGAGGACTTCGAGGACAATACCCTGTTGATGGTGAGCCGAACCCTGACCGAACTGGGGGTTGAGGAAACCTACCGTTCCCGGGCCCCGCAGGATGCCTCACTGGAAGCCTTCGCCGTGCACGGCAGCGTTGAGTGATTACAGCCCAAAGCTGCCATAAGGCATAAAGCGCACCGGCGTTCCCGGCTCGATTTGCCGGGCGCTCTCGTCCAGCTCCACCAGGCCTTCGGACCAGGCCAGGCCTGTCACCCGCCCGGAGCCTTCGGAGCCAAACACTTCAACCTGCCCGTTACGCACCCGGGCCCGTAACATCTCACTGCGCCCCGGCTTTTTGTTTTTGGAAAAGCTGGCTGGAATAAGATAACTGGTGGGTTCGAACCATTCGCCCCCTGCCAGCAGCGCCATCGCCGGGGTAGCAAAGCGTAGCGCACACACCCAGGCGGCCACCGGGTTGCCCGGTAGACCCACCACCGGTGTGCCCTGGAACATGGCCAGCGCCAGGGGGCGGCCCGGTTTGATGGCAATGCGCCAGTTGCTGATGTCACCGTGGGCTTTCAGGGTTTTCGACACATGGTCTTCATCCCCGGCGGAAACGCCGCCGCTGGTGAGGATCAGGTCGCATTGGTCCGCACCGCGCTCCAGTGCGGCTTTAACGTCCTCAGCCCGGTCCAGCGCATGGCCCAGGTCGACCAGTTCATAGCCCAATTGCGTCACCATGGCGCTGAGCATCGGGCGGTTGGCGTCGTAAATCTGCCAGTCGGTGACCGGAGCGCCGACGGGCTTTACTTCGTCTCCCGTCGACAACACGCCAACACGCAGCCGCTGGTAAACATCCACCGACTCGATGCCGACGCTGGCGAGTACCGAAATCTGGGTAGGTGTCAGCCGGGTACCAGCGGTCAGAATGCAATCCTGTACCTGAATATCCTCGCCGGCTTTGCGCCGGTTGGCGCCCGCCTTTAACGTGCCGTTCAGGTGGAGCTGGCCATCGATGACCTCGCAGTCTTCTTCCAGCACCACGGTGTCAGTGCCTGCCGGCATCACCGCGCCGGTCAGTATGCGGATGGCGTACCCCTCGGGAACCTGCCCCGTGTAAGGTTCACCGGCCGCGCTGCGGCCCTCGACAAGCGGCATTACACATGGCACCTCGGTCAAAGGTCCTGCCAGCGCATAGCCATCGACGGCAGAGTTACTGCTTGGGGGGTGGGCTCTGGGGGCGCAGACATCCTTGGCCAGTATCCGGCCGTTGAGCTGAGCCAACGGGATGTCTTGATCCACGCCCACCACCGGGTGCAGGCGGGAACGCAGTCGCGCCAGCGCTTCGTCCACCGGCGTCCAGTTCACCCCGGGAGGCAGGGCAAAGCAGTCGTTGCGGAGCGGTTTCGTGGGGCTCCCGTTATTGGCGGCGTTGCTCATGGTTGTTCACGCTTCAGAATAAAGTCAGTGATGCCGGTGACATCGTTGATGTCGAAGACCGGGCCCGGGAAATCCGCGGCATAGTCTGCCGCCACCGCCACAATGCTTGGGTCCTGCGGGTACAGGGGGGCGTGGGAGCTTTCCTGCCGGTGAACTTCAACTTTGGCATGGGCGTGGGTTTTGAATCCCTCAACCACGACCCAGTCACAAGGGCCCAGCCTGGCCAGCAACTCGTCCAGCGTTGGCTCGCGGGCGCCCCGGAGTTCATGCATGATGGCAAAGCGTTGGCCGCCCGCGAGGATGACTTCCTGAGCGCCAGCCTCCCGGTGCCTGTAGCTGTCGGTTCCGGGTTGGTCTATGTCCACCAGGTGGTGGGCATGTTTGATGGCGTTAACGGTAAAACCTCTGCTGGACAACTCGTGAATCACGGCGCTGGCCAGGGTGGTCTTGCCCGAATTCTTCCAGCCTACGATACCTATCACGTTCACGTCAGATGCTGCTCCGCCCAAGCCAGGTCTTCCGGTGTATTGATGTTGAAGAAGTCGGCCTCCTCGAACATCACCAGGGTTTCACCCTTGGCCAGCGTCCACTGGCGAATCTTGCGCACGCCGTCGTTCAGGGCGGCCCGCAGGTCATGGCGCAACGCCACCTGCCAGCGGCCAAACGTGGGCTGGGGAATCCGCCCACGTTCCGGGTCCGGGGTGGCTGCCAGAACCACCGGGCTATCGCTTTCAGACAATCGTTCGACCATGTCGAGAGGGAAGGAGGGCGTGTCCGCCGCAACGCTGATCAGCCACTCATGGCCCTGTTCCGCCGCCCAGTCCATGCCCGCCAGAATGCCAGCCAGGGGGCCGGCATAGTCGGGTATGGAGTCGGCGACCACCGGCAACCTCAGATCATCGAACCGGGACAGGTCGCCATTGGCATTCAGTACCACGGCGTCTACCTGCAGTGTTATCCGCTCGATAACCCGATGAATCAGGGAATGGTCCCCCAGCATCAACCGGCCTTTATCGCCACCACCCATACGGTTGGCCTGGCCCCCGGCCAGAATCACGGCGCACTCAGTCATGCTCAGCCCCTTTACGACGCATTTTCTTATCCTCATCGGGTACCTGAGACAGGTCTTGGTCAAACACCAGGCGGTGCTGGCCACTGAGACAGGTGAACTTCTTGCCCCGCATCCGGCCGATCAGGGTCAGCCCTACCTGCCGGGCAATATCCACGCCCCAGGCGGTGAAACCGGACCGGCTGATCAGGGTTGGGATGCCCATCAGGGACGTTTTGATCACCATTTCGGAGGTTAAACGGCCGGTGGTGTAGAGCACCTTGTCGGCTGCGGAAACCTTGTTCTGATGCATCCACCCGGCAATCTTGTCGACCGCGTTGTGACGCCCGACATCCTCCATGTACGCCAGAATCTCGCGGCCCTGGCACAGCGCGGTGCCATGGATGGCGCCGGTTTCCATATACAGGCTTGGGGTGTGGTTGATCTGGTAGGAGAGATCGTAAAAGGTACTGGTGTGTACCGGGGTGTCTGGCAGCGAAAGCCCGTCCAGCCCTGCCATCATGTCACCAAACACTGTGCCGACCGCACAGCCGGAGGTGCGGGTTTTCTTTTCCAGCTTGTCCTCGACATCGGTGACACCGGCGGTGCGCACCACGACGACTTCCAGCTCTTCGTCGAAATCAATCCCGGTGACCTGATCTGTCTCTTTCAGCATGCCCTGATTCAACAGGAAACCGAGGGCCAGGTATTCCGGGTGATCGCCAATGGTCATGGCGGTGACGATTTCCTGGCTGTTCAGGTAAATGGTCAGGGGGCGTTCTTCAATAACGCTGATGGCTTTCGGGTGGCCGGTTTCATCAACACCCTCGACTGCCCGGGACAGTCGAGGGTCTTTCGGGTCTGGAAGTATGGCATCAATGGTCATTATTATTCTGGCTCTCTCAGGGATTCCGCATACCGCATTATGTACGGACATAGCCAGAGATTAGCCTATTTGGCATTCGGGAAAAACAGCTGTTGTTCATTGACTTTAAAGTCAGCAATCGCTTGCTGACCCGCTTCGGAAATCAGCCAGTTATGCCACTGACGGGCCAGATCGTGTTTGAGGTGGGGGTGCTTCTGTTCCGAGAGCAACAAGCTGCCGTACTGGTTGAACAACACGTCGTCGCCTTCAAAAAGCAGGGTCAGGTTCTGACGGTTGCCGAACGCCACCCAGGTGGCGCGATCCGACATCACGTAGGCGTCCATGGCCGCAGCCGTGTTAAGTGTTGGCCCCATGCCGCTGCCGAGCTCCCGGTACCAGTCGCCATCGGGCTCAACACCGGCGTTTTCCCAAAGGCGCAACTCGGCGCGGTTGGTGCCACTGTCATCTCCCCGTGATGTGAACGGGGCCCGGGCATTGGCGATGGCCGCGAAGGCCTCGGCGGCGGTTCCAGCGTTGCGGACATTGGCGGGGTCGTTTGCTGGACCAATCAGTACAAAGTCGTTGTACATCACATCCGCCCGCCCGGTGGCATGTCCGTTGTCAATAAATCGCTTTTCGCCGTTGGTGTCGTGCACCAGAAGACTGTCGGCGTCGCCGCGGCGGGCAAGCTCGAAGGCCTGCCCGGTGCCCACGGCCACAACCCGCACGTCGATGCCGCTGGCGCTTTTGAATTTGGGCAGAATAGAGTCGAACAGCCCCGAGTTTTCCGTCGAGGTGGTGGAAGCGAGAATGATGTATCCCTCGGCGTGCGCACCGAGCGATATGCCCATCGCCATCACACTTGCAAACAGCAGATTCAGGGTCTTTTTCATCTTGTTTTTCCTTCCGTGCGTTGGGAGTGATTTTCCGGTTACTTGATGTCGAAGTCCTGAGGCGGAGTTATTCCACCAGTTCTCCAGTAACGAACGCCTGCGCCTCGGGGGATACGGGGTTGCTGAAGAAAGTGCCAGCCGCCGTGTGTTCGCGCACTTTTCCCCCAGACAGGAACAGAACGTCACCGGCGAGCCGACGGGCCTGATGTAAATCGTGGGTGGTCATCACAATGCGTGTGCCTCGCTGGTGAAAATCCAGCACGGCGGCCTCTACGGCCTTAATCGCGGCCGGGTCAAGCGCCGAGGTGGGCTCGTCAAGAAACAGCACCTGCGGCGAGAGCACCCAGGCCCGCGCCAACGCAAGGCGTTGTTGTTGTCCACCCGAAAGCACCCGTGCGGGTGTGTGTGCGCAGGCCGACAGGCCGAAGCGTTCAAGGGCATCCAGTGCCAGTTTCGCCCGTGCCCGACGGGGGACGTTGTTGACCGCCAAAGCGTGCCGGATATTGGCCACCGCAGAGCGGCGCAGAAGCACCGGTTGCTGGAACACCATGGCCTGGCGGGGAATGCCCTCATCCGACCAGATAATCCGGCCCTGGGTGGGCGACAGCAGCCCATGAGCCAGGCGTAGCAGGAGGCTTTTGCCGGCGCCGTTGGGGCCCATCACCAGGGTAGGGCCGGGGCCGTCCAGGGTGAAGGAACAGGGGCCCAGCAATGTGTTTTCCTCATGATGGAAGGCGACACCCTGGAAGGACAGGGCCGGTGGTGGAAGCAGAACGGATCTGGAGAAGAAGGGTGCGTTCAGTGATGTCATCCTGTCCGCCTCCTGCTCAGTTCACCCACAAGATAGGCGCCGGCGTTAATCAGCATGACCAGCGTCAAAAGCACAATGCCGAGCCCGAGCGCCAAGGGCAGATTACCTTTGCCAGTTTCCAGCACGATGGCGGTGGTCATGACCCGGGTGACCCCATCAATATTGCCGCCAACCATCATCACCGCACCTACTTCGGCACTGGCCCGGCCAAACCCGGCGAGCAGGACCGTCAAAAGCGCAAAACGGGCATCCCAAAGCAGGGTGGGCATCATGCGAGCGCGGGACATACCGAGAGACACGAACTGTTCCCGGTACTCGCCCAGCATCTCTTCCACCTTCTGGCGCGACAGCGCAGCCAGGATGGGCAGCACCAGCACCACTTGGGCGATCACCATGGCGCCGGGTGTAAACAGAAGCCCCCATTCACCGAGCGGCCCGGCGCGGGAGAGCAGCAAATACACCATCAGCCCGGCCACCACCGGCGGGAGTCCCATGAGTGCGTTCAGCACCACGACCACGGCGCCGCGACCCGGGAAGCGCCACAGCGCCACTGCAGCGCCAAGCGGAAACCCCAGCACCGCTGCAATCAGCACGGCCAGAAGCGACACCTGTAGCGAGAGCGCGACGATCTGGATTAGCGAGGCGTCGAGGCTTAACAGCAACGACAACGCCACATAGAACGCATTATTTTCCACTGCTGCGTCTCCTTATTATTTGAGCATCGTGGCGTTTTTAACTACGCTTTGCACAGCCTTCCGGAATTCATGCAGCCTGAAACAGTCCTGTGCTTTCCCTGCGCCGCTGGAGAAAATGATGCCCCTTCCTGCTTATCTCACCACCGCTGAGGCCGCCGAGTATTTGCGGCTCAAAGAGCGCAAGGTTTACGACCTGGTCAGCCAGGGCGTGATTCCCTGTGTACGGGTGACAGGCAAGCTTCTCTTCCCGCGCCAGCGGCTGGATCTTTGGTTGATGAACCACCTGGAGGGTGACGATGCCGTCAGCACACCGATCCCGCCCGTTCTGGCGGGCAGCCAGGACCCGCTGCTGGAATGGGCGGTGAAGGAAAGCGGCGCGGAACTGGCTTTGCTCTGCCAGGGGAGCGGTGATGGCGTGCAGAGACTGGTGGATGGGCGCGCCATGCTCGCCGGCATGCATATCTGGCACGAAGAAAGCCAGTGTTACAACGACCCGGCCACCCTCGGTCTGAGCGGCATGCGCGACCTGGTGTTGATCCGGTGGGCAAAACGTCAGCAGGGGCTTCTGCTGGCCGCCGACAACCCTCACCAATTGGTACGGCTAGAGGACATCGCCCGCCCCGGCATCCGGGTTGCCCATCGCCAGCCCGATGCCGGAGTCAGTCATTTGCTGCAGAGCCTACTCGCTCGCCACCGTATTGACGCGAAACAACTCAGATGGGCTGTTCACCCGTCACTCAGCGAGGACGATCTTGCCCTGGCCATTCGCCAGGGCGAAGCGGATATTGGTCTGGGTATCGAAGCGGCAGCGCGCCGCCAGGGCTTGGCGTTTATCCCTTTGCAGCAGGAGCATTTCGACCTGGCCATGCGCCGGCGCCACTACTTTGAGCCGGCCATGCAGCGCTTGCTGGCGTTCGCTCGCTGCGAGCGCTTTGGCCAGCGGGCAGAGGCGTTGGGGGGGTATGATATCAGTGAGTTGGGGCGGGTGGTTTATAATGCGTGAAGAGTGGTTGGTGACAATCAGCGGGCTGCACTGGGCTGAAGCCGCTCGTTGGTACGACCTTATCCCTCGTATATGGAGGGATTCAGGAACTGCCTCTTCCAGAAGAATTTCTTTTCCATGTCGGTCATTTTTGCTTCTTCACAAGCTTGGTCCCAGTAGGTTCTGATCGTCTCTTGCAATGATTCAATGTCCTCATTGGCCTGAACCTCGGTTAGATTGAACTTGTGAGCCGCCTTTTTGCATAGGGCCAATGTGCTTTGATTCTGGCCGTCAACGAGTGCCATGGCCTGACTTGCAATGCCTGTCGATCGATTTTGAGGACAGATGTCGTAAGCAGGCGTGAGTTCTAGCGCGTTGCCGTCGTAGAACGCTGCGTGGTTTCGAGCATGGTCGTCGGTATTGCCGCAAAGCACATTGAAAACCATCCGGCGATACAGTTCCTGCAGGGTTTGCGTTGGGTTGCGGAACTTCTGGCGAATCAGGTCCGTAAGCTCCTCGTAACTGGCATAGCGTGCGTACATCTCGTCCAACTGAAAAAGTGTCAGGGCAGAGAGCATGAGCTTTCGTTGAAACTGATCACCTTTTGGGAAGCGGTCGAAACGTTCAACCAGCAGCACATCCCGACCAGCCGCAGACTCCATCCGCACCGGAGCGACGTTGATTCCGGCGAGCTCCGCCAGACGCATTGCCACATATTCGGCCTTCACGACATTCTGGGTGTCCGTGGTTGATGAAAACTTGGCGACGCACTTCTTCTTGCCATCTTGCACCAAAGCTTTCGGGCGGGCACCGCCAATCGACGTTCCGTGGTTCAGTGCCCGGTCCAGCTCTGGTGTTAAAGGGAGGCCTTTTTGCACACGATCAGAAGCCTCGAGGAGTTCTGCGATCGACGCGTTGTCAGTCTCTCGCGCTACGTACGTATGTGGAGACTCCTGGAAATCCAGAGCGCCGATTCGATCACTGCCGGATTCAATTAAGTAGGTCAGCTCATCCAATTCAGCCGTGTCGACATTACTCCCCATCATCCGGTGAATAATGACCCTGCGGCCCCAAGCGTCCGGTGAGCCATCTCTGAGGCAACTTGGCATGATCATATCGTTCACTGGGCGGTGTGAGCCTTTTCGCAAGGGCAATTCGTCTGGGTTCAGAGAGATTGCCTTCTGATTTTGCAAATAGCTGTTGCCATAATTGAAATAGAGGTTGCCCTGTTTAGTCCGATAGATCCGGCCAGCCGCTACGGGGTCGACTTCGCCGGGCAGCCATATCCAAACGTAGAGTTCGTCCCGTGGGGCCTTAGAAGTCATCTTTCACGGTCTCTCTGGGCTTTCGGGCGGATTGGGGAAGAAGTGCCTCTTTTTGAAGGGCTTCACTGATCTTGTAGTTCAGATACTTCGGGTTTGGAGTGCCAGTATTCTCAGGCTGGAAAAGCGGCACTCCAACGATAAACGCGAGTTCGAATGCCACCCCGATTTCACCTGTTAGGCCCCCCTTCTCGACACGGCGGACAAAATTAGGGGAGGTGCTTGCCCGCTCGGCCAATTCTTCAATGGTCATGCGCTTTTCTTTTCGTGCGTTTCTAATGAGTATGCCCAGCAGGCGGCAGGCTTCTTTGGTATATAGGCTGTAATTCCGGACTTTTTTTCGGGGCATTCCATTCACCTATGGCGCATGAGATGGACTTATCATTCATTGTTGGATGATTTTAGTCTCTATTGCTCATGGTGGCAATTTCATCCACTGGTGAATGTTGAAGCATCTTTGTCGTGCATTGGTGAATGTTTTTGCTCATGTCCTGAGAGATTCTACTGCAAGCCCACGATCCAGATGGTTCGGGATATCCGGTCGTTCAACGGTGGCCTGTTTGAAGGCATGAGGGCCTGGCTGTTTCCTGTTTGGACTCACTTTCACATGCGCTACTAAATACCCGTCCCTCTTCAAGGGCAGGTTCATAGTTCACGCGTGGGCGAAGTATGCAGCAAGATATCGTGATTCAATCAAGCTAATGCGCATGTCGTGTCGCAGTCGTTTTAGGCAAGGGCCGATCATATCTTGAACTATGTCAGAAAAAGTGGTAGTTTTTCTGACAATCGTTTAGAGGTGAATGCCATGTCCGTTACAGAGTCTGTTCAGCGCCAGATCGCCAAAGTTCCGCAAGGCGAACCGTTTACCAACAGCCGTTTCCTGAGGTTGGGATCGCGTGCTGCTGTCGACAAAGCCCTGTCCAGGCTCGTGGAAGGAGGCGCTATCCAGCGGGTCGCACGGGGTGTTTTCGTCCGTCCCAAACAAAACCGGTTTGTCGGCAATGTTGTGCCGGATGTTTCGCGCGTGGTCGAGGTGATCGCGAGAGATCATGGAGAGACCGTTCAGGTCCATGGGGCGGAAGCGGCTCGCCGCTTCAAGCTTAGTACTCAGATGCCAACGACACCGGTCTACTACACCAATGGACCTACCCGTGAAATTCGCATCGGAAACCTTAAGGTGAAGCTCATGCACACCAGCAGTCAGAGGAAGCTTCAGCATGCAGGCAAGAAGCCGGGTTTGGCCCTTTCCGCGCTTTGGTATCTGGGTAAAAACAATATCAGCACCGAGGTAGTGAAGCGGATCCAGGAAGGACTGAGCGAAGAAGAGTTCGAGACGCTGCTTTCCTCACGTATGCCGGCGTGGATGAGCGAGGCGTTCAGGCAATATGAGACAGGGCGTGTCCATGGCTGAGCAGGTGTTTCTCGAACTGTCCGCAGAAGAACAAAGCGATATCCTTCAAACTGTTGCGCCTCAACTGGCTCGCGGGGCTTCGGTGCTGGAGAAGGATATATGGGTCTGCTGGACCTTGCAGGCTCTATTCTCCATGCCCGGCGCACATCCTATGGCTTTCAAGGGAGGTACATCGCTCTCCAAGGTTTACGGTGTGATTGATCGCTTTTCCGAGGACGTAGATGTCACGCTGGATTACCGGGCCTTCGAGGAGGGCTTTGATCCTTTCGCGGAGGGAGTGAGTCGGACCAAAACCAAGCAGTTCAGTGACCGACTGAAAAGTTATGTCCTGGCCTATGCGAGCGAAGTGGTCGTTCCATACCTCGAAAGTGAGCTGGCCAAATTGCCAACGGCTGAGCAGCATACCGTTGAGTTGGACGATGGCGGTGAAAAGATCTGGGTCACTTACCCATCGGTTGTAGAGGGCACTGGCGAATACATCCGTTCCCAGGTACTCATTGAGCTGGGTGGCAGGAACGTTATCGATCCCAACGAAATTCATACGGTCTCCCCGTACATCGCCGAGCTAACGCAAGGCCTGGTCTATCCGAGCAGTGAGGTCGTGGTTCTATCTCCGGAACGGACGTTCTGGGAGAAAGCCACGCTCGTACATGCGTATTCCAGACCAAGGTTGCCACTGATTCCAGACGAAGCCTGCCACCCATTCCACGCGAAAGCTGCCACTGATTCCACGGCAAAGCTGCCACCCCGGCAGGCTGCCTGATTTCCCCATCAAAACGTCCGGCGCGGGATAACTAACGGTACTCTGCTCCTTTTCATCCGGAGAGGGCCAGATGCCAGCGAAGAGGTTATCCATGCGTAAAATCAAAGAAGTCCTTCGCCTCAAGTGGGAGCGAGGGCTGAGCAATCGTCAGGTTGCGGCGGCCTGCGGCGTCAGCCGCCCGACCGTGAGCGAATACCTGCGCCGCACAGCTGAGGCCGGTTTGAGCTGGCCGTTGCCAGCGGACTTGGACGAGGCCCAACTGGAGCAACGGCTGTTCCCGCCACCACCGGATCTGCCGGCACAGGCCCGAGGCATTCCGGACTGGCAGCGGATCCACGATGAGCTCCGGGGCAAGAACGTCACACTGTTCCTGCTCTGGCAGGAATATCGGCAAGCCAACCCCGATGGCTATCAGTACAGCTGGTTCTGCGAGCACTACCGGGCCTGGCGGGGCAAGCTGGATCTGGTGATGCGCCAGGACCATCGGGCCGGTGAGAAGCTGTTCGTGGACTATGCGGGCCAGACCGTGCCCATTATTGATCGCACCACTGGAGAAATCCACGAGGCGCAAGTCTTTGTGGCCGTTATGGGCGCGTCCAACTACACCTATGCCGAAGCCACCTGGAGCCAGTCGCTGCCAGACTGGATTGGCTCCCATATCCGGGCCTTCGAGTTCCTGGGCGGCGTGCCGGAACTGGTGGTGCCGGATTATGTGTCCCGGCACATAATCCGGATTATGTTCCCTATCCCATTATGTTTCGTTCACTTTGGAAGACCTTGAAACCATAGGGAGGCCCCCTTGCACTGGGGCACATAACGATCACAGGGATTCCAGCCATTGCAGCAGCTCGGAATTGGATCGCCATACTGGCTTTCGGTGGGACTCCGCCGGAGAATCCCAAATAGGCTCACAGGTGCGGAGCGCGTCCACTTTCATTCGGAGGGTGATCTCGGCGTATCGGTTGGTGGTCTCCAAACTGACGTGTCCAAGCCAGGCGCGGATGACGTTGACCTCGACACCTGCTTCAAGCAAATGCACGGCCGTCGTGTGGCGTAAGACATGGGGTGAGATGTGCCGCACTGTGCCATCTGCGCTTTTCTTCACCACCTTGACGGTATGACGCCGCACGATCTTGTAGATACCAAATCTGGTCAGCGGCGCACTGTTGCGGGCTAGGAAGACAGCGTCATTGGAGTGGCGTCGTTGCCGATTTTGCTCCAGTAAGTCCTGCATCAGACCCGCCGTTCGCGTCCACAAAGGACAGGTACGCCATTTGTCACCTTTACCATGCAGCCGTACTCGGGGCTCAGAACCGAGTTCCAGGTGCGTTGCGCGCAGATCCGCTACCTCCTGTACGCGTGCTCCGGTGTTATAAAGGAAGCGAAGCAAGGCTTGGTCGCGCAGAGCCTGAGGGTGGTCGGTGGGCAAGGCAGCGAACAGAGCATTAATCTCGTCGCGTTCGAGATACAGAGTCTCGCCCGGTTGCCAGCGTTTGACGGGAATGGAAGCAATTTGCTGTGCTTCCCCGAGCACGCAGGGCTCACGGCCGGCAAGATACTCGAAGAAGGTATGCAGCGCCGCCAGGCGCTGGTTTCGGGTTCTAACCCCATTACCACGTTCCTGTTCAAGGTGTTGCAAAAAATGGCGCACTCGCTCGCCAGTGAGATCAGCCAGTTCCAAGCGGGTGATCCGGCAATGCTTATCCTTTGCAGCGAATTGCAAGAACAGGCGCAGGCTCTCCTTATAACTTCGGATACTGGCCGGGCGCAGCCCCCGTTGGCATTTAAGGTGATCCTCTACGAAGGCAAAGACGAGACGCCCCAATTGATCCGTCATGATAGCTCCTCCTCTCTGCGGGGATCGGCGAATCGCTCGAACCGTTGGCTCGCCTCCCGGAGCAGTGCTTCGGTGATGGTCAGATACCAGGCAGTCGATGCCGGGTCGGCATGGCCCATGAAGGTTGATAGATGAAAGAGCCGTTGATTGGGATCCACGCCGGTGCGATACCAGCGGAGCAGAGTTGCGACCGCGAAGGAATGGCGCAGGCAGTGCAGATGAGGTTGGCGTACGCCAGGTGGCACGTACGGATCCATCTTCAGTATCAAGTGGTGAAATGTCTGACTGACCGTCTCAATACGCATTGGCTTGCGCTCTGGGAAAAAGCTGAAAGAAAATACCGGATCATCCGGCTGCCATGGCCCATACCGATCAACGCCAAACTGTAGATAGACAGCGATCTGTTGCGCCATGCGCGGGCCAAAGGGGACCAAACGCGTCTTGCCAAACTTGCTCTTGTCGATCACCAGAAGGCTGCGCTGGCAATCGACGTCGCGATACCGAAGATGCACAATCTCGCCGACACGCAGGCCCAAACCGTACATCAGCGAGAAGATTGTTCGGTAGACCATGCCACGACAGGGTGCCCGGGAATTGTCCGGAAGCTGTGACGCCAACGTCAGGATGTCTTCCACCTGAGCCGGTTCGAACAGGAAGGGTTTAAGCTGGGAAGTCACCGGCTGAGGGTGAGCACGAACCGGAGAATGCGCTAGCCGCTCCTGGGCCACCTGCCAGGCAAAAAAGCAGCGGAGCACCCCCAAGAGGTGGTTATAGCTGCGTGGGCGAGTGCGTGGCCGCGAAGCGAGAAAGGCCTCAATCAACGCCGGTTGCACTAACGCCGCATCACTCACCCGTTCCTCGACCAAAAAGCGATCGAATAATTGCAAGGCGAGCTCTTCAGTATCAAATTTTCGGCCCAGCGCGCGCTTGTAACTCAAGTAAGCCGAAAAATCCTTGCCCAGTACGCTGTGGAAGGAGGCGGTCATGGCAGCACCTCCTCGTGGCCCAGCGCCACCATGCGCAGGGTTTCCACGTCCACCTTGGTATAGATGCGGGTGGAACTTGGCGATGCATGACCAACGTAATCGCCGATGACCTTGAAGTTGAACTCGGCATCGACCAATCGCTGTACGCAAGTGTGGCGCAAGGTGTGCGAACCTGGGCGACGGACATTAATACCCGCTTTGCGCAGGTAGTGCGTCGCGCGGCTGGACACAGTAACCGCCGTCACAGGTCGGACGGGCGCCAGAACCCGGAAAAACAGCCTTCGCTCCTCGACGTGTGGGCGTGCATTTTTTAAGTAGTCGAGAATAGCTTCGCCTACCACTGAAGAGAGAGGGTACGCAGTGGTGTGTCCCGCCTTGCGCTGCGGCACCAACAGGCGTTCTCTCTTCCAGTCAATATTCTCCAGTGTCAATCCGGCCACCTCATGGCCGCGCAGTCCATACGTGACGAGCAAAAGTAGAATGGCATAGTCGCGCTTGCCCAGAGCACTGCGCCGATCAACAACATCTAGCATGCGCCGGACGTCGTCCCAGGAGATCGAACGCGGGAGATCGGCCAGCTGATACCGACGCGGGGACTCTACGGTAGCGCCGAGATCGCGATTGATCAGCTGCTCGCGGTACAGGTAGCGCAGGAAGACTCGCAAGGAGCTGCACAGCCCCGTCATAGAATGCGGGCTCAATCGGCGACCGCTCTCCACCACAAATGCACTGAGTATGGCTGGAGTGAGCTCGGACAAATGCAGCAGGTTGATTCGCGCCAGGTAGGCTTCCAGGTTATGCAGATAATGGCCATAGTGCCGGAGAGACAGCTCGCGCAGGCCCCGTTCTTCACGCAGATAAACAAAGAACCCCGGTGCCTGAACCAGGAAGGGATCTTGACTGGTCCGTCTCCGACCTGTTCCGCGGAAATCGGGCAACATCAGGGACAGCAATTGCTCGATCGGTGTACGAGCATCATTAGCCACCCATCGCTTTGCCTGGTATGCGTTCTTGGCGTGAACCTTTACCCAGTGCTTTACATAAGGCTCGACATGAGTCGGAAGCTCGCTCCACTGCGTGGCACCATGATCGCGAGCAAACTCGCCAAACTGCCTCAGGAGTGGGACTCGCCGCAAGATTACCCTGGGCCTGTATCCGTGCCCGGCTAACCACGCAACGTACTGCTCAATCGGTTCCGCGATCCAGGAAGCGCGGATCGCATCGATGGTATCGGGCTTAACGAAGTAATGTTCTAACATGACAATCTCCTTTCTGGATGTAGGAAAGGAAATCATGCGCCCAAACGGCATCTGTCGTTATGTGTCCTTTTACACGGGATCCTCCCTATGGATTCAAGGTCTTCCAAAGTGAACGGAACATAATGGGATAGGGAACATAATCCGGACAACCTCCGCTCCGGCGTTACCAAGGCTCACCGCTACGAGCCGGATCTAAATCCAACCTATCAGGACATGGCCGCCCATTATGGCGTGGCCGTTGTCCCCACACGGGCCCGTAAGCCCCGCGACAAGGCCAAGGTGGAAGGTGGAGTACTGATCGTCGAACGCTGGATCCTGGCGGCGTTGCGCCATCGTCAGCACTTCTCACTGGGGCAACTCAACGCCACCATCCGCGAGCTGCTGGAGCGACTCAACAGCCGGCCCTTCCGCAAGTTGCCCGGCTGTCGGCGCGACCACTTCGAGCAGTTGGATAAACCCGTTCTACAGCCATTGCCCGCAGAGCCGTATGTTTACGCGGAGTGGAAGAAGGCCCGGGTGCACATCGACTACCATGTGGCCATCGACGGACATTACTACTCGGTGCCCTACACCCTGATCAAGAAAGAGGTAGAAGTCCGGATTACCCACAACACCATCGAATGCTTTTACCGGGGCAACCGGATCGCCAGTCACCGGCGCTCCGACCAGAAGGGACGACACACCACCATCGCCGCTCACATGCCTGAGTCTCATCGCCACGCTGGTGACTGGTCACCAGAACGTCTGATCGCCTGGGCGGCCAAGACCGGCCCGGCTACCGAGAAGCTCATCCGCACGGCCCTCGGAGCCCGCAAGCACCCGCAACAGGCCTATCGCTCCTGTCTGGGCATACTACGGCTGGGGCAGAGCTACGGTGAGTCGCGGCTGGAAGCCGCCTGCCAGCGTGCCCTGATGCTGGGCAGTTGCCGTTACAAGAGCATCGAATCCATCCTCAAACACCGTCTGGATCAGCAGCCTCTGGAAGAACAACAGGAACTGGCCTTGCCCGACACACACGACAACATCCGCGGCCCTGCCTACTACCACTGAAGGAATCTGACATGCTAAAACATCCCACACTGGATAAGCTCCACGCCCTCAAGCTGACCGGCATGGCCGCCGCCCTGGCGGATCAGTCAGCCACCCCCGACATCACCGATCTGAGCTTCGAGGAGCGCCTCGGGCTACTCGTGGACCGGGAAATGACCGAGCGAGATAACCGGCGCATGACCAGCCGGTTGCGCCGTGCCAGGCTGCGGCACAATGCCATCCTCGAAGACATCGATTACCGGAACTCACGGGGCCTGGATAAAGGGCTGGTGCAGTCACTGGCCGGCTGCCAATGGGTAAAAGAGCACCTGAACGTGCTCATCACCGGTCCCACCGGGGTTGGCAAAACCTGGTTGGCCTGTGCCTTGGCACACAGGGCCTGCCGGGAAGGCTACACCGCACAGTATGTGCGCCTGACCCGGCTGCTACGGGAGCTGACCATTGCCAAGGGCGATGGCCAGTACGCCAAACTCCTGACCAACCTGGCCAAAGTCGACGTCCTGATCCTGGATGACTGGGGACTGATGAAGCTGAGCGCCGAAAATCGGCGAGACTTGCTGGAGGTACTGGAAGACCGGCATGGCAGGCGCTCCACCATCGCCACGAGCCAATTACCCATCGAGGAATGGCATGGTGTAATCGGTGACGCCACTCTGGCCGACGCCATCCTGGACCGGCTCGTTCATAACGCCTACAAGATCAATCTCCGAGGCGAATCCATGCGAAAACGGCAAGCAAAGTTGACGGACACTGAGATTTCGGAGTAAGAAGAGAAACCCCGCGTCGCTACGCTCCGATGGGTGGCAGCCTTGCTCCGGTCCGGGTGGCAGGCTTCACGTGGAATGGGTGGCAACCTTCAGCGGTTTACGCACTCGTACATGTCGAATGCAACAGGGGCAAGCTTAGGGAGAGTGCTGAAAGGCTTTCCAGGCATTGGTACGACTTGGTCATGCTTGCAGGGCATCCTGCCGGCCAATCAGCGGTCAAAAACCGGGAGCTGTTTGAGGAGGTTGTCCGCCATAAGAAAGTTTTCTTTCATACGGGCTACGCGAACTATGACGAATGTCTGGATGGACGACTGAAACTATTGCCAGAGACAGACACTCTGGAGGGTTTGCGGGGTGACTATGAGAAAACGGTGGAAGCGGGAATGATGTACTCAACACCTCCGAGCTTTGAGGACATTATCGATTCAATCCGGTACCTTGAAAGCCGAGTTAACAGCTAGTGAGCATCATTGCTCCCGAATCTGCTCGGACATACCATGGACACAATTTGGGCACAGACAAATAAAAAGGGCCTACGTTTTCACGTAAGCCCTTGAAAAATATGGCGCGCCCGAGAGGATTCGAACCTCTGACCTCTGCCTCCGGAGGGCGCCGATTGGGGGCGGTTTGGAGTGAGGTCGGTGGGTCTAAATCGTTGTTCGTCAGTAACTTGCAGGTCGGGCGGAAGCTCAAAAAAATTCTTTTAACACCGCTAGTTACACGATTTATCCCAGGTTTGGGCACACACTTGTCAGGTTAGAGATGGCTCTAACAGGACAGAATGACCGCTGCTCCAACTGCTTATTTTCCAGTTTCACAGTTTACTATGCGAACTTCAAGCTCAGAAAAAATGTCTGGTTTTAACTGTCCGAAATTGGACAGTTGTCGAGCGGGGTAGTCCGAGAGTCCGCCTGTAGAAAGCTATATTTTGCGAGAGAGTATCACCCATCGGCACTCGTTAACAGTCAAGGTTGGCCGCATCAGAGGTTATCAAGAGTAACGGGGGGATTCGGCAACCACATAGCTGACACTCGGGGCGATTAGTGTAGCGTTCAGACTACCAATAGCTAAAGAGCCAGTACCTGTCAGGTCGATTGACTACAGCTGAACTTTTCCAAGTAATCGGGTGTTCTTATCTCGTCCGGCGGCACGTTAATCCGGAAAGCTGACTGCGTCGATGGGAGGGAGCTAGAAAAGCGAGGGAAAGCGACTTAGTCTGCACATCTGATTGAGTGGCCGTTGTAACGGTATGACTCGACATAGGCCATGCTTGTTAACTCTTGTATCAACCGGAGAGACTGGATTTGAGTTGTCGCTGCGGATGTGCCCTCCTGCTGTTTTTCGTCATTAGTGTTTTCCCAACCAGCCTGAAGGCTGAAGTCGTGAACCTGTCCTGGGATAACGACCTGCTTACCGGAACCGATCGCGGCTATACAAACGGGGTACGCTTTTCGTATCTGACGGACACCGCTGACGAGAACGATGGAAAGTCGGCAAGATTTGCCCGGATTCTGCGTGATGAGCTGCGCTTTCTGCCAGGTATTGGAACTGCTGATTCAAAGCAGGCGGTAAGCCTGAGTTTGCGGCAATTCATGGTTACGCCTGAAGATATTACGGTTGAAGGTCCGCAGTTCGACGACATTCCCTATGCCGGCCACCTGTCGCTCAGCGGCACTCTCTGGAGCTGGAACGCCGATACGATTACCGGCTTTGGTGCTCACATTGGCGTTATTGGGCCCGAAAGCGGTGCCGAGTCGGTTCAGAAATGGGTGCACGAAGCCACTGGAAGCGACAAGCCGCAAGGGTGGGGGAATCAGCTTGGAACCGATGTGGTGGGTGGCATACAGGCTGCGCATGGCCGAAAACTCCTGCAACTCGGGCAGGGCGGCAACATTGAACAGCGTGTGTCGGTGGTTGGATCCGGACTACTGTCGAGTTTTCGGACTTCCGCTAAAACCGGGTTGGTCTGGCAGCTTGGCAGACACCTTCCTATAAATTTTGTGCCGGACTACGCTGGTACATCCTCAACCATCGCTTTGCCGGGCTCGTTCAAGGATTCAGGCAGTAGCTGGTCAGTATATGTGGGGCTGGGGCTGGAGTATGTAGGCTATTCCTACATCGATGACAATGCCGGGGCTTACCGTTTCGACAAAGGGCCGCTGATTGGTCAGCTTGGTCTGGGTGCTACCTGGCAGTGGGATCACCTGCTGGCCGCGGTCACATTGCGTGCCTCGACCAGCGAAGACGAGCGCCATAAAGACAACTTCAGCTTTGGAACACTGTCAGTTTCTTGGGCAATATAGAAAGGTCGGTTTTGACCGTTGCTTACGGGATGTGGTGGCGCTTGTTCCTGCTGTTAAACATAAGCGAACATTCACGGCTGCTCTTTCGCACACGCTTCTTTCAACAAAAACACTTCGATATTTATCAAATCGTCTAACTGAGAAGCTGGCTTTTTGGTTTGGCTATGTACTGCAAGAAGGCCCGGGCTGTTCTTGGCGTTTGGAATGTCTTGTCAACAGCGCAAAGAAAAGCAGAACAATCAAATTGCCTCTTGCACATCTACCTACTAATAGGTAGATTAATTGGCGCATGTTTAATGACCAACAGAGGCAATCAATGAAAATCTACGATATCGAAGGCTTCCCGAACCCGCTCCGCGTTCGCATCGCTCTGGCAGAAAAAGGCGCAACAAACCAGGTGGAATTCGTCCCGGTCGATGTCATGGGCGGCGAGCACCGTTCCGAGGCGTTCAAGACGAAAAACCCGGATGCCACCGTGCCCATGCTGGAACTTGACGACGGCACCTGCATCGCCCAGTGCAATGCCATCACCGAATATATCGACGGCGTCTTTGATGGTCCGTCCCTTATGGGTACAACCCCAGCGGAGCGTGCCCGTATCGCAATGATGAATCTGCGGGCAGAAAACGGTCTGATGAACGCCGTGGGTGCCTATTTCCACCACGCGACCCCGGGGCTTGGTCCGGATCTGGAAACCTGGCAATGCGCTGAGTGGGGTAATAAACAGAAAGAAATTGCCAGCGCAACCATGGCCTACCTTGACAGCGTTCTGGCGGACAACGAGTTTCTCGCAGGCGACAGCTTCTCGGTCGCAGACATCACCGCCTTTGCCGGCCTGGGGTTTGCGGATTTCGCGAAGGTTGACATTCCCGAGTCTCTGACCAATCTCCAGGCCTGGCGCGCAAAAGTCGCAGCCCGTCCTTCAATTGCCGGGTAATCCGAAACCTTCGGATTTAATGCAAGCGCTGAAAACATGAAGGGCACAAAAGGGAGGAATATCATGGAGATTAATGCAGATTTCTCCAAACCGGTGGTTATGCATTCCGACCAGATTGAATGGCAGCCCTCGCCCATGAAAGGGGTGGAGCGGCGCATGCTGGACCGGATCGGGGACGAAGTTGCCCGCGCCACGACCATCGTGCGTTATGCGCCGGGCAGTCATTTCTCGGCGCATACCCATACCGGTGGAGAAGAATTCATCGTACTCGATGGCGTGTTCCAGGACGAGCACGGTGACTTCCCTGCTGGCACCTACGTGCGCAACCCCCCAACCACGTCACATATTCCGGGCTCTGAAACGGGCTGTACGATATTTGTGAAACTGTGGCAGTTCGACCTGGCCGACCGCACCCAGTTCAGCAAGAATATGGAGGCCGAGCTGGGCGCCCCAGTGGGCGGCGTTGCCACCGCAAAGCTGCATGAGGACGATCGTGAGATCGTGACCTACAGCCAGCTCGATGCGGGGGCGACACTGACCTCTGAGGCGCCCGGCGGAATCGAACTGCTGGTGGTCGAAGGTTCGGCTATCAGGGATGGCGAGGTGCTGGCCAGGCATGACTGGCTGCGCCTCCCTGAAGGACACAGGTTGTCCGTGACGGCCGGGGACGACGGCGCCAAGATCTGGATGAAAACGGGGCACCTGCGATTTGCCGGGGCACCGAGGGTATAAGCCCGGCAATAGCGGGATTGAAAAGGCAGACAGGTGAACAACCATGAACCGTGATACCAGAACAGCCCTGATGGATCTTGCCGAGCACACCGTCCGGTCACGGGGCTTTGACGGGTTCAGCTACGCGGATCTGGCCGAGGCCATCGGCATTCGAAAGGCCTCGATCCATTATCATTTCCCCACCAAGGCGAAGCTCTCCGAAGCCTTGATCGAGCGCTATCAGACCAGTCTGCAGCAGGGTCTGACCGAGATAGACGCAGCCCATGCCAGCGCTGGCGCGCGCCTCAAGGCACTCATTGCCCTGTACCGCGGGGCGTTGCATGATGGCCAGACCGTGTGTCTGTGCGTTGCCTTTTCGACCTGCCGCGAAAGCCTGTCCGACACCGTTATTGCCAGAGTCGGCGCCGTTCGCGCAATGGTTCTGCAGTGGATTACGGCAACGTTTGAACTGGGACAAAGGGATGGATCCGTCTCGGCCATCCTGGGTCCCGCCGATGAAGCGCAGGCGACCCTGGCGATGCTGGAAGGGGCCCACCTTGCCGCGCGCACCGAAGAAGACCTCGCCGTGTTTGATGCCGCAACGCGACTGCTGCGCGCCCGCTGCCAGTAACGACGGGACAGGAATCGCGCTTTGATGTACAGAATCGCTACGCAAATTGACTCATAACGAGCGAAAAGGAGCAAACAGATGATGAGCACCCTGAAAACAGCACTGGCAGCAGCCACGCTGTCACTCACTGTTGCAAGTACGCAGGTACTGGCAGAAACGCAAACCAGAACCATCGAGTATCAAGTCGGCGACGAGACCTTCACCGGCTACATGGCCTGGGATGATGAATTCGGGCAAAAGCGTCCGGGGGTTCTGGTGGTCCATGAATGGTGGGGGCACAATGAATTTGCCCGGAATCAGGCAGAACGACTTGCCTCGGCCGGCTATACGGCGTTTGCGCTGGATATGTATGGCTCTGGCAAACAAGCCGACCATCCCGATACCGCCCAGAAGTTCATGCAGGAAGCCACTCGGGACATGAGTCAGGTCAAGGCGCGCTTCATGAAGGCGATGGACATCCTGAAGAACCACGAAAGTGTTGATGCGTCCCGAATTGCGGCACAGGGTTATTGTTTTGGCGGCGCCGTGGTTCTCAACATGGCGCGCATGGGCGTCGATCTGGACGGCGTTGTCAGCTTCCACGGCGCGCTCGGCAGCCCCCTCACGGCTGAACCCGAGTCCGTGAAAGCCAGGATCCAGGTGTACACCGGCGGTGCCGACAAGCTGGTCCCCTCGGATCAGGTCGCGGGCCTGGTCAAGGAGATGCAGGATGCCGAAGTCGACCTGACACTGGTGAGCTTTCCCGGAGTACTGCACTCATTCACCAACCCAGGCGCCGACAAGATCGCCGAGGAGTTCGGCATGCCGGTTGGTTATGATGAAGAGGCTGCCAGCCGTTCCTGGGATGGCACCATGCGTTTCTACAAGGCCATCTTCACCCAGTAACACAAGCGAGTGCAAACAAACCGAAACCGGCAGTATTTACAGTGAATTCTGGAACACCAACCGAAAAGCATGATGAGGTGCAACATGGCAACTGAGAGTTTACCACTGTTCGATGGAGACAATCGTCCAGGCTACAAGTCGCTGGGCAACTCGGGGCTGTTCGTATCCGAACTGTGCCTGGGCACCATGACCTTCGGCGGCGATGAGGACATCTGGGGCCTGATCGGCCAGTTGCAGCAGGAACAGGCCGACGAACTCGTGAAGATCGCCCTGGAGGCGGGGGTCAACTTTATCGATACCGCCAACATCTATGGTTTCGGCGCCAGTGAGCGCATCGTCGGCCAGTCCCTGAAGAATCTCGGCGTTCGCCGCGAAGATGTGGTGCTGGCGACCAAGGTGCTCGGCCCCATGGGCGCAAGCCCCAATGCCCGTGGTGCTTCCCGCGGCCATATAATGAGCGAATGCAAGGCGAGCCTGGCGCGCCTGCAAACGGATTATATTGACCTGTACCAGATCCACGGTTTTGACCCGGCCACGCCGATCGAGGAAACTCTGGAGGCACTGAACACCCTGGTGCAGCAAGGCCATGTGCGTTACGTGGGCCTGTCCAACTGGGCCGCCTGGCAAGTGATGAAAGCCATCGGCATCACCCGGGCCCGCAACCTGTGCCCGATCATATCCATGCAAGCCTACTACACCCTCGTAGGTCGCGATCTGGAGCGGGATATTATTCCGATGCTGAAATCTGAGAACGTTGGTCTGATGGTGTGGAGCCCACTGGCCGGGGGTTACCTGTCCGGTAAATACGAGGGGCCGGACGTTTCCGAAGAAAACCGGCGCGCCAAGTTTGACTTTCCACCCGTCAACCGCGAGCGGGGCAGCGAAGTCATCAAGGTTATGCGGGAGATTGCCGATGGCAAACAGATCGACGGCGAACCGGTCAATGTGGCACAGATTGCCCTGTCATGGCTGCTACACCAGAAGCCTGTGACCAGCATCATCGTTGGCGCCAAGCGGCCCGAGCAGCTCAGGGACAATATCCGCGCGGCCCAAATCCGCTTGTCCGACGATGAACTGATAGCCCTGGATGAAGTCAGCCGCCTGCCCGAGGAGTACCCGGGCTGGATGATGGCAATGATGGCCGGGTACCGAAACTCTACCGAGTCCTGATTCCAAAACCGACCCAACCCAACCCAACCTTCACATCGTGCTGCGCCCCGACGGCGCAGCCGCTATGCTGGAAAAACCGTTAATGCTGTCAAAACTTAGACGTCCGTGCCTACTGGCCACTTCGACGACTCTCCTGGCTGCTTCAACACCTGACTTTACCGGTTCTGGTGTTGGCGGCAAAACAGGTCGTGTCTAAGGGTTATTTCAGAACTCAATCACCTTCCTGGAAGACTTAAGTGAAATGTAATTGCTAACAAAATTGGCGCTCATTCAAACCTACCTCAATCTTCCATCTGTAAGCGAAACCAAAGAGCATAAAGCGCCGGCACAAACAATAGCGTGATCAGAGTGCCGACCGCCACGCCACCGATAAGGACATAAGCCAGCGGCCCCCAGAACAGGTCAAAGGTCAGAGGAACAAACGCCAGAACGGCCGCCAGGGCGGTGAGTACCACGGGTCGGGCACGCTGGACTGCCGCCTCGACAACGGCTTCCCGGGCAGCCATCCTTGCTTTGAAGTTGTCCTGCACCTGCTGCGTCAGAATCATGGTATTTCGCATCAGGATGCCGCCCAGGCCAATCAGCCCCAGCAGCGCGGTAAAGCCAAAGGGTTGATTAAACAGCAGCAAAGCCAGCACAGCCCCGATCAGACCCAGTGGCGCGGTGGCAAGAACAGTCAATGTGCCGATAAAGGAACGCATCTGAAGCATGATAAAGATCAGCATCAACGCCAACATCACCGGTTGTAATGTCTGGATTGAAGCATTGGCTTTGGCTGATTGTTCCACCGTACCGCCGATTTCAATACGGTAACCCTCCGGCAACTGTTCGCGCAGGCCCGTCATCGCACTCCATATCTCCTTGGTAACATCCGGTGGCTGGGCACCTTCTACATCGGCCTGAACGGCCAGGAAGGGGTCACGGTTGTAACGCTTTATGACGGGGTCCTCGTAACGAACCTGCCACTTGCCCAGTTGCTGTACGGAAAGTTTGCGGCCGTCGCGGGTTTTGATCTCAAGATCTTCCGGCATGATCACTTCGCCACGGGCATTACGCGCCACCAGTTGAACGCTCCTTATGCCCTGGCGCAGTTCGGTGACGGCCACTCCGCGGAGTTGGAACTGCAGTTGCCGGGCAACTTCCGCCGGGGTCAGGCCCATCCAACCCAGGTTTTCCGGGTCCATATCAAGATAGAGAGTGGGCACACGCTCATCCCATTCGAGATGCGGCATGACGATATTCGGATGCCCGGTCATGAGAGTGCGGATCTGGTGCGCGATCTCTCTGAGTTGATCGGATTCCGGACCCAGCACACGAAAACTGACCGGCCAGACCACCGGGGGACCGTACAGCAAACGCGTCACCCGCACTCGTGCCTCCGGAAATTCACCCGCCGCGATTCTGGTTTCCAGCGCCGAGATGATGCGATCGCGCCCTTCAACGTCCTGCCCAATGGCAATCAACTTGGCAAATGCCGGGTCCGGCTGCTCGGGGTTGGCCGATACGAAGAATCGGGGTGCACCGGCACCGATGTAAGCGGAAAGGCTTTTCACCTCCGGCATGTCCATCAGAATCGCTTCCAGGCGTCTGACACTTTGATCCGTGGTGGCAATAGCGCTCCCCTGCGGAGCGTAGACACTGATCAGAACTTCGGGGCGATCAGAACTGGGGAAAAATTGCTTCTGCACCTGGGTTGCCATCCCGAAAGCACTGATCGCCAGCAAACCCACTGTGATAAAAACGACGGTTTTCCGGTACTGTACACACGCTGTGATCACTCTACGCAACCGCTGATAAAACGCGCTTTGGTAGAGGTCCTGGCCCGTATGCCCGGTGTAATCGGGCAAGAGCTTGACGCCCAGATAAGGCGTAAAAGTTACCGCCACCACCCAGGAAATCAACAACGAAAAAGCGAGCACCCAGAAGATGTTGCCGGTGTATTCTCCCACTCCGGACTGGGCAAATCCGATGGGAACAAATCCGGCCACCGTCACCAGCGTTCCAAACAGCATGGGCGCGGCTGTTACGCTCCAGGCATGACTGGCTGCCCGTACCCGGTCCCAGCCGCTCTCCATCTTCACAATCATCATTTCAATGGCGATGATCGCATCGTCCACTAACAGACCCAGTGCGATAATCAACGCACCCAGGGTGATGCGGTCCAGGTTTATGCCCGCCATTTTCATCAACAAGAAAGTCAGGCCGAGGGTCACAGGAATCGCAATGCCCACCACCAAACCCGCGCGCAGACCGATCGCCAGTATGCTAACCCCCATCACCACGACCAACGCAACCAGAAACTTGACCTGAAAAAGATCAACCGCCTGAGTGATGGCTTCCGCCTGATCGGTCAGGGTCTGTATTGACATTCCCAGCGGCAGCCTGCCCTGTTCGGCACTGACAAACTCGCGCAGCCGCTCACCAAACTCCAGGCCATTTTCACCCGCGCGCATGACGACACCTAACAGGATCGCATCCTCACCGTTGGAGCGGACGATGTAGCTCAAAGGATCTTCATAACCTAAACGCACCTCGGCCAGATCAGACACGGTGATAAGCTGGTCTCCGATACGCAGAGGTACTGAGGTGAGGCGCTCAAGGTCAGACAGGTCGATGTTGCTGCGGACATAAACCCGCGGGCCGGCAAGATCAACAAAGCCAAGAGGCTGAAGACGGTTGTTGGCCTCTATCGCCTGCAACACCTCTTCTGCCGACAAACCGAGGTTGTTGAGCCGGTCCTGATCAAATTCGAGATACACCCGCTCAGGACGCTCCGCCAGGAGCTGTGCTTTTTGCAAGCCGGGCAGCCGTTGCAAGCGATCCCGTATCGATTCTGCCTCTCGGGTCAGTTCACGCATTGGCATCCCGGGTGCCGTCAGCGCCAGCAGGGAGAAATACACATCCGCGAAATCATCGTTGACGATGGGGCCGATCACACCCCGGGGCAGATTGGGCCTCTCATCGAGCATGCGTTTGCGGACTTGATAGAAGAGGTCCGGCACTTTTTCGCTGGGCGTAGAATCCTGGAATCGGATAACCATGGCGGCCTGCCCGGGCCGGATGGTTGTTTCAATGGTATCGGTATACGCCACCTCCTGAACTCGCTTTTCCAGACGATCCACGACCTGATTCTGCAGCACCTCAGGGGTTGCTCCTGGCCAGACGACAGAAACCACCATCGCCCGGACGGTGAACGCAGGGTCTTCCGCCCTACCAAGGGAGGAGAACGCGTAGAAACCGGCAACAACGGACAGCAAAAGAAAAAAGAGGGTGACCGAACGCTCGCGCACTGCCAGCGCGGAAAGATTCGGTAAGCTCATTGAGCCAGCTCCCGCACCGCCATGCCAGGCGTGAGCAGGTGTGTCCCCAACGCGACGATGGGCGTTCCCGCGTTGATATCGGCCTTGATCTGCGCATACTCTTCACCCAGATCGATCACCTCGACCGCAAGGGGCTTCACCGTGCCATCGGAGACCAACCAGACCTGCGGCGTTTGCCCTCTCTCATCGAGGGCACCCAGCGGTACGCGATGGCTGGGCGCGGTTTGCTTCTGTGCTAACTGGACACTCACCACCGAACCCAGGGTTAAAGATGAGGGGTAGGGCCCCTCCAGGCTGTATCGGGCACGCCAGCTCCGGCTTGCCGGGTCGGCAGCCCCGGCAATCTCTCTCAGGCTCACAGCAAGCTGTTCGCCATTGGGTAAAGGAACATAACCGCGCCTGGGCGGGCTACTGCCCTCTGGCAAAAAAACCTCGACTTCCAGCGATTGATCTTCGGCCAGAACGGCAAGGGTTTGACCGACACCCACAACCTGGCCGGGTTCAACGATGACCTCAGTGACCACGCCTGCATGGGCGGCTTTCAGTTCCGCATACCCCAGGGCATTCTGAGCCTGCTGATTGCGTGCAGAAGCCGTTTGCACCTGGCTGCGCGCCTCACGCTCTGCCAATTCAAGGCGTTGCAGGGTTTGTTCGCTGACAAACTGACGCCCCACAAGTTGCTGTTGGCGCTGGAGCTCATTGGTGGTAATTGCCAGGGCCGCTTCTGCACGCTTCAGATCCGCGGCGGCTCCCTCCGCCGTTGCTACAAGGTCTCGTGTATCGAGTTTGAACAGTAAGTCGCCTTTTTCCACGCGTTGACCGGCATCAATGTAACGATGTTGAATCCGACCGGCGATCTGAAAGGCCTGAGGAACTTCGTGGCGGCCTCGCAGGGTTCCTGAAAATCTGTGCGTTGTTGGGCCGGCGTCCTTTAGTTCAACTGTTTTTACCCAGGGGATAGGGGCGCGGGCCTCTGGGGGCGGTTCCGAAGACTGCTGACAACCAGACAGAATGAGCAGCGAGATAAACAGTGTCAGCATACAGCGCATGGCAGGTGTCCCGATTGGCAAAATCAAGGTGTGGGTATCAGTTCTCGCGGTGTCTGGACAAAGCAAGTTGCAGGATGGCATCGCGAACGGCTTCCTTCTGTTCCATGGGCAGAAAATGAGTCGTACCCTCAAGAACCCTCACGTCAGCCGAGGGCAACAAGGTCTGCAGACGTTTTTGCGCCGCCGGCGAGAAGGTTGACCCGCGTTCCGCCGCCAGCGCGATAACCGGGCACCGCAACTGACGAATACCGGGCCAGGGGTTGTGTTCGGTATGGGCAAAGGTGGTGCTCTCCCACTCCGGCGCACACGCCAGGCGAACTTGATCGTCCTGCGGCAGAAAAGCGTGTTGGATGTAGGCCTCCAGCCATGCATCGGGCCAGGTCTTGAAGCCACCGCGGCCCCGATAGTTGTCCAGCGCAGCAGCGTGCGAGTCGAATACCCGGCGCCGACGTGCGGCTCCGGCGGCCAGTGACAACCGATGTGACTGGCGTAGCAGCTTGGCCAGCCACAACTTCAGGCCCTGCCCCGGATCCATGATCACCGGTTCCGCCAGAATCAGGCCCAGCACTTTGTCTGGCCGTCGGGCAGCGGCCATGATGCTGGTGGTGGCACCGATAGAATGGCCGGCGAGCCAGACCGGCTCGTCCAGGCTACCCAGCAGAGCGGTCATGTCGCGATAGTAGGTTTCCCAGCCCCGGAATGTCGAAAAGTTCGCCGCACCGGCGCTGGCCCCGTGCCCCCGCATGTCCCAGGCCAGGACATTGACGTCCGTGGCAAGCCCATCAAGGAGGGGGCGGTACAGGCGGCCATGGAAACCCGTTGCATGCGCCCAGTGCACCGTGGGGCGCGCTTTGGATTGCGGCCAGCGCCACAGTGCGATCTCCGCGCCATCCGGCGCCTGGAATTGGTCGCGTTCAGGGTTGTTGTGCTTATTGTTCATGAAGATCTGCTTCTTTGGCCGCCACTGTCGGGAGCAACAACTGAACCTGACCGCTGGCGATCGGTTTGCGCTTATCGCCCTGCCAGCAGGTCACCCGGACCAGGCTGCTCCGCCTGCCTTGTCGAACAATTTCGGCGCTGGCGAACGTCGATCGGGCCTGCGCGGAACGGAGGTAGTTAATGTGGCTGTCGAGAATGCGTGGGCAACGTTTGTCGGTATCCTGGCTTTGCGCAGCGACCCGCGCGGTGAGTTCGATCAGGGCGCCAAGCACGCCGCCATGGAGGGCGGGTAGCATAAAGTTGCCAATGAGCGCTTCACGACACGGCATATGAACCACTAGACCTACATCGTCGCGTTGAACCTCAAGCCCAAGGTGCCGTGCGTAGGGAATGCGCTCCAGCAGAGCCTGCCAGTCGGAACATTCTTTCCCGCTTTCGGTAGGGCCTGAGATGGGTTGTGCCGAATCGCCAGTCGTGCTCATGCGCCCTCCTTTTTTCGTCCACCGGCCTGGAATCGCTGGCCCTGGGTGTTGCGCATGAAGGTGGCGTTTGCCGTCGCTAACAGTGCACTATCGCTCTCGCTGAGGATGTCGCAATGGATGAACGCGACCTCGTCCGTTAAATGACGACAGGTGGCCACCGCCAAGAGGGCACGGTCGCCGATGGCGGGCCGCAGATAATCCATGCGCAGATCCAGCGTGGCAATGGGCATCAACTCCAGGGCCCCCGCGAATACCGCCAAGCCTCCGGCGGAGTCGGCCAGCGAGTAGAGCACGCTGGTGCAGATTTCTTTTGTATCCTCTTCGGCGAACATCCACGGCTGTGGGGTCAGGCGCATGCAGACCTGGTTTCCGTTCACAGAGACAACCTGCATACCCAGATCCCTGCCGTGGGGAACCTGTTCGGTGAACTGCCACGCCGTCGTCACAGCGTCACTGTGCTGAGCTCTGTTCGACTCCGTCATCAGATCTGCCCACCCCGGTTTGCATTTCGCACAGGGGCGGAAGTGGCGGGAAACAGCTGATTGTCATATGTCATTGCCATGTCAGTTTCTTCCGAATAACATTGTTGCTGGATTTTGGTTGGTTAACCAACCAAAAGTCAAGAATCTGTTGAGGCAAATGGCACGCCACCCGTGCAATGGCGTACGATCAGTGTAACAAGTCAGGTGGTGGCCGCTCTGATGAATAACGAACTGGCTTGCTGAGGAGATACTTAAGCGATGGTTAACAGACAGATGGCTCCTCCAAGCAAACTGGGCGACCAGGGCGACGTTTTGTCTAACGCAGCCAGGCTTTTTCGTGAGAAAGGCTTTGAAAGGACGTCGCTCAAGGAGATTGCCGAGGCCTGCAATATGCTGCCCGGAAGTCTGTATTATCGTTACAACAGCAAGGAAGCGCTGCTTGTCGAGCTGATGCGCCGGGGGGTGGACCTGGTTACCGCAGAGGTCGAGTCGGCTTACGCCAGTTCGGATGACCCGGTTGAGCGTTTACGTCTTTGTATCAACGCGCATCTGCGAGCCCTGTTGGTCGATTCGGACGCGGTTTACGTGCTGCTGTTTGAATGGCGGGCGCTGGGCCCGGAGGCTCGCGAGGAAATCATCGAACTGCGTGACCAGTACGAGTCCCTGTGGGCCGGTATCCTCGAAACAATGATTGCGCAGGGCGTGGTCCGCAAGAATATTGATGGCCGCCTGCTTCGCCTGATCGGCCTTGGGGCGCTCAACTGGGTTGCAACCTGGTTCGACCCGAACGGGGCTCATTCACTCGACACCATTGGCGACTTGATCTGGCAGATCGCTATGGACGGTGTGATCAATAAAGGGGGGCAGGCATAGGTTCTGGCTTCACAAACGCAAGCAAGTAGCCTCTGTTTATGATCGCTAATCATGCGGATGCACGGTTTGTGATCTGACATTTTGCCTGAACTGCTCAGGCGACTGGTCAAACCAGCGCTTGAAGGCGCGTCTGAAATTGGCACTGTCGTGATAGTTCATCAACGCGGCAATGGCCTCGATTGACAGCTGGCTGTCACGCAAGTAGGTCGCTGTCTGCTGGGACAGAATCTCGTCGCGAACTTTCCGAAAACCGCTGCGTTCCTGTTTGAGTTTGCGTGCCAGGGTGCGTTTGCTCATGAACAACGAGGCTGCTGCTTCGTCTTCACTGAGCGTTCCGGGCGGTCGGGACAACATCATCATCTTCAGCTGGGTCTGATAGCTCGGTTTATCCGACTGAAGTTGCGCAAGCATCGATTCACACTGTTGCAAGGCCAGACGATAGTTTTCGTGATTGGCGGAGGCATTCGGTTCCTGACACAACGACATCGGCAACGTAAGTTTTAACTGGTCGCAATCAAAGCGAATCTGCCCGGGCAAAAAATCGGCATACATTGCCTGATACGGGGGTTCAGGATGAGCGAAGCATATTTCAGCCTCATGCAAAGGGCGACCAATTATAAACTCGCCAAATTCAAAAAGGGCCTTAACCATCGCATCCGACAGGCACCGCTGTATGTCATCGTCCAGCGACTCCTGGTAGTCCAGAATACATTCCAGGCGCTCGTTGACTTGCCGCAAATGCAGTTGGATGAAGCTCGCGCGCGTGGGCAGAAAAGTATGAATCGCTTGCAGCGCAGTGAGAAAGTCGGGGCTGCTGTAGGCCACGAATCCCATCGCACCATGGGTTGCCGGGGTCAGTCGCTTGCCTAGCCATAACCCTAATTCCGGCTGGCCGGACAAATCCAGTGCGTTGCGCAGAATCCGCACCTGCTGCGCTGCGGTAAGCAGGCTTTCCTCGCTCAGGAATTGCGTCACACCAAGCCCGGTGCCGAGCAGCAGACGTGGCAGTTGTTTGGCTGTTAAATCGAGCTCACGTGCAATGAGCCGTGAGTAATTCGATGGAATACCGGGACCGGATTTTTGCAAATCACCCGTCTTCTGCGTCGTCATCATCGATCTTCCCCGTCCTAAATGATCGTCATTTTGTCTTTAAATGACCTCAGCTTGTCAAGAAATGACCTGACAGGAGTGTCGTCAGACAGACAATATCTATTACTGAACACTACTGGCAGGAGAACAATAATGGGCAAGATTACTTTTATAGAACATGATCAAACTGAACATGTTGCTGAATTCAAAGCTGGTTCCTCGGTAATGCAAATCGCCGTTGACAATCTGATTCCCGGTATTGACGGGGATTGTGGGGGAGAGTGTGCCTGTGGTACCTGCCACGTGATCGTCTCGGACGATTGGTTCAGAAAGACAGGTACGCCTGGTGGTGAGGAAGAGCAAATGCTGTCAATGACCCCGGAGCGGGCAAGCACTTCGCGCCTGGGCTGCCAGGTGGTCATTACTGATGAAATGGACGGCATGACCGTGCATTTACCCGAGTTCCAGATGTGAACATAGGAGGACGCATGCCAACACTGTCCAAAACATTTGACGACATTCAGTCCCGAGTGATTAATGCTACCTCCAGGGTGGTGCCGATGCACAGGCAGATCCAGGGGCTGAAACTGTTAATGGGCGCCAAGAAGAAGGCCTTCGGCCCACGCCGGCCCGTGCCCGAATTTGTTGAATCAGCCATCCCGGACGTTAACACGCTGGCCCTTGAGGACATCGATGTCAGCAATCCGTTTTTATATCGGCAGGATCAGTGGCGCGCCTATTTCAAACGGTTGCGTGATGAGGCTCCGGTCCATTACCAGAAGAATAGTCCCTTCGGCCCCTTCTGGTCGGTAACTCGCTTTGAAGACATCCTGTTCGTGGATAAGAGTCACGACCTGTTTTCCGCCGAGCCGCAAATCATTCTGGGTGACCCTCCCGAGGGGCTGTCGGTAGAAATGTTCATTGCAATGGATCCGCCAAAACACGATGTGCAGCGCAGCTCGGTGCAGGGCGTGGTGGCGCCGAAGAACCTGAAGGAGATGGAGGGGCTGATCCGATCACGCACCGGCGATGTGCTTGACAGCCTGCCTCTGGACAAGCCCTTTAACTGGGTGCCTGTTGTATCCAAGGAACTCACCGGCCGCATGCTGGCGACCCTTCTGGATTTTCCTTACGAGGAACGTCACAAGCTGGTTGAGTGGTCGGATCGAATGGCCGGTGCAGCATCGGCCACCGGCGGCGAGTACGCTGATGAAGAGATCATGTTTGACGATGCGGCAGACATGGCCTGGTCCTTCTCCAGGCTTTGGCGGGACAAGGAGGCGCGCCGCGCGGCAGGCGAGGAGCCCGGTTTCGATTTGATCAGCCTTTTGCAGAGCAACGATGAAACGAAAGACCTTATCAATCGCCCGATGGAGTTTATCGGTAATTTGACGCTGCTCATCGTTGGCGGCAATGACACCACTCGCAACTCGATGAGTGGTGGCCTGGTGGCCATGAATGAGTTCCCGAAAGAATTCAAAAAACTGAAGGCAAAGCCGGAATTGATTCCGAACATGGTCTCGGAAATCATCCGCTGGCAAACGCCGCTGGCCTATATGCGCCGAATCGCCAAGCAGGATGTTGAGCTGGGTGGCCAGACCATCAAAAAGGGTGATCGCGTTGTGATGTGGTACGCCTCGGGCAACCGGGACGAGCGCAAGTTCGAGAACCCCGATCAGTTCATTATCGATCGCAAGGACGCGCGAAACCATATGTCGTTTGGCTACGGTGTGCACCGTTGCATGGGCAACCGTCTGGCGGAACTGCAACTGCGCATCCTCTGGGAAGAAATTCTCAAACGCTTCGACAACATCGAAGTCGTCGAAGAGCCCAAGCGGGTGCAGTCCAACTTCGTGCGGGGCTATTCGGAGGTGATGGTCAAACTGACGCCGAAAGGCAAAAAAGCCGGCTGATCAGGATGACGACCGAGCAATTTGATTATGTGGTGGTTGGCGCGGGCTCGGCCGGATGTGCCGTCGCCAACCGCCTGTCGCAGAGCGGTCGCTATTCAGTGCTGCTGCTCGAAGCCGGCCCGGAGAGCCGGCGCAACCCTTTCGTGAACATGCCGCTGGGTTTCCTGCAGCTGATGTTCAGCCGCCGTTACAACTGGCAGTTCAATACCGAACCGCAACGGCATATGTACGACCGGGCACTGTTCCAGCCGCGGGGCAAGATGCTCGGTGGTTCCAGCGCCATGAACGCGCAGGTCTACATCCGCGGGCATGCCCGGGACTACGACGAGTGGGCAAGGCTGGGGTGCAACGGGTGGTCATACGCCGAGGTACTGCCCTACTTCCGCCGATCTGAACATTTCGAGCCGAAATGTACGCCGGGTGAGGCAGATTTTCATGGCCAGGGTGGTCCCCTCAATGTGGCCGCGCGCCGCTATACTAATCCGCTGAGCACGGCGTTTGTCGAGGCGGCAACCCAGGCAAAGTACCGGCTCAATACAGATTTCAACGGCAGTGAGCAGGAGGGCGCAGGCTTCTACTACGCCTACCAGAAAGACGGCACACGCTGTAGCAACGCGCGGGCCTATCTCGAACCCGCCACGGCGCGTTCCAACCTGACTGTCCGCAGCAACGCGCAAGTCACCCGGGTGCTACTCGAAGGCACACGCGCCACCGGTGTCGAATACCGCGTTGCAGCAGGGCTGACGCAGGTTCGTGCCGGGCGCGAAGTTGTGCTCTGCGGCGGCGCGTTCAACTCGCCGCAACTGCTGATGCTATCCGGGATCGGTCCACGGGAGGAACTGTCCAGACATGGCATTGACGTGCGCCATGCGCTGGAAGGCATCGGGCAGAATCTGCAGGACCATATCGACGTGTTCGTGCGCGTCAGCGCGCGCAGCCGCCAGGGCATCTCGATGCATCCGAGCTACTGGCTCAAGGGCCTGTGGGCCCTGCTGCAATACCTGAGTGGTCGACGGGGCGTGCTGTCGAGTAACGGCGCCGAGGCCGGCGGATTCATCCGCTCCCGGCCCGAAGAGCCGATACCCGACCTGCAACTGCACTTCGCGCCAATGCTGTACGACGATCACGGGCGGGACCTGAAGACCGCAATGAGCGGTTATGGCTACGCGGTGATGATCTACGGGCTCAGGCCGTCGTCGCGCGGGCGCGTTGGCCTGCACAGTGCCGACCCGTTTGCAGCGCCGCTGATCGACCCCAACTACATGGCGGATTCCGCCGATGTCGAGCGACTGGTGCGCGGGGTATATCTGGTGCGCAAAATCCTGGCGCAGCCTGCCTTTGCACCGCACCACGAGGCTGAGGTCTCGCCCGGGCCGGCGCTGCAGAATGACGACGACCTCGCCGAATGGGTGAGGCGCAGCGGTGAATCGGCTTATCACCCGGTTGGCACCTGCAAGATGGGTGTCGATCCGATGGCAGTGGTCGACCCGCGCCTGCGCGTGCATGGCCTGCAGTGCCTGCGGGTGATCGATGTCTCCATCATGCCGACGCTGGTCGGCGGAAACACCAATCAGCCGGCGACCATAATCGGCGAGAAAGGTGCCGCGATGATACTTGAGGATGCCGGGGAGATGGTCGGCTGAGCTCCGCGCGCGCGGGCGTCACAGGGCTCAGTTGGCATCTGGACTTCTGATCAATCTGATTCCAAAGAACAGTAGAAAGAGACAGGCTATGGCAAACCAACAGAAAGAGACGACAGTCATCGTTGGCGGCGGGCACGCAGCAGGTGCGCTCCTGACAACCTTGCTGCAAAAGAAATATCAACATGAGGTGGTCCTGGTGGGCGAAGAGCCACATCCACCCTATCAGCGGCCGCCCCTGTCCAAGAACTACCTGGCAGGCGAGGTGGATCAGGAGTCGCTGTACCTCAAGCCGCGCTCGGTGTACGAGAACGCCGGCCATCAGTTGCGGCTCGGTGTACGTGCCGAACAAATTGATCGGGACAACAAGACCATCAGTTTGTCGGACCAGAGCACATTGAAATACGATCGACTGGTCCTGGCCACGGGGTCCCACGTTCGACGCCTGAACGCACCCGGGGCTGACTTGAAGGGCATTCATTACCTACATGACATAGCTGACTCGGATGCCCTGCGTGAACAACTGGTTCCGGGGAAACGCTTGGTCATCGTGGGTGGTGGTTACATTGGCCTTGAAGTGGCAGCCAGCGCTACCAAAAAAAGCGTTGATGTCACGGTACTGGAAGCGGCCGAGCGTCTTATGCAGCGTGTAACAGGCCCGGAAATGTCGGAGTTTTTTTACACCAAACACAGTAACGCTGGCGTGGATCTACGCCTGAACACGGCGGTAACCGGTTTCGAAGCTAGCGATCAGGGGCATGTGGCTGGCGTGACATTGGCGAGCGGCGGCACTGTACCGGCCGACATCGTGCTCGTTTCAGTGGGTGTTGTGCCGGAAACCGCGCTGGCTGAGGCCGCCGGCCTGCCCTGTGATGACGGCATTATTGTTGACGAGTTTACCCGCACAGAAGATCCAGCCATCCTGGCGATCGGCGACTGTACCCGCCACCGGAATCTTTTCTTCGAGAAGATGCAGCGCCTTGAATCTGTCGCCAACGCGGTTGATCAGGCCCGGACAGTGGCGGCAACCCTGATGGGCGAGAAGAAACCCTATAATAGCGCTCCATGGTTCTGGTCGAACCAGTATGACGTGCGTCTGCAGATGGTGGGGTTGTCGCAATATCATGATCAGCGTGTGCTGCGCGGAAGCCCGGAAGACAAGGGATTTGCGGTGTTCTATCTCCGCGATGGCTGTGTCATTGCTGTTGATGCGGTCAACCTGCCCATCGCTTTTATGGTCGGCAAGACCCTCGTTCAACAACGCAGGCAGGTCAATCCTGAAATGTTGAAGGATCCGGATATTGAACTGAAGTCCTTGGTGAGCGGTCAGTCCATAAATTGAAATTGACGACCGAGTAGAGCTGTGCCCTTAGTTTGCCCAAAATTGCGAAAGCAATGCACAACTCATACGGCCTATGGATATCATATCCTACGACCGACAGCTTTCAGTGAGCGCAAAGGATGCGTGAGCCACAACCGGCGGAATTTCCCGTAGCCAGACACATTACTGTTGCTCTGGTAAACCGAGAGCACCATAGCGAATGATATGGACTCCCCCTGCTCCCACGGCATCGATGTGCCACATTGAAGGTGTCTGACATCTTCAATCAAAAGCAGGAGGAGTCATCATGAATGTTACAACCATTGGCATCGATCTGGCGAAAACTGTGTTCAGTATTCATGGCACCGATCAACACGGCAAGGTCGTGGTTCGCAAACGACTGAACCGGCCCAAGCTGTTGCCTTATATCGCTCAGCTCCCACCCTGCCTGATTGGCATGGAAGCCTGCTCGGGTGCCCACCATTGGGCTCGGGAAATGACCAAACTCGGCCACGATGTCCGAATCATTGCACCCCGGTTTGTCGCGCCCTATCGCAAGAGCAGCAAGAACGACGACAACGATGCCGAGGCCATCTGTGAGGCAGTAGGTCGGCCGAATATGCGGTTTGTTCCAATCAAGACCGAAGACCAGCAAGCCGTACTGTGCCTGCATCGTATTCGCCGTGGACTGACCAAAGAACGCACCGCGCAGATCAATCAGATTCGTGGGCTGCTGGCCGAGTTCGGACTGATCATTCCCCAGGGCCGTTACGCCGCACGGCGCCGGGTTCCCGAAATCCTGGAGGATGCCGAAAACGACTTACCCATGCTCGCTCGCCGCTTAATCAACAACATCAACCAACGCATTCGACAGCTCGATGAAGAAATCCTGGCTTACGATCGGGAGGTCGAAGCGATGGCCCGGAGCGATGAGCAGGCCAAGCGCCTTATGGCCATACCGGGTATCGGACCACAGACCGCAACAGCCCTGCTGGCCAGTGCGCCTGACCCCAGACAGTTCAAAAGTGGGCGACACTTTGCCGCATGGTTGGGTCTGGTGCCCCGACAATACTCGACCGGTGGCAAGGTGCGACTTGGCCGAATCACCAAGCGCGGGGACAAATACCTGCGAACGCTGCTGATCCATGGCACCCGGGCAGTGATTGCAAAATTACCGGATAAGAATGATCGACTCAGTGACTGGGCCAAAGACCTGGTGGAACGACGTGGATACAAGCGGGCCGCCGTTGCGATGGCGGCCAAGAACGCCCGGATTATATGGGCACTACTCATGAATCAAACCGAGTTTAAGACACAGCCTGTGGAGGGCTAAAACCGAGCACCAACGACAGGCAGAACAAGCCTGCCAGAAGAGTCTTGCAACGGCAAGCGATGACGGAACGGTCAGACCGAGAGTGGGAGAACCTGTTTATTTCTGCGGCTCAGCGAAGCCGACTAACGAATAAGGTCCCCGCTCACACGCATCATCATCCTGGCCCGGGCAAAAACGCCCACAAAGAGGCCGAATGTAGAGCCGCAGTCTCAAACCGCTTCGGATTCAAATGGCGTTGCTTGACCGCAGGGGGAGTCCATGTAGGTGAAATAATTCTCTATATGTCCCACTAATAACCTCACCTTGCAATTACCGACGAAAATATGAACTTGATTTTACCCACAAAGAAAAAGCGAAGTCTCTATCGGCCATTATGGGTAGAGGTTCCGATCACTCAATCCTTCATAAGCAACATCGCCCATTCGGTGTCGACCTCTTGTTTTGGTTCATCTGAGCATATGCTTTTTCATGCGGATGGGTGGTGGCAGCCAAGACAGGGCTTTTCAGACTGCAAGCTTCAAGCGGTGTGTAAATCAAACACAGTAAGATTCCGGCTTATTGATGGTGGACATCAAGAACCGATAGTTACGAGCGGTATTAATGTTAAGACACTTGCTCGATTAAATGAAACTTGCGGGACTACTGAAAAGGTTTTCTATAGTAAGGACGTGCCGGTCCTGATGGCTATATACTACTCGACTAAACGATACGAGACCTTTAAATGATGCATAAGGCTGGGGCTATATACCTAAGGAAGATCTGAATAACCGCTGGTTTTTGCCCCTTTTCCGCAATCTTGGCGGAAAAGGGGCGCATTGGTCTTACGCTGCAGGTTTTTTATCAATCAGCAGGTTGCTGAAAGCGACCAGCAAATGCAGACGGTTGGTATACTTGGCATTTAAAAGCGATATGCAACACCGATGCTCACGATAGTGGGGTCCACTTCCACTTTTGCCTGAACAGGGGCCGGGCCCAGGTTACCGGTGATATCCGCCTCGAAGGGTGCATATCTAACGTCAAAATTTGCCGACCAGTTATTGTGTATCCTCCAGCGAAAACCAGCCTGAACCGCAGGGGCCCATGTATCTTCGACGTCGAAGTCGGTTAGTGCGCGATCCTTCTCATCTAAAAAGAGAATCCGTCCTACACCCGCTCCAAAGTACGGAGAGAAGTTGCTACCCGTCAAAACATGATACTGAAGCGAAAGAATTACCGGACCATAATCTGTTTGACCAAGAAAAAGACCGGAGAGAGACTCTTCGCCCTGGAGGTCCGCACTAGCGGGAATGCCGCCAAAAATGTTAAATGCCAGCTGATTACTCAGAAAATACGACACGTCGAATGATACGGTCGTATCGTTGTTAATAGACAGGTTGGAATTTGGAACGGGGGCACTCCCCACAGAGGCTGATCGCAAATCTTCATCGGTTAGAACTCTAGTGGCATTCAGCCCAACCACCCAGTCGCCTCTACTGTAAACCGGCTCAGATTGAGCGTTGGCCAGGCTCGCAGCAAGTGAAAGTAAAAGGAACGCCACTAACGAGACTTTACTAATTATTTTAGGTTTCATTTTTTATTATCCTTTTTGGTATTAAAACAAATTGGCTTTAGGTAAAACTGCAATTTTTCGTAACACAAATGCCACTCATTGAAGCTAGCTTGCCGGTTTATTGACTAATACTTCCCCATACTCAGAACGCAGCTTGTTTTTTAATACTTTCCCAGTGGCATTGCGTGGCAATCCTTCCACAAAGATCGCGCGATCCGGGATCTGCCACTTGGCGACTTTCCCTTGATAATGAGCAAGAAGTTCCTCCTCAGTAATATTTGCGTCGGGTATTTTTACTGCCAACAGGATCGGTCGTTCGTCCCATTTATCATGGGAGGCCGCCACTACGGCAGCTTCATTGATGGCAGAATGGCCCATTGCGATTCCCTCCAATTCGACTGTAGATATCCATTCACCACCAGATTTAATAATATCTTTTGAGCGGTCACGTATTGTCATAAATCCATCATCATTGATCGAAGCAACATCACCTGTCTCGAACCAACCGTCTTCCTCAAGAGTCTGATTTGGTTCAACACCGAAGTAATCGGCTACCACCCAATGACCACGGATGCGGAGATTTCCCTGAGCAATGCCATCTTCGGGCAGTTGATGACCGTCTTCTCCTACAATTTTGAGCTGCACCCCGTAGGGAGGCCGTCCCTGGCTTTCACGGATTTTGTTTCTTCCTTCCTCCGAAAGAGTATTGTGTTTCGACAGCAGTGCGTTGACGGTCCCGATCGGTGATGTTTCTGTCATTCCCCATGCATGGACAACTTCTACGCCATACTTACCACGAAACTCCGACATCATTGAGGGCGGACAAGCGCTACCCCCTATCACCGTCCGTTTAAGCGACTGTGCCGAGGAGCCAAGCTCGTCCAAAGCCGAGAGAAGTCCCTGCCAAATCGTAGGCACACCCAGCGCAATCGTTACGCTTTCTGAATCGATCAGCTTGACCAAACTTTGCCCATCCAGGCCAGGACCAGGCAACACCAGTTTGGCTCCAACCATCGCCGTAATGTAGGGTACCCCCCACGCATTTACGTGAAACATAGGAACAACCGGCATCACCACGTCCCGTGCCGATAAATTCAGTGCGTCGGGTTGAGCAGCTACCAGCGCGTGCAGAACGGTGGAGCGGTGTGAATAGAGCACCCCTTTGGGATTTCCGGTGGTGCCCGATGTATAGCAGAGGCTTGAGGCCTGGTTTTCGGCGATTTCAGGCCAATTCGCGTTAGGCGTTCCTCGCTGGAGAAACTCTTCATAAAACAACAAGCCTGGAAATTGCGCTGCAATTTCTTCGTCCGGTTCGGACATCAATACAAATTTCTCAACCGTCTCCAGTCGGTCTCGGATATTTGAAACAATGGTAAGGAACGTTTTGTCAAAGAATATGACTTTGTCTTGAGCATTGTTGATAACGTAAACGAGTTGTTCTGGAAACAGTCGCGGGTTAATGGTGTGACACACCATCCCGCCACCAGAGATGCCAAGGTAACATTCCAGGTGCCCCACGTTATTCCAACAAATGGTCGCGCACCGATCCCCCTGGACATAGCCTGCCGTTCGAAGCGCTGACGCAAGTTGTCGCGACCGCTCCGAAACAGTTGCCCAGTCAGATCGACTGGGATTTCCATCCGTTCCTATCGACACAATCTCAGCGTCTCCATGGTAGCGAGCAGCATGGTCGATCAAGGAATTCACGGTGAGCTCCATGTTCATCATTTGGCCAAGCACGTTTATCTCCTGTCGTTTTTGTAGTTGGTTGACGCGAGTATCTGGCGTCATTAAGGTCCAATGTAGAAGGCATAATCCGGGTTTGAACCTAAACATTTCCCAAGAGGATGTCGGCTGCATTTTCGGCAATCATCATGGTGGGTGCGTTGGTGTTACCGGCAACCAAACTGGGCATTATCGAGGCATCGACAACTCTTAGCCCTTCAATCCCTCTGACTTTTAATTCCGGATCAACGACTGAATCCGGATCCGCGCCCATACGACAAGTGCCAACGGGGTGGTAAATAGTCTCTGCATTTTCCCGGATAAAGTCCGCAATCTGACCGTCCGAAGACACCGAGTTTCCGGGCTTAATTTCTCGTTTACTATGTAAAGCCATTGTTGGTGCCCCGAGTATCCGTCGTCCAAATTTAACGGCCGAGATCATTGTTTTGATGTCTTCGGGGTTACTGAGATAATTGGGTTGAATCAACGGGTCGGCCAATGGGTCAGGGCTTTTGAGACCTATAAAACCGCGGCTTCTGGGCATTAGATCGCAAATATGCAAGGTGTACCCATACCCGGCCATCACTTTTCGTCCATGATCCTTCAGGTAAGTTGGCAAAAAGTGGAATTGCACATTTGGCCGTTCGCACGAGCGCTCGGATTTAACAAAGCCTCCGGACTCGGCAACATTACTGGTAAGAAATCCACGTCGCGCAAAGATATATGAGAATAATGCGCTCACGCCCCGAAACAGGAAACTGGGAGCAACGCCAATGGGCAAACGTGAGTTCGCCGCGTGCATGATCGTAATATCCAAATGATCAACCAGATTCTGGCCGACCTCAGGGAGATGATGCACAAGGGGGATCCCGTGTTTTCCAAGCTCTTCGCTATCACCGATTCCCGAAAGCATAAGTAGTTGTGGTGAATTAACCGCACCACCAGACAATATGACTTCACCGCCGTTATTGAGTCTAAGCTGGCGATATTCGCCCCCCTGGTTCAGTGTCACGCCGACTGCCCGCTTACCGTCCATTACCACCCGGGTTACCCGCGCGTCCGTTAGCACATCAAGATTAGGCCGGTTCTCCGCGACACGCAGAAATGCCTGCGCTGAACTCCAACGGCGACCATTTTTTTGTGTCACCTGGTAGAGTCCCAATCCCTCTTGCGTCTCTCCATTAAAGTCCGTGTTTATCGGGAGCTCTACATGAGGTGCCGCTCGAACAAAATCTCGACTCAACGGATTGACTGATTTGAGTTCACTTACGGTGAGCTCACCGCCCTCCCCATGGTAAGAATCTGCGCCAAAACGTTTATTATCTTCCAGTCGACGAAACAATTTTAAAGCGCGATCCCATCCCCAGAGGTCTGTCCCGGCAACTTGACCCCAGTGGTCATAATCGGCTTTGTGACCTCTGATATAGACCATGGCGTTGATAGAAGAGGACCCGCCAAGTGTTTTCCCACGAGGCCAAAACAGGCGGCGCTCCTTTAGATGTTCTTGAGGTTCGGTTTCAAGAGCCCAATTCAGCTTTTTACTATTGGAAAGGAGTGCTATACCTATAGGCATATGTATGAGTGGATTTTTATCCTTTGGGCCCGCTTCTAGCAACGCTACTCGCTTTGAAGAGTCCGCCGTAAGCCGATTGGCCAATACACAGCCCGCCGATCCCGCACCGACAATAATGTAATCGTACATAATAACTCTCTTATTATTTGATTATGCTCAGCCCAGAATACGAACAGCAGCCTCTATAAGACGCCGGACCCAGGCTGTATAGGGTGGAAAAAGAAGATGCATAAGAGAATGTTTATCCTCCATCAACGCCTTTTCATGCGAAAAAGCGCGGAAACCGTATTCACCGTGTGCCGCCCCTATCCCGGAATTATTAACTCCACCAAACGGCAGACCCGGATGTAGAAAATGCACAACTGTAAGGTTGACTCCTACAGCGCCGGAGCTCGTTCGCTCGATAATATCCGTGGCAAAAGACTCGTTTTTGTCGAATATGTAAAGCGCAAGCGGTTTAGGGTTATCGTTGATTTTCTTGATAACCAGATCAATATCGTCGAATTCAATAACGGGTAAGATCGGGCCGAATAACTCCTCACGTGAAATATCCATGTCGCTGGATACATTTGAAATCAACGTCGGAGCAATAAAATTCTCTTCAGCATCTGTAACACCGCCCTCAAAGACTCTTGCACCTTTGTTTTTGGCATCATCTATCAGGTTTGAAACTCGCTGGAAATGACGTCGATTTACAATCCGGCAATAGTCGGCGGTCGATTTCTGGGCTTCTGGTGTTTTTCCATAGACTCGCCCAATTTCCGTTTTAAGTGCTTCATTGAATTGATCTGCGATATTAACGTGCACAAAAACATGATCTGGGGCGATACAGGTCTGTCCATTATTGGCAAACTTACCCCAGACAATGTTTCTTGCAGCCCTCTTTATGTTGGCATCTGGGCCAACAATGGTCGGGGACTTACCCCCCAATTCCAGCGTCACTGAGGAAAGGTTCGTGGCGGCAGCCTCCATGACCACCTTGCCTACCGCAGGACTGCCCGTGAAGAATATGTGGTCGAAGGGTAAGGCCAACAGTTTCTGCGCTACCGCGGCATCACCCTCAATCACGGAAACCAGATCGGGAGGGAAGGTTTCGGCGACAATGTTGGCAATCACCTTTGAGGTATGTGGTGTCATTTCCGAGGGTTTAATGATGGCTCCGTTCCCTGCAGCCAACGCTGAGACGAGAGGCCCGAGCGCAAGATTGAGCGGATAATTCCACGGTGCAATAATCAGGCACACTCCCTTTGGTTCTGGCCGAACATAAGATTTCGTGCCCAGAACACCAACGGATGCAGCCACTCGCTTCGGACGCATCCATTTACGCAAGTGTTTTTTAGTGTGTCGAATTTCCTGAAGCACCGGCAGGAGTTCAGTTAATTTGACTTCTGGAGCGGGTTTTCGAAAGTCCGCCGCGCAAGCCGCAATGATGTTTGATTCGTGGCGTTTAATTGAATCCCGCAGCTGGTCGAGCTGCGCTATTCGAGCCTCCAAGGTAAAGCTTCCGCGACGCGCAAGTTGTGCCCGCTGTAGGGCCGCGAACGTTGAATCAATCGTATCGCTGGTTGACACATTGGTCACCCCAACCTCCGCCAGACTAGCAATCTGCATTATAAAATCACCTCTTGCCGAACGAGACTGTTGTTATTTTCAATCGGATTACTAGTCTTCATAGAGGACATAGTCCTCTTTTGTGGCACCACAGTCCGGACAGCACCAATCGTCTGGAATATCTTCAAAACGAGTGCCGGCAGGGAAGCCTTCGGCTTCATCTCCGAGAGCTTCATCGTAGATATGGCCGCAAGTGATGCAGACCCACTTCCGATAGGTATCTTTTTGAGTCGAGTCTTTCGGCGATTTTGAAGAGTTAGGCTTGGGTTTCGCTTTGGGCTTTGTTTTATTTTTAGCTGAAGGAGTAGATGCGCCCGTTGCTTTCTGCGATGCTCCCTCGGTCTTAGCTTGGCTGGCAGGGCGGACCGCTGTATTGGTTGCGGACACCGAAAGTTCCGGGTTCGCTTCTTGAAGCGCAACGAAGTCAACCTTATCCCTGACGGCACAGTCTGGACAGGACCAGTCTTCAGGAATTTTTTCCCATGTCGTTCCTGCAGGAAAGCCTTCGTGCGGATCACCAACCACTTCGTCGTATACATAACCACAATCAGGGCATTGATATTTAGCCATCTAGAGCACCTTTCAAACGATATTATTGTCTTTGTTTTGGTAGCGCCCGACGCGCACCCTCTTTCAGGTGCACGTCAGAGGCTCTTTTTCTGCAACGTAAATAAAGTAAACGAGGTATATAAGTTCCGATTAGCCGATCATTTAGCCGCGGCGGTATCGACTGATTCAGAATCAGTCCCACCAAATTTACGCTCATAGAATTCACGCTTGCCGGGTTGAATCTGAATCTTATCGAGATCTCCTTTAGCCCAATCCAGCACCCGGTGGTCCATTATCGAACGAAACCATGAGGGAAACATTGCGGCCAGGAACATCCCGGGATATCCCGATGGTAAGGAAGGCAGGTCTTTGAAGTCGCGAAGCGATTGATAGGACCTTGTAGGATGGGCGTGATGGTCGGAATGTCGTTGCAAATGAAACAGAATCAGGTTCGACATAATATGGTTTGAGTTCCATGAGTGGTGCGGTTGTTGACGCTCATAACGTCCATCCGACATCTTCTCGCGCAGCAATCCGTAATGCTCAATGTAGTTGGCGCTGGTCAGCTGCCACCAGCCAAAGGCCATTTGAATGGGCAAAAAGATCAGCATTAACGGGCCAAAAAACGCCAGCAATCCCGCATAAAGCACAGCGGTCAAAATCATAGGCTGAAGAACTTCGTTCTCCAGGCTCCAGACACTTTTTCCACAACGACTGAGGCGCTGTTCCTCTAAATCCCATGCCCGCTTGAAAGCACCGGGAATTTCACGCAGTGAGAATGAGTAAATGGACTCACCCATGCGGGATGTCGCCGGGTCCATCGGCGTAGCCACATCACGGTGATGCCCCTTATTGTGCTCAATGAAGAAATGACCATATCCGACCACGGCGAGGACAAGCTTCGCCATCCAACGGTCAAACGTTTCTTTTTTATGGCCAAGTTCGTGGCCTGTGTTCAGAGCCAGGCCATTCACGATTCCCAGGGAAAGGGCCAATGCCAGAAACTCGAAAACACTCATTGGTTGCGTGGATACCCACCAGGCACTGACAATCAAGGCGGCATAGTGAATAGGAACCGTCAAGTAGGTCAGTACCCGATAGTAACGATCCTGTTCAAGCCGAGGCACAGCCGACTCAGGGGGGTTTGAAAAATCCTCTCCAAACATGGCATCAATCAAGGGAACTGCGCCATACCAAAGGATCAACACCAATCCGTACCAAATGCTCCATCCAGTCTGGGATACCAAATAAAGGCCAATAAGAGGCGTCGCTGGCCACAGCACAGAAAGGACCCACAGGTGGCGTTTTCTGTCCACATAACCTTCGGCATCAGGGTCTCTCTGAAGAGACTCTGTTGTTAAGACATTTTCTGACATTGACATTAGGATCACCTTATTGTTTTTCAGCTTGATCATTTTTCTACATTGTGCGAACACCGAGTCCCTCAGGTGAACGGACAAGTTGTAGGCATGAACAGGTTTGGCCAGAACCGGAGATCAAACAACTACTCTAAGGGGTAGTTTTCGCACTAGACATCTATCAATATGCTTTCACCCCATAGCGCCCTCGCGTTTCGGGGAGACGAAGCAGGAGATCGGATTGTCATGACCCGCCATAGCTTGGAAGACTGGTGTCGGAGGATGTCTGAAAGGATGTGGGCTCGTCAGTATTTCATTACTCAAGGGTGTTTAGACCGCTATTGCCTGAGGCCTTCTGCTACGCCTGAATCAAAGGTAGTTCTGTATCGGGCCCCGCCAGGCTATGGAAAATCTGTACAAGTGGCCTTGGCAGCAAACACTCGCGAACTGGAACGTGAGAGCGCCGTTTATATCAATACCCGGTCGTGCCCTGACTCATGTGACGTTAATGGCAGTTTGTTTGCAGCGTTAGTTTTATATCAACTCGAAGGAGTTGAATCCTGGCGCATGATAAAAAGTGACATCGACACCATCGAAGTTCTTCGAAACGCACTGTGTAATGCAAAAAAGACGATAAGAATTTGCCTTGATGGGGTTGGCGAGGCTAAACATACCGCGGATTTGATTGAGGATTTAATCTGTGAAACACCGAGCAATGTGAAATTTTTCATTGCACCGAGTCGCGTCGGGGCGTTGCCACGTTTGTCTATGATGGCGGGTGTTGTAACGTATGGTGCTGATGAACTTGTATTTACAGAAGAGGAGGTTAGTGAATTATCTGGTATGGGTGGCCCCGAAGCCAGCAACATCATAAAAGCGACCGGTGGATGGCCAGCACTTGTCAGGCTTATGTGCCGAACCCCAAACCCAAATCTCCCCGCAGCGACTTGGCCGGAAACTCGCTCGTATTTCAGGGACAACCTCTTAACTGCGTTACCCAATAGTACGAGGACCTTTCTTTGCAATGCAGCGATGCTCGAAGTAATCAGCGCTGAATGCTATGGCTATGTCTATAAGACAGAAGAGGCCGACCGGGAAATTACGTTTCTTAACGAACATTATGCTCTTTTAGCTCCCACCGGGACTTCTGCTGATCGTATGGATATGCACCCTGTGCTGCGAGAGTATTTGCGTAGTTTATTTAACACCACCCAACGAGAACGTCGCTCGTATGTACTGAAACGGGTCGCGTTCTGGCATTGGCGTAGGGGAGAGTACCTCCATTCAATCAATGCAGCTCTGGAAGCCAGTGACCATCGATGGGCTCGCGTCGTAAGTGACAGCATTATCCTGGACGTGGCACTCAGACAGGGTGAAATCGAAGTACTTCGCACCTGGTTTGGAAAAGTACCGGCTCGCACGATAAAAAAAATTGCCGCCTTGAGCATAGGTTACGCGTGGATTTTGTATTTCAGCCAACAAGCTCGTCAAGCAGACGAAATACTGGCTAGTTCGCTTCATCCGAGCTCCAGGGGGGCGAGCAATCTTGATGAGGAAGGATGGCGGGAATTGGTTAATGCGATAGGCAAAGCTACACAGGATGAATTACTGGAGAGTCAGGTTCTCTGTCAAAAATGGATAGACGCCTTTGGCGACCGTAACATGGTTGGCAAAGGCGCAGCACTTACTTGCCAGGCATTCATTGCCTCCAGTGGACGCCATTTTGAAGAGTTGGAGCGATTGTCCCATCGAGCGGCTGTGGCCATCCAGTCATCCAATCAACATTACGCTTTTATCTGGCTTAAAACTGCAGAAATTCAGGCTGAACTGTTCAAGGGTGACATCGCCCGAGCAATGAGTGTGTTGATCCAGGCGAATAAAACAGCAGAAAAGATTCAGGTGCCAAAAACTTTTTTAAATAAAATGTTTGGCACCCTTGAGTTACAAATCCTGCACGAACAGAACCATCACCTGGTTACCCAGGAATCTGCACAGGCTTCGTTCGATTTCGCTTTGAACTATGGCGTTACAGATATTCTGTGGGGGTGTACACAGGCCTACAGCCGTTTTCTGTACCACCAAGGGTTCCGAGATAGAGCCATGGCCTTGTTGGAACAATCCCGCTTAGCCTCCTGCGAGCGAGAGCTCTCTCGTCTAAATATCCTGACTAAAGTTCAGTTAGCTGAGTTTACTCTCCTGAACAACGAGGAATTGGGTCCACCCATACTCCCCGATGAATGTGAGCTGACGTTCCTGCCAAATCAAAACCAGGCCATTCAAGCACGTATGGCCCTGGTAACCTCAATGTATAGACTACGGCTTGGGAAACAGTTTGGTGTCGCCGAAAAATATGCCAAACAAGCACTACAAAGCGCCAGCGCAATTTCAGACGCTAGAACCAGGATCGCCGCCCACTATTGTCAGGCCCTGGCAGCGTTTGCCCTCGGCTCATCAAAATCGGCGAAGCGCATGATTCTTGATGCAAACCTACTTTCGGAACATTTGAACTGTCACTTCACACGGCTCTGGATCAAAGAAGCGCTACTTTCTCTTAGCCCCCTTGCTCAGGATCTTTTTAACGATCTGCCAGACGACTCTGAAGCTAAAGCTACGAAGGATCCCGATGTCAGAATAGAAGACTCCAGCGTGCCACCTGTGCCCGGCAATGCCCACTCAACTATCACGATAAAGCAGATTTCTCTGTTGAAATGCGTAAGCAACGGAATGACCAACAGAGAGATCGCTGAACGGCTTCTCGTGACGGAGGATACCGTCAAATGGCATATGAAGAAGATTTTCAGCGAACTTAAAGTAACCAACCGGGTTCAGGCAGTCACTGAAGCTCGACTGCGCGGACTTTTATAGTGCTACAAAAACAAAAGAGGAATCGAGCGAATATGCAAAAAATAGTTATCATTGGCGCTGGAATAGCCAGCCTGACCGCCGCAGAGGCTCTCCGCCAGAATGGATTCGACGGAACGATTACCATTTTGGGCGAGGAAAACACGCTGCCTTACCAGCGTCCCCCGTTGTCCAAAGCCTATTTGACCTCAGATGAGTTGCCCTCGCCAACTCCGATCCGTTCTCCTAATTTCTTTCGGGACAACAAAGTTGAATTTGAACAAGGCGGTAAAGTAATAGCGCTTGAACGATCGGCAAAGCAAGTAGTGATTCAAGGCGGCAGGAAAATTAAATACGACACGCTGATTTTGGCAACAGGAGCGAGGCCACGTCCTATTGATTTACCTGGTGAGAGCGCAAAAAATGTTTTCTATCTCAGGAATCTTGACCACTCCGCCGCATTACGTAATGCCCTGTTAGCCCCGGAATGCGAGAAGGTGGCCATTCTCGGCGCGGGTGTTATCGGGCTTGAAGTCGCCTCCGCTGCCAATCTACAGGGAAAACAAGTCTCTGTGTTTGAGGCCAACAGCCGAGCGATGTGTCGAGTAGCGTCACCATTAACAAGTAATTTTGTCAGAAACCGCATGGCCTCCGCCGGCGTAATGTTCTACTTCAATGCTAGCGTCAACCAGATTCTCACTGAGGGAGACCGAGTTTCCGGTATCCGTTTGTCCGACGGCACTACGAAACCCGCAGACGTCGTTGTTATCGGTATAGGAGCCATCCCCAATGCTGAACTTGCGCAAGACGCAAACCTGGATTGCGACGGTGGTATTATAGTAGACAGCGGCATGCGTAGCTCTGACCCTGACATATTTGCGATCGGAGATTGCGCTAAAGCCGTCAACGTTTCCACCAATACACCCATCCGAATAGAAACTATTCACAATGCCATGCTTCAAGCACAAATTGCGGCGGCTCATATTTGTGGTAAACCGTCTCCGCCTGCCTCTCCTCCTCGTTTTTGGTCAGATCTCAACGGCATGAAAGTCCAGTGTATTGGAATCGCCACTGGATACGACCGAATTCAGCGGCGTCCCACAGAGAGTGACAATGCCTGTGAATTCTGGCTCTTTTCCGGAGACCGGATGATCGCAGCTGAAACGGTCAATCTTCCCACCCGGCAAGCCAAGCTATCTAAAGCTCTCTCCGGGTAAGTGTAAGCGAGATGGGATGCAACTCATTCTCATCTCTGAGATTTCTATGTGTCGAGCCTCGTGACTGAGCATATCCAGCTGCAGGGGGATTCTGGCCCTCCCACAAGCTCTGCTGTAGAGCAGGAGATACAGAATCGCCCAGCCCAGCTGTGATGGCCACAGTGACCAGTCATTCACCCGGGGCTTACCTAACGACCAGGAAAGTGGAGCAATTGCCAAAGCGATTATTCAGATGGGACATAGCCTAGGACTCGATGTACTGGCCGAGGGAATTGAGACCAAAGAGCAAGAAAACCATCTCCGAATCCTTGGCTGTGATGCGGGACAAGGCTATCTATATGCTAAGCCGCTCTCAGTCAAAAGGTGCGAGGAGTACCTACAAGTTACTGACTGGGTTTAATTGGCCCGATGGTGGTCATCGAATCAATTTGGGATCACCGAACGCTTAGTGTGCGCCGGCGTTATCGCACCATCTGAACGTTCGCTTTGCGACCAGGGGCACCTAAACAATGGCGAACATTCATCATCCCCCTTTGTAAACGCGTCTGCCCTGGCATCAGTAACCTCCCTAGGGTATGAGTTCCAGTTCCTTGCGAATTTCCTCGGCAGTCGGCCGCAACTGAGCAAGCCCTTTCCTCGACCGTCGCTGCCCCAGATAATAAAGGATTGGCGACGCGATAAAGACCGAGGAGCTGGTGCCAATTACAATTCCGAACAGCATGGGCAAGGCAAAACTCGCAACGGCGGCTCCACCCGCAATGCCCATGGGTAGCAGCGCCAGAAAGGTCGTTACCGAGGTAAACACAGTGCGGGTAAGCGTCGATGAAATACTATCGTTCAGCAGTTCCAGCATGGGGCGGTCCGGCGTCTTGCGGATGTTTTCCCGGATGCGGTCAAACACTACCACCTTATCGTTGACCGAATATCCCATAAGCGCGAGCAGTGCCGCAACTGCCGTCAGGTTGAACTCCACGCCGGCGAGGGCGAAGAAACCGATGGTTTTGGTGAGATCCAGCGCAATGGTCAGTGTGGCGGCCCAGGCGAAATGGGACTCGAATCGGAACCATAGGTACGCCAACATACCAACACCGGCCAACAGAATAGCCAGAATGGTGGCATCACTAAAGCCACCGCTGACTTTAGGCCCTACCATATCCACTTTCGGGAATTCCGCCGTTGGCTCGACAGAGGTAACAGCGGTTTTGAGCAATGCCACTTGCTCCGCGGTCGCCCCCGGTACTCCTTGCTCTGCTGGCAGGCGAATAAGGAAGCGCCCATCCGCGCCTGCTTCCTGAATGGCGGCGTCCTCTAGGTCTTTCGCCTGAAGCGTGGTTCTCAACTTATCAACAGTGACTCCCTGGGCCTGTACCTCCACTACCGTACCGCCGGTAAAATCGACGCCGTATTTCAGTCCCGGCTGCACAAACAGAGCGATTGCCGCAATGGAGAACACCGCCGATACCATGAGACCGATCACGCGACCGCGCATGAAGTTCACGCCCCGCTCACTCAGGCGGTCAAGCAGGGCTATGCCAGAAATCACTAACGGTTCCCGTGCACGGCCCCGGATGCGCCACTCCATGATCAGGCGGGTGACCGCTATTGCCGTAAACAACGACGTTACCAGGCCTATGCCGATTGTGACGGCAAAGCCCCGGACCGGCCCGCTGCCAAACAGGAACAACAGGCTGACCGCGATCAGTGTCGTGAAGTTGGAATCCAGAATCGTTCTGTAGGCCTTGCCGAACCCCTCTCGGAGGGCCATCCAGGCAGGCTTGCCCTGGCGGGATTCTTCACGGATACGCTCGTTAATCAGAATATTGGCATCCACCGCCATGCCAATGGTGAGGATAATTCCAGCAATACCTGGCAGAGTCAGGGTAGCCCCCAGCAAGCTCAATATCCCGAACACCAGCCCAATATTCACCGTCAACCCGACACAGGCAATTAGTCCCCAACGTCCATAAAGCCCGATCATGAAGGCAATCACCATGGCTGCGCCCAGCAAACCGGTGGTCAGCCCCATGGCGATGGCGTCACTGCCCAAGTCAGGGCCCACGGTACGTTCCTCGACCACATACAGGGGCACGGGCAAGGCACCAGCTCGCAGTAGCAGAGCCAGGTTACTGGCTTCTGTTGTGGTAAATCCACCGCTGATCTCTCCACTAGCGCCAATGGCGCTGCGGATTACCGGCGCTGTAATCACTTCACCATCCAGTACAATGGCTAGGGGCCGGCCAATGTTGTTCCGGGTCATATCCCCAAACAGCCGGGCACCCTTGTCATCCAGTTTGAAATTGACCACCGGCTCGTTGGTATCCGGATTGAAAGCCATGCGTGCGTCACGGATGTGCTCGCCTGCTATGGCAACCCGTTCTTCCAGTTTGTAGTCTCTGTCTTCGTAGGCACCCGGCAGAATAATGGTTGCGATATCTTCCTCCGCCGTTGCCCGGGCTGCCCAGTGAAACGTCATTTTCGCGGTGGTACCGAGCAATTCACGAATCTCGCTCGGGTCGGCGACGCCCGGCATTTGTACCAGAATGCCGTCACTACCCTGGCGAGTGATGCTGGGCTCCACCAGTCCGGTTTCATCCAGTCGCCGTCTGACTACCTCCAGGCTTCGCTCCACCGCATCTCGGGAAATACCTGCACGCCAGGACTCGGTCAGCGTCAGCACCAGCCGTCCGCCGTTGATATCAACGTCGAACCGACGCGTGCCATCCGGAGTATCCGTTGCCAGTTTTCGAGCAAGGCTGGCTGCTTCAGACACCCGTTCGGGCTGGCGCACCGGTAGCTCGATGCCTCTATCAGTCATCTGGATGCGCCCGTATCGAATGTCCGCTTCACGCAGGGAGTTGGTCAACTCGCCGGCCATCGCTTCGTGCTCGCTGGCAAACAGTTCCTGGATATCCGCTTCCAGAAGCAGGTGTGAGCCACCTTGAAGGTCAAGCCCCAGGGAGACCGTATTCTGCTGGTACCAATCCGGGAGCTTCCCGGACATTGTAGGGGAAAGAAGGTTCGGCAACGCACTCAACAACCCGAGCACAATCACCAGGCCGTAAACGACGGCCCGTGTATGCAACGATTTCATGGGTAATCCTCGAAGAAAACTTCACTAACCGGTATGACTGCCCAGATGCACAGCCATGATAAAGCGGAGGACTACGCCAGAGGGGGTGCGCGAAGAAGCGGGATTAAAAAACGAGGAGATGCAGGGGGATGTCCCGCTCCTGCGGTGATGATGCAGTTACTGCGGCAAAGACCGACGCCTAGCACCATCGGACTGGCAGGCCACCAGTCGGAAAGGTCCGGATCACCACCCACTGCGGCATCGTTCTCAGAATTGCCACCTAGTACCCTGATGGACTCGTTATGACTCGCAACAACCAGATGATCCACGGTTCCGATAAAACCATGGTTGGCCTTAGTAGCTGAGGCTTGCTGGTGGGTAATTGAGGAGATAAAGACAAGCAGCAATGCCAGTAGTGAAAGCACTACAAGAGGCACTTGGAACCGTCCGCGAGGGAGAGGGTGATTGTCGTTGGTCATGCTGCTATCTCAAAATGTCGAATGAATCTTGAAACGCGGACTAACCGAAGTCAACGAGTTTATGTGGCCGGTTGAAGAAGTTGCCTGGCAGGGTTGGAGGATGGAGTAGCGTCAGCGTCAAGCCACCATACCTTGTCGGAAATAGTCGGCTTCCAGTTGTGGGGCAATAGCTCGACGATGGCAGTGTTCTTCTGCGTCGGCAGTCGAGTCAGCACACCCTTCAGGTAGGCATAGGGATCATGCCCGTTCAGCTTTGCTGGCTGGATCAGTGTCATAACAGCAGCAGCACGCTGACTACTAGAAAGAAAGCCAAAAAGTGAATCTGCTCCAATATGATTGAATGTCCGCTTTGCGACCGCCGGTCTTCTCTATCTCCTTAAATGTAGGCCGAGGGCTCGCACCTTTTAATAACTCAATATTCCCATTGCTCAGTCGGGGCCGACTTTCCCTTGCCGACGACCCGGTTAAAGTGGATTGAACGATTTTTCAGCAAGATCGTACTCTAAGAGGTAGATGGTCACCGGGGCTGGCTTATCCTGCTGTGGATAAAACTGATTTACACGCTCAGCTCCAATGAAAGTCCACCGTGACGCGATTCAACTTGTTTTAGGCATGCCGTCGATCCGTAGTCACCTGTTCGGCCATCAGTCGGGCCAGAGGAGAAAAAGATAACCGAAATACAGCGCCAGCAGCACAGCACCCTCTACCCGGTGCAGCATGCGCCCTGTATACAGAAGCGGGATCAGCAAAACCGTAAAGAGAATCATCACTCCGTAATCCAGAGTCGAAATCCCGGGTGCTTCTATAGGCGAAACAATCGACGCCACCCCCAGTATTCCAAGGACGTTGAATATATTGGAGCCAACGATATTGCCTATTGCGATGTCAGGCTGCTTTCGGAAAGCTGCAACCAGCGAGGTTGCCAATTCCGGCATGCTGGTCCCCGCCGCGACAATCGTCAGACCGATCACCGCTTCACTGATTCCGAAACTGACCGCCAATGCCACAGAATTCTCAACCAGTAGGCGGGAGCCAGCCACAAGAATCGCCAGCCCAACCAGGATCAGAGCAATATCGACACACCAATGACGTGATGTATTGACTGCCAGAATGTTTTCCTCATCCGCACTGGCGGGGGGAGGTTCTCTGCGGGCCAAAATGACGCTCATCCATGTGTAGGCGACAATTCCTGAAAACAGAAGCACGCCCTCAAGGCGGCTGAGAGTTTGGTTCAGTAGTAGCAAAACCAACAGGAGGGCGACTCCCAGGGCGACAGGAGCGTCTATCTTGATAACCTGGCGGTGAACCGGAATAGGGCACACCAATGCTGTTATTCCAAGAATCACAGCAATATTGAAAATATTTGAGCCCACCACATTGCCCACCGAGATATCTCCCTGGTTGGAAAGCGCAGCTTCCACGCTTACCACCAGTTCCGGTGAGCTGGTTCCAAATGCAACGATGGTCAAGCCCACCATCAGGCGATTGAGACCCGCCCGCAGTGCCAGTGATGAACTGCCCCTGACAAGGCCCTCTGCCCCAACGAAAAGGAGGACAAGTGCGAACGCGATATACACAAGGTTGGCTAGCAATTTGATCGACCACTTATATTACTGGGGGCTTAATCACGGCTCGTTCTGTGTCCAATCGTCGGTTACCTTACACAAAAGCTGTTGCCGTGTCTGTTCAGCCCGCTCGTATACCGGGCGCCGGAATAACGACGAAAACAGCACTGTAGTTGGCAACGGCAAAACTGATACTTTCAGGTTAGATCATGGGTTCTACCCCATTACTGCGGACATGCCAAAAAAGAGGCTGAATTTCTCCAAAGGTGAGTGCTGGTCTATCCGCCTGAATGTTCGCTTTGCGACCATACCGTGTACCAAAAGCTTGTTCCTTGAGGGCACAAAACATGTTGTGCCGCTGGCCTGGGTTTGGGATCGCGGAGCCAGAGAATGGCTTGGCCAGAAGCGCCGGTCCATAGCCAATGATCCGGTTAATCTTTTGCCGGTCAAGGCGAGCCTGAGCAAGGGAGCCAAAGGCCCCGACGAATGGCTGCCCCCACTGGGCGAGTGCGGCTATGTAGCTCGCTTCGTTCGGGTGGTAAAGTCATACTATCTGCAGCCCACTGCCCCGGAGTTGGCCTGCTTGTGATTGCGGAGAGTGTGCCATGAAGACCAAACGCCCAACCGAAAAAGAACTCCTGGACGGCCTAGATGCCCACACCGCCCATGCTGACGAGCTGGCCGAGCCGCTCCCTCAGGAGCTTACACCTCTGGAACGCCTAAAGGGGACAGTCAAAGGCTACGAGCGACCAACCGATCCGGTTTGGGACGAGTGGTTCGACTCTGAAGGCGTCAGTGACGACTTTGTGGAAGATCGAGAGCAGCCCAAGGATGGACGAACATAATGGCCCTCGATGACGAAAAAACTAGAGGGCATGTGGCTCTCAAAGGCTTTTTTGGTATCTGTCGCGAATGGGACTGCACCCAGATAGAGATGATGCAGTTGCTCGGCGGTGTGTCCCGGAGCACGCTGGCCAAGTATGAGACGTTGCCACACGTAACGCTCTCGCAGGATACCCTGGAGCGCATCAGCTACATCCTGGGCATCTACGAATCCCTGAGGATCATGTATCCAACGGCCGAACGCGCCAATCGTCGGGTTCGACTGGAAACCAGTGAGCCTCCCTTCCTTGGAGCGTCAGCCCTAGACTTTATGGCGCAAGGCTCCATGAAGCACCTCATGGAAACTCGACGCTACTTTGATGCAAAGCGGGCGGGGTAACCAGCCCCCGTCGACCAAGATTTTGGGCGGTCAGTTTGGTCACCTTTTTTGTTTGAGTGGTAGGAAATACGGAGCCAGTTCGAGAGGCTTTCCATGCTAAGGATCACCCGGATCGACCTGAACCCCTTTTTCACCTTGCCGCACCGCACCAGCGGCTCTGCCGGTGTGCCTCTGCATAATCGCCTGCCGTTTTATCGAGCCTATGCCACCGGCCTTCCGAGTCATGTGAAGAGTCTTGTGCTGACCTCTGATCTCCAGGGGCGAGAAGCCGGCAGTCAGAATCGGCTGCTCGGCGTACCTGTGGCTGAGGCACTTTCGGCATTGTCTCGGGAAGGTGTCATTCCGGCTCCCGACGCGGTGTTTCTTTGCGGCGACCTGTACGACTATCCCGACTGCCACAAAAGGGGCGGTACTGGAACGGTAGATGAGGTGTTCCAGGCGTTTTCTGAGGTCACGCCCGAAGTTGTCGGCGTCCTGGGGAACCACGACCAGATGGAGTACCCCGAGGCGCTTCCAGACAACACCACCCTCCTGGATGGCGAGGTGGTTGGGGTGTTGGGCAACCTGAACATCGGTGGCGTCAGCGGTATCGCGGGCAATCCGAATCGCAACCAACGGCGAACCGAGGACGATTTCCTGACCGCACTAGAGTCGGTGACCGATCAAGTCCCGGATATCCTGCTACTCCATCAAGGCCCAACCGACCCGGAACGGGCGGATCGTCGGGGTGATCCTGGGGTAGCGCTGTCGCTCGAAACCGGATTTCAAGGGCTCACCGTGTTCGGCCATACTCGGTGGGGCTGGCCCTGGCTGATTTCTCTGGGTGAGGGTCAGGCTTTGAATGTCGATGGGCGGGTCGTGGTGGTTCTGCCGGAGGTTGACGGTGGGTGAACGATTAGGCGTAGGAGTGACGATTCGATGAGCATGCGACTGACTCCACACCGCTTTTTTGCGACCAATCCTGTCGGGGTGGACTGGGTTTGTGGTGACCTGCATGGCGAGTTCGAGGCTCTGCAAACCGCGTTGTCGGGTGCTGGATTCAACAAAGCGGCTGATCGTCTGTTTCTGCCGGGAGACACCATTGATCGTGGCCCAGAATCCCGGGCTCTCCTGGAGTGGGTTCTGGACACCGACTGGGTATACAGCGTGATAGGTAACCATGAGCTGATGTTTATCGCCGGCGCTGAGGATAACCGCAACCGATACAAGCACCGGGGGATGGGCGGTGGCTGGGCTGCGACTCTGGATGAAACCTCTTACAAAAATTTGGCAACCCAGTGTCGCTACCAGTTGCCGCTCACCATGACGCTGGAGTGCGAGAGCGGACAGCTCGGGCTGGTACATGCTCAAAGCCCCTTCGATGATTGGCGAACCGTTCAGGACACACCCTTCTCCGAGCGTTTTGCCATTGAATGCACCTGGCCCTGGAACCGGGCCCAAGGAAAAAATCAAACCATTTCGGGTATCACGGCCGTGGTGTCAGGCCACATCGGGACTGCTGAGATCATTCAGCGCGGGAACCAGATCTGGATTGATGTTCTGGCGAGAACCGGTCAGGTGCCGTTGATGCCGGCTCATCGTGTGCTGGAAAGAGTGGCGCAAGTACAGCGAGGTGGTTAATTTTTACGACAGTATCAGTATGCGAGGTTTGCGGCGCAGTTATCCGGCACGCCAAAGCACAATGCCGTCCCTGACAATGTTTTCGAGTAGTTCTGGGTTGGAGTAGCCCTGCGGGTTGGCCCATTCACGCTCCCAGACCGGCAAGGCCTGAATCAACACGCCGGTATCCAAAAGCACTTCAAACGCCAGGCCCGCCATCTCCAGCTTGGTGTCCACAAAATCCCCAGGCTGTCCGGCCAAAACAACGGCTACATCGGCATCGCTTTCGTCGTGATAATCACCACGGGCCCGGCTACCAAACAGGATCAGCTGAACTGCATCGAACCGGCCAGCCAGTTTTTCGCCAAAAACCAGCACCGCCTCCCGAATATCCACTTGGTCACCCATAACGACCTGTTCCAAGCCAACCGGCGCAGCCTGATCCCACTCTCGGAGCGTCTCTGGCATGGGCGCGTCGGGGTCACACTGTGCCACCAGGTCACTCAAGCTGTACGATTTCTTATCCTTCATGGCCTTACCTTCGATGGCCTCTACGTCCCCGGATCACCGCGGCTTGCAGCACTCCGGATTCTGGATTGGAGAATCTGTCTAGCGCCTGGTATTCGCCATCCCACTCCTGAGCATGCCGGTAGCGAACAACTTCTTCGGGGGTGAGCTCGACAATTTCATCAAATCCGGTTTCGTAGCCCTCGACCAGCACTGGCGTCTCCGGCGGGGACTTTTGTAGTTGCGTTATCAGCTCTTCTGCGGTCATTTCGACTCCCCGGTCAAATTTGACCGCTTCAAACTTCTATCACAATCGGCGCGTTCCGTGGCTCATACCGAGCGGTGCAGGTGCTGGCATTGATCAACGTCGTTTGCCCCTTCTGGTACTCCCCATAGCCTTCGTGGATATGGCCAAAAATGTGCGCTTTGAGTGAGAGTTGCTGGATTCGGTCAAGCAAGTCAATGCAGCCAACATTCTGGCATTTGAATCCAAGGATTGCCTCATCGCCGATACCTTTGGGTGGGCCGTGGGTAATGAGCACATCGGTATCGCCCGGTATAAGCTGCCATTTTTTGTGCAACTGCTGGCCACGCTCCAGCATAAATGCCCAATCCATAAAGGTGGGCGTCCAGGGTGAACCCCAGAACCGAATACCCTCAATCTCCACGCCGCTGTCTTCCAGGTAAATGGCATTCGTTAGTGCCTGCCGTGCCAATTCCGGCGTTTCCTGGAAGGCCCAGTCGTGATTACCGGCAATCACAATCTTATACCGATGCGGCAGCGTTCCGAGCCATTCATTGAGCTCTTCTATGTTTTCCAGCGTGCCCTGGCCCAGGCAGTCACCGGCATGGATCAAGACATCGCCATCTGGAATATCCGGTATGCGATGGTGCAGACTGTGAGTGTCGGAAATACAGACCAGTTTCATACTGGCACCTCCGGTGGCGTCAGCAACTCGGGTTCCAAAGACCAATCCATATACGGGAGGACTCGGGCCATATTTCGCGCATCGTCCACACCACGATGGTGATGGCCCTCAAAGTCCAATCCGTGAAAGGCTAGCGCGTTGGCAAAACCATTCTTCCTCTTCTGGCCGGTGGTGCGGCGCCAGATACGTTTCAGGTTCAGATGAGGGCGGGCCAGGATAGCTGGCTGCGCCCCGTCCAGCAGGCTTTGGGCTTCCAGATGCAATCTGTCGTAGTTGCCCCAGCTGCACCAGATGAAATCGTCCGGCAGATCACCCAGCCAGGCATTCATGGCCTCAATCGTCTCGGGGAGCGTGGGCGCGGCATCAACCATCGACTGGGTGATCCCGGTAAGCTCCATGCAGAAGTCGCTCAGCACAGGATTCCGGGTTGGTCTGACCAGAAACGAGCGGACATCCACCAGGTTTCCTTTCCGAGTGGCGAGGGCACCACCGACTTCAATGATCTCCATGTTGTGGACACTCTGAGCATCACCTGCGGGTGTCGTCTGGTCTTCCCAACAGGTCGCCTCAAGGTCGACAACCAGGATTGTGTCGTCACGCATTTTTCTCGCCCGGGCACTCGGCTTGGCATCTTAAAAGCGGATATTCAGCTCACCTAGAGTTTCACTTTTCTTGATTCGTAGATCTAGTTTACCGGAGTTATTGGCGCTTGAGGGCGACTCCTCACAAACGATGATTTTTCTGATTTCTTGCTCGATTTTGCTGGACGGGAGAGCTGCCTTTGCGGTCACTTCGCCTTTGTTTTGCTCCAAAGTCGAGATTAAAAGCGGGCTTTTTCGTACGCATTTTCCAGTACGACGCCAATGCCTGTTCCAGTTCCTTCCCAGCTTGGTGAAATAAACGGTTTTTTCTTGGGTAAAACATAATCATAAAAATCAGTTACTTACATATAATATTTTATGATTCGGTGGTCATTTATGGTTACATGGTAGGCGTTAAGCCTACCTAACTTGCTGAAAAGGCTCGGTTTTTTGACGGCCTGCGTGCTTGCGCACTTTCTGGGGCAGTGATACTCCTAAAAAAGGATTTTTGAGGGGCAAAGGTCGAACGCCCCTGATGTCGATTGAATTCAGTTAGGAGCAGAACGTGACCGGAACTAAGCGAACCCTAAAATTTTTACGCGTTGCGCAACTAAGACTTGAACGGTTAGATACCGAGGTTGAGGACGTGATCCTCGGCTCCTACTCTGGACTACGTAGGCCAGAACTCCTCACTGAAGACGCGCTTCTAGCTGTGGCCAGTCACTATCCTGTTTCGGTTTGCAAGACCAGGAATGGCGATTACCGTGTCGTCGGAAACGCGCACGTAGCTGCACTCCTGAAAGTATTCGCTCCGGATAACAAGGTTCAGGTTCTCGTGTGGAAGCACCGAGAAGCTGAAAGTCAGCAGGTTTCGCGATTACTGGCAGCGTTGCTTTTCGGGCTGGGCTCGCAAAATGCTTTCCTTCGACTCTGGGCCAGTCTTTCGGATGAGGAGCGCCGTTGGATCTCACCTTCTCTCAACACTCGAGTGGGGCTGGAGGAGTTCGCCGGCATCAGCCGCAAGCTCAAAATCCAGGATGAGGAACCGGTTCTCGTTCCCGGACTGGCACGGCACTTACTTCGGCCGGACGAGAGCGAGGAGCCTGAAGTTGACCATCATGACGCGCTGAGTGAGGTTGATCACCCCGACTTGGAAGCGGGTGTTGCTGAGGCGGGGGCTAGAACCTCAAGTGCCGATATCAAGCCTGTATTTCTGGACCCCCGCACCCGCTCAATTTTTGAACACCTACTAGCCTCCGGCTCTGAACAGCCAGGCCTCCAGAGCTCGTCGCCAGCTGTCCCTGACTACCTGAGCGATGCCCTACGCCAGGTAGAACTGTTGGGACAGGATAACGATGGAACTGTGCAACCCGATGATGTAGCTGACGATGCCCCAGCATCGAAAATCCTCGACGCGGTCAAAGCTCATTTCACGGTTATGTGGCAACAGGCTGCTGAAGAAAGAGAGTCGGGGTTACGTCTACAGCTCTGCGCGACGCTCACCGCTTCTTGTATCGAGTGGCTGAATGATCTCCATAGCGACAGTCTCCTCAAACAGTTTTCCAATCCGAAGAATGCCTGGGCCGCTATTTCGGCGTTGTCACTCGACACCATCGGACAGTTAGCGCCGTTCTCACCCAACGCTGAAAGTCTGCTCCACAAAGTTCAGGACACATCTCAACAGTGTGACGACGGTAACCCTGACAGCAAAGCCGAGCGGCGGCACCTCAAGAACCTGGAGAAATATCTCACGGGTTATCTAACGGCGAAGGCTCAGATGCGTCTTCCCCTCAACGACGCGGAGGTCGCGTGATGGCATTGAAATTTGACCCCAATAACCCCGAGGCTCTCCTGATCGAACTTGTGCAGCCTCGATCAGACTGGCTCGGGATGGATAGCATCGTAAGTCTGCTACCACGCTTGGTGAAGGCATTTGAAGAAATTTCGCAGCCGATCGACGGTGCGGACGCATTTCTGGAATGGTTGGGTTGCGGTTCAGTAGAAACGAAGTATGAGGAACTTGCCCCCAACCGCCGGGGACCCCGGGGAATTGTCGGTGAATCTCCGCAGCATGCGGGGCTGTACAAACTCGCGAGGAAACCGGAGTGCTCTGAAATTAGACTGCAGGTTTCAGCGTATGTCATTAACACTGCCGCCGTTTGGCGAAAAGAATTAGTTCCTTCCGAAAAGGAGGGGTTTGACCGGCGGCTTGCTGATGCTTGGCGGGCGTTAAGGTTCCTATCGGACTCAGCTTTGGTGAAAGTGCCAAAGCCTCTAAACGATATAGAAAAATTTGAGCGACACTTTGCCCGAGTCAATGAGCACCTGGATCAACGGCAATTTGAAGGGCAGGACACACGTTACCTCAAAGAACTTCATGGATTTTTCAAATCTTATCTTGGTGAAGGGAAATTCGTTACTTACCAATCCGACAAACAAAAGTCACAACGCCGGGAAATACAGAAAACCGGTAAATGGACCCCTTTGGACAACGATGTTGATTCTGAGGTGGAAGGTGTTCAGGGGCGTACGGTCCACATTACGCTGCCGAAGCAGTCGGAGCGTGTGCATACGCAGTACCGGCGCGCTGGCAATGCGCCAGAGGAATTGATGAATGAGAGCGTTCTGATCTCACAGCGCGGAGCCGCCCTGAATACCGAGCGTGGTGAAACCCCCTCCATCGGACTCAGAAAACAGCAACCGAAGCGCGCAGCATACCGGCGTGCAAACAGTTTTCTACCAGGTCGTTGGGAAAGCCTCAACGACTATGAGCGAGGGCTGGTTTTGAAAGCCCTGTTTGAGAACAAGATGGGCTCTGAAAATACGCGCCTACATGTCCTGTTGATCCTCCTCACCGGGCGCTCTCTGGAATCTATATCGGAAACTGTGGTCGTCCAGAACCGCTCTCAAGTACCGGATAATGTGACAACAAATAAACCGGGATGTATCTACCTCGTCAGAGACGATCAAGCTTGGGCAGGCTTTGTTGCGGAGCCTCCGGAGCGTCGAAAATTAGCGAAAAAATGGGCGCCTCATATGGAGGTCACAAATAAGCTGTTTATCGGTCCGATTCCGGATGTTTTTTGGCAAATACTCAGGCCGCGGGTAGAACCGGTTGCAAGGCGGGCTCGAAAGAAGGACGGGATTCTTTTCGCGAAAAATCTTTCAACTGAGTCTGTGGCTGAGGAGATTGCGATTGAGATCAAAAAACTCAATAAGAGCACTGGTTCGAGGATTACCCTGAAACGAATTCAGACCTGCGTGTTTGAGGGGTTGATTCATCAAACCACGGATACGGTGGATGCGAGCCTGGTGACCGGGCGCACGCTACCCACCGGGCAATCGGCAAACCTCTACTACCACACCCGGGCGGTTGAGACGTTGGCGGCGGATTATGTCGATGTCGTGAATACCTGGCTGGTGAACCTGGGGCTCTCGTCGCCGTCGATGGCTCCCGCCAACCTCGATTTCGGTTTGCCGAGAGTGGGTTCTCCATTTTGCGTGCGTCTGGAGGTCATGCGAGACGTGGTTAGCCGACTGCGAGCGCAGATTGCCGAATACCGTAAAACGGCCTACTCCAGGGCCAACATCCGAAGATTTCATAATCTGTTTACAGCGTACGCCATCCTGCAGGTTATGTGGTCGACCGGTTTTCGGGCCGTTCGCGATCCGATCGCCCATCCATACGAGTTCAACGAGCGCCGGGGATTCGTAATTATTGCTGACAAAGTGGATGACAATCTCGGCCACTCTCGCCTGGTTTACCTGCCGGAGGTCGTTATCGATCAGCTTCGCCGCTATGAGACGCACCGGCAGCACATGAAGCTGCGCCTGAATGAGGTAGGCGTCGAAGCTCCCATTGAAACCTTCTTCGTTTTTCTTGATGCGAAACTCCAGTCAGAGTTCGCGACCCCAAAACGATTGGCGGATGAAATTCAATGGACGTTTCCGTGGCCCCTGAACGTCAACCGGCACACCCTGAGAGGCTTCCTGCGTGACCAGGGGGTTCCAGGTTATCTGGTCGACGTCTTCATGGGGCACTGGGGCGTGGGGACTGAGCCTCTCGCCAAGTTCTCATCGCTCGATCTTTTCGAGATGAAGAATCGGATTGTGCCGGCAACAGCGGCGTTGTTGGATGAGTTGGGGTTCGGGGTGGAGGCAGGTCTCGATGCGTGATGATAAAGCAGTGTTTGAGCCATTAAATAAACCAATTGATGCGTTGAAGAAGAGGCTTTCAGCGGCAAACCAAGGACCCTCAGTGGGCTCCGAGTACCGGGCCAATAATCGAAACGCCGAGAAACTCGGCCACCTGGAGGCGGTCCGGGATTATTTGCGAGAGCACCACCCGGAGCTGGCAAGCGGCCAGCGAGGATTGACGATGACAGCCGAAGAGGTTGCCCAGCTGGTCGACAAGACCTGTCAAACCGTTGAAGGTCGTGCGGTCAAAGACAGGCAGCATTATCTCGTGAAGCTGCTGGATGAAGGGGTGAAAACCCGGAATTGGCAGCTGCCTGTCCCGATGCCTGTGCAGAGCGTCCAGATGTTTTCCTCGTTCACCACCCCTGACATGGGAGCCCGATTGGCCGACTACGACCGTATAAATGATGCGTTCCTGGCCAGCCTGGAGAGTGCCGCTCCTGAGCTGCCAGCCGAAGAGGCCATGGCGAGGGATGCTGGTGAGTTACTGTACAGCCTGGTTTTTCATAGTGGCGTTACCGCGCGTCGATGGTTCAACCGGCTGAGTGAGGCGATCCGGCAGGGTGCCGGTAGCGCCGGTGATTACACATGGCTGGAATTGGAATCGACCTCGCTTGGCGGGCGTACCCGTCCCTCAACCGACACCTGCCGTAGGGTCATTCTGGCGCCTATCACCGAACTGCTGCTTCGACGCTGGTACCTGCGCTGGGGCAGCAATTGGCCAGAGGTAAATGAGGTAAAAGGTAAGGCGTCTCCGGATGAGGAACTGCTGACGCGCTTTGTCGGTGGGCTCATTGAGGCAAACCGGATTACCTTGAACCGGCCGTTGCATGTTTTTGCGGTTGCCGAGGCAAACCTGGTCATGGTCGCGCCAGGTTTCCTGGTTCACTACGCCCGAACACCTGACCTGGGCGCTTCTTTGCCATTGTCTAACTGGATGCGATTGTTGACCGGTGGGACGGTGGTCCAACCTGCACTGCAAGCATCTCAGGCCGAACGTGAGAACGAGATGGTCGGCTCTCCGGCTCTCATCATTCCTGAATTCCCGTTGACCGACCAAAAACCATTTTTCAAACGTCTGATGAAGCGGGTGCGGTTCCTGGCATCTGAAGCGTTGACCGCCCAGGGGGCCAGGACGGAAAGGCAACGGAGGGATGTATTGGCAACGAAAGCGGAGGTGTTCAAAACGCTCGACAAAATTGCAGAAGAGAAGGGGTGCTCCATTCTGGTGCAGTTGATGTGTCACTACGTTCGAGCGCTTCTGAGAACCGACGAGAGTGTGTCACTGGCCTTGCAGCAAAAGATTCGCAATCTTCAACACCTGGAACTTTTGCTGCCCTATGCAACTGACATTCCGAACCCTGAAAGCCTGGACTCGGATGAGTGGCAATCGATCTATGAGACGGTGGTGAGCGGCTTTCCCGGTAACGGTGGAGCACTCAGACAGACATTATCCGAGTGGCACGAATTTCTTCACCGATATTACGGAATGCCTCGTATCCCAATGGAGGAGGGCTCAGGCTATGGCGTCGACGCGGCAATACTGACGCCTCTGGAGTATCACCGGGCAAAGAGCTTTTTGTTGGCTCGTGCCGACGATGAGCTGGCGGGAATACAGCTGGCCCTGTTGATTATGGGGTTCCGTTGTGGGCTTCGGCGAACCGAGTGTTGGGCCCGGCAATACGGAGATTTCCATGGCCTCGGGGATCCTACCGTTAACGATCCCGAGCTGCTCGTACGCCCCACCAAAATTGCCGGCGTAAAGTCGGACGCGGCAATCCGCCGACTTCCTTTACGCTTGCTTTTAACCGGAGATGAACTGGAGTGGTTGACCGGGTTTGTGAATGGGCGCAAGTTGCGGCGCGCCAACGATGAGGCGCGTGACGCCTTGTTCGAAGATCCAGTCAGCGGAACCTTTCGAATCCAGGAAAAATGGGCGTTTGATGGGCTGACGGCCCTACTCAGATCCGTGTCGGGTGATGAAAATATACGTTTTCACCATCTGAGACACAGTTTTGCAACGCTGACCTTGCTGCGATTGCTGGAGCGCAAACCTTTTGACCTCTTGCCGGAAACTTGGGTTCGGTCGAATGACGTAGAACTCATGCCAGCCGTGCACGGCTCAGGCAACACGGTGAATGCTGGAGTCGCTAACGCCTGGCGGCCGCTTTCTCAGCTGGCTCAGTGGATGGGCCATTCGAGTGAAAGGGTGACCCTAAAAAGCTACACCCACCTGCTGGATCTCGCACTTCGCCAGTACTTGCTTAGCGATGATCGGTCTTACACGATTGCACAGCAGCAAGCGCTTCTAGACAAAACGTCAGGTGCACTTGAACGATTCCGGCACCGTTCACAGCTAAAGGACCGAGTGACACCCGGAATAATATTGGCAGCTGTGGCTCGAATACCTGCGAAAGGCCTGATGGCGCTTCCGAAAATCAGCGATAAAAAGAAGGAATTGCCACCCGTTGTTAACCGGGTGGCCGAAGACATCAATCCGCTGCTGCCGTATCGGGTTTCGTGCCAGGTTTTCATTCGGACGCAGGCGCAGCTTCATGAGCCCCTGCCTGTGGCATTGGAGAAAACGGCGGCCCAGTTGGATCTGGATTTGCCGATCGTGCAGCAGTGGTATGAGCGCTCGGCGTTGCTGATGAACAGCTCTACTGGCATGACCGGAACACCCTCACCGACTCGAAAGCTTGGCATTCGGTTGAGTTTTTCGTTGAGACCGAAATCAGAGCTAGCTAACACCGAATTGTATAAGGCCTTTACGCTGATTTTTCGGGCACCGGAATTACCGACCTATATCAGCCCTCCCCAATCGAAATCCGCGTTTCAGGAGTGTATGCAGTTCTTCAAATGGCTGTCTGACTGGATGGCCGAAGACCCGGAGTCTGGGCGACGAGCGCTTATTGCCGCAGCCGAGAGCGTGCAGCGGAGTAAGGCTCCGCTCCGGCCCCTGGGAAGGTCAAGGCAGATTGCCTTTATGGCTCTGATGAAGAAGTTTCGCCTCGGAGCAAGGGCTACTATTACGCTGACGGTCAAAGAAGAGAACAGAAAAGCAGCTTTAAAGTTCTGGGGACAGAGCTTGGGTGTTGCGCAAAACGCCATCATTATCCGGCCGGCCGAGGACATAAGAATCCCTAAGCATGGCAATGTCAGCTTTGATTGGAAAGCCCCGCACAAGCTTGGCAAATACCTTTGGCCCACCATTCGGTTTGTGGTGTTCACCGGGTGTGTGCTGTACGACGCAGTGCCTGAGAGTTTCCGAGACGGGAGCTTTGATGCTGACACGCTGGATGATGAAAGTGAGAAGGGCGCCGTCCCTGGCTAAGATGTTCACGCTATTGAGTGTTGGAGGAAAGATCTAACGACTCCACGATCAGGCGGCCTCCCGAAGGAAATCTCAGCAGCTTCAGGCTGGCGGTCACTCGGTTGCCTAATACCGGTACGCCAGTCTGAACTGCCTGAGCCTGCGCGAGATAAGCCATCACCTGTCGTCCGCGACAGTGCAGGGTTAGTTGATAAATGGTTTTCTGAGTGCGAGCTGACTGGAACGGATGCACTCCGAGAACCGTAAACTGATCCCTCCAAAAGGCTAGATGAAGGCCCGCAGTGTCAATCGCCGGATTGGCCATTAGTATGTCCTCCATTCATGCTCCAGTTCCTGAAGCCGGTTGATCAGCATTGGAAGAGAGTCACGGCCCGCTTCCAGATTCTGCTTAACGAGTTCGCAGTACACCCAGGTTTCCATCGCCTCCTGGTTGGTGCGTTCTCCTCCCAGACCAAGGATGGCCACCAGATGACAGCCCTCTTGCAGGATGCCCATGGCCACACACAGGCTGCTAGCCAGATTACGAACGGTGCGCCGTTCGGCAGGTATCAGACGGTTCAACGGCATGGCCGCCAATAACATCAGCTCAGACCTCATCGCTTGCTGCCTCCTCTTCCGGTGTTACCTTGGCCTCGAACTCATTGATCAACAGCCGCTCAAACGCAGAACCATCCCGACGGGTCAGGTTCGGCACATACCGGCTATAAACCCGGAACAGCATTTCGGTCGTAGTGTGCCCCATCTGCCGGGCAATCCATTCCGGGTTCTCGCCAGCGGCCAGCCACAACGTGGCGGCAGTGTGGCGGGTCTGGTACGGCCGGCGCTTTCGTAGGCCCAGATGGCTGAGCAGGGGGTACCACACCCGCTTGGTGACGTTGTTGTGCTCAAGCGGATTGCCTGCGCCATTACAGAACACAAAAGTGTTGTTGCCGGTGGCCTTGCGCTGATCCTTCAGGGCGTCGTAGACCAGTTGAGGCATTTCAATGTGCCGGTAGCTGCCGTCGGTTTTGGTCTGCTCGATCTCGCCATTCACCAGTGCCTGGCGAACCAGAATCTGCCGGCGTTGAAAGTCGACGCAATCCCACTGCAGCCCGTCGATCTCACCGGTCCGAAGACCGGTAAAGAAGCGAACGGTGTAGTAGTTCCTGAAGTCCGCCCGAACCGTGGCGAGAATCAGCCGAACTTCCTCCAGCGAAAACGGCTCCACATCGGACCGCGGCACCTTCAGTGATTTGATCCCCTGAAAGGGTGAGGTAAACTCAAATCGGTTGGCTGCCTCTCCCAGAATCATGCGCAAAGGCGTCATGATGCGGTTGATACGGCTGGCGGAAAGTGGCTTTTTGCTCCGGGTCTGAACTTTGGCGAGGGACGCCCGGAACGAAAGAATTTCCTGCCTGGTGATGTGGCCAACCTCCTTCTCCCCAAACTCCGGGATCAGGTAATTCTTCAGAGTGCCTTCGATGGTGGTGATGTGCGACTTTCGCCACTGCACCCGCATCTCATCCATCCAGGTTTCACAAAACTCACTGAACAACGGCGTGTCGTGAGCTTCGCGAGAACGCCGGAGCTCTGCTTGCCTCGTGAACTCCTGGGCTTTGGGGCTGTTTGGGAAATATTTGTGGTACTCGAAAGTGCCCAGTGTGATTTCCGCTTCGATTCGTTTGAGAATCGCCTGGAGTTTTTTCCGGTTTGCGGGCGTGTTATCAAGAGCGGTCTGCTCTCGGCAGCGCTTACCTCGAAAATGGAAATCGAAAAACAGCTTCTGTGTTGCTTCGCGTACTCGAATGCTAGCCATGCATACGTCCTCCGTTGGCCATAGGAATAGAAAGTGAGTGGTGGCCGGAGTGCAGCGCCATATCTCGCTGGATGGGCTCCCACATGTAAAGAATTTTCCGGCCGCCAAACGGCCGAATGTAATGAACGCCTTCGAGGAGCACGGAGTCTTTCAGGCGCTCGCGAATCGTCCGGGCTTCATAGCGAATCCGTTCTGCAAGCTCTTCGGTGGTCAGGTATTCGGTAGTGTTCATATGTTTCTCCTAGGCTTTCTTTGTAGCGTACAAGCTACATATTAAGCCTATTTTCGACGCTGTCAACAGTCTTTTGTAGGTTTTAATCATCATTGGATGCGGGTTTGCGTCTTATGAGGTATCATCGCTACACACTCAAAGGCCTGCCGACCATGATCAGATTTCGTCTAAAAGAACTAATCGCAGAGAAAGGATTTCAAGAAAATCGAAGGGTTACGCTGGATGAGGTTTCGAAGGAGACTGGAATCCACAGGACGACGCTATCCAAAATTGCGAACCAGCGTGGCTATAACACGACGACAGAAATCCTGGACAAGCTTTGCATCTACTTTGGAGTGGAGCTGCAAGAAGTGGCACAGCACGTTGAAGAGCCAGAAGATGGTGATTGAGAACCATCGGAAGGAAATCTTGTAAATTTCACCATTGGTGCAAGAGTCACCAAGAGCTGGATGTTCGACGCCAGCCAACGCTGCGGGTACATCAGAACGAACGTTTAATTGTTGAGTTTATTAACTTTTCCCACCTTTCTATACCTCCCCTCCAGGGGGTGAGGTTCTAGCTTCCCTCGTGAAATCTCGCTATGGTAGTCTCAATGACCTTTGGTCGTTTTTCTAAAAATTATAATCACTCGCGGTACCACCGGACGGTTAAGGACATAGCGTGCAGTTCAAACGGTTGCTTGACACCCTGGCTCGGTCGTCAGCTCAAGCGGTTACAACGCTGGGGGCGGGACAAAAAGAGCAAGACGAACTAAAAGAGTACCTCTACGTCGAAACGAGGATTGAGAAAGACTTCAGAGATCTTCTGAATTCGAACCTTTCGTCAGAAAGTGTCATCTTCTTGTGTGGCTCTTCCGGTGACGGAAAGTCTGAAATTCTAAAACGCTATTACGAGACCTACTCAGACAGAATCAGGTTTCACCTAGATGCTACTCATGCGTTTAAACCCGATCAAGATGCAATTGAAGCGTTAGACCAGCTCTTTGACGAGCACCGTGAGTCGGACAAGCCGCTGGTCATTGGAATAAATGTCGGGATGCTATTTAACTTTGCATCTCAAGGACATCCCCGCCACGAAAACATCAGGAGTGCCATTGAATCCTACCTCCAAAGTGGGGACGAAATTTCAGTCTCATACAAGTTCCTTAACTTTGAACAGTATCCGAAATTCAGTATTGAGGACGGAAAGACCGGATCGAGCTTTATCAGTGAATTGTTTTCGCGCGTAGTTGCCTCCAATGAAAAAAATCCGCTACATCTTGCATATCTGGATGCGGTGCGAACGAAGCCCAGCACTCTGACTCTGAACTATGAGTTACTCAAACACGAGCAGGTGCGTGATCGAATAGTCCACTTGCTTCTTTCTGCTAGATTAAAGTTTGATCAATTTCTTTCTGCGCGGGCTTTGCTCGATTTCGTTCACCATTTGATTTGCGGCCCCAGCTTGCTTTTCAACAATCTATTTGTGGTTGGTCACAATGACTTGAGTGACGTTATCAGTCATTTTGACCCATGTACGATTAGGTCTCGAAGTATTGATCAGTTCCTCATTCAGCATCCTCTAGGTATCAGAGAAGAGGCTTTCGATGAGTTCCAGAATTCAGTGCAGGAAGCCCTAGGCATAGTCGACATTGAGTCGGCTGGTTGGTTACGATTTTTTTACCTGTTTCAAGATATCGCCATTGGAAATAACTTTCATCAACGTTTCAAAAAGGATTTTGAACAGCCGCTTTACGACAGATACATTGAGATTTGGCGTTTACATAAAAGCTATGATGGAAGTGCTGAGGAGCGTCAAAAGCTGAGAAGTTTCTATAAGGATGAGCTTGTATATGCACTGGTTCGATTTGGAAACAGGTTGGATCCGTCATTAACTGCAAAACAGCATTTATTTTTGTGCTCCAGAAACGGCATCTTTATTTCGGCAGTTGCCGATATTAAGCCTGACCTCAAAAGAATTGAAAATGAAGAGATGGCAAATATCCACGAGTTTCCGGTTTGCCTTAAGGTTGGTGATGAACCACTTCAAACGTTTAATGTAAACCTTAGTTTTCTTGAGCTGGTTTCTAAAATAAATGATGGGTACAGGCCGAATAAGCACGATAAGAATACGATTGTGATTTTGGAGGAGATCGTCGACGACGTAATAAAAGTCGTCATTCGTTCAAACAAGCTGATGCTTTCGGATGGTAGACAACACGTTTATCTTACGAATGAAATTGAAGACAGTGAGATCGTTGTCGGAGGTGTCGAGTGAGTATTTCCGATAACTTGTTTGCGCTGGATGAACAAGAAATTCAGAACAAAAACTTCGTTAATCATTTTCTGCCATTTCGGTCTCAGTCGTCTGGCCTTGATTTTGAAGCAATAGCTGGAAACATTTTGACGGTGGCGTTTCAAAAGCGGCTTGAGAAAGGCTCAACGTTAGAGAGTTTTAAGTCCTCAGTTTATGGTCGCTTACAGTATAAGCTAACGGACCAAGAAATTTTCCCTCTTATTGAAAAGATGTATTTCGATAATGACGCGGCAGGTTTGTTTAAAGTTTCGCCGGAATTTCTAATCGCCAAAGCAGCTCAGGCTGAGGCATCTACTAATAAACACGTTGCGCAAGTTTTTATCGGCTTCATTCGTGACTCGAATCGAAGATTTCCGAAACTCAGCAGTGAAGTGAATTTCTTAGAGCAAGAACTTGTTGAAGCGTTCCAACAGCAATTGACTGATTGTAATGAGGATCCCGTTGAGAGGCCTTATTTACCATTTATGTCAGAACTCTTTTCCCAGGATCTTGGCTTTCTTTTGGAACATCCCGGATATTTCTTAGACAACCTTAGAGCATTTTTTAGCCTTTATACCTTTTTATATAGCTCCCAGTTGGCATTGAACATCAATGGTTGGACGGAGCGGCCTGCTAGTAAACCACTTTTCTTCATTCTTGATACCGAGAAGGCTAGCTTAGAGCGGAATCAGGTTAGAGAAGCTTTTCGTCACCTGAGGACGAAAGCTTTCGACCTATTCCCGGTTCTTTCTATGCTTGAATATCTGAATCAACCGAAGAATAAGAAAGCGATAAAATTTCCTCTTTGGAAGATTTTTTTAGATATAAACGAGATGGATGCGTTGCAGCGTAATAGCGTTAATAGATCGCTGATAAGGTTCTGCGAAAAATATCGAGAAAAAAGAAAATTTCCACCTCTTGAAGAATATCCTCAATCAACGAAAGAACTGATTGAGATACTCAGTAGAACTGCCAAGGAAATTTTTGGGACAAAAGGTACGAACCAACACGCTGTAAACAATAAATTTGTGAACGCATTTGAGAATGAAATTGCACCACACTTTGTCCAGGTGAGGGGGCGCTCAGGAAGAGTGCTGACAATTTCTCAAGATTATCTACTCCTTCTCACAAACCTGGCTATCGGCAGCAGAAAGCAGATTCAGTTCCAAGAGCTGCTTCAGGAGTTTAGAAAACGTGGGGTCTGGTTCGACAGACAGTCAGAGCAAGCGATCATCAGGTTTTTGGAGCGAATTGGTAACGTCGAGCGAATGAGCGATAGCGGAGATGCGGTTTATGTCCGAAAAACACTTTGAAGCCTTCTTGGTAAGTAATCTACGTGGTTGGCTTCAGTCCCGGATAGAAGCGGGCGCCCGGTATCAGTTCAAATCACCAGACCCAGACAACACAATACGTCTTGTTTCGGAGTTGTTAGAACAGTGTGATGGTCGACTACGTTATGGTGAGCACGAACTATCATATCTCCAGATTAATGATGTGCGTTTGTTGGTTACCGGGCATTTGGAGCAGCCTGATATTCAGAATGGTTGCTACACGGAAAACTACATATCAAACCTTCGGGATACTGTGGCAGCTGAGATGCCCCCTTTCGAGGGGTGCGCTTTGCTAATCGTACATAACAGCCTTCTTGATACTTTGATTAATAGTGCGTTCGACCTGGCCCAAGGCGACGGTGTTTGGTCGCCTAATCAAACAAAAAATGAGCTGGATCTCATGATATCTGGTGGGCTTCAGAATCAAGTTGCTTCCCGGTGTCTCTTAGAGCACCAAGCCCGGATAATCACGGAAGAAGGCTCCAGTGTATTCGGATTTCGACACCTCCATGATGCATTGCTAGACGGAGACCTGCGATTCCAAGAGCTAGGGCTGTTCAACGATCCTCAGGTGTTAAGCAATTCGAACGAGAAGCAGGTAGCGCGCCGACTGGAGTCGAATCGCCAGCTAAGGGAAGAGATTGAGTTTGCCGTTGAGCATTTCCCGAATGACTTGGAAGACAAGCTGACAAAGTTTGGATCAAAATTTATACAAGAACATTTTGGAGAAGGAGCCGAAGTTCCCTGGACCGAGCTCAACTACCAAGAGTTTCGAGACGAAGAGGAGCTTCAGAAAAAGCTGACTCTCGATTATGAGGGAATCGAGGTTAATGGCTGCGAAATCGACGTAAGAGATAAGAAAGACACCTCGGCGGGTAGGCGAGATAAGCATCTGATTATTGAGGTTCCGAGTGGTCAGGACCTGTTCAGCTTCAAGATCAAGTTCGTTGGTCAGCGATTAGAAAAAAAGGAGCTTTTGGTTACGCCAAGAGCTATGTCTGACGTCATTGACATTGATTTCTCTTTTAGAGGCGACAAGTCGACCTTCACTATCTCCGGACCATGTAGTGGTGAACCAGAGTTTTTTAGTCTGAGACTCAATCGAGATTCTTCGAACGAAAAATACAGCTTTCATTGCCTGGTAGTGCAACAGGGGAGCTTTTATCTTTCTGCCTTTGAGAATCGCTTTCTCATCGATAGAAAGAGAAGAGCACTCGTACTCCAGGCAGACCAACATTGCCTTGACGTTAATCCTGACGTCATCGCCGAGACCGTGTTATCCGACAGCGGTGAAACAATTGACGTAAATTCAGTGGGAAAGATCGATTTCGAGCAGCTCTACGATGAGTCTGACGAAGTTAATTTCACCCTGACGAATGGGGGCAGGTCTCTCTTTGTACTCGTTGAAGGGGAACCGAGCAAAGAAGCACTCCGGCTACCAGTAATTTTTGATCCAAGTCGGTTTGCTAGGCTTTTTAAAGACGATGACTTCAATGGTGTGTATCGGCCAGGGAAAGAGACCGTCGTCTTCGATAGCCAAGAATCGGAGCCAGTATTCTTCCGAAAAGCCTTGCTCCAGGCAGAGTCAGCCTTCGTTAATGAAGAGTGCATCGAATGGGACAATGATCGACGCAAAGGAATTCCACTTTCAAACCTTTCGCTCGCCGACGACAGAATATATCAAGCCTATGCCGCCCTTGTTTCTTACTTTCAAGAGCGTAAGACGTTGCCCTCGCTGGCTAGCTGGGGGCCTGAACTTGTTGCCCTAGGTAAAGAGTATGTTCTTGCTTGCGTTGAGTATTTGGACAAAATTAAGAAGGGGAAGCCGCTCGATAGCTCTGAACGGCTGGTGATTCGCATTGGGCTGGCAACAGTGGAGGAGCGTCGATTTTTTACTCCGTTCCATCCGCTGGTTATGGCCTACTATCTGAGTTTGGTTGAAGAAATCGTCGAAGATGGTGAAGCGCGTAGCTTTCGCGAATTACCAGACGTTACGAAAGGACGATTAAACGCACGGGGATTACTCCCTCACCTTTTCGACAGAGACAATCGTTACAGCTATACACAGGCTGTGCTAGAGAACCCCCTCTGGTTGGAGATAGTGCCACATCAGGATACAAGCTTTGATTTTGTGATAAATCTTGTAAAGCACAAAATCGAGGAGTTCACGTCTACATTTGAGCAGCTATTCCGCCAGGTCGATGACGCCCCTCTGTTAATAAACTCTGTCAACAACGCAGAAAACTCAGAGTTATTCAGAGGGCTGGTGTCCTACTATCAGGCGAACTTGCTCGGCGGTCGTCACATACACGTCAATCTCTATGACGAGAAGTTGGTCGAGACTGAGTTTGATGTTTTCGCTGAGATGGGGATGTATGACGAAATTAAGGAACGGTACGGGCTCGATAAGGGGGCCGCACGTCGCAATGCCGATGCGGTAATCGATTTACTACGAACCAGGCTAACGTTCAGCAAGTTTCAGCACAACCAAGTGGAAAAGCAAGCTTATGCTCATCTGACATTCTTCAAAAATGATCAGAAAGTGGAAGCTGTGGACAACAATATTGATGAGCACGTTTCGGGTGTTGCCTGCGCTGGACTGTTGTCAGGTGAGTCTTCGAGGAGCGAGGGTGACCGATACTTCACGGCTTTTGGCCTGAAAGGTGTCGATTACGGCTCTTTACCGCACTTGAAGCTGGCTAAGTTAATAGGAACGCTTTGGCGCCCCTCTCAGTCCAAGAACGATGTCTATCATGATCATTCGGCCACGAGCCTCGCAGTGAGTCAGGAGTTTATGTCCTTGCTGGAGCGCTCATACGATAGTTCAGTGTGGACGACCATCATAGATCCAAAGGTCACGCTGAAGTTCTTTGAAGCCACCGAAGGCGTGATTCTGATTCACTACTCCGACCAATACACCAGTTCGTCGGGTTATGACGCGATCACCGTCACCAAGCAAGTTGACCTTTATAAGAACGTCTTGGGCAATGCTGGCAATGAATTGATTCGAGAGTTCAATGCGTTCAATGGTGAATGGCTGCTCAGACTGATTACCGACCACTCGAAAGAAAAGATTGCGAAAGAAGGCATTATCGGCGCCTATAAAATCGTTAGTACCCTTTTGGCCCAGTCAGATATCACCTGGATTCCTATCTCTGTCGCTGAAATGATCAGAGTGGCCGGCAATATTGGACTTGCGATGACCGATAGTGATTTCTCGCGCCACAATCGCAAGATCAAAAAAGGTGCAATCTCTGACGATATCTTGTTCGCAGGTTTTAAGGAAGGACAACTCTACCTCCTACCTGTGGAGGTAAAAGCTGGGGGCCGCCCTGATTTCTCCAAGGCGAGAGAGCAGGCGGTTGAGTTGAAACGATACATGGAAGAAGACCTCTTGGGACCGGACACGCTTGCGTCGCGTCTCTATCGCGGGCTATTCATTCGCCAAGTGCTTCTGCAAATCGAGAAGTATCAGTTGTATCGAGTTTTCGAGGATAACCATTTCGAGGATTTCTTAAACCATCGCGAAGAGTGGTTAGAAGGCCTGTATGGGATCGGTCAGCTCCCGAATTATCCCGGTGCAATGGTAGTAGCTCACATCAACAATGAGTCCTGTTTTGAAGAGAAGTATGAGATAGCTGAAGAAGTTCTTCAGGCTGAAATACCGATGGGGTTACTGGATGAGCTAGTAAGGACCCCTTACCAAGACCTTAGAGCGAAAATCGACAACTCATCACTCCTTCATGTGCCCAAAGAGTATTTTCTGCAGCCTTTCACTGAGCAACAACTTGCAGGCACGAAAAAGGATGAAGCTAAGAAGCCTACCCCCACTAAGGCGGAAACGGTCGTGTACCCATTTTCAAAACATGATAGCGGTGTCTTCCCCGCTGCGGCTGATGATACTTCTGAAGAGAAAGTGGGCGATTCCGAACCTGTGGCACCTGCCGAGCCGCTCAGGGTAGAGTTTGGCAAGGATGTTCAAAGCGGTGAGGTAGTCTATTGGGAGCCTACGAATACCGAAAAGCTCTTCAATACGAATACCGGAATTATTGGCACGATGGGCACAGGGAAGACCCAATTCACTAAGTCACTGATTACTCAGCTTGTTCGGAATCAGAATCATAACGTTGACGGAGCCCCAATAGGGATACTGATCTTCGACTACAAGGCTGACTACGTTAAAGACGATTTTGTACAGGCGACTAATGCCAAGGTTTTCGAACTTGACTGCTTGCCTTTCAACCCGTTTGCCTTGTTTGGAGACAAGAAGAAGCTACCGGTGCATGTTGCTGGTCAGTTCATTTCGTCGATGACAAAGTCTTATAACCTTGGCGTAAAGCAGCAAAGCAAATTGCGAACGGTGATCCGGGACGCCTATGAAGCTGCTGGTATTTATTCGAATGATGAAAGCACTTGGAGTCGGCCCGCTCCAACTCTGGAAGATGTCTGGGCAGCATTTCAGGAGCAGGAGAAGATAGAGCACGACTCCTTATACGCAGCTCTCGAAGTACTATCCGCCTACGAAATCTTTGAGCCGGACACGAGCAAGACTCAGTCACTCTATGACTTGGTAGATGGTGTCACGGTCATCAACCTTTCTGGGTACGATCGCACTATTCAGAACCTCGTCGTCGCACTGACGTTAGATCTTTTTTATACACAGATGCACCAGCAAGGTAGCTCAAAACTCGAAGGGGATTTTCGACAGATCTCTAAAATGATCCTGGTCGATGAAGCGGACAATTTTATGTCTCAAGACTTCCCGAGTTTAAGAAAAATAATGAAAGAAGGTCGTGAATTTGGCGTTGGCACTATTTTGTCGACCCAGGAACTTACACATTTCAAAACCGGCGATAACGACTACTCCACCTTGATTTTATCCTGGGTTATTCATCAGGTGACTACTATCAAATCTCAGGAGATCAAGGCCATATTTAATACGCAGAGTAAGCAAGACGAGGAGTATTTTATGGCGCAGATTAGAAAGCTTGATAAGCACTATAGTCTCTGCGTAGACGGGAAGAAGAATGTAAATAAAATCAGAGATCTGGCATTTTGGCAATTGGAGTAGCTGCGGTTGTAAATTTAGTAGAAGTTGGGCGCTTTTAAGGGCAGATTTCTAAAAAGACCTGTATTTTTAAGAACAATCTCAATGGCAAATATTTTTACTGACGAAGAATGGGATAATGGTGAGTTCTCAACTCTGCTTAAAAAGCATGAGGTTAGGGTAACTTGCTTTCCTCGTGCTTGGGATTTTGGTCGCGAGATTAACTGTGAGTGGTCAGTTATAGATTTTCCTCCTGACGATCTTAGGGCGCTTCCCGACGAGCCCGGAGTATATGTGTTTGTGGTGGAACCAAACTTATTTGGTCTGTCACCTGCTAGTACAGTTTTTTATGTTGGAAAAGCCAAAAGGTTACGTGAACGTATCCGGGCATATATCAATGAGCTAAATCTTTCACCGCGCCGTACGCGGCGGCAAAAAGTTAACAAAATGATCAATCTTTGGGATGGCCATTTGAAATACTATTTCACTGTTACAGAATCAGTTGCAGAAGCTGAGAATGTTGAAGATACAATGATTCAAGCATTAATTCCTCCCTTCAATTCAACATTTGGTGGTGAGATAAACGCTGCTCAGAGGGCATTTTGATGAGTGACAGAATTTTATTGCCAGCCTTAAAGTCTAGAGTGGGTGACTGGATTTATTACGTTTGCTCATTATCTTTTAATAATGTTGCAAGCCTTATCAAGGCCCCTGATGAGATCCATAAGAGCAAAAAACTATCAGAATGGATTCAGCGGGAGGCGATCGAAAAGCACGCAGGAGAGATAGCTGATTACATATCAAGTAATGATCAGAGGTTTCTAGGTGCTGTTATTGTTGGTGTTTATGATGGAGACCCGAACTGGGCTCCTATAGAAGTTAACTACAATACACCGGATATACAGGCTACCGAAGAACAGAAAGAAGATTTGAGTGGGAAGATAGGAGTTCTATCTTTTAGCGGTGAAGAGAAGTTATTTGCAATAGATGGTCAGCATCGTGTCGCCGGCATCAAAAAAGCGCTTGAGGAGGCCGAGAATCGCGAAGACCTAGAAATCGAGAACATCTGTGCAATTTTCGTTGGGCATGACGAGTCCTCCGAGCAGGGAAAACTGAGAACTCGTAGGCTGTTCACCACAGTTAATAAGAAAGCAAAGGCAGTGTCCACAGCGGCAACAATTGCTCTTGATGAAGACAATGGCTTCGCGATAGTAACTAGAAAACTTGTGGACGAGTTTAGCCTTTTTTCAGATAGTGATGATCTTGTGTCTTTCTCTTCGAATTCGGCGTTAAATAAGAGAGAGTCTAGGGCGTTTACCAGTATCGTTGGCCTTTATGAGTTGGTCAAAGACCTACATGAAGCAGAGGGAAAAAGAATTTTCGAAAATGCTAGGCCGACCGAGCGAGAGTTGAACGAACACTATCAGTTCTGTTGTGATTATTTTTCTAATCTTTTCGAGATGAGCGATGAGCTTAAAGAAGTTTTTATAGATCGTGGTGCTCTCCCTTATACCTATCGTAACGAAGCGGTTAATAATCTGCTTTTCAGGCCCGTTGGTCAGCGAGCATTTGCCCGCGCCACACAGTTTCTAACCCAAAAAGGTCATTCAATCATATATTCGATAGGAGCGCTTTTGGAGTCGAATTTAGACTTATTGCATGAAGATTGGCATCACATTTTATGGGATCCTATTGCAAAACAAATGATTCCGAAGAATGTGAAGTTAGCTGAGAATCTTTTACTCGACATGATTCAAGAGGACGTTCGGGATCCCAAACAGTTTCGTAAAATTAAAGAGCTAAGAGCCGAATTTTCAGAGGGTCAACAGGTTTAATTTGGTGTCCATGTATAACAACTTCCAGTTGGTAAGGTAATTGTTTGGTTAGAAAACAAGAACAGGTAGATCCTTACTCTCTTAGGTCTGGGGTCGAGCGAACTGCACTGTCCCCGGTATTCGTTCGAATATCGGAGGCGTATCAGAAAGGGGAGCCAAGGGATTTACGTCTTCGACAGACATTCGATAAGGCCTGGAACTCCTTCCGCAATAGTGCTGAAGTTGATCAAGCCTATGTTAACCAGATGCAGATGAAAGGACATTTCGAGGAAAGCTGGTCAGAGATACTTTTCTGGCATTACCTTGAGAAAAGGAGTCTTTCACCTATTCACCGTGGGGCGGGATGTTCAGATTCAGAGATTTACTGGAGAGGCCGGAGAATACAATTTGAGGTTGTGTCTCCAAAGGCCGGGGAAAGAGGCTCCGAGATGGAGGTGGTGCAGCGCCGGACGCTGAATGGAGAGGACTTGGCTGCCGGTAAGGTTTCGGAGTTAGGGAAAGTGCCACGAGTAAATCGAGCCGAACTGGAGTGGGAGCTAGATTTAATCAAGGCGAGGGTGACGCAGAGTTTTGTACATAAAGCTAGTCGCTTCGCCAGCCGTATGGTTGAAGGACTTGTTCTACCGGGCGAACACTGTGTCATCGTGATCGATGTAAATCAAGTTCGTAAGGTAGAGAATTTTGATATTGGGGAGATTGGGCGCAAAGCTTTTTACGGGTAAGCGCCAATAAACCGACCCACTTGCCCTAATCGTACTGAGCCACTTTTTTTGAAGCTGGCAACTCAGCATTCCAGGGCAACAATGTTTCCAGTTTTTCGAGGGTATCCGCTTCGGCAATGTGCTTCAGCACATGGTGGATGTAAGCGGAGGGCTCCAGGTTGTTCGCCTTGGCCGTTTCGATCAGCGAGTAACAGGTGGCACTGGCATTCGCGCCTTGGGTGGTATCGGCGAACAGCCAGGCCTTACGACCGACGGCGAAGGGCCGGATGGCGTTTTCGGCCAGCACGTTGCTGATCTGTAAATCGCCGCGTTCACAATACCCCGTCAGGGTACCCCACTGACTCAGGGTATAGTCCATCGCCTTGCGGGTGAGCGAGCCTTTCAGCACCTTGCTGGCGTTTTTCTCCAGCCAAGCCTTGAAGGTGTTCAGCAGCGGCAGGCTTTTTTCCTGACGCACCCGATAGCGCTCGGCGTCACTCAGTTCGTTCGCGGCTTTCTCGACGGCGTACAGTTTCCGGATGTGGCTCAGGGCCACGTCGGCTTTTGAGGGCGGGCCTTTTTTGCCCATGGCTGGCGCTGCCCGGGACGCGTCCACGAACTTGCGCCGGGCATGATCCCAACAACCGATGCGGGTCAGCTTGTTCTCGCGGCATACCTGTCCATAGCCGGAGTAGCCATCGGCTTGCAGGATGCCCTGGAAGTCATCCAGCAGGCGCACCGGTACCTGGCCACCGCGAGAGGGATCGTACTCGAACAGAACCGAGGGCTTTCCGGGCGGGCCGCCCCGGGTCACCCACATCCATTTATCCGATTGGGCTTTCTTGCCGTCTTCTTTGAGCACCTGAATCCGGGTTTCATCAGCTTGCAGGTAATCACTGCCATTCTGGGTTTCCCGCATCAGGGTCATCAGCGGTTTGAACACGTCGTTCAGGCGGATGATCCAGTGCGCCATGCTGGTTCGGCTGACTTCGTGTCCCAGGCGCTTGAGCATTTGCTCCTGGCGGTACAAGGGCAGGCCGTCGGCGTATTTGGAGGTAATCAGGTAAGCCAGCAGTGACGGGGTCGCAATGCATTTGCCCAGTGGGTGGGCTGAGCGCGGTGCAGCCACAATATGCTCCTGGCCACCCTGCTCGAAGACGGCTTTTTCCTGCCAGTATTCCAGCACCTTCAACTGTGCGGGAATGTACTCCAGCTCTTCTTTCACCTTGGTGAAGAAGGTCTTGCTGGCTCCGGCTTTCTCTTCGTCACTAAGGGTCAGCTCAATACGCTCACGCAAGAGCGTGTCGGAGAAGCCACGTTGACGGCGTTTGCGGGAACGCGGCGGTGCCTCGGCCTCTTCAACATCCTCAGGCAACTCATCGCGTAGCTCGTCAATCCCGACTTCCAGTTCGGCTTCGTCGAATAGAGTGATCTGGCTGGGCTGCTTTTCGCTGCTGGCTGCGAATTGCTGGATCTTTTTGTAGCGCAGCAACTCTTCGAGAATGGCGATGTAGCTTTCACGTGCTTTGGCCGCTTGGTCGCGCTGCTGAAGCTCGGCTTCTTTTGCGGCCAGTTGTTCTTGCATATCGCTGATAACAGCCAGCATTTCAGCGGTGGAGAGACCGCTGAAATCGGGTGTTTTGGAGGTGTTATCAGGCGTTGTTTTCATGCTGAAATTATAGCAAAAACAACGCCCTGACACACTTAAAAAGTGCTATCCAACACTCTCATAATACAGAGTTTTATGGCCCTTAAGCAGGGTGATGTCGTAGCCGTCCAGCAACCAATTGATCTGCTCGCCGTTCAGCGACATCAGCTCATCCTCTGGGCCCGGCCATTTGAATTTTTCTTCAGCCAAAGACTTGTAGTAGAGCACGAAGCCGTTGTCTTCCCACATCAGGCACTTGATCTTGTTGCGCTGCCGGTTGGTGAAGGCGAAAAGCGCGCCGGAGAACGGATTATGGCCTAACTCCTGCTCGACAATCAGTGCCAATCCGTTGGCCTGCTTGCGGAAATCAATCGGCTGACGATACAAGTAAATCTCTGGCAGATCCCAGGAGGGGCGAAGGTACCGATGGCGCATTACAGTTGCCTCAGCACGGCACCGAGTAACTCCACATTACCGGCGTGCAGCCCGGTGATCGAGACACCACCGGGCAACGACACGGTTAAGCCTTCCGACGATTTCGGGCCAGGCAACGCCGCCACCTTGGCAAAGCCAGAGAGCCCAGCCGGGCGCTCCGCAATCACGGTCTCCGGCTCAGCCAGCTTTTTGCGCCAGTAAACAAAGCGACAATAGGTCAGTGACTGCTGCTGGCAGTAGGCCATGCCGGACAAACCGGACGCCTGCCAGTCTTCGATATGTTGCTGCCAGAGACGCTTGCGTTCGGCGTGTGTCATGCTGATTCCTCCTGATGTTGACGAGGAAATCAGTGTGGGCAATCTTGATAACCGAATGTAGGTGCTAATTTATGGGCGCTTACTTTTACGGCGTAGGGCGAGAGCTCATTCTATGGGATTTTAATAAGGAGACGGGAAATCAGGCTTTTGTTATTCATAATTCAATCATACGTCCAGGGCGAGGAAGCATTCCTACGGACTATTTTCTTGGAAGGAGAGACTTTAGGCATATAGCTGCTGTCGTGATGTTTGATGGAAACATTTCCGATATTTCAGCAGGCCAGGAGCCCAAGATCTACGTTTTTCATAACTTCCATGCGCAACAATCGCTTTCAATGAAGTTGTTTGCGGCGGAAGAGCAGTACTACCCCCTGGGACTCGCAGACCAGTTTTGCATTATCTGCAAAAAAGGTCGTTGATACGACTCACCTTTGCAAGTGGGAACTCAGAGGCTTGAACGTTAGGAAGCGTCCAAGCCAAGTTTATCCTTTAGTATCTGCCATAAAAAAAGTTTTCAGGTCTAAAAGTTTCTTTACGTGCCCCATTTTATGCAATCCGCTATCGATTAAAGATCGAATTATGCTTTGATAGTCGGCCTCGACCTTTTGTTCCGAGCAGAACTGCTGGATTAATACTTCATATACCTTTTCTTGATCACCAAACAGAACGTCACGATTGATAACGTGGACCTGCTCTGGTCTGGTGTCATTTATCGTTGCCGTACGTGTATCGCGTAGCGCTAATGCAATAGCTGTGCGTGCAAGCACATTAGGCGTAAGGCGTGTTTTTGTTTGCAGGAATTGCAGCCTATCCCAGGTTTTTTTACTCAACTGAATGCGGGTGGGAAACATCTCAGCTCGCCTCCTTTTGGTGCCAAAAATAACCTTCACGGACGCGAGTCGCGCCGGCTTTTGAATCATATTCGAGCTTATAGGCCCGGGATATGTCGGGTGCGAGATCAGAATAGAATGATTCATCCACCTCAGTGTCTGTAGAGAGCACAATCATCTGGTGGCTTGCGATAGGGAAATAGCCTTCTATCAGCTTGGTTCTGTGCTCGGAGTCTAGCCTCCCTAATGGAGTATCGACGATCATAGGCAACTGGCGTCCGGAGGTTTTTGCAAGTGCCTCAAGAACAGCAATTGCAAATATCTGTTTTTCACCAGCTGAAAGCTCGTCTTTCGCTATTGTCCGCCCGTTACCGGTCAATAGTTCTACGCGGAAGGTCTTGGGGTTGATCCGAATTTGTAGGTCCATGTCCTCTTTACGAGTAAGTTTGGCAAAGCACTCGGTGAACTGGACTTCAAGGTCTCGAACCTTGGCAGTCGCTGTCTGGTCGACATAGTCCGCGAGCAAGCCATTGGCGTTGTTGACGTAGTCGATAACTCTCTTTTGGTCGCTCAGCTTCGCAGCAGTTTCGTACAGTCGGTCAAGCCGGCGGGCTATTTCGACGGCTTCATTAGCTGCGTCTTTTCCTTTCGCCCGCGCTGACTCGATTTCAGCATCTAACCTGCCAAGTTTTTGCTGTAGCTGCTGCAAGTTCTCGAAATCAGAGGCAATCAAAGAATCGTCCGGAGCGCGCGCCAGAGAGGCTCCAATTTCATCGAGTTCCGCTTCGATGCACTCTAGAGCATCAAACAACTTAATCACATCCTGCCGTTGTCTACTGGCGTCCTCGAATGCTGAGTATATTTTCCCTGCTTGAGAGGGCGTTAAGTCGTGAATCAAAGTCTGGGATTCGAGGTCTTGATAGGGGTTGCCCAGTTTATCTATCTCAGCGAGCACGATAGCCAAAGAATCGGGTGCCAGCTTTGAATCGAGAGCGTCTTCCAGGTGTGTTCGGTATTCGTTGTGGATTCTGTATTCCTGCAAAAGCCCCTGAAGCTGGAGGTCTTGCTCAATCTGCTCTTTAGTTCTTCGGCAAAAGTCTTCTGCCAAGGCGATGGGTGCCGCGTCGGATATAAGGCCATTAATTTCGGATGTTAAGCTATCTCGCTCGCTATGGAGCTGATTCAGCTTGGCTTCGAGCTGAGCCCGGGATGTGGAGAAATGTCCCCCTCGATCATCGATATCTTTCTGGAGCCTTTTCGCGCGCTCTTGTAACTCAGCGCGCTGAGCGAGGATGGTTGAGATGTCTTGGCGGATGATCTCAGCTTGTTTCCGGCAGTGCATCAGTTTGGACTGCTCAGCGTCGATTTGTGCCTGCATTTCCTGAGCTGACGATCGCTTGGCCAGATTCCGGTTAAGAACGGTGAGATCGCCGGAGAGCCGCTCAACGACGTCGAGCCCGAGTAATTTCTTAATAGACTGTTCGAGGGCTATTCCTCCAGAATCATCGGCTAGTTGGGCGATTTTCTCACCGTCAAAAAAGAATAAGTCGGATACACCTGCAGGTATCAGTTCGTTGAGAAAGTTCTGAGCTTGCTCGTAGCTGAGACCTTTAACAGGCGTATCATTTTCCAAGATAGTGAGTGTTTCTTTAACGCCTTTGCCCTTTCGTTCCCATTCACGCTTAACGTGGTACTGGCTTTCCGTTCCGAGCTTTGCGTAAGTGAATTTGAGCTCAACAGACGAAGAGTTGGCAGAACGACCAGTCTCTCTTGAGTGATGGATTGCGTCGAGCAGAAACTCATCATAGCGTTTTTGGGAAACTGCACTGCCCAGACACAAACGTCCGTAGAGTGCCAACCTTACGCCCAAAAGGAGGCTTGTTTTACCCGCGCCATTTAAACCGCCAAAAAGAATGATGGGCCGTGTTTTACCCGCACGCTTTTCGGGCGTGAGGTTGAAGGAGTTTTTCCCTTCGTAGACTCGAAAGTCGGTAAGCGTAAGCTCTTTAATAAGCATTAGTTCAAAAACTCTGAAAATTCGTCTTTCACTTCCTCAACGTACGATTTGCCACGCTTACGAAAGGAATGGTTGCGCTCATTGATCGCGTCGAGATCTTCCCAATCTCTTTGGAGGATACTTTCCAGGCTGTTCAGTATGCCCCTCCGCTTGCCTAGACCCGATACTTGAAGTTCTGCTTCCAGCATCTTGCGAACAAGCGCTGATGGAACACCGTATTTTTCTGCGAGCCTCTCAAGTGTTTCGGAATCTGCTCGTGTGAATGCGCCGGCATCATCCTCTACCCAATCAAGGTCCTCTCCGTAGACCTCTCTGTAAATCCGCGGCAGAGAGTCTTCCCAGTCCGGCTCATTTGGGTCGCGTAGCCATTCTCTTCTTATCATGTGTAACTCGGGGCGAGTAATCAGTTCGATAGACTCACCACTCTCGTTAATCCCCTTCTCAATAGTGAGCAATTCACGCAGGAATTTTTGGCGCTTGGACAGCCAATAGGGGCCCGGGATATGACGAACTTCTCGCACACTATCATCACTGATGTCGCCCGAGTTGTAAGAGACCCTTCCTGTTCTGCGGCGGAAGTTGCGATACTCCTCAGAGTTCTCTGGTTGGCGGGACATGTACAGTTTGTTCCTGAACGCCAACAAAGGCTTCATCCAATCGGCCCCGGACTCGATAAGGCCATGCAGCGCTTTGTCGGCTGTCACAACTGTGCATGTCCAGCACCCAAAGCGGCTGTTCCCGCACGAGGGCGTACTTTTATCGATCACCAGCGGGCATTCACCCTGGTTTGACCCTTTGTATAGTTCGAGCAACTCCTGGTTAGATCCACCCCAGGGGCATGGGGCGCTCATCAGATACATCCAAACTTCATCCGCTGACCAGCTTTCAATTGGCATGTAGGTGTAAGCGTTTGGAAGAGAGCTATGGCGGCTTAGTGCTGAACCGTCTATTTTGTGTTTTGCAATCACCTGGGCGCGAGACGCGCTCTCCTGGCTACGAGAGCCTAACACTACAACGGCCTCACCAAATTTGGCGACCTTATCGAGTATAAACTCGCTCACAGGGTCTATCTTCATCCGTTCCGTGCACCAGCGGAACGTCTGATTTGGCGCAGGATAACCACGACCGAGCAAATTCACCCAAAAGGTTTGATCTGTTTTTGGCACAACACTGTGTGCACTTATTGGTAGGCCCTCTTTCGGCGCTGCCTCATTAATGAGCTTGATTACTCGTTTGATCATGTCGACGACGACAGGTGTCTCAACCAAGGTGTCAGATGAGACCACATAAACATGTTTGGCTCGCTTTTCGGCCGGGAGCTGTAGCAATGCCATGTAGATCAGGGAAAGAACGCAAGTAGAGTCTTTCCCCCCACTGAAGCCAATAATCCAGGGTCGGTCGTCAGAGCAATATATGTTCTGAATTTCGCGAACGAGGTCTACTAGAGGGCGATTGCCAAGAGAAAACTCCTGAATCATGGATAGATGATCCGGGAAAACGAATTGTTCCTGCGCAGTCATGGCTTAAGCGACTCCTCGTATTCCTGCTCAGAAGGGGTGAGTGGAACACCTAATTGCTGTTTGATGTAATTGCCCGTGAGGGCGACGCTACTGCGAGCCTTGCTAATGCGACCGTGATGCATTGCTCGACCTTCCCACTCATTGTTAGCTCGTGCCCAATCAATGTTTTGAAGACCTTGCAGTATCCGGCTCCACTGAGACTTTGGCTTGAATAAAAGGTCGGCGCCTATTTGGCCCATGGCCTGGAGCATGACGCCGTGAGCATGAACGTATTGCTCACGGAGCTCGCAGGTCGCCACTTTCTTTTCCAGAGCGAGTTGCCAATCTCTCATGTTGGCGGCAATTTCATTCCAATATTCAATTGCCAACTGCTGCTCGTCCTCGCTAATTAGGTCAGTCTTTCCTTTCATTAGCAGAGCTTTTGAGGCGTTCTTTATAGCCGACAATGTAAAAAGTTTGCTGCTTCGGTTGGATATGCTGGACCTCTCCATTTCCGTCAGCCGGGAGAATACCTTCACCTCGCGAGCAACAACTCGGGCTAGTTCGGATAAATGATCCCGGTGGTCATAGAGCGTGCTGATAGAGTCGCTTGGCCGGACAGCATGCTTGTTAAGATCCGCGAACATTTGCTGGCTGCGCTTCAGACCCTCATCAATGAAAAACAGCACAGGGATGTTGTCGTAGCCGAGTTCTGGATTCTGTTCGATTGCCTGAACGATTGCTTCACGGCGGTGCTGACCGTCGTTGATGAGGATCTTGGCATCCATAGGGATCGACAGTAGTCCCAGATTTTGGGCCATACCTGTGTCGGTACTAGGTTCAAACGAGACCTGACCATCTACAGACGCTGTGATTCCCGAGAGCGTATAGTCTGTTGGGTTGTCGAGCAAATAGCTAACGATGTCTGGTATTCGGGTTCGATTTAATACTCGTTGAGCTCTAAGTTCTGGTGGAACCTCTTGCCCATCGAAGATAAAAATTTTTGGTATTAGTCGTAACGGGCACATAGCCACGTAACAAGGCCGTCCAGACTGAACGCCTCTCGCTGCCGGGAAGGTGTGGGAGAACTCGGCCATGAGGGTCTCCGGGGGTGGAAGTTAAAAGTTGGAATGGAAGTTAATTTACCCAAAATAAACTTCCGGGTCAACGTGGCCAGGGCGAGGCTTCAGATTAGAGAGTTATCTAAGTTAATGAAATCGTTGAGAGAGTAGGATCTTGGGATTAGTCGTTTGTTGGCAGAGCTTCGCTTCAGCACCGTTACCTGCTTGGCCGGTGTCTCGCTGAAACTTACGTGAATTGGCCGGTCTTGACCATAGAAATACATCCTATCGAATTTGAGATTTTCTGCGATCCATTGACTGACCTCGAACATGTCCTCATCTTCGACGATAAAGTCTACTGCCGCGCCCCCTCGCATGCAGATGGGGTTGCCTAACCTGTTCAGTTCATGGGATGCGTGCTGATCTAGTTTCGGAGCGATCCTACGCCGTATATTTTTGCTCAGTTCTGACGAGCAAAAGCCATAAGTGAGCTTGATCATGCCGAAATAGTCCACTATCGGATCGATAAGATTGTTGGCTAGGTCGAGGAGGGCGGTGTAAGTCTCTGGTTGGAGCGGGTGATTCTCGATCTTGAGCGACTTCTGCGTTTCGCCGCATTCAATCAGGTCGCGATATTTGAAGTATTGACCGCAGGGATGATCGAGGTTCGGGATGTCGGTACTTCTTGTCAGGCTATGTCCTTCTATTGCCCATCTCTTGTCGCGCAGCGTGTTCTGAAAATCTCTGTCAGGAGGGCCGAAGTTGCTAAAATCGCCAACTCCCAGTTGTTCAAGCGCTTCATCAAAACGCAATTGTTCGGCATAGTTTTCTTGATCCTCATGCATATACCTGCTCTTCAGAAAGAGGTTGGGAGGGGCAAACTCATCACCGTATTGGTAAACATCGATCCGCTGATTTCTCAAATTGATCTTGGTGCGAACGAGCATTTTCGGAATGGCCTTTCCGAAGAAGTCGTCGTAACTCATGAGGGAAAGCTTCCCGGAACGGATGTGGATTTTGACTAGATCGGCAGAACTTGGGTCTCCGAATAGGCTAGATGCACATGTGATGTAAATTCGGAGGACTGGGGGCAATCTTGGTATTAACTCAGTGTGTAGTTGAAGTGAGTGTTCGTCATGCAGCCACCCCAAGCCCTGCTCAGAGGCTTCGATACAAGCAGACAGTATTGCGCTCTTATCCAATACTCGAACGAGATGATCTTCTCCGATTGTTTGGGCATTCGCTAGGGTCCCAAAAAAATGTCTGACATCTTCCTTGAGCTTGTTAGGCATAGGGCGTGGGGGTGAGCTCCGGAAGAATCGTAGTTCGGCAAACTGAACAATCAGATCGTCCTTGCGAGCCTGCTCAGCCCTCGCTAATGCTACCGCTCCCTCCTCATTCTTGATGGTCTCAAGAATTCTCAATGCGGCAGGGTAGGAGCCCAGAAATCTCCGAATGTCATGGAGGTTTTCGATCTCGCTTGGCCTGGGTTTTCTGCCAAAATCTAGCCAAGTGCTCCACAACTTTTCTAAAATATCCTTGTTGTTTTCATACTTCCGTAGACTAGCCGGTGCCCGGCGCTCAGGTTCCTGGCTGCTGAGCGGTCTCTTCGCTCGAAGTGGTCGAGGGCGGCTTCGTTTAACGCTTTTTCTAGCCAGGAAGTCAGCCTTAGCTGCATCCGTCTTGAAAGCGTAAAAAATCCCCGGGGCTATCGGAACAGGCTCTGTTCTGAGTACTGATTCAATGTAAATTGCCAGTTCGCCTTGTGAAAAATACTTTTGGAAAGTGTTTCGTGAGGTGCGCACACCATCCCTGAAAGGCAGACCACCCCGAGCATTTGCGTTCTCCAGCATCGCAGATACGACCAAGATTTCTGACGCAAGTTCATAAGCGTTGGTCAGGACGAGGTGACGTTCCTCCGGCACTTCAATAACATTGATGACAAACCCTAGGTTGACGATGTCTGCTGTTTTCTTTTCTGCACTGGGAGAATAATAAGGATCCCATCCAGCTACGTTTATATTGCTATCTTTTAGGAGCTGAACATCGTTGCCCTTGCCGCACCCGTAGTCAAAGACTGACCTCGTCTGATCAAGATAGCCATATCGCGCAAGGCTTTGCATAGGTGCCGATAGTTGCGTTCGAGTGAGGGCAGTTAAATGTCGGTGAATTTCTGACCCGCTTTCGATGGCTGACAGGTTCTCTGTAGTTTCATTGGCTATAGGCACCAGGGCGTGCTCGGAAACCTCATAGCCTTTTAGCTTCAAGAGACGGTTCCAGTCCTGTAGAAAGCCTATTCTGGTCGTATCGTCGAATAAACCGATACTCTCAGCCTCTTTGGTCAGCTCCAAAAACCGTTGAAAATCTGGGTGAGAGGATGGCAGCAGAAGTTCTTTGCGGTGAAGGATGGGGGGATTATTCGATTCTGAATAAACTCTGTATCGGCACTGCCCTGTATCGAGGTTAACTTTCCATGATTGTTCGAGAGTCGGGAAAGCTTCCTCAAAAAAAGTTGGATAATTCAGGAAAGATATTTCGGCAGCACTTTCTCGGATTTTAATGACATTGTACTGGGCTTCTGGAGTAATCCTGGCCTCGGCTTTGCGCACAGCGCTACGGCTTTCGTCGTCAAGTTCAGAAAGCGCGGAGGTATGTAGATACCTGTAACCAGCGATCTTCTTGCCAATAAACTTGTTAGATTTTTCCACGGGGACTGAACCGGAATGTGTCGACTCCTTCTCTATGAGTCGCCTAGCGTGCACTGAGAGATTGTTTGTACGATGTTTGCGGATTTTGCTCGTCTGTTCAAGAGGCCATGGTAACGAGATAGGTTCCAGGGGCGGCGGGAAACTGTGCCCAAACCCTCTAGAAGGGCAAGTATGGCAAAGGTCGCGAAAAAGGTCGGAAGCTAATCTGTGAAAAAATGCCGGGCACTGTCAGGGCACCATTTGGGCACAAGCCAAAAAAAAGGACCTGCGCTTTCACGCAAGTCCTTGATATTCATGGCGCGCCCGAGAGGATTCGAACCTCTGACCTCTGCCTCCGGAGGGCGCCGATTGGGGTCGGTTTGGAGTGAGGTCGGTGGGTCTAAATCGTTGTTCGTCAGTAACTTGCAGGTCGGGCGGAAGCTCGCGAAAAGTTCTTTTAACACCGCTAGTTACACGATTTATCCCAAGTTTGGGCACACACTTGTCAGGTTAGAGATGGCTTTAACTGGACAGAATGACCGCTGCCCCAACTGCTTAATTTCTAGTTTTGCAGTTTACTATGCGAACTTCAAGCTCAGAAAAAATGTCTGGTTTTAACTGTCCGAAATTGGACAGTAGTCGAGCGGGGTAGTCCGAAAGTCCGCCTGTAGAAAGCTATATTTTGCGAGAGAGTATCACCCATCGGCACTCGTTAATAGTCAAGGGTTGGCCGCATCACAGGTCATTGGGAATGACGGGGGATGTTCGGCTAACCACCTGGCTGACACTTGGGGCGATTAGAATAAAGTTTAGTAATTCAGGCTTACCTGACAGCAAAGAACCGGTGCCTGTAAAGTCGATTGACTACAGCTGAACTTTCAAAGTAATCGGGTGTTCTTACCTAGTCTGGCGGCACGTTAATCCGTAAGAGCTGACTGCGTCGATGGGAGGGAACTAGAAAAGCAAGGGAAAGCGACTTAGTCTCCACATCTGGATTGAGTGGCCGTTGTAACAGGTATGACTCGACAGTAGGCCATGCTCGTTAACTCATAGTATTAACCGGAGAGACTGGATTTGAGTCGTCGCTGCGAATATGCCTTCCTGTTGCTCTTCGTTATTAGTGTTTTGCCCGCCAGTCTCAGGGCAGAAGTTGTTAACCTGTCCTGGGATAACGACCTGCTTACCGGAACCGATCGCGGCTATACAAACGGGGTACGCTTTTCGTATTTGACGGACACCGCTGATGAGAGCGATGGAAAGTCGGCAAGATTTGCCCGGGTTCTGCGTGATGAGCTGCGCTTTCTGCCAGGTATTGGAACTGTCGATTCAAAGCAGGCGGTAAGCCTGAGTTTGCGGCAATTCATGGTTACGCCTGAAGATATTACCGTTAAAGGTCCGCAGTTCGACGACATTCCCTATGCCGGCCACCTGTCGCTCAGCGGCACACTATGGAGCTGGAACGCCGATACGATTACCGGCTTTGGTGCTCACATTGGTGTTATTGGGCCCGAAAGCGGTGCCGAGTCGGTTCAGAAATGGGTGCACAAAGCCACGGGAAGCGACAAGCCGCAAGGGTGGGGGAGTCAGCTTGGAACCGATGTGGTGGGTGGCATTCAGGCTGCGCATGGCCGAAAACTCCTGCAACTCGGGCAGGGCGGCAACATTGAACAGCGTGTGTCGGTGGTTGGATCCGGACTACTGTCGAGTTTTCGGACCTCCGCTAAAACCGGGTTGGTCTGGCAGCTTGGCAGACACCTTCCTATAAACTTTGTGCCGGACTACGCTGGTACATCCTCAACCATCGCTTTGCCGGGCTCGTTCAAGGATTCAGGCAGTAGCTGGTCAGTATATGTGGGGCTGGGCGTGGAGTCTGTAGGCTATTCCTACATCGACGACAATGCCGGGGCTTATCGTTTTGACGAAGGGCCGCTGATTGGTCAGCTTGGTCTGGGCGCTGCCTGGCAGTGGGATCACCTGCTGGCCTCGGTCACACTGCGTGCCTCAACCAGTGAAGACGAGCGTCATAAAGACAACTTCAGCTTTGGGACGCTGTCAGTTTCTTGGGCATTGTAGAAAGGTTGGTTTTGACCGTTGCTTACGGGATGTGGTGGCGCTTGTTCCCGCTGTTAAACAAAAGCGAACATTCGAAACAGGGCTTTCTTCCAGAGTCTCTACGCTAAACACGGCTGACACTTTGTGGACACGTTGGGGCCGGCGATTTGCGGAACGAATCGATAAGAACCGTGACCAGCCAGGTATTCATCAGTGTGGTAAACAAGGCGAGCGCGTCACTGTCACAGAGCTGAAACACTAATGTAGTAATATCGTGATTCTGAAAATGGAATTAGCGGTAACCTTGAGTTTAGGTGCAGGGAAGTAGTTGTAGTTTCTCGATAATCACGTGGCATCTAAATGAAATGGTTACTTCTGGCGTTCGCTATTGGCACTTTGGCCACTCAGGCCAATGCAGCATCAGAGCCAGAGCCACTTCTCGTACTAGCTCCCTACCTCCCGGCAACATCAGAACAGGGGCCGGCTGGGCGCGATATCGAGATATTCGCTGCAGTCATGGATCGATGTGACATAGATGTTCACTTTCATTTCTACCCCTTCAAACGGCACCTCCGGAATTTCACTCATGAGGGGCTGGGCGATGCGGTAATGACCGTGCCTCCCGATATGGACACGCCAAGTTTTGAAAGCACTCCCTACGTGTATTATCAGAATGGCGCCGCCGTTTTGGAGTCCACGAACATCAAGCCTTACCATCTTCGCTATTTAAAAGGGCTGCGTGTTGTTTCCTTTGCCGGTGCGTCCCAATTGCTGGGTATTGAATCTCACATTGAGTCTTTTGCCTCATATTCCGAGTTTGCAGACCAGCGCATCCACTCGCGAATGCTCTTTCTGAATCGCGTGGATGTGGTGCTTGCGGATGGTCTTATCTTTGCGGAGATTAACCACCGTTTGCGCGCGGACCGAACCTATGCGGATAAGGCTGATTTGCACCAGAAAGTGATGTTCATTCCGATTTTTGCCCCGACGCCCTATAGAGCCTCGTTTCGTAAAAAAGAACACCGTGATGCATTCAATGCGTGCTTCAGTGAGCTTGAAGCAGAAGGCGTTGTCCGAGCAATCAACGTACGACACATTGAAAAATATCGGGATACGGTCGGCTACGGTTATCTGGGCTACTAGGCAACCGAATGCAGGCTATTTCAGATCAATTTTTAAGACCAAAATCAACTTGAGACACATCAAAATAGCCGATTAAATTGAGCATAGAATAAACAGCCAGATAAGTGCTGTCCCTTACCCAGTAAAGAGGTGCCCCATGAGTTCCGATTGGATTGAAACCACCTTGTCTCTCAAAAAAGACCAGATACTCCGGGAGGTCGAGCCTGAAGTCGATGAATCGCGCCAGATAGACCCTAGTAAAACGTCCTACGAAATGTGCACAGAGAACGGCGAGGTTGTTGGCTTTATCAAAACCTGGGAAGAATCGGATGGTTATGCTGGCTATGTCCATTTCGACTCTGCGGGAAACGTCATTGACTGGAAGGTCATGAGGGAAAGGCGCAAGGTCTCTTAGGGAACGTAGCCTGAAATTCGTTTGTAACGTTAGAACCCTATAGTGAGGGTTCCTGAAGTACGATAAGTACCAGGTGCTCTCGCATTGCCGGGGGTTCAACCCCGGCGTTTTTTCTCCCCCAAGGTCTGTTCAAAAGGACGTTGACAGTCCCGATCTGAGGTTAATGAAATGAACCCCAGAGAGGACCACTACCGAGCCCTATTGGCGTTTCACAGATCTACGTTCGTAGGCCCATGGATTAGGCCGCACATTGAACTGGAAGATAGCCAGTGTTCCCTGTCCGTCCGTCTCAACGCCTTTTCCTGCTCTCCATTGGGCACAGTGAAAGAGTCCATCATTTTCCAGCTACTCTATGATGCGTCGTTTTTGGCAGCGGGTACTCTTGAGACGACCCTTCTGGTTCAGTGCGACAAGTTTGAATTCTTCCCATTCCAGAACCTGACAGAAAGCCGTGTTACGGCTCAGGCGCGGCTTGTTTATTCATCCCTGAAGCAGTGGACCATTGAATCGGCGTTGAAGGACGAATGGCAAAATGACATTGCCTGGGGTCGAGGCCAGTTCTCAAGATCATCCGTTTTGCTTGAAACCATTGGTCCCTACAACAATGAGCTCCTCAAGCAGAAACAGGATTGGTGAATGAACCCTGTTCTCCTGAAATGAAATTGAAACAGCTGAAGGTTACGATTGTCGGCCAATCAGGATTAGGATCATGATTGTTTGCCGAGTCCCTGTCCCGGGGCTCGGTTTTTTTATCCCCGTCACGCCACCGCAACATCACCTTGCTTTAATTCTGTCATCGCCTAGATGAGGCGGAACGCAATCCGCGTGTACTGCTCAGGATGAGCCCTCTGTTGCTTTTGTAGTGCAACTGATCCACCTGGGGGCATATGTGTCTGGTATGAGTAAGGCTATCCAAGCCGTTGAAATTCGTTGTTGCTGGTCCTGTGAAGAACTACCGGTTGAACTTCTTGAGCTAAGCTTCAAAGAGCCGAGCGGCTTTTGCCGGCCGTTTCGATACGAGGTGCGCATACCTGGTGAGGAACCGCTGTATCAATCGGAAAGCGAATATGCAGCCAGGCGATACCTGGAAATGCTCTTGGCGTTGCCTGCTGGGCATTTATGATGCATCAGATAGGGTGACGTTATGACAGAGAAATCACGGGCAAAAGAACTGGTGGGGTATTCCTTCCTGGTGGTCTTCGCCAACGACGACACCATAGACGAGAAAGAGCTCGCCATGATCGAGCGATTAGCTTTGGAAGACGGCGTAGTCGACGACAAAGAAAAGGAAATTCTTAGAAGGCTTTTTGATCGCCTGGATCACTACACAGTCGCCCGCAAAGTCGTGGAAGAGATCAACAGCTTTCGAAAGCAACACGACATCTGACTGCGACAACTTGGGCGCCTGAGTCTATCTTTTCTATATACAGTGTATATACTAAAAGTGTTCTCAGTGAGTGGATGACCCATGGCAGCCGATAGTATTTCCGAAAAGCAGTTGAAGCCACGCAAGAAAAAGGCAGGGAAAAAAGACTCTCAGCTACTGATTCGGATCAACAGTGCAGAGCGCGATGAATTCATTTCATTGTGTGAAGAGCTGGATACCAGTGCCGCCAGAGAGGTACGAAAGTTCATACGCAACTTCGTGCGAACCCATAAGGACGACTGAGGGCGGTAATCGAGCAATCACACACCAGGAGTGAATCATGGCCAAGAAAACTACGAAGAAAGTAACCAGCCTGAAAAAAGAAATCAAAGCCCGTAAGGCGAAGATCGCCAAGCAGGAAGGCAAGCTGAAGAGCTTGAAAAAGAAGCTCAAGAAAGCGGCATAAACTGCCATATAGCGCGCCGTATCCGGTAAGAGTCCGGATACTTTGTTGCTAGCTATACGTAAAGAAGCCCTGCCTCCGTGTAGGGCTTTTTTATGGTTCATCGCTGGTTTGCGAACTAGACCTATTCCAATATCGTGTCTGGCTGGATGTGCCCGTCCGCCGAGTTCGCTGCGCGTTTTGCGGCTCCAGACTTGAACAGACTCGCCGGTTGCCACGGTAAGCTTATTTGATGATATTTTTGTGACAACCATTGCAGAGGCAGAACCGGGAGTCCTTGTACCGCTCAGCCCACGCTCGCCCTGCTACTATCTCGTCCACATTTCTGACGATTTTAGGGCAGGCTATACCTTGGCTAACCATAGACGCACGGACGACTTTGCTTTATGACTCCGGAAACGCGGTCCAGCCATCCAGCCAGGTGTCACTGGAGCGAGGATTAATAGCGCCCAGGTAGTCCGCAGATTCGTCGAAAAACTCCGACTTGGGTGGCCGTGTTGCTTCCATATTCCGAATGAGGCCTCTGGAGCGGAAATTTGGTGAAGTCGTGCTTGTCACGGTTGGCTGCAAGCCACTTTCCGCCAGCTGATGATTGCGGTTGGTCGGGTCCTGAATCCACACGTCCTCCTGGAAGCCAAAATCATCATCGTCAGCCTCTGGTTCGGTTGCCAGATTGCCGAGGCGGCCATTGTTGGAGATAAGGTTGTGGCTGAATGTCAGCTTGTCCATGGCCACCAAAGACCGGACCTCATCCCTGGTATCAAGTGCCTCGATGGCAAAGCTGTCGATGATCATGTTGTGGAAATGGCCACCGGAACCTTCTCGCAGAACCATGGCACGGTGCTGTTTGGCCGAGCGGCCGGCGCCGTACATCGTGACATTGTAGAAGGTGGGCTCTGACCGGGGCGTGGCGTTGTGATCAGACCCATTGCTGTCACCCTCAAAGCCATTGTCGCCCACATCCCCGTATTGCTGGATGACCGCGAACTGGACGTTACCTGTCCAACCCCAGTCCCAATCGATGCTGTCATCAGCGGCGCCGGTTATCAGAATGTTTTTCAGGTCTACGGTACCACCGAACATCTCAATGCCATCGTCCAGCGCGCGATGTACCTGCACGTTTTCGACAATGGTGTCTGAGCCGCAACCACCCAGCGTAAGACCATTCAGCTCGTTGTCTTTGTACACCTCAAAGCCGGCGAATTCGATGCGGGTAAATTGCAGTACGCCACAACTGTGGCTGTGGTCGGTACCACCAAACTGGCCACGTAGATCCGCCTCCGGTACACCTTCTATGGCTGCGGCGGGCTGATTAACCGGCGCTTTGCCGAGCAGAACCAGGCCGCCCCAGTCGCCTCGGGTTCTCTGGCCCTCGGGTTGGTGGCTGGTGAACACGACGGGCTGTTCCCGGGTTCCCCGGGCGAAGAGTCGGCTGTCTTTGGTGACGATCAGAGCAGAACCGCGTTCACCTTCGATGGTTACGCCCGGTTCAATGGTGAGCCTGGCGCTATCCACGTAGATAACATCATCCAGAATGTAACGGCGGCCACTCTGCCAAACGGTATCATAGACAATATCGTCAGTGACCCGGACCGCACGGTTCTCAAACGCAGTGAAACCGGCAATTGCTGCGACGAAGGCCGCAGATATCGGAATCACGACGATACCATTGCGAGTCAGCCAACCACGTTGTTTCTCCTTTTTAGTCTGCTTTTTCGTCAATGTTTCTGTTGGAGACTTCGCCATTAGCGGCTCACCAGGATCGTTTGCCATAATTTCCCGGGCAAGCGCCTGGAGCTCGGGTGAGCCGTTTGTTTCTACCCGCCTGAGAACATCGGCCCGATAAGCAGGCTCTCTAAGCAGGACGTTCAGATGAATAAAGTCGACACCGGGGCATTGGCCTTTGTCGATGCGGCGTTTAAGGCGCCAGAGCTTTTCTACCAGAAGGGATGATTGACCGGACATTACTGCTGCTCCGTTATGGATGGGAGCCATACACTTAACATTGAGAAATGAAGTTCCTGTGTCATATGTGTGAACCCGTTAACGAATCTGGCCTGTCATGTAGCTGCCATACTTGACCGCTAGCCTTTGAGGGGTATGGGTTTTGGTGGCGAAATGCCTCACCCGACTCACAGGATTTATCCGGCCACTGGAGAGGCTGACGTTTACCTATCCCTTTTCTCCAGGTTCTAGCTTGATGACAGCGAAATCTGATACTCCCCTGAATAGCGTTCAGCTAACCATGCTGGCACTCGGGGTTGTTATCGTTTTGTTCCTATGGGTGTTATTCCTTTGGCAGGCATCTGCAACGAGGGCGGAAACCCTCAATGCAAGACTCTCCGAGAACCGCAATCTGGCATTGATTGTGTCGGAGAGCCTCAAGCAGATGACTGATCGAGCCAAGGCCATGGGTAGCCTGGTGAATGACGATGTCATCGCGCATCAAGAAGCAGAGACCAGGCTCTTGACGCTTCTGGCAGAAGATCCCGTGTTCAACCGGCTCAGTGTTTACAATCTGTCGGGAGAACTGATTTACACCAGCCATCTGGGTTCGGCACGCTCAAACCTTGGTAGTTGGTTGTCTGGAACTGAAGACCACTTTGCCGGAGCTGGATTTGTGCCTGTGCTTCCCGAACGAGTTGCGGATCCGGCTTACGTGCCACAAGAGCCTGCCTGGCGATTGCCATTCCTGGTTCCGCTCAGACTGGCAGATTTGTCCCGTTCCTCAAGATTGATCTTGATTGAGCTGGACATCGCCTACCTGGCTGGGCTTCTACAGAATGTTGAGCTGGGCTCGGGCTTTATTCAGATTTTGGATTCCAGGGGGGATGAGTGGATGCGGGCCAATGAAAGCGGCATTGTGGTTGGAGGGCCTCAGGTGCCGAAAGTGCAGATTGCGGCTGAAGGCCGTGTTGTGACCGGTGAAGCCACGGTGGAGTTGGCGGGCGAGCAATACCAATATGTTTTCGTGACCCGTCCAGCGAATGGTTTTACAGTCAGTGTGGCCCAGCCTTACTACGAGATCTTTGCGCCGCTGACGCCTGCCCAGAATAAGCAACTGATTGCCAACAGCGTAATGACCTTACTGGTTTTCGGTATTGTGTTCTGGCTGATCCGGAGTTTGACCGGACAGCAAAGAGTGTTGGAGGCATTGCGGTTGTCCGAGCGGAACAACCAGCAACTGATTGAGCGCCTTGAAACCGAGCATGCCCGCAGTAGCCGTGCCGCTTCGATTGATCATCTCAGTGGTCTGTTCAACCGGCGCCAGTTTTTGGATGTGGCAGATTCGCTGGTACTGGAACAGCGTCGACAGCGAAAGCTGTCAACCATGCTGTTTATCGATCTGGATCGCTTTAAATCCATTAATGATTCCCTGGGCCACCACATCGGTGACCTGCTGCTGCAGGCCGTCGCCGGTCGCATTCAACGCATGCTGGGCAAAGGTGACATTGCCGCTCGTTTCGGCGGTGATGAATTTGTGGTGCTGTTGGCGGGTGATCGCAGTGAGGCCGACATCGAGCAGTGGGCCGCAGCTTTAACCGCGCATTTGTCCGCCCCCTACATGTTGGAAGGAACAGAGCTGAATACCAGTCCCAGCATTGGTATCGCTATCAGCCCTCGGGACGGCCAGAGTATTGATGAACTGACCAAATGTGCTGATGCCGCTATGTATTCGGCCAAGAAAGCCGGTCGTGGCCAGTATCGCTTTTTCGACCAGTCACTGAATGTGAGTGATGTGGAAGAATTTCACCTGGAACAAGCCTTTGTGGAGGCCCTCAGAAACCGGGAGTTTGTTCTGCATTACCAACCCCAGGTTTGCCTGGAGACTATGGAAATTATTGGCTACGAGGCTCTGGTGCGATGGCAACATCCGGGCTTCGGCCTGCTGTATCCAGACCGATTTATTCCGGTGGCCGAGAAAACCGGCTTTGTCGTGGCCCTGGGCATGGAAGTGGTTCGACTGGCCTGTGCCCAGATATCCGACTGGCAACAGAAACATGGGATTTCGAAGCCAGTCGCAGTCAATGTTTCTCCGATACAGCTTGCTCAGCCGGGTTTCTGCAAAGACGTTCTGGCGACGTTGGCGGACTACGGTTTGACCACCGACTTGCTGGAACTGGAAATCACGGAAACTGCTATGCTGGAAGGCCGGGCAGTTGAGAGCCTGCATTGCCTCAAGGCGGCAGGTATCCGCCTCAGTCTTGACGATTTCGGCACCGGTTACGCGGGGTTCGCCCACCTGGAGGCGGTACCGGTAGACAAGCTCAAGATTGACCGAAGCCTGATTAACCGCATCTCAAACAGCCATGATGACAGTCCGATCGTGTCCTCTACCATTATTCTGGCCAAGCGCATGGCGCTCAAAGTGGTGGCCGAGGGCGTGGAAACCCGTGAGCAGCTGGTTCACCTGAAAGTCGCCGGCTGTGACATTGCACAGGGCTATCACCTGGGGCGCCCGATGCCAGCGGAGAAGATTCCTGAGTTCCTGAGAACCTTCGCAGAAGAGGAAGCAAGAGCATGAGGTTGCTGACGTTAATTCTCGCGTTCGCATCGCTCGCCTTTGCATCGTTTTATAGTTCGGGAGCCGTCCGAGAGGTCAAAAACTGCAACATGAACAGATTGACCTTCACGATGATCCCAAAAAAAGATATCGACCAGCAGGCCTCTGAATATCAATCATTGATAGCTCTTCTGGAACAGGGGCTTGGAATGCCGGTAGAGCTGGTCAGAGCTACGTCTTACGAGAGTGTGATGGATGGCGTACTTTCGGGCGGTGTCGACCTGGCCGTTATGGGGCCGGCATCCTATGTTATCGCTCATCGAACAGACCCGGGGCTGGATGCCTTCGCTTCTTTAACCACCGAGGCCGGGCTCTTTACACCCGAGGGGAGTTTCTATTATTCGTTACTGGTAGTTCCAACGGCAGCGGGGATAAACAGCATTGAGGGCCTGAGAAATGCCAGGATACTGCTGACTGATCCTTCCAGTACATCAGGGGCTCTCATTCCCAAAAACGAGTTTGCAACCACGATCGGCGAGCCATTCTCCGATTTCTTTGGAGCCAACATATACGCGGGTAGCCATGACAAGGCATTGATGGCGTTGCTGGACAACAAGGCGGAGGCTGCCTTTGTCTCCAGCTCAAGAGCAGATGAAGCGCTCAGGCGCGGCATGATTGCAGAGGACACCCTAACGGTTCTCTGGCGTTCGGTACCGTTACACTATGACCCTTTTGTATTCCGCAGTGGAATTTGCGAGGACGTTCGGAGCCGGGTAATTAATCTACTGACAACGCCTTCGCCAATGCTCTCGGAATACCTGAATACTCAGCGAGCGGTGGGAATAAACCTCGTGACATATGATGATTACCGGGCGATTGAGGCCGTTCTAAACAACTAGCTTGGTATTATCCAGCGCTCTGATTTCAGTGGTCCGATCTATAGTGCCTATATCCATCCAAGTGATGTTGCCTCTCGCTCAAGTTGCTCGCGAAATTCGGGGCATGCAAGTTGTATGAGAGCCTTGGCTCTTTGAGGAATAGAAAGGCCTTTGAGGTTAACACAGCCATATTCCGTCACTACGAATTGCACATCATTCCGGGGGTCTGTGACGGCACCGCTGAGTAGACGCGGGACGATACGGCTGACAGAGCCCGATTGAGCGGTTGACCTTAATGCAATGAAAGAGCGGCCGTTTCTTGCAGCGTAAGCACCACGAACAAAATCGAGTTGGCCACCGGTGCCTGAAAAGGGGCGATCGCCAATTTGTTCAGAATTGATCTGGCCAGTCAGATCTATTTCGAGTGCTGAATTTACAGACACCATGTTGTCGTTAAGCCGAATGATGTCTGGATTGTTTACCCAGGACGCAGGGTATCCAACGATAGCAGGGTTATCGTCAAGGAACTCGTAGAGCGCACGGTCTCCGAGAGCGAAGGTGAAAACGTGCTTGTGTTGCATCCATGTCTTGCGTCGACCATTCAAGACCCCAGTCTGAATCAGGGGAACCATTGCCGGGGAAAACAGTTCGCTGTGTAGCCCCAGGTCTTTATGCTGATTCAAGCCTGAAAGCACGGCATTTGGCACCCCGCCCACTCCGATCTGTAAGGTGTCCCCATCGTTAATCCGTTCGATGATCTGCTGCGCAATCTTTCTATCGACCTCTGTGGGCGCCTTGGGGATTGCCTCTACCAGCGGTTGATCGTGCTCAACGATGTGGTCTATTTCTGAAATATGGACGGAACATTCACCAAAGGTTCGAGGCATATACCGGTTGACCTCGACAATGACTTTCCTTGCTTTTCGGATCACCGACGCACCGTAATCAGCGTTGGTGCCGAGGCTGAAATATCCATGGCGATCCATCGGCGATACGGTCACAAAAAAACATTCCGGATCTATGTGCTCTGTCAGCAGGCGGCCGGCCTGGTGAAGCATTGCGGGTACGAATTCAATCCAGTTTGTAGAGTGAGATTGTGCAATGGCAGCCCTGTCTGAATGGCTTAGAAAGAGTGGACGGGGTGTTACGAGATCAATGAGATCTGGAGCTAAAAGAGTTTGCTGAAGATGTTCCGTACCATGCAGATAATAGACGTTTAACGGACCAATCAATCGATCTCTGAGGGCATCTGCAGTGGCTGCCATCAATGCCGGCGGTTGCGCGGCGCTCATTCCGAGAATCAGGTTTCTGCAGCCTGAAATGGTCTCGACCGCTTCATGGGCAGACAACTTCCGTTTTAGATAGCTGGCTAGCAATCCTTCATCGGTATCCACTTGTTACCGTCCGTTCTGGGCCAATCTCAGTGCCCTGAGTAGTGCCCGTTTTTTGGTTTGATGCTGTTCCATGCGCTTGAGAATGCTGTCGAGCACACCAAGCGCTTCGATAACGTGCGGCCCTTTGTTCAGCATGACGCACTCTGCACGGTGCGCCATGACTGCATCTGAAATCTCTGCGCGAGAGGGCATGCCTTTCTGAGCCAGGTTTTCTAGTACTTGAGTCGCCCAGATAACGGGTACATGGGCGGCTTCACACACTGACAATATCTCTTCCTGGACTTCTGCCAGTCGCTCATATCCACACTCAACAGCAAGATCGCCCCTTGCAATCATGACGCCCACCTTGGGTCGGCGCATAGCGGTCAGCAGCATAGAGGGCAAATTCTCAAATCCTCTTCGGGTTTCGATCTTGAGGACGATGCCTAAGTGATCCCCCTTTACCCGGGACAGTGCTTCGTCAAGCAATGTGACGTCATGTGCGGAGTTTACAAATGACATCTGGACGGCATCTGCATGCTTAGCGATGAATGTCAGGTGGCTGATGTCGGTCGGCGTCAGAGAGCTGACGTTAAGCTGGCTATCCGGAAGGTTCATGCCTTTACCGGCTCTAAGTTTGCTGCCTTCTGGACGAGCGTGTTGGATTTTTACCCAGAATCGGTCTGTCTCTACTTTTTCAATGACACCACCAATTTTCCCGTCATCAAACCAGACGCTCTCGCCCGGATGAACTTGAGAAACGACCTCGGGCATCGTGCAGCTTATCGTAGCGGGAGTAACAAGATTTCCCTGGGTGTCTAAATGCTTGGAATGTCCGGCATTCGAGTCGGCCGTAACTACAAGACAATCGCCTTGGCGGAGGACTATAAACCCGGGTTGCTTGGGGACACTGGTAATCTTGGCTGTGATTTTCGGGCGTTGTTTTTCTTTCAGCTGAAGGGGCGTTCCGGGCACTACGTAACAGGTTTTGATGCTCTCAACCCGGCATCCAAAGTCGCTAACTTCAACAACGGTCCATTTCCGGGGCTTGTGGCGTGCATCAAGGAGCCGGATCTCATCAAATCTCTTGAGCTTTTGTAGAAAACTCTTTGGAACACCGAAAACAGTCTGGTTATCGCTAATTTCCGGTGCTGAACTTCCCTCCGGCACCAGCAGTATGCGCGCAGGGAAAACGGTGATTCCGTATTCATTACGTTTGGGGTGTACATGCACAACGTGCGGTCCGGGTTCGATCTCACCCGTGCGTATCTTCGGCCCACCCAAATCCATAAAAACCTGACAACTCTGTCCGAACTCCTCTTTTGCAGTTTGCAGATTATTGATCATCTCCAGCCAGGTTTCTGGGTCATCATGGGCGCAATTTATGCGCATGCAATTCATCCCGGCTTTCAGCAAATCGCGAATGATTGAGGGATCTTGTGCCGATTCCGTTGGCATGGTGACCATGATCCGTACATTTCTAGCTTCGGGCGTGGCCCCAAGTAGTTCTTTCGAATGCTGCAGCAGTAACAGGGGGCCATCCTGAATCGTGATCGTGGAGGTTTCGCCGCAATCTGCTTTTGGTGGCTGTCCGAGTAGTAAGGAAAGTGTGCGGATGATGATGTCTAGTGTCGGCAGTACGCAGGATTCCGAACGACCCAATGAGGAAAATCCAAGCGTAACAAGGCGCTGCTGGAGCAGTCGGATATCCTGTCGGCGCAACGCGAGGTAATGCAGAAGGTTTTCGGCGCTTATACGATAGCCAGAGTCGAGTTCGTTGAGGCTAAATGGGGGGTGGGCAGCTATAGAGCAAAGGCTATCTCGAAGATTGGTGAGATCTTCCAGTAGCTCACCCATGTACTCAATCTCTGATGCAGTGAGGGCTCTCGGAGTTATTTCGTCCATTTCTGGCCTCCCCTGCTGCATGAAGCTTCATGCGCGGAATGTTTTCGATGCGAGGCTGACTAAATTCCATACAGTAATAGAGTCGTCCTGAAATGTGTCAGCGGTGTGACATTTTTGTTTCGGTGGTAACGACGCGGATTAAATTATTACCGAATTCGTGGAAGTGTTACGAAAAATGAGGCGCTTTCGCCATATTTTTATTGTGTAGCCATACGTCAACGACGAAATGCACGGCGCGAATCTGTCTGGAATAGGCGTGGAGGCAGCGAGTGAGCCGGGAGTTATCCCCAAATCCGAATGTTCGCTTTGCGACCGAAGCACCTAAACAAAAGCGGACATTTGCAGCTCTCAGCTTCGAATCGGCTTTCGATTCAATTTTGAAGGCTGGTACCGCTTAATCGGATGCACTAACGATAAAGTGGAATAACTATTCCGACCCGGCGATCACCGATGATATGGAAAATTATGAATAACGCGGTATTTCAGTAGCCTAATTAATTGCTGTATGCATGACATTCATGAGCTGATTCATAACCTCTGGTTTTGCTCCATTTCATGAACCTTCGCTTCTTCTCGCAGCCGGCCATTGTCTGACCGGCTCCAAAAAAAATTGCAATTTATGCCTGCGTGATCAAAGCATTTTCTTCAGTTGTCCGTAGTCTCCACCGGTACGAAGGACGAGAGTAATGTCATTGTCATTCCGGTTTCTGAAGAACCAGCCATGGTTGCCGGTAAAAGCGGCTTCCAGTTGGCCTTCGTCTTCCGGTACGCCCCGGCCTTTCTCGTATGAAATTGACTGGCCGCCTCCATCGCCATGGGTATCAAAGTTGATTGGGCCACCCTCGGATACCCAAGAGAAGCGAGCCACAGCACCTTCTTCCATGGTGAGCTTAAACTCAGTACCTTCGCCAGGCGTAAGAACCACTCGCACTTCGTCCTGCCATTGTGTTTCTGCAGGTGCTGGTTCTGATGCTTGTTGTTCTTGCACGGCCGCAGGTTCTGGTTCTGGTTCTGGCTCTGGGGCAGCTTCCTGAGCGGGTTCTTCGGCTTCAGGCTGTACTGCTTCGGTTTCCTGCTGATCGCTTGAGGATTGCACGGCAACCATCTGTGCCTCCTCGTCAGCGGCAGCTTCATCAGCCAGTTGTTCCTTGATTTCGCCCATTTCGGTCAACCCCAGCAATCTGCCGGCACCGGTCGGGTCCAGGGCGTACTCGGCGGGCATGACCACGGTCACCAGCAGAATCAGCGCCACAATAGCTGCGATGATGGTTGATCGAATAAGTTTGGCAGTGCTGGGCAGTTCTTCACGGTTGGGTATATCGGTGTTGTACATAGCAAATCTCCAGAATCAGGCGACAAAGTAACCCGTGAGCTGATAGCCAAAGAGCAGGAAACCTGCACTCATCATGGCAACGTTGGCTGTATAGGCGTGGCGGAAAAAGCCGTCGGTTTTACGCCAGAAGCTGATGGCAATCAGGATCATGGCCAGGGCGATCAACTGTCCGATTTCCACGCCCACGTTGAAGGCGAGGAGGTTCGGAATCAGGCCGTCCGGCGAGATGTCGTATTCGATGATCTTGGTGGACAGGCCGAAACCATGGAAGAACCCGAAAATCAACGTGGCGGCCTTGGTGTTGGGCTGGAAGCCAAACCACCGCTGGTAGGCACCGATGTTGTCCAGTGCCTTATAGACGATGGACAGGCCGATAATCGCATCAATGATGTAGCTGTTGATGCCCACATTGAAGTACACCCCCAGCAGCATTGTGGTGGAATGCCCCAGGGCAAACAGGCTCACGTAGATCGCGATGTGCTTCATTTGGTAAAGAAAGAAAATGACACCCAGCAGGAACAGCAGGTGGTCATAGCCGGTGACCATGTGTTTGGCCCCCAGATAGATGAACGCAATAAGGTTTATCCCGGTAATTTCCTGGATGTAGCCCCTGTCGCCCTGAGCGACTGCGTGGGCAAGCACATCGGTACTCATACCCAGAAAGCCCAGGGTCAGAAATGTCCAGAACAGACGACTGCCTGTGCCCGTTGAGGGCACACCACGGCAACCGCCAAGCAAGCTTGACAACATAAAGACTCCAATTGAATTTGTTTTCTCGGGCCACGTAAGCGGCAAGAATCAAGCGGGAATAGAGGCTTTTGGAGGGCGTTCAAGCCGATAGCGCAAACTGCGGGGAGAACCTCCGGCAAAGGGCACGGGCTGCCGGAGAACGGTCAGGCTTTGGGAAACAAACGGAACCCTGAGCTGGTCCACGGTCTCGTGAGTATGATTGCCAGCATCATGATGCACTGAGGATGTCTCTGGCTCTTCGTCAAAATCGTGGGTGTGTCCATGCGCACCATAACTGCCTGGGTGGCCGTCAGGCTGCGATTCCCAATCGCCTGCCAAGTTGGCCACACCGTGAGAGAATGACTCGCCAATCACCGACAGCGACAGGCCCGCCAATGCGAACAGCATGACGAGCGTCGGAAGCAGTTTTCTTTGATGGAGGGCCGAAATCATCAGTCTCAATGGTCGAGTCGGTGGTTGGATTTCAACGAAGCAAGAGGATACCATCCCCCCACGGGGGATAGGAATTAAACATGATAAATGATCACACGCATCAATCGCATCCGAATATCATCAAACGCCTGAAGCGGGCCAACGGCCATCTTGAAAGCGTGATTGGCATGATGGATCAGGGGAAGCCCTGCCTGGAGCTGGCACAGCAGCTTCACGCTGTGGAAAAGGCCATCCAGCAGGCCAAGCGCGTCTTGGTACAGGACCACATTGAACACTGCCTGGACGATGCCATCGGACCGCTGGAGCCGGAGCAGCAGCGGCGCGTCGACGAGTTCAAAGCAATCGCCCGTTATCTTTGATCTCGTTACTCTCTAATTTGCGTTCTCTCCGTTAATCACAGCGAAGAGGTTCCACCGTCACGTGGACCAGGGACTGGCAGTGTGCCTGAATGCGCTCCTTATAAACTGCGGGCGACTCGGGCTGATGCGAGACGACTGAGACAATAGCGGCATGAATGTTTGGGCCTATTGCCCACACATGCAGATCACTGACTTTGGCATCGTCGTCTTCGACGGCCTCTTTAACAGCGTCCTCCATGTCCTGATGTTGCTCGTCGAGAAGGATTTTTGAGGTGTCTCTTAAAAGTTGCCAGGACCAACGGGTTACCAGAATCGCACCGATAATCCCCATCATCGGGTCCATCCAGTTCCACCCGGCATATTTACCCGCCAGAAGGGCAACAATGGCAAGGACTGACGTCAACGCATCTGCAAGCACATGCAGGTAAGCGGCCCGTCGGTTGTGGTCATGGTGATGATGGTGGTGACCGTGATTATGCCCGTGACTGTGACCATGGTCATGACCTGCATCCCCCAGTATCCACGCTGACACCCCGTTGACCACCAGGCCTATGATGGCCACAAATATGGCCCCATCGAAAGAAATGGGGACGGGCTGGATAAAACGCCCAACACTCTCGATGACCATGTAGAGCGCAAAGACAGCCAGCAGAATGGCTCCGGTAAAGCCGCCCAGCGCATTGACCTTCCCCGTCCCGAAAGAGAATCGGGCGTTGCCTGCGTTTTTCCTGGCGTATGCATAGGCGAAGGCGGCAATACCAAGGGCCACCGCGTGCGACCCCATGTGCAGCCCATCGGCCAGCAAGGCCATCGAGCCATAAACGATCCCGGCCAGGATTTCCCAGACCATCATCGCCAGCGTTAGGCCACCACGATGAGCGTTCGGATTTCTCCGGGGCGCTTCCGATCCTGGCCAAAGACATGCTTATGTTGCCAATGATCGAGTCGTTCGTGGTGCATCACAGTGTTCCTAGCGTGGCTGATGATTTGGTAAGTCTGGGGTCAAAACCAGCTTTTAACCTATCCCCCGTGGGGGGATATATGAGAATGCTACTGTAGTCAGGTGGCCATCACAACCGTTCAGCCATAAAAGTGTTGTGATTGCTACAAACACGTAGTAGATTCTACAGAATGTCATGGCTTCTACTGATTCTGTCACTTCCTACAGAAAATGCGACGGTGCGTATGCGGGCCTGGCGCTCTATTAAGGCATGGGGCGCGGCTTCACTTCGCGACGGCGTCTATTTACTGCCAGCTCACCCCGATCACGTCGAGAAGTTGGAGGCTGTGGCCCATGACGTGCGTGAAGCCGGCGGTGTCGCCCATGTTGTACCCACTGACGGCCCGGATGCTCATGAATTCCCCGCTTTATTCGATCGTGCGGACGACTATGAGGCCTTGCACTCGGACATCGCAGAACTACGGGCAACGCTGCTGCCAGAATCGGCCATGGAGGTTATTAGGGAGACCCGGAAACTGCGTAAGCGCTTCACGCGCGTGTCACAGATTGATTTTTTTCCAGGTGCTGCCCGTGAACGGGTCGATCGGGCGTTGCAGGAACTGGAAACCGACGCAAATCGGGTGCTGTCGCCTGATGAGCCGCTACCTGTTTCAGGCACGGTCGCTCTCCTCAACCGTGCCGACTACCTGGGAAGGGTATGGGCAACTCGTCGCCGACCGTGGGTGGACCGCCTGGCCAGCGCCTGGTTGATTAAGCGATTCATCGATCCGGAAGCGAATTTTCTATGGTTAAGCTCTCCAGCTGATTGCCCTGATCACGCGCTGGGTTTTGATTTCGATGGAGCGGCCTTCACCCATGTAGCTGACAAGGTCACCTTTGAAACGTTACTGGCGAGCTTTGGCCTGCGCCAGGTGGCACTGCAGCGGATCGCGGAACTGGTGCATTACCTCGATGTTGGCGGCCATCAGCCACCGGCGGCCACTGGAGTTGAATGCGTATTGATGGGCTTTCGCGAGTCTCATCATAACGATGATCAGCTGTTACTGGCTGCCAATCAGGTGTTCGACAGTTTGTACACAACCTATACGAAGGGGAAGTAAGCATGCCGGAGTCGTCCCACTCCACCGATACAGCCCACAGAACCCAACAAGACACCGTGCCATCGGGTGGCGATCGCAACGAGTTTGGTCATGAGATTACGTTTGGGGAAGCGGTGCGCGTCTGGCTACGGATTGCAATGCTGAGTTTCGGCGGTCCTGCCGGCCAAATCGCCGTCATGCATCGTATTCTGGTGGATGAAAAGCGATGGGTCAGCGAAAGCCGGTTTCTGCACGCCCTGAACTACTGCATGGTACTGCCCGGGCCGGAAGCCCAACAACTGGCTACTTATATCGGCTGGCTGCTGCATGGCGTCAAGGGTGGGCTCGTGGCCGGCGGACTGTTTGTGTTGCCGGGTTTTTTGAGCATCCTGGTGTTGAGCGTGCTTTATGCGGGCTTTCAGGATGCAACCCTGGTGCAGGCGCTTTTCTTCGGGATTAAAGCGGCGGTGTTGGCGATCGTGATTCAGGCCGTCATCCGGATCGGTAAGCGCGCGCTCAAGAATGCCTATATGTACATCTTGGCGGCCCTTGCTTTCATTGCCATCTTTTTGTTCGCTGTCCCGTTCCCGGTAGTGATCCTGACTGCTGCCGTTATTGGCCTGCTGGGGCGGTACATGGACCCGGAACGATTCGTGGTCATCAAGGGACATGACACGCCCGAGGATGGTGAACGGGCGATCGACACCATGATGGATGGCGGTGCCGCACATCATACCAAGGCAACGCGCAAGCGGGCGCTCAAGGTACTCGCGGTCTGGCTACCGCTGTGGTTCACACCGCTAGTTGTATTGGCTGTATCGCTGGGCTTTGACGATGTCTTCACCCAGATAGGGCTTTTCTTCAGCAAGCTGGCCGTCGTCACCTTCGGTGGTGCTTATTCAGTATTGGCTTATATGGCACAGGAGGCCGTACAGAACTATGGCTGGCTTGCGCCAGGGGAAATGCTGGATGGTTTGGGCATGGCAGAGACCACGCCCGGCCCCTTGATTCAGGTAGTACAGTTCGTGGGCTTCATGGGCGCTTTCCGTGACGCAGGCCCCCTCGATCCTTTTACAGCGGGCATTCTTGCATCGATTCTGGCTACCTGGGTGACCTTTGTTCCCTGTTTTCTGTGGATATTCCTGGGCGCACCCTATGTAGAAAGGCTGCGCGGGAACCAGGCGGTGAGTGCTGCGTTATCGGCGGTCACCGCCGCCGTTGTGGGCGTGATGCTGAACCTGGCTATCTGGTTCGCGGTGCATGTCGCTTTCGCCGAAGTAGATACGGTTCGGACCTTTGGCATGCAGTTAATGGTGCCGACATGGGGCAGTATTCAGATCGCCAGTGTGGTGCTTGCACTGGCCGCCTTTATTGCCATGTTACGCTTCAAGGTGGGCATGTTGCCGGTGATCTTAGTCAGTTCGCTACTGGGCATCGCTTATTACCTGTTGTTCGGAGGCACGCCGAGCCTGTGAGCAGCGTGTCAGGCCTCTTTTTAGGAATGTCCACAGTAACGGGGTAGAACCCATTAAGCGCAGGCGCGACGAAGCCCATTTCATTGCGCCTTCGGTTCCATTCCATGGGCGCGCATACTGCAAGCGCTATTCGTCTTACTCGAATGTCCGCTTTGCGACCGTAGCTTGTGTTTGTACCTCTGCCAATCGCTGGGGCGCCCACTCCATAGTTATGCTGCTTGAGTTCGACACGTTCTTTTAGCCCGGAAGCCAGCCGTAATTCCCGATGGTGTCAGTACTACCTAGCAAAAAGGTGGGCACTCTTCAGCACCAACGGCCGGCTAAACTATGAGCTCAAGAACACAGCAAGATATCGTCATCAAGCTAATGCGTATGTCGTGTCCTCATAACGACATTGATTAGCCCAAGGATCGGAAGACGTTATCGAAGAGAGCTTGGCTAAGCTGATGCAAGTGAATCCGGATCTTCTGGTTGGGACGTCGATGGGAAGATGGCTGGCGGGCATTCTGTGAGCCGAAGCCGGTATTCCGGTTGTCGCCATCAATCCTGTGACGGATTCTGCCCACACTTTCACGTCCTGGATAGGCCCGGATGTCGATCATCAGGGTAGGCCTATCAACTGACAGACGAAGTGGTTTCTGGCTACTATTCTTTCACCCGCTGGGGCAGCGGGCTGTTGCTGCTGGATCAGGGGATGAACTGCTTCCGTGGAATGACACCGTCGGGGCGCTTGGGGATTATTTTCCGGTTTATAGCTTTGAGGGTGGCAGCCACCGGGTTGAGCATATGGAAGAAGCGTTGAAGCTGATTTGGGAATATGTGAAGGATTGAAACCGAAAACCAGGACTGTATGAACGGATAGACCGAACCATGAATTATGACACTCTCAAGCAGTGCCACCGCGATGAGCGAGGCGGCTGCCCCGCCAATCTCAGCCTGCGGGTTCATCGGTCTATGAACTGGCTGCAGCGAGCAGGGCAACTTGAAGACCCCTGGATTGGAGCGGGCAAATAAGTTCCTTTGCTTGTGAGCGACTCTGACAGGTCGATTTGCAATTAATAAAAGCAAGAAGGCCTGAGGTCGTTCAGGCCTTCTTGATATCTCAGAAGAGTAATTCCGGCAACCAGGTTGCGATCTCCGGGAAGATCATAATCAGTATGATCCCAACGATTTCTACCAGTACAAACGGAATGATCGACTTGTAGATATCGTTCATTGTGACCGACGGAGGCACTACACCTTTCAGGTAGAACAGGTTGAAACCAAAGGGTGGTGTCTTGTAACCGATCTCCATGTTGATCACGAACAGAATGCCGAACCAGATTGGGTCAAACCCTAATGCCGTGATAATCGGAATAAATACCGGCAGAGTGATCATCATAATGCCGACAGGGTCCAGAACCATCCCCAGGAAGAAGATGATGACCATCATGGCAATAATAGTTCCCCAGGCTCCACCCGGGATCATGGCCATAATGCTTTCAATCAGGGCCTGGGCTCCCATGCTTTGATAGGCAGAGCTGAATGCGTGGGCCGAAAACAGGATCCACATGGTCAAGCCAGTCAGCTTGAGGGTGCGGATCGCGGCTTCATTCAGTACTGACCATTTGAACTCGCCGTAGACCGCTGCTGAAATCAGCGCACCGAGGACACCCATGGCTGCGGCTTCTGTGGGTGTAGTGAGTCCGCCCATGATGGAGCCCAGTACCATTCCCACCACACTGATCGGCAGGAGAACAGAGCGCAGGGCGCGGAACTTTTCAGGCCAGGATGCCCGGTCGTCTTTAGGAAGCGCCGGTGCCAGGTCCGGTTGCAGGGTGCAGCGGATAATGATGTAGAGCGTGGTAAGAATCATCAGCATGATGCCGGGCATAACACCTGCGGCAAACATCTTGCCTACGGATACTCCCGTTATCAGGGCGTACAGAATCATCAGGATGCTTGGCGGGATCAGAACGCCCCAGCCGCCACCGGTATTTATAACCCCGAGTGCCATCTGCTTGTCGTAACCCCGGGACAGCATGGATGGGAGTGCGATCGCACCCATAGCGACCACGGCTGCACCGCTGATGCCCACCATGGCTGCAAATACCGCACAAATGCCCAGAGTACCGATGGCCAGGCCGCCCCGGAGGCCACCGAACCAGAGATACATCATGCGGTACAAGTCTCGCGCAACGCCTGTGCGTTCGAGAATCATCGCCATAAATACAAACAGAGGTATGGCCACCAATGTAAAGCTTTCCATGGTGCCCCAGATCTGGGAAACCACCATGTAGAAGGAGTCAAAGCCCCAGGTGAAATAAAGAAAAACAACAGACACACCACCCAGCACGAATGCCAGTGGCAGGCCAAGTAACAGGAAAAACAGCAGCGAACCAAAGAAAAGAAGCGTCATGACTTCAATGCTCATTATGCTTCTCCTTCTTCAGAATGGCTTTTCCGCTCGGCGGGGTCGTAATAGCTCAGGTTAAATGCGATGGCGATATCCTCCAGCAACCTCACAATGCCTTGCAGCAGCATCAAAACAGAGGCAACAAAGATGGCTCCCTTGGCTGGCCAGATAGGCGGGTTCCAGGCAGAAAAGGAGGTTTCCCGGCTTTCGAATGACTCAGATGCCATGTCAAAGCTGAACCAGACCAGTGCCAGCATGAAAATGAAAAACAGAATGGAGGTGAAAATGTCGACAAAGCCCTGGGCTCTCAGCTTCAGCGTCGAGTGCAGCAGATCGACATTCACGTGCCCGCGGTGGGCCATGATGTATCCGCCAGACATTACTGCGTATACACCGAACAGCAGCTGTGTCAGTTCATTTGTCCACACCGAAGGTGAATTGAAAAAATAGCGCAGAGCTACTTCAAGTATCAGAAAGACAAACATGGGAAAGACGATCAGGGCTATACATCGGCCAACGTACTCGTTGAGCCTGGTGACGCCTTTCATGAATGCGCTGACTACGCTCATGGCACTCTCCGGGGGACTTGGGTGTGAACTGAGAAAACAGGCCCCGGGGGTTAATCGGGGCCTGTGGTGTTGCGTTTAAGATCAGAGGTAGCCAAGTTCGCCAAGGAACTGCTTGAGCAGGCTCAGAGCCTTCTTGGCCTCATCGCTGCGCTTGGCTTCTTCATCCCACATGCCCTGGGCTGTCTGGGCAAGCTTCTGCTGAACATCTTCAGGCATCACGTTTACTTCAACACCTTGATCAGCAACGGCTTTGGCAAGGGCGATACGCTCTTTGTACAGATACTGGTTGGTGCGGATCCAGAATTGCTCATCCAGAGCCTGTTTCACCACCTGCTGCAGGTCTTCCGGAAGTTTGTCCAAGGCCTTCTGGCTGACGATGATGACATCAGTGCCGGCGATGTTCAGCGCAGGCTGAACGTGGTATTTGGCAACATCATACAGGCCCATGCTCGCAGCACCCTGGGCAGCACCCCAGTGGGCGCCGTCTACAATGCCGGAATCCAGTGCGGTGTACAGTTCACTGCCCGGGATATAGGAAGCGGAAGCACCGGCCTCGGTCAGGAACTTCTGAAGCGCACCGGAGGAACGGATTTTCAGCCCCGTGAAGTCTTCCCAGCTGTTGATGGGTTTGCTGGTAACCATTTCGGTCGGGTAAACCTTGTCGGTTGCCCAGTAAACGCCAGACTTGGCGGCTTCATCCCGCAGCATTTGTTCGAAGCCCATGTTCTGGTGGAAGTAGGCGGCTTCCCAAACGTTTCGGAATGCGAAGGGCAGGCCAGAAGCAATTCCGGCCAGAGTCATCTTGTCCTGGGCATAACCGGGAGAAATCGTACCCATTTCCAGAATGCCACGACTCACGGCATTGAAGGTTTCTGTGGCCTTGAACATAGCGCCTGCTTCAAACAGCTGGAGCTTGATCCGGCCTTCAGAGCGTTCTTCGATCACATCCTTCAGTCGACCAAGGCTGTCCTGGTAGGAGCTGCTGGAGCCTGGCCAGTGGGACTGAACCTTCCAGGTGTAGGTTTTTTCAGCGTATACAGGTGCGCTGGCGATAACAGCAGATACACCCAGTGTTAACGCGGATGCATAGGTAGTAAGGTTTTTTCTGAATGTGGCAAGGAAGCTCATAAGTTTGCTCCAGTATTTGTTATAGTTGCATTGCTCGTGTTTCGCAGTGCAGAATATAAGACTGCACCGTGAACTTTTGTTGTTCGACTTTATCACAAGATTTGCCATTTGCAATAGGACGTTTTTCTCCTGTTTCAGAGGGGGAGGGCGACACCCAGGAGATGTACATGATCAAGAAATATAGCCAAGAAAAAACGATCCATCTTGTCATAGATCGTCCGGACAAAAAGAACGCCCTGAACCGAAACATGTATGAGCAGCTGGCAGGTTATGTGCGGGAGGCAAGTTCTGACCAGCATGTGCATGCCATCGTCATCTCGGGTGCTGAAGGTGTGTTTACCGCCGGCAACGATCTTGATGATTTCCGGGCGCGGGCTACGGACGAAAACCCGAAACCCTCTGCCGGCCTTGCATTCATTGAAGAATTGATGGCGTGTGATACTCCGGTGATAGCGGCGGTGGAAGGGTTGGCGATTGGTATTGGCACCACTATGTTGCTCCATTGCGACAGCGTATTTGCGGGGCGCTCGGCCAGGTTCAAAACTGCCTTTGTCGATTTGGGGTTGGTGCCGGAGGCTGCTTCAACTGTGACCATGCCATTGCACCTTGGCTCCCGGATGGCTGCTGAATTGCTGTTGCTTGGTGAAACCCTGGATGGCACCCAGGCCGGTGAGTGTGGCCTGGTAAGCCGCGTGGTAGATGATGGACGGGCTGTGGATTCGGCCCTGGCCCTGGCGGGCAGGCTGGGAGAAAAGCCCCGAGACGCATTGCGGGCCAGCAAGCGTTTAATGAAGGCGCCATGGCGCGACCAGGTGCAGCAGGCATTGGAGCGGGAGCGCGGTGTGTTCAGTGAGCGCTTGCGTTCCGACGACTGCCGTAATGCTTTGAGTCGCATGCAGCGCCGTTAACCGGCGCTGTTATCCCAGTAAGGCGTTCTTAGCTCCCGCTTCAAGACCTTGCCAATGGTAGAGCGAGGCAGTTCCTGCCGGAACTCTACGGCACTGAGGCGCTGGGTCTTGCCCAGATGCTGGTTGGCCCAGTCCCGGATTTCCTCTTCTGTTTCCTGGCATCCGGATTTCTTTACCACCAGAGCGAGGGGAGTTTCGCCCCATTGGCTGCTGGGTATGCCGATAACCGCAGCATCGGATACCGCAGGATGGCTGAGGACGACTTTTTCCAGGTCTACGGCGTAGATGTTGAAACCGCCGGAAATAATCATGTCTTTCCTGCGGTCGAGAATATGAACAAAGCCGTCTTCGTCAATGCGGCCCATATCGCCGCTGCGATAAAAGGCAAGTCCATCGGGGCTTTGCCACAGCATCTCCCTGGTCTGCTCCGGGCGGTTTACGTAACCCCGCATCATGGAAATCGCGCGCCCGACAATCTCGCCGATCTCACCCTGAGGCAGCTCCTTGCCATCTTCGCTGACCACCCTTACTTCAGCCCCTTCGGTGGGCACTCCGACGGTATCCCATTTGTCCGGGTAGGCAGCGCAGTCGAGGCTGGTGGAAATCCCGCCTTCTGTGAGGCCATAGACCTCCCGGATATTGCCTGGCCAGCGTTTCATGGTTTCGGCGATCACATGGGCCCGGAGCGGCGCACTGGTACAGAGCTTGAGCTTGAAGCTTGAAAGGTCAAACTGGTCGAAGTCCGGAACCGCCAATATGCGCTCAAACTGCACGGGCACCAGCATGGCGTGGGTGACTTTGTGCTGTTCTGCCAGTTCAAGGAAGCGACGGGCATCAAACTTGGCCATCAGCACGAGGGTGCCGCCATAGAAAATGGTCGGTAGCACCGATACCAGGGTGGTGTTGGAGTACATTGGTGTCGATACAAGGTTAACGGCTTCACCGTTGAGCCCGAACCGGCTCATCCTGACCATTTGCCGCTGGCGGAACCGGTAGTCGTGGAGTATGCCCTTGGGAGTTCCGGTCGTGCCTGAACTGTAAATGATGTTGAACGGATCGTTCAGTGTTACCGGCGCCGGGTCTGGCTCGGCGGGAATCGAGCCCAGCCAGTCCTTTAAATGCTGTCCGGCAGCATCGTTGTCCAGCCCGATCACCTCATCGTGATTCAGGCCGGCCCTGGGGCTGGCTTCGGCCCAGATATCGAGGTTTTTACGGGAAACGAACAGGAACCTGGAGCCGCAGTCACGAATCATCAGAGCCAGGGATTCGCCGCTGGCCATACCGGAAAGCGGCACCATGCAGCCACCCGCCACCAGGGTTCCCAGATAGAGGGCCACCATTTCCCTGCTGTTTTCCGACAAGGCCGCAACGCAGTCGCCTTTTTTAAGGCCGGTTTGTCGCAGCCTGTTGGCAATGCGGTTGACCTCATGCAGCAGACCGGCCCAGCTGAGCGCTCCCTTTTCGTCGATGATCGCGGTCTTGTCGCCTTGTCCGCTGGCAAAGGCCTGAATACGAAAACCGATGGCCTCCATGGCTTCGCCGGAGTCAGTGGGAGCGTATACGGGCATTTCGTCAAATTGCGTTTTCATTTTGTCATCCTTTGATGTTGTAGTTTTGCTAGATGAAATTAACTTCCAATTATATTGACTCATAACCGTTGCGCGTGACAAATTATCTGGAAAGCAAAATAGAACACACAAAAATAAATCATGTTAGCGGGGAGAATTTCATGGGGCGATTTGATCAGCGAGTGGTAATCGTCACCGGGGCCGGAAGTGGTATCGGGCGGGCAACCGCACTCAGGCTGGGTCGCGAAGGGGCATCCGTTGTGCTTGTTGATGTCGCCGAGGGCGGCTTGCTCGAAACCGAGAATCAGATGGCTGATGGTGTATCTGTGCTGCGTCGGGTGGCAGATGTTGCTGATGAGGCTGCGGTAACTGCCCTGGTAGCCGAAACCATGAAGACCTTTGGCCAGATTGATGTGCTGTGCAATATCGCCGGTATCGCCAGTATTTCCGGAGCCCATCCGCCGGTCACCGAGAACAGTCGTGACGAGTGGGAGAAAGTGCTCGCTGTAAACCTGCTGGGAACCATGCTGACGATAAAGCACGTTGCACCTCACATGCAGGCCCGCAAGAAGGGCAGCATTGTCAATACTGCATCGGTTGCTGGTATTCGTTCGGGGGCTGGAGGCAATGCCTACAGCGCATCAAAGGCCGGCGTGATCAATCTGACCATGACCGCAGCCTGTGACCTGGGGATGGACAACGTGCGGGTAAACGCTGTTTGTCCGGGGCTGGTTGAAACCGGTATGACCCAGAAAGTCTTTGACTATGCCCGGGCACACGAAAAAGCCCACAAACTTGGCTCCCGTTGTGAACTCCGCCGTTATGGCGACCCTGCAGAAATTGCTGCCGCCATCCTTTTTCTCGCCAGTGACGACGCAAGTTACATTACCGGCCAGGCCCTGGCCGTTGATGGCGGGAACACCGCGTCCCTCAACCTGCCTGGAATGAAAGTCTGATGAGCAACAGTAGTCTGCACATTACCGGTGGCAAAGACTTGCCGGGTTTTCACAACATGTTGGGCTACCGGCAGGTGTCGTGGGAAGAGGGCGAGGCCGTGATCGAGCTGGAAATCCAGGCCGATCACCTGAATCTGGGTGGTGTGATCCATGGCGGAGTACTTACCTCCTTGCTGGATATTGCCATGGCCGAGGCCGGCACTTACTGCCCCTATCCCGGGCGCATGCGCAAGGCTATTACGCTTTCGCTGACCACCACGTTTACCGGGCAGTGCACCGGGGGCGTAATCCGGGTGACCGGTCGTAAGCGCGCGGGTGGAAGCCGGATCTTTAACAGTACCGGTGAAGTTCACGACGAGCAGGGCAATTTGCTTGCAATCGGTGAGGGTACTTTCCGGATACGTTCTGGTAGTGAGAAACCTGAAGGCGTTCCCGTCTGAATGCCTGCTAACGCGATTGCCGGCGTTAGTGGCGGTCGCAAATAACTGAACAAAGAGGAAGCGGATATGTTCGAGCTGTCTGACAAGGCCAAGAAACTGCAGGCCGAATTAACCGAGTTCATGAATGCCTACATCTACCCGAATGAAGAGAAGCATCACCATCAGGTGGCAACCGCAGAAAACCGCTGGGCACCGGTTCCGATCATTGAAGAGCTGAAAGATAAGGCCAAGGCTGCCGGGCTGTGGAACCTGTTCCTGCCAGAGAGTGACCTGGGTGCCGGGCTGACAAACTTCGAGTACGCGCATCTGTGCGAGATTATGGGCCGATCCGAGATGGCTCCTGAAGTATTCAACTGCTCCGCGCCGGACACCGGCAACATGGAAACCATTGCACGTTACGGAAACGAGGAGCAGCAGGAACAGTGGCTGAAGCCGCTTCTGGATGGAAAAATCCGTTCCTGCTTTTCCATGACCGAGCCGGACGTCGCTTCCTCTGACGCAACCAACATTGCTTGCGAGATCCGTCGTGAAGGTGACGAGTACGTTATCAGCGGTCGTAAGTGGTGGTCTTCAGGTGCCATGACCACCACCAGCAAGATTGCCATCGTTATGGGCAAAACCGATCCCAGCGCTCCCAAGCACCAGCAGCAGTCGATGATTCTGGTGCCACTGGATGCACCCGGGGTGAAAATGATTCGCCCGCTGACGGTATTCGGTTATGACCATGCGCCGCACGGCCACGCCGAGATTCACTACGACAACGTGCGGGTGCCGGTCAGCAATATCCTGCTGGGTGAAGGTCGCGGCTTTGAAATTGCTCAGGGTCGCCTCGGGCCGGGCCGTATCCACCATTGCATGCGCACCATCGGTGTCGCCGAGCGTGCCCTTGAACTTATGTGCAAGCGCGCGAATGCCCGTGAGGCCTTTGGTCGCCCGCTGTCCGAATTTGATTCCATCCGGAAAGACATTGCCCGCAGTCGCATCGACATCGAGCAGGCTCGCCTGATGACCCTCAAGGCGGCCCATATGATGGACACCGTTGGCAACAAAGTGGCCCGCCAGGAAATCGCCATGATCAAGGTGATTGCCCCGAGCATGGCCCTGAAAGTTATCGATCGTGCAATTCAGGTGCACGGTGGTGCCGGTGTTAGCCAGGACACCTTCCTGGCATCTGCCTGGGCCAAGGTCCGTACCCTGCGCCTGGCCGATGGCCCGGATGAGGTTCACCTGGATTCCGTAGCCAAGCTTGAACTGCGTCAATACCGCTGAAACAGCTGTTACCCAGAGTAATAAGGATTCGGAAATGACTAATCCATTATTTGATATGACCGGGAAAGTGGCTGTTATCACAGGCTCCACCAAGGGCATTGGCCGGGCCATTGCCGAAGAAATGGCCCGTTGTGGTGCCCGGGTTGTGATCTCCAGCCGTAAGGCGGAAGCCTGTGAACAGGTAGCCAGTGAAATGCGGGCCCAGGGCTTTGATGCCATGGCCATCGCTTGCCACGTCGGCAAGAAGGAGGACCTGCAAAACCTGGTCGACAAAACTAACGAAGCCTGGGGCACCATCGACGTTCTGGTTTGCAACGCCGCGACCAACCCGGTGTATGGTCCGACCGCGGAAATGACCGACGATGCCTGGGACAAGATCATGGACACCAACGTCAAGGGAACCTTCTGGCTCACCAATATGGTGCTGCCACAGATGGCCGAAAAAGGCTCAGGTTCTGTGGTGCTGCTGTCCAGTATTGCCGGTATTCGCGGCAACACCACTATCGGCACTTACGGTGTGTCCAAGGCGGCAGAAGCTGCCCTGGCGCGCAACCTGGCCGTTGAGTGGGGGCCGAAGGGTATCCGTGTAAACAGCATTGCGCCGGGCCTGATCAAGACCGATTTTGCCAAAGCGCTTTGGGAAGACCCGGTTCGCGTAAAGCGGGCAGAAGACAAAACCCCGCTTCGGCGCATCGGTGATCCGATCGATATTGCCGGCCTGGCTGTTTTCCTGGCGACCCCGGCCAGTGCCTACATTACCGGGCAGGTGATTGTTGCCGACGGTGGTGAAACCATCTGCTGATACCGGGAAACCGGAACACCCCTGCCGCCGGGCACCTGTCTGGCGCCAGGGGTAGTCAGAACATAACGACAAGAGATAATCATGAGCATGACTCCAGAGCTGGTAGCGGTTCTGCCAGCCCACAAATTCGATGAAGCCCGCCTGCTCAACTGGCTTCAGCAGGCATTGCCGGACTTCGGTAACCAGATGGACGTGAAGCAGTTTCAGGGCGGGCAATCCAACCCTACCTTTCTGCTGGATACCGGCAACAGGCGTTATGTACTGCGGAAGAAGCCCCCGGGAAAGACGCTGCCTTCGGCTCACATGGTGGAGCGGGAATACCGCGTTATGCGCGCGCTCGCTGAACACACGTCCGTTCCGGTACCCAATGCTCGCGTACTGTGTGAAGACAGTGAGGTCATTGGCACTCCCTTCTACGTGATGGATTTTCTGGAAGGCAGGATTCACTCCCATTCAGCACTCAAAGAGCTGGAGCGTGAAGAGCGAATGAGGGCTCATCACTCAGCTATCGACACGCTGGCAGCTTTGCACTCTGTGGATGTCAACGCTATTGGACTGGCAGATTACGGCCGTCCGGAGGGCTATGTGTCCCGCCAGGTGGCTCGCTGGAGCAAGCAATATCTCGCATCCCGGACGGATGACCTGCCGGCTATGGACAAGCTGATGGCCTGGTTGCCGGAGAACCTCCCGGCCAGGGATGAGACTTCGATTGCCCACGGTGACTACCGGTTTGGCAACCTGATGCTGGCACCGGACCGCCCGGACGTAATCGCGATTCTGGATTGGGAACTGTCGACTCTCGGGCATCCTTTGGCAGACCTCGCCTATTACTGCCTGCCATACCACCTGCCTGCTGACATGCCCGGTATGCGAGGCCTGAATGGTGAAGATCTGCAGGAGCTTGGTATACCAAGCGAGCAGGAAACCATTGCCCGGTACTGCGTGAAAACCGGCCGGGACGGCATCGATGACTGGCACGTGTTCCTGTCGTTCTCGTTATTCCGGCTGGCGGCCATTCTTCAGGGCGTTTACAAGCGGGCCCTGGATGGCAATGCTGCCAACGCCAATGCGCTGGAAGTTGGCAAGCGTGCCAGCCTGCTGGCGGATATCGGCTGGCAGATTGCTTGTGAAGGCCGGAAGCCATGAGCGGAGAAGCGATGATGCAGGGAAAGATTGCCAATCGAATTCTGATTACCAACGATGACGGCATCAATGCGCCGGGTATCGCTATCCTTGAAGCCATTGCCCGGCGGTTGGCCGATGAGGTTTGGGTTGTGGCTCCGGAACATGATCGCAGCGGAGCTGGCCAGAGCATATCCATTCACAGTCCGTTACGGGTTTATCAGGTTGGGGCTAATCGTTATTCGGTGTCAGGCACACCGGCCGATTGTGTGTTGTATTCCCTGGCCGAGTGGTTCGGGGAAACACCGCCAGACCTGGTGCTCTCCGGTGTGAATTGCGGAGCGAACATCAGTGATTCGGTCCAGTACTCGGGTACCGTTGGAGCGGTACTGAGTGCCCACCACATGAACATTCCGGCCATTGCGCTGAGCCAGGCTTACCTGAACCGGGACGACGTCCGCTGGTCGCCGGTGGAAACCTTTGCTGAAGCGGTCATTCGCAGGCTTTACCACCCCGGCCAGGTTCTGGCGTGGAATGTGAACTTTCCAGCCTGTGAAGCGGCCGATATTACCGCAGCCCGATGGTGTCGGCAGTCCAACGGCTCTATCCAGAAGCCAACACTGGTCGCTGGCCGTGATGCGCGCAGCCTGCCTTACTGGTGGCTTGGTTTTGACCGGAGCTCACGCCACATTGTGGCGCCGGATGCGGATGTGACCGTACTTCGTGAAAAAGCCGTTGCCATTTCACCGTTACGCCATGACGAGCCCTTGCCCGGGGCTGTTGATTATTTTGATTTGTCCGCTCAAGCGGTTGACTGAATTAACCCAGGGGGAGAACAAGAATATGTTTACACGCCACTACAAGGTTTGGCCGAAAGATCTGCCCAAAACCATGACCCTGCCGAAAACCAGTCTGTACACCAACCTGGATGTCTCGGCACTGCGTTATCCGGACCACAATGCCATCGTTTTCTACGATGCGCCCATGACCTATGCCCGGCTTAAGCGAGAAGTCGATACTATGGCAGGTTACCTGCAGGCCCAGGGGGTCAAGAAGGGTGATCGGGTCCTGCTTTATATGCAGAACTCCCCGCAGTATGTGATCTCCTACTATGCCATCCTGCGGGCCGACGCCGTGGTTATTCCTGTGAATCCCATGAACCGCGCGGCGGAGCTTGAGCACTATATTTCGGATACTGGCTCCACGGTGTGCATGGCGGGCCAGGAACTGGCGGGCTTCATCGCGCCGTTGATTGGTGAGACCAACCTGGAACAAGTGATTGTTGCGTCTTACAACACCTACATTAATCCGGAAACCGACCTGACGTTGCCGGCTGAAGTTGCTGCGCCCGCGTGGTCCAGGGATATACCGGGAGTGGTTACCTGGGAGGCGGCCCTGGAAGCCGGACACAAGCCCGGTGAACATACTGCCGGCCCGGATGACCTTGCCGTTATTCCGTACAGCTCCGGTACCACCGGGGCACCCAAGGGCTGCATGCACACTCACCGGTCGGTGATGGCGACAGCCGTGCACCGGGTATTCTGGAATCTGTCCACTCCGGATAGTGTTCAGCTATCCACGCTGCCGTTCTTCCACGTAACCGGCATGACTGGCTCCATGAACGGTCCCATATTCTGCGGTGCCACTTCTGTCATCATGACCCGTTGGGACAGAACCACAGCGGCACGTTTGATTGAGCGTTACAAGGTCACCGGCTGGACCAATATCGTCACTATGGCGGTGGATTTTCTGTCAAACCCGGAGCTGGGTAGCTACGACATCAGCAGCCTGAACATGATCGGGGGTGGTGGTGCCGCGATGCCTGTTGCGGTGGCGGAAAAGCTCAAAAAGCTGACAGGCCTTGATTACATCGAAGGATACGGTTTGTCTGAAACCATGGCAGCTACCCACATCAACCCCGGTAACAACCCTAAACCGCAATGCCTGGGGATTCCGGTATTTGATGTTGACAGCCGGATTATCGATGTCGACACACTTGAAGAAAAAGGCGTGGGAGAAACCGGCGAGATCGTTTCCTGCGGGCCTCAGGTCACTCTGGGCTACTGGAATCGACCCGTGGATACCGAGGCCTCGTTCGTCGAAATCGATGGTAAGCGTTTCTTCCGCACCGGCGATCTGGGTTACTACGATGAAGATGGTTACTTCTTCATGGTGGATCGGGTCAAACGCATGATCAACGCGTCTGGCTTCAAGGTCTGGCCGTCTGAGGTAGAAGGGTTGATGTACCGTCACCCATCCATCCACGAAGTCTGCATTATCTCTGCCCCGGACCCCAAGCGTGGTGAAACGGTCAAGGCTTGTATTGTACTAACGCCTGAGGCTGAAAGCACAACAACCAAGGATGACATCATCAGTTGGTGTAAGGAGCAAATGGCGGCCTACAAGGTGCCAACCATCATTGAATTTGTTGATGAGTTGCCAAAATCACCGACCGGAAAGCTGATGTGGCGGGCACTTCAGGAGCAGGAGTGGCAGAAGTAGCTTGTACAACACTGGAAGTTAGGAAGGCGGCTCCCCCCCCACCCTCAGGGCTTGCCGCCTTTTTGCACTGACCGGAAAACTCAGACCACGTACATGGCCAGATTTTCCAGGACACAGGCCGGCTTATCTTCATGTCTGATTTCCACCACTGTCTGGTAAGTAGCCAGCAGGCGGTGATCATCCACCCGCTTCACTGATACCAGCTCAACCCGGGACCGGATATCTGACCCAGCCTTGACGGCTGCGGGAAAGCGGAGTTTGTTCAAGCCGTAGTTGATGGTGGCTGAAGTTCCCGTCACCTTGATGACTTCGCTGTTGAGCTTGGGGATCAGTGACGCCGTCAGGTAGCCATGGGCTACCGGGCTCTTCCAGGGTGACTCCCGGCTGGCCCGGTCGACATCCACATGGATCCACTGATGGTCGCCGGTGGCTTCGGCAAAGGCGTTTATCATGGCCTGGCTCACGGTTACCCAGGGGCTGTGGCCAATGAGCATGCCCTGATAGGCTTCAAGATCATTAATATCAACAGTAATCATAGAACCTTCCTGAAAGTGGATTGATGACGGGCTCAAACGTTGTAGCCAGGAGACCTGGCATCAAGCAGTCTCAGAAGGGCGGGCCAGGTAAGCTTTGCTGCCTTGCCGAGTGAGCCTGATTGATCCGCCGTGGTGTCGATAGCCTGTTGGGCGGGCATATATACCGGGCCACAGCTCTGCGCTTTTACCTGTATCTCGCAGGCCTTCATCAGGAAGTAGAGGTAAGTGAAGGTTTCCGGCACATCGCGGCCCACGGTCAGAATGCCGTGGTTGCGCAAGATCATCATGGATTTGTTACCCAGATCCCGGATCAGGCGCTCCCTCTCATCAAGGTTGAGCGCTACGCCTTCATATTCGTGGTAACTCAGGTGCTCAAGGCACAGCATGGCGGTCTGGCTCAGGGGCTGGAGGCCATCACGGTGGGCTGATACTGCAACACCATCTGCTGCATGCAGGTGCATGACGGCTCCGGCATCTTCGCGCCCCATATGTACGGCGCTGTGGATGGTAAACCCCGCCGGGTTAACCCTGCGCAGCCCGCCGGCTTCCACGACTTCGCCATCCTGGTCGACTTTCACCAGGGATGAGGCGGTCATTTCATGGAACAGCAATCCATAGGGATTGATCAGAAAGTGGTGCTCCGGGCCGGGCACCCGGGCCGACAGGTGGGTAAACACCAGGTCGTCCCAGCCAAAAAGGGCCACCAGCCGATAGGCGGCAGCCAGTTCGGTCCTTACTTTCCACTCGGCCTTTCTCAGATCAGCCTGCATTTCGTCCGGATGGTTTTTTATCATGATTGTTCCTCCGCAGAGAATGGTTGCTCAGGGTTATTCGGGGCATAAAAAAAGGGTGGCATAGGCCACCCCGAAAGAGGGTCCTGACTGATGTGGAGACAGACCCAAGGTTCACTGATTTGGTATCAGTTGGCTTCCAGCAGAGCGGCATAGCGCTCAAGATGGAAGTCATCATCGCCCAGCTGGTGGTTGATCATCACCAGGCGCTTGGCGTAGTGGGCAAAGTTGTATTCCCAGGTCATGCCGATACCTCCGTGGGACTGAACGCCCTTTTCGGAAATAAACTGGGCGCTGCGACTAATTACGTTTTTAGCGGCCGCAATTACCCGACGGCGCTCGTCGCTCTGAGGCTCATCAGCCACACTGGCGGCAAGGATGGCCATTGAACGAGCCTGCTCCAGTTCGGACATCATGTCAGCCATCCGGTGCTGAAGTACCTGGAACTTACCGATGGGCACGCCAAACTGCTTGCGCTGCTTGAGGTAGTCCAGGGTCAGGTCACAGGCGACTTCCATAACGCCGACCGCCTCACCACACAGAGCGGAAATGGCACGGCCAACCTGGTATTCAATAGCATCGGCCGCTTCGCCTTCGCTTCCCAGCAGAGCGTCTGCACCCACCTTGACATTGTTCAGGAGCAGGTCGCAGCCCTTGGCGCCGTCAATAGTCGGGTAGCTGCGACGTTCCAGGCCATCAGCGTTGGCGTCGATGACAAACAAGCTGATGCCAGAGGCATCACGGCTGCTGCCAGAGGTGCGAGCAGAAACCACCAGCAGGTTGGCACTATGACCACCGATTACGACCGCTTTGCGGCCGTTAAGAACATAGCCGCTGTCGGTTTTCTCGGCGGTGGTTTCTACGTCATTGGTGTTGTAGAAGCTCTGGGGCTCCTGCAGGCCAACGGCAAGCTGGGTTTCGCCTGTTGCAATGCCCGCCAGCCACTGTTCTTTCTGCTGTTCATTGCCGGCCTGACTAATCAGCCCGCCACCAAGAACCACAGATTGAAGGTACGGCTCGATGCACAGGCCGCGGCCCAGCTCGGTCATCACGCTTTGAACTTCAACACCGGTGCCGCCAAAGCCGCCGAGTTCCTCGGGGAATGGCACCGCCATCAGGCCCAGTTCGCCCAGTTGCTTCCAGAAACTTTCACTGAAGCCAAGCTCTGATTCGCTGTATTCCAGCCGTTTTTCGAAGCTGTACTCACCGCGAACCAGACGAGCCACGGTGTCCTGCAGCATTTGCTGCTCTTCGTTGAGTCGGAAATCCATGGTCGCCTCCTTAAAGTCCCAGAATCATTTTCGAAACGATGTTCTTCTGGATCTCGTTTGATCCACCGAAAATAGACAGCTTGCGGTTGTTGAAGTAATGGGCAGCCAGGGGCGCAGCATCCGGGTCAGACAAGAATTCGCCGTCATAGGCCTGGTCCATCTCTTCTTCAACAAACGGAATGGCGTAAGGTCCGATCGCCCGGCGTGCCAGGTCGTTGATAGCCTGGCGAATCTCGGTGCCGCGCACTTTCAGCATAGAGCTTTCCGCTCCCGGAACGCCGCCGCCTTCTACCGAGGCAACAATTCTCAGGTTGCTGATCGCTGCTGCCATCAGGTCGATTTCGACCTGCGCGATACGTTGGCTGAAGGTCGGATCCTGAATCAGGGGTTTGCCGTTCTTCACCCGACGGCTGGCCAGCTGCTTGAGGTGTGTCAGTGCTGCCTTGGACAGGCCGATGCCCGCCAGGCCGGTACGCTCGTAGGTGAGCAGGTACTTGGCGTAGGTCCAGCCTTTATCTTCTTCACCCACCAGGTTCTCGACGGGAACCTTCACGTCTTCGAAGAAGACTTCGTTAACTTCATGCTCACCGTCCAGCGTGATGATCGGACGAACGGTAATACCCGGGGTGTTCATGTCGATCAGCAGGAATGAGATGCCTTCCTGCGCCTTCACTTCTGTGTTGGTGCGTACCAGGCAGAAGATCATGTTGGCGTGCTGGCCCAGCGTGGTCCAGGTCTTCTGGCCATTAACGATGTAATGGTCGCCTTCGCGCACAGCCCGTGTTTTCAGGGAAGCCAGGTCAGAACCCGCGCCTGGCTCGGAATAACCCTGACACCACCAGTCTTCGCCGCTCAGAATCCGGGGCAGGTATTGCTGCTTCTGTTCTTCGGAGCCGAACTTGATGATGACCGGAGCCACCATATTTACGCCGAAGGGAATGGAGCGGGGCACACCGTAACGGCAGGACTCTTCATCCCAGATGTGCTTCTGGACCGGTGTCCAGCTGACACCCCCGTACTGTTCCGGCCAGTGCGTGGCGTACCAGCCTTGCTCGCTGAGAATTTTTTGCCACCGCTGGTGGTCTTCCTTGCTCAGCTTGCGAAAGCCTTTCACCTTGGCTGCGATGTCTTCAGGCAGCTTGGCATCCAGAAATGCGCGAACTTCATCGCGGAAAGCCAATTCCTCGGCTGTGTAATTCATGTTCATAGGTAACCCTCACCGTGCTCTTAGCGAAAATGTATACCGCATAGCAGAATTGTTCCATGATCCATCAACCAAACGGTGGATGTCAATGCTAACGGAATCAACTGTCAAAAAAATGCATCGTTGTAGACATGCAAAAAGATAAATGGACTTGTTGATCTAAAATTCTTCATCTATATTCGTTGTCGTGGAAGATGGTACTGCATAATGAAATGCAAATAACCCACCATTCCGCTGTGCGGAATTTTTGCGGTAGGGTCTGTACCAGTCCCGGAGATTTAACAATAAAGACGCTAACCAACTCCGATGCGAGGTTTTTCAAGATGACAACAACAACCCGTTTTGCCACCCATCCGCTGGTCCGCGCCGTAGCCCTGGCGGGTGCACCTCTGCTGATGCTTGGCTCGGTAACTGCCCAGGCGCAGAGCAACACAGAGCTGGAAGAGCTGCGTGAGCGCATCCAGGTTCTGGAAGGAAAGCTGGAAGGTGCTGTGTCGACTGCCCCTGAAACGCGGGACGATAGCCGTTATCTGTTGCGTGATGGCAAAGGCATCAAGATTGGTGACACCACGATTTCATTTGGCGGGTTCATCAAGGCCGATGTGATTTTCGGATCCAACGGTAATGGAATCAGCAACGGTTACTCCATTGGTTTGCCCCGGACGCTTGCCAAGGCGGCCAATGAAGGTGAAAGCGACTGGAAAACAGGCTTCTCTGCCCGTGAATCTCGTATCAGCATTGGTACCAAGACCGAGGATGTTGCCGGCCATGATTTGACCACGTACATCGAAATGGATTTCAACACCGCGGCTGATGCTCCCGGCAATGAAGTTGTCTCAAACAGCTATAATCCGCGCATGCGGCAGGCGTATGGCTCCTGGAATGGTTGGGATTTTGGCCAGACCTTCACAACCTTTACCGATCTGGCTGCATTGCCAGAGATTCTGGACCAAGGTAAACAGGCTGCCTTTATCTATACCCGACAGCCGATGCTCCGCTATAACATGTCCGCTCCGGGTGGCAAGTTGATGGTCGCCCTCGAAAACCCGGAAGATGGTTTTGGCTCTGAATCCTATGGCGATCAGTCCTATCCGGATCTCGTAGCGCGCTATCAGACTCGCGGCAACTACGGTATCTACTCTGTTGCGGCCCTGCTGCGCCATCTGGAAGATGATGCTGCGGAGGACACCAAGGCAGCCGGTGCTGTATCTCTGAGTGCCCGTATTCCTACGTTTGGCCGTGATGACCTGCGTCTGCAGTACAGCTATGGAGCGCTTGGCCGTTACATGGGACTGTTCACCTACCCGGATGTGGACCGGGCCGAGCAGGCGGCTGGAAAGGTTGAGCCGCTGAATACCTACGGGGTGACTGCGGCCTACCGTCACTTCTGGAGTTCAACCTGGAGAAGTAACCTGACGGTTTCCCATACCGAGATTGTGGACGATCTGGAATTCTCTCCTGCAGGGACTCTCAGCTATTTCGACTCCTCCACCTCAGTCCACGCTAACCTGCTGTGGTCCGCTCATAAGAACCTGACTCTGGGTCTTGAGTATGCCTACTGGGACTTTGGCGAGATCGCCGGCAGCGGCAGTCAGCAGTATGAGCAGGTTATGGCTTCCGCGAAGCTGTCATTTTGATCAGCGATTTCCGTTGAGTTAAAACGAATATCAGGTATTTCATCGCTTGCCCCGGGTGCGCTGCACACCGGGGCTTTTTTATGCCCGCGCGAGAAGTGTAGGACTCGAGGCGCCGGGCACAAAAAACCCCTCCGTAGAGGGGTTCAGGAGTGCTGTTTCCGGAGGAATCAGCTGAAGGCCTGAATACCGGTCTGACCACGGCCCAGAATCAGGGCGTGGACGTCGTGGGTGCCTTCGTAGGTGTTAACCGCTTCCAGGTTCATAACGTGGCGGATAACGTGGTATTCATCAGCGATACCGTTGCCACCGTGCATATCGCGGGCTACGCGGGCGATGTCCAGGGCCTTGCCACAGTTGTTACGCTTCAGAAGGGAAACGGAATCCGGGGTGGCAATGCCGGCATCCATCATGCGGCCCAGCTGCAGCACAGACTGCAGGCCGAGGGTGATTTCAGTCTGCATGTCTACCAGCTTCTTCTGGATCAGCTGGTTGGCGGCCAGGGGCTTGCCAAACTGCTTGCGCTCCAGGGTGTAGTTGCGGGCTGCATGCCAGCAGAATTCCGCAGCACCCAGTGCGCCCCAGCTGATGCCGTAGCGAGCCTTGGTAAGGCAGCTCAGCGGGCCTTTCAGGCCTTCAACTTCCAGGCGGTTTTCTTCAGGAACGAAGACTTCGTCCATAAAGATAGAGCCGGTGTCGGATGCGCGCAGAGAGAATTTGCCCTGAATTTTCGGAGTTTCCAGGCCCTTGGCGCCTTCGCGCTCGATCACAAAGCCGTTTACCACGCCGTCCAGCTTGGCCCAGACCACACAAACGTCGGCAATCGGGGAGTTGGTGATCCAGGTCTTGGAGCCGCTCAGCAGGTAGCCGCCGTCAACTTTCTTGGCGCGGGTTTCCATGCCGCCGGGGTCAGACCCGTGGTTGGGTTCGGTCAGGCCGAAGCAGCCAACAAACTCGCCAGAGGCCAGTTTCGGCAGAATGCGCTTTTTCAGCTCTTCTTTGCCGTAAGAGAAGATCGGGTACATCACCAGTGAAGACTGTACGCTCAGGGCCGAGCGGTAGGCGGAGTCGACCCGCTCAACTTCCCGTGCGATCAGGCCGTAGCACACGTGGTTCAGGCCGGGGCCGCCGTACTCTTCCGGCAGGGTGGCACCCAGCATGCCCAGTTCACCCATTTCGGTGAAGATGCTGCGGTCGAATTTTTCGTGGCGGTTTGCCTCGACGATGCCGGGCATCAGACGGTTATCGCAGAAGCTGCGAATGCTGTCGCGTACCTGACGCTCGGTTTCGTCCAGTTGTGATTCAAAGTTCAGCAGGTCGTCCCAAGGTGCGGAAGCCATTGTTGTTCTCCTGAAAAGTTAGTTGGAAACCCGTTCAATTACAGCAGCAATGCCCTGGCCTACACCAATGCACATGCTGATCAGAGCGTAACGGCCACCGGTACGTTCGAGTTGGCGTACCGCCGTCAGGGCAATCCGGGCGCCGGAAGCGCCAAGAGGGTGCCCCACGGCGATGGCGCCGCCGTTCGGGTTGAGTCTGGAATCGGAAGGATCGATTCCCAGTTTGGTGGTGCAACCGAGAACCTGGGCGGCGAACGCCTCGTTGATCTCGATTACATCCATGTCTTTTAGTGTCAGGCCTGCCCGGGCCAGGGCTTTCTGGCTTGCCGGAACCGGGCCGTAGCCCATTACATTGGGCGCAACGCCGGCGATGGCAGCCGATACGATACGTGCGCGGGGCTGGATGCCAGCCCGCTTGCCGGCTTCTTCGGAGCCGATAATCAGGGCGGCAGCGCCATCGTTCACGCCGGAGGCGTTGCCGGCAGTAACCACGCCATCTTCAGCCAGCGAGCGAAGATTGGAAAGCGCCTCGAGGTTGGATGTAGGCCTTGGATGCTCGTCGTCCTGTACGGTCAGTGGCGGTTGTTTGCGGCCCTGAGGTACAGAAATGGGCAGGATCTCGTCTTTGAAAAAACCGTCCTGGCGGGCGGCTTCATAGCGGGCCTGGCTTTGTGCGGCAAAGCGATCCACTTCCAGTCGGCACAGATTCAGCTCGCGTGCGATGTTGTCTGCGGTTTCCGGCATGGTGTCCGAGCCGAACTGGCGTTCGATCAGCGGGTTCGGGAAGCGGGCACCAATGGTGCTGTCAAAGGCGCGGAATTCACGACTGTAAGGTGATTCGGACTTGGCCAGCACAAACGGCGCGCGGCTCATGCTCTCGGCACCGCCGGCTACGAACAGGTCGCCTTCGCCACAACGGATAGCGCGGGCAGCATCGATGATGGCGGCAAGGCCTGAGCCGCACAGCCTGTTAACGGTCTGGCCACCGGTTTCAACCGGCAAGCCTGCCAGCAGTCCGGCGTGCCGCGCCAGGTTGCGGGCATCTTCACCGGCCTGGTTGGTGCAGCCGGCAATCACGTCTTCATAATTCTCCGGAGCAAAGGCGTTGCGCTCAATGAGTGCGCGAATGACCTCGGCCAGCAGGTCGTCGGGGCGAACCTTGGCCAGGGCGCCTGCATGCCGCCCAAATGGTGTTCTCAAGCCATCATAGATGTATGCGTTCATAAGAATTGCCGTATCGATTATGGTTAGGTAATTCCGAACTGCGGAATATAGTTTTGTAAATGATATTGGAAAAGACTAATCTGGGTCTATCTCAATTGCAAGAATTGTTCATCATTGGTGGCTGACTGGTTTATGAATGGAACTCTTCGCTGGCTGCTGGCTTGTGCCGTGGTCATGGAGCTTGTCGCGATTTGTCTGCAGAGCAAAGCCCTTAGCGCCTCTGCCGGGCTGGTATTCATCCTGGTGTTTGTTCTGGGCGCGATGCGCCTTCAGGTCTATGCAAGGACGTTGTTCCTGCTTTCCCTCACGTTTAGTGCTGGTTTGTTTGTGACCGGCCGTCTCGGAATGGACGGTGCCCTTGATGCGTTGTCGGATGCAGCGTTCTATTCGGCGTTTTTGGGCAGCCTGGGGATGATGCAGTGCCTGGTGCGCCGCTTTGAAGTCCTCAGGCGTATCCACGATGTGCTGCTCGGGGGTCGGGTATCCCTTTTATACCCAAAGTATGCGGCGGTGAGCTGCGGTATTGCCTCGGTACTCAGCTTCGGGATGATGAGCCTTTTATGCGGCACCCTGGCGGACAGTCTCAAAGAGCGGGGCATTGAGGGCGCGGCGCGGCTGCAGTGGCTCAGGAGCGTGCTGATCAGCGCCTTGCGGGGGTTTGCCCTGGTGCCATTGGTGGCACCCACCAGTGTGGCGGTGGCCATTCTGACCCGGGAGCTGCCGCAGCTGAGCTGGTCCTCGATTTTGCCTTTTGGTTTTGTCGCAGCGTTACTGATGATCGTGGTTGGCTGGGTGCTGGAAAGGCAGCGCTTCCGGGAAATCAGTAGTGAACGGGTTGCGCTCGACGGCTGGCCAGAAGGAACGGGCAAACTGACGCTTCTGGTTCTGGTGGTGTTTGCCTGTATGGCTTTGCTGGTTGCCTTGGCGGGCGTGAAGGTGTCGGTGGCTGCCATGTTGGCTGTTCCGGCTGTCACTTTGTCTTATATGTTGTTGCAGGAACGCTCTCCGGTGGCGGCATTGGCAGAAGGGGTAGGGCAGTTGGCGGTGATGTCCAACGAAATGGCGATCTTTGCCGGCTCAGCCATGCTTGGGGTATCGATTGCCACTGTGGTGCCGGCAGATCTGTTGAGCGGACTTGTGGTGAGCGGCTGGGGTAGTTACCTGATTGCAGCCGCAGGGCTGCTGATCATGCCGCTGTTCTCCATGGCTGGGGTGATTCCGATTACCGTGCTCAGCGTGCAGTCGGGCATGCTTGCGCAACTTGTGGCTAGCGGGGCTGACCCGATGCTGGTGGCAATTGGCCTGGTTATTGGTTTCTCACTGGCAATGATGGTGTCGCCGTTCGGGCCGTCGGTGATGTTGCTGTCACGGTTTGGTCAGGTTTCCCGTAACGTAGTGGCCTTTCAGTGGAACGGTGTTTTTGTCTTGCTGGTGGTGCCGCTGTTGCTGTTATTGCTGGCGGTGTTTGCGGTACTTCTGCCGGTCCTGGGTTGACCGGCAGAATTCGCAGGCGAATCAGTAGCCGCGGGTGACGTCGACAATGCCTGTGACAGGCAGACCCTTGGCGTGATCGCGGATTTTACCGGTGATCTGCTCCAGGGTCGCATCCCGAAGGGTGCGCGCTGAAATGTGAGGTGTGATTGTGATGTCGGTTCGCTCCCAGAAAGGGTGTCCCACGGGCAGGGGCTCTTTGCGGAATACATCCAGTGAGGCGCGCTGAAGTTTTTCCTCGTTCAGGGCACGAAGCAGATCGTCTTCGACAAGGTGTTCACCCCGGCCAACGTTGATCAGTACCGCGTCTGGCTGGAGTTGGCTGAAGAGGTCGTAGTTAAGGATATTTTCGGTTTCGCTGGTCAGAGGCAGAGTGTTAACCAGCACCCTGGTTGCCCCCAGGAATTCTCCGAGTTGCCCGTTGCCTGCGAAGGTGCGCACGCCATCTACTGTGTGCTCACTCCTGGCCCAGCCGTTTACCGTATAGTCGAGGCTTGCCAGTGTGCTGGCCACACGCTTGCCGATGTGCCCAAGCCCCATAATGCCGATGGGCCACTCTTTCCGGCTGATGGGGCGGTGTATCTTCCACAGCCGCTGGCGTTGCTGATCCCGGTACAGCTCCATCTGCCGGCTGACTTCCAGTATCTGGTGCAGTACATGCTCGGCCATCTGTACCGACATGCCGGCATCTTCCAGTCTTACCACGGTAAGGTCTGCCGGCAGGTTGGGGACTTTCAGCAATCCGTCGATACCGGCGCCCAGGTTGAACACGGCCTTCAGGCGGGTTTCACGCTCGAACAGCTTCGCCGGGGGCTGCCATACGATGGCGTAGTCTGCATTAATCGCCGGTCCGTCCGGATCCCAGACATAAATGTCTGCTTCTGGTAGCAGTTGTTTGATAGGTACGGTCCAGCGCTCTGGTTTGGGATCGCCCGCTACAAAAAGTACCTTCATACATGCTCCTGAGTATGGTTTGTTGTCGTGCATATGACTTGGTTCCGCATTGCAGAATAAAGTATCGCTATACTATGGTAAAGGTTGCCCGGGTTTCCGTCATGGCTATTTCGTGGCATCGGGTAATGCCAGTGTTTCGAATCTGGCATGAAATTTGATGGCAGATTGTGGTTCTTGAGTTTCTCATAGACTAGAATATGTCCACTTTTCACGCCCACGGTTCGCCAGGCTATCCGTGACAGGCAACGCAGTTCAGGAAATAGGCAAGTTATGGCAAAAAAACAGCAGGACAACTCACCGGAGTTGCAAGTGGCATCCGGTGATGGTGAGCCGGTTCAGCCGGGTAAGGATCGCAAGTTTGTGGAGGCATTGTCCCGGGGGCTGGATGTTCTGCGCGCGTTCAGTCAGGGGTCTGTCATACTCGGCAACCAGGACATTGCCAGAATTACCGGCCTTCCCAAGCCCACCGTTTCGCGCATGACCTATACGCTGACCAAGCTGGGTTATCTGGGCTACAACCAGCAGTTGGAAAAGTATCAGCTTAGTTCCGGCGTGCTGGCTCTGGGTTACGCCTATGTATCAAACCTGAAGGTGCGTCAGCTGGCCAAGCCCTACATGGACGAGTTCGCCCGGCAAACCAACATGTCGGTTGGTCTGACTTGTCGCGACCGCTTGCACATGATTTATGTAGAAAACCGGCTGCCGCCTGAAGCAACCCTCCTGCGGATGGATATTGGCCTGAAGCTGCCTATGTCGACAACCTCTGCAGGGCGCGCCTATTACTGCGCGATCAGCGACCCGGCCCGCAAGCTGATCGACGATGCCATGGCGAAGAAGTACGGTGAAAAATGGCCGGTAATTAAAGAAGGCCTGGACCAGGCCATGGAAGATTACCGGGAGCACGGTTTCTGCCTGTCGCTGGGAGACTGGGATCGGAACATTAACTCCGCCGGTGTACCTATCCACCTGCAGGATGGCACTACGATGGTTCTGACCTGTGCGGCGCCGTCGTACCTGGTGCCTGGCGACAAGTTGCGCGACTCCTATGCTCACCAGCTGGCTATGTTAGCCCGGGATATTGAATCGCTCGGTGTCTAGGCCAGGCTGCCGGTAGCCGGCCGGATCAGACAGAAAGGCATAAAAAAACCGCAGACGAAAGTCTGCGGTTTTTTTATGCCTGAACCGAAACGGTGGTTGAAATAAGGGCTAAACTTGTATTAAATCGTTAATTGATTTCGCTAGATAAAACCATATTTCATAAAAGGCGAGGGGAGATTATGTCAGAGGTTGTTGCTTATACCCGTGAAGGGAATGTTGGTGTCATTTCCGTAAACTACCCGCCGGTCAATGCCTTGAGCCATGCTGTGCGTGCCGGTCTGGTTTCCGCCCTGGAGCAGGGCCAGAAGGATGCAGAAGCAGATATCCTCCTGCTGGTATGTGAAGGCCGTACGTTCATTGCTGGCGCGGACATCCGCGAATTTGGCAAACCTTTGCAGGAGCCGGGCCTCCCCGATGTGATCAATGCCTATGAATCAAGCGACAAGCCCATTGTTGCCGCTATTCATGGCACCGCACTGGGCGGTGGCCTGGAAACGGCCCTGGGTTGTCATTACAGGGTTGCCCTGCCGTCTGCCAAGGTGGGCTTGCCTGAAGTAAAGCTTGGTCTGTTGCCCGGTGCTGGCGGTACCCAGCGCCTGCCTCGCCTTGTGGGTGCCCAGAAGGCACTGGAAATGATTACGTCTGGCAACTTCGTAGGCGCCAGAGACGCGCTGGCTCTGGGCATTGTTGATGCCGTTGAAGCCGGCGACGATATCCGCCAGGTTGGCCTGGCCTATGCGCAGAAACTGGCAGGTGAAGGTGCTCCGGTACGCCGGGTGCGTGATATTGCCGACAAGGTTGAAGCTGACAAAGGCAGCGATGTCTTTGACCAGTTCCGTGCTGGCCTGGCCAAAAAGGCCCGCGGCCTGTTCTCGCCATTCAAGTGTGTCGACGCTGTAGAAGCCGCTTTCACCCTGCCGTTTGCCGAGGGCCTGAAGCGAGAGCGTGAACTGTTTAAAGAGTGCATGGAATCACCGCAGCGTGCAGGCCTGGTCCATTCGTTCTTTGCCGAGCGTGAGGTTTCCAAGGTCAAAGGTCTGGCCAAGGACACGCCGGTGCGTGAGGTGAAGAGTGTGGGCATTATCGGTGCCGGCACCATGGGTGGTGGAATCGCCATGAACTTTGCCAATGTGGGCATTCCGGCCACCATCGTTGAAGTTCAGCAGGAAGCCCTGGATCGCGGAATGGCAGTCATTCGCCGCAATTACGAGAACTCTGCCAGAAAAGGCAAGCTCACCGCCGAGCAGGTGGAAGAGCGCATGGGGCTGATCAAAACCAGCCTGAGCTACGATGACTTCCGCGACGTCGACCTGGTGATTGAAGCCGTCTTTGAGAACATGGCCGTCAAGAAAGAGATCTTCGCCAAGCTGGATGAAGTGTGCAAGCCGGGCGCTATTCTGGCGTCCAACACCTCCACCCTCGACATTGATGAAATTGCCTCTGCTACCAAACGCCCGGAAGACGTTGTGGGTATGCACTTCTTCAGCCCGGCTAACGTAATGAAGCTGCTGGAAAATGTTCGTGGCAGCAAGACGTCTGACGAGGTGAAGGCCACTGTGATGGCCGTAGCGAAGAAAATTAACAAAGTCGGAGTCATGGTCGGTAACTGTCACGGCTTTGTTGGCAACCGGATGCTGCATAAACGCGGTGCCGAGGCCATGGCGCTTGTAAACGAGGGTGCTTCGCCGCAGCAGGTGGACAAGGTACTGACCGACCTCGGCTTCCCGATGGGGCAGTTTGCGATGTCTGACCTGGCCGGCATTGATGTCGGTTATCGTATTCGTGAAGAGCGTCGTAACGCCGGTGAAGATGTGCCGGCCAGTTGGATGGACAAGCTGGTTGAGCAGGGTCGTCTGGGACAGAAAACCCAGGCTGGGGTATACAAATATGAGGAAGGTAGCCGCGCGCCGGTTGTCGACCCGGAAGTGGAACAGCTGATTGAAAGCTTCCGCGCGGAACAGGGGATCGTAGCCCGGGAGGTTACCGACCAGGAAATCCTTGAGCGTTGCATGTATGTAATGGTCAACGAAGGTGCCAAGATCCTGGAAGAAGGCATTGCCGACCGGTCACTGGACATCGATGTGGTCTGGATCTACGGATATGGTTTCCCCGCGTATCGTGGCGGCCCCATGTTCTGGGCAGATCAGGTTGGGCTGGACAATATTCTGGCGGCAGTGAAGAACTACAACAACACAGTGGGTGGCGAGCAGTGGAAGCCTGCGCCGTTGCTCGAGAAGCTGGTGGCGGAAGGCCGCAAGTTCAGCGATCTATAATTATAAGGAGTTCATCTTATGTCTGATGCTGTCATCGTTTCGACCGCGCGTACCGGCCTTGGCAAGTCCTATCGTGGTGCCCTGAACAACACGCACAGTGTTGATCTGGCCGGGCACGTTATCCAGCACGCCGTTGAGCGTGCAGGAATCGACCCTGCCATCGTTGAAGATGTCATTCTGGGCGCAACCTTTCACGAAGGTTGTCAGGGCAAGAACATGGCACGCCTGGCGGCTATTCGTGCCGGGCTCCCGGTAACCACGGCCGGGCTGTCAATTAACCGGTTCTGCAGCTCCGGCCTGCAATCCATTGCTATTGCTGCGCAGCGCGTGATGTCGGAGAAGGTACCTGCCATCGTGGCTGGTGGCGTAGAGTCCATCTCCCTGGTTCAGAACGACAAACTTAATGGCTTCCGTGCTACTAACGAATGGCTGATGAAGAACAAGCCGGAACTGTACCTGTCGATGATCGAAACGGCCGATATTGTCGCCCAGCGTTACAACGTAAGCCGTGAAGCGCAGGATGAGTACGCACTGATTTCCCAGCAGCGCACCGCCGCGGCCCAGCAGTCCGGCAAGTTTGACGACGAAATTGTGCCTTTTGACGCCACTATGCTGGTTAAAGACAAAGAAACCGGTGAAGTGAGCGAAAAACAGGTAACTCTGGACCGGGACGAATGCAATCGCCCGAATACTACATTGGAAGGGTTGGCCTCACTGGACGCGGTACGTGGCCCGGGTCAGTTTGTTACCGCGGGAAACGCCAGCCAGCTTTCTGATGGCGCCTCTGTGTGTACGGTCATGGACAGCACCTATGCCGAAAAGCATAACATCGAGCCCATGGGCATTTTCCGTGGCTTTGCTGTTGCAGGCTGTGAGCCGGACGAGATGGGCATCGGCCCGGTGTTTGCTGTTCCACGCCTGCTTGCCCGTAACGGCCTGACCATGGACGACATTGACCTGTGGGAGCTGAACGAAGCCTTTGCATCCCAGGTGGTCTACTGCCGCGACCGTCTGGGTATTCCGATGGAAAAACTCAACGTGAATGGCGGCTCTATTTCTGTGGGTCACCCCTATGGTGTGAGCGGTTCCCGCCTTACCGGCCATGCCCTGATTGAAGGCAAGCGCCGGGGTGCCAAATATGTGGTGGTCACCATGTGCATTGGCGGCGGTCAGGGCGCAGCCGGCCTGTTCGAAGTGGTATAAACGGAGAGCGCCGTCATGCAGCAGAAAATCGTCAGTACCCGGGACCTGGCTTTCCAGCTTTATGAACTTCATGAAGTAGAGAAGGTGCTCAGATTTGAGCGCTATCAGGACCATAGTCGTGAAACGCTGCAGGCGGCGCTGGACCTGGCGCTGAAAGTTGCCGCAGAGGAGTTCGCACCCCATGCTCGCTTGGTGGATGAAGAAGAGCCGACCTTCGAGAATGGCCGTGTGCACATGCGGCCGGAAGTTCACAAGGCGCTGGACGTACTGAAAAGTACTGGTCTGATGGCGGCCAGTCAGGACTACGAGCGCGGTGGCATGCAGCTGCCCAGTGCGGTTGCCCAGATGTGTGTGGGGATGCTCAAAGGAGCCAACGTAGGGACTCAGGGCTACGCCGGGCTAACTATTGCGGCAGCTAACCTGATTCTCGCCCATGGCTCCGACGAGCAGAAAAGCCGCTACGCCGAGCCGATGTTGGCGGGGCGTTTTTTCGGCACCATGTGCCTGACCGAGCCCCATGCAGGTTCCTCTCTGGGAGATCTGCGCACTCGAGCAGAGCCACAGGCAGATGGCAGTTATAGGTTATTTGGTAACAAGATCTACATCTCCGGTGGTGATCACGAGCTGAGCGAGAACATCATTCATATGGTACTCGCGCGTTTACCTGGGGCCCCGGCCGGCGTAAAAGGAATTTCCCTGTTTCTGGTGCCGAAGGTCCTCGTTAACGAAGATGGCTCTTTGGGTGGGCGCAACGATGTCGCCCTGGCTGGTCTGATTCACAAAATGGGATACCGTGGCACGACGTCTACCATGTTGAACTTTGGTGAGGCAGCGGGGGCGGTCGGGTATCTGGTTGGCTCGCCCCACCAGGGCCTGGCTGCCATGTTCCACATGATGAACGAAGCCCGGATTGGTGTTGGTCTGGGTTCGGTGATGCTGGGTTACACCGGCTATCTTCATGCGCTTGAGTATGCCCGCGAGCGGCAGCAAGGGCGTCCGGTTGGAGAGAAGGATCCGGAAAGCCCCCAGGTGCCTCTGATCCGCCATGCTGATATCCGGCGCATGCTGCTGGCCCAGAAGGCCTATGTGGAAGGTGGGCTGGCGCTCTGTCTGCAGGGTGCAGTATTGGTGGACGAGAAGAAGTTTGCGGAAACTGGCGAGCAGCGCGAGCTTGCCGCCGGGCTGCTCGACTTGCTCACGCCGGTGATCAAGTCCTGGCCTTCCCGTTATTGTCTCGAAGCTAACAGTCTGGCAATTCAGGTGCATGGTGGCTACGGCTACACCCGGGAATATCCGGTGGAACAGTTCTACCGGGATAACCGGCTTAACCCGATCCACGAGGGCACCCATGGTATTCAGGGCATCGACCTGCTTGGTCGCAAGGTTTCCATGGCCGATGGCCGTTACTACTGCGAACTGGTGAGCAGGATCGAAGCCACTATTGCCGAGGCCCGCAAGCAGGAACGGCTGGCTTCTAATGCCGGGTTGCTTGAACGGTCCCTGGCCGCAATGGTTGAAGCTACCCGGGTGATTAATGAAGTAAAGGCCTCTGGTGATAAGGAAAAAGCACTGGCCAATGCCACTCTTTACCTGGATGCCTTCGGGCAGGTAATTGTCGGCTGGCTCTGGCTGCGACAGGCCCTGAAAGCCCTTGCTGGAGTCAGTGGGGCCGGTGATCAGCCTGAGTCCTTCTATCAGGGCAAGTTACGCGCCTGTGATTATTTTTGCCGGTATGAATTGCCGGGCGTGCTAGCAACGGCTGAGTTGCTGCAATCGGTGGACTCAACGGCACTGGATATGTTTGACGAGGCATTCTGACCGGCCTCGCCAACTCTGAATCAACACAAAAACAACAGGAGTCAGGGTAATGGACAGACAAGCAAAGGCGGTGGTCTGCCGGGAGTGGGGCAAGCCGGTACAGGTCGAACAGATTACGGTGGACGGACCAAAACGGGGCGAGATAACCATCAAGGTTGCCGCCTGCGGCGTATGCCACAGCGACCTTTCAGCCACCACTGGAAAGATTCAGTATCCACCGCCATTGGTGCTGGGCCACGAGGCGGCCGGTGTGGTGGTTGAAGTTGGCGAGGGTGTGGAAGGCTTCAGTGAAGGCGACCACGTTGTTAGTTCGTTTATCTCAATGTGCGGCAAGTGCCGCCAGTGTGTGCGTGGCCATCCGGTTCTTTGCGAAAACGCCCGCAAGGCGATGTTTACACTGCCCGATGGAACCGTTCGAACCCGCGACAGCCAGGGCGAGCCCTTGAATGTGTTCGGCGCCTGTGGCGTGATGGCGGAGTATGCAACCCTGCATGTGGATAACTGCGTGAAGGTTGCAGAGGATGTGCCACTACAGAACGCCGCATTGGTGGGCTGTGCCGTGATGACCGGTGTGGGTGCTGTATTTAATACTGCCGGGCTGGAGCCGGGTTCCAGGGCTGCGGTGTTCGGTATTGGCGGTGTTGGCCTGAACGCCGTTCAGGGCTGCGCAACCGCCGGTGCCGAAATGATTGTGGCGGTGGACAACAACCCGAAAAAGCTCGCCATGGCGCGGGAATTCGGTACCACCCACACGATTGACCTCAATGAAGTGGACGATGCCGCCAAGGCCATCAGAAAACTGACCGGCGGCGTGGATTACGCCTTTGAGTGTGTTGGTGCCGGTGCCGTGGTTGAGCAAGCCTATAAGTCTCTCGGGCGCGGTGGTACCGCCGTCGTGGTGGGCGTTGCTGACCCGAAAGACAAAACCTCGATTACTACGCTCACCCTGCCGGCCGACGAGCGCACCCTGAAGGGCAGCTGGCTGGGTTCAGCCCGGCCGCAACACGATTTCCCGCGGCTTCTAGGTTTGTACCGTGCGGGTAAGCTTAAACTCGATGAGCTGATCACCCAGACTTACTCCATAGATGAAGCTGTTCAGGCCTTTGACGACATGATCTCCGGCAAGAACGCGCGTGGCGTGATTGTCTTCGACTGAGGGAAAAACATGAAGATTCTGAACAAGAACTACATCAATGGTAGCTGGGTCGACTGGAACGGCGACATGGCGGATGTGCATGAAGCGGCCACCGGCGACGTGATTGCCCGGGTGCCCATGTCCGATCCGGGACAGATGGAGCTGGCAATTGCCGCTGCGCATGCAGCATTTGAGGTCTGGTCTGAAAGTTCTGTAGAGCAAAGGGTGAACGTGCTTGGCCAGCTGCATGCTGGACTCAAGCAAAGGGCACCGGAAATTGCGGAAGCGGTCAGCCGGGAAGTGGGCATGCCACTGAAGCTTGCCACGGCAATCCAGGCTGGCCTGCCAGCAACTGTAACCAAGACCTATACCGATATGTTGCCGGAGTTTCCGTTCGTTGAGCAGTCTGGTAACTCGGAAGTGCAATATGCGCCGGTCGGGGTGGTGGGCTGTGTTACTCCCTGGAACTACCCGCTGCATCAGATCATTCTGAAGGTAGTACCCGCGATTGCTGCCGGCTGCACCGTCGTGCTGAAGCCCTCTGAGATTGCGCCGCAGGCAGCCTTTATCCTCGCTGACATTCTGGATGAAACCGACCTGCCGGCGGGTGTGTTCAACATGGTATGCGGGGCCGGGCAAACCGTTGGTGAAACCCTGATCCGGCATCCGGATGTGCGCATGCTGTCATTCACCGGCTCCACCCGCACCGGTCATGCCATTGCCCATGCCGCTGCGGATGACTTCAAGAGGATTGCGCTGGAAATGGGCGGCAAATCGGCATCGGTTGTTTTATCGGACGCTGACCTGGAAGCCGCAGTAAAAGGCACAGTGAGCAACTGCCTGCTCAACTCCGGACAAACCTGCACCGCCCTGACCCGGCTGCTGGTGCCCGCCGATCGCCATGACGAGGCGTGCAAGCTGGCGGCTGCAGCCGCGGCCAGAATGACCCCGGGCAACCCGCTGGACGAAGCCACCCGTTTGGGCCCCTTGGCCTCCGCGCAGCAGCGGGACCGGGTAGTGGATTACATCCGGCTCGGTGTTGCGGAAGGCGCCACCCTGGTAGCCGGCGGCCCGGACGCGCCGGAAGGCCTGGACAAGGGTTACTTTGTACAGGCAACCGTGTTTGGCAATGTAGACCCGAACAGCACAATCGCCCAGGAAGAGATTTTCGGCCCGGTGCTGTGCGTGATTCCCTACAACGATGAGGCAGAAGCCTTGCGTATCGCCAATGGCACTGCCTACGGGCTGTCTGGAGCGGTTTGGTCGGCGGATCGGGAAAAGGCAAAGGCTTTTGCCGCAAAACTCCGGACCGGACAGGTGACGGTGAACGGTGGCGGCTTCAACCCGCTGGCTCCCTTTGGTGGTTTTGGCCATTCCGGTATCGGGCGAGAGTTCGGCAAGTGGGGGCTTGAGGAGTTTCTGGAAGTGCGTTCGCTGCAGCTGTAATCGCAAGACAACGAAGGAGCCGCAGCAGCGGCTCCTTCACGTTTAAGGGCCGGAAATGTTTATCAACAACAAAAGAGTGATGCCGTGAAAACACGAATTACGGAATTATTTGGAATCGAGCACCCGATCGTACAGGGTGGCATGCACAACGTAGGCTTTGCCGAACTGGCATCGGCAGTCTCCAATGCCGGTGGTCTGGGCATGATTACCGCCCTGACCCAGCCTACGCCTGAACATCTCGCCAGTGAAATCGCCCGCTGCCAGCAGATGACGGATAAACCCTTCGGCGTCAACCTGACCTTCCTGCCGTCCTTCAACGCGCCGCCTTATCCCGAGTACATTGACGTCATCATCCGCAGCGGTGTCAAGGCGGTTGAAACCGCTGGCCGCAGTCCTGAACAGTACATGGCGCAGTTGAAGGCTGCGGGTATCAAGGTTATCCACAAGTGCACATCTGTTCGCCACGCTTTGAAGGCCGAGCGAATCGGTTGTGATGCCGTCAGTGTGGACGGCTTTGAATGCGGCGGACATCCCGGTGAGGATGATGTGCCAAACTTCATCCTGCTGCCTCGTGCAGCCGAAGAGCTGAAGATACCTTTCATTGCATCTGGCGGGATGGCCGATGGCCGGAGCCTGGTAGCGGCTATGGCATTGGGTGCCGAAGGCATGAATATGGGCACCCGTTTTCTGGCTACCAAAGAAGCGCCGGTTCATGAGAACGTGAAGCAGGCAATTGTGGACGCCAATGAACTGCAGACCCGGCTGATCATGCGTAACCTGAAGAACACCGAGCGGGTGATGGATAACGCCGCCGTGCGGGAAATTATCCGGATTGAGAGTGAAAAGGGTGACCAGGAAACCATTGACGATATCCGCCACCTGGTCACAGGCGCAAAGGGTAAGCTGGTACTGCAGGAAGGCAAGATGGATGAAGCCGCCTGGAGTTGTGGCATGGTTGTTGGGTTGATTAATGATATCCCTTCATGCGATGAGCTGGTCAGCAGAATCATGGAAGAGGCTGAAGGGATTGTGCGCCAGAGACTTGCCGGCTTTTTGTAAATGAATAGCCCGGAGGGTGCATCACCCTCCGGGCACATGGTTTCAGGCCAGGGCCTTTTCCCTTCTTTCGTATTTCTTGTGCGTCAGTGCGGCGGCGACGACCGCAGGAATGATCAACGCAGCACTAATAAGAGACAATTCCAGATTGGTCAGCGGAACCGGTCCGCCACCGGGGATGGCAAGGATCATGCCACCGGCAATGAGTCCCAGCCGGATTGGCCATTGCAACAGCTTGCTTGCTGCCAGAGAGCCTACCCCGATCAGCCAGCCTTGCATGGCCGATGCTATCAACGTTACCCCGATCAGTGCTTGTACAATCACCAGGAGAATCTCGCTCCAGGTGCCTTGGAAGATCAACGCCGGATTAAGCACAAACAGGAACGGGATAAAGTAGATCACGCTGCCCAGCCGCATGGCTTCCACACCGGTTTTCATTGCATTGGAGCCGGCAACCGTTGCAGCGGCAAAGGCGCCCAGGGCAACCGGTGGGGTGATGAAACTGAGCATGCCCCAGTAAAGGATGAACAGGTGAACGGCCAGAGGATCCATGCCGCCGCCGTTTATCAGGGCCGGTGCCAGCGCAACCGCCAGGAAAATATAGGCAGCTGTAACTGTCATGCCGATGCCGAGCACAAAGCTGGTCAGTGCTCCCATCAACAGCAGTACCAGGGTGTTGCCACCGGCAAGGTAGATCAGGTCATTGGCAATAGTGCCTGACAGTCCGGTAACCGACAGTGCACCTACCAGCAAGCCAACACCGGTGAGGATTGCGATCAGCTCTGCAAACAGCTTCCCTGACTCTGCGAAGAAGTCCTTAACGTCTTGCCACTTCCAGCGCTGGTAGGGCAGTACCTGGTTGATCACCAGCAAGAGAACCGTTGCAAAGAATGGTGCCGTGGCCTCCCGTCGCAGGAAGAACAGCATCCAGATCAGCAGGGCAAACACGAAGATGAAGTACCAGCCTTCCTTTAATGTCTGCCTGAGTGACGGCAATTCGCTGGCCGGCAGGCCCTGAAGTTTGTTGCGCGCAGCATAGGCATCAATCTGGATAAACAGGCCGAGGAAATACAGTACGGAGGGCACTACTGCCGCCAGTGCAATGGTGCCGTAGGGAATATTCAGGAACGCGGCCATGATGAACGCGGTGGCACCCATAACCGGTGGCATCAGAACACCGCCCGTAGAAGCACAGGCTTCTACGCCGGCTGCGTAGGAACGGCTGAAGCCGACTCGGCGCATTGCCGGAATTGACATCACTCCGGTAGTCATCACATTGGTGATTACGCTGCCGCTCATGGATCCCATGAGGCCGCTGGAGAAAACCGCAACCTTGGCCGGTCCGCCCCGAACATGGCCCAGCAATGCGAAGGCCAGGTTGATAAAGAAACGACCGCCGCCGGTTTTCTGCAGGGCGACGCCAAACAGAAGGAAGCCGATCACGATGTTGGCAAAGGCTTGTAAGGGCACGCCCATGATGCCTTCTCGACTCATGGCCATGTAGATCGCGGTCTGGTCGGGGGCGGATGGAAACCCCTGGATGGGGCCCGGCAGCTTGTCTGCAAATATCGGGTACAGGCTGGCGACACCGACAATCATGGCAATCGGCAGGCCGCCGGCCCGACGAATGGCTTCGATGACGGTAACCCAGAACAGGAAGCTGAACACTACGGCGTATTGTGGTGCCGCGTATTCCCAGCCGTAATCCAGAATAGTTTCCGCGTTGTAGACAAAGAACCCGCAGATAACCGAGGCGGCAAGGAACAGGATGATGTCGTACCAGGGAACCTTGTTCCGGGAAGCGTGGCGTGACATTGGCCAAAGCAGAAAAACCAGTGGTAGCATAAGTGCCACCACCACATAGAAAAACTGGCTTTCCACTTTGGTAACAATATTGATCAGCTGCAAATTGAACAGGTAGTCAATCGTCAGCAGTGTCAGGACAAGGGTTGCAACCCTGGGGACCCATGGCCATCCGCCGGAAAGCCGCCGGATGCCGCTGACGTTTTCTTTCGACGGTTCACTGTTGTGTGTTTCAGACATGCAGTAAGACTCCTGAAAGAACTCCGGTGTAACAGACCCCTTGTCTTTACACCGGAATCAGGTTTCAACCAGGACAGCAGGTTTTACCGGAATACCGGATTCATGCCCGCCGCTTGAAGTGCTTCTGCCCGCGCCGTCATCCAGCCCTTTTTGAAGGCTTCCTTGTCGGCAGGCGGGTTGGCCTTGGTGTAGCTCTCCCAGGTGTCCAGGAGGATATTCTGACGCTGTACCAGCATGTCCTGGTGTTGTTGCATATCTTCCGTCCAGTGGCCGATTTCCTTGTAGTAGTCGACGACCACATCATGCAGTGGGATGACCCAGTTGAGATTCTGGTTCTCCAGCGCATAGCCTGCATTGCCCGGTGCGGAGTCCTTGTACTTGTCGTAATCCTCGGTGAAGACACGAATCAGCCCGTCCACCAGTTTTTTATCGGCATCGGCGTTGGCGATGATGATGGGGTAGGGGTAGCTGGAACCAATCCACGGCTCATCCTTGCTGATGCCGGCGCCGGAAGTAACCAGGTGCGGTTGGAAATAGGGAGCCACGGAGCGCAGTCGCTCCCAGCCCTCGGTGTCTTCAGGATCAAGCTCCAGCCAGGATATACCGCGCGGACTGGCGGAAAGCTGTTGTGGGCCGCCGGCGACAGAAACGGTAAATGCGGTATCGCTTTGATTGGCGACGATGCCGTCAAAGGCACGGCCGTATCCCGGGAAGTCTACCCGCTCCACGTCATCCCAGGTGAGGTCGCCAAAGGCCAGCATGGCTTCGGTGCCGAGGTTCAGGGCATCGTCACCACGAATGTAGGAAATGCGTTTGCCCTTGAGGTCATAGGGGGTTTCTACGCCGATATCGCCGGCTACAGCAATGCTCAGGCCAAAACTGGCAATGGATGTGGTAATAACCCGAACCGGCTGCGGCCCCCAGTTGTCCTCGGAGAACATCAGTACGCCCTCGGCGGCGTAATAAGCGGCAATGCCACAGGAACAAACCGGTACGCGCCCGGTTTTAAGTGGTGTCATCCGAGAAACGTCGTTCTCGCCGGGCAGGATCCGCAGTGATACGCCGTACTCATTGCGTAGTAGATTGCCGATAGAAGCCATCTGGCTATAACCTGCTGAGCTGGTGCCATAGGCAGTCATTCCGATGGTGGCTGGCAGATCGACATTTTCTGCAGCCCACGCAGTGGTTGCGCTCCCGGCAAGAAGAGAAATTAAAATGATATTTTTTGTTGTCATCATGTATGCGCTCTTTTGAGGTTATTGTTTTGCTGTGCAGAATAGAATTCTGAATTAAGATTTAGTGTAGTCAGGCTTTTGTCTGTGTGTCAATTGATGTGATCGACGACTAATTTCCTGCGCGTCGTTGTCAGGTCTGTAAGAGGCTGATAGGTTTCCATCAAGCTGGGTGGACCTGTCGGGCCACCGACAGGTGGGGCCAATTTTGTTAGTAAGTTACTAATTTGTAACGATAAAGTGCCCGTAAGACACGCATCCCCCTATTGCATATTACGGCCCATCATGAACACCCATTCCGGACGAACGTGAACACCGATTCTGGTTCAACGTGAACAGTCATTCCGATTGAAGGTGAACACTTTTCCGGATTTTCCGGAATCGGTGTTCACGATGCCGGAATCAGCGTTCACATTCCCGGAAACGGTGTTCACGTTCAACCGGAATCCTTCTTAACGCATTGTTTATTAGACCGTTTGCTACTCTGACTCCTTTTTCTGGGGAGCGGAGTTGTGCCAGCAAAGAGAATTCTAATGCGTAAAATCAGAGAGGTGCTTCGCCTAAGGCTGGAAGCCGGGCTCTCGATCCGGCAGATCAGTGCCAGCACCAAGACCAGTGTCGGGGCCATCCAGAAGCTGTTAGCCCGGGCCGATGCCCTGAACCTCAACTGGCCGTTGCCCGAGGATTTGGACGATGGCCGCCTTGCGGCCCTGTTCTATCCCAGTGTCGATCCCACCACATCGACTCGCTACCAGGTGCCTGACTGGGCCACCGTTCATCAGGAACTCAAGCGTAAAGGGATGACCAAGCAGCTGTTGTGGGAGGAATACACAGCTCAGTATCCCAATCGCTGTTACAGCTACTCCCAGTACTGTGACCGTTATCGGCAATGGCTGAAGCAGCAGAAGCGCTCCATGCGCCAGACCCATAAGGCCGGGGAGAAGTGCTTCGTGGATTACTGCGGCCCGACCGTGCCGATCATCAACCCGCAGACCGGTGAGGTACGCACCGCTCAGGTGTTCGTGGCGGTGCTTGGGGCCTCCAACTACACCTACGCTGAAGCCACCTGGAGCCAGAGTTTGCGAGACTGGCTATCCAGTCACGTGCGTACCTTTGAGTTCTTCGGTGGCATTCCGGAGATGGTCGTTCCGGATTATGTGTCCCGGCACATAATCCGGATTATGTTCCCTATCCCATTATGTTTCGTTCACTTTGGAAGACCTTGAAACCATAGGGAGGCCCCCTTGCACTGGGGCACATAACGATCACAGGGATTCCAGCCATTGCAGCAGCTCGGAATTGGATCGCCATACTGGCTTTCGGTGGGACTCCGCCGGAGAATCCCAAATAGGCTCACAGGTGCGGAGCGCGTCCACTTTCATTCGGAGGGTGATCTCGGCGTATCGGTTGGTGGTCTCCAAACTGACGTGTCCAAGCCAGGCGCGGATGACGTTGACCTCGACACCTGCTTCAAGCAAATGCACGGCCGTCGTGTGGCGTAAGACATGGGGTGAGATGTGCCGCACTGTGCCATCTGCGCTTTTCTTCACCACCTTGACGGTATGACGCCGCACGATCTTGTAGATACCAAATCTGGTCAGCGGCGCACTGTTGCGGGCTAGGAAGACAGCGTCATTGGAGTGGCGTCGTTGCCGATTTTGCTCCAGTAAGTCCTGCATCAGACCCGCCGTTCGCGTCCACAAAGGACAGGTACGCCATTTGTCACCTTTACCATGCAGCCGTACTCGGGGCTCAGAACCGAGTTCCAGGTGCGTTGCGCGCAGATCCGCTACCTCCTGTACGCGTGCTCCGGTGTTATAAAGGAAGCGAAGCAAGGCTTGGTCGCGCAGAGCCTGAGGGTGGTCGGTGGGCAAGGCAGCGAACAGAGCATTAATCTCGTCGCGTTCGAGATACAGAGTCTCGCCCGGTTGCCAGCGTTTGACGGGAATGGAAGCAATTTGCTGTGCTTCCCCGAGCACGCAGGGCTCACGGCCGGCAAGATACTCGAAGAAGGTATGCAGCGCCGCCAGGCGCTGGTTTCGGGTTCTAACCCCATTACCACGTTCCTGTTCAAGGTGTTGCAAAAAATGGCGCACTCGCTCGCCAGTGAGATCAGCCAGTTCCAAGCGGGTGATCCGGCAATGCTTATCCTTTGCAGCGAATTGCAAGAACAGGCGCAGGCTCTCCTTATAACTTCGGATACTGGCCGGGCGCAGCCCCCGTTGGCATTTAAGGTGATCCTCTACGAAGGCAAAGACGAGACGCCCCAATTGATCCGTCATGATAGCTCCTCCTCTCTGCGGGGATCGGCGAATCGCTCGAACCGTTGGCTCGCCTCCCGGAGCAGTGCTTCGGTGATGGTCAGATACCAGGCAGTCGATGCCGGGTCGGCATGGCCCATGAAGGTTGATAGATGAAAGAGCCGTTGATTGGGATCCACGCCGGTGCGATACCAGCGGAGCAGAGTTGCGACCGCGAAGGAATGGCGCAGGCAGTGCAGATGAGGTTGGCGTACGCCAGGTGGCACGTACGGATCCATCTTCAGTATCAAGTGGTGAAATGTCTGACTGACCGTCTCAATACGCATTGGCTTGCGCTCTGGGAAAAAGCTGAAAGAAAATACCGGATCATCCGGCTGCCATGGCCCATACCGATCAACGCCAAACTGTAGATAGACAGCGATCTGTTGCGCCATGCGCGGGCCAAAGGGGACCAAACGCGTCTTGCCAAACTTGCTCTTGTCGATCACCAGAAGGCTGCGCTGGCAATCGACGTCGCGATACCGAAGATGCACAATCTCGCCGACACGCAGGCCCAAACCGTACATCAGCGAGAAGATTGTTCGGTAGACCATGCCACGACAGGGTGCCCGGGAATTGTCCGGAAGCTGTGACGCCAACGTCAGGATGTCTTCCACCTGAGCCGGTTCGAACAGGAAGGGTTTAAGCTGGGAAGTCACCGGCTGAGGGTGAGCACGAACCGGAGAATGCGCTAGCCGCTCCTGGGCCACCTGCCAGGCAAAAAAGCAGCGGAGCACCCCCAAGAGGTGGTTATAGCTGCGTGGGCGAGTGCGTGGCCGCGAAGCGAGAAAGGCCTCAATCAACGCCGGTTGCACTAACGCCGCATCACTCACCCGTTCCTCGACCAAAAAGCGATCGAATAATTGCAAGGCGAGCTCTTCAGTATCAAATTTTCGGCCCAGCGCGCGCTTGTAACTCAAGTAAGCCGAAAAATCCTTGCCCAGTACGCTGTGGAAGGAGGCGGTCATGGCAGCACCTCCTCGTGGCCCAGCGCCACCATGCGCAGGGTTTCCACGTCCACCTTGGTATAGATGCGGGTGGAACTTGGCGATGCATGACCAACGTAATCGCCGATGACCTTGAAGTTGAACTCGGCATCGACCAATCGCTGTACGCAAGTGTGGCGCAAGGTGTGCGAACCTGGGCGACGGACATTAATACCCGCTTTGCGCAGGTAGTGCGTCGCGCGGCTGGACACAGTAACCGCCGTCACAGGTCGGACGGGCGCCAGAACCCGGAAAAACAGCCTTCGCTCCTCGACGTGTGGGCGTGCATTTTTTAAGTAGTCGAGAATAGCTTCGCCTACCACTGAAGAGAGAGGGTACGCAGTGGTGTGTCCCGCCTTGCGCTGCGGCACCAACAGGCGTTCTCTCTTCCAGTCAATATTCTCCAGTGTCAATCCGGCCACCTCATGGCCGCGCAGTCCATACGTGACGAGCAAAAGTAGAATGGCATAGTCGCGCTTGCCCAGAGCACTGCGCCGATCAACAACATCTAGCATGCGCCGGACGTCGTCCCAGGAGATCGAACGCGGGAGATCGGCCAGCTGATACCGACGCGGGGACTCTACGGTAGCGCCGAGATCGCGATTGATCAGCTGCTCGCGGTACAGGTAGCGCAGGAAGACTCGCAAGGAGCTGCACAGCCCCGTCATAGAATGCGGGCTCAATCGGCGACCGCTCTCCACCACAAATGCACTGAGTATGGCTGGAGTGAGCTCGGACAAATGCAGCAGGTTGATTCGCGCCAGGTAGGCTTCCAGGTTATGCAGATAATGGCCATAGTGCCGGAGAGACAGCTCGCGCAGGCCCCGTTCTTCACGCAGATAAACAAAGAACCCCGGTGCCTGAACCAGGAAGGGATCTTGACTGGTCCGTCTCCGACCTGTTCCGCGGAAATCGGGCAACATCAGGGACAGCAATTGCTCGATCGGTGTACGAGCATCATTAGCCACCCATCGCTTTGCCTGGTATGCGTTCTTGGCGTGAACCTTTACCCAGTGCTTTACATAAGGCTCGACATGAGTCGGAAGCTCGCTCCACTGCGTGGCACCATGATCGCGAGCAAACTCGCCAAACTGCCTCAGGAGTGGGACTCGCCGCAAGATTACCCTGGGCCTGTATCCGTGCCCGGCTAACCACGCAACGTACTGCTCAATCGGTTCCGCGATCCAGGAAGCGCGGATCGCATCGATGGTATCGGGCTTAACGAAGTAATGTTCTAACATGACAATCTCCTTTCTGGATGTAGGAAAGGAAATCATGCGCCCAAACGGCATCTGTCGTTATGTGTCCTTTTACACGGGATCCTCCCTATGGATTCAAGGTCTTCCAAAGTGAACGGAACATAATGGGATAGGGAACATAAGCCGGATTATGTGTCCCGGCACATAATCCGGAATCACCATTTCCGGAACACCGCCGAAGTACTCGAAGGTGCGCACGTGACTCAGCAGCCAGTCCTGCAACCCCTGGCTCCAGGTGGCTTCGGCGTAGGTGTAATTGGAGGCACCTAGCACGGCGACGAACACCTGAGCCGTGCGGATTTCACCGGTTTTCGGGTTGATGATCGGTACGGTGGGGCCGCAGTAGTCAATAAAGCATTTTTCACCGGCCTTGTGGATCTGGCGCATGGAGCGCTTTTGCTGCTTCTGCCAGTGCCGGAAGCGGTCACAGTACTGTGAGTAGCTATAGCATCGATTGGGATATTGGGCCGTGTATTCCTCCCACAGCAACTGTTTGGTCACGCCTTTGCGTTTGAGTTCCTGATGGACTGTCGCCCAGTCCGGCTGCTGATAGCGGACGGACGAGGTGGGATCGGAGCCGGGATAGAACATGGCCGCCAGGCGGCCGTCGTCCAAGTCCTTTGGCAATGGCCAGGTGATTTCCAGGGTATCGGCCCGGGCCAGGAGCTTCTGGATGGCTCCGACACTGGTCTTGGTGCTGGCGCTGATCTGCCGGATCGAGAGCCCGGCGTCCAGCCTCAGGCGAAGCAATTCTCTGATTTTGCGCATTGGAATTCTCTTTGCTGCCATGACCCTGATCCCCAAAAAAAGGAACCAGAGTAGCAAACGGTTGAATAAACAATGCGTTAAGAAAGATTCTGGTTGAACGTGAACACCGATTCCGGGAACGTGAACACGGATTCCGGCATGGTGAACACCGATTCCGGAAAATCACCAGAAAGTGTTCATCTTCGACCGGAATGACTGTTCACGTTGAACCAGAATAGGTGTTCACGTTCGTCCGGAATGGGTGTTCACGATGGGCCGGAATATGCAAAAGCTAGTAAGCTGGGTTCTTAACTTCCCAAGGCAGTTGTCCTGTCGATCACCCATTCGGCGATGTCACCCTTGTCAGCACCGCCGTGATCAGCAGGATAACCGCGACCAGCACCATCTCCAGCGCAATACTTCGCTGTAACCGTCGTGGGGCTGTTGCGTCGCCGCTCTCAAAGGCCGGCACAAGCCGCCACTTGTTCGCGGCAGCAAATAACAGCAGCACCGCGACAATCAATACCTTGCCGATCAAGAACTGTCCGTATGCCGTGGTGAGTAGTGGCTTGAGACCGCCCGTTAGCAGCGTGGCCAAAGTAACACCCGCCAGTACCAACACGCCAACTCCGCCCATGGCGATTTTCCCGAAACGGGTCAGAATGTGGGCGGTATTGTCCTGGTTGTGACCCCGTCCTACTAAATGGAACAGCGGCCAAAGCGAGGCCACCCAAAATGCTGCCGCCATCAGGTGAACGCTCAGCAAACCAGCCAGAACGAGGCGTGGGGTGTTTACTGTATGCCCCACCTGCACGAATGCCAGCATCACCAATAAAACGCCTACTAGGCTCACGCTGTTGGCTGTTTTCGAGAGCGCTAAGTTATTAAGCTGAATCGCCTGAACCAGCAGCAAGCCAGCTACCGCCAGCATTAGCCGGCCCCCGGACGCACCCTCAAACACGATTCCGAGCAGCATTGGGTTGGTTGCAGCAGATATATTGCCGCCCCCAAGGTAACCAGCTTCTAAAGGCCACTGGAACAGAATCAGAATGACCCCCGCCCAGGCAGCAAAGACGCCCATGCGGGCGACGCGCCTCCGGTCGTGATCAGGGAGTCGGGGAAACGCTAGACGAAACAACACGGCCCCCGTCGCGACTAGGGCACTAAGGTAAACCCCAGCCGCCACGAGAATCATCGCGACGGTCCAGACATCGAGGCTATTTACGGAGAACCACCAGGCCACGGGTCAGGGCTCGACCGAGAAGTTAAAACCGTCAGACATCATGTGCCCGTCATCCGATAGGCCACGCCAGCGCACCTGGTAATCCCCAGCCGAAAGAGTGTCACTGGGCTTTACGAAGTAGCGATCGACCTGTTCACTGCCTGGCAGACCATCAAGAGGAACGGGGCCGTCCGGGCCTTTCACTTCAAACTGGGTGATGCGCATCAAGCCACCAAACTCGATGCCAATCTCTGCTGGGGAATCCTGAATGGTGACGCCATCCCTCGGTAAAGTGTTTGCGAGGCCTTCATGGGCCAGTGCCGGGATTGCTAGCGACATCAACAGCGTTGCTAAGGAAGCGTGAATGATAGGGAGCGAACTCTTCTTCTTTTGCATACCGTATCCTTATGTTTTTCAGGGTTGAATGGATATTGTTACTTCATCGCGGAGGCGCTAAAACTGATTCGGTTGAGCCTTCTTACATCGTTCATTTTCCCTGTTTGGCGAACAAGGCGCATGGCGTCGTATGAATCTTCAAAGACATGAGTAGGTGTTATAGCGTGCCAACCTGAAGCAGGGCTGAAAATGTCGGAAAAAATAACCTGAATCCGTGATGCCGCAGCCGACATTCCCCCTATCATCGTCTGCGTGAGATTTTTGAGAATTTGACTCGAATATCGTGGAGGTGCGAGCCCGATGTCGTCGGAAATGCCCACGTCGATCGGTCCTGATCACCCGGTTTTCTCCGCTTACGCCCCTGCCGCGCACGGCCAACCTGGCGACCGGCGATCGCCCGTCGCGCACTGTCTGGGGATGCTCTCTGGCAGACAGTCAGCATGGCGACCCTCGTGGGTAACGCAGCCGGCTCCGCAGGGTGTTCAACACCGTCATGCGCCCGATGTCCTGCCCGAAGTCGAGGATGATTTGCCGCGCCTTGTGAATCACGAGAGCCGCACGATGCACCAATTCCTGCAACACCGTCCGCAGCCGGCGCCGCTTGGCGGGATGGCGGACCGGGCTTAGCTCGCCGGTCATGCCCAGTTGCCCCATCAATCGCAGGATGTTGTAGGCCAGTTGGGCGAGATGCAGGATCAGATCGTTGGTGGCGAACTTGCCCGACGGTAGCCGCTCCAGGTCAAGATCGGTCTTGATCTCGCTATGGAACTGCTCGTGGGTGGCATGCGCCTGATAGCGCTTGATCACCGCCTCCGGCGCCTCGTCCAGGCTGGTCCACCAGCCTTCCAACTCAACCTCTGGTTCGAGCAGCAACTGGCCATCGTGATCGGCGGTGCGCTCCACCAGGCGCATCACGCGCTTGACGACGTATTCGATCTTGTTGTCGTCGTGGATCGAGACCGTCTGCGTCCACAGCGCCTGGCGTTTGCCAGGGCGCAGCTCTTCCCAGTAGTCCGCCGCCACGGCCAGCCAGGTGTCCTGATCGGCCGTGGCCGAGCCACGCGGGTTCCATTTGACGAGGTAGTCCAGCCGGCGGCCCTCCTCGGCAAAGGCCTGCCGCTGCTGTTCGAGAAGCGCCAGGTGCGCCTGGCTGTCGAAGCCGCTGTCCTCACGCAGCAGGATCGGTCGCTCGGTCAGGCCTTGGGCGCGGGGCAGCACCCGCTCCAGGAAGGCGTTGCTCTCCTTCATGGTGTGCTGCTTGCCGGGACGCAGTTCCAGGCCCAAGCACCACCCTTCGTTGCCCAGATACGCGGCGATCGGGGTGTAGCCGTCGACCTTCTGGTAGGTCCGCGAGACGCCTTCCTTCTTCGAGTTGCTGTTGTCCATGACGAAGGTGTCGATGTCCAGGCAGACGTGCGTCGTCTCGGCGGTGATCGGTGCCTCGACCAGTGACAGCAGGGTCGTGGACCAGATGGCGGTGCGCGCCTGCAGGTTGTTGGCGGCGAGTTTCTCAAGCCGCTGTCGCAGCGTCGCCGTGCTCGGCACCTTCTGCAGGGTCAGCAGTTGTTGGAAGGGCTTGTCGCGGCGGAAGTTTTCGATGGCGTCATAGTCGCTCATGCCCAGACACAGCAGGCCCAGGTAGCTCTTGACCACGTCGCTGGTGCGCATGCCCAGCGTGGTGGGGAAGCGGCCGTCGATGCTGTCGACGCCGGCGATCTCGAGGCACTGCCCGATGATCGACAACCCGGAATGGCTGGTGAGGGTGCGGCGACTGGCGCGGAACTTGACGTTGGGCATGGCACTGTCTGGGTGAATGGCGATATCCGCTATATTGCCATGCAGGTCAGTGGGTTAGAAGCGCTTCAGGGGGCCAGTCTCACGGATTCAGGAATAACTTATGAGTACATTTAGATATCGGTATTGGCACCTTTTTACTTTTGGGCTACTTATAGTTGTAGGCTTATATCGGAAGCAAACTTCGCCTTCTGCCATTTTTATTGGTTAAGGCGATGTCTCGATTGGCAACAGATGAGAGGAAATAAAAAGCAATTGCTGGCACTGGCTATCGGTTCCATGGTTGTCGCGCCGTCTGTGGCGATGGCTGACAAGGGCCCGACTGTTTACGGTAAAGTGAACGTTTCTTATGAGCATCAGGACAATGGCGCTGAGGATCAGTGGGAACTGGAAAGCAACGCATCACGCCTTGGTGTGAAGGGCGAGCTGGATCTGGACATTAACGATGTGGTCGCTATTTACCAAGCTGAATATCAGATCAGTGTTGATGAGGGTAGCGGTCCCTTCAGCCAGCGCAATATCTTCGGTGGTTTCAAGCACAGCCAGCTGGGTATGCTGAAAGCGGGTAAATTCGATACCCCTTTCAAGGTTTCTCAGGGCAAGATTGACCAGTTTGGTGACCTGCGCGGTGACATCAACGAGATTGTGGGTGGTTCTGAGCGCGCCAACAACATCATCCAGTACTCTTCTCCCAAGATCGCTGATCTGGTCAGCTTGAACCTCGCCATGATTCCAGGTGAAGGCGATACCGTTGGCGCTGATCGCCGTGATGGCGTTGCAGATGGCTTTTCGACATCTGTTGTGTTCGATAACGGCATGCTCTACGCATCAGTGGGTTACGACTCTGAAATCGAAACCAACCTGTTTGATCTCGGTGACACCGATACTCTGGTCGACGCGCTGCACGTTGCTGCCAAGCTGAACATTGAGAACTTTGAGCTGGGCGCCCTGTTCCAGCAGTCTGAAAACTCGGATTCAGCGTTTGACGGTGGGGATTTTGAAGACACCACGTATATTCTGAGCGCCGCCGTTAAACTGGATCGCTGGAAGCTGAAAGCCCAGTATGGCATGACCGATATGGATGCTTCTGATGACGATCTGACCCTTATGGCCGTCGGCGCCGATTACAAGGTTGGCAAGAGCAGCAAGATGTTCGGTTACTTTGCCAAGGTTGAAGCGGACAAGAACACCGGCCTGGCTACTGACGACACCACTTTCGGTATCGGTTTCGAGCACAACTTCTCCATGTAGTACCCAGTTCATGTAGCGTCACTTTGCCGGGCCCCGCAAGGGCCCGGCTTTTTGCGTCTCAGCCCGTGGCTCTCAGCGTTGGAACATCCTGGTGCAGGAACCATTTCTCCGTCACTACCTTTCGGGTAAACCAGTGCGAACGCATCAACGTGCTGGCGACGGGCTGCTTCAGCCATTCCGGCAGTTGCCAGCCAGCTGCCTGCTCACTGGCACGGTTGCCAAAGCGTTCCGCAATGCGCTCACCGTAGCGCTGTAGCGCGGCGGCAGAAAAATCTGTGGCGTTAAGAATCACCTCGGCCGCCATCAAGGCGGATTCAATGGCAGGGCGGATACCCTCACCGCTCTGGGTGTAAGCCAGGCCCGCTGCATCTCCGATCAGCAATACGCCGTCGTCTACCAGTGGCCGATCGGCATGGGAGTACAACAGGTAGGCATGGCCTTTGAATCGCCCCGGCAGGTCTGCGGGGATTCGCCCGTCGTGCTTCATATCGTCTACGAATGCCTCCAGGTGATCCGTTAGCCGGTGGTTGTCTTCCCGCCCCAGGCCAATGTTCAGGAAATTACCTTTACGGAATACCCAGGCATAACCCTTGAGATCCCTGCAGAACCAGAGCTCCGGGGCATCCCCCCGGGCTTCACAGGCATCGGCCTGTTCCTGTGTCATCTCAAACTCCACTTCCTTGGCGGCGACTACCGTTTCGTGTTTGCCCGGGCCGTTGCCCAGCAGTCTGGCAACCGGGCAGAAGTGCCCCCCGGCGCCGATCAGAAGCGGGGCCTGCCACTGCTCGTTGATCACCCAGTTGCCATTGTTCCGGACGATGGATTTGACCGGTGTCGCCAGTTGTTTCGGAGCGTTCACACGGTCGAGCAGAAAAGCGTCGAATTCACAGCGGCGTATGCCATAACTAACAATGCTATGGTGGTCATTCTCGACGGCAGGCTGCCCCATCATGCCGATGCGGAAACGACGAATGGGCTGAAGGGTTCGGCCATTGGCGTAATCCGTTTGGTCGATTTCAAGGCTTTCCATAACGGCAGGCGTTACCCAGCCGGCGCAGGTTTTGTCCCGGGGGAAGCTGGCTTTGTCGATGACCAGCACATTCTTCCCGGCCTCCTCCAAACTGCGTGCCAGGGTGGAACCGGCGGGGCCGGCACCTACGATAATCGCGTCGTAGTATTCCATCAGCTGCCCTCCGGTGTTGCTGGGAAGGCATACAGGTCCTGCCGGCTCTGGGGCAACTGATTGTTATCACCATGGGTGAACACCACCTGGAACAGCTGCAGCGACCCGGCCCGGAATGCCGCAATCGAGCCCGCCAGATAAAGCCGCCAGGCCCGGGTGAAGTGTTCGTCGTACATCTCGGTAACGCGCTCGGCATTGGCCTCGAAGCGCTCCGCCCAGTGGCTCAGGGTCTGGGCATAGTGCAGCCGCAGGTTCTCCACATCCAGCACCGAGAAGTCGCCGTGCTCACAGATTTCCATAAACTCGCCGATACTGGGAGGGTAGGCGCCGGGAAAGATCCGCTTCTCTATCCAGGCATTCATCAGCATGGGCCGGTTGCGCCCGATACTGTGGAGCAGAGCTATGCCGTTGGGGTTCAGGCTGCGCTTGATCAGCTCCGACAGGGCTCGGTAGTTTTCCTTGCCAACGTGCTCCAGCATGCCAACCGAGACGAATGCGTCGTACTGGCCGGTGATGTTGCGGTAGTCGTCCTCCACATAGGTAATAAGACCATCGAGCCCTTGGCGTTCAGATTCGGCCTGGGCGTATGCCAGTTGTTCACGGGATATGTTGTAGGAGTGAACTTTCACGCCGTAGTTGCGCGCCATATAACGGGCCAGGCCGCCCCAGCCACAGCCGGCTTCCACCACCGTCATGCCGGGCGTCAGGCGCAGCTTTCGGCACACATGCTCCAGTTTGGCCAGTTGTGCCTGCTCCAGTGTGTTACCGGGGTGCTCGTAATAGGCACAGGTGTACTGCATTTCTGCGTTGTCCAGCCAGAGTTGGTAAAACTCGTTGCCCAGGTCGTAGTGGTGATGAATGTTTTCCTTGGCCTCGGAAATGCCGGTTGCCCTGGGGTTATGATTCCGCCACAGCGCGTCCAGCCATTTTGGCCATTTCTGCCGGGCGGCGTGGACTGATCGGTAAAGGCTTTCCATCAGATCAGGCAGGTCTCCATCGATCTCCAGGCGGCCAGCGCTGTACAGATCGCCGAAGGCGAGGTTGGGGTTGGCAACCAGGGAGTAGAGTGCCTTGTGATCCTTCAGGTGCAGGGTGAAGTCGGCCGGCCCTTGCTCTGGCTCGATGACCTCGCCATTCCATAGCTGGAAGCGTATGGCGGGTGAGCCGGCCATTCGCATCAACTTGGCGATCAGCCAGCGTTCATAGCTGTGTGGTTCCCGATCAGCCTGACTGTTTTCCAATGGCAGGCTAAGAACATGCGCTTTGGTGTTGCTGTCAGAATAGTCCGTCTTTGGAGCTGTGCCCTGTGCCATGAAACTTCTCTCCCTTCGCGTTAATTCTCCGGCGTTTTCCCGAATGCATCACTGAGAGTCGCGTTTCTTGCTTAGTATAGAAAATGATCAGGGTTTGTCAGGTTTGGGTGCAAAAAGGACAGGAGGCAGGGGCGGGTTGCTTACCCGACCCTGCCTGAAAAGGTCAGTAAGTGGAGCTCATGCCGAACCATTCCGGGAAGATGACGATCAGCGCCAGCACCAGAATCTGGATCAGTATGAATGGCACAATGCCTTTGTAGATATCGATCGTTCGGACATTCGGTGGTGCCACCCCCTTAAGGTAGAATAGTGAGAACCCGAAGGGTGGTGTCAGGAAACTGGTTTGCAGGTTCATGGCCACCAGAATGGCAAACCAGAGCATGTTAATGCCCAGGGCTTCGGCTACCGGCGCCAGGATGGGCACGATGATGAAGGAAATCTCCACGAAGTCGATGAAGAAACCAAGAATCAGGATGACCAGCATGGCCAGAATGATGAAGCCCCACTGCTCGCCCGGCAGCATTAGCAGCCATTCCTCCAGCAGATAGTCGCCGCCGGTGTAACTGAACACCATGGAGAAGGCCGTGGCTCCAATCAGAATGGCGAAGACCATCGCAGTAACGCTGACCGTGTCCTTCGCCGCATCCCAGACCATCTTGAACGAGAACTGACGGTAGATCAGCGCCAGTACCACCGCGCCGATACCGCCCAGCGCGGAGGATTCGGTGGGGGTGGCAATGCCGGTGAAGATGGAACCAAGCACCACGATGATCAATGCCAGTGGCGGAATGATGGCCAGCAGGGCATCCCGGATTTCCTTACCCCGGCTTACGCCGTCATCATCCTTGGGCATTGCAGGTGCGGTCTGCGGCTTTAACCGGGTAAGGATAAGTATGTAAACGATGTACAGGCCGATAAGAAGCACGCCAGGTCCCACGGCAGCCCGGAACAGGTCGCCAACCGGCAGCCCAAGTACATCACCCAGAATGATCAGAATGATGGAGGGGGGAACTATCTGGCCCAGAGTGCCAGAAGCGCAAATGGTGCCGGTTGCCAGCCGTTTGTCGTATTTGTGCGCGAGCATGACCGGGAGTGATATCAGGCCCATGGCCACGACGCTGGCGCCAACCACGCCGGTCGAAGCGGCCAGCAGCGCGCCCACAAGAATGGTGGAAATAGCCAAGCCACCCGGCAAACCGCCAAACAGACGACCCATGGAGGTGAGCAGTTGCTCAGCCAATTTGGTGCGTTGCAGTACTACCCCCATAAATATGAACAAGGGCACCGCCATCAGTACCGTATTCTGCATCACACTCATGATGCGGTACGGCATGAAGGCAAACAGGTCCATGCCCTCGGCATAGATGCCGAACACCAGGGCCACACCACCAAACGTAAAGGCCACGGGGAAACCGAACATCAGCATGATCAGGGCCACGCCGAACATAATCATGCCGATCATGCCAGGCCCCCCGCGCTATGCTCGCCCACGTATTCTTTCTCGCCCGACAGTACCCGGATGGCGTAGGTCACCATATTCAGGCCGGCGGTGGCCATGAATACAGCACTCAGTGGTATCACCGCTTTGATCACCCAGCGGTGGGGCAGCCCGCCCGGGTCACCACTGCCTTCGCCCATCTGGTACGCGTCGACGGCGAAGCTGTAACCGTAGGTGCCGATCAGATAAGCAAAGGGAATGACAAAAATCAGGGCGCCGAGAATGTTTACCCAGGCTTTGGTCTTGTTACTCCAGCGGGTATAGAACACGTCCACCCGAACGTGGCCGTCTGTGCGCAGTGCGTAAGGAATTCCCAGCAGGAAAACCACGGAGTAAAGGTGCCATTCCATTTCCTGCATGGCGATGGACACATCGTTGAAGACGTAACGGGACACCACGTCGTAAAACACGTTCACGGCCATCAGGATCATGGCCAGGCAGGCAATCACGCCGCACAGTTTCGAGAGCCATGCCAGGCTCTTGTCGAGTTTGATTATCCAGTGCATGGAACTTCTTCCTCCGCAAAGCGGATGCGTGTCTGTGAAACGAAAAAACCGGGATCACTGCGTTGAGCGATCCCGGCTCTGTTACTTCTGAACCTCAGTTTACTCGACTTCGGCCATGGTATTCAGGTACGCCCGTTCAGAAATGTCTGTGTAGGCCCGGCTCTGGCGCAGGTAGTTCTCCTGGGATTCAACAATCCGTGCAGACAGGTCGTTGCGCTCGGCAGCTTCCTTCAGCAGCTTCTTGTTGGCATCGTACATGGCCTGGAAGATGTCTTCCGGGAACTGCTTGATCTGAACGTTCGGATACTGCTCTTTGATGTTGGCCCAGGCTTCGGCGTTGGCGTGCTGGGAGTGAACCAGCATGTCGTAGGACGCGGTGCGCATGGCAACTCGCATGATCTCCTGCAGATCCGCCGGCAGGCGATCCCACACGCGCTTGTTCACCAGGAACTGCAGTTCCGTGGCGGGCTCGTGCCAGCCGGTATAGTAGTAATCGGCGATCTGCTGGAAGCCAAGACGCAGATCCAGTGCCGGGCCTACCCACTCAACGGCGTCGATGGTGTTACGCTCAAGGGCTGTATACAGCTCGCCCGGGGCAATGTTGGTGGGGTTAACGCCAACCTCCGCAAACACCTCACCAGCGAAGCCCGGAATGCGCATTTTCAGGCCTTTCAGGTCGTCCAGGGATTTGATTTCCTTGCGGAACCAGCCGCCCATCTGAACGCCGGTGTTACCGCCGGGGAACGACAGCATGTTGTGGGGCTCATACACTTCCTGCATCAGTTCCATGCCACCGCCGTGATAGAACCAGGCATACTGCTCCATGGCATTCATGCCAAAAGGCATGCTGGTGAAAAACAGGGTTTCCGGTACTTTCCCCTTCCAGTAATAGGATGCCGAATGGCCCAGGTCATACTGGCCGGCCTTGACCATGTCAAACACGCCCAGCGGCGCTTTGTGCTTGTTGGCGGAATCAATACGGACGGTCAGCCTGCCGTTGGACATTTTTTCAACGGTTTCAGCAAAGCGTTTGGTGGTGTCGCCAAAAATCGGGAAGTTAGGGCCCCAGGTTTCGGCCATTTTGAGGGTGAATTTGTCTTGTGCGAGCGCCTGAGTGGCGGCAAAGGTAGTTGCCACAGCCAGCACAGCCGCGGAAAGAACAGAACGGATCTTCATTGCTCTTCTATCCTCTGGTTTTATTGTATTTGTCGTTTTCGATGGACCCGGTTCCCGGTAGGACACCACCGTCCAGACAGTCTAGTTCAGATTAGCAACTACCGCAGTCGTTCTACCGCAAAAAATAGGCTTTGTACGACATAGGTCTAAGGTCGTCGGGTGTTGAGAAGCTCGCACATCCTGCATGCGGCCGATCTGGCTGGCCATGCGCATGGCCTCGTGTTCCTCAAAACCTTTTTATTTCCTGCTATCAGCCCCGTCCTGATTGCTCTTGAGGGCGCTCCGCCCTAATGACCGTGCCTGCTGTCGGCGTCGGCCGTTTGGCGCGCCATTGTCGGTAATAAGCCAGGGCTGGCTTCTCGATGCCGTAGTGCAGGACAGCGGCCAGGGCAATCGCCACAGCCAGTGCCCACCGTAGCGCCCGAAATCCAGGAAGCCGGGGCTGCTGAAAGAGTGGTCATACAGCCGGTCGTAATAGGGCAGGTAATGGAACAGGACAACGCCCAGAGCTGCAAGGCCACGCAGTGCGTCCAGGGCAGTCAGGCGATTTCGGGCATCAGGCATGATCAGCCGGGTTCCGTTGTGAGCGAGCCAGCAGTTTAGCCTGCCGGCTGTCGGGCGCCTATCGTTGGAGTATACGATTGCCTTGCCGGGCACTGACGTTTCGTTCATGGTTATTCGCCCGATCCGGAGTACACTTGAGGATACGATGAGTGAATGCGGTAATCAGGGGGCGAACAGGTCATGACAGTTGAACTGGGTGTTATCGAAGGTTTCTATGGCCCAATGTGGAGTTGGGCAGAGCGGGGGCGACTGATGACCTCGCTGGCCGCACATGGTTACAGCTTCTACCTGTACGCCCCGAAGGCGGACTCCTACCTGCGCCGTCGCTGGCAGGAACCCCACCCGGCAGACCAGACGGCAGAGCTGGAATCCTTTGCCCGGTTGTGCCGCCGTGAGGGGGTACGTTTCGGGGTAGGCCTGAGCCCGTTCGAGATTTTCAACCGGTTTGATGACGCCGCCCGGGAAACGCTGACGGCCAAGCTCCGGATGCTAGACCGGGCGGGGATTCAGGAGCTGGCCATCCTGTTTGATGACATGCGCTCTGAAGTGCCGGAGCTGGCTCGAACCCAGGCCGAGATTGTCCGCTGGATTCGGGATAACACCAAGGCCACCACCATTAGCATGTGCCCCACCTACTATTCCGACGATCCGGTGCTCGACCGGGTATTTGGTGAGCGCCCCGCGGATTACCTGGAAACCCTGGGCGCGGAATTGCCAAAAGACGTGCGGGTGTTCTGGACCGGAGAGGAAGTCTGTTCCCGGGAGATTTCACCGGGTCACCTGAAGCGGGTGGGCGATCGCCTGGGCCGCAAACCGGTGCTGTGGGATAACTACCCGGTGAATGATGGCGACCGGATGTCCCGGCACCTGCACCTGCGGGCCTTTACCGGCCGCCCCGCGAACAATGCAGCACATCTGGCCGGCCACGCCATCAATCCGGCATTACAGCCGGCGTTGACGGCGATACCCGCGCTCACCCTCGCGGAATCGTACCGGCAGGGGCCGAACTATCAGTATGGCCAGGCGCTTCATCATGCCGCCCGGGAACTGTTGGGGGTAGACCTTGCCAATCAGCTTCAAACCGATCTGCTGGTGCTGCAGGATGCCGGGCTGGAGCGGATCAGTGACGAAAAGAGGCAGGCACTGATCCACACCTACGATGCTTTTGATCACCCGGCCGCCAACGAGATCCTGCGCTGGCTGGCCGGTGACTATCAGGTGACGGACGAGATGGTGCAAACCCAGTAGCCGGGTATTACTCCAGGTAATAGTCGACGGTGGACACCACCCGCACAGTTTTCACCGGCTGCTGTTGCTCAGAAATCCCCGGTGCCTGGTCCCGGGCCAGAATCTGGAACACCCCCTGATTGGCCCGGCGCAAACCGCCAACACTGGCGTTGGCATCCCGGGCGAACTGCTGGGCAGCTTCCCGCGCGGAGGCGGTGGCTTCGGCGATCATCGCCGGCTTGATGTCGTTCAGGCCACTGAACAGGTAAGTGGGGCCGCCGGGGCCGTAATCCGTCGTCAGAAGTACGCCGGAATCCACCAGTTCACTGACGTTCTGGGCCGCCTGGCGAATGCGGTCTATCTGGGTGCTGCGCACCATTAACGTCTGGTTGATGATGAACTTCTGTTCGCCCTCGCCCTGATAGGGGTTGGCGCGGGTGTCGGTGACATCCAGCCGTTGCAGCTCAACGGCATTTTTGTCGATCGCCTGTAACTCCAGAAACGCATAGATGGCTTCGCGGCTACTGCGTGCTCTTTCCTGGGCTTGTTCCAGGGTGTTACCCGTGGCTACAAAACGGATCGGCCAGAGTGCCAGATCGGCCTGCACCTCCCGCTCGGCCACGCCTTTGACGGTGACGTATCGGTCCGACGTTTTCAGGCCGGTGAGCCCTTCTTTCAACAACGATGCAGAGAGAATAAGGCTTATGCCCAGGATAATGGCAACAACAACTTTCATGGTTCAGTCCCTTGTGTGAATCAACGTGCCTATTCTGTGATGCACTGGATCTCTGGTCCACTGCTAAAACGTTCCCGCATGGCATTCTGCCGACGATCCGTGTCCCGGAATTCCGGTGGCAGGGGTTGGATCAGATACAGGTAATCGCCTTTGTCGAGGTTGCCGGCCAAAGGTGCCCGTCGTTCCTCGTCTGGCCAGAACACCGGGCTGATCACCGCCACGGAAAGCTCCGGCGCCTGTTGTTTGAGCAACGCCACGGTGCCCAGCCCCTGCTCACTGTGGAAGGTGCCTGTCAGGTGCACTATCTGGTGGTCCGGGTGTTGTTGATGGGCTTGCAGGATGCGCATGGCCATGGTGTTGTCGCGCAGTAGTTGGGCGTTGTAGGTGTTATCCATGCGCTCGGCCATGGAGGGATCGCCCTGGCCGTGGCTGCCGCTGATGGCCTCGACAAACTTTTCCCGGTAGGCGGGCGTGTCGCGGAAGGGCAGCTCAGGCAGCGTTTGCCGCTGGTCGGCGGGCAAGCGCTCGAGATAGCCCGGGCCGGTGCGGCCCACACAGCGGACCACATCGGCAGGGGCATTGGCGGCAACAACGGGAAGATCATGGCGCCGGGCAAATTCCACCAGCGGCCGGTAAGAAGCCCGGTAGTTGTCCCAGGCATTGGCGTCTTCGATCATTTCGGTTTCGCCGGTCATGCCCGCCAGATAACTGTCCAGCGCCGGCTGATAATCCAGGTTGAACTGCTCCAGGGTCAGCACCTGGCGCGGACGCTGTTGGTAAAGCCGTTGCTGTAACCGGGCCTGCAGAAGGTGTGAGGCCTGGTGGCCATGATATTCGCCAATCACCACCACATCGGTGCTGGCCAGTGCGCGGGCCAGACTGTCGATAGTGACTGGCTGGCTTGATTGGCTGTCGAACAGTACGCTGTCATAAAGAATTTGTGGTTGCGCGGGCTCTGTGCCGGACGGTTTGGGCAGCTGGGCACAACCGGTCGTCAGCGCCAGGCTGAACGCCAGCACAGGGGTACGAAAGCGTTTGGGTGCGGCCATGGGCAATGCTCACTCAGGTTTGTCGGTGCGCCGTTCGCGCCAGTCTTCGCCCAGTCTCTGCTCGACGTATTCGCGGATAAACTGGCGGACTTTCTGTGACGGAGTGACATCCTCTGCTTTGCACAGTTTCTCGAAGGCGGCCTTTTTCTCGGGGTCGATCAGCAGTGTCAGTCGGGCGGTACGGTTTTCTTTGGGCATTGTCATGGTGCTCATTTATGTTAATCAGGTTAACATTGAATGTAATCGTCATGAGCATATAATGACTAAGCTATAGCCGCAACCGGGAAGTGCCTCATGTCGCACCGCGCTCATCTGTTTTCTCTGAGGATTGCCCACGCCTTCCGTGAAGCCTGTGTGGATGAGCGTTATACCGGCGGCCGCTTCCTGAAAGACCTGATGGCCGGCGTGACCGTCGGCATTATTGCTATCCCCCTGGCCATGGCGCTGGCCATTGCCAGTGGCGTTGCCCCCCAGTATGGCCTGTATACCGCTTTTATCGCCGGCTTTGTGATTGCCCTGTTTGGCGGCAGCCGGTACAGCATCTCCGGCCCCACGGCGGCGTTCGTGGTGATTCTGTACCCCATTGCCCAAAGCTACGGCCTGGGTGGCCTGCTGCTGGCCACGCTGATGTCCGGGGTGTTGCTGGTGATTATGGCGGTGATGCGCCTGGGCCGTTTTATCGAGTATATCCCGGAATCCGTCACCCTGGGGTTCACCGGCGGTATTGCGGTGGTGATCGCCACCCTGCAGGTGAAAGACTTTTTCGGCCTGTCGGTAGAGACCATGCCGGAGCATTACTGGGACAAGCTGGCGGTGCTGGCCCAGCAGTTACCGGCGCTGGATTCCATGAGCACACTGATCGCCGCCATTACCCTGGCGGTTATGTTGCTCTGGCCCAGGCTGAAAACGCCGGTGCCGCCGCATTTGCCTGCGGTGATTATCGGCAGCCTGCTGGCGATCTGGTTCAATGCCAATGGGGCTGCGATAGAAACCATCGGTTCCCGGTTCAGTTACCTGTTGCCCGATGGCAGTACCGGTGCCGGCATTCCCCCCTTCCTTCCCGAATTTGCCTGGCCCTGGCAGCAACTGAATGCCCAGGGCGAGCCGGTAGGCCTGTCCTGGAATATGGTGCGCGAGTTGCTGCCGGCGGCCTTTGCCATTGCCATGCTCGGGGCCATTGAATCCTTGCTGTGTGCCGTGGTGCTGGATGGCATGACCGGCAAGCGCCACAGCGCCAACAGCGAACTGATGGGGCAGGGCATCGGCAACATTGTGGTGCCGTTTTTCGGCGGTATTACCGCCACCGCCGCCATTGCCCGCTCAGCTGCCAACTATCGGGCCGGGGCCCAGTCACCGGTGGCTGCTATGGTGCATGCCCTGGTGGTGTTGCTGGCGCTGGTGTCGCTGGCCGGTATTCTGGCATACCTGCCCATGCCGGCCATGGCTGCGCTGCTGATCATGGTGGCCTGGAACATGAGCGAGGCCCCCAAGGCCGTGCATCTGCTGAAAACCGCCCCGCGCAGCGATGTGCTGGTGTTTTTTACCTGTTTTGGCCTGACCGTGGCGCTGGATATGGTCATTGCCATTACCACCGGTGTCTTGTTGGCGGCGGTGCTGTTCATGCGTGAAATGGCTCAGATGACCAAGGTGACAGACATCAGCGATAACAAACGGGTAGTGCAGGCCGGGCTGCCGAAAGGCTGGCGGGTATTCAAGATCAACGGCCCGCTGTTCTTTGCCGCCGCTGACCGGGTTTTTGGTGAGCTTGCGGATCTGTCCCGGGAAACCCGGGGCTTTGTGTTGTACATGGATGGCGTGACCGTGCTGGATGCCGGCGGTCTGGCGGCGTTGAACAAACTGATTGACCAGTGCCGGAAAAACGGTACCGAAATCATGATCGCTGACCTTCAGTTTCAGCCCCTTAGGGCCCTGGCCCGGGCTGGGCTCAAACCGGAACCGGGGGTCAGCAGTTTTTATCCATCGCTGGCCTCGGCTCTTGAAACCCTCAGTGCCCGCCGCAGTGCCCCGCAGATGGTTTGATCCGCTTACAGCGGCCAGTGCAACTGCAGGTTGCCGCCGCCAAACCCGAATTTGTGCAGGTAGAAGGTGGGGTTCAGGGTTAATACGGCCTGGTTGCTGGCGCTCAGTCGGGTTTCAATAGGCACGGCCAGCTTGCCGGTAAAGCCGGTGTGCCGGCGTTGTTCCTCCTCCTGTTCAAACGTTTGCCGGATCTCGGGCGCACTCAGATAAATGCCCGGGCTGATGCTGGTGTTCTGGCTGGCGCTCAGGGTGATCTCGGCAAAGACCGTGGGTTCCCGGCGCCGAATACGTCCCTCATCGTTCAGCTCTCGGCCGAAATATCCGGTTTCGTCCAGTTGCAGCCAGGCCACTCCAACCGTGGGGGAGAGGCGGTGCGGCACCAGGGTGGCGGAGCCCCGGGCCTTCAGGTGATCCCGCTCGAATCCGGTGGCCCTGTTTTCATCGCTCCGCTGTAGCGTGTAATCTCGCCGTGTGCGCTCACCTTCCAGGTGCAACCCAATCAGCCAGTCTCCGGTTTGCTGGCGATGGCTGATGGCTCCGCGCTGGGTTTCGTTACTGACGGCCAGCTCCTGCTGCTGGCTGATGAACCGGGAATCGGGGGACAGATTGAGCGATACCGTCGTGCCTTCCACGGCAGATGATCCCTGGCGATGCCACTGCAGGAAATAGGAACGGGGCTGCTTGTCGAAACGGTCGGCGGTATCGGTTTTTTCGTTGAAGTAGTAATCCGGTAGTATCACAGAGGCGTGCAGCCAGCTCTGGCTGTCGAGGTGATGGCGCGCGCTAAGATAAATGTCCGATTCCGCCTTGTCTGAGAACACATCGCCTTGCAGCCACACTTCTGTGCGCTCGCCAATGTTCTGGCGGAAGCCTACCAACTGCCGCTGATAGGGACCGTCCAGATCCTCCGCCCGCTGAATGTCCAGCAGAAAGCCGTTCTGATCATCGCGAAACCCGAAATCCTGGCGGTAGCGGAAGTCGAAATACAGCCGGCGGCTGCTGACACTGCCGCCGGTACCGCGGATGCCGTTGTCCATGGCGGTCGGTAACGCCTGACGGTGATCAAACGTCAGTTCGTGAAGGAAGCGCTCGGTGTCATAGGCTTCATCCCGGCCCAGTACCACTGCATCGGACCTCCAGGGTTGCGGGATATGAGCATTGCTGGCGCTTGCGGTGCCGGAGAGGGTGATTGCCAGTGCCAGGATCATCCGACGGGAGGCAGGGCTTCGAGTTGAAGTTGTTGTCATGGATTGAGGTCACCTTCCTGACAGGCTTTGTTCTATCCTATGTCCAACACTGACGATTCGCAAAAAGGACCACCATGTTGCCATTCCGGGTTGTTGACCGTCTGAAGTTCATTGTCGAACGCCAACTTGTCAAAGGGGCAGGATTCCAGTTACTGGTTGTCGGCTTCTTTATTGGGCTTATTTCGCTGATCGGCGGGATGCTTGTGGTGCCCCAGGGGGGAGAGTTCGACGACCCGGGCTCGGCTGTCTGGTGGGCGTTTCTGCGGCTGACCGACCCGGGTTATCTGGGCGACGATGTGGGTACCTGGCAACGGGTGGTCTCCACGTTGCTGACCTTGCTGGGCTACGTAGTGTTTATGGGTACCCTGGTGGCCATCCTCACCCGCTGGTTGATTGCCAAGATGGAGGAGCTGGAGCGAGGCCTGACACCGGTCACGCTCAAAAACCATTTTGTGGTGCTTGGCTGGACAGCGCAAACGCCGCCACTGGTAGCAGAGCTGTTCGGATCAACCGGGCGGATGGAGCGTTTCCTGGAGAAACACGACACACAGAAGTTACGGCTGGTGGTCCTGGCGGAGGAGGCCAGTGCCGAACAGGTGCATCAGTTGGGGAGCGAGCCCGGCGTTGGGCGAAGGGCTCGTGAGGTGATTCTTCGCAGTGGCTCAGCGATTCAGCCAGATGCCTTGCATCGGGTAGCCTGCCTGGATGCCGCTGCAGTGATTGTGCCCAGCCAGGTTCACGATGCCGGAAGCTTGGTGACGTCAGATGTGGAAACCGTCAAGGCACTGCTGTCCATCGCTGCCCAGGCTCGCCATCTGAATGCGCCTTTGCCATTTGTGGTGGCTGAAATTCAGGACATGCGCAAGCTGTCGGTGATTGAGCGCGCCTATCCGGGAGCGGTTGAGGTGGTTGCGGGCGATGTCACCATCAGCAGGTTGATGGTGCAGAACGTTCTGCATCCCAACCTTTCGGAGGTTTATAACGAACTGCTGACCGCCGGAGAAGGCAGTGAAATTTTTGTCAGGGGTGGTGAAACCGCAGAAGGGTTGAGCCTTGGCGAGCTGGCAGCCCAACGCCCCCGCGCCATTGTACTTGGTTTGTTGCAGCCTTCTGCTAGCGGTTGGACCGTCAACTTGCTGGCGTCACCGGAAACCATGATTCGCCGCGAAGACCGTGTGGTGCTGTTGGCCGGTGATTACGAACATACGGGCGCAGACCCGAAAGCCGAACCGTTGCCAGTTATTGCAAGGAGCGCCGCGCAGCCCCACGCAACTGGCCGTTCGGATGCTCATAGGGTGCTGGTGTTGGGCTGGAACCGCCGGGTACCCAGCCTGGCGGCTGAGTTTAGCAGCTATAAAGGGCGCAATTTCATGCTGGATATGGTGTCGGCCACCCCGTTAAAAGAACGCCAGCGGGAAATTGCCCGTTATGGCGTTGATCTTGAAGCCATCAACGGTCAATTGCTGGAAGCTGACTACATGGTGGAAGACGATCTGCGAAAGCTGAACCCCGCCAGCTATGATACGGTCATGCTACTGAGCAGTGACCGCCTTGGTTCCGGGGAAGAGGCCGATGCCCGGGCCATGGTTGGCTACCTGCAGCTGGAAGACATTCTGGCCGAGGCACCCCGGCGCCCGCAGGTAATTATGGAGTTGAGTGATCCCGACAACCGCCAGCTGCTCTATGGCCACCAGAGTGAGATGCTGATCAGCCCGATGATCCTGAGCCACGTTCTGGCTCAGGTAGCCCTGCGTCGCGAACTCAGGGTAGTGTTGGATGAGTTATTTACTGTGGGTGGCGCCGAGATTCAGTTCCGCGATCCCCACGATTACCCGTTACCTGCGAGCGCGGATTTCCAGCTGCTTGAAAAAATTGTTGCCGCCGGCGGTGAGATCGCGCTTGGCGTATATCGGGCAAAGGCGAATGAATTGGGGCGGCACCTGCAGCTCAACCCTCCCCGGAGCGAGTGGTTGGCATTGGCAGAGCGGGATCAGATTGTTGTGTTGGCTTTAAATTGAGCAAGATCAGTCTTGGTCCCATCTTTAATGGGATAGTCGGTGGCTGGTGGTAAAGTATCGGTGTTCTGGAAGGGAATTAAGGAGGCAGCATGGATTTCAAATTGATTATGGTTTTCGTTGACCAAGAACGGACGGACATTGTGCTTGATGCGGCTCGAGATGCTGGTGCAACGGGTGCCACTATCATCAATAATGCGCAAGGACGAGGTCACAAGCCTCATTACACGTTCTTTGGTTTCGAGTTTATGGGAGCCCGAAGTGTTGTTTTGATCCTGGTTGAGGCCAGCCGCTCGCGGCGGGTCCTTGATGCTGTCTGTGCCGCGGGCAAACTTGATGAATCGAAAGAGACGGGGATCGCAATTGAGTTGGACGTTGCCCAGGCCGTTGGCTTGAAGGAGCACATTGAGTTTCTCCGTCAACAGCCCAAATAAAATCTTCACTGAGCCAGCCTTATGCTCCCCTGGTTGGCTCAATACCGGTCATTTCTAGCTGAAGGCTATCAATTTCCGATTGGGGCCCGAGAACTACTAAAACATCGTCAGAGGTCAGGCGGATATCCGACTCTGGATCTTTTACCCGATTGTTGTTTCTGACAAGGGCGGAGACCGCAATTCGGCTGTATGGGGCGATAAGCTGCTCAATGGTTTTGTTGACTCCGGGATCCCCTTCAAAAACGCGTATTGCGTGCAGTATCTCGGCATCCGGGTTCTCATCCAGAAGTGTGTCGACGTCGCTTCGGAAAATTTCTTTAAGCATCGGGTACCTCTTCCGCCTTTGATCCGCGAGATAGCGGGCTACCTTCCTTCCCGGTACTTTAAGCGAGAGCAAAAGGTGAGAGGCAATCAGCAGGCCGGTTTCAAGCGTTTCCGGTATAACTTCCGTGGCACCGGCGTTTCGCAACTCCTGTTCAAAGCGATCGTTATTGGTTCGTACGATGGTTTTGAGGTCTGGTCTGATAGATTGAACTATCCGAAGTGTCTGTAATGAGGAAGCGAGATCATTGTGGGTGATGATTAAAATCGAAGTACTGGCTAGCCCTGCATTCTCAAGAACTTCCCTGTTAGCACCATCGGCGCAGTAAACGGCATGGCCGGCGAGGCGCGCTTCCTGAACGATACTGGGATCAAGCTCAAGGCCCAGAAAGGGGATGCCCTCCTTTTCCAGAAAGGCGCCCACCACTTGCCCGGTTCGGCCGTATCCGCAAATGATCACGTGGTCGCCAAGATCGGATGGTTGCCCGGTTCCCATCAGTTCTTGATTGTCCACTTTGGATTTCTGAACAAACAGACGGTTGGCTAAATAGTCGCTGTGGTGCATCAGGAATGGACTTATAAGCATTGAGATTAGAACAGACATAAGAACTGTCTGTGCAATTAATCCGCCTATGGTTCCGCTCTCTATTCCGATGGTCAGCAAGGCAAACCCGAACTCACCACCCACCGAGAGCACAATCCCAGTCCGGAAGGCCGTTGCTAAATCGATTCCGGATAGGCGGGTAATGATTGTCACGATGAGCAGCTTGGTAATGATCAGAAAACTGGCGCCTACCAGTGCCTCTGGCCAGATCTCAAGCAATACCTCAGGGTTAAAAAGCATCCCGACGCTAACGAAGAACAGCCCTACAAGAACATCTCTGAAGGGGCGGATGGTGGCATCGACTTGATGTTTGAATTCGGTGTCAGCCAGGATCATCCCCGCAAGAAACGCGCCAAAGGCCATGGATAAACCCAATGCTTCTGTAGTCCAGGCTGCGAGTAGCGATACGAAAAGCACGGTGAGTGTGAAGAGTTCCGCTGAGCGTCTCTCCGCTACCAGATGAAACAGTGGCTTTAGCAGATATCGCCCAACAATCAGTACCAGCACAAGTGCAATGCCGGCCTTGAGCAGGGCGAGCCCGAGTTCGCCAGTGATTTGATGGGCCGCTGCCACTCCCAGTACAGGAATAATGACGATAAATGGAACAGCCGTAATATCCTGAAACACTGATAGGGTTATCCCCAGCCTGCCGTGTCGGGACTGAGCTTCGTTTTGATCGGTTAACTGGCGAATAATGATGGTGCTCGAAGACTGGGCGAACACGGCCCCGATAACGAAGGCGGCAGCGGCCGGAACGCCGATTAGCCATGCGGCCAGGCCAACAATAATCGTTGTCAGGACAACCTGTGCTGTGCCCAGGCTGAGAATGGTGTGCCTCAATGCGTATATCTGGCTCACGGAATAGCTGAGGCCAATGGTGAACAAAAGAAAGACGATGCCATACTCGGCAATAATCCGGATGTAATGTTCAGATACAACGGGCCCAGCCGTATTGGCTCCCAATGCTACCCCAACGGCGAGATAGGCCAGGCTTGGCGGAATCCTCAATTTCTGAAAAAGAAGAACCACCGTAACGGTGGCTCCAAGTAGCATCAGAAGTTGTGTCAGAGCGTGTTCAGCCATAGTAAGGGGACCGGTTACTCAACCTGCTCAAGCAACACCGCCATAATGTCGTCCATGGTGACAAAGCCCAGCAGGTCATTGTCCTCCAGTACCAGGATGCGTTTTACCCGGTGTTCGGTCATCAGGCTGGCGACCTGGCGAACAGCGAGACTTTTCCCGACCGAGATTGCCGGCTTAGCGCAGGCGTCGTAAACGTTCAGCAGGTCAATGTCACCTTCTTCGGCAACAACGGTCTTGAGCACATTGGTGTAGGTAATCAGGCCGTAGGCATCATTTGGGTGCTGTTTCTCGACCACCAGGGATTTCACATTATGCTTCTTCATCAGGCTCAGGGCTTCCCGCAGCTTGGCGAAGGGGGAAACACAAACCACGTCGGTAACCATGACCTCTTTGACCAGTTTCATCTCCGGTGCTCCTTAGATATTTTCTTTCAGATGCTGTTCAAACTTCTGGAACTGGGACATATCAATGCCGCCCAGGTGTTCCAGCGGCAGGGTGAATACCAGTCCCTGGGAATCGTTTTCCGCCGGCATCAAAAGTTTTTGAATGGATTTGAGTATCTGCAAGGACAGGCCCTTTTCCAGAACCATCACCAGCACACTCTGGCTGCCGTCGTAGGTCAGGCCAAAGAAGGTCTTCTTGGCCGTGTTGCTGATGCCCCGGCCGGAAAGCACGGTAATGCCGCCGGCGCCCAGATCGCGGGCGGCATCTATGCATTCCTGTTCCTGGTCTTCCGGAACAATGGCTACGAGAACGGAAAATTTCATGGTCGCACCTCTCTGCGGTCTGTCAGCCATTGCATGACAATGGCGTAGAGCATCACCGTAACAATAGGAAAGATAGAAGCGAAAGCAATCAGGCCGAAGCCATCAATCAACACACTCCGGCCCTCGATATTGGTGGCCAGGCCAATGCCGAGGGCGGTCACCAGGGGCACGGTCACCTCGGAGGTGGTCACCCCGCCCAGATCGTAGGCCAGGGCCACGATATATTTCGGGGCCAGGGCGGTCAGGATGATGACTACCGTGTAGCCACCCATAATGTAGTAATGCATGGAGCCGCCAACAATGATCCGGTGCACCCCGATGCTGATGCCAACGGCCACGCCCAGGGCAACCAGAATGCGAATGGCATTACCGTTGATCCGCCCGGAGGCGGCCTCTTCGGCCTGCTTGCCCACAGCGAGCAGGGCCGGCTCGGCCATGGTGGTGGCAAATCCGATCATAAAGGCGAACAGATAGATGAAGCCGAACCTCTCGAGCTCAATCAGCTGCTCCGCCATGCTGGTGCCAATCGGGAACAGGCCCATCTTGAGGCCGACGACAAAGGCATACAGGCCCAGAATAACCAACAAAAATCCGAACAGGATCTTCGGCGGATTGGACAAGCCCCGGCGCAGGACGATGTACTGGAAGAACAGAATGGTCAGGATGATGGGCAGCACGTCCCGGAACATCTCCGCCAGCTCCAACAGCATTTTCAGGGCGCCGGAGATGGCTTCGCCTTCGTCCTGCAGGAGCATGGGGCCCGCTTCGTCGGATACGCCGCCGCTGTAAACCACGATGCCGTAAAGTTGCACGGTAATCATTGGCACCATGACCGCCAGGGCCACCAGGCCAAAGCCATCGGTGAGCGGATTGCGGCCCCGAATGGAAGCGGCCAGGCCGATGCCCAGGGCAGCAATAAGCGGCACGGTAACAATGTTGGTGGTGACTCCACCGGAGTCGTAGGCCAGCCCGACAATTTCTTCCGGAGCGAACCAGGTGACGATGACCACGGTGATGTAACCGATGATCATGAACCAGTGCAGCGGGTAGCCGAAGATGGTCCGGAACACGCCGAGGGCGATCACCACGCCAACCGACGTGGCGACCAGAAGCCGGAGGGTGAGAGCGTCAATCTTGCCTTCGCTGATCTCCTGGGCCTGTTGGGCTACGGCAATCAGGGCGGGCTCTGCCACCACGGCGGAGAAACCCATGGCGAAACCAAACGAGAGCAGGATAGGTACCGACCCCCGCTTGGCAAACTGGTTGGACAGGCTTTTGCCCACCGGGAAAATAGACAGCTCAAGGCCCTGAAGGAACAGGGCGACACCGGCAGCAACAATCAGCAGGCCAATGGCCATGCTGAGTGTATTGTCCGGCATCTGCTGAAGTACGACCAACTGGAAGAACACAACCACCGCAATAATCGGAAACAGATTCTTCAGTGCGTGCAGCAGCGAGTGGCCGAAAGCGCGGATGTAGAACACCGGATACCTCTGTTACCCGTCGTCGCCGGGGCGTGATATTAATCAAGTGGCTGAATCATAGCATGTTATAGCGTGGCCAAAATGACCGGGCTCAAGAACGGCTCTGGTCTACCGGCTTATCCATTTTTGGTATTCACCAGAAAAATGCCGAAAATACACCATATAAATTTCAATTATAAATCGGAAAGCACTAAAGTTACGCCCAACGTCATCCCCTGCCGGGTTGTATGAGCAGGCGGTTGGCTCCGGAGGCTGCTGGCAGCAGCGTTTCCGACCCTTTTGAACACTAACGTAGAAAGGATAGAGACCATGCCCTACGCACAAGACGTCGACCAGATTGCTTCCATCCTGAAGCAGAACCCGACCTGGAATGCTATCAACCCGAAGCACGCTGCCCGCATGCGCGCCCAGAACAAATTCAAGACTGGTCTGGACATCGCCAAGTACACCGCCAAGATCATGCGCGAAGACATGGCTGCTTACGACGCCGATTCTTCCCAGTACACCCAGTCTCTGGGTTGCTGGCACGGTTTCATCGGCCAGCAGAAGCTGATCTCCATCAAGAAGCACTTCGGTACCACCAAGCGTCGTTACCTGTACCTGTCTGGCTGGATGGTTGCTGCCCTGCGTTCCGAGTTCGGCCCGCTGCCTGACCAGTCCATGCACGAGAAGACTGCGGTTTCTGGTCTGATCGAAGAACTGTACACCTTCCTGCGCCAGGCTGACGCATGGGAACTGAACCACCTGTTCCGTGCCCTGGAAGAAGCTGAAAACGCCGGCGACAGCGCCAAGGCGGCTGAGCTGATCAAGCAGATCGACAATCACGAAACTCACGTTGTGCCGATCATTGCCGACATCGACGCTGGTTTCGGTAACGCCGAAGCGACCTACCTGCTGGCCAAGCAGATGATCGAAGCCGGTGCTTGCTGTATCCAGATCGAGAACCAGGTATCCGACGAGAAGCAGTGTGGCCACCAGGACGGTAAAGTAACCGTTCCCCACGCCGACTTCCTGTCCAAGATCAACGCAGTTCGTCTGGCGTTCCTGGAGCTGGGTGTGGACGACGGCGTGATCGTTGCCCGTACTGACTCCCTGGGTGCTGGCCTGACCAAGCAGATCGCTGTAACCAACGAGCCGGGTGACCTGGGTGACCAGTACAACAGCTTCCTGGACGGCGAGTACATCGAAGACGCTTCCCAGATCGAAAACGGCGACGTTGTGATCAAGTCTAACGGCAAGCTGCTGAAGCCGAAGCGTCTGGCCTCTGGCCTGTTCTGCTTCAAGCCTGGCTCCGGCGAAGATCGTGTTGTTCTGGACTGTATCACCAGCCTGCAGAACGGTGCAGACATGCTGTGGATTGAGACCGAGAAGCCGCACGTTGGTCAGATCGCTGCCATGGTTAACCGCATCAAGGAAGTAGTGCCCGACGCCAAGCTGGTTTACAACAACAGCCCGTCCTTCAACTGGACCCTGAACTTCCGTCAGCAGGTATTCGATGCCATGAAGGAAGAAGGCAAGGATGTATCTGCTTACGACCGCGCCAAGCTGATGAGCGCCGAGTACGACAACACTGAGCTGGGCCAGCTGGCTGACGAGTGGTGCCGTAACTTCCAGCGTGATGCGTCCCGTGAAGCGGGTGTGTTCCACCACCTGATCACCCTGCCGACGTACCATACTGCGGCTCTGTCTACCGACAACCTGGCCAAGGGCTACTTCGGTGACGAAGGCATGCTGGCGTACGTTGAAGGTGTTCAGCGCAAGGAAATCCGTCAGGGCATCGCCACTGTGAAGCACCAGGACATGGCCGGTTCCAACATCGGTGATGACCACAAAGAGTTCTTCGCTGGTGAAGCGGCTCTGAAGGCCGGTGGTAAAGACAACACCATGAACCAGTTCGGTTAATCGACCGGTTCCGGTTGTCCGGCAGGCACGCGGTGCCTGCCAGCTACCAGAGACCCCGCAAGGCTTTTGCTTTGCGGGGTTTTGTTTTTTTTAACACGTCTGATTTTGGCTATCTGCCTGATTCCCCGCCTTTCTTTTTTGTTTGTCCAAGTGTCGTTAAAACCTGCTGTTTCAGTAATGGAACAGGTCGTCCTGGTGTTCGCTCTGGTGTCGAGCAGAATCACTCCTGAAAATCTATACAAATCAGATAGATAAAAGCTGTCTGGTAAGGTTGGCACGGTAATCGCTCCAATACATGAGCGGGTCTGGACCTTGGCTTACCCGGTTGCTGGCGGGTTGGGTCGGATTCCTCAAAGCCAACAAACTCAAAGGAAATGACATCATGAATACCAAGAAAAGTCTGCTAGCAGCTGCCATCGCCATGAGCATGGGTATCTCCGGTTACGCTATGGCACAACAGGGAGGAGACGGCGACCCCAACAACAACGCCAATGACAATTCCTCTGCCAACACCAATTATTCCGGAAACACGGATTCCGGTAACGACAACTCCACCGACAACTCCGATAACTCGAACAATTCAGACAACAGCACCGATGTGTCTGATTCGTTCAAGATTGCCGACAGTGGCAACAACATGTCGGATAATTCCAACAACTCCGATAATTCGAACAATTCGGATAACTCCAATAATTCCGATAACTCGGATAATTCGGACAACAGCACCAATGTTGCCGACGCGTTTAAGATTGCCGATAGCGGCAATACCGATGCGTCTGATAACTCAGACAACTCCGACAATTCGGATAACAGCACCAATGTCAGCGATTCGTTCAAGATCGCGGATAGCGGCAACGACATGTCAGATAACTCCGATAACTCGGACAACAGCACCAACGTCAGCGACTCGTTCAAAGTCGCGGACAGTGGTAACGACATGTCAGACAACTCCGATAACTCGGATAACAGCGACAACTCGGACAACAGCACCAACGTGAGCGATTCCTTCAAGATCGCCGACAGCGGTAACACCGATAACTCGGATCATTCAGACAATTCGGATAACTCCGATAACTCTGACAATTCCGACAACAGCACTAACATCAGCGATTCGTTCAAAATTGCTGACAGTGGCAACAGTGACAGTTCCGATAACTCCACCAACGCCACTGATTCCTACAACACCGACAGCAGCGACAATTCAGATAACAGCACCACCACGCTGAATCTGTCCCTGGAAGTGTTCATGAACGATGCCGAGCTCAATGGCTCTGTATCGGGGACCAACGTCACCTACGGCAGTGCTAACGGTGAAAGCTCCTATGTGGATACCCGGGCCTCCAATGAGATTTCCGGTGGCTCCGCTAACTTCACTGGTGTCGGAGCCTTCGCCCAGAACGCGGGCGTGGGCAGCGTGACTCAGGCCAACGTCAGTGTGATGTCCAACCTCAACGCGGGTGGTGGCACCAACTGAGGCAATCAGGGCTGCTCCGGGTGTTGAACCGGGCAGCCCTGTGTTGTCGGGAGATGTGTCATGACAAGGTGCGTCACGCTTTTACTGGTACTGGGCAGCCTGTTTGCCATAACGGCGAACGCGGGTGACTGGCCCGATGTAGAACCACTGAGTGCCGAACAGCTGGATTCCGCCAGCGGTCGCCAGGGCATCTCCATGCAATGGCAGCTGAATGAAACCCAGCAGAATGGTCTGGTCAGTGGCAACGTACTGTCCGGCCCGGTGATTACCGGCGACAACCGGATCAGCGACCACGCCTTCGACAATATGAACGGCGTTGCCACGGTGATTCAGAACAGTGGTAATCAGGTCGTCATCCAGGACAGTACCCAGATCAACATACTCATCAACCATTGAAACCGGAGGCGGGCCATGGCGGGAATACGACAGCTGGTGACGGGTGTTCTGGCGACCCTGCTGTGGCCTTCGGCTTTTGCCGGAACTGTGTTGGTTCCCGGCCCCGGGGGCGATGTGCAGGTTAGTGTCAGCAGTTTTCTGGACCAGCGATACCAGGATGTCTTCCGGCAACAGTACGATTTCAGCTGTGGCTCTGCAGCGCTGGCCACCTTGTTGTCGTTTCACTATGACCACCCGGTCAATGAACAGGAGGTGTTCATCGGGATGCTGGCCATCGCCGATGAAGACAAGGTTCGTCGGGAAGGTTTCTCCATGCTCGATATGAAGCGCTACCTGGAAGCGGAGGGGTATCAGGCCGACGGATTCCGGCTGCCCCTGAGTGGACTGCGAGAACAGGTACGTGTGCCGGTGATTGCCCTTGTTACCCTGGGGGGCTACCGGCATTTTGTGGTTATCCGGGGCATAAGTGAGCGCGAGGTGTTGGTGGCAGACCCCGCCCGGGGTTTGAAGGCCTACAGTTGGGCTGAATTCGAGCAAAGCTGGGATGGCTCAGCGTTCGTGATTCGTAGCCATCTGGACCAGGGGCGGTCCAGCTTCCTGGCAGACGGCCAATGGCCTGGACTGGCCCGGGCACCGCTGTTCAAAGGTCTCAAGGGGCCGGGTGTTGGCCATACCTTGCCCTATTGGCCCAGCGCACAGGAGTGGTGAGATCATGACAAAGGGTACCGGTCTATCCATGGTTTTTCTGCTGGTGGCACCGCTCGCCTGGTCCGACATGCGGGTGTCAGCACCTCCACTCAGCGACAACGAACTGGCCGAATTACGGGGCGGATTTGTGCTGGATAATCTGGAGATTGCCATTGGCCTAGAGCAGGTGGTGGCGGTCAATGGGGATACCCTGGTGGTCAACAGACTGCAGATTCCCGACCTGAATCGCCCGGTGTCCAATGCCTGGAGTAGCCAGATGGAAACCGTGCTGTCCGCGAACGTCCCCGGCTTGCAGGGGCTGGAGCTGGTGTCTGGCGCGGCGGGTAATGGGGGCTGGATGACTGTGATCCAGAACAGCCTCAACAGCACGGTCATTCAGAACACCCGGCAGCTGAATATTGAACTCAACAACCTGGGTGGCGCCTATCGCCTGCCCAGAGACTCCGGCCTGCCTCTGATCCTGCCCTGATTGCCGGTTAAAGGTTGATCGGCAGTTTCAGTGTGATTTCACTGTTAGGTGCGTTATCGGTAACGCCAACGGCGACTGTCAGGCTCAGGGTGGTTGCTGGTGATAGCCGATGAGACAGGCCGAAGGACAGTGAACCTACCTGAATACGATCAAAATTGGCGGCGAACAGATCGTTGTTGTGTTCAAAGGTGGTTTTACGAATCACCGAGTGGTCGTAGCCGAGGCTGAAAGACGTCCGTTCGTTAAACGCAAAGCCCATACCGAATCCGAAACGGACCACATCTCCCGGATCGACGGTCCCCCCGTTTTCAAAGCCCTGCTCCTCCTTGATTGTCCACACGTAGCTCAGGTTGCCAAACAGCACCGCGGGGTCTGTGGGGTAGATGAAAGATAGGCCAGGCTCTACCGACCAGAAGCCGGATCCTGTCGGCCGTTCTGCCAGTTCGATGCCGATGGGGTTGCCGCTGTTGTCGGTGAGCACCCGTTGTTTGACGTCGTAAGGGCCGTCGCCGGTCGGGGCTTTGGCTCGGAACACTCCGATCAGATAGGGCCAGCCATCGAGGCCGTCGTTGAGCTGGTAACGCACGGCCAGTTCAACATCGCCAAGTCCTTCACCGGACGATTCTCGCAGGGTGTCTACCGGCGTACCCTGGAAAATCTCTCTTTCCCGAAGATCCTCCCGGATACTCAGGTATGGCACCCGAACGCTGCCCTCAAACCGGCTGGTGAACCCATACTTCAGGGACACGGCGCTGACGAAAATGTCCCGCTGAATCTCGGAGATGTTGATCAGGCCAATCAGCAACGCGGGAATGATGGTGTAGCCCTCCACCGCAACCCGAGTGGCGTTACTGTGGGCGTGGGAGAACGAGGGCTCGATGGTGAAGCGGCCGGGCCGGGTCACTATGCCCCGATCTGCAGTGATTGAGGCGATGTCCGTTGCGGTATCCTGAACGGCCTGTTGTTGGGCGGCATCCGTGGTTGTTCTGGGCCTGGCGTCTGGTTCAGGTGGCGCGGCATTGGCTGTGCTTGCCAGGGCTGCGGCTAACGCTATCGGGGTCAGTGGTTTCATGTTCGGTCTCCTTGCCCTCTGCCGGGGTTCAGGTTGATGCTGGAAGGGAGCTGCAGGTTGTGCTTTTCGAGTAGCCGGTAAAACGACACCCGGGAAATCTTCAGTAGGCGAGCGGCGGCGGAAACGTTCTGGTGGGTAAGCGACAGGCTGGTGGAGATAGCCTGCTCCTCAGCCCTGGCTCGGAACGCCTCAAGGGTGAACCGGTCTGGTTGGGCAGGGGCGCCGGTTGGCTCCAGCCCCAGATCTTCGGGCGTAATATGCAGTGACTTAGTCATCAGCACCGCCTGGCGGATTCGATTCTGCAATTCTCGGAGGTTGCCCGGCCAGCTATGGCGAGCCAGAGTTACCAGGGTGTCGCTTCCGATCTGATATTGGCTTCCATCGCAGGCATCCAGCGCTCGGCGGGCCAGGAATGGAATGTCCTCGAGGCGTTCTTTCAAGGTAGGCAATGTCACGCTCAGATTGCCCAGCCGGTAGAACACATCGGATCGAAACAGCCCCTGTTCCACCCTCTTTTCCAAGGGCACGCTGCAGGTTGCGATGATGCGGACGTTGACCTTTATCGGGCGACTGGCGCCGACAGGCTCAATGATACCGTCCTGAAGGAATCGCAGGATCGCTGATTGCTGTTCCAGGCTTAGTTCATCGGCGCCGGTGAGGACCAGGGTGCCGCCATCGGCTGCAGCGATCCGGCCCATGCGCTTGTTCAAGGCGTGGGTAAAGGCCCCCCGTTCGTGTCCGAACAGCTCGCTCTGGGTTAATGAAGCGGGCAGGGCGGCGCAGTTTACATTGACCAGGGCCTGCGTGCGCCGATCGGAATGCTCGTGGGCGAAGCGTGCCGCCGCCTCTTTGCCGGTGCCGCTGGCGCCGTAGATCAGCAACGGCTCGTTGGTGATGGAGAACTTGCGAACCAGGCTGCGGGCCATGCGAATGGCGCTGGAGGGGCCCTCCAGCGCGTACTGTTGATAATCACTGGCATGGTCGGAACTGGCCAATGCTTCGGTCAGTTTCGACATGCCCCACATGTGGCCAAGGCTGTCGGACAGGCGGTAGGGGGCGATGGGAAGGGTGTGGTAATCCTGGCAGAATTCCCGAATCAGTTGGCGCACCGCCGGGTGTTGCAGCTGCTCGCGCCGAACCAGGGCGAGCCAGGACGATACCGGTAAAGCCTCCAGCCAGGGCGCGAACAACGGTAACCCGGCAAGCTCGAGATCGGCAACAACACACACACCCACCGCCAGCCCCCGCCAGTGCGGCAAAATGGCCAGGGATTGGGTATTGATATCAACCGGTACAATCGCCCACTGGGATGTGAGTGATGACGGTACCGTGTTTTCGCCTGAATCCGCCGACAACCAGACGAGCGGTCGTTTCTGTTCCATAACCTTGCTCCTGCAAAGTGACTGAACAACCGACTGCTTCTGTTGGGAATCTTGGGGGAGCGAATGCGGAAACTGCTATAGTCGACCACGGCCCTGTGACCTGCTGATGAGCTTTGTCATGCAGGCGGAATCCCTGACAACCAGGCAAGCAGATTCTGCACCAGTTCTCCGGGGCGTTGACAATACAGCGAGTTGGAGATGGGTGTGGGGCGCACTGACAAGAGCTCTGTAAGGAAAGCTGACATGTCTGGCCGAAGAGTGGAGTGGCTCCATGCTATCTGATCAATGGACGGTGTTTCTGATTCTGGGCACAACCCTTGCCCTGTTTATCTGGAACCGCCTGCGCTTCGATATCGTAGCCATGCTCGCCTTGCTGGCGGTTGCTGTCTCCGGCCTGGTTGCCCCCGACCAGTTGTTCGCGGGATTTGGTCACCCCGCGGTGATTACCGTAGCCGCTGTATTGGTGATCAGCCAGGGGCTGGTCAACGGTGGTGTTGTGGATGCAGTCGCCCGATTGCTTGGTAAGGTTGGACGTAACGCCGTTCTGCAGGTCATCACCCTGACTCTGGTGGTGGCCTTGTGTTCCGGCTTTATCAATAACGTGGGTGCGCTTGCGCTGTTGATGCCCGTGGCGATCTGGATGTCGCGGCAGTCCGGGCGCTCTCCGTCTTTGCTGCTGATGCCACTTGCCTTCGGCTCTTTGCTAGGAGGCACCATTACCCTGATTGGTACACCCCCCAATATCATTATTGCCAGTTATCGCGAAGCGGGCTCTTTCGGCCTGTTTGATTTTGCGCCTGTTGGGCTGGCCATTACCGCTGTCGGCATCGTGTTCATCGGTGTGATTGGCTGGCGTCTGACACCCAAGCGCGACGACCCGGCTGGTGGCGACAAACTGTTCAGCGTTGGTGAGTATGTTACTGAACTGAAGGTGCCGGAAGAGTCGCCCTTTGCCGGTGGCACACTGCACAACCTGCTTACCTCGGGCGGCACCGAGAAGAGCCTGGTGGCACTGGCATTGATTCGGGGAGAGGAGGTCTCGCCAGCACCATCAACCTTCAACGTGCTGAAGTGCGGCGATGTGCTGTTGGTGGAAGCCGACACCGAGAGTCTGCAGGAGTTTGTCGAGCAAACCGGGCTGGCACTTGCCAATGCGGTGAACGACGAGGATGAAGAAGGGAAAGAGTCGGAGCCAATGACATCCCGAGAGGGCACCGAAGAGCAGGTGGCAGCCGGGGACGTTCGACTGACGGAAGCCGTGATTTCACCATCGTCGCGTTTAATCGGGCGTTCCGCCAACCGACTGAACCTGAGAGAACGCTACGGTTTGAACGTGGTGGCCATTGCCCGGCAGGGGCATCGATTAAAGCGGCGCCTGGCAGACATCCGATTCCGTTCCGGAGATATCCTGCTGGTGCAGGGCTATGAAGACAATTTGTTATCGACACTGCAAACCCTGGGTTGCCTGCCGCTGGCGGAGCGGGGCTTGACCCTCGGCCGGGAGAAAAATCTCTGGCTGGCCGGCGGGGTGTTCCTCGCCGCCATCGCGATCATCCTCTCTGGCCTGCTGACACCGCCCGTGGCGCTGGTGGCCTGTGCGGTGGCCATGGTGCTTGTGCAGTTGATGGATGCCGGCGATGCCTACCGAGCCATCGACTGGCCGGTGATCGTGCTGCTCGCCGCAATGATTCCCGTAGGGCAGGCCCTTGAAACCACGGGTGGTGCTGCGTTGATAGCGGAGCAGATCCTGACGGTTGCCCAGGGGCAGGCCGCCTGGGTCGCCTTGACCATCATCCTGGTGGGCACCATGTTGTTGTCGAACGTGGTCAACAACGCGGCGGCGGCCATACTGGTCGCCCCGATAGCCCTCGGGGTGTCCAGCCAACTTGGATTGGCATCGGATGCCGTTTTGATGGCGGTGGCCGTAGGCGCTTCCTGTGCCTTCCTTACCCCGATCGGGCATCAGTCCAATGCCCTGGTTATGGAGCCTGCGGGTTATCGTTTCGGGGATTATTGGCGCCTTGGCTTGCCGTTGTCGGTGCTCGTGACGGTTGTCGGAGTGCCGATGATACTTTGGGTCTGGGGATGACTAGCGTTCGGCCAATAGGCCCCGGAAGTAAGCCTCTACAAAGGTAGGCGCCACGTCAGCCAGCGGCCATTGCTCTGGATCGGCCAGCCAGTCAAAAAACAGTCCCAGCATTTGTGTATGCAGCAAGTAGGCGGCCTGGGCGGGCGTTAGTTCCGGGTGTAGCTTTATCCGGTTTTCCGGGCGTCCCAGGATTTCCGTGACAAATTCTGTGGCTTCCCGGGCCAGCTCCCGGTGTTTGGCAATGGCCTGGTCGGATTCATTGCGATGGAACAGAATCATGTAAACGCGAAAGTAGCGGGTGTCCTGGGCCAGTTTGCGAAGTGCGACAATGCACAGGTTTTTCAGGCTCTCAAGCCCCTGATCCGCTTCCGCAGTTTCATCCATCATCTCACCCAGAGGCGCTCGCACTCGCTCAAGCATAGCGTCGAGGATGTCCGCCTTGTTGCGGAAATGCCAGTACACCGCGCCTCGGGTAACGCCGGCCTTGCGGGCGATTTCTTCCAGCGAGGTTTTGGCAACGCCCTTGTCCATAAAGACGCATTCCGCCGCATCGAGAATGGCTTCCCGGGTGGCTTCGGCTTCGGCTTTTGTTTTTCGGGCCATGATTAATCGCAGTCATCTGATGGGAAAAAACCGAAGTATAAAGGAAATCAGTTTACATACATACATGAATGGATGTATTTTAGCGCCCTATTAACGTTATGTATTATCCCGGGCCCGCTATTCCATCCCGGCTCGCCTTATGTCTTTAAACCGGTTTTCAGGAGACCGCGCCATGCGCATTGATAACGTTCACCGGCCGATGGCTCGCAATGGCTTTTTGGTTGCAGGTTTGTCATGCCTGTTCATTCTGTCTGGTTGCAGTAACGACGGCGCAGGCAGTCAGCAGGGCGGCGGTATGCCGCCAGCAGCCGTGGTGGTTGAGCGAGCCGTGGCCGAAAACATCAGTGTGCGCCAAGATTATGCCGGCCGCGCTCGGGGTGCCCGTGAGGTGGAAGTGCGGGCGCGGATTCAGGGTATTCTGGAAGAGCGTCTGTACGAAGAAGGCCAGATGGTACAGGAAGGCGACCCGCTGTTCCGGATCGATCGCAAGCCTGCGGAAGCGGCCTTGCAACGGGCCCAGGCTCAGCGCCAGGTGGCCGAGGCCGACCGGCGCCAGGCTGAACGGGAGTGGAACCGGATTTCATCACTGTTCCAGCGCAACGCGGTGAGTGAACGGGACCGGGATGCTGCCCAGTCCGCACTGGAGCTGGCCCAGGCCAATCTGGCGGTGGCCAATGCCGGCGTCGCCCAGGCGGAGCTGGACCTTGGTTATACCTCGGTAACCGCGCCGGTCAGCGGTGTCACCAGCCTGGAAGATTTTCCCGAAGGCAGTCTGATCAGCTCCGGTACCCTGCTGACCACGATTGTCCAGCTGGACCCGATCCATGTGCGCTTTGCCCTGCCTGAGAACGACGCCAACATTCGCCGGGCTGCCCGCGAGGGGATGCGCGGTGCCGGCGATCAGGAAGTGGCCGCCCGTCTGATACTGGCCGACGGCCAGGAATATGAGCTGGATGGGCAGATCGACTTTACCGCCTCCACGCTGGACCCGCGTACCGGTACAGTATCGGCCCGCGCGGTCTTTGGTAACCCGGAGAATGTGATCGTGCCCGGCCAGTTTGTACGGGTTCGGGTTGAGTTGCAGAGCTTCGAAGATGCCATCGCAATTCCGGAAAGAGCGGTGACTCAGGGGCCGAACGGGCCGGTGGTCTATGTGGTTGACGATGACAGCACCGCAAAGGCACGTCGGGTAGAGCTTGGCCCGGTGAGTAGCGGTCGCCAGATCATTCTCAGCGGCCTGGAAGAAGGTGATCGTTACATCGTCAGCGGCCTGGTTAACCTGCGCGATGGCGCAACGGTAAACGTCACCAATACCGATGATGAGGGAGGCTCAGACTGATGCTGCGGACCTTCATCGACCGGCCGATCTTCGCATCGGTCGTTTCCATCATCATCACGCTTGGTGGTCTTCTGGCACTGATTGGGCTGCCCGTAGAACAGTATCCAAACGTAGTTCCGCCCCAGGTGGTGGTGGACGGCCGGTTCCCGGGTGCCAGCGCGGACGTGATTTCGGATTCAGTGGTGGCGCCGCTGGAGCAGGAAATCAACGGCGTGGACAACATGATCTACCTGGAATCCAGCGCCACAGATTCCGGCAGCTTCCGGGTGACGGTCTCGTTTGAGATTGGCACCGATCCTGACCAGGCCACCATCAACGTCAATAACCGGGTACAGCAGGCGCTGGCTCGCCTGCCCCAGTCCGTCCGTAACCAGGGGTTGAAAGTGGAAGCCCGTTCCACCTCCATCCTGCAAGTGATTACCCTGTCTTCTCCGGATAACACCATGGATGTGGTGGAGATCTCCAACTATGCCTTGCTGAACGTGCTGGATGAGTTAGTGCGGTTGCCCGGTATTGGCGATGCCTCCCTGTTCGGGGCCCAGGATTATTCCATGCGGGTGTGGCTGAGGCCGGACAAACTCGCCCAGTACGAGCTGACTCCCAACGATGTAGCCATTGCCTTGCGCGCCCAGAACGCCCAGTTTGCGGCGGGTCGGATCGGGGCGGAACCAGCGCCCGAAGGGCAGGCGTTCACCTTCAGCGTGTCAGCCCCGGGCCGGCTGACCAGCCCTGAAGAGTTCGGTGAGGTGATCCTGCGTAGTGATGATCAGGGTGCCTCCCTGCGCCTGAAAGACGTGGCCAGAATCGAGCTGGGCGCCCAGAACTACGACTTCGCAGCGGTCTACAATGGTGGTGCCACCGTGCCCATGGGGGTGTACCTGCAGCCCGGTGCCAATGCCCTGGACGCTGCTGATGCCGTGAACGCGGCCATGGAAGAAATTGCAGACCGCTTCCCGGAGGGCCTGGAATACAACGTGCCCTACGACACCACCCGGTTCATTGATATCTCGATCCAGGAGGTGATCTCCACCTTCATTGTGGCGGTGTTGCTGGTGGTGCTGGTGACCTTCCTGTTCCTGCAGCATTTCAACGCTACCCTGATACCGCTGATTGCCATCCCGGTGTCTTTGATTGGCACCTTTGCCGGCATGCAGGCACTGGGGTTCTCGGTCAACTTGCTGACCCTGTTCGGCTTGATACTGGCGATCGGGGTAGTGGTGGATAACGCCATCATCATCATGGAAAACGCCGAGCGCCTGATGAAAGAGCAGGGCTTGTCTTCCTACAATGCGGCGGTTCTGACCATTCAGCAGGTGTCCGGCGCGGTGGTGTCTTCCACTCTGGTATTGGTGGCGGTGTTTGCCCCGGTGGCCTTCCTGGGCGGGCTCAGCGGTGAGCTGTACCGACAGTTTGCGATAACCATCGCGGTGTCGGTGGTGATATCCGGCATCGTGGCGCTGACCCTGACACCGGCGATGTGTGCTTTGTTGCTCGGCCACGAAGGCAAACAGTTGGCAGTATTCCGCTGGTTTGACGCCGGCTTCGACAAACTCACTAACGGCTTCTCTGCCGTGGTGGACTGGTTGCTGCGCCATGCGGTGATTGGCGTGCTTCTGTTTGCCGCGATGCTTGGCGGCACCGCCTTCCTGCTGAACAAAATGCCCTCTGGCCTGGTGCCCCAGGAAGACCAGGGGTTTGTGTTAGCGGCCTACTCGCTGCCCCCCACCTCGGCCCTGAGCCGGACGGCGGACACTCGCGACCAGCTGGTTGAGCAGATGATGCAACTGCCGGAAGTGAAAGACGTGGTGTCCTTTGCCGGTTTCGACATCATCTCCAGCGCTCTGCGGACCAACAGTGGTGTGGCCTTCGTGACACTGGAAGACTGGGCAGAGCGGGAAGGCGAGGGCCAGAAGGCGGCCGACATCGCCAACAAGATCATGGGCATTGGCTTTGGGATGCCGGAAGCGTTTGTGATTGCCTTTACCCCGCCTCCGATTCAGGGCTTGTCCACCACCGGTGGTGTGGAAGGCTATATTCAGGCCCGTGGTGGCCGCACCCCGGCTGAGATCAAGGCCATGGCAGACCAGTTCACCCAGGCCGCCAACGCGCGGCCGGAATTGCAGAATGTGCGGGTGACCCTGGATACCGGCATTCCCCGTTACAAGGCCAACGTGGATCGGGAAAAAGCCCAGGCTGCCGGGGTTCCGATTGACCAGATCTTCACCACCATGCAGAGCACCTTCGGTGGCCTGTACGTGAACGACTTTACCCTGCAGGGCCGTAACTGGCAGGTAAACCTTCAGTCAGAAGGTGAGTTCCGTAGCCATCCGGACGACCTGCGCCGGGTGTTTGTGCGCTCCAACTATGGCGAGATGATTCCGCTGAGTTCCCTGGTGGAACTGGAGCGGGTCAGCGGCCCCGATATCCTGAACAGGTTCAACGTGTATCCGGCCGCCAAACTGCTGGCAGACCCGTCGCCGGGCTTCACCACCGGTGACGCCCTGGCGGCCCTGCAGGCGGTGGCGTCGGAACAGTTTGATCGTAACACCCTGCTGGGCTGGACCGGTGAAGCCTACCAGCTGCAGGATTCTGCGGACTCCGGCACTCTTGCCTTCGGCATGGGCCTGTTGCTGGTATTCCTGATCCTGGCCGCCCAGTACGAACGCTGGGGCTTGCCGGTGGCGGTAGCGACCGCTGTGCCGTTCGGTGTATTCGGTGCTGCGCTGGCGTCTTTGTTACGGGGCTTCCCCAACGATATCTACTTCCAGGTGGGTTTGTTGGTGCTGATTGGCCTGGCTGCGAAGAACGCCATTCTGATTGTGGAATTTGCCGCCCAGAACCGGAAAAGTGGCATGAGTTCCTTTGATGCTGCCAGCACGGCTGCACGCCAGCGTTTCCGGGCCATTATGATGACGGCACTGACGTTCATCGTGGGCTCCATGCCGCTGGCCTTCAGTACCGGTGCGGGTGCGGTTTCCCGTCAGGAAATCGGTACCGTAGTGGTGGGCGGTATGCTGGCGGCCAGTACCCTGGCGCTGTTCTTCGTTCCCTTGTTCTACAAGCTGATCGAAGATCTGGCCGACTGGCGGCGTAACCGCAAGAAGGATGCCTGAGGTGGCCTGATTTCTGTCACCTATCGTAATGATAGCTACTGAACCGCCGTGGGTTTTGCCCTCGGCGGTTTTTTCTTTGTTATTCTTTCGGACAGGCAGAAGATACGAAGAGCAGGTGGGGAAGGCCTTTCCAAAACCTTGCGGAGCCATGGATGGCGGAGCAGAGCGTACAGGGATGTATTCACAGCGTGTTTTGGAAAGGCCTTCCCCACCTGCTCATACCACCGAGCCAGACGGCAAACGTATTTAGACTCCGGAGTTGCGGCACATGGTTGCTCAAGTGAAAAAGTTACAGCTATTAGATGAGTTGGAACTGGCCAGATCACGCACGGAGCAACTGATCTGCACGCTGCCGGAGCAGCAACTCGATGTTCCCTACCATCCTGGTGTGAACCCTCCGCTCTGGGAAATGGGGCATTCTGCGTTCTTCTACGAGGTCTTCGTGTTCAACCTGCTGGATGGCTCGCCCAGTTATGATCCAGCTATGGATGACCTGTGGGATTCCTTCCATGTTGACCACAAAGATCGCTGGCGCCGGGATTTGTTTCCCGGCCGTGAGGAAACGCTCACGTACTTCAATGCCATTTACGATCGGGTTGCAGAGCGCATCAAGAGCCGTGAGTTGACCGAGCGGGAGCTGTATCTCTACCGCTACGCGATTTACCACCAGAATATGCATATCGAATCGCTGATCTGGTGCCGGCAGACGGTGGGGTATCCGGCGCCTGTGGACTTCAAGGCTGACCGGCCATCCCCGGGCGAGGCGATCGCCGAGGATGCGGAAATCCCTGCCGGGCGCTGGGTAATTGGTATGCCTGGCGAGTCAGAGCAGTTCGCCACCGAAGACTTTGCCTTTGATGCCGAGAAACCCCGCTTCGAGATTGAACTACCGACGTTCGCCATCAGTCGTACGCTGGTGAGCAATCGGGAGTTTCAGGCGTTTGTGGACGATTGCGGTTACCAGCGGCCGGAGTTGTGGTCGTTCGGTGGCAGGAAATGGCTGGAGTCTGAGCAGGATGTCAGCCTGGTGTACGGTGTAACGGAACCCCTGATGCATGTACCCCGGCACCCGTTGTACTGGCGCTGGCATGACGGCCAGTGGCAAGAGCGGGTGTTCGACCAGTGGCTGGCCCTGGAGCCGGATGCGCCGGTTACCCATGTGACCTATTGGGAAGCGGAGGCGTACTGCAAGTGGGCGGGGCGTCGGTTGCCGACGGAGTATGAATGGGAAGTGGCAGCGCTGGGCAACAAGCCCGGGGAACCGTTCCGCCGTTATCCCTGGGGCAATGACGCCCCGGACAGTTCAAGGGCGGATTTGGACGGCCGCACCATGGCCCGGAATCCGGTGTTCGACTATCCCGCCGGGGCCAGCCGGTCGGGTTGCCGGCAGATGATCGGTGCGGTGTGGGAGTGGACCACCAACGACTTCTTGCCCTATGACGGTTTCAAGGTGGACATGTACCCGTTTATGTCCACCTTGCAGTTTGCCACCCATAAGGTCACCAAGGGTGGCAGCTGTGCCACGTCATCCAACCTGATTCGAGGCACCTACCGGCAGGCTTACCTGCCGTTTCGCAGCGATGTGTTTACCGGGTTCCGGACCTGCGCTATTTGACGTTGTCGGCCAGGAATTCCCGGAATAGCCGGGCAGATTCTGCCGGCGTTTCAACCATGGGCGCATGGCCAATATCGTCCAGGAGCACTTTGCGTGCATTGGGGATGGCGTCAACGAACACATCGGCGTTGCGGTAGTCGATTACCCTGTCCAGCTTACCCCAGACCACCAGTACCGGAGCTTCGATCCGGGTAATGGCGTCGCGGAAGTCTGGCTCAAATCCGGTGTCGCGAATGGCGGCAAAGATAACCTCGTTCACTTCCCGGTTGGCGATGGCTTTTTCTTCCATCACATCAAAAATCGGCCAGGGTACGAAGGGGCGCTTTTCGAGAGCGAAGTCCAGAAGCTTGTCAAAATCACCTTTCTTCTTCGGGATCAGCGGGTTGTCACCATCCAGCACCCGATCTACCAGTTCGCTTTCATACTCAAAGATACCGGCGGGGTCGAACAGCACTGCGGTCTGAATCTGCTCCGGGTGAGTGGCTGCATAGAGCGCGGTGATCGCGCCGCCCATGGAGTTACCCATCATATGGAACTGCCGTACGCCCAGTTCCGCCAGGATCTGATTCAGGTAGCTCACCTGGTCTTCAAACCGGTAGCCGATGTCCAGGGGCTTGCTGCTGTCGCCATGGCCGGGCAGGTCGATGGCGTAGACGTTGAATTCGCCCTTGAACTCCTTGGCCAGCCGCGTCCAGTTATCTTTGTTGGCGCCGAAGCCGTGTATCAGGACAAGGGTGTCACCTTCTACAGCCTCTTTGCTGCGCAGGTAGGTAATGTCCAGCTCGCCAATCGTGACTTCGGCCGGCTCAAGGCCAGCGCTGGAACGCTCCCAGCCAATGGCGCGGTCGTAGATGCTCTGTTTCGAGCAGGCGCTTATCAGTAGTGTGGTTACAAGCAAGAGGACGAGGTTAAGAGCAGAGCGCGGCACGGAGAACTCCTTTTCATGGTGGTCGTTTTGAACGCTAACACTACCCCAGAAAAAAGCCCGGTCAATGGCCGGGCTGAAGTTTTCCTGAGTCAGGCTGGTCCGTCAGCCATTTGTGTGGAGACGTCGATCAGAAATCGACGGTAATGCCCAGGGATGCCGTACGCGGCAGATTCGGCCGGGCGCCTTCCGGTGAGCGAGCGATGATTTTCTGGGTATCGAACACGTTATCGAGCTTGGCAAAGACGCGGGCGCCTTCGGCAACGCGGTAGCTGCCGGAAAGATCAACTACAGTGAGAGACTCGGTCTTTCTGAAGGTGTTGTCGGTGCCGCTGCGATCGCAGGTGTTGTCGATACACATCTCGTCGACGTATGACACGTTCAGGTAGGCGTCCCACTGATTCCCGGCGCGCAGTCCGGTACGCAGGTTCAGGACGTTCTCTGGCAGGTAAACAAGGTTGTCGCCCTTCAGAACGTTACCGGAATCGCTGTCTTTGGTGACCTCGGCATCGGTGTAGGTCCAGGTGGCTTCAACCGGAACAGACAGGCCGTTGGTCAGAGCGAACTCGTAGCCTGCCAGGGCTTCAATGCCCTGAATGCGGGCTTCACCCTGACTGACCGAACCGAAGTCCTGGCCGCCAGCGCAAGGGGTAGCCACGGAGCAGTTCTGGACCGTGTTTTCATAGTCACTGTAGAAACCGATCAGCTCGTAGCGACCAGCGCCGCGCTGAATCCGGGCGCCAAGCTCATAGTTGGTGCTGAGTTCAGGGTCCACGTCGGTGCTACCTGCACCAGCCGGAGCCATACCCCGATGAATTCCGGCCAGGAGCGTTACGCCGCCATCCAGTTTGTAGGTTGCGCCAAGACCTGGCAGAAGTTCACCAGTGCTGTTTGAGGCGCGGTCCTGCACATCGGTGCGGGCTTCTTGCTGATAGCGTACACGACTGGTTTCAATATCCTCGTACCTGAGCAGGCCGGTGACGGTGAGGCGATCATTGACGGTAACGCGGTCTGCAATGTAGGTGCTCCAGGCTTCTGCTTTTTCAATGGCGTTGTTGCCGCCATTGATGCCGGTGCCCGAGGTTGTGGAAACATATTGCAGAACCGGTCTACCGTTCACGATCACCTGGTCGAAGGTGTCTACCGGCTGCAGGCGGTCTACTTCATCTTCGTGGTAGCGCAGGCCAAAGGTAAGGTCGTGGCGCATGCTTGCCAGATCAAGGCCCCAATCCGCCACAAAATCGATGCCCTGTGATTCGTATTCACGTGCGTTGTTCTTGATCTCTATGCCGGCCAGGTCGGCCTCACCGCGAAGTTGCTGCTGGGCCAGGGCGTCACCACCATTGGCAGCATTGATCAGGGAGTTCAGCCCCGCCGCTTTGTACCAGTTGCGTTTGAACTCATTGCGGTAGGCGGTGGTGGTCAGGGTCACATCGTTATTGAAATCCACCAGGTGCCGGGCCATGAAACCGGTGCGCTGGGTATCCATGTTATCCCGCTCAGACGCGAAGTAGCGCTGGTCCGGGTTGGCATTGAAGTCCGCGTCGGTCAGGCCGAGGTAGGTTTCCAGGCTCAGCTCTTCGCTGTAATCCACTTTCAGGTCGAGCTGATGGTAGATGTCGGCGTCCGGGCGTGTGTTCAGACGGAGCTTGGCGACATAATCCTGCTTGTCGAAGCCGGCGTCGCGGTCTGACTGGCGGATGTCCTTGAAGCCGTCACTTTCTTGCTGGTGAGTTTCGATCAGCCATCCGGCCTGTTCGCTGTTGGCGCCATACCAGGCGTGGATGCGTTTGCCGTTATCTTCGGCAATTTCCGCCGTTACCCGACCGCCGGTCGTGGTCGGAATCGGCGTGGAGCGCAGGTTAATGGCGCCGCCAACGGTGGCCGGGCCGTAACGGAGCAGGTCTGGTCCTTTCAGCACTTCAACGCCGTTCATGCGGCCGAAGGACGGGAAGTAGTAGGCGGCTGGGCCAGAGTAGGGAGCCGGGGCCATCAGCACGCCGTCTTCCATCAGGGTAACCTTGCCGGATTTGCCGGAACCGGAGCCACGAATACCGATGTTAGGGCGTAGGCCGTAGCCTTCCTCTTCAAGCAGATAAACGCCAGGCACTTCCTTTACCACTCGGTGCACGTCCGTGTACTTCATGGTTTCCAGGTCTTCGTTTGTTACCACATGGGCTGAGCCCGGCAGGCTGGCGGCTGAGGTCTCGTCCCCGATGATGACCAGCTCCTTCAATGTGTGCTCCTGGGCCACGGCAGGAAGGGAGGCGGCCATGATGGCGGCTACGATAAAACGGCGGTTAAAACGTTGTTGCATAATCGCATCCTGTGCAGGTGTTATTGAATAAGTGTTGCAATTATACAAATGATAAGCGTTAACAACAAGTAATTATTATGATGTAGATTTGGGGTTCCTATTGGCTTTCGACCATAAAAAAACCCGGCGCGGGGCCGGGTTGTGATTCGCTAGCAGGCAGCTCTACTGTTCCCGGGCAATGGCCCGGTAGGCAATGTCGTTCCGGTAGAACATGCCGTTCCAGCTGATGGTCTTCGCCAGCTGGTAAGCACGCTGCTGGGCTTCGGTCACCGTGTTGCCCAAAGCGGTGGCGCACAGCACCCGGCCACCGGCAGTCACCACATCGTCACCACTCAGCTTGGTACCGGCGTGGAAGACTTTCTCGCCTTCGGTTTCACCTTCCGGCAGGCCAGAGATCACGTCTCCCTTGCTGTAGTCGGCAGGATAACCGCCGGCCGCCAGCACAATGCCTACAGAGGCGCGGTCGTCCCACTCGGAATCGCACTGGTCCAGTTTGCCATCCACGGCGGCCTGGCACAGTTCCACCAGGTCCGACTTCATGCGCAGCATGATCGGCTGGGTTTCCGGGTCACCGAACCGGCAGTTGAACTCGATCACCTTGGGAGCGCCATTGGTGTCGATCATCAGACCGGCGTACAGGAAACCCTTGTAAGGGTGACCTTCAGCGGCCATGCCGTTGACGGTGGGGTAGATCACCTCGTCCATGATGCGCTGGTGTACATCAGCTGTAACCACCGGGGCCGGAGAGTAGGCACCCATGCCGCCGGTGTTGGGGCCGGTGTCGCCGTCGCCCACCCGCTTGTGATCCTGGGAGGTGGCCATGGCCAGCACGTTCTTGCCGTCGACCATCACGATGAAAGAGGCTTCTTCGCCGTCCAGGAATTCTTCCACCACTACGCGGCTGCCGGCATCGCCAAAGGCGTTGCCTGCGAGCATGTCGCGGATGGCATCTTCGGCTTCGGCCAGGGTCATGGCGACAATCACGCCTTTACCGGCGGCCAGGCCGTCGGCTTTGACCACAATCGGTGCGCCTTTTTCCCGCACGTAGGCGAGGGCCTCATCGACGTCAGTGAAGTTGGCGTAGTCGGCGGTCGGGATCTTCTGGCGGGCCAGGAAGTCCTTGGTGAAGGCCTTGGAGCCTTCCAACTGGGCCGCGCCGGCGCTCGGCCCGAAAATGCGCAGGCCCCGTGCTTCAAACTTGTCCACCACGCCGGCCACCAGCGGGGCTTCCGGGCCGACGATGGTCAGGCCCACATTGTTCTGCTCGGCGAAGTTGGCCAAGCCGTCCAGGTCCATCACGTCCAGGTCGACGTTGTCCAGGTTCGGTTCCCGGGCGGTGCCGGCGTTACCGGGCGCTACGAAGACTTTGTCTGCCAGGGGGGATTGCGCGGCTTTCCAGGCCAGGGCGTGTTCGCGCCCGCCACTGCCAATAACCAGAATGTTCATGTGTTGCTCCTGAATTCTTTGATCAGTGACGGAAATGGCGCATGCCGGTGAAGACCATGGCGATGCCGTGTTCGTTGGCAGCGTCAATCACTTCCTGGTCGCGCATGGAGCCGCCCGGCTGGATGACAGCGGTAATGCCGGCCGCCGCAGCGGCGTCGATGCCGTCCCGGAACGGGAAGAAAGCATCCGATGCCATGACGGACCCCTTCACTTCCAGGCCTTCGTCGGCGGCCTTGATGCCGGCAATCTTGGCGCTGTAAACGCGGCTCATCTGGCCTGCGCCCACGCCGATGGTGCGGCCGGCCTTGGCGTACACGATGGCGTTGGATTTCACGTACTTGGCCACTTCCCAGGCGAACAGCAGGTCGTTCAGTTCCTGCTCGGAGGGCTGGCGCTCGGTGACGACTTTCACGTCTTCCATGGCGACCATGCCCAGGTCACGGTCCTGCACCAGCAGGCCACCGGTCACGCGCTTGTAGTCCATGGTCTGGGCGCGCTCGCCGTCGAACTCACCACAGGCCAGCAGGCGTACGTTCTTCTTGGCAGCGACAATCTCAACCGCTTCCGGCGCTACGCTCGGGGCAATGATCACTTCCACGAACTGACGGTCCACGATGGCTTTAGCCGTCGGCGCATCCAGTTCCCGGTTAAAGGCGATGATGCCGCCGAACGCCGAAGTGGGGTCGGTGGCGAAAGCCAGGTCATAGGCCTGAAGTATATCGGTACCGATGGCTACGCCACAGGGGTTGGCGTGCTTGACGATGACGCAGGCCGGATCGGCGAAGGGCTTGACGCACTCCAGGGCGGCGTCGGTGTCGGCTACGTTGTTGTAGCTCAGTTCCTTGCCCTGCAGCTGTTTGGCGGTGGCGATGCAGGCCTCCTTCGGGTTGCGTTCGGCATAGAAAGCAGCACGCTGGTGCGGGTTTTCACCGTAGCGCATATCCTGGACCTTCACGAACTGGGCGTTGAAGGTGCGGGGGAAATCGGCGTTGTCGTTGTCCGGGGTGCGGCCACCCAGGTAGTTGGCGATGGCACCGTCGTAACCGGCGGTGTGTTCGAAGGCCTTTACCGCCAGGTCGAAGCGTGTGTTGTAACTGAGCTGGCCATCGTTGTTGTCGAGCTCTTTCAGTACCCGGCTGTAGTCGGAAGCGTTGACTACGATGGCGACATCGTTGTGGTTCTTGGCCGCAGCACGGACCATGGTGGGGCCGCCGATGTCGATGTTCTCAATGGCGGTGGCCAGATCGCAGTCGGGGTTGGCTACGGTGTCTTCAAACGGATACAGGTTTACCACCACCATGTCGATGGGGTTAATGCCGTGCTCGCCCATGATGGCATCATCGGTGCCGCGACGGCCCAGAATGCCACCGTGGATCTTCGGGTGCAGGGTTTTTACCCGGCCGTCCATCATTTCCGGGAAACCGGTGTAGTCGGACACTTCAGTGACCGGTACGTTGTTTTCCTTGAGCAGGCGGAAGGTGCCGCCAGTGGAGAGCAGCTCAACGCCGCGTTCAGTCAGGGCACGGCCAAAATCGACGATGCCGGTTTTATCACTCACGCTGATCAGGGCGCGACGGACGGGGGTGTTAGCCTGGTTTGCCATGGGTCACTTTCTTCGCTGTTCAGATAAGCCGGGGATAGCCTGGATATAAAGAACAAGGGCCTCGCGAACGCATCCGGGAGGCCCTTCAGGGACAAGTCTGATTATAGCAGACCGTACTGCTTGAGTTTCTTGCGCAGGGTGCCGCGATTCAGGCCGAGCATGGTCGAAGCCTTGGTCTGGTTGTTGCGGGTGTATTTCATCACCTGCTCCAGCAGCGGGGCCTCTACTTCCGACAACACCAGCTGGTAGACGTCGGAAACCGGCGCGCCATCCAGCTGCGCGAAGTAGTTCTTCAGGGCCACTTCCACGCTGTCACGCAGGGTGACGGTGTTGCCGCTGTTGTTTACCGTGTGCAACTGATGCAGATCATCGTTTGCCGGTGTGCTCAGGGTGTCGTTTGCCAAAGTCTCAGCGGTCATGCTGCGAATACCTCTCCATTTCGTAAGCCTGAAAAATACTGTTCGATGCTGTCTTTCTGCTCCAGCGCATCGTCGATGGCGTTGAAGCGTTTGCGGAACTGTTTGCTCTGGTCGTGGGACTGCAGGTACCAGCCCACGTGTTTTCTGGCGATTCGCACGCCCATTTTCTCGCCATAAAAGCCGTGCAGCTCTGCCAGGTGCTCTGACAGGATCTTCTCCACCTCATTCAGGGGTGGTTCTGGCAGGTGTTCACCGGTTTCCAGGTAGTGCAGGATCTCCCGGAAGATCCAGGGCCGCCCCTGTGCTCCACGGCCGATCAGCAATCCATCTGCGCCGGTGTGCGTCAGCACTTGCCGGGCTTTCTCCGGCGTGGTGATGTCGCCGTTGGCAAAGACTGGAATGCCGACGCTGGCCTTCACCTCTGCGATGGTGTCGTATTCCGCGTCGCCGTTGTATTTGTCTGCACGGGTGCGACCGTGAACCGCGATGGCCTGGATGCCTGCGTCTTCGGCCATTCTTGCAATCACCGGCGCGTTCCGGTTGTCCTGATCCCAACCGGTGCGCATTTTCAGCGTGACCGGAATGTCCACGGCGCTGGCCACCGCTTCCAGAATGGCCCTGACCAGCTTTTCGTCTTTCATCAGGGCGGAGCCTGCCGCCTTGTTGCAGACCTTCTTGGCAGGGCAGCCCATGTTGATATCAATAATCTGGGCCCCGAAGGCGGCATTCTGCCGCGCCGCATCGGCCAGCATGTCCGGATCGCCACCGGCAATCTGAACAGACCGGGGTTCCGGTTCGCCCTGATGGTTCAGGCGAGTCTGGGATTTCCGCGTATGCCAGAGTTTGCTGTCTGCTATGACCATTTCTGATACTGCCAGGCCCGCTCCCATCCGCCGGCAAAGCTGCCGGAAGGGTCGATCGGTTACACCGGCCATGGGTGCAACTATCAATGGGTTGGGCAGGGTATACGGCCCGATTTTTGCCGTCGGCAGCATGATCTGAGTCCGTGTCAGAGCGAGTTAAGCAAGATTCGGCCAGAAGCGGCTGGTTAAATTATGACCGCTTCAGTCTCCGAAGGGCGGTAATGATACCGCCGGAGGGGGTCTGATTGAAGGGGAAAAGTGCTGAAAAAATTGATTATTTTTCGTGCTTTTTGGTTGACTTTTGCGCTGTCAACTGTAGCTCCGGCCCCTCATCAGGGTGTCCAGGGCCGGAAGCTCAGGTTGTAATTGACCGCGTCGCGGCCCGGATCGCGGATGCTGATCGCAATCCGTACCGGTGTCTCAGAGGGCATGGCGCCGAGAGATTCCGCTTCACCGGCAAGATATTCCGCCGGTGTAAAGGTGCTTTGCGCAACCACATCGCCGTTGAGGTTGGAAAAGGTCAGGGCGATGGCCGGGAACGGCTGTTCGAAGGTGGCCCGGTTAATGATGACAGCGTCGACGATCAGCTGGGTGCGGTTGTCCGGGTCGGTCCGGACGACCAGTTTCCTGCTTTGGATGGCTTCTACGTTGATCAGCGGTTTCAGCTGGCAGCCCGCCAGTTCACAGCCTTTCTCGTAGAATGGTCGGAGCTGGGGAATGGCAGACAGCCGATCAAACTGGAACCAGGTTACCTGGGCAACCAGCGCGCCCAGCAAGGCCACAACGACGAGCGTCCACAGGGCGGTTCTCAGGCGAGTGCGGCCCTGGCCAACCGATACCGGGTCGCGGCGCAGGTCCCGATACAGGGTGTCGGGCGTTTGATCAGCCCTGCGTGCCGGTTCTTTCGGGGCCGCAGGCCGGTCGTCATCGGTTGCCGCAAGCGTAAGCTCTTCGGGAGCGGTTGCCGGGCTGGCTGACTTGCTTTTGCCTGGCGCTGGCGGCTCGGGTGTTTCTTCGCTGTCGGCGGCGTCAGGTGCCTCGGATGCTGGCGAATCCGGGGGTGTCAGCTGCAGATCCGGCTCAGGTTTGTTTTCCGGTTCTGGCGCTTGTGGTTCAGGTTCGGCCGGTGCTTTCGGCGCCCGAGCCGGTTGATCGTCCGCCAGCATGGCTTCCGCCCAGCTTTCGTCAACGTCCTGCTTTTCCGGGGTCAGGTCGTCATCGTGGTAGCCGGACTCTTCCGGTTCATCAAACGAGCGGAAACTGTCGCTCAGTTCGTCATCGGAAAACGTCAGCTTGCTGCCGGCATAACGGCCTTCTGTGGCATCTTCTTCCGGGTTGTCGGCAAAGATAAAGTCTTCTTCATCGTGCCCTGCGTGGGTGTCTGCGGGCGGAGGAGGGGTTTCCCCTGCTGCTTTGCCACCTGTGGCGGCTGGCGCAGCGCTGCCGGTGGATTTGACGACCTGGTGCTCAATGGCGTTGAAAACTTTCAGGCAGCTGCCACAACGGACTTTTCCCCCGGCGATACTGAGTTGTTCGTCAGTCACCCGGAAACGGGTTTCGCAATTAGGGCACTGAGTCTGCAGGCTGCTTTGGGTCATGCTTCGTTCCTGAAAGCTTGATCGCGGATAGATCGATTCTCGATCATTGATCTATCACTACATCGGTCACTACAAAGGAGGCAGTTTAGTCGTAAAGCCCGGGCTCGTCATCCGTCCTTGCGTCGTCCTGTGAGGCGTATCCAGTCTTCTTTCTGTTCCGGCTCGTCCATGGTGAACCAGGGCTCGTAGGCGTCCATCACCTCCCGGGCCTGATTGAACAGGATGCCGGACAATACCAGATCCCCGCCGGGCCTGGTCAGTTCCGCCAGTCTCGGAGCCAGGCCGATGAGCGGTTGGGCCAGGATATTGGCCAGCATAATGTCGGCTCGGGTGTTCGGATCCTTGCCGGGCAGGTAGAGATCCAGGCGGTTGTCTTCCACGCCGTTCCGACGGGCATTGTCCCGGCTGGCTTCCAGCGCCTGCGGATCAGTATCCACGCCAATCACATGGTCCGCGCCGAGTAGCAGTGCGGCCAGGCCCAGGATGCCGGAACCGCAGCCGTAGTCCGTAACTTGTTTGCCCGCGACATCCTGGCCGTCGAGCCATTCCAGGCACAGGGCAGTGGTCGGGTGGGTGCCGGTGCCGAAGGCCAGGCCCGGGTCCAGCAGCAGATTGGCGGCCTCCGGATCTGGCGCTTCGTGCCAGCTGGGGACAATCCACAGGCGTTCACCGAACCGCAGGGGATGGAAGTCGTCCATCCAGGCCCGTTCCCAGTCTTTGTCTTCTACCAGGGTAACGTCGATTTCGGGCAGGGACTGCTGGGTTTGCTGATGCCAGGCGTCGCGGATATCCGCCAACAGTTGCTCGGTGTTGCGGTCAGACTGGAACAGGCCGGTAACCGTGGTCTGGCTCCAAAGGGGTGTGGTGCCCGGATCGGGTTCGTACAGGGGCTGGTCGGCTGCATCTTCCATGGAAACGGCGTCTGCGCCCATTTCCATTAACAGGTCTTCCAGCTGATCCGCGGTGTCCGGATCAGCTGGAATCTGGAGTTGTATCCAGGGCATGGTTAATCCCGCATCAGTTTCTCAAGGTAGTGGATGGTGAAGTCTACCTGTTTAAAGCCACCATCGCGTACCAGTTTTCGATGCAGGGGTTGGTTAGTCTTGATGCCCTCGACCAGCATTTCGTCCAGCGCATTCTTCATGCGCCGGCGGGCAATCTCCCGGTCGTCGCCCCAGGTGATCAGTTTGGCCACCAGGGAATCGTAGTACGGCGGTACGGTGTAGCCGCTGTACAGGTGGGAGTCGACACGAATGCCATTGCCGCCCGGCGCATGGAAGTGCTTGACCTTGCCGGGGCTTGGCACGAAGGTTTGCGGATCTTCGGCGTTGATCCGGCACTCGATGGCATGGCCGGAGATGTGGATTTCGTCCTGGCTGTATTGCAGCGGCAGTCCGCTGGCAATGCGCAGCTGTTCACGAACAATGTCCACGCCGGTCACCATCTCGGAGACCGGGTGCTCAACCTGTACCCGGGTGTTCATCTCGATGAAATAGAACTCGCCGTCCTGGTACAGGAACTCAAAGGTGCCGGCACCCACGTAGCCGATTTCCTTACAGGCGTCGACGCAGGCCTTGAGCGTGCGTTCCCGGGATACCGGGTCAACATTCGGGGCCGGGGCTTCCTCGATGACTTTCTGGTTCCGGCGCTGCATGGAGCAGTCCCGGTCGCCCAGGTGAATCACGTTGCCGTGCATGTCCGCGAGCACCTGAATCTCCACGTGGCGCGGTGTTTCCAGGAACTTTTCCAGATAGACCGTTGGGTCGCCAAAAGCGTTCTTGGCTTCGCTCTGGGTGATTTGTACTGCCTTCAGCAATGCAGCCTCGGAATGCACCACCTGCATGCCACGACCACCACCACCGGAAGCGGCCTTGATCATTACCGGGTAGCCGATCTGGCGAGCCACCTGGAGGGTGCGCTCGTCGTCGTCCGTCAGCGGACCGTCAGAGCCGGGCACGGTGGGTACGCCGGCCTTCTTCATGGCTTCAATGGCGGATACCTTGTTGCCCATCAGGCGGATGGTTTCCGCTCTTGGTCCGATAAAGCGAAAGCCGCTTTTCTCGACCTGCTCAGCAAAGTCGGCGTTTTCAGCCAGGAAGCCGTAACCCGGGTGAATGCCTACGGAGTCCGTTACTTCTGCAGCGCTGATGATGGTCGGGATGTTCAGGTAGCTTTCCGTCGCGCTGTTGGGACCGATGCAGACGGTTTCGTCGGCGAGACGAACGTGCATAAGGTCGCGATCGACCTGTGAGTGCACGGCTACCGTCTTGATGCCCAGCTCTTTGCAGGCGCGGAGGATTCGCAGGGCGATTTCACCGCGGTTTGCGATCAGAACTTTTTCTAACATGGCCATGGTTAACAATCACCGAATTCAGGAAATGACGACCAGGGGCTGGTCAAACTCAACCGGCTGGCCATTTTCGACCAGAATTTCGGTAACGGTACCGGCCTTGTCGGCTTCGATCTGGTTCATCATCTTCATGGCTTCCACAATGCAGATGACATCACCAACGTTTACCTTCTGGCCAACTTCGACAAACGCTGCAGCGCTCGGGGACGGTGAGCGGTAGAAGGTGCCCACCATCGGAGATTTCACTGTATGGCCATTGATGGCGGCTGGTGCAGAGGTTTGTTCAGCCGGCGCTGCCTCGGGTGCTGGGGTCGGTGCCGGAGCCTGGGGCGCGGGTGCTGAGTAGTGGCTCACGTAATGGCCACCGGAGGCCTGTTCCCGACGGCGCGATATACGAACTGAATCGTCACCCTCGTGAATCTCCAGCTCCTCGACGTCTGACTCCTCGAGCAGTTCAATCAGTTTCTTGATTTTACGAATATCCATAACTGTTCCAGTCCCGTTGTCTCTGGTCTATCGGTGAATTCGTTGCAGTGCAGCCTGCAGGGCAAGGTCGTAGCCCTGGCTGCCCAGCCCGCAGATAACCCCTTCGGCGATATCTGAAAAATAGGAGTGATGGCGGAAAGGTTCCCGCGCATGCACATTTGATAAATGCACTTCTATAAAGGGTATGCCGGAGGCCAGCATGGCGTCCCGCAGGGCGACACTGGTATGGGTAAAGGCGGCAGGATTGATAATGATAAAATCCACGCCCTCACCCCGGGCCTCATGTACTCGTTCAATCAATTCGTACTCTGCATTGGATTGCAAATGCAGCAGGTGGTGGCCTTGCTCGGCCGCTTTCTCGTGCAAGCGGTCGTCAATATCGGCCAGTGTTTCATAACCATAAACCTCGGGCTCCCGGGTGCCGAGCATGTTCAGGTTGGGGCCATGGAGCACAAGTATGGTCGACATGGTTCTGTCTGCCTTGGTGTTTTACAGGATCGCCGAAGATAACGGCACGTTACCTCAATGGTGCGTACTTGTTAGCCTCAGATCAACACTTTTTGACAATCTTGCCTGTCGTACATTGGTCTTAAAAAGGTTACACAGCAATCGCTGTAAGCGCGATGACATTTCGTTGATGACAATCATTGTCGATGAAGGTGAGCCATGCCGGTATTCGACATTGGTTTCATGGGGCCGGGCGCGGCGCCCGGCCCGAAGTGATCAGGATTCTGCCAGGGAAACGCAATTACGCCCGTGTTCCTTGGACGTGTAAAGCGCTCGGTCTGCGCGCTCGCACAGGGACTGGGCGCTGTCACCCTGCCAGGCGGAGATGCCGCAACTGAAGGTGACGTTGAATTCCCGGTCGCCGGCCGGCTGTACCAGCTCGGAGAAGCGCTCGCGGATTTCATTCAACACGTTGCGGGCGTCACCGTGCCGTGTGTTGGGCAGAATGATCGCAAACTCCTCACCACCATAACGCCCGATGTGATCTGTTTTTCGCAGTCGCTGCTTTAGAAACATCGACAGGCTTCGCAGTACCCGGTCGCCAATGGGGTGGCCAAAGGTGTCGTTAACCTTTTTGAAGTAATCGATGTCGAGCATTGCGAAACACAGGGGTTGGTCTTTCTGCCGGGCCCGCACGATTTCCTGCTCCAGCAGATGCAGGGTATGGGTGTGGTTATACAGGCCGGTGAGGCTGTCGCGAATCATCAGTGCCAGCAATGACCGGGCCCGGCGGCCACGGTTGTGCAGGGTGGCAATCAGGTGCTTGGGGTCGATGGGCTTGGTCAGGAAGTCGTCGCCCCCCAGGCTCATAGCGTGCAGCTGCTTGCTGACGTCTTCTTCCGCGGACAGGTAAATGATGGGAACGCTGTGGAAGCGATCCTGCTGACGGATCACCCGGGCGATCTCCATGCCGGTGCAGCCGGGCATGTACATGTCCAGAATGATGATTTCCGGCGAAAACTCTTCCAGGGCGTGAATAATCTGCATCGGATCGGTGATGATGTGGGCGGTCATGCCCGCTTTCTTCAACACCGTTTCCATGTATTTGGCCTGGGCCCGGGAGTCATCCAGAACCAGCACCTTGTAGGGCTCGACCGTATTGCCATGGGTGTAGGTTTCGATCTTTTCGATCAACTGGCCGGGGTCCACCGCCGGGTAGAAAAATTCCTCGCCACCACACCGGGATGCTCGCAGGCGGGTTTCAATGCTGCCGTCTTCATCGCTCATGAAGATGATCGGTATGGGCGTGTCGTGCTGCTCCTGTAGCTGCTCTACAGTGGCAATACCACTGTTGGTGTCGCCGCCAAAGTTGACATCCATGAGGATGGTTTCCGGCTTGCTCAGGGCGCAGGCCTCAATCAGGTCAGAGGCACTGCTGAACGCGGAGGCCCGGAACCCGAAAAATTCCAGCTGGCGGATCAGGCGAGCGGCCATTTCACCGTTGGACAGCGCAATGTAGACCGGTGTGCGCCGGTACTGCTGGGGCGTGTCGGTGGTTTCCTGGTCGGTACGGCGTTGGGTGCAATGGCGCAGAGTCTCGGTGGCATCTTCCAGTTGCCGTGCCTGGTCATCCACAAGGGGGGAGCTCTGGTGCCAGTGCTCAAGCAGTCCCAGGATGTGCTCCGCAGCGGCCGCATGGCTTTCCATTTCGAACCGCTTGGCATAGCGGACCAGCTTGTCCGTTGCCGAGACCAGCTCATCGCGGTAAACCGCGGCTTGATCCCTGTCTTCGCGAATCTTCTGCCAGGTATCCAGAACCACCCTGGCCTGGGTGGTCACACGGCGGGCGAAATGCTGCCTGAGTTTTTCTTTCTGGCTTTCGTCGTTCATTGTGCTCCGGCCTGTCTGTTTTCATTTTTTGATGGTCCGATCCGGCAGGACTAACTTTTTAACCTTAGTCCTTTTGCAGAGTCTATAGTGTTTAATGTTGTCGGCGTAGGTTGCGCTATGTAAATGTTTGTCAACTCCGCGGTACAGGTCACAGACACTTATCAAACCAATTATCGGACCGGAGCCCCAGCAGCTATGGCGGGGATGCTTGGAAAGAGAGATCAGCAGCACGGCGTGATTACGCTTCAGGGGCTATTACTGGTGTTTACCGGTGGCTTGCTGGTGCTCATTCTCACGGCGTCGTTCATCACCAGTTTCGGCTATTTTCGGGGCTACGTAGCCGATCAGCTCGGTGACCATGCCCGGGACGGCGCCACGGCCACGGGCTTATCCTTGTCGAACGCCATTGATGGCTCAGATCCGGTGGCAGCTGCGTCGCTGCTTGATGCCGTGTTCGACAGTGGCCGGTACTTGTCCGTGGAATACCTTGATCACAGTGATAGCCTGATTGCGGGCAGAAGAATGCCGCTTCAGGGTACTGCCGCCCCTGGCTGGTTTATCCGTTTGGCCTCCCTGCCGCGGCCAATGGCTGAGGCCGAAGTCGTGCGTGGCTGGAGCCGTCTGGGCAAGGTTCGTGTGGTCAGTCATCCGGGCCGGGCTTACGACGATCTCTGGCGCATTACCGTGGGACTGTTGGTGGGCGTGCTGGCCATCGGCGGTGCCGGTCTGGTCGTCCTGCACCTGTTGCTGGGGCGAATACTGAGCCCGCTGAAAGCGTTGGAAGCTCAGGCCAAGGCTTTGGGGCAGCGGGATTTTCGGAAACGGGTCGACATCAAGTCAACCCGGGAACTGAACCAGGTTACCGAAGCCATGAATCAGATGGCGGATGACCTCGGCCAGTTGTTTGAGGGGCAAGGCAAGCTGATCCAGCATTTGCGCAAGGTGAACAACGAAGATCCCGTGACCGGCTTGGCCAGTCGGAGTGCCTTTGATCAGCGACTGCGGGCTGAGCTTGAATCCGAGGAAAAGGCTGCCCCGGGCGTGCTGATTATGATCCAGCTCGGCGTTTTCGTTGACTACAACAGGGCCTATGGCCGCAGCGAGGGTGACCTGCTCCTGAAGCAGGTTGCCGGCTGTCTGCGGCGCTTTGTGAAGCGGCATGCTGAATCTTTCGCCGGGCGCAGGACGGGGGCTGAATTCGCGGTTTTCCTGCCGGGCGCATCCGCGGCAGATGTCCGTGTGTGGGCGGAAGAACTGGTGGCGGAACTTGACGGGCTTTATGCGGATCATGCCGCACCGATGGATACCATCGTGCACGCTGGCCTTGCGGTGACCGCAGAAGGGCTGGGCAGCCGGGACCTGCTGGCGGCGGCTGACGAAGCCCTGGTGGCAGCCCAACAGCGGGATGAATCCTGCTGCTGGGTGGCCGAAACGGGCCCGGAGAATCACCACAACATGGAAACCTGGCGGGCTATCATCAGCCAGGCGATACGTGACCGCAGTTTGTCGCTGTGGTTACAGCCCATGGTGCAGGGCGTTGAACAGTCGGTGGTTCACTATCAGGTGTTTTCCCGTATCAACAGTCCTGAAGGGGTTCTCAAGGCAGGTTTGTTTGTACCTGTGGCCGAGCGCCTTGGGCTAATCAAGGACATTGACCGGCTGCTGATCGAGCGGGTTCTGGAGCGCCTGGCGAGCCATCCAGGGGAGCGCCTGGCGGTATCCCTGGGGAGTGCGTCTGTTGCTGACCCGGAGTTCCGGAGTGATTTGCTGGCGAGTCTTGGGCAGGCAGGGCCTCTGGTTAGTCGTCTTTGGGTTGGTGTGGCCGAGCAGACCATTCACCATCACCGCAAGGATGTCAGCACACTGGTTCGAGAGCTCGTCCGGCTCGGGGTGCCGGTTCTGGTGGATCGTTTCGGGGTGGGGGGCGTGCCGTTCAGCTACCTGAAGAATCTGCCGTTCCGGGCCATGCGTATCGATAACAGCTTCATCCATAACCTGGACAGCCATGATGAAAATCGTTTCTGGCTGGAGTCCGTGCTGGCCATTGCGCGCAGCCGGGGCGTGAAGGTTTTTGCGACAGGAGTGGAAACGGCAGCAGAATACTCGGTACTCTGTAAACTGGGTATTGATGGAGCCATGGGATACCATCTTGGCAGGCCATTTGCCGCTGATTGACAACTGACGGGAGACTTGCAGCCTTATGCCGGGCAAAATCACACAGTACTTCAGGGACAAGAAAGACGACATTCAGGATTACACCGGAGGCAACGGTGTCATTGGCAAGTTTGTTCTGGCAATCCTGTTGGTATATCTGCTAGTAACCACCATTCTCGGTATGTACTGGAGCAGTGAGCCAGATACCTTTTCTGTGCGAGAGCACACCCGTGCTCTCGCCAGTGACATGGGCCGGGAGCCGGTGACCGGTTTTGCCACCACGGCCACGATGATCAAGATTGCCGAAACCTTGCTGGACAAACCCGGTGGCTACATTTCCAACGATATCTTCCCGCCCGGGTTGTGGATGGACAACATGCCCAACTGGGAGTTTGGTGTGCTGGTGCAGTTGCGGGATCTGTCCAGAGCCATGCGTAAGGACATCAGCCGTTCTCAGAGCCAGTCTGCTGAAGACGCGGACCTGATCATCGCCGAGCCGCAGTTTCATTTTGACAGCGGTAGCTGGGCCATTCCTTCCACGGAGCGGGAGTACCGTCGGGGCATTAATGCGCTGAAACGATACCTGGACCGGCTGTCTCATCCGGAGCAGCCCAACGCTCAGTTTTTTGCCCGTGCTGACAACCTCAATAACTGGCTGGCAGACCTTGAAACCCGGTTGGGCAGCCTGTCACGAACGCTCAGCGAGAGTGTCGGGAAAGCCTCGGTTTCGGAAGCCCTGGCGAACCTCAACCCGGATGATCCGCTGGCGGAAGACACCGGTGGTGATGACGTGAAAACGCCCTGGACCAAAATTGATGACGTGTTCTATGAGGCCCGGGGCAGCGCCTGGGCATTGCTGCACATCTTCAAGGCCATTGAGGTGGATTTCCGCAAGGTATTGCAGGACAAAAATGCCATGGCCAGCGTGAAGCAGATCATTATTGAGCTTGAGGGCACGCAACAGCCCATGTGGAGCCCGGTGATTCTGAACGGCAGCGGCTTCGGGGTGCTGGCGAATCACTCACTCACCATGGCGGCCTATCTGTCGCGGGCGAACGCGGCCATCAGTGATATGCGGGATCTGCTGTCCAGGGGTTAAGAGACCAGATCTCGCGCACAAAAAAGCCGGGCAGTTGTGATGACTGCCCGGCTTTTTTGTGCCTGAAGTGCGATCAGCCTTTGTAGGCGTTAACCGCGTCTTCAATGGCTTTTTTGGCTTCGGAGGCGTTGCCCCAGCCCTGTACCTTCACCCACTTGCCGGGCTCCAGCGTCTTGTAGTTTTCGAAGAAGTGACGGATCTGGTTGCGCAGCAGCTCCGGCAGGTCGTCGATCTCTTTAACATCGTGGTAGGTGGTGGTCAGCTTGTCGTGCGGCACCGCAACCAGCTTGGCATCACCACCGGCTTCGTCTTCCATGTTCAGCACGCCTACCGGGCGACAGCGAATCACGCAGCCAGCCTGAATGGGGTACGGGGTAACAACCAGCACATCGATGGGATCGCCGTCATCAGCCAGGGTGTGGGGGATGAAGCCGTAGTTGGCCGGGTAGAACATGGGGGTGGCCATGAACCGGTCAACCAGCAGGGCGCCCATGTCTTTGTCCAGCTCGTACTTGACCGGGGAGCTGTTAGCCGGAATCTCGATGGCTACGTAGATGTCTTCTGGCGGGTTCTTGCCAGCGGGGATGTTGTCGAATTGCATGTGCGATCCTTCCTGCTACGTTGAGGTGCGTTTAACTGCGTTTAAAAAGTGGGCGCAATTATACGGAAGTCTCTTGCCATTCGAAACTAAACCTTGGTCGTTGACTGTGGTGTATACAACCATCAGGCAGCACTTTCCGAAAAACGCCCGTGAATACATCCCTGTAGGGCTCGGTCGCGCCATCCATGGCGCTCCACGTTTTCGGAAAGTGCTGCCTGATGGTCGTCCGAACCTTTGCAGGAGCTCCCGGCACTCAAGCGTTTTGGGAAGGCCCTCCTCACCGACGCCCTAACTCCACTAGTTAAAGCCTGATCTGTTTGGCAATCAGCTCTTTCATGATTTCCGTAGTGCCGCCGCCAATAGACAGAAGCTTGGCATCCCGATACAGCCGCTCTACCACGGATTCCCTCATATAGCCCATGCCACCGAACAGCTGTACCGCTTCGCGGGTAACCTTTTCGCACACGTCCACAGAGAAATTCTTCGCCATTGCCACCTGTTTGATCGGGTTCTTGCCGGCTTGCATCAACGCAGCGCAGCGGTAGGTGTATTCCCGGGCGATGTCGATCTGCGTCGCCATGTCCACCAGCTTATGGCGGATGACCTGGAAGCCGGCGATGTTGCGGCCGAAGGCCTGGCGTTGTTTGGTGTAGTCCAGGGCAGCCTCGTAGGCCAGTTGAGCGGTCATGTAGGCCATGATGGACAGACTCAGGCGTTCGGCCAGGAAGTTACTCATGATGGCGATAAAGCCGGCGTTTTCGGCGCCGATCAGGCGGTCTGCAGGCACCCGGCAGTCTTCAAAGAACAGCTCGGCAGTGTCGCTCGCCCACCAGCCCATTTTTTTGAGTTTCTTGCCGGTGGAGAAGCCAGGCATGTCGTGATCGATCAGCAGCAGGCTGATGCCGGCGTGGCCTTCGCCCCCGGTGCGCACAGCCACCGTGTAGTGATCGGCGCGGGTGCCGCTGGTGATGAACGTTTTGCTGCCGTTGACGATGTAGTGATCACCATCTTTTACCGCCCGGGTCTTCAGGTTCGCCACGTCGGAGCCGCCACCGGGTTCGGTGACGGCCAGGGCGGCAATTTTTTCACCGCGCAGAACGGGAGGCACGATCTGCTCCCGAATCTCTTTTTTAGCCCACTTGGCCACCGGCGGCAGGCCGATGTCCAGGGAGCCGATGCTGGCCACAAAGCCACCGGAGGTGGAACGCATCAGTTCTTCGGAAACCGCCACTTTCATAAAAATGTCGCCCTCAGCGATGCCGCCCAGAGCCTCAGGGAAGCCAATGCCCAGAAGCCCTGCGTCGCCTGCGAGCTGGTAGATTTCCCGGGGGAATTCGCCGGCTTCTTCCCAGTCGTCTATGTAAGGGCGTACGTGGGTTTCGATGAATTTGCGCGCGGTCTGGCGCACCTGCTCGTGGGTTTCGTTGAAGTAGTCAGACACGGATTCGCTCCCGGTGTACTTGTTTTTTCGATGGGACGAGTGTCGCGCAATCTCCGTCACCAAGCAAGCGCTTGGTTTGCATTTCGCCGGGTACAAAAAAAGCTGGCCCGGTTGGCCAGCTTTCTGGAGGCAGTCCGTAACCTGTCAGGCGCCGTTACGGCGGATGCTCTTCACGCCCTCGCTGGTGCCCAGCAGCAACAGGTCGGCCGGGCGGCGGGCGAACAGACCGTTGGTGACCACGCCCACGATGTTGTTCAGTTTTTCTTCCATCTGGATCGGGCGGGAGATATCCAGGTTGTGGACGTCGATGATGATGTTGCCGTTGTCGGTGGTAACACCGTCACGGTACACGGGATCACCGCCGAGCTTCACGATTTCCCGGCCGACATGGCTGCGTGCCATGGGGATGACTTCCACCGGCAGCGGGAAGTCGCCAAGGATGTCCACCATTTTCGAGCCATCAGCGATGCAAATGAAGGTTTTGGCGACAGCCGCTACGATTTTCTCCCGGGTCAGCGCGGCGCCGCCGCCTTTGATCAGCTCCAGGTTGGCGTTGGTTTCGTCGGCACCGTCGACATAAAACTCCATCTCACTGACGCTGTTCAGGTCATAGACTTCAATACCGTGCTTTTTCAGGCGTTCTGCGGTGGCTTCGGAGCTTGCCACGGCGCCGTCGAATTCATCTTTGTACTGGGCCAGGAAGTCGATAAAAAAGTTGGCGGTGCTGCCAGTGCCCACGCCGACAATGCTGCTGCGTTCCAGTTTCGGGGCAATGTAGTCCACGGCTGCTTTGGCAACGGCTTGTTTGAGTTCGTCCTGCGTCATGGTGAGCTCCGGGAGAAAAAAGATGATTTTTCACGCATTATACGCGCCCAGTGTCTCTGCTTATAGACGGCTGCCGTGCAAAGTTTCTACACTGTAGGTTTTTCCAAGCCAATCACCAGCAACCGGAACCATCATGCCGCAACGCTACATCAAGAAGATTCTCGATGCGCGGGTCTATGACGTCGCCATCGAAACACCCCTGACTGAAGCCCGTAGCCTCTCCAAGCGCTTTGGCAACAATATTCTGCTCAAGCGTGAAGACCTTCAGCCGGTGTTTTCCTTCAAGATTCGCGGCGCCTACAACCGGATTGCCCAGCTCTCTGAAGAGCAGAAAGCCAAAGGGGTGATTTGTGCCTCCGCTGGCAACCATGCCCAGGGCGTGGCGTTGGCGGCCAAGAAGTTGGGTATCAAGGCAGTGATCGTGATGCCCCAGACCACCCCGGAGATCAAAGTGCGCTCGGTGAGGGACCACGGTGCCCGGGTAGTGCTCAAAGGCGATGCTTTTGATGAAGCCGCGGCCCATGCCCAGGAGCTGATCAAGAAACACGGCTATACCTACATCCCGCCCTACGATGACCCGGACGTCATCGCCGGGCAGGGCACGGTGGCCATGGAAATCATGTGGCAGTTCAGCCAGCCCATCCACGCCATCTTTATCTGCGTGGGCGGCGGTGGCCTGATTGCCGGTATGGCCGCCTACATCAAATACCTTCGCCCGGAGATCAAGGTAATCGGTGTTGAACCCGAAGATTCCAACTGCTTGCAAGCAGCGCTCGCGGCCGGTGAGCGGGTGGTCCTGGACGAAGTGGGCATCTTTGCCGACGGTGTGGCGGTCAAGCAGATTGGCAAATACCCTTGGGAAATCTGCAAAGATTACGTGGACGAAGTGATCACCGTTTCCACCGACGAAATCTGCGCAGCCATTAAGGATGTGTTCGAAGACACCCGCTCCATCGCCGAGCCCGCTGGGGCTTTAGGTGTTGCCGGCATCAAGAAATACATCGAGCGTGAGCAGATCGAAAACGAAAACCTGATCGCCACGCTCAGTGGCGCCAACATGAATTTCGACCGTTTGCGTTACATTTCAGAGCGCACCGAAATCGGTGAGAAGCGCGAGGCCATCCTGGCGGTCACCATCCCGGAACGCCCGGGTGCCTTCAAGACCTTTATCAACGCCTTGCACAAGCGCAGCATCACCGAATTCAACTACCGCTATTCGGACTCTGACGACGCCACCATCTTCGTCGGTATCCAGATCCAGGCCGGCGGCCACGGCCGGGAAGACCTGGTACAGGAACTCCGCGAAAACGGCTACTCTGTGATCGACCTCACCGACAGCGACCTGGCCAAACAACACATCCGCCACATGGTCGGCGGCCATGCGCCATCGGTGGATAACGAAGTGGTGTACCAGTTCGAATTCCCCGAACGCCCGGGCGCCCTGCTGAAATTCCTGATGTCCCTCGGCACCCGCTGGAACATCTCCCTGTTCCACTACCGAAACCACGGCGCCGCCTACAGCCGCGTGCTGCTGGGAGCGCAGGTCAACGAAGCGGAAATCCCCGATTTCGAAAAGATGCTGGAGAAGGTGGGTTTCCGTTACGAAAACATGACCGATAACGAAGCCTACCGGCTGTTCCTGGGCGCGGGAAACGGAAGCGCAAGCGAACGTTAGAAATCGGGCCAAATCACCCAAGCAGAATCAGGGGGTGGATGGGCTTTACGAAACTGTGCGGAGCCATGGATGGCGGAGCCCAAGCGTCACATGGATGTGCCGAAGGAGCGTGTTTCGGAAAGCCCATCCACCCCCTGATTCGGGGACCCAGGATCGATTCGGCCTGCTAGCACCAAAAACCCTTACATAACTGTAACGAGTCAAAAATTGTAAAATTGAAGTTACGTGTTAGTCTTTCGTCTAATTCTCGGACCCGAGAATAGCTAGCTGATTTTCCAACTAATTAACTCAAAGAAAAAACGGGAAATACGTAATGGGTAACAAGCCTGACATCATCCGCGCCATCGTGCTCATCTTTGCTGTCGGCCTTGTCATTACCGGCTTCACTTCCATCCAGGCCTCAGAAGACAAACGTGCCGACCGAGCGGCTGCGCCAGCGGTCGGGTTTATCCAGTCTGCCAATCAGGGTCTGAACCGGTAACAGCGCTGCTCCGTAACCACGCCGTGCAGGGGCACATCCCAGGATTCTATCGGTAATTCACGGACTTTCTGAAAATCGTGGGCCAGCCCTATCAGCTTGGGCGCCATGGCCGGCCTTATCCGGCTGAAGGCGAACGTGCGGTCATAGAACCCACCGCCCATGCCGAGCCTTCCCCCCTGCTCATCAAAACCTACCAGCGGAAACAGTACCGCATCCAGTGCCCAGGCCGGTCTGCGCCTTGAGCGCGGAAACGCCGGCTCCGGAATACCAAACCGATTGGCGGTCAGTTCAACGCCGTCAAAATACGGGCTGAACACCAGTTTGCCCGGATACACCGGGTGCAGAATTGGCAGGTAAAACCGAATGCCCTTGCGCCGGCCCAGATCGATGAAAAGGCTTGGGTCGATCTCGCCATCATTGGGCAGATAGATGCCAATATGTTTGGCACGGTAAAGGTCGGGGTGCTTCAGAAGGTTCAGTGCCAGTCGTTCCGAGGCTTGCTGTTGCTGCTCGAAGGATAAGGCTCGGCGTTTTTGCCTGAGGTGCCTGCGGAGCTCGGTCCTGGACAGGGTGTCCGGATGGGATTCAAACGGTTGGGGGGAGTGGAAATGACTCAAAATAAAGCTTCCCGGGCTGCCGTTATCGGATGTAGCCCTTGAACCCAAAGTTCAAGGTCGGTGGCCGCTGTGACATATTAGGCTTTCCCCCTTGGGGGACGTGCTCACAATGCCCTGAAGTGGCCACCTGGGTAGTGCGCATCGGCTCGAGGACGTACCCGACCAGCGAACAGCCCAGGAAGTTGATCCCATTATACGGGCAGGGTCGGGGCCGATTGCAACCCCATTTCCCGGAATCTTTCTGAAATCAATCTCCGGACGATTCTCCGAGGGCTTCATCCAGCCGGTTGTCCATGGCTCTGAGCAAATTGCTGGTTGCGTGAGACATGGTGTCGCGCTCCAGCAGTTCGTGGGTAATGTTCAGCGCGGCCATCACGGCAATGCGCTCGGTTCCGAACACTTTGCCACTGGAGCGGATTTCCCGCATTTTGTTGTCCAGATGCCGGGCCGCACGAAGCAACGCCTCTTGCTCTTCCTGCGGGCAAGCCACCAGGTATTCCTTGTCGAGTATTCTGACTTCAACGGTGGTTGATGACTTTGACATCAGTGGTGCTCCAGCGCCCTCAGGCGGCCTATCATGGCTTCAATCTTGTTTTTGGCAAGATCGTTCTTGTGCATTAGCTGGGCTCGTTCCCGATTCCAGTCGTCCTGCAGCTCGCGCAACACGGCGTTATCCTTCTCCAGCTTTTCGCAGCGTTCAATCAGCTTGTCCAGCTTGTCCGCTAATGCCTGTACTTCGGACTGTTCCATGACGTGCCCAACAACGGTGATGTAAGTGTGAGTAACTATAAGTGCCGACGCCAGACCGGTCAATTTAACGCATTGTCATGGCGCGGATTCCCGTGATGGCCATCACCTTCGGCGCAAGTTCATTCTGTATTGGCGGCACCAAAGCCCTGTTTCCGGCTCTTTCGCCAGGTGCTGGTGGCCGGCACCAGTGATACCAGCATGGCCGACACAGGAACGGCTGCCAGCAATAGCCACTCGTCCTGTTTCAGCGGGCGCAGGCTGATCTGAATGCCGAACTGCTCCAGCAGCCAGGGGCTCAGACCGGCAATTGCGCCAGCCCCGACAATCAGGGCGAGCAGGCAGGCGGTGAGGGCCAATACTACGCACTCAAAACTGTAAAGTGATGCGATCAGCGCCGGGGATGCGCCTGTGGCCCTTAAAACCGCCACTTCGCGTTGGCGCTGGGCCTGCAGGGTCAACAGGACGGCCACCAGGCCGACCAGGCTGGTAACAACCACGAAGGCGCTGATGCCGAGCAGCGCTTTTTCAAATTGCCCCATCATGCGCCAGAGCTCGCTCAGCGCGACACCGGGGAGAATGGCGGATAACGGCTCGTCCCGGGACTGGTTCAGTTCCCGTTGTACCTGAAACGTGAGGATGGGCTGACTCAGGCCGACAAAGGCCGCCGTGATGGAGTCTGGTGTAAAGTCCCGGGCCCTGGCTCGGTCCGCGGACAGCCCCCGGCCAGGGATGGCAACACCGGATTCCCAGCCTACATGAATCGCTTCCATGGCCTCCAGGCTAATAAAAACCGCCTGGTCCACTGGTGTGCCGGTTGGGGCAAGTACGCCGGATATCCTGAAGGGCAGGTCGGTGTGATTGGAGAAGCTGGTACGACCGCCCCCGTGAGACAACACGATCTCATCGTTGAGGTGATGGTCGAGTTGCCTGGCAACACCGGCGCCGAGGACCACGTCGAACAGGTCGTCAAACCACTCGCCTTGGGCCAGTTCCAGAGACTGGTTGTTGCCGAACTGGAGCCGGGCCAGAAACTGGTCGTTGGTGGCGACCACCCGATAGCCACGATAGCTGTCCCCCAGTGAAATGGGGATGGCCCAATCAATTCGGCGATCCTGCTCTAGCTTCTGGAAGCTGGACCAGCGGATGTTGTTGGTGGCATCACCAATATGAAACACCGTGTACAGCAGCAGGTTGAGCTGTCCGCTGCGGGCACCGACAATCAGGTCGGTTCCGCTGATGGTGCTGGTGAAAGACTGGCGGATTTCGGTGCGCAGGTACTGGATGCCCAGCAGCAGAGATACGCTCAGAGTCAGTGTCAGGCAGACCAGAGCAAGCACTCGGCGGCGATACCAGAGGCTGGCGGTAGCGAGGGAGAGGGCAAGTTTTACTTTGCTCATGGGGTCGCTCCCAAAGCCACTTGGTGATGGAAGTGGCTGGCCAGCGCGCGGTCATGGCTGACAAAGATAACCGAGCTGCGCCGCTGTTCAGCCAACGCCAGTAGCAGGTCCAGAAAACGGTCCCGGTTGTCTGCATCCAGTGCCGAGGTTGGCTCATCAGCCAGGATGATTTCCGGCGCGCCAATCAGTGCCCGGGCAGCCGCCACCCGCTGTTGCTGGCCAACGGAGAGTTCGGTCACGCCTTTGTGCCAGTGGTCGTCCGGGATCGCCAACTGCCTGAGCAGGTCCGCTGCCGATGTCTCGGGGTCTGGGCTGGTGCGGGTGCGGCGCACCGCAGACAGGCGGCAGGGCAGGGTCACGTTGGCCAGCGCGCTCAGGTAAGGCACCAGGTTGAACTGCTGGAAGATCACGCCCATGTGATTTGCCCGGAACCGGTCGCGAGTGCCGGCCTTCAGCCTGGACACCGGCTGCCCCAGAAGTTCGATGGTGCCAGACTCCGGGGCCAGCATACCCGCCAGTAATCCCAGCAGAGTACTCTTGCCGGTGCCGCTGGGGCCATGCAGGAACAGATGCTCTCCCTGGACAAGCCGGATATCGGGAAAGGCCGTGGCGGTTGTCTGGCCGGGCCATCGAAAGGCCAGTTGGCGTGTCACGATCGCAGGTTCCGGTATACTGGAACCGGATTGGTTTCTTACTGTCTCGGTGCTCATATCCGTATTGTCTTTGCCGTTGTATGATGGCGTCCGTTACACGGTTGACCCCATGGGGAGTGGTTGTACATGTTCGATACCTTGCAAACCCGGAACCTGCTTGCGCGGCTTGGACCGATGATACTGCTGATGGTTTCATCCATTGCCCTGGCAGAGCCGCGGGAGATCGACTGGCTGGAACTGATGCCGGCCGAGGATCTGGCGTTGCTGGAGAGTATGCCGGAAATTGAACACGAAGGAGACGGCCCCGCCCTGTTGCCGGATGAAATCATGACCGGCCGGGTTGTTCCGGAGATGGGTAACGTTGAAGGCCGGGTTCCGGGTTTTGTCGTGCCCCTGAAAGTCACCAACGACATGCGTATCCTCGAGTTCTTCCTGGTCCCCTACTACGGCGCCTGCATTCATGTGCCTCCGCCACCACCGAACCAGATTATTCACGTCAAATATGAAGAAGGATTCACGCTCCGGGCTTTGTATGACCCGGTGTGGATAGAAGGCGAATTGGTCATCGAACGTACCGAGAATGATCTCGGTACGTCCTCCTACTCGCTGGTAGCGACGTCGGTCAAACCCTACAGCGAGTAGTTCACCGGGCTACTACCGGGTCAGCCGGAACTGGATGTTACCCGGTGACAGACGTGTGGCGCCTTGTCCCAGTGGGCCGACCCACTGCACGTTCAGGTGTTGGAGTTCAGGGAAGCGGGCCATCAGGCCGGTTTCGAACTGAGCGGACTCCGATAGATTCGGGCAGTTGAGCGTCTGGGTAACTTCGATGTCTGCGTGACCGGAGTCGTGGTCATGGTCGTGGTCATGATTGTGACTATGGCTATGGCTATGGGTGTGACCATTGTCATGCTTGTGGCCGTCGCCTTTCGCTTCACTCCAGCCCACGTGCATGGCGCTGGAGACCAGGGTGCAGTTGCCCGCCACGGTATTGATCATGGCAGTTTCACTGGCCCATTGTTCGGTGTCGTTCACCCGTTGTTGCTGTTCATCAGTGCGGGGCTTGTGCTCGAAGCCGATCAGGTTGTAGGCGGGTGACAGAAGCAGCAGATCTACGCGCTCGTTATCAATCGCCATTTGCAGATCGGCGTGCCCATGCTGGTGTGCGCCCGGGTTGTCGGAGGCTAGAACCGGCCATGCGGCCAGGCTGAGTGATAGCAGCAGGGTTGCAAAACGTGCGGATGCGCGTGGGTAAAACATGGTTGGTACCTCTCGCAGCTTTGATACGTTATAACATTTTTGATTTTTGCCAGTGCAAAAGCAAGCCTGCCGGTACCCGGAAGTGCCACTTGTCTGCCGGAATGCTAGGATAGAGGCTTGCTCAAATGTATACGGAACCCGGCTGGTAGAACGGCCAGGCTCCCCTGACACAGGAACACGGGGTTTCATGTCTGACACCGATAGCACAGGTGCTGCCCGCGCCGCTGAATTTGAACGCTGGGCCAATGTTTACACCTCACACAAGGCGTTCAGCCACCCCTCTGAGCTGCATGGTGCGTTGTGTGGTCGATTGGCGGCGGGTTCCCGTATTCAGGAAGACGAATGGCTGGCCATGGTTTGTGAACAGATGGGGCTTGGCACCCAGGCCATGGAAGAGTCAGGAGATCTGGCGCCATTTATGAACGGTGCCTACCAGACGGCGCTCGCGCAGTTGCAGTCGTCAGACCTCAGTTTTCACCCGTTACTGCCGGATGATGATTACGCCCTTGATCAGCGCCTTGAGGCACTGGTGGCCTGGGTTCGGGGTTTCCTGGAAGGCATGGCACTGGCAGCCGGAGCATCCCTGGGGCAGGCCCCGGATGAGATTCGCGAGCTGATTGAAGACATGGTGGCCATCAGCCAGTTGTCGGAAGATGAAGAATCGGATGAAGAAAGCGAGCAGCAGTTGCTGGAGATTACCGAATACATCCGGCTGGGTGCGCTGGCAGTGTTTACCGAGTTCAACGAACCGGAAAAACCGGCCAACACCCCGACCCTGCATTGACCTGGAGACATCATGACCTCAATGATTTCCGTTAAAGAGTTTGCTGAGCGCCGGCGCAAGTTGATGGACCGGATGGCGCCAGACAGCATCGCGATTCTGCCGGCGGCCCCGGAACGGGTCAGAAACCGGGATGTGTTGCATCCGTTCCGCCAGGACAGCGATTTCCAGTATCTGACTGGCTTCGGTGAGCCCGAAGCCGTGCTGGCTCTGATTCCCGGCCGTGAGCACGGTGAAACCGTGCTGTTTTGCAAAGAGCGGAACCCGGAGAAAGAACTGTGGGACGGTTTCCTGGTGGGGCCGGAGGGCGCCATTGAGCGCTTCGGTATGGACGATGCCTTTCCGATTTCCGACATCGACGACATCCTGCCCGGAATGATTGAAGGCCGCAGCCGGGTCTATTACCCGCTGGGCAAGGATCACGCCTTCGATAACCGGGTGATGGACTGGGTCAAGGTTATCCGCAGCAAGGTGCGCGCAGGCGCCCATCCTCCCGGCGAGTTCGTGGCCCTGGAACACCTGCTGCATGACATGCGGTTGTACAAAAGCGCCGCTGAAGTGAAAGTGATGGCCAAGGCCGGACAGATCAGCGCCGAAGCCCATTGCCGTGCCATGAAGCGGGCACGCCGGGGCGGTTACGAATACAACCTGGAAGCCGAGCTGATCCATACCTTCATGGAACACGGTGCCCGTTCAACGGCGTATCCTTCCATCGTGGGTGGCGGTGCCAACGGTTGCATCCTGCATTACATCGAAAACAGCTCGCCCCTGAAAGAGGGCGATCTGGTGTTGATTGATGCCGGCTGCGAGCTGGAATGCTACGCCTCGGATATCACCCGTACCTTCCCGGTCAGCGGCCGTTTCAGTTCGGAGCAGAAAGCCCTGTACGAAGTGGTGCTGGCGGCCCAGTACGCGGCAATTGACGCCGTGCGGCCAGGCAATCACTGGAACCATCCTCACGAGGCGGCACTGAAAGTGCTTACCCAGGGGTTGATTGACCTGGGGCTGCTCTCTGGTTCGCTCGATGACGCCATCGCCAGCGAGGCCTACAAGCCCTTCTTTATGCACCGGACCGGTCACTGGTTGGGCCTGGATGTGCACGATGTGGGCGACTATAAGGTGGGTGATGCCTGGCGCGAACTGGAACCGGGCATGGCGTTGACGGTGGAGCCCGGGCTTTACATCGCGCCGGACAATGCCAATGTAGACGCCAAATGGCGAGGCATTGGCATTCGCATTGAAGACGATGTGGTGGTCACCAAGGAAGGTTGCCGGGTTCTCACTGGCGATGTTCCGAAGACCATTGCCGAGATTGAAGCGCTGATGGCGGACTGACACAGTGACAGACACCCGCACCGATACCGATCTGATCATTGCCGGTGGCGGCCTGGCCGGGGCCACTCTGGCGCTGGCGCTGGCGCGCGTGGTGCCGGAGTTACGGGTAACGGTAGTTGAAACCTTTCCACTGTCGCCGGATGCCTTGCCCGAAGACTACCAGCCCAGTTACGACGCACGCTCCACGGCGTTGGCCTGGGGCTCGCGGCTGATCTTCGAAAACCTTGGGCTGTGGCAGGTACTGGCGGAACATGCCACGCCAATCCACCACATCCACGTGTCGGACCGGGGGCGATTTGGCGCAACCCGTTTGCATGCGCAGGATCATGGTCAGGCCGCCCTGGGCTATGTTGCCGATAACCGCTGGATGGGCCTGAGCCTGATGCGGGCGCTGCTGGACACCCCCGTGAGCTGGCAGGCGCCGGCGGAAGTCACCGGTATGACGCCGATGCCTGGTGGTGTTCGTGTCGAGATTCGCAAGGGTGACGAGCAATACAGTCTGACCGGGCAGTGCCTGGTGGTGGCTGATGGCGGCCGCTCTGGCCTGCGGGAACAGCTGGGGTTTGTGACCCGCACCGAAGACTACGGTCAGAACGCCCTGATTGCCAACGTCTCTACCAGTGACGCACACGGGTTTACCGCTTTTGAACGCTTCACCGAGGCGGGCCCTATGGCCTTGCTGCCCCATGGCTCGCCGGTGACGGCGGAAAACCAGTCCGCCCTGGTGTGGACCCTCACCGACAGTGCGCTGGAGCAGGTGCTGGCACTGTCCGATGACCAGCGATGCCAGGCCTTGCAGGAACGCTTTGGCTGGCGCCTGGGGCGCTTTACCCGGATAGGCGAGTGCCATCACTACCCGCTGAAACTGACCACGGTGGATGAGGCCGTGCGCCCGGGCGTTGCCCTGGTGGGTAACGCGGCCCACGCGCTGCACCCGGTCGCCGGGCAGGGGTTTAACCTGGCCCTGCGTGGGCTGATGACCCTGGTGGAGCAGTTCCTGCGGGCGGTGGACGAAGGCACGCCTTTGGGCGATCTGTCGATTCTGGGAGAGTACCAGCGCCTGCACCGGCAGGACTGGCAGCAAACCGTGCAGTTTTCGGATTCCCTGATTCGTGTGTTCGGGCAATCATTGCCACCTCTGGCGGCAGCCCGGGACGCGGGCCTGGTAGGCCTGGATCTGGTGCCCGGCGCCAAGCGCTGGTTTGCCCGCAAAGCCATGGGCACCGGTGGCCGTAAACCCGTTGTTTCCCGTGCCGATTGTTCGAAGGAGCCTGCCCGCAATGACCAGTGATTCCGGCAATTCGCAGATGGATATCCTAATTGTGGGTGGAGGCATGATTGGCTCAGCACTGGCCCTGGGGCTGTCCCGCCAGGGTTGGCAGGTCGGGTTGATTGAAGGTGCCACGGTAGCAGAGCTGGTCGCACCGGCGGCCCCGGCAACGGATGTGAACGACTTTGAGCCCAGAGTCAGCGCTATCTCCCTGGCCAGCCAGCGCCTGCTGGCTGAACTGGGCGCCTGGCAGCGGGTCCAGGACAGTCGCCACTGTGGCTACCGCCAGATGACGGTGTGGGATGGTGACGGCACCGGGCGTATCCATTTTGATGCAGCGGAGCTGCACGCCAGTTCACTGGGCACCATTGTTGAGAACCGGAACATTGTGCGCGCGCTGTTTGAAGAGCTGGCCGACAGTGGCGTTACCCTGTTTGACGGCGTCCGGGTGAAGGCCTGGCATGGCCGTGACGGTGTCGAGCTGGAAGATGGTCGGCGCCTGAATGCCCGCCTTGTGGTCGGAGCCGACGGCGCCTTGTCTCGCTTGCGGCAATGGAGCGGCCTGGCGACGCGGGAATGGGATTACGACCAGCAGGCTATTGTGTGCACGGTCCGCACCAGCCAGTCGCACCGCTATACTGCTTGGCAGCGCTTTTCGCCAACCGGGCCGTTGGCCTTTTTGCCGCTACTGAACGAAGCCGGCGATGACCATTTCTGCTCGATTGTCTGGTCTCAGGATACGCTGGAAGCCAAACGCCTGATGGCGCTGGACACCGAGGCGTTTCGGCAGGCGTTGGGCGTTGCCATTGAGCAGCAACTGGGTGAGGTACTGGAGGTTTCCGGGCGTTTTGCCTTCCCGCTGCGCCAGCGCCACGCCAAGGACTATGTTACCGACGGCCTGGCACTGGTAGGGGATGCCGCCCACACCATTCACCCGCTGGCAGGCCAGGGTGCCAACCTGGGCTATGGCGATGTGCGGGCCCTGCTGGAAGAGTTGGCTCGGGCAAAAGCCCGCAACCTGGCCCCGGACGATGCCCTGGTGCTGGCCCGCTATCAGCGGCGCCGGAAAGGGGAAAATCTCACCATGATGGCGGCGATGGAAGGTTTCAAGCAGCTGTTTGCCCGGGACGAGCTGCCGGTTCGCTGGTTACGGAATACCGGTATGCGCTGGCTTAACCAGTTGCCCGTGCTGAAGAATCGGGTGGCGGCAGAAGCCATGGGTATCACTGAATAAGTGACGGCTTTGCGGCCAGCTCAGCTGCAGGCGTCAAACAGCCGGCTGATCAGCACTGGCACGGCCGTTTCCACCCGCAGAATGCGGGGCCCCAGATGCACACCCTGGCACCCGGCCTCTTCCAGTTTGCCCACTTCATAATCGGTAAAACCACCCTCAGGGCCGATGCACAAGGCTGCCGGCTCGTTCAGGTGAACGGGGCAGGGTGCGGTGGTGCCGGGATGCGCCACCAGTGCGATTTTATTTGCCAGCAGGGCCGGTAGTTCGTCTTCCACAAAGGGTTTGAACAGCTTGCGGATATGCACCTGTGGCATCACCGTATCTTTAGCCTGCTCAAGGCCCAGTGTCAGGTTTTCCTTCAGGTTGTCGTCTGACAGCCACGGAGTTTGCCAGAAGCTTTTTTCCACCTTGTAGCTGTTAATCAGCCAGATATCTTTCACCCCCAGTGACGAGCAGGTCTGCAGCACGCGGCGGAACATCTTTGGCCGTGGCATGGCCAGGATCAGGGTCAGTGGCAGGGGCTGTGGTGGGCGTTGGCTGAGCGTTACTTTCAGCTCCGCTTCGGAGTCTGTCAGGGTCAGAATCTCACCGGTGCCCATGGCGCCGTTGGCCCGGCCGACCGGAATCTGGTGGCCGGTACTGGCTTTGAGTACGGTCCTCAGGTGTTCAAGGCGGCGACCGCGGAGCAGCACCCGGTCTGTGCCGGTGAAGTCTTCGTCGAACAGCAGCGCCAGATTCATGCGGAGTCGGACTCGCCCTCAGAGGCGTCATCGACACGTCGGTATGCCAGGCGCCCGAACAGGATGCCGAATTCGAACAGAATCCACATGGGCACCGCCAGCAGGGTCTGGGAAATAATGTCGGGCGGGGTCAGCAGCATGCCGATGATAAAGCAGGCCACCACCACGTAGGGGCGTTTTGCGGCCAGATCCTGGGGTGTAGTGGCACCTGTGAGGATCAGGAGTACGGTGGCAATGGGAATCTCGAAGGCCACGCCGAAGGCAAAGAACATTTTCAGAACGAAGTTCAGGTAACTGCTGATGTCAGGCAGCTCGATAATGCCCTCGGGCCCAATGGCGGTAAAGAATCCGAAGACCAGAGGGAATACCACGTAATAGGCAAAGGCCGCGCCGGCATAGAACAAGATGACTGAGGTAAACAGCAGGGGAAACGCCAGGCGTTTTTCATGGGCATACAGGCCCGGCGCTACGAAGCTCCATAGCTGATACAGGATCACCGGGATGGCGGCAAATACCGCCAGCACCAGGGCCAGTTTCAGGGGCGCAAAGAAAGGCGAGGTGATGTCGGTGGCGATCATGGTCTGGCCCACCGGTAGCAGCTCGCGCAGTGGTAACGACAGCCAGAGGTAAAGGTCGTTGGCGAACGGGTAGATAAAGGCAAAACACACAATCACGGCCAGCACCATTTTCAGGAGCCGGTTGCGCAATTCGAGCAGGTGCTCGATCAGGGGCATCTCCTGTTGTTCAGGAGGTATCGGGTTACTGCCTGGGTCGCTCATGAACGATTATCCGATGGCCGCTCTGGTGTCGTGCTGCTGGCCTCACCGCTGGCTTCCTGATCGGCGTTGTCGCCTTGCGGAGCGGGTTGCGGAGACTCGGCGGTGGACTGATTCGTGCCTTCCTCGCCGGCAAGCCTGCGGGTTGCCGGTGCGGGCCGCGGTTTTCGGGTCTCGCTGTCTGGCAGGATCATGTGTTCGTATTTCTTGGCTTCATCGAGGGCGCCGCGGACGGTTTTCTCCATGTCGTCCAGGCCGACGTCACCGGCCTTGCGGAGCTCTTCCCGCAGCTCTTCTGCCTTGAGCTGGCGATCCAGTTCCGAGGTGAACTGGCCCACCATGCGCCGCGCGCCGCCAATCCACCGGCCCGCAGCCCGGGCAGCGGTAGGCAGGCGCTCAGGCCCAAGTACAAGCAGCGCGATGATGCCGCAGATCAGCAGCTCAATGAAGCCAATGTCGAACATTCAGGCGGTACTCAGCTTTGCTTTTCCCGGGGCTTCTCTTCGGCCGGGGCCTCAGTTTTCTCAGCCTGCTGGCCTTCCAGCGTGCTCTGATCGGCGGATTTTTCCTCTTCGTCGCTCATGGATTTCTTGAAGCCACGAATCGCGCCGCCCAGATCACTGCCGATGTTGCGCAGTTTCTTGGTTCCGAACAACAGGATGACGATGCCGAGTACGATTAAAAGTTGCCAGATGCTGATACCCATGAGGGTTCCTCGTTCAATTGTTGCTGTTCCATGACATTGTACGCCAACGGCGACCGTTCCCGGAAATCCCCGTTAGGGGTACCTCTTTACGAGTTCCGCGACGCTTTCTCTTCAAGGCCTGACAGGTCGAAACGACTGGCCAGTTCATCAATCACATCTTTTGGGCCGAGCCCAAGCCGGGAGAGCATCACCATGCTGTGGAACCACAGATCGGCCGTTTCGTACACCACATCCCGGGTGTTCCCGGAGTGTTCGGCGTCTTTGGCGGCCAGCAGTGTTTCGGTGCACTCTTCGCCCACCTTCTCCAGAATCTTGTTCAGCCCCTTGGCGTGCAGGCTGGCCACGTAGGAGGTTTCCGGGTCGGCTTCCTTGCGGGCTTCCAGGACCTGGGCCAGGCGTTCCAGTACATCACTCACGGTCTCTGCTCCTCAATCACTGCCGTAGATGGCGTTCGGGTCTTTCAGCACCGGCTCGGCGCTGACCCATTGGCCGTCTTTCAGGGTCCGGTAAAAACAGCTTCGCCGACCAGTATGGCAGGCAATACCGCCTTTTTGTTCCACTTTCAGCAAAATGACGTCGGCATCGCAGTCGAGCCGGATATCCCGGAGTACCTGCTGGTGTCCGGAGCTTTCGCCCTTACGCCAGAGCTTGCCCCGGGATCGGGACCAGTACACCGCCTGGCCTTCCTCAACGGTCAGCTTCAGTGACTCGGCATTCATCCACGCCATCATCAGGATGTCGCCGTTGTCGGCATCCTGGGCGATGGCCGGTACCAGGCCGTCTTCTGTCCAGCGAATCTCGTTGAGCCAGTCAGGCTGTACGACGTTAGCGGGGGAATCTTGCATTTTTGTGAATCCTGATAAATCCATTCGTTTAACGGCTGCCCCGGAGCATGACCGCGCCGGCAAGGGCGAGCAAGGCCCAGCTCCAAAGTGGCGCATTGGCCACCAGCTGCGTGGCCTGCTCCTGAGTGCCCGCCAGGGCTGCGGCGGCGAGTGCGGCGGCAATGAAACCCCGGCGCCACCGGCGGTCGCTGCGCTGTTGCTGCTCTTTCATTAACTCAAGCGTAGCCCGATTCTGTTCTTCCGTGGGGCCGCTGCTTCGAAGCTGTAATAGCGCATCATGAACCAGTTGCGGCATCTCTGGCGACTGTTCAAGCCACGCCGGCAGGTGCGTTTGCAGCGATTTGATCAGCCCGGCGGGGCCGATGCGCTGGCGCATCCACTTCTCCAGGAACGGCTGGGCGGTGCTCCACAGGTCCAGGTCCGGGTACAGCTGGCGGCCCAGGCCCTCGACGTTCAGCAGGGTTTTCTGCAGCAGTACCAGCTGCGGCTGCACTTCCATATTGAAACGGCGGGCGGTCTGGAACAACCGCAGAAGGAAGTGGCCGAAGGAGATGTCTTTCAGTGGTCGTTCGAAGATTGGCTCGCACACGGTACGGATGGCCGCCTCGAATTCATTCACCCGGGTGTCCGGCGGCACCCAGCCGGACTGTATGTGCAGCTGGGCCACCTGGCGGTAATCCCGGCGGAAGAAGGCCAGCAGGTTACGGGCCAGGTAGCTCTGGTCGTCTGGCGCCAGGGTGCCCACAATGCCGAAATCGATGGCGATGTACTTCGGGTCAGCCGGGTTGGAGACGTCGACAAAGATGTTGCCCGGGTGCATGTCGGCGTGAAAGAAGCTGTCCCGGAACACCTGGGTGAAGAAGATCTCCACGCCTTTTTCGGCCAGCACTTTCATATTGACGCCGGCCGCTTTCAGGCTGTCTACGTCGGCAATGGGTATGCCGTGAATGCGCTCCATCACCAGCACGGATTTGCGGGTATAGTCCCAGTCGATGAACGGAATGTAGATCAGCGGTGAGTTGTCGAAGTTGCGGCGCAACTGGCTGGCATTGGCGGCTTCGCGCTGCAGGTCCAGCTCATCGTGGATGGTGGCGTCGTAATCGGCCACTACGTCTACCGGGTGCAGGCGTTTGCCTTCAGACCAGTATTTTTCCAGCAGGCCGGCCATCAGGTACATCAGGCCAAGGTCCTGGCGGATCACCTTGTCGATACCCGGGCGCAGCACCTTGACCACCACTCTCTGGCCATTGGGCAGGGTGGCGGCGTGTACCTGGGCCACGGAGGCCGAGGCCATCGGGTCCGGGCTGAACTCGGCGAACAGCTCCGACACCGGCGCGCCCAGGGATTTCTCGATGATCTCCCGGGCCTGGTCGCTGGGGAACGGCGGCACCCGATCCTGCAGTTGTTTCAGGGATTCAGCCATGTCGTCGGGCAGCAGGTCCCGCCGGGTGGAGAGAATCTGGCCGAATTTGACAAACACCGGCCCCAGTTCCTCCAGCGCCAGTCGCAGGCGGTCGCCGCGGCTCAGTTTGGGCTGGGGGAACAGGTGCCAGGGCGCCAGCAGGAAGAAGATCTTCAGCGGCGTGGGCAGTTCCGCCAGGGGCAGAAACGTGTCCAGCCGGTAGCGGCAGAATACCCAGGCAATTCGGAACAGGCGTTGCAGGCGGGTCACAGGGTCTCCGTATCGTTGTCGCTACCGGAACTTTCCAGCTGCGTCAGCCGGGCTTCCAGGCGTTCAGTACGCAGGTTGAGCTGGTCAATGTCCTGGAAGGTGGCCTCCAGCTCTCTGCGGCCGGGCAGGGCCCGGCTCTCTTCGTGCAGGTACTCTTCCAGATTGGCGTTCATGGCATTCGCAGCATGCCGGCTCCACTGCACAGCACTGCGGATGCGCTTGCCCAGAAAATGTGCCGGAAGGTCGCCAAGGTGTCGGGCCATGGCTGCTTCCCAGTCCGGTTCCAGCTGGTTCAGGGCACGTTGCAGTTGGTGGGCCAGGGCGGTATTGCCCTGCACGCCCAGCCGATTGTCCGCAAACACCTGATCATCGCCCAGGGCGAGGGCAACAAAGGCCATGGGGCGGCCGGTAATGACCAACTCGGGGGCATCGGCGGGCTGACTGCGCACCTGAACCCGTTCGCCCACACGCTCCAGGGTCCAGGTCAACGGGACCGGTGCGCTGATGTTGAATTGTGCCGGCCCGGTCAGGGCGTCCAGCAGGGACTGCCGGCCCGCTGTGTCCAGCTCCAATGCCCGGTTCAGCGCGATCTCTACAATGGCGCTGGCAGCGGACAAAAGGGTCGGGCCGGGGAACATCAGGGTTTGATTCCCACGTGCAGGGCGACAATGCCACCGGTCATGTTGTAGTACTTGCAGTTCACCAGACCGGCCTGTTCCATCATACCTTTCAGGGTGTCCTGGTCCGGGTGCATGCGGATGGACTCGGCCAGGTACTTGTAGCTTTCACTGTCGCCGGCAATCAGCTGGCCCATCAGGGGCAGGGCGGTAAAGGAATAGGTGTCGTAGGCTTTGCTCAGCAGCGGATTGGTGGGCTTGGAGAATTCCAGCACCATCAGCTTGCCGCCGGGCTTCAGTACCCGGGCCATGTCACGCAGGGCTTGATCCTTGTCGGTGACGTTACGAAGGCCGAAGGCAATGGACACGGCCTGGAAGCTGTTGTCCGGGAACGGCAGGTGCTCGGCATCGGCCTGCACATACTCGATGTTGCCTGCGCAGCCCCGGTCTGTCAGCCGGCTGCGGCCCACCTGCAGCATGGAGGCATTGATGTCGGCCAGCACCACCTTGCCGGTGGGGCCGACCAGGTCAGAAAATTTCATGGTCAGATCGCCGGTGCCACCGGCAATATCCAGTACCTGATGGCCCTGGCGAACACCGCTGAGCTCAATGGTGAAACGCTTCCAAAGCCGGTGGATGCCCATGGACATCAAATCGTTCATGAGGTCGTATTTGCCGGCCACGCTGTGGAAAACCTCGGCCACCTGGCTGGCTTTCTGGCTCTTGGGTACATTGCGGAACCCGAAGTGGGTTACGTCGTCCTGGCCGTTGCCGGGGGTGCCCGGTGTTTGCTGCTCGCTCATGGGTGTTGGTCCTGTCAGAATCTCAGGTTGGTATTCTAACCTTTGAGGGGTTGGCTACAAGTTTATTGCCGACTTACACTGTAAATCTGTCTCCAAACAACCGAGAAAACTGATCCATGTCTGTCATTGATATTCATCGCGCCCACTCCCTGGACAAAGCCCACGCCCGTGAAGCGGCAGAAACCCTGGCGAAAGATCTGTCGAAGCAGTTCGACGTCAATTACCAGTGGGAGGGCGACCTGCTCACGTTCAAGCGCAGTGGGGTGAAAGGCCACCTGAACCTCTCTGACAGTGATTTGCACATCCGCCTGGAACTGGGGCTGATGCTGCGCCCGTTCAAATCCCGTATCGAGCAGGAAATTCACTCGCAACTGGACCAGATTCTCACAGCCTGAGCCCGTTTACAGGTTGCCCGGTACCGAGAAGGGTTCCGGGTGGCCGGCCAGAATGTTCTCCATCACCTGTCTTTCCCGGCCGATCAGCCGTTCAATCAGCACGTCGACATCCTCCATCTTCCGGAATGCGCTGTAGCCCCGGTGCAGGAAACTGTGCAGATCGCCCAGCTCGGCCATTTCCGCCGGCCCCCGGCTCATCGACAGCAGCCAGCCCAGGGTGCGGTTGCGCACGTAGCGGTCCAACTGCTGGCCAGTGTCGGCCACCAGTTCCAGTTGCCGGCTGCGGATGCTCAACTGGCCGCTGGCCCGATAAGCGTCGCAATAGTCGCTGGTGGTGATTGAGTTGGTACTCAGGTTGTGCCGGTCAAACCATTGTGCCAGTTCAAGATCCAGGCTCTGGGTGACCAGGTTCAGTTCAACCAGCCCGGCAAAGGTGCCCAAGAGGTGGTCTGGTAGCCACTTCACCATCTTCGGGAAGACCCGGTCGATGTTATCGTCCCGTTGGGTCATGCCAGCAGGGGCGTAAAGGTCTGTCAGCAAGAATTCCAGGCCAGTGTGATAGCCGGGGTTCTGGTAAAGGTCCTGGTGCGTGGCTTTCAGCCGTTCCGCTTGCCAGTCGGCGATGCGGCGGGTGTCTTCCAGCAGGGGGTGGGCTGACTTGAGCTGGCGAAAGTCGTGGTATTCCAGTAGCAGGCGTTTAAGCCGGTGGGCGTTTTCTGAATTCACGTCCGTTGTGACCAGGCGCTCACGATACATGCAGGGGCTCCAATAAAACCGGCGACAAGAGGCATGGCCTCAGAAAAAGGCGCTCAGTTTAGCGAAGCGGAAACCGGGCTGCACCTGTTAAGGTTCAGCCCTCGGCGGCAACAGGCAGAGTTTCCAGACCGGGTACCCATTCCTTGCTGTCCAGCGTGATGAAGTGGCTGGGGGCTTCGGTTTCGATGATGCGCATGTTGGTCGGGCTGGTACGGGCACTGGCCAGCATGGCATTGCGATCCAGGATGCGATCCGTCGCAGGTATCAGGAACGTGCCATGGCGCACATGCTGGTACACCGAGGTGTCTGTGCGGACCATCCACTCCATGATATTTTCAATGTTGCGCACGATGGTCAGATGATCCTTGGTGGCATAGAACAATTTGTTCAGCAGCTGCCGTTTTCTCGGGTTCATCTTGCCAAAGAATGTCTGGCCATAGGCGGATTGCGGCGCGCTGTTGATCAGACGGATCAGCCAGGGCCACATGCCGTGGCTGACCGGCTCCAGCAGGGTGGTCACCAGGGCGTGCAGTTTGCCCTGGGGCAGCACTGGCGCTTCCAGCACAATTTCGACATCTTCGTACAGCTCTGGCCACTGCTTGATGGCTTCAAGAATCACCGCACCACCCCTGGAGTGGCCGTGGATCCGGATATTGCGGGTGCTGGGCAGGTTTTGCAGTGCCTGATTCAGAACACAGGCATCATACTCAATGGTACCTTCCAGGTGTTTGATGGGCACTTCCCAGCCCGGGTTCTCCGGCGTGACACCGTTTACCGGAATATGGTAGTTGCTGCAGGTGAGAAGAATCAGTTCGGTGGTCGGGCCGTCATAGGCCTGGGTGAAGTAACAGTGATTTTCCAGAAAGCCGTGGACGCCGATGACGGTATGTTCCGCAGCGCCGCTATGATTCCGCACCGATACGGCGCCTTTACCAACACGGTAAACCCGGCCTGAGAACATTTCTGAATAGGCGCTCTCGATAGGCTTGATCAGTTTGCGAACATGACTGGCTTTCATGATTCATCTCCCCCGGCATTGCAATGGACTGTTATTGGTTTTGGTTGTGCCGGTCTCTCATTTGTACCGCGTTTGGCTGGGCGAGTTAGTGGCACTACCGCCGGGATTTCCGGAGATCTGTAGCCAATCGCGCAGCATCGTGGTCCTTCTCTATAACCATTGCATCATTACATATAACCAGTATAGAACCGGAGGGTTACTTGCAGGTAATTTTTTGTAACGCTGTGGGCGACGCACGGTGATGGAGCCCCGTAAAGGACTCTGGCACAATGCGGGATTGGCTTTTTACTTATCGGGCACGTTATTCATCGGGGACTATCAGGTTTGAACCAGGAGCAATCGCATCTCATGCTGCCTTCGGATTCGGCCTGGCTGGCTTTGGAACGGCCGGAAAACCCCATGACCATTACCATTATGCTCCGGGTTGACGGCTTGACGGCCGGCCGGTTCCGGGAATTTCTGGAGGTGTACTGGACCGCCTGGGAGCGTTTTCTCTGCCGCCCGGTCTGGAAAGCGCCGGCCTGGTACTGGCAGAAAGACCCCACGTTTTCCGTCTCCCATCACCTTGATGTGGTGATAGACCGGTTTGATCAGCATCAGTTGCAGGACTGGGTGTCGGCGCGGCTGAACGAGCCGCTGCCGCGGTATCGCCCGGGCTGGAAGTTCTGGCTGGCGCCCAACGCCCAGGATGGTGCGGCCTTGCTGCTGCGCCTGCATCATTGTTACGCCGACGGCCTGTCCCTGCTGGGCATTTTCTCAACACTATGCCCGCCGTCGCCCCGGCAGTACCCGGCCATCTATGGCGCCGCCGAGTTGCCGCAGCTGGAACGGTGGACAACCTACGCCAGGCAATGGCTGGGAAATATGGCTGCCCAGGCAGGCCAGGTTTCCGGCGCGATACCGGATGATGGCCCCACCAAAGGGGCGGGGCACGCCGGGCGGGCACTGGAGGCCAGTGCCCGAATGGTGCATGAGCTCAGCGAGTTTCTGGTGGAACCGGCCGATACGCCCTCTGAGTTGCGGCGGCCATTGCTGGGCCGGCGTAGCTGTCGGTGGTCTGAACCGTTGGCGCTTGACCGTTTTCGTGCAGTCGCATCGGCCACTCATACTACGATCAACGATGTGTTACTGGCCTGTGTGGCGGCTGCTGTGCGCCCACGGCTGGGGATGTCACCAGAACAGTTGGACGATGCGGTCATGCATGCGGCTGTGCCCGTGGATATCCGGTCCCGGATGCCGGAGGGGGTTCGGCCGGAGGACGGCGAGCCCGGCAACTGCTTTGGCACGGTGTTCGTGCCCATGCCGGTGGATGGTGCCAGTGCCCTGGAACGGCTGTTCCGCATCAAGCATGAAACCCGCAAGCTCAAGAAGAGCTGGCAGCCGGGTATTGCCTGGGGGCTGACGGCCAGCGCCGCGCTGTTGCCGGAGGTGGGGCGCAAACCACTGGCTGACCTGTTTTTCCGCAAGGCCTCTGCGGTGGTGTCCAATGTACCTGGTACGCCGGAGACCCGTTACCTGGCCGGTTGTGCCATCACCGAACAGATGTTCTGGGTGCCCCAGGCCGGCGATATCGGGTTGGGTGTGAGTATTGTCAGTTACGCCGGTCAGGTGCAGTTTGGTGTGGTGGCGGACGAGGCCATTCTGGCCAACCCCCATGAGTTTCTTGATGACTGCTTGTCTGAACTGGACCAGTTCCCGGGTGGTCTTTCCACGTAGTCGTACTTCCAAAGTTTCGTTTCAAATGCCTCCCAAATGAGCAGAAAACCTGCTCGCTGGAAGCATTCCCCCCTGTTGTTGCATCACCGACCATGGAAATCAGGCGTCAGACCTCGCCTGGAGCGATCGGATAACCGGTCCTCTTATCCCAGATTTCCAAAAAACAACCGGGGGATGTATGAAAAACAACAACTTCAGAAAGTCAGGGTTGGCCATTGCCATGATGGCGGCCATGGGAGCCAGTGCCGGAGCCAATGCAGCCATTGAACTGTACAACGAGGACGGCACCAGCTTTTCGGTGGATGGCTACTTCAATGCGTTTTACGTGAACCGTGATGACAAAGTTGCTGACGTGCGCAATTCCGACGTCAAGATGGGTTTTTTGCCGAACACCATCGGCTTCAATTTCAGTAAGGAGATGGGCGACCTGACACTGGGTGGCCGTTCATCGTTCTGGAGCACCATCAACGACAGCCTGGATTCGCCGACCGACACCGCAATCGATGTGCGTCAACTTTATGCAACGGTGGATGGCAGTTTTGGTCAGGTCCTGATTGGTAAAGACTTTGGCCTGTACGCCCGTTCAAATATCTTCCTGGATGAGATCCTGATGGGTTTTGGTTCTCCGGGTGCAGCCACAGGCGTGTCTTTCGGCAATATCCGCACTGGTTATCCTTACCCGAACCCTTCCGCCCAGATCACCTATCGCACACCGGACATGGGTGGCCTGAACGTTGCAGCGGGTATTTTTGAGCCTGCCAACACCACGCCGGGCGCCCAGTCTGAGCAGTCTGCCCCGCGTTTTGAGGCGGAAGTCACCTACAGCGCGGACCTGAACGGCGTGGCCTTGACGGGTTGGGTGAACGGTCGTCATCAGAGCTCCGAAAACGCCACTACCAAGATCGACAGTCAGGGCGTTGGCTATGGTGTGAAAGCGGCTGTGGCCGGTCTGTCCCTGACGGCTTCAGGCTTCACTTCAAAAGGCGATGTGCCGCTTCTGATTGCGGATGGGGCTCTGGCCTCTGAAGAAGACGCCGATGGCTACCTGGTTCAGGCTTCCTACACCCTGGGGGCGAACCGCTTTGTGCTGTCTTACGGTGAAACCGATTCCGATCAGGGCAATTTCGAGACCGAGAACACCTCTGTGGCCGTGTTCCATGACGTCAACAGCAACTTCAAGCTGGTGGCCGAATACAACATGTTCGAGCAGGAAACCAAGTCTACCGGTGTGAAAGCCGCAGACGCCAACACTCTGGCACTGGGTGCCGTTGTGATGTTCTGAGGAGCTTCGCTCCTGTCTATGGCCTTGCAGGTAGCCGGCAGGAAGCCGGTGCGCCTGCGATGGCCGTCTCAGACTAAAGTGCCGGTTTGCTCTTGCCAAAACCTGGCTGCGTCACCGGACATTGATTCAAGGGGAATATAATCAATGACTTACGGAAGATTTGGCGCGCCGACAAAGTGCACTGAAGTCGCATTGGCTGGTGGTTCAGGAGGCGTAGAATCGGTATCAGATTCCCGTATTCCGAGCAGGCTACCGATGACGCCAGTCAGGCAGTTACCCGCAGTGCGAGTCGCCAGTTCCAGCGTCCGCAAGCCAGAGCTGGCCGCCGCTGAACTTGCCGAACAGCTTGTGCACGACAACCTGGGTTGCGTGCTGTTTTTCTGCTCTGTTGAGTATGACCTGCAGACACTGGGTCCCGCTCTGCAGAGAGCTTTCTCTGGTGTGCGCGTACACGGTTGCACCTCGGCCGGTGAAATTACCGAGCAGGGATACGACCGGGGCTGCATCAGCGCTATCGGTTTTGATGCCCGCTACTTCGCTATCGATTGTGCTTTGATTCGGCAGCTGGACCGATTCACCTTGCAGGACGCCCAGGGTGTCATTGACCAGATGCTGGCCACCTGCCGGGATGCCAACCTGGCGCCGGTCAAGGGTAATACTTTCGCCATTACCTTGCTGGACGGGCTTTCCAGTCGGGAAGAGTTGGTGCTGGCGACCCTCAATGCAGCTTTGGGCACCATCCCTCAGTTTGGCGGTTCCGCGGGGGATGATGAACGCCTGGCCGATACCCACGTTTATTACGATGGTGAATTTCACTGCGGGGCGGCCACCGTCATGCTGGTGAATACACCGCTGGATTTTCGCGTGTTTTCCACCCACCACATGGAGCCGCTGGATGAAAAGCTGGTGGTTACCCGGGCCTGCCCGCAAAGCAGAACCGTCTATGAGTTGAATGCAGAGCCTGCGGCCGACGTTTATGCGCGGATGGTCGGGGTGTCGCCGGAGCAACTGGACCGCAAGGTGTTTGCCCTGCGGCCCCTAGGCGTTCGAGTGGGCGGGAACTATTTCGTTCGCTCTATCCAGAGAGTCAATCCTGATCGCAGTCTCACGTTCTATTGCGCAGTGGAGACTGGCATTGTGATGACCGCCATGGCGCCGGGTTCGCTCCTGGACAGTGTACGAACCCAGATTGAAGCCTCCGAGCGGGTGGTCGGCACACCGCTGGTGACACTGGGGTGCGACTGCTTTTTACGGCGGCTCGAAGCAGAGCTGACCGGCCAAAGTGACGCGGTTTCCGAATTTCTTAAAGCGCACCGTGTGGTGGGATTTAACACCTACGGGGAGCAATTCAACGGTATGCACATCAATCAGACCTTTACGGGGGTGGTCATTGGCCGGCCTGAGTTCATTACCTGATCTCCCCGAATCTTCCGGTGAGTCCGCCAAAGACCAGCGTATTGCGGAACTGGAAGCCGAGAACCGGCGCCTGCGTGACATCCGGGACGCCCTGATTGTTCGGGTGGAGTCTGGCTCGGCCCACAAGCCGGAGCCCTACGCGGCATTCGAGCACTCGGTGATACTGGCCGAGCAGGTCCGTGAGCGCACGGAAGCCCTGAATCTGACCATGGAAGAACTGAAGGTCAGTAACAAAGCCTTGATTCGTGCCCGGGAAGAGGCGGAGACCTCGCGCCAACGCCTGAACGATGCCATTGAGAGCATTGCCGATGGTTTCGTGCTGTTCGACCATAACCACTGTCTCATTCAGACCAATAGCCGTTTCCGGAGTTACTGGCGCCATGCCGGTGTGCCGGTGCCGGCAGCGGGCACCCCGATCGACCAGGTGAAATCGAAAGCGCTGAGCTCCGGCTTGGTCGTGGAAGAGCACAGCCACGAAGATGCCGAGGGCACGGTGTTCCTGCTGTCCAACGGTCGCTGGGTGCAGATGACCGAAAGGCCCACGCGGGAAGGCGGGCTTGTGGTGCTGTATTCCGACATTACTGACGTCAAGAACAGCGAAATGGCGCGCCGTATCAAGGCGCTGGAAGAAAGCGAGCGTTGGATTCGCGTGGTGACAGATCACGTGCCGGCATTGATTGCATACGTGGGCGCTGATCTGACCGTGCAGTTCTGCAACAAGGTTTACCGGGCCTGGTATGGCCAGCCCGGGCAGTCGCCCCTGGGTATGCGCCTGGACGAGGTGCACGAGCCTGAATTTTACCAGCGGCTGCTACCCCAGATTCTGGAGGTCATGGACGGCCACAGCGTGACCTTCGAGTTTGACGAAACCGGTGTTCGGGGTGAGCAGCGGTACATGCTCAGATCGTATGTGCCCAACGTTGATGACAATGGCGAAGTGGTCGGCTTCTTCGTGCTGATTCGTGATATTACCGATCGCCGAAAAACCGCGCTGGCGCTGGAGCAGGCCTATGACAACCTGGAGAAGCGGGTACGGGAGCGCACAGCGGCACTGACCGGCCTCAACGCCCAGCTTCGTCAGGAGATCTCCGAGCGTGCAGCGGTTGAGGCGCGCCTCAGGGAGGCCAAACTGGAGGCTGAGCGGGCCAATCTGTCGAAAACCAAGTTTCTGGCCGCCGTCAGTCACGATCTGCTGCAGCCGCTCAATGCTGCCCGTCTGTTCACCAGCGCCTTGCAGGAGCAAAGCTTCGGCCCCAGAGCCGAGGGCCTGGTGCGCTCGGTCAGCACCTCGCTGGATGACGTTGAGAACCTGCTGGGCACGCTGGTGGACATTTCCAAGCTCGACGCCGGGGTGATCAAACCGGACGTGACCGCCTTTGATCTGCGGGATCTGCTCAACAACATCGCCCGGGAATTCCGTCAGATGGCTTTGGCAGAGGGGCTGCGGCTGGATTTCGTGCCATCGTCGGCGGTGGTGCAGTCGGACTCCCAGCTGTTGGCCAGAATCCTGAGAAACTTCCTGACCAACGCGATCCGTTATACCGGTCAGGGGCGCATCCTGCTCGGTGTTCGCCGCCGGCATGATCACGTGTTGCTGCAGGTTTGGGACACCGGCCCGGGTATTCCCGAAGACAAGCTGACCGAGATCTTCCAGGAATTCAAACGTATTCGCCCCAGTGGCTCTCAGGCCGACAAGGGGCTTGGCCTGGGGCTGGCGATCGTCGACAAGATATCCCGCATGCTTGGGCATGAAGTATCTGTGGCGTCGACTGAGGGCAAAGGCTCGGTGTTCAGCGTGCGGGTGCCGCTGGGGCAGTTGCAGCCCTTGCCGGCGGCGACCACGGACATCCAGAAGGTCGAAGTGGATCACGGCATGTCCGGCGCCAGGGTGTGGGTTATCGACAACGATCTGGCCATCTGTGAGGGGATGAAAACCCTGCTGGAGGGTTGGGATTGCAGGGTGGTGACCGCCGTCTCTGTGCCTGATCTGGACGCCAAAGTGGATATCGCCAGTGCACCGGTGGACCTGATCCTGGCGGATTACCATCTGGATAACGATGAGAACGGTGTGGATGCGGTTGCCCAGATCAATGGCCGGCGCAGTCAGCCGGCGCCGGTATTGATGATCACGGCCAATTACACCAACGAGCTGAAACAGCACATCCGCGAGCTGGGGTATTTGCTGATGAACAAGCCGGTCAAGCCGCTGAAATTAAGATCGGTGCTCAATCATGTCTTGAGGGGCTGAGCCCCTCAAGACTGGTCAACGCTTCAGGTACTGGCTGAAATCCACATCACTGGCCGACAGAATGGCCTGCACCCGGTTGTGCACACCGAGTTTCCTCAGAATGGCCGAAACGTGGGCTTTTACGGTGGTTTCTGCAATGTTCAGGTTGTAGGCGATCTGCTTGTTGGACTCGCCTTTGGACATTCTTTCCAGCACAAGTAACTGGCGACGGGTCAGGGAGTTGAGCAGTTCCGGGGAAATGGGGTTGTCCTCGTGCCGGGCTCTGCGGCTGTTACTTTCCTTGCCGGTGCGAATGATATCGGAGGGCAGGTATACGTTGCCATTCAGGATCTGCTGGATGGCTTCGGTCATCTGGGCCCGGGGCGAGGATTTGGTGATGAAACCCACCGCGCCGTAAGTGATCGCCTGCAGAACCACCTGTTTGTCTTCCTCGGCGGAAACGATCACCACCGGGATGGTCGGCGCCTCGTTGCGCAGGGTGATCAGGCCGTTCAGGCCGTGCATACCTGGCATGTTCAGATCCAGCAGGATGAGGTCGAGGTCGTCGTTTTCGCGGGTGATTTCCAGAGCGCTGTCCAGATCATCGGTTTCGATAATCTCACTGCGCTGGAATCCTGAGGCGATCACACTGCTGATCGCTTCCCGGAACAGGGGGTGGTCGTCAGCAATCAGAATCTTATACGCCGGCTCCATGGATGTTTCTGCCTGTTTATTGTCGTCTTCGGGAGTGGTGTCGGATTCATCATAGCGTTTTTCCGACGAGAGTGCGGCATCAAGCTCGGTTAACATGGCGGCCTCCTGTGCAGAAGGTGTCTGCATGGGTGCGATCACCTTCTGTTTATTATTGTGATGTTTTCATTACACGCCATATTGGACTTGGGTTGAATGCGACCATCGCACCAAAAAACAGGCACCAAAGTACTATTCTTGAAGGGCTGAGGGCTTCGTATCGTGATGGCATGAAGCATCACACAAGAATAACTCAAGCCGTACACCCGGGCCTCAAGGGGTGGTTCTCACGGGGCTTTCGCGCACTCAGCCTGGTGTTTGCCGTGGTTTTTCTGGTAACACCGGACAACGGCTATTCGCAGGAACCGGCAGGCTTGCCCGTTCTCAGCATCAGCGTGCTTCAGTTCGGTACCGCCCACTGGGAGCTGGATCATCTGCAACACAGAAAGCTGGACCAGAAGAACGGCTATCGGCTTGATCTGAAACTGGTGGCGAATTTGCCGGCGTCACGGCTGGCAGTCACCAGTGGTTCCGTGCATGGCGCGGTGGCCGATTTGCTCTGGGCGCAGTCTCGATTCCAAGCTGGCACCCCCTACCTGTATGTGCCGTTCTCAAGCCAGATCGGGGATATCGTCGTGCCGGAGGCGTCTGCGATTCGCTCGGTGGCTGACCTGGCAGGCAAACGCATCGGCGTAGCCGGCGGGCCGGACAGCAAGGGCTGGGTGCTGTTGACCAAGGTGGCAGAGCGACAGGGTATCGATCTGGCTCAAGATGCCCGGGTGCAGTTCGCCGCCCCGCCACTACTGAACCAGGCGCTAAAGCGTGAGCAGGTTGATGCCATCGTCACCTACTGGCACTTCTCTGCCCGGCTCAGAGGCGAGGGCGGCTGGCGTTCGGCTTTCGGGATGGCGGACCTGCTCAGGGCTCTGGACCTGGACCCAAACCTGCCGGTACTGGGTTATGTCTTTCCCTCAGAATGGGCGCAACAGCATGCCGGGTTGATTGAACGCTTTGCCCGTTCGCTGCAACAGGCAAAAGCCGAGCTGGCCGGTGAACCATCGCACTGGCAGCGGTTAAGGCCTCTGATGGGGCAGTCCACAGAGGCCGTGTTCGAAGCCCTGCGGGATGGCTTTGTGGCGGGCACCCCGGCGCCGCTGACCGAGCAGCGCCGTGGCGATCTCCAGCGGCTGCTGGTGCTTACAGGCGCTGATACCGAGGCCCTGATGCCCGAAGCCCTGTTCTACCGGAGCCCGCCGTGAGCAGCCAGACAGGTCACCCGCCATTCTGGAGCTACTGGTTGGTACTGCCGCTGTTTATTGTGTGCTGGGGACTGTTTGCCTGGCACCTGGAGTCCCCGCTGCTACCCGGACCATTGCAGGTGCTGGAAACCTTGATGAAGGAAGCGCGGGGCGGTCAACTCTGGTTCCATCTGGGCGCCACGCTGGCACGGGTCGCGGTGGCGTTTACCCTGGCGATGCTGCTGGGTACGTGTATCGGCATTGTGATGGGTCGGTCGCGCACCGCCAACGCACTGTTTGATCCCATGCTGGTGTTGCTTCTGAACCTGCCTGCGCTGGTCACGATCATACTGATGTATGTCTGGTTCGGGCTGGTGGAAGCGGCCGCGGTGATGGCGGTTGTTATCAACAAGATCCCGAACGTTGCCGTCACAGTCCGAGAAGGTGCACGCAGCCTGGACTACCGGCTGGAACAGATGGCTACCGTGTACGGATTTACCCGCTGGCAGCGGCTCCGTGAGGTGTGGGTGCCGCAGCTCTTTCCTTATCTGATGGCGGCCACCCGGGGAGGGCTTTCACTGATCTGGAAAATCGTTCTGGTGGTTGAACTGCTGGGGCGTTCCAGCGGTATTGGTTTTCAGCTGCACCTGGCGTTCCAGGTGTTCGACGTTGCCGCCATTCTGGCCTACAGCCTGGCGTTTATCGCCGTTGTGCAGTTGATTGAACTGGGGCTGTTACAGCCTGTGGAAAGGCGGGCTAATCGCTGGCGACAGCCGGAGCAGGCCCATGCTTGAGCTGAGAATACGCGGTCGAGACTATGCACAGCCCGTGCTGGGCGAAGTTTTTGCCACCATCAAGCGTGGCGACCGCATCTGCTTGCTGGGGCCGTCTGGCATCGGTAAGACCACGCTGATCAATGCCATCGCCGGCCTGGATAACTCAATGCCGGCCGGTGCGGTGGTTGGTCGTGAAACACTGCGAGTCGGGTACCTGTTTCAGGAGCATCGGCTGTTGCCCTGGCGAAGCCTGAAAGCCAACCTCCGGCTGGTGGGCGCGAGCGATGAGGAGGCTGAGCACCTGTTGCGACAGGTTGGTCTGGCCGGTTATGGCCATTACCTGCCGGATCAGCTTTCACTGGGGATGGCGCGCCGTGCTGCTTTGGCCCGCTGTCTGGCAGTCAAGCCGGATCTTTTGCTGCTGGACGAGCCCTTTGCCTCGCTCGACCCGATCATGGCGGGAGATCTGAAACAGCTGATTGCCGGCATATTGGACGCAAACCCGGATATGGCCATGATCTGTGTGACCCACGACAGCGGTGATGCAGAGTTACTGGCAAACCGGCTCTGGTACCTCGATGGTAAGCCGGCAAGGTTGCAATGGGACGACCGGGTGGTGGAGTCGGGAGCCGTTCGCGAGTTGTTGGAGCAGCTGAGGAGGCTGGATAGAGTGGGCTCCTGACACTCGACCGGATCAGGCGGGCTTGCTCCCCAGGATTTTCGTCCGCTGGGGGCGAAAACCCGCGGTAGCGAACAGCGAAAGTACGATGGTCACGCCGGCGGTTATGCCGACGGCCAGAGGGTTCCATTCCAGGTAGAGTGAAAACCGGATCGCTTCAACTGCGTGGGTAAACGGATTGAACTGGCAGATCCAGTAAAGCCACGGGCTGGCTTCGTTCATGCGCCACAGCGGATACAGGGCCGAAGACATAAAGAACATCGGGAAAATGACAAAGTTCATCACCCCCGCGAAGTTCTCCAGTTGTTTTATCCAGGTGGCTATCAGCAATCCCAGTGCGCCCAGCATCAGGCTGGTGAGGATCAATGCGGGCAGAATCGCCAGGTACCCCCATCGGGGTGGCTCTACGCCAACCAGCCATGCGATCAGCAGAAAAACATAAACCTGGGCCACTGACACAAAACCCATGGCCAGCAGTTTGGTAATCAGCAGAAATGGCCTGGGCAGGGGGCTCATCAACAGCACCCGCATGCTGCCCAGTTCCCGGTCATACACCATCGACAGGGCCCCCTGCATACTGTTGAACAGGATAATCATGCCGCACAGTCCGGGCACGATGTAGGTTTCATAAGTGATGTAGGTCTGGTACGGGGGGATAATGGAAATGCCCAGAACCGCCCGGAACCCGGCGGCGAATACCACCAGCCAGAGCAGGGGCCGCACCAGCGCACTGGCAAAGCGAGTGCGTTGCTGCCAGAACCTGAGCCATTCCCGGGTCTGGATGCCCATAAAACAGTGCCAATAATCGATGGCTTTCATATCAGCCGGCTCCGGTCAGTTTGTGGAACGTGTCTGCCAGATTCTGTGCGCCTTGCTCCTCGCAGATCACCTGTCCCGTGCCGTTTGCCAGCAAGCGGCCCTGGTGCAGAATCAACACCTTGTCTTGCTCCTGAACCTCTTCAATCAGGTGCGTGGCCCAGAGTACGGTCAGCCCGTCTTGCTCGCACAGGGTCCGAACGTGTTCGTTGAGTGCCCGCCGGCTGGCGACATCGAGGCCTACGGTGGGCTCATCCAGAAGTAACAGGGAGGGTTGATGAAGCAGTGCACGCGCAATTTCCACCCGCCGCCGGTGCCCCCCATTGAGCTGGCGAACCGCGTCGTCGGCCCGGTCGAGCAGATTGAACCGGGTCAGCTCCCGGTCACCACGGGCCCGGGCTTCTTTGCGGGACAGGCCATGCAGCGCGGCGTGGTAGTGCAGATTCTGGCGAACGGACAAGTCCAGATCCAGGGCATTCTGCTGGAACACCACGCCGATCTTCCGCATCGCCTCTGCGGGCTGTTTTCTGAGCGACTGGCCGCCCAGCAAGACATCGCCCTGCTGCAAGGCCAGTAGCCGGGTGAGCAAGCCAAACAGGGTGGATTTACCTGCCCCGTTTGGGCCCAGAAGTGCATGGAAACGGCCAGAGCTCAGCGCGAAGCTGACCTCCTTCAGAACCGCTTTGTCTCCGTAGTGGAAGCTGATGTCCCGGGCTTCAATGGTCATGAAGTCGGATCAATCACCACACCCCAGGGGTAGCGGCCCACCTTGATAGACTTGATGACCTTGAGCTCGTCTACATCAATCACAGAGACATCGCCAGAGACACCGTTGGTGGTGTAAAGGAACTTCTCATCCTTATCCAGTGCCAGCTGCCATACCCGGGAACCGACCAGCAGATAGTCCAGAACCTCATAGGTCTGGGCATCCACCACGGCGACGTGGTTGGACGGCCCCAAGGCCACAAAGGCGTACTTGCCGTCAGAGGTCAGCTGAATGCCAACCGGCTGAACGCGGTCCTGGGGTACGCCGCGGATCTTGAAATCAATCTGCTTGATCTCTTCGATGGTGTCGACATCAAAGATGTGCACGGTGCCGCCAATTTCTGCGGAGGCCCAGGCAATCTTGCTGTCTTTGGTGAACTCCACATGGCGGGGGCGCTGGCCAACGACCACGTTCTTCTCGATCTCAAAGGTCTCGGTGTTGATCCAGTGCAACATGCTGGTGGTTTCACTGGTGTTGACCGCCCATTTACCGTCCGGGCTGACCGCCATACCCTCTGGTTCGATGCCCACATCAATCTGCGCCAGCACGTCCTTGGTTTGTACGTCTACCACCGTCACGATGGCATCGTCCTCATTGGCGATGTATAGATGCCGGTTGTTCGGATGCAGGGCAAACTGCTCTGGGTCCTCGCCGGAGGGCAGGGTGTCGATGATCTTCCGGGTGGCCAGGTCCAGCACCTGCACCGTGTCGTCGTCACTGGCGCAGATATAGAGCTTGGTGAAGTCCTTGGACAGCAGAATGCCCCTTGGGCGAGCACCCACATCAATGGTTTCAATAACTTCGTGGGTTTTGGTATCGATGACCGAAAGGGTGTTGTCTTTCTCGTTGGATACATAGGCCAGGCTGGCCATTGCTGGCCCAGAGAGCCCGATCATGGCTGCCAGTGCGGCTTTCTTGAATATTGATTTCATGGTGTTACTCCTTCTTGTTTTCAGGTTGGCGCCGCGCAGGGTCAGCCGTTGATGCGACACTGGCTCTCGGGTTTGTCGAACCCGAGGGTGTCCATTTCGGTATTGGGATGCAGAAAGCCCTCGAAGGGGGCCTGAGCCACCAGGCTTCTGGGGTGAACCAGCGGAATCGGCTGGCGTAACTGCCCATTCCAGTCCCTAAAGCTCAAGCTGCGGCCCTTGAAGGCGGCCAGTTGGAACTTGTCGGTAAACAGGAAGTCGCGAATCTCGTTGGCGTCGGCCACTTTCAGATCGGTGACCGCCGTGCCAATTGAACGGACAGCGGCCCAGGCAGCGTAGTCGTCGCCATTCATGTCGCGCTCGGCCAGGGCCCGGAACCGGTTCTGAAGCTGCGCTGCGCCCCAGGCTTCAACCACCCGGTGCCAGGTAACCGGCACCATGCCCTGGGTGCCGACCACCGGCCTCGGCAGCCAGGTATTGAAGGGAACGTATTCGCCGAAATCGCCACGCACGTCGGCCACGACCACGGCATCATAGTTGCGGGCCTGGGTGAATGCGGGCAGTTCCTTGGCGGCGGTGCGGCGCAGGTCGGCGTCGAAGGTCCAGGGTTTGTCCTGGACAATCTTCAGGCCAAAGCGCTTGGCGGACCGGCGAAACGCATCGGCCCAGGCTTTGTCTTCCTCGGTCGGGCCAGTAATCAGGAATAGGTCGTTCCAGCGCCGCATATTCAGCCACTGGCCCAGCGAGTCGGTGAGCATGGCGTAGCTGGGCACGGTGTGTAGAAGATTTGGATGGCACTGGTCGGTGCGCAGTTGGTCGTCTTTTGCTCCAGCGTTGAAAATCAGTGCATTTTCGCTGGCCATGCCCATGATCGCCTGGACAGTCTGTGCGGGGGCGTTAACCACGAACAGTTGGGTGCCGCTGGTTTGCATCAGCTCAAATGCTCCCAAGGCTTCCTCATGGGAATCCACCACTTCACTTTCCAGCTTATAGTTCTGCCCCAGAAAGCGTCCGGTGGTCTGGTTGTCAGCCAGTCCCAGCTCGGCTCCTCGCAGGCCCGCATCCTCGGGCTCTGGAATGATATTGGATAACACGGGGCCTTTGTCTGGCACCCACTGCAGGTAGCCGATGCGAACGTCGAGCGCCTCCGCGTGGAGAGGAGCTGCGCTGAGCATAGTGAGCAGGGTGGCTGCCGCTGTCCTGGATAACAAAGACATTGGATTCTCCGGTTTATTGTTGTAATTCCAGCTTAGAGAAGGGGCAATGCCGGTGAAATATTCAGAAAGTAGGAAAGTGCCAGTACTAAAGAACTATTCCGGTTAAAGCTGGCGGGTTTAGCATGAGGGTGGACAGGCTGTTTACCCGCAATGGATAAAAACAATGACGGTATATCGGAAGATATCTCTATTGATGCTGGCGGTTTTTCTGCTCATCTATCTGCTCGGAGCGCTGTTTTATATCCAGCAGGCCCGCCATGATGTCCAGCGGGAACTTGACGGTGTTGCCGGGCTTGCACAGAGTTTGGAAAGCCCCGACGATCTCCCGGAATCTGTCGTTAGCGGCATGCGTCACCTGACGCCGGCGGGTGATACAGGTTCTGGCCTAAGCAGGGATGTGCCGGCCTGGTTCTCAGCACTGATTGCCAGAGAACTCCACCGGCCAGTGATTAATGGCTGGCAGGTTGATCCCGCCGATGAGGTTGAGGAAATCTGGGAAGGGTTCCTGCTGGTTTCCGGTGCCTACGCGATTGGTACCTGCCTGTGCTTCCTCGCGCTGTTTGTTATGGTCAGGCGCGGCATGCGTACCCTCGCCAGCCTCTCTGAAGCCATGGGGGCAATCTCGGCGGGTCAACTCACTTCCCGGCTACCGCGTCAGCAAGAACAAGAACTGGACTCCCTGGTTTGCCGTTTCAATACCATGGCCGAGGCGCTTCAGGTGGAACAGCAGACCGTCAGTCGACTGCTCAACGAACTGCTTCGGTTGCAGGACCGGGAGCGTGAACATATCGCCCGCGTACTCCATGACGACCTGGGGCAATACCTGACGGGTATCCGTGCCCAGGCGCGAAGCCTGCTCTACGATTCCGGCCTGAACGATCGGCAGAAGAAACAGGCCAGTGACCTGGCGGAAAACTGTGAGACCATCCAGAGGCATTTCCGTCACCTGCTCCAGGATTTGCATCCGCTGGTGATGGAGCAGTTGGGTCTGGGCAGCGCAATCCGGCATCTGACCGAACAATGGCAACAGCTTAGCGGCCTGGAGTGTCGCCTTGCGATGGACGACCGCCTGCCAGAATTTACCGGTGAGCAACAGACACACCTGTACCGGTTTCTCCAGGAGGCCTTGAACAACGTATCCCGTCATGCCAATGCATCCTGCGCGACATTGGCGGTAGCCCTTAACGCCACGGAACTGAGCATTGAGGTACGTGATGATGGCGTCGGAAACGATTGTCTGCCCGACAACGCCGGCCTGGGTGTGCGGTCCATGCGTGAGCGAGCCAGATGCCTGGGTGGTGAAGTAAAGTTCTTCAGTCGAATGGGCGAGGGCACCCGAATCCGGCTTGCCGTCCCGCTTTCCCGACTGTGCCCAATCCCGGGGAGCATCCTGTGAAGCTCATGATTGTGGATGATCACCAGGTCGTTCGCCAGGGGATTGCGAATCTCCTGCGTTCAATGCTGCCTGCGGTGGCGATCACCGAAGTCGACAACGGCGAGGATGCGGTCGCTTGCTATGGATGGTTGCGGCCAAATGTGGTGTTACTAGATATGGGGCTTCCCGATATCTCTGGTTTGGAGGTTGGTCGCCGACTGCGACAGCGCTGGCGTGGGGCGGCCATTCTTTTCTTCACCATGCACGATGAGCTGCCCATGGTCAGGCAGGCTCTGGATATTGGCGGTTTGGGGTTTGTCTCAAAAAGCTGCGCCCCGGAGGAGTTGGCTGAAGCGGTGAAACGGGTCGCTGCTGGCCAGCCCTACATCGAGCATCCGATTGCGACCCGTCTGGCAATGAACCAGGAGCGGCCGGTAGATCATCGGCTCAGGGATATGACCCAAAGGGAAATGGAGGTTCTTCTGATGTATGCCCGGGGTGAGAGTGTTTCAGGTATCGCTGGTCGATTGTGCGTCAGCAACAAGACAGTGTCTAACCACTTGGCGGGCCTGAAGAGCAAGCTTCAGGTTTCCTCGTCAGTGGAGCTGATTCATCTGGCGGTGGATGCTGGCCTTGTTCGCTATGGTCAGCTGGAGGAAGCAAGGCGGGTCTGAGCCCGCCCTGGTTCACCAGTCAAAGGGGCAGGCTGTGCAGCCCTCCATATGGGTTCCCTCGAACGTGGCGTAGTGAATGCGGGTTCCGGTCAGGTCGGCATCAGCCAGGTTGGCCAGCCCCAGCTTCGCTTCCTGAAGGTTTGCTCCCCTCAGGTTGGCGCCCTCCAGATTTGCCTTTGGCATCCAGGAGATCTCGAAGCTGCTGAAGGGCATAGTGGCGTTCACCAGAGTGGCACCGGAAAAACGCGAGAAGTCGAAGTTGGCTCCGGTCAGGTCTGCCTCACTGAAGTCTGCTCCCTGGGCGAACAGATACTCGCCCTGTATACCCTGTAACTGGGCATTCTTCAGTGACGCGCCCCTCATGCTGGCCCGGTAGGCCTGGAGTCGATAGCCGGTAACATTGTCGAGATTCGCCCCATCAAGGTTGGCACCTCGGAGGCTGGTATGGCTGATATTTGCGCCAGACAGGTTGGCACCGCGCAAGTTGGCTGAGTGAAGGTCCATATTGGACAGATCCGCCCCCTGCAGGTCAGCGCCGGCGCAACTAGCTTTGCGTTCCAGCTTGCAGCCGTTGATGACGGGGATTTGATCCATATCGGCCATATAGTCACTGGCCAGTGCCGATGCGGTGAACAGTAACAATGAGGCGGTAATAACAGGTTTCATGATTTCACCTCTGACTCATAGGCAGAAAAAAGGGCCCGGCGAACTGCCAGGCCCAGTCCGGAGGAACGTTAGCGGGAGGCCTGTGCCCAGGAGGGCATCTTGAATACCCAGAACGAACCTCCCTGGGAGACAGGTTTGGTCAGTTCGGCCATATCGCCGCCCCAAAGCGGAACTGCACCGCCGTAGCCGGAGGCGATGCCTATGTATTGCTCGCCATCCATCTCCCAGGTGATCGGCGAAGAGATGATTCCCGAGCCGGTCTGGAATTTCCAAAGTTCCTCACCGGTCTTGGCATCGAATGCCTTCAGGTAGCCGTCTCCAGTGCCTGTGAACACAAGGCCGCCTTTGGTGGTCAGAACGCCGGCCCAAAGTGGCAACCGCTCTTTGTGTTCCCATTCGATCTCGCCGGTGAGTGGGTTCATGGCTCGAAGGATGCCTACGTGGTCGTCATACATTCGCTTGATTCGAAAGCCTTGTCCCAGATAGGCAGCCCCTTTCTTGTAGGTAACTTCTTCGGTCCAGTAATCTTCTTTCCAGTGGTTGGCGGGTATGTAGAACAGCCCGGTGTCCTGACTGTAAGCCATAGGATTCCAGTTTTTGCCACCCAGGAAGGGCGGAGAGACTTCGATGGATTCGCCACGGGTTTCACCCTTCGGGACGGGTGGTGGGCGCTGGCCTTTTCTTTCCACGGGGCGGCCTGTCTCCAGGTCGATGTGGCTGGCCCAGGTAATATTGTCAACAAATGGGAACGCTTTCTCGAGCTTGCCGTTCGTGCGGTCGACCACGTAGAAAAAGCCATTGCGGTCAGCGTGCGCGGTGGCTTTTACCTCACGCCCGTCATCTGTGTACTCAAACAGCACAAGCTCGTTATTACCGGAAAAATCCCAGGCATCGTTCGGTGTGTGTTGATAGAACCACTTCACCTCACCTGTTGTGGGGTCTACGCCAACCTGTCCTGACGTATAGAGGTTGTCATAATCCTGAGGATTGCCACCCGGTGATGTGCGGGCCCAGGTGTTCCAGGGTGCGGGATTGCCGGCACCGATGATGATGGTGTTGGTCTCCGCGTCGAAGCTGGCGCTTTGCCAGGGGGCTCCACCGCCATGACTCCAGGCTTCAACCTTACCGGTGTCACGGGAGGCGTCGTCGGGCCAACTGGGCGCGCGAGGATCACCGGTTGGCGTGCTTTTTTTACCGTTGAGACGGCCATAATGGCCCTCGACGAACGGGCGCATCCAGATTTCTTCGCCGGTATCCGGGTCTCGGGCAAACAGCTTGCCTACAACGCCAAATTCATCACCTGAGGATCCGTGAATCAGCAAAACTTTACCGGTCTTCTGATCCTTCGCGAGCGTGGGTGCGCCGGTCATGGTGTAGCCGGCTTCGTGGTCACCGAATTTCTTTCGCCAGACGACCTTACCGGTATCCTTGTTCAGGGCAACAATGCCCGCATCCAGAGTACCGAAGAATACTTTATCACCAAAAATGGCAGCGCCACGGTTGACCACATCGCAACAGGGGCGAATGCCTTCTGGCAGCCGGTGACTGTATTCCCATAGCCGTTTTCCGGTTTTTGCATCCAGGGCCCACATGCGAGAGTAGGAGCCGGTTACATAGATAACACCGTCATGAACCAGTGCCTGGGATTCCTGCCCCCGTTGTTTTTCATCGCCAAACGAAAATGACCAGGCCGGAACCAGTCGTTCCACGTTGTCCCGGTTGATGGTGGTCATCGGGCTGTATCGTTGGGCCTTGGGGCCTATGCCGTAGCCCAGCACGTTCTCGGTTGTTTGTGCATCATTGGCGATATCTTCCCAGGTTACGTTTCCAGCATTTGCCTGGCTGGCGAGACCTACCGCTGATCCGAGGGCCAGAGCCAGTCCTATCCCCCGCAGTAGCGGGCGCTTGCGTGTCTTGAAGTTCATTGTCTTTCCCCTTGTTTTTTGTTGTACCCATCGTCTTGCTCAAGGCATCGACGCCACGAGTATTGGCTTGGGGGGACGCTGTGGCGACGGAAAAAAGCATCGGATCAATGGGATGAAACCAACAGGATTCGGGAAAAGTTCCCAAGGTACGGCCATCATCATGAAAAACCGGGCGTTCTATATGGGTAATGCGGAAACTCATGCTTTGGCGTTGACTCTCAGCGTTTACTACTAAGGAACTAGTGTCTGAAAGCGAAAGTGGCATTCTATCGCTAGCACGGCCTCACCATACTTGTGGAAAGCTGCTGGTTGACGTCACACAAAAACAGCGCCAGCCATCGTGATTCAAAACAAGAGGTGGTCTAACCATGCTGACACACGTTTTCATTCGAACCCTGCTCGTTGCCACTTTGTCTGTTGGCGCTTCCTCCGCCTGGTCTCACGGGGATGTGACACCGCAACCGGTTGATACCGGTGCCTTGCCCGACCTGGGCAAGGAGCTGCGCGCGGAAAATCCGTTCCGTGAGGGCAACGAACATGGCTCACTCAACGAAGAGGCGATCAAAGTCGGGCGCAGTGGCTATGCCGGTAACTGTGCCGTGTGCCATGGCATTGAGGCCATGTCCGGCGGCCTGACACCGGATCTTCGTGAATTGGAAGAGTGGGACGACGAATATTTTATTGGTCGGGTGACCAACGGCACCGGCCGCGGTATGCCCTCCTTCAAGGACAACCTGGATCAGACTGCGATCTGGGCCATTCGCACCTACGTTGAATCGCTGCCCAAGCCGGAGTAATCCGGTTTGGTGATGATTCGTCGTCAGGAGGGTGAGTGATGAAAACTGCGTTTCGTGTATTACTTGTAGTGTTTACGATGCTGGCGGCAATGGCCTACGGGCAGCAGCCGCGCCTGCTCATTCCGGATCGCACCCTGGATATTATCCAGGATTCGGGCTTTCTGAACGTCGGCATGTACAAGGACTTTCCGCCTTACTCCTACGAGGAAAATGGTGAAGCGAAAGGCGTGGATGCGGATCTCGGTCGTCAGATCGCCGAGGCACTGGGGGTGGAATTCCGGCCCTACTGGATCATTCCAGATGAAAACCTGGGGGACGATCTTCGCAACCACATCTGGAAAGGTCATTACCTGTCCAAAACACGCGTGGCCGACATCATGATGCGGGTCCCCCATGACAGTGTGTTCAAGTACATGCGCGACTCAACCGGCGAGATGATCAATGAGCAGGTGGTGTTTGTGGCGCCTTATCAGCAGGAGCGTTGGCAGATTGTGTTCGATGCCGACAAGTTGGATGAAATCAATACTGTCGCCAAATTCCAGTACCACCCGATCGGAGTGGAGATCGATACCCTGCCGGCCACCTACATGACCTCCTCTTTTGGCGGTCGCATGCGCGATCAGGTGCATCACTACATGACCGTCGCCAAGGCGTTCGAGGCGATGGCAAGCGGTGAGGTCAGCGCCGTCATGGGCATGCGCGCGGAGCTGGAACACAGTCTGAAGTCTTATCCGGACCGTCCCTTCAAAAAGGCCAGCAACGGCTTTCCTGGTATCAGTAAACCGGTTTGGGATGTCGGCATCGCCATACGGCACACCCATCGTGCCCTGGGATACGCCGTTGAAGGCGCTGTGGACCGAATGATCCGCAATGGCGAAGTGGCCCAGCTGTATCAGCGGCATGGGCTCTCCTTTAGCCGCCCTGGATACTATGACGCGATTCTCGGGCCGGAAGAAGCCGAGTAGCCTTTGTGGACCGAATCCAGCCCGCCCCAGTGCGGGCTTTTTCGTTTCTGGCGGAGTCTTACTACCAAGTGATGAGAAAACCTGTGCGTGGGGTTAATTGTTGTAAATGCGGGGGCCAACAAGAATGGGTAGAGAGGCGGGAAAAGTTCCCGGTTCGCTATCGAATCTGAAAACAAGAGAATTGGAGAACGCAACCATGAGATCAATCGCGATCGGCAAGACCTTTGCGGCCAGTGCCCTTGCATTAGCCGTTTCCTTCGGGGCCCACGCGGTCACCGACCAAGACCTGCTGAACGACCATCAAAGCATCGACAGTATCGTTACCTACGGCATGGGCTATCAGGGCCAGCGCTACAGCCCTATGAAAACCCTGAACACCAAAAACGTTAAATATCTCCAGCCAGCGTGGGCGTTCTCCTTCGGTGGAGAGAAACAGCGTGGCCAGGAATCGCAACCGCTGATCAAAGATGGCGTAATGTACGTGACCGGTTCCTACTCCCGCATGTGGGCAGTAGACGCTCGCACCGGTGAAGAACTGTGGCAGTACGATGCCCGCCTGCCCGACGGCATTATGCCCTGCTGTGACGTGATCAACCGGGGCGCTGCCATATATGGTGACAAGGTTTACTTCGGTACTCTGGATGCCAAGCTGGTCGCGCTCAATAAAGACACCGGTAAGGTGGTCTGGATCAAGAAGGTTGCCGATTACCAGGAAGGCTATGCCATCACAGCTGCGCCCATCGTGGTCAACGGCAAGTTGATTACCGGCGTGTCTGGGGGGGAGTTCGGTATCGTGGGTAAGGTTGAAGCCTATGACGCCAACACCGGTGATTTGCTTTGGACCCGCCCGACGGTTGAGGGCCACATGGGCTACGTCTACAAGGATGGCAAGAAAGTCGAGAACGGTATTTCCGGTGGCGAGGCAGGCAAGACCTGGCCTGGTGACATGTGGAAGACCGGCGGCGCGGCAACGTGGCTGGGCGGCACCTACGATCCGGAAACCGATACCCTGTTCTTCGGTACCGGTAACCCGGCTCCCTGGAACTCGCACCTGCGCCCTGGGGATAACCTGTACTCCGCGTCTCGGGTTGCGATCGATCCGAACGACGGCAGCATCAAGTGGCATTTCCAGACTACCCCAAATGATGGCTGGGATTACGATGGTGTTAATGAGCTGATTTCCTTTGATCTGAAAGAAAAAGGAAAAACCATCAAAGCGGCAGCCACCGCGGACCGTAACGGGTTTTTCTACGTGCTCAACCGTGAGGATGGCTCGTTCATTCGCGGTTTCCCGTTTGTCGACACCATCAGTTGGGCAACCGGCCTTGACCCGAAAACCGGTCGCCCGATCCTGAAAGAAGGCGGTCGCCCGGGTAACCCGGCGGACCTGGATGGGGAAAAGGGTGAAACCGTTGTCGCCTTCCCGGCCTTCCTGGGCGGCAAGAACTGGATGCCAATGGCTTACAGCCCGGATACCGAACTGTTCTATGTGCCTTCCAACGAGTGGTCCATGGACATCTGGAACGAGCCCGTGTCCTACAAGAAAGGCGCTGCTTATCTGGGGGCAGGCTTCACCATCAAGCCGGCTAACGATGACTTTATCGGCGTGCTGCGTGCCATGGACCCGAAAACCGGTAAAGAAGTCTGGCGCCAGAACAACCCGGCTCCACTGTGGGGTGGCGTAATGACGACCGCCGGTGGCCTGGTGTTCACCGGCACACCGGAAGGTTTCCTGAAAGCCTTTGACGCCAAAACCGGCGAAGAGCTCTGGAAGTTCAACACCGGTTCCGGGGTGGTTGGTACCCCGGTGACCTGGGAGATGGACGGCGAGCAATTCGTCTCCGTCGCCTCCGGTTGGGGTGGTGCGGTTCCGCTTTGGGGGGGTGAAGTGGCCAAGGTGGTCAGAGACTTTAACCAGGGCGGCATGGTCTGGACTTTCAAACTGCCGAAAGACCGGGTGGCTGGCAAGTAAGTTGTCTTGACTGATCGACCTTTGGGCTGCCTTCGGGCAGCCCTTTTTGCTTTTTCAGCATAGCTGCTCAAAGCGTCTACTACCAAGGAACGAGTTTTTCGCCCCCAACGACGCATTCACGGAATCCGGCATGGGGTCTACATTGAATGAGTAAACGCGAAAGGCCGCGTTGCCATGCGACAAACACAACAAAGAGGTCGATATCATGATCTACGCACAACCAGGAAAGGACGGCTCCGTTGTTTCTTTTAAATCCCGCTATGAGAACTACATTGGCGGTGAATGGGTAGCGCCGGTTAAGGGCCAGTATTTTGAGAACATAACGCCGGTCACTGGCGAGGCTTTCTGTGAGATCCCGCGCTCGACCGCTGAAGACATCGAGCTGGCGCTGGACGCCGCCCACAAAGCAGCGCCGGCCTGGGGCAAGACGTCTCCCACCGAGCGTTCCAACATCCTGCTGAAAATTGCTGACCGCATTGAAGCCAATCTCGAGAAGCTCGCGGTGGCGGAAACCTGGGACAACGGCAAGGCCGTTCGCGAAACCCTGAACGCCGATATTCCCCTGGCGGCGGACCACTTCCGTTACTTCGCCGGCTGCCTGCGTGCCCAGGAAGGCCATATGGGCGAAATCGACCACAACACCGTGGCTTATCATTTCCACGAGCCGCTGGGTGTGGTTGGCCAGATTATCCCCTGGAACTTCCCGCTGCTGATGGCGGCCTGGAAGCTGGGCCCGTGCCTGGCGGCCGGTAACTGCACGGTGCTGAAGCCCGCCGAGCAGACCCCTGCCAGCATTCTGGTACTGATGGAAGTCATCGGCGACCTGCTGCCGCCGGGCGTGCTCAACATTGTTAACGGCTACGGTATTGAAGCCGGCCAGGCTCTGGCCACCAGCAAGCGCATTGCCAAGATCGCCTTTACTGGCTCCACCCCGGTGGGCTCCCACATCCTCAAGTGCGCGGCTGAAAACATTATCCCGTCTACCGTTGAGCTGGGTGGCAAGTCACCGAACATTTACTTCTCTGACGTGATGAAGGCTGAGCCGGAGTTCATCGACAAGTGCGTGGAAGGTCTGGTGCTGGCGTTCTTCAACCAGGGCGAAGTCTGCACCTGCCCGTCACGGGCGCTGGTTCAGGAAGACATGTTCGAAGAATTTATGCAGAAAGTGGTTGAGCGCACCAAGGCCATCAAGCGTGGCAACCCGCTGGATACCGACGTTCAGGTGGGTGCCCAGGCGTCCAAGGAACAGTTCGACAAGATCATGTCGTACATGGAGATTGGCCGTCAGGAAGGCGCGGTTGTGCTGACCGGTGGTGACCGTGAGCATCTGGAAGGTGAATTCAACAACGGCTTCTACATCCAGCCGACCCTGTTCAAGGGCGACAACAAGATGCGTGTGTTCCAGGAAGAAATCTTCGGCCCGGTGGTGGGTGTCACCACCTTCAAGACTGAGGAAGAAGCCTTGGCCATCGCCAACGACACCGAGTTTGGCCTGGGTGCCGGCGTCTGGACCCGCGACACTAATCTTGCTTACCGGATGGGCCGCAACATTCAGGCCGGTCGGGTATGGATGAACTGTTACCACGCGTACCCGGCCCATGCCGCGTTCGGTGGTTACAAGAAGTCCGGTGTTGGCCGTGAAACCCACAAGATGGCGCTGGAGCATTACCAGCAGACCAAGTGCATGTTGACCAGCTATGACACCAACCCACTCGGGTTCTTCTGATCTGCAAGTGGCAGTTGGGGCCCATCCACACGGGTCCCGTTTCGTGTGACCGCACAGGGACGGTGCACATTGTTGGCCTGGCATTTGTCAGGTAGCTCCTTCGGGAGCGCGGGATCTTCTACACTCTCCTTAGGCCCTTCCCAGGGCCTTTTTTATTCCTCTATTTTTACAGCCGTTTACGCTACAGTGAGGGAGACTTCGTAAATTATATTTTTGGCTGAGGCTGACCGCCGGCGCTCTGGCGTTTACTTTGGCCGCTGATTGGAGGAGGGCATATGTTCAAAGGTATTCTGATCGAAGGCAGCCGGGGCGACCAGCAGGTGTCCCTGAAGTCCATAGATGAAGCGCAGTTGCCGGAAGGCGACGTGACTGTGGATGTGGTATACAGCACCCTGAACTACAAGGACGCTCTGGCCATTACCGGCCGTGCGCCCATTGCCAAGACCTATCCGATGGTGCCGGGTATTGATCTGGCCGGTGTGGTTACTGAATCGTCCAATCCCGACTTCAAGGCCGGAGACGAAGTGGTGCTGAACGGCTGGGGTGTGGGTGAGAAACACTGGGGCGGCTTGGCCCAGAAAGCCCGGTTGTCCGGCGACTGGCTGATCCCCTTACAAGCTCCGTTCACGGCTCGTCAGGCCATGGCCATTGGTACCGCCGGTTACACCGCCATGCTGTGTGTCATCGCCCTGGAGAAGCACGGCGTGAAGCCTGGGTCTGGCGATATTCTGGTGACTGGTGCCACCGGTGGTGTTGGCAGTGTGGCCGTCGCCATTCTGGCCAAGCTGGGTTATTCCGTGACCGCGGTGACCGGCCGAAAGGAAGAAGAAGCTTATCTGAAGTCGCTGGGCGCCAAGCAGATTATGGATCGCGCTGAGCTGAGTGAACCGGGTAAACCCCTCGCCCGCGAGACCTGGGCCGGGGCCATCGATGTGGCTGGTGGCCAGGTGCTGGCGAATGTCTGCGCCGGTATGAAATACCAGGGTGTGGTCGCGGCCTGCGGCTTGGCCGCCGGCATGGACTTCCCGTCCACCGTGGCACCGTTCATCCTGCGCGGCGTGACCCTGTGTGGCATCGACAGTGTGATGGCCCCGAAAGCAGACCGCCTTTACGCGTGGAAACGACTGGCCGAGGACCTGTCCCCGGAGCTGCTCGACAGTATGATCACCGAAGTGGCCTTCGATGATGCCATCGATGCGGCCAGCCGTCTCATGGACGGCAAGATCCGCGGTCGTATCGTTATTCCCGTAGCGGGCTGATTCAGGCCCCGGCCGCGTCCGTGGCCAGAATCCGTGCCTGCTTTTGTTGCTGCTTGTTGCGGACAATGGCATCCACGCACTGGTTCTGGTCGCGGAGAATCACCACGCACTCCAGGCACTGGATACACTCGTCATAATCGATCCGGCCATCCTTGCGAATGGCGTTGATGCCACAGGCATTCTTGCAGTGCTGGCAGGGCTGTCCGCAACGGTCAACCCGCTCCAGCCAGCTGAAAATCCGGAACTTGCCCAATACCGCCAGGCCTGCCCCCAGGGGGCACAGGTAACGGCAGTAAAACTTGTGGATAAACATACCCACCGCCAGCAGTGCCACCGCATAGACCACAAACGGCCAGTAGCGCACGAAGAACAACGTGATGCTGGTTTTGAAGGGTTCCACTTCAGATAGCTGTTCCGCCAGCGTCAGCGAATAAAACGAAGCAATAACGATGGCCAGCAGCACCGGGTACTTGATCAGAATCAGCTTCCGGTGCCAGCGCTCCGGTACCTTGATCTGCCGGAACCGGAGTTTCTGGCCCAGCCAGGAGGCCATCTCCTGCAGCACGCCAAACGGGCACAGCCAGCCACAGAACACCCCCCGACCCCAGATGAAAAGGGTGACGAACGTGTAGGTCCAGAGGATAAAGATCACCGGGTCCAGCAGGAACATGTTCAGGCTGAAACCATCCTTGATGGCCAGCAGTAAGGTGTAGATATTCACCACCGACAACTGGCCCTGGGCGTAGAAGCCGATAAAGAACAGGGTGAAGAACAGGAAGCCCCAGCGGAACCGGTGAACCAGCTTCGGATGCCGGGTCAGGGTTTTCTGGCGGGCAAAGAAAATCGTCAGTACCGTGAGGCTTAGCACCAGTAAGGTGATTTGCCACCAGCGTTCCTTCCAGAGCCCAATCCACATGGGCGCCCGGTGCTGCGTCGGTCCGGCAGCAATGTCTACGGTCTCAAACAGCTCTTCCGGGAAGGCTACCGGCAGCTCGAAACGGGCGGTGTCCACCACCAGATGGTTGCGGGCCAACACGGCATTCAGCGTCAGAGTGGACTCAGCCCCAGGATTAAAGCCGGCGTTACCGCCCACCCGGAACAGGTTGACCGCCGTCATCTCCGGCATACCGGCAGCGGCGAAGCTTTGGCCGTTTTCCAGCCAGTTCAGGTCTCGCATCTCAACAGACAGCTGATTCTGGCTCAGACCAAATCGGTCGGGGGTGCTGCCCGGCACAAAGTTATCGCCAACGTGGGGATAACGGCCCCGCGACAGCACCAGCATTACTTTGCCGTTGTCGCCGAGGCGCTCCCGGAAGGCCCGGTATCGCTCCTCTCCCAGCAGGTTGCGTCCAACCATAGGGGAGTTCATATAGGCCAGATAGAGTTCCGAGAAAGCCTCGCCGTCATCGGGCTCAAGGTTGCCAGGATAATCCGACAGCGGGCGGCCCAGTCGCTGTTCCACCTCCTCGGCCGTGACCTCCAGACGTGTCACGTAACCCCGTTCCAATAGTTGCTCCCAGGTAAGCGGTTCGTAAAGGTCCTGGCGGGCCCGGGTGGGGGCAGCCTGGGCGAAGCCCTCAAGCTTGTTGCGGGCCACCTGTAGGGCCGAGGACAGCACCGAATCGTTGATGATCAGAACCGACACCGTGGCCTTGCTGACGCCATCAAAGTACACCACATTGCCGGAGGAGGTCCGGCCCGAACGGCCCGAGGAACTCACCACAATCTGCTCCGTCAGTGCGCGCCCCTCGTATTGATCGACAAACTCGTAGAGCGATTCCTCCCCCAGGCCATGAAGGAATACCGGCTCGTGGTGGTGCAGTACCCGCACGCCGGTGAAACGACCCCGTGTATCGAGGCCGATCATCATGGTAATCGGCTTGCCGGCGAAGCCCGGCAATTTGCTGAAGTCTGTTGAAACGTAGGCGTAACCCAGCAGTTCCTGGAGCTGGTAAACCGGATACACCGGGAAATCCGCCAGTTGCTCTTCGATAATGGTGGCCGAGGGAAACAGTTCCTGGATGATCTGCCGGGTGTCGTCGGAAAGTTCTGCCCGCAGGGGTGTTGCAGCCAGACAACAAAGCAGTAGCGAGAGCAGAAAGCGCCCGGCCATGGTGGTCTCCTGAGGTTATTCTTGTTCTTCTCCCATGCTAGGCCGTTGGGGGCTGGACTCAATTCAACCTCGGGGGCAAACCACTGCTACTTTCAGCCGGCGGAAAACAGTTCCAAAGTACCATATGGGGTGCCAGCGTCTGTGATTACGATGAAGGTGTGCATCTGGCAAAAGCCCGTTCGCACCAACATGCAACGCACTAATAATCACGACAAGAGGTGAGCATCATGTGGACCAAGCCAGCTTACGAAGACCTGCGGATCGGTTTTGAAGTCACCATGTACTTCGCCAACCGGTGAGCCCTGGCCGGCCAGCCCTGCGGCTGGTCGTTCCCGCTCGGGAGATCTGCTGATGCACCTGCATATTCTGGGCTCGGCCGCCGGCGGCGGTTTTCCCCAATGGAACTGCAACTGCCGCAACTGTGCCGGCTTTCGCGCCGGTACGCTGAATGCGACCGCTCGCACCCAGTCGTCCATTGCTATCTCCGAGGATGGCGAACGCTGGATTCTGTTTAACGCTTCACCAGATATTCGTGCCCAACTAGCGGCTTTCCCGGCCATGCAGCCGGCGCGGGCACTGCGGGATACTGGCATCTCTGCGGTGGTTCTGATGGACAGCCAGGTGGACCACACTACCGGGCTATTGTCCCTTCGCGAGGGGCTGCCGATGGATGTGTGGTGCACGCGGCAGGTGCACGATGATCTCAGTTCCGGCTTCCCGCTGTTCACCATGCTGAGCCATTGGAACGGCGGGCTGAACTGGCGAGAGATCCCGGCCGATGAGCAGCAGCCCTTCAGCCTGCCCTGTGCGCCGTCCCTTGAATTGACGGCCATTCCGTTGCTCAGTAACGCCCCGCCATACTCCCCGCGCCGGGATAATCCTCATCCGGGTGACAATATCGGCCTCTTTATCCGAGACACCCGCACCGGGCAGACCATGCTCTATGCGCCCGGCCTGGGGCAGCCCGATGCCCGCATTCGCGGCTGGATGCAGCGGGCGGACTTGCTTCTGGTAGATGGCACGGTCTGGCACGACGACGAGATGATTCGTCAGGAAGTGGGTACCAAAACCGGCCAGGCCATGGGGCATCTCGCCCAGTCTGGCACCGGTGGCATGATCGAGTTGCTGGACGGCATGCCGGCGCGGCGCAAGGTGCTGATCCACATCAACAATACCAATCCGATACTCGACGAAGACTCGCCGGAACGGGCAGAGCTCACGGCCCATGGCATCGAAGTCGCCCGGGACGGAATGCATTTTGAACTGACGGGGCAACCATGAACGCCAAAGCCAACACCGCCATGAACCGGCAGGATTTCGAACAGGCCCTCAGAGATAAAGGCGCCTACTACCATATTCACCACCCTTATCATCGAGCCATGTACAGCGGCCAGTGCACGCCGGAACAGATCCGTGGGTGGGTCGCCAATCGATACTACTACCAGGTGCGGATTCCACAGAAGGATGCCGCCATCATGTCGAACTGCCCGGATGCCTCGGTGCGACGCCTGTGGCTGCAGCGCATTCTGGACCACGATGGCCATGAGGGGGATGTGGGCGGTATCGAGGCCTGGTTGACGCTGGCTGAGGCCGTTGGCTTGAGCCGGGAAGAAGTGATTGATGAACGCCATGTTCTCCCGGGTGTGCGTTTTGCGGTCGATGCTTATTTCAACTTTGCGCGCCGGGCAACCTGGCAAGAGGCGGCCTGCTCGTCACTGACCGAGCTTTTTGCGCCGGAAATCCACCAGTCGCGGCTCGACAGCTGGCCGCAGCATTACCCGTGGATTGAGGAGAATGGCTACCGTTATTTCCGCAAACGCCTATCGGAGGCCAGACGGGACGTGGAGCACGGCCTGGCCATTACCCTGGACCATTTTGTTACCGCGGGCCAACAGCAGCGGGCGTTCGACATTCTGCAGTTCAAACTGGACATTCTCTGGTCGTTGCTGGATGCCCTGACCATGGCTTACGTTCATCACACACCGCCGTACCATACGGTCACCGATCAGCCGGTCTGGCATCGGGGCCTGTAAGGAGCGTTACCATGACCCTGGAGAAAATACCCAAACTCCGCCGTGGTTTCCGGTTCCAATGGGAACCGGTTCAGGAAAGCCATGTGTTGTTGTATCCGGAAGGTATGGTCAAGCTCAACGGCAGCGCCGGCGCCATCCTGGCGGAAGTGGATGGCGTTCGCCCGGCAAACGAGATTATCCAGTCCCTGGAACAGCAGTTCCCGGATGCAGGTCCGCTGGCGGCCGATGTGGAGGCATTTCTGGCAGAAGCCGTTCAGCAACAGTGGATCGAACTGTCATGACGGTAGCCGCAGGGCAGGTCGGGCCACCCCTTTGGTTGTTGGCGGAGCTGACCTACCGCTGCCCGCTTCAATGCCCTTATTGTTCCAATCCGCTGGATTACGCCAGCCAGGAGCACGAACTCAGCACCGAGCAGTGGCTGGATGTGTTGCGCCAGGGGCGGGCTATGGGTGCGGCCCAATTGGGCTTCTCAGGCGGCGAGCCGCTGGTGCGGCAGGATCTGCCGGAGCTGATCGCCGGAGCGCGGGAGCTGGGGTATTACACCAATCTGATTACCTCCGGCATCGGGCTGACTGAAGCGAAGGTGCAGGCGTTTGCCGAGGCGGGGCTGGACCACATTCAGGTCAGCTTTCAGGCTTCAGACCCTGAACTGAACAATGCCGTGGCCGGCTCTCGCAAAGCCTTCGACCAGAAACTGGCTATGGCCAGGGCGGTCAAGGCCGCCGGCTACCCGATGGTGCTCAACTTTGTGATCCACCGCCATAACATTCACCAGATGAACGACATTCTGGCCCTGTGTGAAAACCTGGATGCCGATTACGTGGAGTTGGCCACCTGCCAGTACTATGGCTGGGCATTCAAAAATCGGGAAGGGTTGATGCCCTCCAAAGCCCAGCTGGTCCAGGCAGAACAGGAGGTAAATGACTACCGGCACGATCTCCGTAACCGTGGCTGCCCCATGAAGGTGATCTTCGTCACCCCGGACTACTACGAGGAGCGCCCGAAGGCCTGCATGAATGGCTGGGGCAACCTGTTCCTGACCGTGGCACCCGATGGCACCGCTTTGCCTTGCCACAGCGCCCGGCTGTTGCCGATCGATTTTCCCAACGTGCAAACCCAGTCCCTGAACGACATCTGGTATCACAGCCCCGGCTTCAACCATTACCGCGGTGACAGCTGGATGCCCGAACCCTGCCGCTCCTGCGATGAAAAAGACAAGGATTTTGGCGGCTGCCGGTGCCAGGCCTATTTGCTGACCGGTAATGCTGATAACGCCGACCCGGTCTGCGCCAAATCACCTCACCATGATCGGATTCTGGCGGCCCGCACCGCCGCTGATCACGCCACGGCGGGGCTGGATGACCTGATATACCGCAATGCCCGGAACTCCAAACTGCTTTACCGTGGCTGAGCCGATTTCCGCGCTGGACGCCTGCGCTGGTTTCTCCCAATACACCCAATTGAGAGTGTGCGGCGACACCATTTTCTGGCTTGCCTCCCATCCTGAAACCGGTTCTGTTGCCCTCTGGCAAGCCGATCACTCTGGTATTTGCCAGGTCAACACCGGCCCGGGCAGTATCAGGAGTCGCCTGAATGGCTACGGGGGTGGCGCCTATGCGGTACTGCCGGGGCGAGTGATCTGGGTGGCGGATGACCAACGGGTCTGGCAGCTGGACCGTATAACGGGTAAACGAACCTTGCTGGTTTCGGACGCTGACAATACCTGGGGAGGCCTGGTGGCAGATCCGCAACATGACCGGGTGTTGGCGGTGCGTGAACGGCATCAACAACAGGCGTTGATGGCTCTCGAGGCCACGGGGCAAGTCCGGGTGTTACACCAGGGGCTGGACTTCTACGGCGCGCCGGAGGTCAGCCAGGACGGTATTCGCATGGCCTGGTGCAGCTGGCAACTGCCGGATATGCCCTGGTTGCAGTCAACGCTCTGGCAGGCAACGGTCACTGCTGACGGTAATATTGCAGGTGCGTCAGGGCAGCCCCCGCCGGTTTCCGGCTCGGTTCAGCAACCGCAGTTTGCCGGTGAGCATCTGTGGGTCATATCCGACCATGAGGGCTGGTGGCAGCCCTGGCAGGTAACGCGCAAGGGTGGCCGCGACCAGTGGCTGAAAAGCACGGCGCCCATGCTCGATCACGCCAACGCCCCATGGCAACTGGGTGAGCGGCATAGTTGCCCGTTGCGTGAGAGTGGTTGGGCCAGAGTGCAATACCGTCAGGGTATCGGTGAGCTTTGGCTGGAACGGGCCGGCCAGAGTCAGAGAGTGGCTGAGGGCTGGACGGATTTCCGGGATCTGACTCCGTCAGCCGACGGCCTTGTGTGCGTAGGGCGGGCTGCAGAGCGGCACGATGCGGTTCTGAAAGTGTGTGCGGACTCCGGCTCGGCAACCATTCTGGCTGGCGGGCAAGTGCCGGATCGTTCAATCATGGTGCCGGTGGTGCCCGTCGCTTTTGTAGCGGATGCGGAAACGCCCGACACGCCCTCGGTTCAAGGGTTTCTATACCCTCCAGTATCAGCACCCACCGCGGCACCACCGGTCATCCTGATCGCCCACGGCGGCCCCACGTCAGCCGCCTATGCGGTCTACAACCCCCAGGTTCAGTTCTGGTGTCAGCGGGGCTTTGCCGTAGCGGAGGTGAATTACACCGGCAGCACCGGTGCGGGTCGGGATTTTCGTCTTCGTCTGGCCGGCCGGTGGGGCGAAGCGGATGTACTGGACATGGTGCGCTGCGCGGATTATCTGACGGCACAAGGGCTGGTCTGCGCCAACAATGTATTCATTCAGGGCCGAAGCTCCGGAGGCTATACGGCACTGATGGCGGCGGTGCAGACTGACCGCTTCAAAGCCGTTGGCAGCCTGTTTGGCGTGACCGATCCACGGCACCTTCGTACTGCTACCCACCGGTTTGAATCCGGTTACCTGGACTGGCTGCTGGGAGATCCGCAATCACATTATGCCCGCTGGCAGGCACGTACGCCGGCGCTGCACGCTGACCGGATACGCTGCCCAGCGATTTTTTTTCAGGGCGGGAAAGATGCCGTTGTGGTGCCTGAGCAAACCCGGCGCATGGTAGCCGCGCTTCAGGCCCGGGGCCAGCCGGTGGAACTGCACTGGTATGAGGATGAAGGCCACGGGTTTCAGAGGGCAGATAATCAGGCGCACATGCTAGAATCGCTGTACCGGTTCTATGGAAGCCTGGCCCCAGACGACCCCAAGATACGCCAAAAGGACAATGAACCAGCGCACAAACTGAGTTAAACTCTCGACTACTCCTATAACAACAAAACGGTTATCCCTGAGCGTCATGAGCTACGATATTTCCGCGCTGCGCAAGTTTGTTTCTCCAGAGATCGTCTTTGGCGCCGGTTCTCGCCGGTCGGTTGCTAACTTTGCCAGTAATTTTGGTGCCCGCCATGTATTCCTGGTGTCTGACCCTGGGGTTGTCGCCGCTGGCTGGGTTGCCGAAGTTGAAACCCTTTTGATTGAGGCGGGGTTGCGCTGTACCACGTTTACAGCGGTGTCGCCCAATCCCAAAGTAGATGAGGTGATGGCCGGTGCCGAGCTCTACCGGGCCAGCGAATGCGATGTCATCGTGGCGATCGGCGGCGGCAGCCCCATGGATTGCGCCAAGGGTATCGGCATTGTGGCCAGCCATGGCCGCAGCATCCTGGAATTTGAGGGTGTGGATACCATCCGTAATCCTTCGCCACCACTGATCCTGATTCCCACCACCGCCGGAACGTCAGCAGACGTCTCGCAGTTTGCCATCATTTTGGACCCCAATCGGCGCTTCAAGTTTTCCATCATCAGCAAAGCGGTGGTGCCGGACGTCTCGCTGATCGACCCGGAAGTCACTGAAACCATGGACGCCTACCTCACCGCTTGTACCGGGGTGGATGCACTGGTGCACGCCATCGAGGCTTTTGTTTCTACCGGCAGCGGGCCTTTGACCGATACCCATGCACTGGAAGCGATACGACTGATCAACGGCAACCTGGAAGCGCTGGTGGCAAACCCGTCAAACCCGGTGTTGCGAGAGCAGATCATGCTGGCGTCCATGCAGGCGGGGCTGGCCTTCTCCAATGCCATTCTGGGGGCTGTCCATGCGATGTCCCACAGCCTGGGCGGTTTTCTGGATCTGCCCCATGGCCTCTGTAATGCACTGCTGCTGGAGCATGTGGTGGCCTATAATTTCCCTTCCGCCGAGGACCGGTTCCGCCGGGTTGCTGAGGCCATGGCGATTGATACCCGGGGTATGAACGGGGCACAGGTCAAGGCACGGTTGATGACCCGCATTATTGAACTCAAGAAGACCGTTGGCCTGGAGGCGCGGCTCAAGGAGCTCGGCGTCACCACCTCTGATATTCCCTACCTTTCCGGCTATGCATTGAAGGACCCCTGCATACTGACCAACCCAAGGAAGTCGTCACTTCGGGATGTTCAGGTGGTCTATGAAGAAGCCCTCTGACCCAACCAGCACCGGTTACGACATCGGCGATCTGTTGGGGCTCAGCAGCCAGTCAGCCCGAAAAAGCTATTACCCCGCGTTGCAGGAGCGCCTGGAGGAACTGGAGCAGGAGCGCAACCGCTACAAATGGCTGTTTGAGAACGCTCTGCACGGCATCTTCCAGGCCAACCTGCGTGGTGGTTTTCTGGCCTGCAATCCTGCCATGGCCCGAATCTGCGGCTATGACAACCCGGAGCAATTGCAGAAAAAAGTGATTCGACTCAGGGAGCAGCTGTTCTGCAGCGCCGCAGAGTTTGATCAGCTTCGCCAGGAACTGCTCGACCATGGCAGCCTGAGCGCTCGCGAGACCCGTCTTCGGCGAGCAGACCAGACCCCCGTGTATGTGGCACTAACCATGCTCCGCCGGCCGGATCTTGGGCCGGAAGTGGTGGAAACCTTCGTTGCCGACATTACCGAGCGGGTGCAGGCCCGGCAGAAACTTGAGCAGCTGAACGCCGAACTGGAAAAACGCGTGGAGGAACGCACCGAGGCGTTGCAAAACGTCAACGTGGACCTGCGTTATCAGATTGAGGAGCGGGAAAAGGTTGAGCAGGAGTTGAAAGTGGCGGTGAACGCCGCCAAAGAAGCCAATCGCAGTAAAGACAAGTATCTTGCGGCGGCCAGTCATGACCTGCTGCAACCCCTGAATGCTGCCAGGCTGATGATTTCGGCCCTGCAGGACAGTCAGTTACCCGAGGCGGAAAACCGGATGGTGCATCAGGTGCACCGGGCCCTGGAAGGTGCCGAGGATTTGTTGGCCGATTTGTTGGATATTTCCAAACTCGACCAGCAGGCAATGAAGCCGGATCTGACCTGTCTCAATCTGGCTGCCATGCTGAAAGGGTTGGGCGAAGAATTTGAGGCGGTGGCTACCAATGCCGGATTGCAGTTCCGGCTCCGGGTGCCATCGGTATCACTTCGGACCGACCCCCGAATGCTGGCACGGATTGTCCGTAACCTGTTGAGTAATGCCTTCCGCTATACCCGTGAGGGCGGCGTAATGCTCTCTGTCAGGCAACGTCGGGATCGGCTGGCCATTGAAATCTGGGACACCGGTGTGGGGATCGAGGCCCACAAGCTGCAGGATATTTTCACTGAGTTTCACCAGCTACTGCCCCAGGGCACCGGCGGTCGCCAAGGCGTCGGATTGGGACTGGCCATTGTGGAGCGCATGGTGCGGGTTCTGGGTTACGGAATCCGGGTGAACTCACGGCCCGGCCGAGGTTCGAGATTTGAGGTGTCGATCCCGCTTGAACACCGGGTAAATGAGGCCCGGCGAAGCCAATCTCCAGCCGGAGGTGCCACCCACGGAAACTTTGACGGACTGGCGGTGTTGGTGGTCGACAACGAGCCCGCGGTGCTTGAAAGCATGGCCGCGTTGCTCGAAGGTTGGGGTTGTGAGGTGTTTCCGGCCGACGGCGAATCCAGTGCTCTGGACATGCTGAGTGAGGGCCTGGTCCCGGACGTGATTCTGGCGGATTTCCACCTGGACAATAACGCGACCGGTTGTGAGGCTGTCTACGCCGTTCGCCGTGCACTTGACCATGATGTTCCTGCGGCCATCATCACTGCTGATCGCAGTGATGAAGTGCGCACGCTGCTCAGGGCCCAGTATCTTCCCATCCTTAACAAACCCGTCAAGCCCAACCGTTTGCGGGCGTTGCTGGCCAGTCTTGCCGCCCCGTCAACCTGACCCCACGGGCTTGCGCTTTACGACTACACTTATTCCTGAACCAGTCCTTGATTCAGGAGACCGTCATGAGCCACACCGAGCATGCCCGTACCAAATTTCATCTGCATGATACCTACACCAACACCGTCCACACACTGATTCTCAATTTTGAGCAAGTGACCGGCATTTGCGACCATGTCAGGCTAAGATCGCAGGACCGAGGGGCTTAGTGTCCCGTCTGGCAAGCAAAAAGGAGGACGCAATGAGTGAGTTCAGAACGGAAAAAGACAGCCTGGGTGAAGTCAAGGTACCCGCGAATGCCCTGTGGGGCGCGCAAACCCAAAGGGCCATCGATAACTTTCCGGTCAGTGGTCAGCCGATGCCGGCCCGGTTCATTGTGGCGGTGGCGCAGATCAAGTGGGCGGCAGCCCAGGCCAACGCGTCGCTGGGGTTGCTGGATGCCGGTTTACGAGACGCTATTGCCGACGCCTGTGATCAACTGATCCAGGGCGAACACGCAGACCAGTTTCCGGTGGATCGGTATCAGACCGGCTCCGGCACCAGCACCAACATGAATGTAAACGAAGTGATTGCGGCCATTGCCCGGAATCAGGGTGTCGATGTCCACCCTAATGATCACGTTAATATGAGCCAGAGCTCCAACGATGTGATACCAACGGCTATCCACGTCAGTTCGCTTTTGGCCGTAAAAGAGCAATTGCTGCCAGCCCTGTCGCACCTTCGGGGTGTCATTTACGAGCGGGAAGCGGAACTGAATGCCCAGGTCAAAACCGGTCGTACTCACCTGATGGACGCCATGCCGGTGACCCTGGGCCAGGAATTACGGACCTGGCGGGAACAGCTGGCCCTGGCTGAGAAACGTCTTGAGCAGGCAATGGATGAACTGGCGGATGTGCCCCAGGGTGGCACCGCGGTGGGTACCGGCGTTAATGCGGCGTCTGAATTCGCTGGTCAGTTTATCAAGTTCCTGCGCAGCAACACCGGCTACCCGTTCCGTTCCATGGAGCACAAATTTGTTGGTCAAAGCGCTGTCGATGCGCCTGTCGCCCTGTCAGGCCAGCTGCGGGGTGTGGCGGTGGTGCTCACCAAAATTGCCAACGATCTGCGCTGGATGAACAGCGGTCCGATTCACGGGCTGGCAGAAATCAGCCTGCCGGCATTGCAGCCTGGCAGTAGCATCATGCCGGGCAAGGTGAACCCGGTTATTCCTGAGTCGGTTGCCATGGTGGGCGCCCAGGTGATGGGGTTGGACAATGCGGTGGCCATTGCCGGCCAGTCCGGAAATTTTCAGCTCAATGTGATGCTGCCTCTGGTGGGGGGCAACCTGCTGGACATGATCGGCCTGTTAACCGGGGCCTCCGCTATCCTCGCAGACAAAGCGATGAACGGCTTTACGGTGAACGCTGATAATCTGAATGCCGGTGTCGGGCGTAATCCGGTACTGGTGACGGCCTTGAATCCAGAGATTGGCTATACCCTGGCGGCGGATATCGCCAAGGAAGCCTACCGCACCGGTCGGCCGGTGATTGATGTGGCCGAGGAGCGCAGCGGCCTCAGCCGTCAACACCTGGAAAAACTGATGGATCCACTCAAGCTCACCCGTGGAGGGTTGACCTGAGCGGGCAAGACCGGAGGAGTCATTCTTGCTGCTGTCCCTGGAGCTGTTTGTCATGCTGGTTCTGGCCAATGGCTCGCCGGTGGTCGTGGCCAGGCTGTTGCATCAGACCGGCAACCGGCCTGTGGATGGCGGTCGGGTTTGGCGGGATGGTCGCCCGGTGCTAGGCCCAAGCAAGACCTGGCGAGGATTGGTCGCGGGCACCATGTCTTGTCTGTTGTTTTCGGCCTGGGTGGGGCTGGGCTGGTTGTTTGGCGCGTTGTTCGGTTTGCTGGCCCTGCTGGGGGACCTTGTCAGCAGTTTTGTCAAACGTCGGATGGGGCTCAAGTCCAGTGCCCGGGCATTATGGCTGGACCAGTTGCCTGAAGCCTTGCTGCCCATGGCTATGGCGTGGCTCTGGTTATCCTTGCCGTTGTGGGAAGCGGTTGCCGTGGCGCTGCTGTTTGCGCTGAGCAATATGCTGTTCTCTCCGGTGCTTTATCGTCTGGGTATCCGCAAACAGCCCCATTGAGGAAGCTATTCGGGCCCCCGGGACAAGGTGTGCAAGGTAACCTCCGGTGGGCAGTTCAGGCGGACATTCAGAACAGACGTACCAGCGCCTGGCGAGGTATAGCCTTGCATGCCGTTAACCTGCCAGAAACCGCGGCCAAGCCGGCGAGGGCAGTCGGAGTCGAGGGTGACCGGAATGCCCCCGGGCAGGCAAAGTTGCCCGCCGTGGGTGTGTCCGCACAGAAACACGTCGTATCCGGCATGGGCAGCTTCCCGCCAGATCTCGGGCGTGTGGCTTAGCAGCAGGCTGATGCCGCCGGGGGGAATATCATCGCCGGCCCGGTGCAGGTTGTGAACCTTGTAGTAATGGGCATCGTCCACTCCGGACAGGTAGAGCTTGCTTGCTCCACGGGCAATGGGTGCCATTTCGTTCATCAGCAGCCGATAGCCCATGTCTTCAAGGGCAGGTACCATGCGTACGCTGTCGTGGTTGCCCAGTACCGCGTAGGTATCGCCCCGGATAGCCTGGCGCAGGCGGGCCATGCCCTCAAGGGCTGCGTCAATCGGCCCCCAGGTGAGCTTCCGGTAATCGCCGGTGAGCACACACAGGTCATAGTCCAGAGGCGTGATCTGATCGATCACTGCGTTCAGGTTTTGTTCATCCATGTCAACGTGAAGGTCGGTCAGGTGCAGGATGCGAAACCCCTCGAATGCCTCCGGTAAATCGGGCAGGGTAAAGGTGTTCCGGGCAGTGGTCAGCTTGCGGCTGTTGTCCTGGGCCCGGCCAAACAAACCAACGGCTTGCAGGCAAAACTGAATCAGCCTTGGTGCGTTGGCGACGTTCTCAAGGTGGAACGAGCGACGATCGCGCCCGAACACGCGGGCCTCGGCTTCCTGTTCGATGCCCAGTCGCTGGCGGGCATGCACCGGGCCAAGCCTAAGGCTGAGTCGGTACTGGAGAAGTTCGTTCTGATCTTCTGGTGCGCGAACCCTTGCGGTCATGTGAATCGTCCTGATGCCGAGCGGAATCTTATGTTTGATTCCTTCACTCATTATGGATGGTCAGCGGGGTAGTGCAACCGGATAGACACAATGTTCATGTTTTACTGATCCACCCACATCCAGGAGAGACAACGAGTAATGACTGAATCCGACAAGCCGGTACGAATAGGCAGTTGGCAGGTATTCCTGATCTTTCTGCGGCTGGGGCTGACGTCTTTTGGTGGCCCGGCGGCTCACCTGGCGTATTTTCATGATGAGTTTGTCAAGCGACGTAAGTGGCTGTCAGACAGCGCTTACGGTGAGGTGGTGGCCCTTTGCCAGCTGTTACCGGGCCCCGCGTCCAGCCAGGTGGGGCTGACCATCGGTTTCCTGTGGGGGCATTATGGTGGCGCGCTGGCGGCCTGGGTGGGTTTTACTTTGCCCTCGGTATTGGTCATGGCGCTGTTTGCCTTTGGGCTCACGCTCTGGCCGGACCTGGGCGAGGGTGGCTGGGTCAGCGGCCTGAAGCTTTTTGTGGTGGCGGTGGTGGCACAAGCCGTCTGGCAGATGGGGCAGTCGCTGTGCCCGGACCGGCCACGCATGGTGATCGCCATGCTGGTGGCGGCTGTTCTGCTGCTGGCCGGTGCCGTGTGGATGCAGGTACTGGTTCTGGCGTTGGCGGCCGTTGCGGGAACGGCATTGGGCTTGCCCTCGGCAAATAAACAAGAATCCTTGCAGGTGCCTCTGCAATCGCGAAAGCCGGGAATGTTTGCCCTGCTGTTTTTGGTGTTGCTGGCACTCTCCTTTGTTCCCCAGGTAACGGGATCCCTGGCCTGGATTGGCGCGGAGCTTTATCGCGCCGGCGCCCTGGTGTTTGGCGGCGGTCACGTGGTGTTGCCATGGCTCCAGGAGGGGTTTGTGGTCTCCGGTAATATGTCGGCCGATACCTTCCTGGCTGGCTATGGTGTCGCGCAGGCGGTTCCGGGGCCGCTGTTCAGTTTCTCTGCGTTTCTCGGGGGTGCCGAGGGCGGCATCGCGGGCGTTCTGATTGCAGTGGTTGCGGTGTTTCTGCCTGGAACCCTGTTGGTGTTCGCCGGTCTACCGTTGTGGCAGTGGTTGCGTGAGCACGAGAAAGCACGAGCGGCACTGGCGGGCGTCAACGCCGGGGTGGTGGGCTTGCTCCTTGCAGCGTTGTACGACCCGGTCTGGACGTCGGCCATTCACGGCGCCGGCTATTTCGCCCTGGCACTGGTGTTCTGGCTGGCACTGGTCATCCTTCGGGTGCCGGTATGGCTGCTGGCACCTGCCAGTGCGCTAATCGGAGCGGTCTTTTTGTAACACCCGTACGTATAAAATCGTGAACTCCCCGTTTGGAATTCCGAACCAGAACCGCCACAATCGAATAAACTGAACCCACTGGAGCAATCTGATGAGTGATGCATGCAACATTCCAGGACTGACCGTGCCTCGTAGCCGGTTTCCGGCACCTGAGAAAGACCTGCACGAGCCCGCGGGTGAATCCCGGGTGGTTCTGGCTGGAGGTTGCTTCTGGTGTGTTGAAGCGGTTTTGGTGGCGATTGACGGTGTCATTCGTGTGGAATCCGGATACGCCGGCGGTGCGGCCGAAGCGGCCAACTATGAGGCTGTCTGCAGTGGGACCACTGGCCATGCGGAGGTGGTGGATGTTCGCTACGACCCGGCGAAGGTCAGCTTTGGTGAGTTGCTGAGAGTGTTCTTTTCGGTGGTTCACGACCCCACCCAACTGAACCGTCAGGGTAACGACATTGGGAGCCAGTATCGCTCAGCGGTGTTCTACGAAACGGATGATCAGAGGCAGGTGGCCGAGGCCTACATTCGCCAGCTTGATGCCGCCGGCGTGTATTCCGATCCGATTGTTACCCGACTGGAGCCGCTCACCGCGTTCTACCCTGCGGAGGCATACCATCAGAATTTTGCAGCTCGTAATCCCAGGCAGCCCTACATTCTGGCGGTGGCAGCACCCAAGATGGCCAAGCTGGTCAGCACTTGGCCAGACCATTTGAAACCCGAATTCAGTGACGATGATCCTGACCTGGCCTGAGGAGTTCCCTAATGACGGTATCGGCAAAAGGCTATGACCTGACCCCCCTGAGCAAAGCAGAGGTGGACGATAAAGCAGCGGGATTGACTGCTGAGGAGAAACGGGTACTGCTGGATCATGGTACCGAGCATCCGTTCTGTGGCACTTTGCTGGACAACAAGAAAGCCGGGGTTTATCTGTGCCGGCTGTGTGATCTCCCGTTGTTCAGCTCGGACGCCAAATTCGATTCCGGAACCGGCTGGCCAAGCTTCTTTCAGCCATTCGACCCGGAGCATATCCGGTACCTTGAAGATCATAGCCTGGGTATGAGTCGCACCGAGATCCGCTGCCCCCGCTGCGACAGTCATCTCGGGCACGTGTTCCCGGACGGTCCGGCGCCCACCGGTCAGCGGTATTGTCTGAACTCCATTGCCATGGTGTTTGAGGAACAGGGTTGAAACTCAAGGGGGCTAAGGCCCCTATGAGTTTACTGGTCAGACGTAACCGACAGGATGTAGTCGGCCAGAGCCTCAATCTGTTCGGAAGACAGTGAATCTTCGAATGCCGGCATAACACCGACTCCGCCTACCACCGCATTGACGATCTGTTCTCGGCTTGGTCTCAGTTCGTCCAGGTCAGGACCGATGGCACCGGACGAGCCAGCATCGGCGAGAGCATGGCAGATGGTGCAGGAGGGTTGTGCTGTCTGAGTGAAGACTTCCTTGCCCAGGTCTGTATTGTCGGCCATTGCCCAGGGGCTCAGTCCGGCCAGGGCTGCGAGTACTGCAATTTTTCGCATCTTGTTGTTTCCGTTTTAGCCAAGGCGAGTGGGGCTCCACCACTCGCCCTGTCATGGTTCAACTGACGGTGACCGTTACTCCGTGGTCACTCCAGCCGTTATGGCCATAGCCACGTTCATTATCAACTCGGCCCTCGGGCTGGCTGTTGCCTTCGGCATCGGTGGCTCGGCTGACAATGCGGTGCTCCCCCGGTTTCAGTTCAGTGGCCATGACAAATGGTCTCCAGGCATAAGGGCCCAGATCAGGCCCCAGGAATCGGGCCTGTTTCCAACTTTTGCCGCCGTCTAAAGACACTTCAACCTTTTCCAGTGCGGTCACACCGCCGAACGCCACGCCGTAAATCATGTTGCGACCGCTGCGGCCTGTTGCCAGGGGGGCGGTCACCCAGGATTTGACGTTCATCTCCCACATGGAGGGCTGATCCGGAGAACCGGGTTTGCCAACCTCCCGAACCCGGTAGCCTGAGGCCTGGATCTTGGCGTCGGTCTGGTTTTCGGTGAAGGCAATGTTCTTCACATACTTCACATTGTTCACGCCGTAATACCCGGGTACCACCAGCCGTAATGGCCCGCCATGAGTGTGCGTCAGCGGCGTATCATTCATTTCCCAGGCCAGAAGTGCAGTGTCCAGGGCCCTTGTGGGCACCGAACGTTCCACCATGATGCTCTTGGGGTCCAGGCCATCGGGCAGGGATTCGCCGCCTGTGCCGGTGATGTATCGGACACCATCGGCCATACCGCCAAGCTCTTCAACCACGTTTTTCAGGGGAGCGCCGGTCCACATCACGCAACCCGCCGCGCCGGTTTTCCACTGTGTTCCGCCTGCGCCGTGCGGGAAGAAGGCGCGCCCGTTGCCGGAACACTGGAGTACGGAGGCTACTGTGGTGACGCCCATGGTTTTGAGTTCGCCTACGGTGAGGGTGCGCGGATTACGAACACCCTCAATGCGAACCTCCCAGGCATCGGCATTGTCGGTGATGGATGAGGGTGGCGCTGGAAGGTTGTTGCGCACAAACAACCGGTCGCTGGCGGTGATCACACCATTGCCAATGGCACCCCTCTCGGTTTCCATGGTGTTGGCACTGTGAACGATCAGCGCAGTGCGATCCTTCCAGGCGGCGTAGTCGGGGAGTGATTTCGGCTCACTGGCTTTGGCCAGGGGCGTTATACCCAGCAGGCTGACCGCCGCCATGGCACCGGCACTACCCACCAGAAGGTTTCGGCGTGTCGGGTTTTCCAACCCAGGATCGTTGGGCCCCCGTGCAAGGGCTTGCTGCTGTTTCATGTTCCGTCTCCTTGTTGGGATTGTCGTTGGACGGTGTACTGCCCGTATGGGCAGGTTATAACTTTATTACTTATAGTCTATGGTCAAGAGTTGAGCAATACGTTTGGCCGTTATTCAGAGGGCGGTCGAACCGCTATAATTCGGTCCAGTTACATCGGTCCCATCGTGGCCCGGCTCATAGCGGAAGGATGTGTGCATGAAACGATTGAACTTGAGCCCCCTGACGGAGTCTGCGACGCTGCTAAGACGAGCCGCTGTTGTATTGGGCTCGGTCGGGCTTACCGCCATCTACTCCTTGCTGGTGCTACTGAGGGCGTTGTTTGGTCGTTTGAATCGGCCGATTGTCGACAAATACTGCCGGGAGTGGTCTGCCGCGCTGCTGAAGCTGGTTCGGGCAAGCCTGACGGTGCGGGGCGAGGTTCCGGACTTCAATGACGGGCGTCGCTACATCATTATGAGTACCCATGCCAGCCACTATGATATTCCGGTGAGTTTTGTGTCTTTGCCTGGCTCCATCCGGATGCTTGCCAAAAAGGAACTGTTCCGGATTCCCCTGCTGGGGCAGGCGATGGCGGCAGCAGAGTTTCCCTCGATCGACCGGTCTAATCGTATCCGCGCCGTCCGGGACCTGGAGCGGGCAAAGCAGATGATGGAAAACGGTATTGTGCTCTGGGCGGCTCCAGAGGGCACCCGCTCCTCCGATGGCACACTGTTGCCGTTCAAGAAAGGCTGTTTTCACCTGGCACTGGATACCGAGGCGGTCATTGTACCGGTGGCCATTCGTGGCATTCACCAGGTTTTGCCGGCCCGGAGCGTTCAGATCAATCTCGGCCAGCCGGTCGATGTCCGGGTTGGCTCGCCGATTGATACGGCGGGTAAAAGCAAGGAAGACCTGGCGCAGATTATGGCGGAGGTGCGCCAGAGCCTTGAACAACTGCTGGGTGACGGAGAGCCTGAATAGAGGGGGCTCTCTGCCGATTAACCGCCCGTGCTGGCGGCAACGACGGTGTAGAAAAGGTAGCCGGTGTAAGCGAGATACACTGTGACCAGCAACGCGCCATCCACTCTCGAGACCAGCTTGCGCCAGCCGGTCAGGCCGAAGCCCATTAGCAGCAAGCCAACAGTCAGCGCAAGCATCAGGGTCCAGTCCCGATACAACACTTCCGGACCCACAGACAACGGCTGAATCGCAGCAGCCAGGCCAACCACGGCCAGGGTGTTGAAAATACCCGAGCCAAGGATGTTGCCCAGAATCAGGTCATGCTCGTTTTTGCGAACGGCGGCAATGGCCGAGGCCAGTTCCGGTAGCGACGTGCCGATAGCCACGATGGTCAAGCCGATAATCAGGTCACTAACGCCAAGGCTCTGGGCAATGGTGACCGCACCCCAGACCAGCAGGCGGGAGCTGACAATCAAAAGAATTAAACCGATAATTAGCCAGATCACGGCACTTTTCATGGGCATTGGGTGTTCGATGAGTTCGGCATCGGCCGCGCTGCCCAGCGGGTCGTCTTTGTTTTTGATGCCCTGATAAATCGACCATCCCATCACGGCGGCGAAGACTCCCAGCAACACCCAGCCATCCAATCTTGTTAATTCACCATCAATTAATTGCGCCCCGGCGATCAGGGTTAACACCACCAGAAGCGGCAGCTCCTTGCGAATAACCTGGGAGTGCATGGCGATGGGGGCAATGAGTGCTGTCAGACCGACGATCAGGGCAATATTGGTAATGTTGGAGCCGTAGCCGTTGCCCAGTGCCAGCCCGGGATTGCCATCTGCGGCAGCCATGGCGGATACTGCCAGCTCCGGTGCCGAGGTGCCGAAGCCGATAATCACCATGCCAATCAGCAGTGACGGCATGCCCAGATGCTTGGCGGTGGCTGCCGCGCCCTCAACAAATTTGTCAGCGCTCCAGACCAGCAAGACAAGACCGGCAAGAATGGCACCGATTGCAATCAACATAGAACAGACCTCAATCAGAATGTGGTGTAACTCCGCACTGGGCGGCCGGCGGAGTAGGTGGCGCACAAGATACCTCAAGTCAAGGTTTCAAGTCAGCCCCGACGGAGACGAACTTTTTGATTCCGGCACTGATCCGCACTATCAGGAAAAGGGTATCAGACTAAAGTGGCGCTGATATTGTTAACAAAACGCGCGAAAATCGTGGCAAACCATAATAGTTAGTCCGACACACATCGATTGACAATCGCAATTTATTATTCCGGCAAAAATCGGGATAATGCGCCCAATTTCAGACCGGAGGCACACAGCAGCGCCGTCTACCTCGCGCCCCGCTGGCTTCCGACAGGCCGCTTTCGCTGATCGTGGAGTGGCAACAGGCTCAACACTAGCTAGGGTGAAAACCAATGGCCGTTAGACAGGCAGACGTAGTGCTGGTCGGTGGGGGCGTCATGAGCGCAACCCTCGGCATGATGCTCAGGCAGCTGGACCCGTCACTGGATATCGTCATGGTGGAGCGTTTAGACCACGTTGCCCATGAAAGCACAGACGGATGGAATAACGCAGGTACCGGCCACGCCGGCTACTGTGAACTCAACTACACCCCCGAAACCGACGATGGCGACGTTGAAATTGCCAGAGCTCTGCAAATCAATGCGCAGTTTGAGGTGTCGCTGCAGTTCTGGTCGTACCTGGTAGAGCAGGGCATTCTGCCAGAGCCTTCTACGTTTATTAACCGCACGCCACACCAGAGCTTTGTCTGGGGTGAGAAAGACGTCGCTTTCCTCAAGCGCCGGTTCGAGCGCCTGAAAGCCCATCACCTGTTCCGGGAGATGGAATACACCGAGAGCCCGAACGACCTGGCCGAGTGGATGCCGCTGGTGGTCAAACATCGCGACCCGATGCAACGTGTGGCTGCAACCCGCATCAAGCATGGCTCTGATGTGGATTTCGGTTCCCTGACCCGTAGCATGGTCGCGTGGCTGGAAACCCAGCCCAACTTTGAGTTGATGCTCAGCAGCCCGGTGCATTACATCGACCAGCGGGACAATGGCCGCTGGAAGCTGCGGGTGAAGAACCAGAAAACCGGTGAGCTGACCAAGCTGGAGGCCGGTTTCGTGTTCCTGGGGGCCGGTGGCGGTGCCCTGCCGCTGTTACAAAAATCCGGCATTGATGAAGCGCGCGGTTACGGCGGCTTCCCGGTGAGTGGTCAGTGGCTGGTGTGCCAGAAGCCGGATATCGTGCAAGCGCACAACTCCAAGGTATACGGCAAGGCGCCGATCGGTGCACCGCCTATGTCGGTGCCACATCTGGACACCCGAATCATTAACGGCGAGCCGGCACTGCTGTTCGGGCCCTTTGCAGGCTTTACCACCCGTTTCCTGAAGCAGGGCTCGGTGTTTGACCTGTTCGGTTCTGTGCGCGCCACTAACCTGCGGCCAATGCTGTCGGTCAGCAAGAGCAACATGGATCTGACCCGTTATCTGATTGGTGAAGTGTTCCAGTCTCACACCGACCGGGTAGAGTCGCTGCGTAACTTCTTCCCGGATGCCCGCGAAGAAGACTGGCGGCTGCAGATGGCGGGCCAGCGGGTGCAAATCATCAAGCAAACCCCGGAAGGCGGAGGCAAGCTTGAGTTCGGTACTGAGATTGTGGCTGCCAAAGATGGCACGCTGGCGGCACTGCTGGGTGCTTCCCCTGGTGCATCAACAGCGGCCAACGCCATGCTGAATGTACTTGAGCGGTGTTTCCCGGAGAACATGAAGTCGCAGCAGTGGCTGGAACGAATGAAGGAACTGGTCCCCTCCTACGGACAATCTCTGGTGAACGACGAGCAACTGCTCAATCGGGTACGGGAGCGAACCCTGTCTACCCTGAAACTGGGCTGAGCCGGCACTTCTGCTAAATTGGTTCGTGGCTCTGCGGGCACTGTGCGATAAGCCAGTGCCCGTTTTTCGTTCAGGCAGCAAGGGTCCAAAAAGTTGCAGTTTGCAGTCAATCGGTTCAGTGTAGAAGGACAACCCTGACGAGGAGAAGCGCTGTGACTGAACAGAACTACAATCCCGACAAAGGGTACGTTGCCTTGCTTGGCTGGAGCCTGAATGCTGTGGAAGCGGCCGACAAATTCGATCGCCGCTACGTGGTGGTGGCGCCGGATTGGGCAGAAGCCTATTGCACGGAACACAATATTCCGTATGTCCCCTGGAACTTCGAACGCCTCAACGATCGCTCGTTTGAGATCGCCCAGACGCTCAAAGACATGGGGGTGGATGTTGCCATCCCCCTGTTTGAGGAAACGGTAGAATGGGCCGGTGCTATCAACTCGGTATTGATGGCGAATCCTCGGCTCTTCGGGCAGGCCATGCTGCTGCGCGACAAGGCCCTGATGAAACGTCGGGCCCAGCTTGGTGGCATTCGTGTTGGTATCTTTGAGGAGGCCCACGATCGGGAGGATGTGGTCCGTTTCCTGAAACGAGTCAACCAGACCCTTCTGAAACTGGACGGCGATCCCAACGACCCGATCCACCTCAAGGCCTTCGACAAGGCCGGCTGCCTGGGCCATCGGGTTATCCGCACACCGGATGAAGTGGACACGATTCCTGATGAAGAATTTCCGGTGTTAATGGAATCCCACCTGGACGGCTGGGAGTTTGCGGTGGAGGCCTGGATCCATAATGGCAAGATCTGTTTCCTCAATATTTCCGAATACGTCACCCTCGGTTATTCCGTCTTCGTTCCGGCCACTCCGGACTTGGAAAAATACCGGGCACAGATCACCTCGGAAATTGAGAAGCTGATCAAAACCTTTGATATCGATTTCGGCTTTGTTCATCCCGAGTATTTTGTCACCAGCGACGGCACCATGTATTTCGGTGAGGTAGCGTATCGTCCGCCGGGCTTCAAGGTGTTTGAGTTGCTTGAGCGTGCTTACGGCTTCAATGCCTATCAGGGCCTGATCCTGGCGTTTGATCCGAAAACCACCGAAGAGGAAATCAAGTCTTTCTTCCCGAAAGAGGTGGTAGACGCCAAGGGCTATGCCGGCTGTTTTGGGGTGTACCCGCGCCGTCGTGTGGTCAGTCGTCTGGAGATCCCGGAAGAGACCGAAAACCACGATTACTTTGAATCCCATGAACTGACGCCGCCAGTGGAGGAAACCGTAACCAAGAGGACAGCGTTTGGTACTCATTGGGGCTTGGTGTATTTCTTCGGGGAGGATCCCTATGTTCTTCGGGATCTTCTCAAACATCAGGAAGAGCTCGATTTCTATGTATAATCCAGGTATGCATTAACAGAAAGGGTTTGATGCAGGCCCTGAGGAAACTCGTTTGAGCGATCACCAACCGGCCGGCCAGGCGCCAACGGTCAGTATTGACAAGCTGGTGCACAAACTGGATGAATCCATTGTAGCTCTGGCGGAGAGCCGGCCCTTTGCAAAGGCCGGCAAGCTCCCGAAAGTGTTTGATCTTGCCCGACGAATCTTGCTCCAGCCCGGTGGTTGTGAGGAAATCGGAGCTCGTGCCCGATCATTGGAAGAGGCAGGTGTTTTTGTGGGCACCGATTGGGCCGACCCATCCATTCTCCTGCCCTCCCTGACCGTCTACTCCTTGCAAAGTCCGAACGCCGATACCGTGGTGATCGAGGCGCTGAGTGAGCTGCGCCTGTTGGCTGTGGCGCGCGGCGAATACCAACACCCCAGCGTGTCAGCTGAGCAGGCGCATCATTACCTGACCCAGGTGCTGGCCATTAACCTGGGGTTGCTGTTCGGCATGACCGGCGAAGCCGAGCGAGAGCAAGGCAAACTGGCGATCATTGCACAGGAACTGGTCCAGTATGTGGCCCGGCACATCGGTTACGAGCACGTGATCGACAGCCTGATTGAGGAAATCTGGCGCATACTGGAGCAGCGGCCGATCCGTGTCAGTGATGTGCGAAGGATGATTACCCAGATTGCCATTTGCCGGGCCGATCCGACGGTTGATCTCGGTACGGCCGGCCGAGGGGCAGACCGACTGATTTCCAGCTTGTACGGGCCAACGCGGGCCTGTGGCGAAGACCCAGGCATTGCGATCTACCAGCAGCGTCTGGATTCCATGGATGGAGCTGCCTTGCAGAACGAAGCGACCGGGTTTGCCCGTTCAATGCACGATACGGGATTGGTTTCTCCCTACCACGCCGTTTTTATCCGCCATGTTCTGGAGGGCAAGGATTCCCTGCTGAGCGAGGCGTTGGGGCTGTCCAGTACGGGGCGCGACTGTCTGTTGTGTTACCGGGATCTGGTGCACACGCTGATCCAGGAATCCCTGTTCCCAGAAACTGCCCAGGGCCTCTATGGCCTGGCCTTGTTGCTTGAGCGGGGGATACTCTATCAGCCCCCGGTGGCACCGGCATTATGGCGCCAGGTGCGTCTGACGCTGTGCCCGCGAGCGATTGAGCGTTTGCAGTTTGCTTACGGCTATCAGCCCAACCCTTTAGCCTGGCTGATTCAGGGCGTATTGAACATGCTGGGCCAGCCGATGGGGGTAGGACAGGGTAATAACCCTACCTGTCAGTCTGCCCGGGCCTTGTCTATGTGGGCCTACAACGATCCTGATTACCTTCTGCAAATGGTTACCTGGGCCGCCCGAGACGATGAAATTGTCATGCATTTCGAGGGGCGCCCAGTGTCTTCGGCACGCAGTGCCGGCGGACTGGCCGCAGAAGTGACCTTAGACCTCGATCCTGTCTCCCTGATTGTGGTGCCGCATCTGGACCGGATCTACGCTGAAATGGGTCGGCTGTGTGCCGACCGCGAGGGCGATCCACACAAATGGGTCAACCCCGAGTTTCATGGCTGGTCCGCCGGCAGAGGGTTTGCCATCAATGTGGACGTGGCCACCGGCAACCTGACCGACCTGGAAGGCTTTATCCGCCACTTCTATGCCAGCTACCACCCGTATTACAACGGCAACCAGCCACTGATACACCCGCAGCCGGCCGGTATCGCGGTTACCGACAGTGCTGCCCGCTTCATTGGCTGGCATGCGATTACCGTTCTCCGGGTCGCCCTGGACCCGGACGGTGAGATGCGGGTGTATTTCTTCAACCCAAACAACGACAGCGGCCAGAACTGGGGCGACGGTGTGCAGGTCAGTACCTCTGGCTTCGGTGAACGTTTCGGTGAATCTTCACTGCCGTTTGAACAGTTCACTTCGCGTTTGTACATCTTCCATTATGATCCGCTGGAGCGCGGCGAGCCTGCCGAAGTGAACGATGATGAGCTTGGTCGCGTAATTGACGGAGTGTACCGCAGCTGGGGGGCAGACCGGGTACCGGCAGACACCCTGCAGGCGGAACCACCGATAACCGATTGATCCAGAAACTCACGGACCACGAGGGCGAGCATGGCTGAAGAGCAACGAACGGGTGGTAACGGTGCCGAATTGTTCATCCGCGCTTTGGAAAACGAGGGCGTTAAGTACATTTTTGCTGTACCCGGTGAAGAAAATCTGGCCTTTCTGGATGCCCTCAGGAACTCCAGCATCGAACTGGTGCTCAACCGCCATGAGCAAGCTGCGGGCTTTATGGCGGCCACCTATGGGCGACTCACTGGCCAGGTGGGCGTTTGTCTGTCCACACTTGGCCCTGGCGCCACAAACCTTGTGACCGCTGCTGCATACGCCCAGCTGGGTGGCATGCCGATGATGATGATCTCCGGGCAGAAGCCGATCAAATCCTCGAAACAGGGCCTGTTCCAGATTCTGGACGTGGTGGACTTGATGCGTCCCCTGACCAAATACACCCGGCAAATCAGCAATGCCAATACCATTCCGGCGAAAGTTCGGGAGGCCTTTCGTTTGGCCTCGGAAGAGCGCCCGGGAGCGGTTCATCTCGAGTTGCCCGAGGACATCGCCGCGGAGCAACCGGCCCGCGACACCCACATTTTCCAGCCCAGTGACGCCCGCCGGCCCTCAGCCAGCCGGAAGAGCCTGGAAATGGCCTGCGATATGCTGCGCGAGGCCAGGCATCCACTGATCATGATCGGCGCTGGCGCCAACCGGAAACGGGTGTCCCAGGCCTTGCTGCACCTGGTGAACGTAACCGGTATTCCCTTTTTCACCACCCAAATGGGCAAGGGTGTGGTCGACGAACGTCACCCCGGATACCTGGGCAACGCGGCGCTGTCGGCCGGTGACTTTGTGCACTGCGCGATAGACCGGGCTGACCTGGTGATCAATGTGGGCCACGATGTGGTGGAAAAACCGCCATTTTTCATGACCCCGGGTGGCAAGAAAGTTATCCACGTGAATTTCAGTGGCGCGGATGTTGATCCGGTTTACTTTCCCCAGCATGAAGTGGTCGGTGATATCGCTAACAGCGTCGAGTATCTGGCCGAGCACTGTGGCCAGTGCGCGAACCATGACTTCTCCGGCCTGATGGAGGTCAAAAAGGCCGTGGATGCGCATTTGCAGGAGCGGGCGGAAGATGACCGGTTCCCGGTGATTCCTCAGCGGATCGTCCACGATGTGCGCCAGGTGATGCCCGACGACGGCATCATCACCCTCGATAACGGCATGTACAAACTGTGGTTTGCCCGCAACTACCCGGCCTACGATAACAACACTGTGCTGTTGGACAACGCCCTGGCATCCATGGGGGCCGGCCTGCCCAGCGGCATGATGGCCGCTATGCTGTACCCGCACCTGAAAGTGATGGCCATCTGTGGGGACGGTGGCTTCATGATGAACAGCCAGGAGCTGGAGACTGCTGTCCGCCTCAAACTGAACCTGGTGGTGCTGATTATCAATGACAGTGCCTATGGCATGATCAAGTGGAAGCAGGGCCAGGAAGGCTATGCCGATTATGGTCTGGATTACCGCAATCCGGACTTTGTCACCTATGCCCAGTCGTACGGCGCCAAAGGACACCGCATAACCCGGACAGAGGACCTACGCTCTACCTTGAAAAGTGCGCTGGCCGAGGGCGGTGTCCACCTGGTGGATGTGCCGGTGGATTACAGCGAAAATCGGCGAGTGTTTGATGAGGAGCTGGCGGAACTGACCTGTCGACTCTGACGTGGGTATGATGCGAGAAAGTATTGTATACAAGGTACTGATGAATGATTCGTCTTGGTGTTCGTGGGTTATTAATGGTGTTCGTTGCGTTGGCGATAATCGGCTGCAGCAAACCTGAAACACCTCAGGAAGTGGCAGCGGCCTTTTGGCAGGCCATGGCTGATAACGACGCAGGTGACGTGGTGAGATTCTCCACCCTGGACGACCCCCGCGACGTTGACGGCTACCAGCGAAGCTGGGCCAATGCCGTTCCCTCCTTTGGCAGGGTTGTTATCGATGAGCGTGAAGCAACCATCGTTACCCGCCTGCCGGCGGAGGAGCGCTCCGGCGGAGAACGTCTTGAGCTGACCACCTATCTGGTGCGGCAGCAGGACCAGTGGCTTGTCGATTACCAGCGCACAGGGGAGGCCATACTGAACCCGTCCCCATTCAGTAACATCATGGGTGAGCTGAGCCGGCTGGGGCAGAGGCTCAGTGCGACCTTCTCTTCGTCAAGCAGCGAGCTTGAAGAGAAGATGGAGCAGTTGGCCAGAGACCTGGAAACCTACTCTGACGAGATGAGCCGAAGGGCTGAGAGCGCGATGGAGGATTTCGCCCGGCGGTTGCAGGAGTCCATGCGCGCCCTTGAGCATTCGCTGGACGAGGCACTGGAAGATGGTCAACCTGAACCCGCCGAAGACCGCGCCATCATGGAGCAGACCGCGCGGGACCTCAGGCGCCAGGCAGACGAATTGAGCGAGCCCACCATGGAGGCCCTGGCCAACGCCAGCCGCACTGTTGCGGAAACCGCTGAGCGCTTCAGCCGGCTCAGCCGGGAAACACTCAACCGATATCAGGAAGAGCTGAACGAAAAACTCGCGGAAATGCGGGCCGATGCCGAAGCCTTCATCGAAGACATTCGGCCTTAACTGGCTTGCTCAGCTCCTCTGAGCATCGCCTGCAATAACTCCTCGGCGTCAAACTTGGTGAGTGCTTCGTTGGCACCCACCTGATTGGCGTAGCTCAGGCTCATCTCGCTGTTCAGGGACGTGTGCAAAATAATGTATGGCTGTTTGAGGGCGTTATTGTCGCGAACATTGAACGTCAGTTCATAGCCATCCAGCCCCGGCATTTCGATATCGCTGACCAGAATGTCGATTGGAGTACCTCGCTCATCCTGACTGAGCAGCACCTGCAGGGCATCGTCACCATTAGCGGTCACATGGTAGGTGATGTCTTTGCTGTCCAACACATCGCTGAGCTGCTTGCGCGCGACCTGTGAATCATCCACCAGCAGAATGTTCAGGGACCGCAGGGTTTCGCTCTGAATGTCTGACAGCGCCACATCGCCGGTGTCCAGGGACTCTGGGTACACCTTCGCCAGCAGCAGCTCCACATCCAAAAGCTGAATGATGTCGCCTTCCACATCCAGCAGGCCCGTGATGAAGGCATTGGTACCCAGAGCCTTGGGTGGCGGCATCACGCTTTTCCAGTCGGTCTCGATAATCTGCTGAACGCTGCGCACCAGAAAGCCGATCTCCTGGCGCTGAATGTCGGTCACGATAATGGAGCCCTTGGCCTGCTCCTCTTTTGTCAGTGCCGGATAACCAACCGCAGCCGACATATCAATAACCGGAACCGCCGACCCCCGGAACGTAGCGGTGCCAATGACGGCGTGATGACTATGGGGCAACTTGGTCAGCCGTTGAAAGGGCAGGATTTCCCGAATCTTGAGCGTACCCAGACCAAAAAGGCGCGATCCGAAAAGGCGGAACAGCAGGAGTTTCTGGGACTGCTTCGCTTTGCTGGACATGCATGCATCCTTACAGACAAAAATGCTCCCGAGTTGGAGCGCCAAACGATAACCTGTCTTTATAGTAGCAGTTTTCCCAGCACGGGCAGGTGAGGGTAATTGTATCAATTGGTGACAAGCTGGTGATCACGACAGAGGGCCGACGGACGCCGTTTCAAACGGGCAGATTGGTCAGCACAAACCAGGCGGTACCGCCAGTGAAGGCCAGTGCCAGCAGAGCGAGAAGGCCGTCCCGGGCAATAATCGACAGCCCGAACGCCATCAGCGCCAGCCCGGCGCCATTGGCACTGAACGGGATGAATTCCATTAGCGGCATGGCCAGCGACACCAACATGCACACCACTGCCATGGCCAGCTGCCCTGGGCCGCGCACCAGGAAGCTCAGCCGCCGGCGAGTCCAGTCATCCAGCTTGCGTGCGGGCCTATCCATCCAGTCCAGCCCCTCGAACAGTTTGTCCCGTGATATCCGCCGTTCTGAAAGCCGCGCTGGAATCCAGATGCTCTCCCGCTGAAACAGCAACTGCCCCAGCGTTAGCAGTACCAGAAGCCCCAGCAGCGTGGGAACACCCGGAATATCGCCAATCAACGGCGCCAGTGTGATAAGCCCGGCAACCAGCACCACCGGACCAAAAGAACGCTCGCCTGCAGCTGACAGCAAGTCACCCACGGACACCTCGTCCATCTCGCGTGTGTGGTCGCGGATACGGGCGATGAGTTCCTGCAGGTTGTCTGGGTCGTTGGGTTGGTTCATAGCGTTGGTTGTGTGGCTTGGAATGACACGACCATAACGGGAATGAGCGAGGATTGCATGACGGATTGGTGAAGGGTTGGCAAGGGGCGGGGGTGTGAAAACGAAAAAAAGCCCCTGAAATCAGGGGCCTTTCTCTTGGAAGTTGGTGGAGACGGCGGGAATTGAACCCGCGTCCGCCAGCACTAGGCCTTGAGATCTACATGCTTAGTGTCCTTCTATTGATTTAACCTCAAGCGACCCGAAGGCCAGGGTGCAAGAGGCGAGCTCTTTAAATCTTAGCCTTTAGCCAGTGAGCTCTGGTTAAAGGAGCAGCCTATTAGCGATGACGTCCTGGGATGTTGCTACCGGGTTATAGGCATCCCGGCCAGGACGACTGGCAGGCCCTTAGGCCGCCAGTGCGTAGTTTTCGTCGTTTGCGACTATTGCGTTGCAGCTTTGGATTAACGAGATTGGCTGCCATCTCGACATGCACCCAAGGGTTCGCCACCAGCGTCGAAGCCATGTCGTCCCCTTATGATCAGTATATGTGTCCGGTTTGCCGGACTTCAAGGCTTGTTTGTCACTATTTGTACTTATCCTGTTCACGAGGCCTGTGCAATGTGCAGGCCATGGGCGTGAGACATGGCCGCGTCGTACAGGTGCTGGAAGCTGTCCCGGAAGTAGTTCATTACTGCTTGCGGGTCGGCCTGTATGCCCTTGTCGACGGTGATGCCGAACTGGACGGTGTCGGCGTAACTGAAAATGCTCATGCCAATGCCGATGTTGCCGCTCTGGGGCACCCAGAACATGGGTTGCACCAGTTTGCTGCCGGCCAGGTAAACCGGATGCCGTGGGCCGGGCACGTTGGTCAGTACTGCAGAGGCCTTGTTACTGAGCAGGTCCAGGGCCCGACGCTCAAGAATATCCGGGCCCCGGCCAAACAGGTCCAACAGGCTGTAGGTTACCTGAGCCTGGTAGGACTGTTTGAGCCTGTTCATGTTTTCCTGCACCTGGCGGAAGCACATCAACGGGTCATGGACTTCCACGGGCAGGCATACCAGAACCAGGCCAAACTGGTTGCCCAATGATTCTATGGGTTGGTCCAGGGGCCGAAGGTTGAACGGCACTGCAACGCGAATACCGCAATCGGGTATGGTTTGCTTGTGTTCGGTAAAGTGCCGGCTCAGGGCCCCGGTGGCGGCGCACAGCAATACGTCGTTGACCGTTCCACCCAGGGTCCTGGCGCAGTGTTTTACGTCATCCAGGGCCAGGGGCTCCGCCCAGGCCACTTTCTTGCGGCCTACCAACTGGCTCTTCAGGCTGGTTTTCGGCTCAAACGGGGCCAGCCCGAGTTTCGCCAGGTCCATGGCGATGCCGCCGGCGGTCCGCGCCAGTTTCAGGGTGTAATTGGGCTCTTGCCGAACGGAATCCAGGAACAGTTGCGCCTGTTGCCAGCCGGCCTGGCTGCTGTCCACCAAACGGTGCAAAAACCGCGTGGCAGCGTTGCCCTGGGGTTTGGGAATGGCGACTTTCTTGGCGATGCGTTCCAGTTTTGGTTCTGGTGTCCGGTCGGTGAGCGATAGCAGAACCCGAACCAGTGAAATGCCATCGGCAATACAGTGGTGAATGCGGATCAGCAGGGCGCAGCCGCCGTTGAAGTTATCGATGTAGTGGATTTGCCAGAGTGGTCGGCGAAAGTCGAGTGCCGTGCTGTTGAAATCGCTGGCCAGTTCCTGCAGCTCTTTCTTGCTGGCTTGTCCTGGCAGTGCAATGCGGTGCAGGTGGTTGTCGAGATCAAAGTTGGGATCGTCTTCCCAGTAGCATTTGTCGCCCTTCTCAACCACCCGTTGGCGAAATCGCCTGAATCTCAGAAATCGTTCTTCGAGTGTGCGTTTTAGCCGTTTGATCGGAATCGGTTGCTCAAACATCAGCACCGCGGAGATCATCATGGGATTCTCCGGGGTGTCCATACGCAGCCAGGATCGGTCGACTGACGTCATTGCAGTCCGTTCAGATGACATAAGCCCTCCCTTTGCTGTTTGCCAACTAACAGGGGCTCCAGGTACTGCCTGTGGGGACGGAGCAGGTGTGAACACCTGAGTATAGGAGGGATTCCGAGGCCGGGAAAGAGGCGGTAAAAGCGACAGTGCCAGCGAGGCTCAGGTATTGGCCTCGCGCATGATTCTCTGTTTCTGGCGGTTCCAGTCACGCTCTTTTTCGGTGGCACGCTTGTCGAACAGCTTCTTGCCTTTCACCAGGGCAATTTCGCATTTCACTTTATTGCCTTTCCAGTACAGGGCGAGCGGTATGCAGGTATGCCCGGCCTGGTTGACCTGGCCGATGATCTTGGCAATTTCCTTTGCGTGCAGCAGCAATTTGCGGGTACGGGTCGGATCGGCGATCACATGGGTGGAGGCGGTGTTGAGCGGCGTGATATGAGCGCCCAACAACCAGGCTTCGCCATTTTTCAGAAGTACGTAGGCGTCCACCAGCTGAGCCTTGCCGGCTCGCAGTGATTTCACTTCCCAGCCCAGCAGGGCAAGGCCGGCTTCAAAGCGTTCTTCAATATGATATTCGTGCTTTGCCTTTTTGTTCAGGGCAATGGTATTGCTGGTTGGTCCGTTTGCTTTCTTCTTGCTCATGAATCCTGTCCGGGAACGGAAGAATGTGTGTGCCGGCCGGGTGACTGTTGGCCGGTAAATCGGACATTGTAGCCCAGGGCTGCCAGACGGGTCACGATTTCACCGCTGGGCTTGTAGATCCAGTCGTTCCGGGATGCCGCCTTCGGCTACAATGGGGCGCATTTGACTGTCAGGGATCGCCATGGCGAACAAGTATCACACGTCCATCGGGTCATTTACCCGAAAATCCACGTTTTTTTGGGCCTCGGTGGGCGCTACCGTGGGCCTGGCCAATCTGTGGCAGTTTCCATACCTTGCCAGTATTCACGGTGGCGGGTTGTTCATCTTTCTGTATCTCGCCTGCCTGCTGCTGGTAACCCTGCCGCTGATGGTGACTGAGGCGGTGCTTGGGCGGCACTCACGCCATGGCATTGTACTGGCGATGGACGGCATGGTGAAAGACGCAGGCTGTTCGCCGCTGTGGCGCCTGGCCGGCCCCTTGAGTGTGCTTGCCGCGTTCCTGGTGTTGTCATTCACGGCGGTGTTCGGTGGCATCGTGCTGGCCTATGTCTTCTTTGGGGCAGCAGACAGTTTCAGGGCAGCGACGCCCGAGGCGGCGACCGGTATCCTGACGGATCTGGTGTCCAGGCCGGGTGGGCATCGGGAGTTTATGGCCTGGCACGCGTTCTTCATGGTTCTCGTGGTCTGGGTATCGGCCCAGGGCGTTGTGAAGGGGTTGGAGCGATCGCTGCGATTTCTGGTGCCCGCAGCGTTGCTGCTGATGCTGGGGTTATTTGCCTTGTCGGCCAGTCATGGGCGGCTGGATTCGGGTATTGAACACATCCTGGCGCTGCGGCCAGACAACGTTGATTTAAATAGCGTCAAGGCGGCCTTTTTTCACGCTTTCTATACCCTCGGCCTTGGGATGGGGGTGTGGGCGATCTTCGGCGCTTACAGCACGTCACATACCCGGTTGAAGCGGTCATTGCTGGCGGTGGTGTTGATGGACACTCTGGTGGCCATCCTGGCGGGGCTGATGATGTTCTCGGTGGCGCTGGATGGTGCCAGTCTTGATGGTGAGCGAGGCTTCGGGCTGTTGTTTGTCTCCCTGCCGGTCACGCTGGCCCAGTTGCCCCACAGTCAGTTGATCATTGCGGCGGTGTTCCTGCTGGTGCTCATGATCGTGTGGGCGACCGCCATATCGCTGTTGGAGCCTGTGGTGGGCTGGTTTCGTGAGTGGACTGGCGCACCCAGAGGGTGGTCTGCGGTTATTGCCGGTGTTGCCGTGTGGGCTGCCGGCCTGGGTTCGCTATTCTCCTTCAATCTCTGGGCGGACTACCGGTTTGCCGGTGCCACCCTGTTCCGATGGCTGGAGCTGACGACGGGCGGCATCCTGATTCCGCTGGTGGCCTTGCTGATTGCCACCTTTGCCGGTTGGTGCCTGACCCGGCGCTATGCCGCAAGGATTCTTGGTAACACCCCGGTGGCTATTCGCAAGATCTGGTATTGGGTTATGCGCCTTGTCCTGCCGGTTCTGGTGGCCTGGATTGGCATACAATACACAGTATTCTCGTTGTCAAACCTGTGTGATAACGGCAGCGCCGCCATTTGGTGCGCACAAGATGACGCGCCAAAAGAACCGATGCCTGCGACGGCAAACGATGACGGTGACGGTTTGCCCGTAAGCCCGCAAAGTGAGGGCCCGGGGCCAGAAGGTAACGCGTCTGGTCAGGGCGCAGAAAGCCAGCCGGCGGAAAACGCCCCCAACGGGGACGATATCCTTTATCATAGTGTGTAGTTGGCCTTCGCGGGCCAGTCAGGCTCTTTTGTTGTAAAAAACGCAGGAATCCCGGTTTTCATGGCGCATCAGATTGATAAGACCGCATTGGTCATGCACTCCGCAGAGCGCATGTTCCATCTGGTCAATGATATTGCACGGTATCCCGAGTTTCTGCCCTGGTGCGCCGGGGCAGAGGTGCACGAACAGACGGATGCAGAGATCATGGCGTCACTGGAGATTGCCAAGGGCGGTGTGCGCCATCGCCTGACCACGCGTAATCAGCTGTTGATGCCCGAGGCGATCGAGATGAGCCTGGTGGATGGTCCACTGAAAAATCTGCGGGGGCGGTGGCACTTCAAGGCGCTCAACGAGCAGGCCTGTAAGGTGATCCTGACCCTGGAGTTTGAGTTTTCGGGCTCACTGTCCCGAATGACTTTTGGTCCGGTGTTCAATCAGGCTGCCAATACCATGGTGGATGCGTTTTGCCGTCGGGCAGACCAGATTTATCAGGGAGGGACGGTTTGATGCAGGTAGAGGTAGCGTATGCCCGGCCAGACAAGCAGCAAATTGTGGCGATTGAAGTGCCTGAGGGAACCACGGCCATCGAGGCCGTGAAACTGTCTGGAATAACGGATATTTTCCCGGAAATCGATCCGGACGCAACGGATATGGGCGTGTTTGGCAAAGTCATTAAAGACCCCGCGGGCCATGAGCTGCGCGAGGGAGACCGGGTTGAACTATACCGACCGCTAAAGATAGATCCCAAGCAGGCCCGGCTGAACCGGGCCAAAAAGAAAGCCTGAACAATCAGTAAGCGGGCGTTTCTTCCAGCAGTCGTGCGTCGTAATGGCTGAACTCGTCGCCTTCGTAATAGACGATTATGCGCTGCTCCTGGATATCCCCACCCCGGCGCTGGAAGGTGTACACATAGTACTCGCGCGAGGGGTCCACCGGATTGAGCATCAGCGGCGACCCGAGAACCGCATGAACCTGACTGCGGGCCATGCCTTGCGAGAGGCTCTTGAGGTCGTCTTCGGTCACGATATTCCCCTGTTGCACGTTGATTTTGTAAACGCCAGGGAATGCGCAACCGGACAAGGATAAAATGCTAATAAGAACGATAGCGGTGAGCTTTTGCATCGCCGGGGGAAATCCTCTATCTTGAAATCGCCTGCATCAAGCAGGTGTGAAACGGGTAGTCCGTTGAACGGCGGCTTCATCATACCGGAAGCCGTAAGGCACACCAAAGAGTGAATAGTAACATGTCATCTGAAAACGCCGAATTACGAAAGGTCGGTTTGAAGGTTACTCTCCCGAGAGTCAAAATCTTCAATATTCTGGAGAACGCCGAAGAGCACCATCTGAGTGCCGAGGATGTTTACAAGAAGCTGCTGGATCAGGGAGATGACGTGGGGCTGGCAACCGTCTACCGGGTACTGACTCAGTTCGAGGCCGCAGGCCTGGTGTTGCGCCATAACTTTGAGGGTGGCCACGCCGTCTTCGAAATGGCGGGCGATGATCACCATGACCACATGGTATGCACGCAAACCGGGGAAGTGATCGAGTTTGTGGATGATATCATCGAAGAGCGCCAGCAGAAGATCGCCAAGGAGCACGGCTATGAGATCGTTGATCACAGCCTGATCCTCTACGTTAAGCCTTTGGGCTCTTCCAAGAAATAAGTCAAAAAAAAAGGGCCAGCAAGCGCCGGCCCCAACAGCTCTCCGAATCGAGAGGGGGGATTCAGTGATGGGTCGCCTGACCCTTAACGAACATCTCCCGGGCGTGGGCAATGGTGTGCTCTGTCATGTCTACGCCGCCCAGCATTCTTGCCACTTCGCTGATTCTTCCCTGGTCATCCAGCGTTTCAATGCGTGAATAGGTTGCGTCCTGTTCGGTGAATTTGCTGACGAACAGGTGCTGGTGGCACTGAGCTGCCACCTGGGGCAAATGAGTGACACACAGCACCTGGCCGTTGCTGCCCAGAGACCGGAGTAAACGCCCGACCACCTCGGCTGTGCCGCCGCCAATACCCACGTCCACTTCATCAAATACGAGGGTAGGGGTGGTTGAGGTCTGGGCGACCACTACCTGAATGGCAAGGCTGATCCGAGACAGTTCGCCCCCGGAGGCCACCTTGGCCAGTGGGCGTGCGGGTTGCCCCGGGTTGGCGCTGACCAGGAACTCGATATCTTCCATACCGTGGGGGGGCGGTTCGTCATTGCTGTTGCGGCCCAGTTTGGTAACAAACTGGACGGCCGGCATGCTCAGCTGTGCAAGCTCCTGAGCAATTCGCTGATCCAGTTCCGCCGCTGCCTGCTCCCGCTTGGCCGTTAATTGCCCGGCCAGTTCATCAAACCGTTTGCGCAGGGCTTGCTGCTCTGCCTCAAGCTGCTCGAGGCTGCCTTCGCCGCCGTCCAGTTCTTCCAGTTCGTTCGACAGGCGTTGGTGCAGTTCCGGCAATTCCTCCGGTGTGATGCGGTGCTTTCGAGCCATCTGATAAATGGCGCTCAGGCGTTCCTCGACCTCGGCCAGCCTTGCGGGGTCTGCTTCGTAGTCTTCAACAAAGTGCCGAAGGTTGTCCCCGGCTTCTGAAATCTGGATCTGTGCTTCGGTCAGCATCTGGATGGTGTCAGCCAGTGCCGGAACGTCCACTGGGAGTTGCTCCAGTTGCTGAAGTGCCTGACGCACCAGGTCGGCGGCACTGGTTTCGTCCTCAGTGCACAGCAGGGCAGCCTGATGGCTGCTATGCAGTACCGCATCGGCCTGGCTCAGCTGCGCTTGTTCCTGTTCAAGTGCTTCCTGTTCGCCATCGCCCAGGGCAAGCCGGTCCAGCTCTTCCGCCTGGTACCGGAGCAGTTGCAGTTTTGCCTCTGCCTCGTCGGCGTTCTGGCGCCGCTGTTCCAGCTTCTGACTGGTTCTATGCCAGGCTTTCCAGGCATCCCGGGTTTGCTCTGCCAGGTCTTCGGCGCCGGAGAATTCGTCCAGCAGCTTCCGATGAGTGTCTTTTTGCAGCAGTGACTGATGTTGGTGCTGGCTGTGAATATCCATCAGCAGGCCGCCAAGGTCCTTGAGTTGGGAGAGTGGGCAGGGCTGGCCATTAATAAAGGCTTTTGAACGACCATCTTTGTTGATGGTCCGGCGCAGGATGCAGTCGTCTTTGTCATCCAGTTCGTGTTCTTCCAGCCATTGTCGGGCAATCGGAATACGTGAGATGTCGAAGCTGGCGGTGATATCGGCTCGTTTTGCGCCGTGGCGCACGGCACCGGCATCCGCTCGGCCGCCCATGGCCAGGCTGAGCGCATCCAGAACAATGGATTTGCCAGCGCCGGTTTCACCGGTCAGGGCCGTCATGCCTTTGCTGAAATGCAGGTCGACCCGTTCAGCGATGGCGTAGTTGGAGACCATAAGTTGTGTGAGCATGCCGATAACCTCCGCTCAGGATTGGAGACTCTCTGAAAATTGTCTGAACACTGTTGATCTATACAGTTTCTGTGAATATATACAGGGTTTTTCCTGTTTGCAAACAATCGAATCGTGAAAATCTGAAAGAATGCATCGTTTGAGGTTGAAACCTGATGGGCGGGCCCCATATTCGTTCGCAAAGTCGTATTTTCCTGCCTGTGCAAGGCGGGGCTCATTTAGCCGCAGGCCCTCGGGCCCAGGGAAAGTCATCAGGAGTTGTCATGAGTGCTGACGATAAGCGTAACGAACAGGTAGACGAGCTGAACGAGGCGGTAAACGCCACAGAAGAGCAGGGCGAAGCAGAAACCGCCGGAGCTGAAGAAGGTTCCGAGTTGGAAATGCTGAAGGCGCAGTTGCAGGAATATCAGGACCAGGCGCTGAGAGCCCAGGCTGAGATGCAGAATGTGCGTCGTCGTGCCGAAATTGATGTGGAAAAGGCCCACAAGTTCGCCCTGGAAAAGTTCGTGAAAGAGCTCCTTCCGGTGGCGGACAGCCTTGAAAAGGCAGTGGAAAGTACTGAAGGTCATGAAAACGCCGGGGAGCTGGTTGGCTCCATTCGCGAAGGTGTGGAAATGACTTTGGGCCTGTTCATGAACGGCCTCAAGAAATTCAACGTTGAACAGGTGAACCCGGTGGGTGAACCGTTCGATCCGCAACAGCACGAGGCGATGTCTATGGTGCCCGCGCCAGATGCCGAGCCGAACAGTGTAGTTGCCGTGGTGCAGAAGGGCTACCTGCTGAACGGTCGCGTGGTTCGTCCCGCCATGGTGGTTGTGGCCAAGGCGGAAGGTGCACCAAAAATCGACGAGCAGGCTTGAAAAGCCGATTAAAGCGCCAATATAGCGATTAAACAGCGACAGTCAGGGCAAACCTCCCTGGGACAGCATTCAGAAAGATTTGGAGTGATTCGATGAGCAAGATTATTGGTATCGACCTGGGAACCACCAACTCCTGTGTGGCCATCATGGATGGCGACAAGGTAAAGGTTATTGAAAATGCTGAGGGTGATCGTACGACTCCCTCCATTATCGCGTACACCGACGATAACGAGACCCTGGTTGGTCAGTCCGCCAAGCGCCAGGCGGTCACCAACCCCCATAACACCCTGTACGCCATCAAGCGTCTGATCGGTCGTCGTTTTGAGGACGATGTGGTTCAGAAAGACATCAAGATGGTGCCTTACAAGATCACCAAGGCCGACAACGGCGACGCCTGGGTTGAAGTGAAGGGCCAGAAGATGGCACCGCCCCAGATCTCTGCAGAAGTTCTGAAGAAAATGAAGAAGACGGCAGAAGACTACCTGGGCGAGAAGGTAACGGAAGCAGTTATCACCGTGCCGGCTTACTTCAATGACAGCCAGCGCCAGGCCACCAAAGATGCGGGCAAGATCGCCGGTCTGGAAGTGAAGCGGATCATCAACGAGCCGACCGCGGCTGCCCTGGCCTATGGCCTGGACAAGAAGAGCGGTGACCGCACAGTTGCTGTATACGATCTGGGTGGTGGTACTTTCGACCTCTCCATTATTGAAATTGCCGATGTCGACGGCGAGCATCAGTTCGAGGTTCTGGCCACCAACGGTGACACCTTCCTGGGTGGTGAAGACTTCGACCTGAAAGTCATCGAGTACCTGGCAGACCAGTTCAAGAAAGACAGTGGCATCGACCTGCGCGGCGATTCCCTGGCCATGCAGCGCCTGAAGGAAGCCGGTGAGAAAGCGAAGATCGAGCTGTCCAGCAGCCAGCAGACAGACGTGAACCTGCCGTACATCACTGCAGACGCGTCTGGGCCCAAGCACATGAACGTGAAGCTGACTCGCGCCAAGCTGGAAAGCCTGGTGGAAGACCTGGTTCAGCGTAGCCTGGAGCCCTGTAAAGTCGCCCTGCAGGACGCCGGCATGAAGGCGTCTGAAATCGACGAGGTTATCCTGGTGGGTGGTCAGACCCGTATGCCGCTGGTGCAGGAAAAGGTAAAAGAGTTCTTCGGCAAAGAAGCCCGTAAAGACGTGAACCCGGACGAAGCCGTTGCCATGGGTGCTGCCATCCAGGCGGCTGTTCTTTCCGGTGACGTGAAAGACGTGCTGCTGCTGGACGTAACCCCGCTGACCCTGGGTATTGAAACCATGGGTGGCGTGGCAACGCCGCTGATCGACAAGAACACCACCATCCCGACCAAGAAGTCGCAGACGTTCTCAACAGCGGATGACAACCAGACGGCCGTAACCATTCACGTGGTTCAAGGTGAGCGTAAGCAGGCTTCCCAGAACAAGTCGCTGGGCCGCTTTGACCTGGCGGATATTCCGCCGGCGCCACGCGGTGTGCCGCAGATCGAAGTAACCTTCGATATCGATGCCAACGGTATCCTGAACGTGTCTGCCAAGGACAAGGCGACCGGCAAGGAGCAGTCCATCGTGATCAAGGCTTCTTCTGGCCTGAACGATGACGAGATCGAGAAGATGGTTCGTGATGCCGAGGCCAACGCCGAGGAAGATCGCAAGTTCGAAGAGCTGGTTCAGGTCCGCAACCAGGGTGATGCCATGGTTCACGCCGTGCGCAAGACGCTGACCGAAGCCGGCGACAAGGTTTCTGGCAGTGAAAAGGAGTCTATCGAGGCGGCCATCAAGGATCTGGAAGAAGCCCTGACCGGCTCTGACAAGGAAGCCATCGAAACCAAGACTCAGAAACTGACCGAAGTGTCTTCCGAGCTGGCACAGAAGATGTACGCGGATCAGGCAGACCAGGCGCAGCAGGCTGGCGGGCAGGAAGGTGCCCAGTCCCAGGCGGCTGACGATGCGGTGGACGCCGAGTTCGAAGAAGTCAAAGACGACGACAAGAAGTAAATCCTAAGTACATCAGGTAGTTGGAAAACGCGGGGGTAAGCCCCGCGTTTTCCGCGTTATAGCAACAGGGTTTTAAGCATGGCCAAGCGCGATTATTACGAAGTACTCGGGGTCTCCCGGGACGCGGACGAGAAGGACATAAAGCGGGCTTACCGAAAGCTTGCGATGAAATACCATCCGGACCGTAACCCGGACGACAAAGACGCCGAGAACAAGTTCAAAGAGGCCAGCGAAGCCTACGAAATTCTTGCCGATGGCAGCAAGCGTGCGGCCTACGACCAGTTTGGTCATGCCGGCGTGGATGGCCAGGCCGGCGGTGGCTTTGGCGGCGGTGGTGCCAGCTTCTCCGATATCTTTGGTGATGTCTTCGGTGACATTTTCGGTGGCGGTGGCCGGGGCCGCAACACTCGCGGTTCCGATCTGCGCTACACCCTGGAAATCGACCTGGAAGAAGCCGTCAAAGGCAAAACCGTCAAGATCAATATTCCTGGCCACAAAGAGTGTGAAGCCTGCGACGGCAGCGGTGCTGAAAAAGGCTCCCGTCCGGAAACCTGTGGAACCTGTCAGGGTATGGGGCAGGTTCGCATGCAGCAGGGTTTCTTTACCGTTCAGCAGGCATGCCCGACCTGCCGGGGCTCCGGTCAGGTCATCAAGAATCCCTGTAAAGTGTGCCACGGCCAGGGCCGCGTGAGGCAGGAAAAAACCCTGTCTGTGAAAGTGCCGCCCGGTGTGGATACCGGAGATCGGATTCGTCTCTCAGGAGAGGGCGAAATGGGCGTTGATGGTGGGCCGCCAGGCGACCTGTATGTGCAGATTGCCGTGCGCGAGCATTCCATCTTCACCCGTGATGGCCGTAATCTATACTGCGAAGTGCCAATCAGCATCGTGGATGCAGCCCTGGGTGGTGAACTGGAAGTACCGACCCTGGATGGCCGGGTCAAACTCAAGATTCCACCGGAAACCCAGACCGGCAAACTCTTCCGCCTGCGCAACAAAGGGGTTAGTCCCGTTCGCGGTGGCCCTGCCGGCGATTTGCTGTGCCGCGTGATGGTAGAAACACCGGTCAACCTGACCAAGCGCCAGAAAGAGCTGCTGGAAGAGTTCCAGGAAACCCTCAGCGGCAACAACGGCACCCATCATGCTCCGAAGAAAACCTCCTGGTTTGAGGGTGTGAAAAGTTTCTTCGACGAAATGAAATTCTGAGGGCAGAACAGATGCGGGTAGCAATCATCGGCGCCGCCGGGCGCATGGGCAAAGTACTGATAGAAGCCGTAGACGGTACCGAAGGCCTCGAACTCGGTGCTGCCATCGTCGAGCCAGGCAGCAGCCTGATTGGCGCCGACGCCGGCGAAATGACTGGCATCGGCAAAACCGGCATCAAAATGGCCGGCAGCCTCGACGACGTCAAAAACGACTTCGACGTACTGGTGGACTTCACCTTCCCGGACCTCACCCTGGAAAACGCAAAGTTCTGCAGCGCCAACGGCAAAATGATCGTCATCGGCACCACCGGCATGACCGACGCCGAGAAAGAACAGTTGGCCTTGGCGGCAGAATCCACCCCTGTGGTCTTCGCCCCCAACATGAGCGTTGGCGTCAACGTCGTCCTCAACCTCCTGCGCACCGCAGCGGCTACTTTGGGTGACGACTACGACGTAGAAATCATCGAGGCCCATCACCGCCACAAAAAAGACGCCCCCTCAGGCACCGCCCTGCGCATGGGCGAAGTGGTAGCCGACGCCCTGGGCCGTGATCTGAAAGAATGCGCCGTCTACGGCCGCGAAGGTTTCACCGGCGAGCGCACCCGCAAGGAAATCGGCTTCGAAACCATCCGCGCCGGCGACGTGGTGGGCGACCACACCGTTCTGTTCGCCACCGAAGGCGAGCGTATTGAAATCACCCACAAGGCGAGCAGCCGGATGACCTTCGCCAAAGGGGCGATGCGAGCTGCGCTCTGGCTGGAAGGGAAGGCCGCTGGACTGTATGACATGCAGGATGTCTTGAATCTGAAGGGCTGAATGTGCTCTTGAACAGTTGACCCCGAGCGAGAGAGTTCTGAGCAGCGGGCTCTGAGGTAGGAGGGCTGGATCACCTTCCCGAAAATCTCGGAGGCCATGGATGGCCGGAGCGAAGCGCACATGGGTGAGACAAGCGTTTATGAAGCAAAGCTTCATGCGCAGTCGAACGACAGCAATCTGTGATTGCTGGCTGGACCCGCCTGCGGGTGCTCGTAGCGTTTTTCGGGAAGGTGATCCAGCCCTCCTGCCGGACAACCGCCTTACGCCCGGCAAGAATTCAACGTGGACAGAAAACGCCAAGACAGCTTACAATAAGGCGATTTGACTGCACCAAGCGTACCTTTGAAAAGTTTATAAGAAAGCGGGACCGGGTTTTTACCTTGTCTCGCTTTTTTGCAACCTGAATTTGCGCTTGCGTTCCTGTTCGTGACGAACTTACGCCACTCGATGAGGATACAAGCCTTGAGCACACCAGCAATCCTTGCACTCGCAGACGGAAGCCTCTTCTACGGCACCGCCATCGGCGCAGATGGAGAAACCAGCGGCGAGGTAGTATTCAATACTGCCATGACCGGCTACCAGGAAATCCTGACCGACCCGTCCTACTCGCGCCAGATCGTCACCCTGACGTATCCGCACATTGGCAACACCGGTGTAAACGAAGAAGACGTAGAATCGGACCGCATCCATGCCGCCGGCCTGATCATTCGTGATCTACCGCTGATCGCCAGCAGCTGGCGTAACCAACAGAGCCTGGGCGAGTACCTGCGAAGCAACAACATTGTTGGCATTGCTGACATCGACACCCGCCGCCTGACTCGCATCCTGCGCGATAAAGGCTCCCAGAACGGCGCCATCATCGCTGGCGAGAACGCCACCGCCGAGCGCGCCCTGGAACTGGCGAAAGCCTTCCCCGGCCTCAAGGGCATGGATCTGGCTAAAGAAGTCACCAGCGACAAAGCCTACCAGTGGAGCCAGACCGAGTGGGATATCACAGACGGTTACGGTGACCAGGCCGCCGCCAAATTCAAGGTCGTTGCCTGGGACTACGGTGTGAAGTTCAACATCCTGCGCATGCTCGCCGCCCGTGGCTGCGACATCACCGTGGTGCCTGCGCAAACCCCGGCCTCGGAAGTGCTGGCCATGAATCCCGACGGCATCTTCCTGTCCAACGGCCCCGGCGACCCCGAGCCTTGCGACTATGCCATCACGGCTATCCAGCAAGTGCTGGAAACCGAAATCCCGGTGTTCGGCATCTGCCTCGGTCACCAGTTGCTGGCTCTGGCCAGTGGCGCCAAAACCATGAAAATGGGCCACGGCCACCACGGCGCCAACCACCCGGTGCAGGATATTGCCAAAGGCACCGTGATGATTACCAGCCAGAACCATGGGTTTGCGGTAGACGAAGCAACCCTGCCGGCTAATGTGGAAGCCACCCACAAGTCGCTGTTTGACGGCACTCTGCAGGGTATTCGCCGCACAGACAAGCCGGCTTACAGCTTCCAGGGTCACCCGGAAGCCAGCCCGGGCCCCCATGATGTGGCGCCCCTGTTCGACGAGTTTATCCAGCTGATGGAAGCGCGATCTGCCTGAGGGCAAGGCCATCACAGATAGCTCACTGGCGCATCGTACGCGCTGAAAGAATTCAAAAGTTGCTGACAGGTTTACCGAGACATGCCAAAACGTACAGACATCCAAAGCATCCTGATCCTGGGCGCAGGTCCCATTGTGATCGGGCAGGCGTGCGAATTCGATTACTCCGGGGCCCAGGCCTGCAAGGCGCTGCGCGAAGAGGGTTACCGGGTTATCCTGGTGAACTCTAACCCGGCCACCATCATGACCGACCCGGCCATGGCCGATGCCACCTACATCGAGCCCATCACCTGGAAGACGGTCGAAAAGATCATTGAGAAAGAAAAGCCGGACGCCCTGCTACCCACCATGGGTGGCCAGACCGCACTGAACTGTGCGCTGGACCTGGAAAAACACGGCGTGCTGGAAAAGCATGGCGTTGAAATGATCGGCGCCAACGCCGACACCATCGACAAGGCCGAAGACCGCGACCGCTTTGACAAGGCCATGAAGAAAATCGGCCTTGAGTGCCCGCGTGCGGCCATCGCTCATTCCATGGACGAAGCCTGGAAGATCTCCGAAGACATCGGCTTCCCGTGCATCATCCGTCCATCGTTTACCATGGGTGGTTCTGGTGGTGGTATTGCCTACAACAAGGACGAGTTCGAGGAAATCTGTACTCGCGGTCTCGACCTGTCCCCGACCAACGAGCTGTTGATCGACGAATCCCTGATTGGCTGGAAAGAGTACGAGATGGAAGTTGTTCGGGACAAGAACGACAACTGCATCATCGTCTGCGCCATCGAGAACTTCGACGCCATGGGCGTGCACACCGGTGACTCCATCACCGTGGCCCCCGCCCAGACTCTCACCGACAAGGAATACCAGATCATGCGGAACGCCTCGCTGGCGGTGCTGCGTGAAATCGGTGTGGAAACCGGCGGTTCCAACGTGCAATTCGGCATCAACCCCGACACCGGCCGCATGGTGGTGATCGAAATGAACCCGCGGGTGTCCCGTTCCTCTGCGCTGGCGTCCAAGGCCACTGGCTTCCCGATCGCCAAGGTCGCGGCCAAGCTGGCCGTGGGTTACACCCTTGATGAACTGCAGAACGAAATCACCGGCGGCGTCACCCCGGCCTCGTTCGAGCCGTCCATTGATTACGTGGTTACCAAGATTCCCCGGTTTACCTTCGAGAAATTCCCCCAGGCCGACGCCCGCCTGACCACCCAGATGAAGTCTGTCGGTGAGGTTATGGCCATTGGCCGGACCTTCCAGGAGTCGGTGCAGAAGGCATTGCGTGGCCTGGAAGTGGGTTCCGAAGGTTTTGATGAAAAGCTGGAAGAGCTGGACTCCGAGAACAGCCGCGAAACCCTGACCCGGGAGCTGAACGTACCCGGTGCCGAGCGAATCTGGTACATCGGCGATGCGTTCCGCGCCGGCATGACCGTGGACGAAGTGTTCCGCCACACCAAGGTAGACCCCTGGTATCTGGTGCAGATCGAGGACATCGTGCGCGAAGAGCAGGCCCTCAAGTCGGCCGGTAAGGCCGATATCGACAAGGCCACCCTGTTCCGTCTCAAGCGCAAGGGCTTCTCCGATGCCCGCCTGGCCAAACTGCTGGGTATTTCCGAAGTCAGCCTGCGCAAGCTGCGCCACGATCTGGGCATCCGCCCGGTGTACAAACGTGTCGATACCTGTGCGGCTGAATTTGCCTCCGACACTGCCTATATGTACTCCACTTACGAGGAAGAGTGCGAGGCGGAGCCGTCCGACCGCGAGAAGATTGTGGTCATCGGCGGTGGCCCCAACCGTATCGGCCAGGGCATCGAGTTTGACTACTGCTGCGTGCACGCGGCTCTGGCCATGCGTGAGGACGGCTACGAAACCATCATGATCAACTGCAACCCGGAGACCGTGTCGACCGATTACGACACCTCCGACCGGTTGTATTTTGAGCCGATCACCCTGGAAGACGTCCTGGAAATCATCAACGTCGAGAAACCCAAGGGCGTGATTGTCCAGTATGGCGGTCAGACTCCGCTGAAACTGGCCCGTGGCCTGGAGGCCGCCGGTGTGCCTATCATCGGTACCAGCCCGGACGCCATCGACCGCGCCGAAGACCGCGAGCGCTTCCAGCAGATGATCCAGCGTCTGGGTCTGAAGCAGCCGGAAAACGCCACTGTGCGTAGCCACGAGGAAGGCATCGTGGCGGCCCGCGAGATTGGCTACCCGCTGGTGGTGCGCCCGTCGTACGTGCTGGGTGGCCGGGCCATGGAAATCGTCTATGACGAAACTGAACTGGTGCGCTACATGCGTAACGCGGTGCTGGTTTCCAATGACAGCCCGGTACTGCTTGATCACTTCCTGAATGCTGCCATCGAAGTAGATATCGATGCCATCAGTGACGGCACTGATGTTGTGATCGGCGGTATCATGCAACACATTGAGCAGGCTGGTGTTCACTCCGGTGATTCCGCCTGCTCCCTGCCGCCCTACAGTCTGAGCAAGCAGGTGCAGGACGACATGCGTGAGGCCGTGAAGAAAATGGCCATCGAGCTGGACGTTATCGGCCTGATGAACGTGCAGCTGGCCTATCAGGACGGCGAGATCTACGTGATCGAAGTGAACCCCCGGGCTTCCCGGACCGTGCCGTTCGTGTCCAAGGCCATTGGCGTGTCTCTGGCCGCGGTTGCGGCCCGGGTTATGTCTGGCAAAAGCCTGAAAGAACTGAACTTCACTCAGGAAATCGTGCCGACCTACTACGCGGTTAAAGAGTCCGTGTTCCCGTTCAACAAGTTCCCGGCTGTGGACCCGATCCTCGGGCCCGAAATGAAATCCACCGGTGAGGTGATGGGGCTGGGCGACAGCTTTGATGAAGCCTTTGCCAAGGCGGCTCTGGCCATCGGTGAGCGCCTGCCTGCCCAGGGTACCGCGTTCATGTCTGTGCGGGATGTCGACAAGCCCGGTGCGGCGAAGGTGGCTCGTGACCTGGTTGAGGCCGGGTTCAAGGTGATTGCCACCACTGGCACTGCCAAGGCGCTGGAAGCCGAAGGTGTTGCCGTGGAGCGGGTAAACAAGGTTCGCGAGGGCCGCCCGCACATTGTTGACGCCATCAAGAATGGTCAGGTCCAGCTGATTATCAATACCACTGAAGGTCGCAAGGCGATTTCCGACTCGGCCCAGATTCGCCAGTCTGCCCTGCAGACCAAGGTGACCTACACAACCACACTGGCAGGCGGCGAAGCCTTCTGTCGGGCCATCAAATTTGGCCCGGAGCGCACAGTACGTCGCCTCCAGGATCTACACGCAGGAAAGTAAGACTATGGCTGACAGAGTACCCATGACCAAGGCGGGCGAAGCCCGCCTGCGCGAGGAGCTGAAAAAGCTGAAGTCCGAAGATCGTCCCCGGGTGATTCAGGCAATCGCCGACGCCCGTGAGCACGGTGATCTCAAGGAAAACGCCGAGTACCACGCTGCTCGCGAGCAGCAAAGCTTCATCGAAGGCCGGATTCAGGAAATCGAAGGCAAGTTGTCGGTCGCCCAGGTCATCGACGTGACCACCATGGAGAACACGGGTAAGGTGATCTTCGGCACCACGGTACACCTGGTGAACATGGATACCGACGAAGAGGTTAAATACCAGATCGTCGGCGAAGACGAAGCCGACATCAAGGCCGGCAAGCTGTCCGTATCCTCACCGATTGCCCGTGCGCTGGTAGGCAAGAACGAAGGCGACGTAGTCGCCATCCGCATCCCCTCCGGCACCGTAGAATACGAAATCTCCGAAGTAGAATACATCTAGCATCAAAGGGTCTGCTCTACGGGTCTGTCCAACGGGTCTGTCCCCGAACGGGGACTGACCCCCTTTTACCAAGCCGATCTCCTAACCAAAAACAAAAAAGCCGCACTCCCCAGCGCGGCTTTCTATGATATCAACCAAGGAACCTCACGGACTTAAACGGCCGATAACAATGAGAAGGTTATCTTTTGTCCGTGCGCGTCCGTGAGTGTCCGTGGCTAATCATCATTTATTTCTAAGCAGATTAGACAACTTCGGATTAGGCTTCTTAGCCCGCCGCAAAATCACCGCAATCTTACCAATCGTCTGCACCAGCTCGGCCCCGGAGCTCTCGCACAGCGCCTGAATGGCTTCCTGGCGCGCTTCGCGATCAGTGCTGGCCACCTTGATCTTGATCAGCTCATGATCATTCAGGGCGCGCTCAAGCTCATCCTGCAAGCCCTCAGACAGGCCTTTATCGCCAACAATAATGACGGGCTTCAGATTGTGGGCAATCGCCCGGTATTCCCGGCGTTGTTCCGGTGAAAGACTCATGATGTAATCTCTTTATCGGTGCAATTAACAAAAGGTCAGCGGCGAAACGGCTGGCGACGTCGTATAATTTCGCAATTGTAACAGATAGAATCCCGCTAAAAATGGTCGTAATCACCTACAATCGCGCTCACTGGCGCGGTGCACAGCGGGATGACGGGTCCTGGCGCCCTGTCGGTTGTCGGCTGGAACCTTCCTGTGCGGTCAGGGTCAAATGTTTCACGAAATCTCCAGGGGTGCTGGTTACAGCCCTCAGACTGTGTTTTTGCCGGGTCAGTCAGCGGGTTTGTGGTCGATACGGATGGGCCGTTTCTGGTGGACAGGCGTACAATTAGTGTAAGGTGTCGGAAAAGGGTTGGTGGCCACATGGCTGCAGCCCCGCAATTCACAGGTGATGATCCTTGAACGATATGGCAAAAAATCTGGTTCTCTGGCTAATCATAGCCGCCGTGCTGTTGATGGTGTTTCAGAATTTCTCTCCCACCACCACCGGCCAACAAGTCAACTATTCCCAGTTTGTGGAGATGGTCCAGCAGGGCCAGGTCCGGCAGGTGACCATTGATGGTCTCCAGGTTCAGGGTGTCCGTGGTGACGGGTCCCAGTTCCAGACCATTCGCCCGCAGGTCTCTGACAACAAGCTGATGGATGATCTGCTCGCCAATAACGTCGAAGTGATCGGCAAGGAGCCTGAGCGCCAGAGCCTGTGGACGCAGTTGCTGGTGGCCGCGTTCCCGATTCTGATCATTATCGCGTTGTTTGTGTTCTTCATGCGCCAGATGCAGGGCGGTGGCGGCGGCAAAGGCCCCATGTCCTTTGGCAAGAGCAAGGCGCGTCTGCTCAGTGAAGACCAGATCAAAACCACCTTTGGCGACGTCGCCGGTGTTGATGAAGCGAAGGAAGACGTTAAAGAGCTGGTCGACTTCCTGCGTGACCCGAGTAAATTCCAGCGTCTGGGTGGCCGCATTCCGAAAGGCGTGTTGATGGTGGGCCCGCCGGGCACTGGTAAGACGCTGCTGGCAAAAGCCATCGCCGGTGAAGCGAAAGTGCCGTTTTTCTCCATCTCCGGTTCTGACTTTGTAGAGATGTTCGTGGGCGTGGGTGCTTCCCGTGTTCGTGACATGTTCGAGCAGGCCAAGAAGCAAAGCCCCTGTATCATTTTTATCGATGAGATTGATGCGGTCGGTCGCCATCGTGGCGCCGGCATGGGCGGTGGCCATGACGAGCGTGAACAGACCCTGAACCAGCTGTTGGTTGAGATGGACGGCTTTGAAGGCAACGAAGGCGTCATCGTGATCGCTGCTACCAACCGTCCGGACGTTCTGGACCCTGCGCTGCTGCGTCCGGGTCGCTTTGACCGCCAGGTGGTGGTGAGCCTGCCAGACATTCTTGGTCGAGAGCAGATTCTTAAGGTGCACATGAAGAAAGTGCCCCTGGCCGACGGTATTGATCCGGCGGTTATCGCTCGCGGTACGCCTGGCTTCTCCGGTGCTGACCTCGCTAACCTGGTAAACGAGGCTGCCCTGTTCGCGGCGCGTCGTAACCAGCGTCTGGTTTCCATGGAAGAGCTGGAACTGGCGAAAGACAAGATCATGATGGGCGCCGAGCGCAAATCCATGGTGATGAGCGAGAAAGAAAAGTGGAACACCGCGTACCATGAGTCTGGCCATGCCATTGTTGGTCGCCTCGTGCCTGAACATGATCCTGTCTACAAGGTCAGTATCATTCCCCGAGGGCGCGCCCTGGGTGTGACCATGTTCTTGCCGGAAGAGGATAAGTACAGTCACTCCAAGCGCTACCTGACCAGCTCAATCTGCAGTCTGTTCGGTGGCCGAATTGCCGAAGAACTGACGCTTGGCTTTGACGGTGTGACGACCGGTGCCTCCAACGACATCGAGCGTGCCACCAGCCTGGCCCGCAACATGGTCACCAAATGGGGGTTGTCGGAAAAGTTGGGTCCCCTGCAGTACGATACCGACAGCGAAGAGCCGTTCCTGGGTCGTTCTGCTGGCCAATCGCACTCCCATCACTCTCCGGAGACCGCCCAGCGGATTGATGAGGAAGTTCGAAATATCATTGATGAGTGTTATGCCACGGCCAAGCAGATCCTGATTGAGAACCGTGACAAACTGGACCTGATGGCTGAGGCCCTGATGAAGTACGAGACCATTGATCGCTACCAGATCGATGACATCATGGCAGGCAAAGAGCCGCGGCCCCCGAAAAACTGGGGCGATAGTGGTCCCACCGGCGGAGTGAAAGCTGAAGAGCCGGCTCCGGAGCCCCGGCCATCGGATGACGGGCGTCAGCCCGGAGTAGGCAGGCCTGCCGGCGAGCACTGATCGCCCGCGCAAGACCTAGTCAAATACAGCGCCGCCCGGCCTCCGGGCGGCGTTTGTTTTTGTTATCCCTGAACAGAAAATTTCGGAATACCTGCTATGAAAATGAATTTTGCTGGCCGTTTGGTGGATCTGTCCCGGTGCCAGGTAATGGGGATTCTCAACGTTACGCCCGACTCCTTTTCAGATGGCGGCCGGTTCACGACCGCCGATGCCGCGCTTGTTCGTGCCCGGACCATGGTGGAAGACGGCGCATCCTTTATCGATGTTGGTGGTGAATCGACCCGGCCGGGAGCGGAGCCGGTATCGACCCAGGAAGAGCTGGACCGGGTTTGCCCCGTGGTAGAGGCCATTGCCCGTGAGCTGGATACCGTGATTTCAGTGGATACCAGCAACCCCGCCGTGATGGAGGAAGTGGTCGGGCTCGGCGCCGGTTTGATCAACGATGTGCGGGCGCTCCAGCGAGAGGGTGCACCGGAAGTGGCGGCCAAAGCCGGCGTGCCCGTCTGCATTATGCACATCCAGGGTGAGCCGGACACCATGCAGAATAACCCCCGATACCATAACGTTCGGCGCGACGTCAGTTCGTTTCTGACCGAACGGATGCGAGTGGTCGAAAAGGCCGGCGTGCGGCCGGAAAACATCATCCTGGACCCGGGATTTGGCTTCGGGAAAACCGTGGACCACAACATCCAGTTGTTGGCGACTCTGGAACAGTTGCATTTGCTGGGCCATCCGTTGTTGATCGGGGTGTCCCGGAAATCCATGCTCGGAGCAATTACTGGCCGAGACGTCAACGAAAGGTTGCCGGCAAGCCTCGCTGCCGCGACAATATCCGCCATGAAAGGCGCAAGCATCCTCAGGGTGCATGATGTGCGGGAGACGGTGGACGCCGTCAAGGTCGTGACGGCAGTTAAGGAGGCAATCTGATGTCCCAGCGCAAGTATTTTGGAACCGACGGAATCCGAGGGAGAGTGGGCGAAAGTCCGATTACCCCGGAGTTTATGTTGCACCTTGGGTGGGCAGCAGGCCAGGCATTCAAGAGGCAGGGCCAGCGAAACAGCGTGCTGATTGGAAAGGATACCCGCTTGTCAGGTTACATGTTTGAATCCGCACTTGAGGCGGGTTTGTCCGCTGCGGGTGTGGATGTGAAGTTGCTTGGCCCGATGCCGACGCCGGCCATTGCCTACCTGACCCGAACGTTTCGGGCATCCGCAGGCATTGTGATTAGCGCCTCTCATAACCCGCACCACGACAACGGCATCAAGTTCTTCTCGGCTAACGGCACCAAGCTCGATGACACCCTGGAGGCTGAGATCGAGCGCTGGCTCGAGCAGCCGATTCAGGTGTGCGAACCCAATGAGCTGGGCAAGGCGAGCCGTGTCGACGATGCTCCGGGCCGGTACGTGGAGTTCTGCAAGAGTACTGTGCCCAATGAGTTTACCCTCGATGGACTGCATATCGTACTCGACTGTGCCCATGGCGCCACCTACCACGTTGCCCCCAAGGTGTTCAAAGAGCTCGGAGCCAGGGTTTCGGTGATTGGCGCAGAACCGGACGGGCTAAATATCAATCTCAACGTGGGGTCCACCCACTTGGATGCCCTGAAACAGGCAGTCTCTGAGAAGCGGGCTGACCTGGGTATTGCTTTCGATGGCGATGGCGACCGCGTGCTGATGGTGGACCGCGACGGCTCAGAGGTGGATGGTGATGAATTGCTGTTTATACTGGCCTCCCAGCGCCATGCCGAAGGTAAGTTGAACGGTGGCGTGGTTGGAACCCTGATGACCAATCTGGGGGTTGAACTGGCGCTGCGTGAGATTGGCATCGAATTCGAGCGTGCCAATGTGGGTGACCGTTATGTGATGGAGCGGCTGCTGGCCAATAACTGGATTATTGGCGGAGAAGGCTCCGGCCATATGGTGATTCGTGACTGTACCAGTACCGGCGACGGTATTGTCTCTGCGTTGCAGGTGCTGTTGGCGGTTCGCCGGTCTGGCAAGCCCCTGGGAGAGCTGCGTCAGGGTATGGCCAAGTTGCCCCAGACGATGGTGAATGTGCGGGTGGCCCAGCGATTTGATCCGCTCAGCCGGTCAGACATCGTTGAGGCGATGCGCAGGGCAGAGGCGGATCTGGGTGAGGCCGGCAGAATCCTGTTGCGGGCGTCGGGAACGGAGCCCCTGATTCGGGTGATGGCAGAAGGTCAGAATGCCGATGACATTGCCCGGGTTGCCGAGCAGCTGGCCCTTGTCGTGGAGCGTTCAACACCCTGATTTTGTGGAATAGGGCGGGTTGTGCGAGACAAATGTCTGCTGTATAGTTCGCCCTCCCTCAGGTCGGGACGATTGAGATTTGGTATGCGTCGCAAGATCGTAGCTGGAAACTGGAAGATGAACGGGTCGAAAGACCTGGTGCAGCAGCTGGTCGGTCAGGTCCGCGAGCAGGTTGCCAGTCTTGATGCCAGGGCAGAGGTGGTTATCATACCTCCTGCCCTTTATGTTGACTCTGTGGTTGCGCTTTGTGGCTCTGAATTGGTTGCTGGCGTGCAGAACGTCAGTCAGTGGCAGTCGGGTGCCTACACGGGTGAAGTCTCCTCTGATATGGCGAAAGATCTGGGGTGTCAGTACGCCCTCGTTGGTCATTCCGAGCGTCGCCAGTTGTTTGGTGAGTCCGACGAAGTGGTTGTCAGGAAGATCGAGCGTGTTCTGGCGTCCGGGCTGACGGCAGTACTTTGCGTCGGTGAGACTCTGGAAGAACGCGAAGCCGGTTCGGCTGAGCGGGTAGTGGCCAGCCAGGTTCAGCAAGGCCTGGCGTCGGTGGCTGGTGAGCAGTGGTCGAAAATTGTGGTTGCCTACGAGCCGGTATGGGCAATAGGTACCGGAAAGACGGCGACCGCAGAAGATGCCCAGGCCATGCACGCGGACATTCGCCGGGTGCTTGCAGAGATGGGTGCGCCGTCTGAGACGATTTCAGTACTTTACGGCGGCAGTGTAAAAGCGGATAATGCGGCCGCTCTGTTTGCAGAGCCCGATATTGATGGCGGTCTTATAGGTGGTGCTTCCCTTAAGGCTGAAGATTTTGTAAGTATCTGCCGCGCGTTTCCGGTGGGTGCGTAAGCCAAAACGTTTACGAGAGTCTGTATGGATTGGATGGAAACACTGGTAGTCGTTGTTCACGTCGTGATCGCCGTGGCTCTGGTGGGTCTGGTCCTTATCCAGCAGGGTAAGGGTGCAGATGCCGGTGCTGCTTTCGGTGGCGGTGCGTCCCAGACCGTGTTCGGTAGTCAGGGCAGTGGTAGCTTTCTGACCCGTCTGACCACGTTTATGGCGGTTGTGTTTTTTGTGACAAGTTTTTCGCTGGCAATCTTCGCCAAGCAGCGTGCTGAAGTGGCAGGTGAGGCCGGTATTCCGACAGTTCAGGAATCCCGTCAGGCGCCGGCTGAAGCTGCGCCTGGTATCGAAGAATCTGCAGGTCGCGAAACCGAGGGTGGGGAGTCTCAGCTCCCTGACCTCGAGTAAAGAATGTTGCCCGGGTGGTGAAACTGGTAGACACGCCATCTTGAGGGGGTGGTAGCGAAAGCTGTGCCGGTTCGAGTCCGGCCCCGGGCACCATATTTGAGTAAGACGGCTTGGAAGTTCCAGGCCGTTTTTTTTGGTCAGTCCTTGACCAGTCTGCGCGGCGTCTCTATACTCCGGCGGATATTGGACCTTGCAACGGCGTTGTAGTGTCCAGGCAGGCCAGGTGTCTGTCGGCAGAGGGCAGAGTTGGGTTAGCTTTCTGCGAATTCTTGCAACAAAAGGCCCCATTCATAGGGGCTTTTTGATTAAGGGGCCTGGCGCAAAGGGCCCTGGTGCATAAAAAGGGCTGATCAACAGCCCTTTTTTTGTTTTTGTAGTCCGAAAATCTGAATACGGAGGCGGCGACACTTGTCAGCCAAGCTTAAACAACTGGAAGACATTCTGCGCCCGGTAGTGGAAGGGCTCGGGTATGAATTCTGGGGTATCGAATACCGTTCCCGGGGCTATCAGTCCATGCTTCGGGTGTTTATTGATGATGCGGAAAATGGCATCAGTATTGAAGACTGCGAGAAAGTCAGCCGTCAGATAAGCGGCGTGATGGATGTGGAAGACCCCATCCAGAGTGAATACACCCTGGAGGTGTCGTCGCCGGGTATGGACCGACCGCTGTTTCGTCTCGAGCAGTATCAGGAATTCGTTGGCCATCAGGTTCAGATCAAGCTGCGCATGGCGTTTGAAGGCCGGCGCAAATTTACAGGCCTGATCAAAGGTATAGAGGGCGATGAAGTCATCGTGGTTGTTGATGACCACGAATACCTGTTGCCTTTTGACAGTATTGAAAAGGCCAACATCGTACCGGTTTTTGAATGACCCATTCGAACAAGACTGTGGATGCATCGATTATATTGAGGGCAGGGCAATCCAATGAGTAAAGAGATCTTGCTGGTAGTAGAATCCGTCTCGAACGAGAAAGGTGTCGAGAAAGACGTGATTTTCGAGGCGATCGAGCTGGCGCTCGCGACCGCTGCCAAGAAGCGTTATGAAGACGAAGAAGCGGACATCCGGGTTGCCATTGACCGCCGCACCGGAGAGTACGAGACCTTCCGCCGCTGGTTGGTAGTGGACAACGACGCCGTTCCAGCGCTGGGTACAGAACTGACCTTGCAGGAAGCCGAAGAAATCAGTCCAGACCTGAAGCCGGGCGACATCCACGAAGAGAAAGTGGAATCAGTCGCCTTTGGCCGTATCGGCGCCCAGGCTGCCAAGCAGATTATTTTCCAGAAGGTTCGCGAAGCCGAGCGCATGAAGATCGTCGACAGCTACCGCGACCGCGTTGGCGAGCTGGTTTCCGGAACGGTCAAGAAGGTGACACGGGACAACGTGATTGTGGATCTGGGTGGCAACGCTGAGGCACTTCTGCCCCGTGAGCATCTGATTCCCCGGGAAACCTTCCGCATGGGCGACCGCGTGCGTTCCCTGTTGCTGGAGATCCGCACCGATCATCGCGGCCCGCAGCTGATCCTGAGCCGTACCGACGCGCAGATGCTGATTGAGCTGTTCCGCATTGAAGTGCCGGAGATTGCTGAGGACCTGATTGAGATCCGTGGTGCAGCCCGTGATCCCGGCTCCCGCGCCAAGATTGCCGTGAAGACCAACGACCGCCGTATTGATCCGGTGGGTGCCTGCGTGGGCATGCGGGGCTCCCGGGTCCAGGCCGTGTCCAACGAGCTGGGCGGCGAGCGAGTTGATATTGTGCTGTGGGACGACAACCCGGCCCAGTTGGTCATCAACGCCATGGCGCCGGCCGAGGTGGCCTCCATCGTGATGGATGAAGACCGCCACACCATGGATGTTGCCGTCGCCGAAGACAATCTGGCCCAGGCCATCGGCCGTAACGGCCAGAACGTTCGTCTGGCCACCGAGCTGACCGGCTGGACTTTGAACGTAATGACCGAGGAAGAAGCCGGCGAGCGCCAGGAGCAGGAATACTCTCGCCTGGTTGAGCACTTTACCGCGCACCTGGACGTTGACGAGGAATTTGCCGGTGTCCTGATCGACGAAGGCTTTACCTCGATTGAGGAAGTGGCGTACGTGCCGATGGAAGAAATGCTGGCTATCGATGGCTTTGACGAAGAAACCGTCACAGAGCTGCGCCGTCGTGCCAAAGACGTCCTGTTGAACCAGGCGTTGGCGAGTGAAGAGGCCCTGGAGGGCGCGGAGCCCGCAGAAGATCTTCTCAACATGGACGGTATGGACCGTTCACTGGCGTTCAAACTCGCCGGTATGGGCGTGCGTACGATGGAAGATCTGGCTGAGCAGTCAATTGACGAACTGCTTGAAATTGAAGGTATGGATGAAGAGCGTGCTGGTCAGCTGATCATGACCGCGCGTGCCCCCTGGTTTGAAGACCAGGCCTGATTCGGGAGAGGAGGACCAGTATGGCTGATGTAACGGTAAAACAACTGGCCGCAGATGTAGGCGCTCCCGTGGATCGTTTGCTGAAGCAGATCGTGGAAGCGGGCCTGAAAGCCCGTAGTGAGAACGACGCTGTCACCAGTGATGAGAAGCAGCAGTTGCTGACCTATCTGAGAAAGACCCACGGTGAAGCTCAGGCAGAGCCGAACAAGATCACCCTGAAGCGTAAAACCACCACCACGCTGAAGGCCGGTAAGGCAAAAACCGTGAACGTGGAAGTGCGCAAGCGCCGCACCTATATCAAGCGTGCGGAACTGCAGCCGGAACCAGAGGTTGAAGCACCGAAGCCGGAAGAGGTAGCGGAACAGCCTGTGGCTGAATCCCCGGTGGTCGATGAAGCACCGAAAGTGGCTGCAGAGCAGCCGCAAGAACAGCCGGCAGAAACCGCCGCTCCATCAGAGCCGGCAGCGGCTGAGCCTGTTCAGGAAGAAAAGTCCGAACCCGAACTGGAAACAGCGCCGGAGGACATTCCCATGCCTCCGCCTGAAGACGAAGGTCGGGATCGCAAGCCAAAGAAAAAGAAAGAAAAGGTACGCGAGCGCGGCGACGATATCGAAGAAGGCAAGCCGAAGAAGAAGCAGGCTGGCCATCGCGGCCCTCGCAGCCGTCCGGTTGAAGAACCTCTGGTGATTTCTGAAGACGAGGAAGAAGCCGTTCCTCGCAAGCAGCTGCGGGCTAAAAAGAAACCGAAAGAAAAGCGTCATGCTTTCGAGAGGCCCACAAAGCCAATGGTTAGAGAAGTACAGATTCCGGAAACCATCACCGTCGGTGATCTTGCCCAGCGCATGGCTGTCAAAGCCGCTGATGTCATTAAAACCCTGATGGGAATGGGCGTTATGGCCACCATCAACCAGGCACTGGATCAGGAAACCGCCGTTCTGGTAACCGAAGAGCTGGGCCACAAGCCCAAAGCGGTCAGTGAAGATGCCTTTGAAGAAGAAGTGCTGAGCGAGATTACCGTGCAGCATGAAGGCAAGGAAAAGATCAAGCGCGCCCCGGTTGTGAGCGTGATGGGTCACGTTGACCACGGTAAGACATCCCTGCTGGACTACATTCGGCGCACCAAGGTGGCCGCGGGTGAGTCCGGTGGTATTACCCAGCACATCGGCGCCTACCACGTAGAAACCGATCACGGCATGGTGTCGTTCCTGGACACCCCGGGCCACGCAGCGTTTACCGCCATGCGCGCGCGCGGTGCCCAGTGCACGGATATCGTTATCCTGGTTGTGGCTGCGGATGACGGTGTTATGCCGCAAACCAAGGAAGCGGTTCAGCATGCACGCTCTGCCGGTGTGCCCCTGGTGGTCGCCATCAACAAGATGGACAAGGAAGAGGCCGACCCGGACCGCATCAAAAACGAACTGTCTGCTCTGGATGTGATTCCGGAAGACTGGGGCGGCGACGTGCAGTTTGTGCCTGTGTCGGCCCATACCGGTCTTGGTATTGATGATCTGCTGGAAGCTGTCCTGCTGCAGGCCGAGATTCTGGAACTTGAAGCATCACCGGATGCCTCCGCCCGTGGTGTGGTTGTTGAGTCCAGCCTGGAGCGTGGTCGTGGTTCTGTTGCGACCGTTCTGGTTCAGAACGGCACCCTGCGCCAGGGCGACATGGTCGTGGCCGGCTCATTCTACGGCAAGGTTCGGGCGATGACCGACGAAGCCGGCAAGCAGGTCAAGGAAGCTGGCCCGTCCATTCCGGTCGAAATTCTTGGCCTGAATGGCACACCGGATGCTGGCGATGAGTTCTTCGCCGTGGCTGATGAGAAGAAAGCCAAAGAACTGGCCGAATTCCGCCAGACCCGCGAGCGCGAGCAGCGTCTGCAGCGCCAGCAGGCCGCCAAGCTGGAGAATATGTTTGAGAACATGGGTAAAGACGAAGTCAAAACCCTTAACGTTGTTCTCAAGACCGACGTTCGTGGTTCCCTGGAGGCCATCACCAAGGCCCTGCAGGACCTGGGTAACGAGGAAGTTCAGGTCAAGATTGTTTCGTCTGGTGTTGGCGGTATTGCCGAGACAGACGTGAGCCTGGCCATGGCCACCAACGCGGTTATCTTCGGTTTCAACGTGCGTGCGGATACCGCTTCCAAGCGCCTGGTGGAGCAGGAAGGTCTGGATCTGCGTTACTACAGCATCATCTATAACCTGATTGATGATGTTAAGTCCGCCCTGACTGGTATGCTCAAGCCCGAATTCCGGGAAGACATCGTGGGTATCGCCGATGTGCGGGACGTGTTCCGTTCACCGAAGTTTGGCCAGGTGGCCGGCTGTATGGTGACCGAGGGTACCGTATACCGTAACAAGCCGATCCGCGTACTGCGTGACAACGTGGTTATCTTCGAGGGCGAGCTGGAATCCCTGCGTCGCTTCAAGGATGACGTACCGGAAGTCCGCAACGGTATGGAGTGTGGTATCGGTGTTAAAGGCTACGACGTGAAAGTGGGCGATCAGATCGAGGTGTTCGATCGCGTTCGCGTTGAGCGTCAGCTCGAATCAACGGGGGCCTGATGGCGCGGGAATACAGTCGCATAGATCGTATCGGCGATCAGATGCAACGTGAACTGGCCCAGCTCATCCAGCGCGAGGTCAAAGACCCTCGCGTTGGCATGGTCACGGTGAATGCCGTCAAGGTCAGCCGTGATCTGGGCTATGCCGATATTTACATTTCCCTGTTGTCGACCGAAGAGCTTACCGAGCAATCTCCGGAAGTTCAGGATTCCCTGGCGGTGCTCAACAAGTCCTCGGGATTCCTGCGAGGTCAGGTCGGGCGGGCGATGAAGCTGCGGGTGGTACCCCACCTGCGTTTCCACTTCGACAGCCTGCTTAACCAGAGTCGCAAGATGGACCGTCTGATTCGAGAAGCCGTTGGGGATCAGCCTGCTGTTCCTCGCGATGATAACGATGATCCGGTTTCAGATAATCCGGAGCGTGATGCTTGAGCCGAAGACGTAAAGGCCGTGACGTAAATGGCATCCTGGTGATCGACAAGCCCCAGGGTGTCACCTCCAACGGGATTCTGCAGCAGGTCAAGCGCCTGTATGGCGCCGCTAAGGCGGGCCACACAGGTGCGCTTGATCCGCTCGCCACCGGTGTTTTGCCGCTGTGTTTTGGAGAAGCCACCAAATTTTCCCAGACCATGCTCGACAGTGACAAGGCGTATATCACTACCGCGCGGTTGGGCATACGGACAGAAACCGGTGATAGCGAAGGCGCAGTGGTTGAAGAAAAACCGGTGCCTGCATTGACTGAGGCGCAGGTGGAAACCGTGCTGGAGCAGTTCCGGGGTGATATCCAGCAGGTACCGTCCATGTACTCTGCGCTCAAGCACCAGGGCCGGCCACTGTACGAGTATGCCCGCGAAGGCATTGAGATCGAGCGCCCGGCGCGTCCTGTCACCATCTATGAGTTGACCCTGTTGGCGGTTCGCGAGCAGGAGCTTGACCTGGCGGTGACCTGTACCAAGGGTACGTATATACGCTCACTGGTTGAAGATATCGGTGCGGTACTGGGGTGCGGTGCCCATGTCAGTGCACTTCGGCGTACCCTGGCCTCTGGCTACACGCTGGAAAATGCTCACGATGTCAAAGACCTGGAAGCCATGCGTGAGCGCGGTGAGAGCCTGGACGGCTTGCTGCTGACGCCGGAAAGCGCGCTGACGATGTTTCCCGAGTACCGGCTTTCTGGCTCGGCACTGGTATCGATATTGAACGGACAACCGGTTAGAATACCGGGTCAGTCCCTTGAAGGCTTCGTGCGTGTCTACGGCGATCGTAACTTCGTGGGATTGGCAGAAGCTATGCCGGAGGGCGATGACACCAAACTGGTGCCGCGCCGTCTGGTAAAGAACAGTGGCGGGTAACACCGCCGCTGATTAGCCGGGCTGTAGAGATGCGCGGTTCGGCCGGATTTATCAGCATCGCAAACCATGAGGTGTAATATGGCACTGTCTGCCAATGAGAAAGCTCAGATCGTTAAGGATTTTCAGCAAGTTGAAGGCGATACCGGTTCTCCTGAAGTTCAGGTTGCACTGCTGAGCGCCAACATCAACAAGCTGCAGGATCACTTCAAGGCCAACAAGCAGGATCACCATTCCCGCCGCGGCCTGATCCGGATGGTAAACCAGCGTCGTAAGCTGCTGGACTACCTCAAGCGTAAAAACGCTGACCGTTACCTGGAGCTCATCCAGCGCTTGGGTCTGCGTCGCTAATCCGGTTTAGCGACCTGAAGGCTGGCCCGGGGTTGCCCGGGTTCAGCCGCGCTTCTCTCCCACTGTCTGTGTGTGCCCGCTCAGGGGATGCCAGACGGTGTTTATGCTGCAGTTGATTTGTCAGTGAAACCGAAGGATTTTCTCTGTCTAATGGAAAGCCGATATTGATAGCAGGTTGTTGAAAAGCCCGGGAGCCGCACACAGTTGGCCGCTCGCCACACCGGGGTTTTGCAACAGCCTGTTAGCTTTCAGACGGGTTGCCTTTCGGTTCACAGATCAGACTGCTGCGGTGGTAAAGAAAACCTGGCAAGGGTGAGTGCCACCCGGCCAGGTATTAACCGTTGAAAAGAGCAGGAGTTTATTGTGGAACTGCAACCACGTATCAAGACATTTGAAATGGGTGGGGAAACCTTCACCCTGGAAACCGGTCGTATTGCCCGTCAGGCAACCGGCGCGGTACTGGTAAGCACCGGCGACACTGCCGTTCTGGGCACCGTTGTTGGCGCCAAAGAGCCCAAGCCGGGCCAGGGCTTCTTCCCCCTGACTGTGAACTACCAGGAAAAAACCTACGCCGCCGGTAAAATTCCGGGCGGCTTTTTCAAGCGTGAAGGTCGTCCGTCCGAGAAAGAGACGCTGACCTCCCGCCTGATCGACCGTCCGATTCGCCCGCTGTTCCCGAACGGCTACATGAACGAAGTTCAGGTTGTGCTGACGGTTATGTCTGCCAGCAAGAACCACGATCCGGATATCGCTGCCATGATTGCTGCATCTGCAGCCCTGGCCATCTCCGGTATCCCGTTCGACGGCCCGATTGGTGCTGCCCGTGTGGGTTACACCAACGAGAAAGGCTACTTCCTGAACCCGACCTTCGAAGAGCTGGGTAGCTCCCTGCTGGACATGGTTGTGGCCGGTACCGACGAAGCGGTGCTGATGGTTGAGTCCGAGGCCAAGGGCCTGACGGAAGACCAGATGCTGGGCGGCGTGCTCTACGCCCACCAGGAAATGCAGGCAGCCATCACCGCGATCAAGGAATTTGCTGCTGAAAACGGCAAGCCGCGCTGGGAATGGCAGCCTGAAGCTGAAAACACCGAACTTCTGAACGCCATCAAGGCCGAGTTCGGCGGTGCCATCGAAGAAGCCTACGCAATCCGCGACAAGATGGCTCGCTATGAGCGTCTGGGCGAGATCAAATCCGCTGCCGTTGAAAAACTGGCCGGTGAAGAAGAAGGCCAGCCGTCCGAAGAGGAAGTGAAGAAGTATTTCGGCAAGGTTGAGAAGTCTGTGGTTCGTCTGCAGGTTATCGAAGGCAAGCCGCGTATCGATGGCCGTGACAACAAGACCGTTCGCCCGATCAAGGTTGAAGTTGGCGTACTGCCGTCCGTGCACGGTTCTGCCCTGTTCACCCGTGGCGAGACCCAGGCCATCGTCACCGCCACCCTGGGTACCACCCGTGACGTGCAGATCATCGATGCCCTGGAAGGCGAGCGCAAGGACCCGTTCCTGTTCCACTACAACTTCCCTCCGTACTCCGTAGGTGAAGCGGGCCGTATGGGCTCCCCGGGCCGTCGTGAAATCGGTCACGGTCGCCTGGCCAAGCGTGGTGTAGCCGCGGTTATGCCGACTATCGAAGAATTCCCGTATGCCATCCGTGCGGTATCCGAGATCACTGAATCCAACGGTTCCAGTTCCATGGCTTCCGTGTGTGGTTCTTCCCTGGCTCTGATGGACGCCGGTGTGCCTCTGAAGGCTCCGGTGGCCGGTATCGCCATGGGTCTGGTCAAGGAAGGCGACAAGTTCGCGGTCCTGACTGACATCCTGGGTGACGAAGACCACCTGGGCGACATGGATTTCAAGGTTGCCGGTACCAAAGACGGCGTTACTGCCCTGCAGATGGACATCAAGATCCAGGGTATTACCGACGAAATCATGGAAATCGCCCTGGAGCAGGCCAACGCTGCGCGTCTGCACATCCTGGACGAGATGAACAAGGTGATCGCCGAGCCCCGTGCCGAGCTTTCTGAGCGCGCTCCGAGCATCACCACCATCAAGATCCATCCGGACAAGATCCGTGACGTTATCGGTAAGGGCGGTTCTGTGATCCGTTCTATCTGTGACGAGACCGGTGCGTCTATTGACCTGGACGACGACGGCAACGTGAAGATCTACGCCGACAACGCTGCGGCCGCACAGGCTGCCGTGAATCGGGTGAAGGAAATCACTGCCGAGATCGAAGTGGGCGCTATCTACAAGGGCCGCGTTGAGCGCATTGTGGACTTCGGTGCCTTCGTTAACATCCTGCCTGGCAAGGATGGTCTGGTGCACATTTCCCAGATCTCTGAGCGCCGTATCGAGAACGTGACTGACGAGCTGAGCGAAGGTCAGGAAGTTCTGGTGAAGGTGCTGGATGTGGACAACCGTGGTCGCGTTAAGCTGTCCATGAAGGAAGTTAAGGAAGGCGAGCAGCCGACTGACTTCGCTGACTGATTTTCAGTTAGTCAGTATTGAGAAAACCCGCCTTTTGGCGGGTTTTCTCGTTTCTGGGCCTCGGACTATGATGCCCTGCAGGGGTTGGGAGAGCCTTTTCAAAAGACGCTACGAGCACGTCCCTGTGCGCTTCGTTCGGGCCATCCATGGCCCTCAAGACTTTTGAAAAGGCTCTCCCAACCCCTGCTTAAACATTGTTCGGGGAGTCTCGTGTCTTTTCGTCCGTGAGTGTCCGTGTCGTCCGTGGCTAAAAAGCCCCGTCCATGAACTCCAGTACCGCCTCCCGATACGCCGGAAGAACAAACGTCGCGCCATGGGGTGTGTCGGTCCTCAGGAAGTCTTTGGGCTGTTCTGCGGCTTCATACAGTCGCATGCCGTGGTGGAACGGGATAATGCCATCTCGGGCGCTGTGGATGATTTTGACGGGGACCGGGGCGATGTTGGCGATTCGGTCCACGCCTTCGTAGTCGTCGGTGATGCTCCAGCTCAGGGGGATTTGGAACGGCCAGGTTAGCCAGAATTCTCCGAGTTTTTCACGGGCGATCAGGCGGAAGCCGGAGAAGGTGCCGTCGAGGATCACGCCGCTGAGCTGGGGTTGTTCGCTGCGCTGTACCCATTCACTGGCCAGGGCGATGCCGAGGCCGCCGCCGAGGCTTTGGCCGAGGAGGAACAGGGGATGGTCGTTTTCGGGGTGGCGTTCTGCGAGCCAGCGCAGGCCGGTTTCGGTGTCGTGCAGGGCGCCTTCTATGTCTGGCGCGCCGGTGGATTGGCCGTAGCCCCGGTAGTCTATGGCAAATACGTTGTAGCCTTGCTCCGGCAACCAGGCGACGTTGAGGATGTGGGCGCTGACGTTCTGGGCGTTGCCGTGCAGGTAATAGACCGTGCCTTTGGCGGGTTCTTCTGTGAGGGCGGGCAGCCACCAGCCGTGGAGGGTTTCGCCATCGGCGGTATCCAGGTAGATGTCTTCATACTCCAGATTCAGGCGGTCCGGGGTGATGTAGGTTACCTTGTCCGGGTAGAAGAACACGCTGCTGCAGCCGGTTTGCAGCAGGGCGATAAAGACCAGCAGGATGAGTTGTGTTGGACGTTTGCTCAGCCTGAAGTTCATCAGAAATACGCGTGAATGCCAGCCTGCCATGTGCTTTGGTACCTGTTGAAGTGGTCTTCCCGGGTGAATTCGGCAAACAGGCTGAATTCCCGGCCGATATGCAGATTGCCTTTCACGTACAGCTGGTCTTGCCGGTGTTGGCTACTGATGATCCAGGCCTTGGTTTTGGCGCCGGCCAGAAGGCTGAACCGGTTGTTCTGGTGCAGCAGGCCCAGGTCAGCGCCCGGGGCGAAGTCGTAGCCGCGGCGGATGTCATCGTCGATTTCCAGGTCGGCGGTGGCGACGGCGAAGGCCTGGGTGTTGTAATTCAGGCTCCAGCTCCCACCGGCACCGCCCTCCAGGTAGGGCGTGAGCACTCGCTGTGTGCCGGTGTCTGTGCGCCGCCCGCCGAAGCCTACCTGCCAGGAAATGGGAGAGAAGAACTGGTTGCGAGGGCTAAGGGAACGAATTTCCACGCCCACAATTTGTTCCACCTGCAGTTCGTCATTGTCATGGTAGAGCCGCGCGTCCAGCCGCAGGAACTGTAGCTGGGCACCGGAGCGATAACCTTCTGGCGGGTCCAGTACGTCATGGTAGGCGGGGCGCAGAGTGAGCTGGGTGAATTCGGCGTGGTCCAGTTGGCCACTACCGAGGCTTACCCGAAAAGTGTCGTGGCCCTGGTCGTCACGAACCGCAGGCTCCGGTACTGGAGGTATCTCCTGCGCATCGTCTATCCGGCTGCGTGAGATCAGTAGCTGATGCGACAGGGGGGCGGAAAATTCCCTTGGCCAGCCACGGGCTTCGCTTTGGTAGCGCACGTAATCGTAGGTGGCGTCCAGTACCCAGGCTCTTTCCTGTGTCGAGAGCTGTTGCATCTCAGGGCCATCCACCTGCACGTAACCATTGGCGATGGCTGCGGCCAGGGTTTGATGGTCACGGGGCAGGGTATCGAGGCTGTGGCTAACAGCTGTGGCGGCCGAAGGCCGGTAATGAATGCTCTCGACAAGGTCTGCATCCCGAACCCAGCGTACCGTGTCGGAGGGGATTGCGTGAGTGCTCACTTCACCCAGCAGGTTGGTGCCCGGGCGCGCGGCATCAATCAGTGCCAGCAAGCGGTAGGCACAGTTCTCGTCAAAGAAGTAGTAATCGAAGTTTTTGTCCTGAATTTCCCAGGTGTGGGCCAGCAGGGTGTCTACTTCTGGCTGGGTCAGGTTCAGGGTGTATTCCCATAAGTCCCGGTGTTCGATGTCGTTATACAGCCGGATCATCTCGTAATAGGGCCGGATGGAGGTAATCCCGGGATAACCGCCGAAAATACCCCGGTAGGCAAACAGCAGCTCGCTGTCGTGCTCGGCGGCGTCCGCTGCGTAAGAAATGGTATTGGCCAGCAGCAGGTCGGCTTCTTCATCCTCCTGGGGTGGGTCCAGTCGAAGGAAGGTATGGCCGAACATGGACGATGGGCTGTTCAGGTAAGAGGCGGCGAACACCAGTGTGACCTTCTCGGTGTTCAGTTCGGCCGCCCACTCGTCATAAGCGGGGCAAACGACAGGATCAGCGGGCAGGTCGAGCTGTTCCCGAAGCCAGGCATCCCGGGCCGGAAAGCGGCATCGGGCGTGATCGTTGCCTTCACCTGGCTCCTGAATAGCGGCAAGCGTTGCTTCCAGTTCTTCCCTGGGTGAGGTTTTGCCGTTCTCGCTCAGAAAAAACGCAGAGTCGTCCGCCTGGCTGGTGTAGCCGGCGCCAAATCGGTCAGGCTGGTAATGGCCAAGGGTCAACCATACCGGGTGAAGGTGCAGTTCATCAGGTGTGATGGCAACGGCTGCCTGGGCCGAGAGTGAGCATGCAAGCCACAGAGCGGCCTGACGGAGGCGCAAGATGTTACCCATAGGGGAGATCAGAGTCCGGATTGCGATTGGGTGCAGGAGGGCGCCATCCGTGGCGCCAGTCAGTCTGAGTTATTAATTTATCAAGCTACTACATACTTCCGTAGGGATTTATCCTGCTCCATGAGGCTTACGATTGCGTCAACAGCTTGCCCTGTTGTTGCTTCTGGAGAGGGGAAAATTATTTCAAAATTAGATTGTAAAAGATGATAGAAGGCTGGGCGTTCATCGGGTGTGATACCGAGAGTAACGGCCATTGCCTCCAGATTCTCTCCGCTGCCCTTTGAAATATCTGCAGCTACGGCTGAACCGCGAGAATCAATCAGCATTGCCATCGATTGTACGCTCTGGTTCGTGTTACAGCCCACAATCCCGAACGTCATACTCACAGTTTGGGAAGCCATGCCGTTGGTGGTTGCCCCTAACACGTGAGGAATTACGCCAGACTGTCCTTTCCAAATCATAGCGCCAACACCACAGCCAGGTTGGGCGAACACCATCGAAGACGCTGATATTAGCAGGGCTCCTAAAACGATTCTTTTCATTTTTTCTCTCCTTGCGGTCTTTTCGAGCAAGGCTGTTCTCAGCCTACCCTTCTAGCAAGTGTAGTTACATTATTTTGGTTGTGAAGGAGCACCTAAGATTTTTTTAGAAAAAATACTCTAAGTGTATAGAGTTTGAGTCGGAATCCAGCTCGTGTCGAGCGGTGATCTGGACGTTACTGAGGGGTTGAATAGCTGCCACGATTTCAGTCTGTTTAGTTAGCTTTGAATTAATAAAACTACGAGTTTTATGCTTTATGCCAAAGAAGAAAGGCTGAGAGTAGAGAAAGGCTTCAGCTTTGATTCGGGGAGTAGCAAAGTTCTCTCGAATCGAAATCGCAACTTCTGGCAAGTACGAGATAGTAATTCTTGGGGTTGTATGAGCTATACCAACACCGATTGACGATGAATCTGACAGTTCATTTTCTTGATTTGAGTGCCTATCTATGACTGTTTTGTAAGACCAGGCAATCGATGTATTCTCGGAAATATATTTTGCATTTAAGGACTCTAGCTCAATGATATTTATTTTTTTTATTTTTGGGGACCCATTTATATCAACAGCTTCAATATCTAAGAAGTTGAATGTATTTCTATCATTGAGTGTGGTGGAGAATGGCGAGTCGATTCCTTTGTACCCAAGTTTAAATCCGATACCTGAATAATATTTTCCACCAAATTTCTGAACACCGGTACTGATCTTCCTTGGGGTAGTGAAAATGGGTTGAGTATTCGAAGTTATGACCGATCTGAAAAGTTTTTTATTCTCTGGTGTAGGATCCTTTTTGCTGAGTGCAAGCATTGTTGTAGCGTTATTTTTGTTGGTAATGCCCTTTTTGTCTAGCCGATTTAATATGTCGATAGGGTAAATTCTTAAGTGCTCTTGGTTGTCTTCTAATATTTTAACGGCTTGGATTGCTCTTAGGATTTCAGATGAGCAGTTATAAGAAAAGAATTTGTATGGGTATGTTGTTTTTTGGAGTTCTTTTGTGTGTAGATACAAAAGAATAGACTTTTCATGTTCAATGTTAAGGTCAAAAATAGTAAGTGAGCGATTTTCGATGTTAGTGTATTGTTCAATTATAGGATGAAAGACCTGTTCCGAAAATCGCCCCTCAAAGCCTCCATTAACACCCTTTGTTATAGTGTCTATTGGGGACTTGCTATCACCGGTATCAGCAGTGAATGTGACTACATGATCGAAGTATGGAGCGCCCCTGTTAAAGCTAAATCCAAGCAAAATATGGCCAAAATATGACATTGGCGAGCGATTACTGGCATCTGCAAAAATCACAGTAGCCGCAACGCCTGACTCTGCGAATGGATTGGCTATTGTATTATTAAAGCAATGCTCTACCGAGAAGTTCCCCGTAAGATTTTCTTGCAATGACAGCCAATAGTATCTTGCTGGAAATTTGCACCTAGAATCTGTGCTGTTTTGCTCGAACAGAGCTTGAAGCTCTATATCCAATACGGCAGTTTCGGACAGATAGAACGAATTGGGTTTAGAGTCTTGATTTGGACCTAGATAAAGTAAGCTCGCTATTTCTTGGGCCTGGCTCTCTGTAATTGTATCAAGGTTTAATTTGGCTGCGAGTAACGTGGACGGGAGGGATAAAAAACAAAAGACGACTATTAATATTATCTTCATAGTTATCGATTATGGTTTATTGAGGTTAATCCACTAAGCTCCTTTATCAATTCGCCGGGTGTTTGACTTTTAATTATTTTTTCTGAAAAGTTCTCGCAGCCTACTAATTTCTTGATGCAAAGAAGGTCTTTTAGCGCTCTGCTTTCATCGGATTTTTCTGGGTCAGCTTTCATCGCTTGGAAGTTTATATAAATAAAGGTTTTCCACTTATAGAATTGACTGTTGGGGGCCTTTTCGAGACTGGCGCCGCACAATATGACTGTGGACGCCAGAATGAAGAATAATCGGTATGCTTTTATACGCAACTTGATATTCTTTTAGTGCTATTTAGATTGAAGCTCAAAAAAGTATGCATTCGGCTCGTATTCAAAAGCGGCGCCGGTAATCATGTCGGTAGTGCTCAGGTCCCAGAAAACGTTTAAGAGGGTTACTGAGTCATACTGCTTTGTTAGATCCCTGCTGACGCTGTGGTATCCATCTTTAGATATCATTACGGTATCTTTTTTGTTTTTGGGCAATCTAACAGTCATTGGTGTGTTGCCGATTCTTTCGCCGTCAATAAAAATGGCTGCCCCTGATGGCTCACTTTGGAACGTCACAGCTTGATTGTTACCTTTGATAACAGTGCTGCAACCAGAGATAAGCGCCAACGAAGCTACTACTGCAGTGACCTTTTTCATTTCAAATCCCTCATAAAAGAGCTACCAGATTTTACATACCTAAGTAATGTAATCAAGTAAAAATGTTTTGTTTCAGCCCATTGAAAGAGAATTTAGCCGCTCCCAAGGTACGCCTCCCGCACTTCCGGATTGGCCAGCAGGTTCTTGCCGGTGTCGTGCAGGCGGATACGCCCGGTTTCCAGCACATAACCCCGGTCGGCCAGGTTCAGGGCCTGATGGGCGTTCTGTTCCACCAGGAACACGGTAATGCCTTCCTCCCGAAGGTGGCCGATGATCTCGAATATCTGTTTGATGATGATCGGCGCCAGGCCCAGTGACGGCTCATCCAGGATGATCATCCGGGGTTTGCTCATCAGTGCCCGGCCGATGGCGAGCATTTGTTGCTCGCCGCCAGACATAGTGCCGGCCCGCTGGTGTTCCCGCTCCTTCAGGCGGGGGAACAGCTCGTACACGTGATCCTGGCTTTTACGGATCTCGGCCTTGGTGTTGAAGAACCCACCCATGGCCAGGTTCTCTTCCACGGTCAGCCCGGAGAAGACCCTCCGGCCCTCAGGCACGATAGCGATACCGGAGCGCATGATATTGGAGGTGGCTTCATTGGTAATATCCCGGCCTTCCAGGATCACCCGCCCGGCGCTGGCCTGGGGGTTGCCGCAGACGGTCATCAACAGAGTGGTTTTGCCCGCGCCGTTGGCGCCGATCAGCGAGACAATCTCGCCTTTGTTCACTTCAACCGATACCCCGTGCAAGGCCTCGATCTTGCCGTAGTGGGTGTGCACGTTTTCCAGTACTAGCATGGTGTTTCCTCAGGCCTCGCCCAGATAAGCTTTGATAACGTCATCGTTCTGGCGCACTTCGCCCGGTGTGCCTGCAGCCAGGGGACGGCCCTGGTTGATCACGGTAATCCGATCGGAGATGTCCATCACCAGGCTCATATCGTGCTCGATCAACAGTACCGAGACGTTATAGTCCTCTTTGAGGCTGACAATCAGTTGATTGAGGTCTTTGGTTTCTGCCGGGTTCAGGCCGGCGGCCGGTTCATCCAGCATCAGCAGTTTGGGCTCGGTCACCATGCAGCGGGCAATCTCCAGGCGCCGTTGCTGGCCGTAGGCCAGATTGCCGGCATCCCGGTTGGCAAGATCAAGCAGGCCCACCCGCTCCAGCCAGTAGGCTGCCCGGTCCAGGGATTTCTGCTCCCGTGATCGGTAGTTGGGGGTTTTAATCAGTCCGGACAGCAGGTTGGTGTTCAGGTGCCGGTGCTGGGCCACCAGCAGGTTTTCCACCACGGTCATTTTGTTGAACAGGCGAACGTGCTGAAAGGTCCGCACCATGCCCAGCCGCGAGATTTTGTAGTCGGGCTTGCCTTGCACCTCTTTGCCTTCGAACAGGATCTTGCCACCACTGGGTTTGTAGAACCCACTGATGCAGTTAAACACCGTGGTTTTGCCGGCACCGTTTGGCCCGATGATGGAAACGATTTCGTGTTCCTGCACATCCAGGCTGACCTGATCGACTGCCAGCAGGCCGCCGAAGCGCATGGACAGATTTTTTACATCCAGCATATCTGTCACTCCTGCCGTTTCAGTTCAATGTGAATCCGACGCATGGGCATCAGGCCCTGTGGCCGCCACACCATCATCAACACCATGGCTGCACCGAACACCAGCATACGGTAGTCGGCAAACTCACGGGCCAGTTCCGGCAGTATGGTGACCGCAATGGCGGCGAGTATGACGCCGATCTGCGAGCCCATACCGCCGAGCACCACAATGGCCAGAATGATGGCGGATTCGAGGAACACGAACGACTCCGGGCTGATAAAGCCCTGCTTGGAGGCAAACACGGTGCCGGCAAAGCCGGCAAAGAACGCGCCGATGGTGAACGCTGAAAGCTTCACCGCGGTGCGGCTCAGGCCCAGTGAGCGGGCGGCAATTTCATCTTCCCGCAGGGCTTCCCAGGCGCGGCCCACTGGCATGCGCATCAGGCGGCGAATCACCAGAGCGGTGATCACCGCCAGTACCAGGGCTATCAGGTACAGGAAGATCACTTTGTGCTCGCCGCTGTAGGCAATGCCAAAGGTTTCGTGGAACGAGGTATTGCCTTCTTCCTTAACGCGCCGGCCGAATTCCATACCGAACAGAGTGGGCTCGGGAATGCCACCAATACCATTTGGGCCGCCGGTGATGGAGGTCCAGTTATTCAGCAGAATCCGGATAATTTCCCCGAAACCAAGGGTCACGATGGCCAGGTAATCGCCCCGCAATCGCAGTACGGGAAAACCCAGTACCAGGCCGAACAGGGCGGCGAGCAGGGCACCGATGGGCAGGGCCATCCAGAACGAAATGCCCATGTACTGGGACAGCAGGGCAAAGGTATAGGCACCCACGGCGTAGAAAGCGACGTAGCCAAGATCGAGCAGCCCGGCCAGGCCAACGACCACGTTCAAGCCCAGCGCCAGCATGACGTAGATCAGCACCAGCGTCGCCAGATCCACCGAGCCCCTGGACACGAAGAACGGCCAGAACAGGGCCAGCACAATGATGCCGGTCAGCGCCCAGGACTCCAGTTTTACCCGCTTGGCCTGGGGCATGGGTTCACGACCTGCCAGTGGATTCAGTGCCGGCAGTTTGCCGAGATTTCCCATGATGGTGTCGCGATACAGCTGGAAGAAAAACACAATGGCGGCGGCTACGAACACCGAAATAATGGTGCTGGCATCAGCGCCTTCAAGGCCGACCCGGGTGCCCCGGGCCACCAGGTTAAGGCCCAGGATGGGGAAGGCGATGACCATGGTGACCACCGCGCAGAACAAGGCATGTTTGAAGTTGTGTGCTGCCATCAGATCTTCTCAACCTCCGGTTTGCCCAGCAGTCCGGTGGGTTTGAACAGCAGGATCAGGATCAGCAGGCTGAACGACACCACATCTTTGTATTCACCACTGAGGTAGCCGGAGGTCATGCTTTCGGCAACGCCCAGAATCAGCCCGCCGAGCATCGCGCCGGGAATGCTGCCGATGCCGCCGAGCACCGCCGCAGTAAAGGCTTTCAGGCCGGCGATAAAACCGAACAACGGGTCAACCGAGCCGTAGTACATGCCCAACAGCAAGCCAGCCACCGCCGCCAGTGCGGCGCCGATCACGAAGGTGGCGGAGATGATGCGGTTGGTATCAATGCCCAGCAGGTTGGCCATGCCCAGATCCTGGGATACGGCCCGGCAGGCGCGGCCGATGCGCGAACGGGCAATAAATAGCGAAAGGATGGTCATGCAGACCAGGGTGGTGATGAAGATGGTGATCTGCATGTAGGAAATCGACAGCTGGAAGCCTTCGCCCGTACCAAAACGGAAACTGCCATCAATCAGCGCCGGGAAGCCAACATTGCGTGAGCCCTGCGCCAGGTGAACATAGTTTTGCAGGAAGATGGACATGCCGATGGCGGAGATCAGCGGAATCAGCCGGTGCCGGCCGCGCACTGGCCGGTAGGCTACCCTTTCCACCGCCCAGCCCATGGAGCTGGATACGATCATGGCGCAGATCAGCGCGACGATCAGCACCAGTGGTAACCAGGCGATGCCCAGGGTGGCGAGGCCAGTGATGGCGATCAGCGCGGTGTAGGCACCGATCATGTAGATCTCACCATGGGCGAAGTTGATCATGCCGATGATGCCGTAAACCATCGTATAGCCGATGGCTATCAGGGCATAGGTGCTGCCGATCGTCAGCCCGTTAATGAGCTGCTGTGAGAAATAAAGGAGGTCATGCATCTGTGTGGAACTCCGAATGCCTGCTGCCCGCACTCCTTGTCCCTTTGACGGGTTGGTCGCCTGGTCGCAAAGCGGGTCAGCAGAAGCCCAGAAAAACACCTTCCCCCGGGTTACGGCGGGAAGGTGTTCTCATAATGACCGTCTGTAAACGATGTTGGCTCAGTTGACCGGAGTCTTGCTGCCGTCAGAGTGCCATTCGTAGACGACAAACTCGAAGGACTCCATATCGCCCGCCTGGTTGTACTGAACGGTGCCGATGGGCGTTTCGAAAGTGCCGGAGCGCAGGGCCTTGGCCACTTCAAACGGATCTTTGGTGCCGGCCTGTTCGATGCCGTCGGCAACCAGCTGAACAGCGGTATAGGAGGTGAGAACAAATGGGCCGGATGGGTCTTCACCCTTGTCAGCGAAGGCGGCTACCAGATCCTGGTTCTCTTCTTTCTCGTCAAAGCTGGGCGGCAGGGTAACCAGCAGGCCTTCGGCGGCTTCGCCGGCAATAGTGTTGATGTCTTTGTTGCCAACGCCTTCAGGCCCCATGAACTTCGCGTTCACGTCTGCCTGGCGTGCCTGGCGAAGGATCAAACCAAGCTCCGGGTGGTAGCCGCCGTAGTAGACGAAATCCACGTTGGCCTGTTTGATCTTGGTAACCAGTGACGAGAAGTCTTTGTCACCGGCGGTGATACCTTCAAACATCGCCACTTCCACACCGGCATTGCGCAGGGTGTCTCGTACCGCAGTAGCAATGCCCTCACCATACTGCTGTTTGTCGTGGATGACGGCGACCTTATTCGGGTTCTGGCTGACGATGTACTCACCGGCGACCGGTCCCTGCATGCTGTCCAGGCCGATGGTACGGAATACCAGCTCATAACCACGCTGGGTAATGTCCGGGCTGGTCGAGGCCGGGGTAATCATCAGTATGCCTTCGTCTTCATAGATATCAGACGCCGGCTGGGTAGAGCTGGAACACAGGTGACCCACCACGTATTGAACACCCTGGTTGACCAGGCGGTTGGCAACGGTGACGGCCTGCTTGGGGTCGCACACGTCATCTACCTCTACGCCTACCAGTTGTTCGCCCATAACACCGCCGGCAGCATTGATGCGTTCAATGGCCATGCGGGCGCCAGAAAACTGCATATCACCATACTGGGCAACGGGGCCGGTCATCGGGCCGGCAATACCAATTCGGATTTCAGCGGCGGCCTGGCCGGCGGCCATCAGAGCAACAGAAGCGCCTACAGCGGTAGCGAGTTTCTTAACGGACATTTTCATCGTGATGTTCCTGTTTGTCAGGGTTATTGTTATGTTCTCAGAGACTTTAACAAACACCACAGCCAGCTGCTTGTCAAGCAGATCGGGCCAGGGTTTGCTCTGGAACACAGCGTCGCTTTCTCCGTTTGGATTAGCAAGCTCTGTGCCGGTCTCTGTGATGTTATGCGTCCGTGCTGTCGTCCTGATCGGTGAAGACCAGAGCCCTGAAACTTTCGTGATCGTGCAGTGGCTCGAAACTGGGGTCGACGGAGGCATCGTCCCGGTAGGCTTCTGAGATGTCGATGGCCTTTTCCAGGGTGCTGACGGCGTCTTCCCAGCGGCCAATCTCGGCGTAGGCGCAGGCCAGCTGGTAATGGGCATGGCCGTTATCCGGAGCCAGCTTCAGTGCCCGTTGGCACAAGCTGATGGCCCAGAGAGGTTCGCGCATCTCCAGCACGGCATCGGCTTTGTAGCTCAGAGCTTCCACATCATCAGGACGCAGGTCCAGAATCTGGTCGTAGGCGGCGATCTTGTTTTGCTGGGAGGTCTCCTGACTTGCCTTCAACCAGAGCGCGTGCACCTCGTTAGTGCGTTCGATCTCCGCCTGGTTTTGATGAATGATCTCGGATTTCTGCTGCAGCTGCTCTTCAATGGCCTTCAGGCGCTGTTCGTACTCCACCACCAGTTCGTTCACACGTTTCTCGGCCAGGCTGGTGAGCTGGTTGCGCATGTCGCGGATCGAGTTCCAGCCAATCACCACCAGAATGGAGGTGGCGCCGGCAATCAGGTAGAAGAAGTAGGTGACCGTGTCGGTGGCGTAGGACATGGTTTTGTCGGCAACCGACAACTCCTTGTCGACCACTTTTTCAATTAACTCGGCCCGGGTGTTCTGCATCTCCTGCCGCAACGCTTTCACCTCATCCAGCAGATAACGCTCCACGAATGGATTGTACAGGGGGCTTTCCAATTCACCGATTCGCTCTTCAACATCTTCGTCCGTCACTTGCTGGGCCGACTCAGCCGGTTGCTGTTGGGCCATGGAGGCGCTGGCGAAAGTGATGGCAAAAACGAGTGCGAGGAAAAACCTGATCATCAACCGTTATCCGTTTCTGGGTGAGTGGCAAGCTGATGACCATAGCATAATGGCCACCAGAAAAAATGCCGCATACCTGGTGCGCGGCATGCTGAGCAATATAGGACGCAAGCTAGGTGATAATGCCCACTTGCAATTACCAGTGCAAAGACCTCTAATTATTAGAGGTATAAACAACGCGTTGATTCTGGAGCAGTGGTGTGAACAATTACGAGCAGGTGTTGGTAGCGCTTCGGCGGGTTATCCGGGCAACGGATCTTCATTCCAAGCGGTTAAGCAAGCACGCCGGACTGACCGGCCCGCAGCTGCTGATTATGCGCACCATCCGGGACATGGGGGAAGTGACCATCGGCACCATCGCCGAAAATGTCAGCCTCAGCCAGGCCACCGTAACCACCATTCTGGACCGCCTTGAACTTCGCAAGCTGGTATACCGCGTGCGCAGCACCCAGGACAAACGCAAAGTACACGCGCACCTGACCGAACAAGGCGCCGAGATACTCGCCCGCGCCCCCAACCCGCTGCAGGAAGACTTCATCGCCAAGTTCCAGAGCCTGGCCGAATGGGAGCAGACCATGATCCTGGCCTCATTGCAGCGAGTAGCGAACATGATGGATGCCGACGACATTGATGCCTCACCGGTGCTGACCGTTGGATCTGTGCTCAAGGATGATGGCTGGAAGGAAAAAGCCTGACTGGGGCTTGTCCTAAGGGTCTGTCCCCGAACGGGGACTGACCCATTTTGGACCCAATGGGTTTGAGTTTGGTTAGGGGTCTGTCCCCGAACGGGGACTGACCCATCTTGGACCCATGGGTTCTAGTTGGGTGCTTTAGACGGGCAAAAGCGGGTCAGTCCCCTTTGGGGACAGACCCCTGGGACAGACCCTATTACTAATGCACACTAGACCCCTGCCTCGGCTTATTCCCAAAACACACCTGAAACACGTCGTTGTAGTGCTTGGCAAAATTCACCGATATCCCTTCCTTCAAATACTCCGGCAGCTCCTCATAATCGCCCCGGTTCGCCTCTGGCAGTATCAGGTTGTTGATCTTCTGCCTGCGCGCAGCAATCACCTTCTCCCGAATACCTCCCACCGGCAACACCTGCCCGGTTAAGGTCAGCTCCCCGGTCATGGCAATGTTCTGCTGCGGGGCTTCCTTGCGGGCAATGGACAACAGGGCGGTGGCCATGGTAATGCCGGCGCTCGGCCCGTCTTTTGGCGTTGCGCCTTCGGGTACGTGCAGGTGCACGAAGGATTTGTCGAAGAAGGTCGGGTCGCCCTTGTAGCGTTTCAGGTTGGAGGAGACGTAACTGTAGGCGATTTCCGCCGACTCCTTCATCACATCCCCCAGCTGCCCGGTGAGCTTGAAGCCCCGCTGGCTGCTGTGGATGCGTGAGGCCTCGATGCTCAGAGTGGCGCCGCCCATGGCAGTCCAGGCCAGTCCGGTGACCACGCCGGTGCCCTTCATGGATTTCTCTTTGCGGAACGCGGGCTGTCCCAGATAGTCCTGCAGGTCTGCAACGCCGACTTTCACCGGCTTGTCCGGGTTTTCCAGCAGTTTTACGATGCCTTTGCGGATGATCTTGTGCAGTAGCTTTTCCAGGTTCCGCACGCCGGCTTCCCGGGCATAGCCTTCGATCACCTGCCGGAGCGCGGCATCGGTAATGTTGAGCTGTTTCTTCAGCAGGCCCGCCCGTTTCAGCAGCCGCGGCATCAGGTGGTGCTTGGCGATGGCCAGTTTTTCTTCGGCGATGTAGCCGGACAGGCGAATCACATCCATCCGGTCCAGCAGCGGCCGGGGAATGGTGTCCAGCTGGTTGGCGGTACACACAAACAATACCTTGGACAGGTCCATGCGCACATCCAGGTAGTGGTCCAGGAACTCTTTGTTCTGTTCAGGGTCCAGGGTTTCCAGCAGGGCAGAGGCCGGGTCACCCTGATAGGACGAGCCGATCTTGTCGATCTCATCCAGCATGATCACCGGGTTGGCCACCTTGCTGTCTTTCAGGGCCTGTACGAACTTGCCGGGCATGGCGCCGATGTAGGTGCGGCGGTGGCCCTTGATCTCGGCTTCATCGCGCATACCGCCCACGCTGAAACGGTAGAACTCCCGGCCCAGGGCATCGGCCACCGAGCGGCCGATGGAGGTTTTGCCCACCCCCGGCGGGCCGACCAGCAGCAGTATGGAACCACTCACTTCGCCCTTGAAGGTACCTTCAGCCAGGAACTCGATGATACGGTCTTTTACATCGTCCAGACCGTCGTGGTCCCGATCGAGGATGCGGCGGGCTTCGGCCAGGTCAAAATGGTCTTCGGAATGCACACCCCAGGGCACCTGGGTAATCCAGTCGAGGTAATTGCGGGTAACGCCATACTCCGGCGAGCCCTGTTCCAGTACCTGCAGTTTCTGGATTTCATCTTTGAATCGCTCCTGCACGGCTTCCGGTGGATTCAGTTTGGCCATTCGCTCTTCGAAGCGTTCCACGTCCGCCGTCTTGTCATCCTTGGCAATGCCCAGCTCCCGCTGGATGACTTTCAGCTGCTCACGCAGGAAGAATTCGCGCTGGTGCTTCTGCACCTTCTCGTTCACTTCCTCGTTGATCTCGGATTGCAGGCGGGCCACCTCCAGCTCTTTTCGCATGAGCAGCAGGACTTTCTCCATGCGCCGGAGCAGGGGGACGGTATCCAGTACATCCTGCAATTCCCGGCCCGGGGCGCTGGTCATCGAGGCGCCGAAATCCGCCAGTGGCGAGCTGTCTTCCGGGCCAAAGCGGGACAGATACTGCTTCACCTCCTCACCATACAGCGGGTTGGTGCGCAGCAGTTCCTTGATGGCAGCGATGATGGCTAGCGTGTAAGCCTTGAGTTCATCCGCCGGCTCCTCCGGCTCCTCCGGGTATTCCACTTCCACCAGGTAGGGTGGGCGGCGGCGCAGCCACTGAACGATTCGGAACCGCTGCATGCCCTGGGCAATAAACTGAACCTTGCCGCCTTCGCTCTGGGCGTGGTGAACCTTCACCGCACACCCCATGGTTTCCAGCTCGTCGCTGGCGGGAATACCGGTGTCGGATTCCGGATCTTCCACAAAGCAGATGCCCAGAACCTTGTGGTCGGTTTCGCCCACCCGCTTCAGGGTTTCCTGCCAGGGGTCCTGGTTCACCACCACGGGCTGCACCTGGGCCGGAAAGAACGGCCGGTTCGACACCGGCAACACATACATACGCCGCGGCCTGGCCTGTTGAGGCAAGACCAGGCTTTTGCTGTTCTCGTCTTTGCCGATGTACTCGGTCACATCTTCTTCAAATTCTTCCAGGGAGTCTTTGCGGTTCTCGTCATTCATACCGTGTTGCTCTCAAGGCTGAGTGGTTAAAGACCTATGTGACGGCGAAAGTCAGGTTTTCAAGCTGGCTTGATTTTTCGGGAGCCGGTGCCATATCTAGAGGCAATTTCACTCATTATGGTTCAGGTTCCCAACTTATGAGCAACTCGCCGCATATATTTGACGCCACCGCCGACAACTTTCAGCAGAAAGTAATGGATGCCTCCGCCACCACCCCCATCCTGGTGGACGTGTGGGCCGAATGGTGTGCTCCCTGCAAGCAGCTGATGCCGATTCTGCAGAAGCTGGCGGAGGAGTATCAGGGGAATTTCCAGCTGGCCAAGGTAAATGCAGACGAACAGCAGGAGCTGACGGCTTCCCTGGGTGTGCGCAGCCTGCCCACGGTGATTCTGGTGAAGAACGGTCAGGCGGTGGATGGTTTTAACGGTGCCCTGCCGGAAAGTGAGATCCGCAAGGTGCTGGAAAAGCACATCGACGCGCCGTCTGAAGACCCTTACGAGAAAGCCCACGCCCTATGGGAAGCCGGTGATGTAGACGGTGCCCTGGCCATCCTCACCGAGATGAACCAGAAAGACCCGGAAAACCTGGATGTGCTGATCGACCTGGCCCAGCTGAAAGCCGAGCAGGGCGATCTCGACACCGCCGAGCAGGTGCTCAACAGCCTGCCGCCGGAAGAGAAACTGCAGCACAAGGCCAAGCAGCTGGCAGCGCGGGTGAAGTTTTTGAAGCAGTCCGGTGAACTGCCGGCGCAGTCGGAACTGGAGGCAAAGCTGGAAGCCAATCCGAAAGACCCGGAAGCCCTGCACCAATTGTCCCTGCACAAGGTACTGCAGGACAAAAACGCCGAAGCCATGGATCTGCTGATTCGCCTGATGCAGTCAGACAGCACCTACAAAGACGGTGTCGCCAAGACTACGCTGGTGGAACTGTTCGAGAAGCTGGGTAACAACAATCCGGATGTGCGTACCTACCGCCGTAAACTCTACACCCTGATGCACTGACAACGGATGGTAGGCCTGGCTGTCAACGTCAGGCCAGCAACGCCACCGATTTGATCAGCGCGTACACCTGCTTGCCCGTTGCCAGCCCCAGTTGCTGGACAGCCCGGGCGGTGATTTCCGCCAACAGCAGTTGACCGTCCGCCGTTCGGCAGGCCACCACGCAACGGTTGTCCCTGGGCGGGTCTATGCGTTCGATGGTCACCGGCAGGTGGTTCTGAATGCTGATGTGTTGAGGGTCTACCAGAGACAAACTGACGTCCCGGGCAAGAATGCTAATCCGGGTTCTGTCCATCCCGGCTGCCGGCGCAGAACTTGTTAACCACAGCCGAGCCTCCGGCGGGCCAAAAGGCCGGGCGTTGTCTTCCCCCGCCTCACCTAGAGTTCCCTCCAGCACTGAAGCCGCACCCGCATCATCGAACAACGGGGAGTCTGGCCGGGCCAGGGCCTCCCGCAAGGTTTCCACGTTTTGAATCTGGCCGTTCTGCATGAACACCACCCGGTCTGCCAGCCGGGTGACCTCATCCGGGGAATGGCTGACCATGATAATCGGCACCCCGGATTCCGCCGCCATGCGAGACAGAAACGGCATGATTTCCCGTTTGGTCTGGGTATCCAGCGCCGCCATAGGTTCGTCCAGTAGCAGCAACTGGGGGCTGATCAACAACGCACGGCCAAGGGAAAACCGCTGGCGCTGGCCCCCGGAGAGCTGATCAATCCGCCGGTCCAGCAGGTGCTCAATTCCCAGCATGGCGGTTACTTCATCCGGGTGAAGCCGACGTTGCTCCGTCGGTGTTCGTTGGTATCCGTAAAGCAGGTTTTCCCGAGCGGACAGGTGAGGGAGCAAGCTGTGTTCCTGAAACACCAGGCCAATCCTGCGCTTGTGCAGGGGAAGAAACTGCCGGCCCCGTTGCCAGTGCTGCCCGCCAAAGCGCACCACCGCACCCCGTGGCCGTTCCAGGCCGGCGATAATGCGCAGCAGGGTGGTTTTGCCACAACCGGAGCGGCCAAACAGCGCGGTGACACCCTCCAGCGGTAGCTCATGGTTAACCTTGAGCTCAAAGTCCTTGCCGTGGCGAAGGTGTCCCTGCAGGTACAGGGTCATAGCTTGGCGACCTCGAACCGGCGGTTAATGCTGTACACCACAAACAAAGTGGCAAAGGCGAAGATTAATAACATCAGCGACAGGCTGTGGGCGGCATCGTAGTTCATGGCCTCGGCGTGATCGTAGATCAAAACCGACAGCACCTTGGTTTCACCCGGAATGCTGCCGCCGAGCATCAAAATAACGCCGAACTCTCCCAGGGTGTGGGCGAAGGTCAGGGTGGCTGCCACCACAAAACCGCCCCGACTGAGGGGGAAGATCACCGTTCGGAACCGGTCCCAGGCGCCGGCGCCCAGGCTGCTGGCCACCTCGACCGGGCGCCGGCCCAGGTTGCGAAAGGCTTCGGTCAGCGGTTGCACGGCAAAGGGCATGGAATAGATAACCGAGGCAATCAGAATCCCCTCAAACGAAAACGCCAGGTGCTGAAAACCCAAGTCCTGAAGGGTTTGACCCACTACGCCCCGGGGCCCAAGAGTGATCAGCAGATAGAACCCCAGCACGGTGGGCGGCAGCACCAATGGCAGCGCCACAATGGCCTGCACAACGGTACGAAATTGAGTGCGCCCCTGCGCCAGCCACCAGGACAAAGGTGTGGCCAGCAATAACAGAATGATGGTGGTGTACAGGCAGAGCTTGAAGGTGACTTCAATGGCCTGCCACTCTGCGGGGCCGAGTTGAAACATTGGGGTCCTTTCAGGTGAAGATGCCGGTTGGCCGTGCGCCGGTCAGGGCATCACAAATCCGTATTGCTCCATTATAGAGTGTGCCTGCTCGGTGGCCATGAAATCAGCAAAGTGCATGGCCTCTGGCTTATTGCCGCCACGCCGGGTAACCACATAGCCCTGGGTCAGTGGGTTGTGCAGGTTGTCGTCGATCAGGTAGTGGTTGTGGGTGGCCAGTTCCGGAAACTTCGCCAGAGACAGTGCAATCACACCCACCTGAGCGGCACCGGACGCGGCCATCTGCGCCGCGTGGGCAATGTTCTCACCAAACACCAGCTTGGGTTGCACGGCCTCCCATACGCCGACCGCCTGCATGGCTTCCCTGGCGCGCAGGCCATAAGGTGCGTGGGCCGGCTGGGCGATGGCGATGCGGGTAATGGAATCCGAAGTCAGATCGTTGAGGGTCAGGCTGCCGGCGTCCAGGGTGTTGCTCCAGAGCACAATGCGGCCAATGGCGTAGACCGCTGGCGGGGTAGCCGTCAGCCCCTCCTGCTCTAGCCGCTTGGGAAACGCAATGTCGGCCGAAAAGAAAATATCGTAGGGCGCACCGTTAATGATCTGCGTGGTCATTTTGCCGGAGGAACCATACACCACCTGAACATTGGCGGCCGGGTTGGCTTCGCGATACAGCTCAATGATGTCATCCAGGGCGTAACGCAAATCCGAAGCCGCCGCAATGCGCACCAGTTCGCCGGCCTGGAGGCTGGACGTAAACAGCAAAGCGGCCAGCACGGACAGCACTCGCCATGGCTTGAACCATTGATACATCCCGAATCCCCCAAACAACGTATTCTGGTTTAGAGCAGCGCAACCGTTTTACCGCAGCGAACCAAGTGACATGCTAAAACTCCCGCCCCAACCTGACAACTGTGAACTCTGCGAACGCGCCGTACCCAAGCTCACCCGCCACCACCTTATACCCAAACACCTGCACCGCAAAAAGCGGTTTCAGAAGCTGTTCAGTAAAGAGGAGCTGATCACCCGCACCTTGTGGGTGTGCCGGCCATGCCATAACGCGATTCATCGGGCGCGTTCGGAACATGAGTTGGGGTTGTATTACAACACGCGGGAGCGATTGCTGGAACTTGAAGAGTTGAGAACGTTTGTGGGGTGGATTCGGGATAAGCCGGCGGGTTTTTTGCCCAAGAAGGGGAGATAAACAGGCCCGCCGCAGCGGGCCTGTTACCAGGGGGCTACGCCTTCCCCTGCTTCATCGCCTCAAACTCATCCTCAAAGAAGAACTTCTCCTCCCCGAAGGCGGGCTCAAGCTCATGCAGCCAGGTCGCCGTTTCGCTGTACTTGGCGAAGAACGGGCGCTGCACCCAGTCCGGGTTGCGGCCCTGCAGGAAGCGCAGTACGAACACTTTTTCGCCTTTGATTTCGGTAATGCCCTGAACTTCCACCTTGCCGGGGCCGGCGCTCATGCTGGGGCCGCGGGCGGTGCGGGCCAGGCCGCTGACCTTTTTCATGGCTTCACGGTAGATGTGGTAGGCCTCGGCCAGGGGCACCTCGAAGTAGTTCTTGGCGCCGGTGTCCCGTTCTACAAACATGTAGTAGGGGATGATGCCCAGCTTCACTTCGCGCTTCCACAGCTTGGCCCAGTCGTCGGCGTTGTCGTTCACGTGTTTGATCAGCGGGCCCTGGGCGCGGATCTCGGCACCGGTGGCACGGATGCGGCGGATGGCTTCTTCCGCGATGCCGGTGGTGATTTCCTGCCAGTGGTTGTAGTGGGCCATGATGGCCACGTGCTTGCCGCCATCAACCAGTTTGGCGAACAGTTCGATCAGCTCGTCGGCGTCCTTGTCGGTCACGAAACGGTACGGCCAGAAGGTGAGGGCCTTGGTGCCGATGCGGATGGTCTGGATGTGGTCAAACTCGGGCTGCAGCAGCGGTTCCAGGTACTGCACCAGGTTCTTGGTCTTCATGACCATCGGGTCGCCACCGGTGACCAGCAGGTCGGTCACTTCGGTGTGCTCCTGCAGGTAGCCGTGCAGCTTCTCGGCATCAGTGCTGGCCATTTTCAGGTCTTTGTCGCCCACAAACTGCGCCCAGCGGAAGCAGAAGGTGCAGTAGCTGTGGCAGGTCTGGCCCTGGGACGGGAAGAACAGCACGGTTTCGCGGTACTTGTGCTGCACGCCGTCCAGCACTTCGCCGTCCAGTTCCGGCATGTTCATTTCCATCTGGCCGGCCGGGTGCGGGTTCAGTTCGTCCCGGATAACCTTCGCGGCAGCCTGGATGTCCTTCTTGTCGGCACCCTCGCGGTGCAGCTTCGCCATCTGTTCGTAATGTTCGTCCTTGAGCATACCCTTTTGAGGGAATACGAGCTGATAGATGGGATCGTTCGGTACCTTGTCCCAGTTGATCAGTTCGTTGATCACATATTCGTTGACCCGGAATGGCAGCACGCTGGCCACCACTTTCATTTCGAACAGGGTCTCTTCGGGGAGATTCTGGATCGCCTCAATTTTATCGAGCTGGCGGTCGGTAAAAACCTTGAACCGGCGTTCCTCGAATTCCTGAACCGGGATGCGGTTCGGAAAGGTGACGATGGAGTTCATAGATCGCCCTCTGATTAGCCCGGATTTCTCATAGGTCCCCGGCAAGTCTCGCAGACTGTGCAGGTTACCGCCATTACCGCTCATTTGCGGCCGAGATTGACTAATAACCGATCAATTTCTGTTGTCCGGACACACGACCCCCTTTCCCCCATTGCATCGGGCCGGGGGAGCCCGGGCTTCTATCCCGGAACCAGTTGACGTACCAGGTCAGAGAGTTCGTCTTTGTAAGGATAGGCATCGCTCATCAACACCCGTATGCGCCGAGTGTTGCGAATGATGACCGCGCCCACCTTGATCAGTTTCAGCCGCAGGTTACTGGCGCTCATTCTCTCGAAGGGCGTCTTCTTCAAGTGGGCCCGTAATCGCTCGAACAACGTGTAGGCAAAGCCCGATAGGAGCAACCGCCACTGATTGGTCCACCACCGCGTGCTGGAGGTGCGATCTGCGAACAGACACAACTGCTGATCCTTGATCCGGTTTTCCATATCGCCACGGGCGCAGTACTGCTCGTAGTAGAGCTTGAGGCCGTCGTCATAGCGGGAACTGATCACGAAGCGAGGGTTCGAGCCAAACTCACCTTCTTCCAGGCGAGCCACCACCCAGCGAGGGTATTTCCAGGTGTGGGCCTGGTACTGGAACCGGTAGGTGGCAGAGACTTTTTCTCCCAACTCCCCGTGAGCCCTGCGAACCAGCATCGAGGGCACGTCCACCTCCTTGAGCAGCCGGCTGTTTTTGCTGATGCCCACAAGGTAATCCACGTTATTCCGGTCGCACCAGCTCAGCAATCGGGGGCGATAGAAGCCGCTGTCACCCCGGAACACGATGCGGGTATCCGGCCAGTACTGCCGGATGAACTTCACCAGCAGGGCCAGAATGGCCCAGCTGTGGCGGCTGTCGCTTCGATTGCTGGTGCGCAGGTAGCTCACCAACAGGTGACGGCCGCAGAACACGTACAGCGGGAAGTAACAATGGTGATCGTAGTAGGCGTTAAAGAACTTGCCGGGCTGGTCGCCATGCACTGGAATGTCAGTGCCATCAAAATCCAGCACAATTTCCTTGGGTGGAGTCTCGTGCTGTTCAATGAAGTGATGCCACAGCAGTTCGTGGGCGTTGATCACCGCCTGCCGGTCCACGCGCTGTTCCATCCGGCACAAGGTCGATTTGCCCGCCAGAATGGCATCTTCACCGGTTGCGGTCTGAAGTGCCTGATCAGCGCGTAGCGCCTCGTGATCGTTGAGGTCTTCGTACCCGGCAGCCACGCCAAAGACCCGCTGCCGGACCATGGTTTGAAGCTTGTGGCGAACCAGCACGGGATTACGGGCATCGTCCAGCACCGTAGCCAGGCGCTGAGTGAGCTGGTGTTGTTTGTCGACTTCGCGAAGCAGGAGCAATCCGGCATCGGAGGTGATGTGGCCACCGGAGAAATCGGCTTCAATTTGGCGGCGAGAGAGTGGCGAGAAGGTCAGTTTTTCAGGTACCATTTCGGATAGCGGCTGTTGGTGCTTAGTGAACGGTGTAAGGTCCTGAAATTATACCGCTTTCAGCCGCTTTCTTTTATCCCCTCGTGAGAAATCCGGGTTAGGTGCCAAAGATAAAAGGAGGGTTAGCAACCTCCTTCACTGGTTAAAAAACGGGCAGGCAAGTATACATAAATCGAAATTCATTTTCAGGTCTAATTAATAATTCAGTGTTTGGCGGCTGAGTTAATCTCCAAAGCTCGCCGAATGTCGCTAATTTAAAGCGAAATGGCGCGAAAATCGCAGATTTGTTTGGGGTTAAGGTGTTTAGTATGGCGATGCAATTCGTAAGTACCAATGCGCTCATACATTGGTCTGATGCCTGGTTGTGAAAGTCATCGAAACCGGACATTATTGCGTAACTAATCTAAATAAAGTTGCTGTTTCGGCATTTCAAACGGCTGTTTGTTTGTTTTTCTGGCTAATTTTGTAGTAAAAGTACGAAAGTTTTGGCGTGCGGTGCGCCCAGTACAGCCGGTGTCGGGAAGTTCGGGGCCAAAAGCTCCGCCCGCAGCCGGCCCGCGCGGCAGGAAAAATGTGAAAGCTGTTCTATGCTTGAGAGAGGTCAAACGCGTTATTAAGCATTTCTCGCAAGCTGATGTATCCACAATAAAACTGCAGGTTATCGCAGCATTTCAAGTTTGCACCGTGACAGGCTGCTGATCGTGGCCCACGAGGCACCTTTTGAGTCCAAGGGGAGGGTTTGATGTACCAGGATGATGATCCCATTGAAACCAGTGAATGGCTTGATGCGCTGGAATCTCTGATCGAGAACGAAGGCGTTGATCGGGCCAAATACATTCTGGAGCGCCTGTCTGAGCGCGCCAGCCGCGATGGCACCGCGCTGCCGTATTCCATCACCACGCCATTCCGCAACAGCATTCCGGTTGCCAAGCAGGCGCAGATGCCGGGCGACCTGTTCATGGAGCGGCGCATTCGCTCGCTGATCCGCTGGAACGCCATGGCCATGGTGGTGCGGGCCAACAAGCGCCCGGGCGACCTGGGCGGCCATATTTCCACCTTCTCTTCTGCCGCCACATTGTATGACGTGGGCTTCAACTATTTCTTCCACGGTGGCGACGACAAGCGGGAATCTGACCTGGTGTACTTCCAGGGCCACGCCGCGCCGGGTATCTATGCGCGCTCCTTCCTGGAAGGCCGCTTTAGCGAGGAACAACTCGACAAGTATCGGGAAGAGGTGGACGGTGAAGGCCTGTCCTCCTACCCGCACCCCTGGCTGATGCCGGATTACTGGCAGTTCCCTACCGTTTCCATGGGTCTGGGGCCGATTCAGGCCATCTACCAGGCCCACGTGATGAAGTACCTGCACAGCCGTGAGCTGACCGATATGGACAACCGCAAGGTGTGGGCGTTCATCGGTGACGGCGAGTGCGACGAGCCGGAAACCCTCGGCTCCATTTCCAAGGCTGGGCGCGAGAACCTGGATAACCTGATCTTCGTGGTTAACTGCAACCTGCAGCGGCTGGACGGGCCGGTGCGGGGTAACGGCAAAATCATCCAGGAACTCGAAGGCGTGTTCCGTGGTGCTGGCTGGAACGTGATCAAAGTCGTATGGGGTCGCCATTGGGACCCGCTCTACGCCAAAGACGAAAATGGCGCCATGCAGCGTGCCATGGATGAAATCTGCGACGGTGACTTGCAGAACTTCAGCTTCAAGGGCCCGGCATACACCCGCAAGGAATTCTTCGGTCGTTACCCGGAACTGGCGAAGCTGGTTGAGGACATGTCGGATGAGGAGATCAGCAAGCTCAACCGCGGCGGTCATGATCCCTACAAAGTCTATGCCGCCTACCACAAGGCGGTGAACCAGGCCAACGGCAAGCCGACGGTCATTCTGGCTCACACCATCAAAGGCTACGGTTTTGGCGCGGCGGGCGAAGCCCAGAACACCGCCCACTCCCTGAAGAAGCTGGATATCGACACCCTGAAGGAATTCCGGGACCGTTTCGGTGTGCCCCTGAAAGACGACGAGCTGGAAGAGGTGCCTTACTACCGCCCGGCGCCAGACAGCCCGGAACTGGTGTACATGAAAAAGCGCCGGCAGGATCTCGGCGGCTTCTATCCGAAGCGCAACAAGGACTGCCAGCCGCTGCAGATTCCGGAGCTGGATATCTTCAAGCAAGTATTGGAAGGCTCTGACGGCCGTGCTATCTCAACCACCATGGCGTTTGTGCGCATCCTGAGCGCCTTGGTGAAAGACAAGCGCATCGGCAAGCGTGTGGTGCCTATTGTTCCGGACGAAGCTCGCACCTTTGGTATGGAAGGGATGTTCCGTCAACTCGGTATCTACACCTCCGAAGGCCAGAAGTATGTGCCCCAGGATCGTGACCAGATCATGTACTACCGGGAAGACAAGAAAGGCCAGATCATGCAGGAGGGCATTAACGAAGCCGGTGCCATGGCCACCTGGATGGCGGCTGCCACGTCCTACAGCACCAACAGCTACCCGCTGATTCCGTTCTATGTGTTCTATTCCATGTTCGGCTTCCAACGTGTGGGCGACCTGGCCTGGGCCTCCGGCGACATGCAGGCTCGCGGCTTCCTTATTGGCGGTACCGCCGGCCGTACCACCCTGAACGGTGAAGGCCTGCAGCATCAGGATGGCCACAGCCATGTGCTGGCCAACACCATTCCGAACTGCAAGGCCTACGACCCGGCCTACGGTTACGAAATGGCCGTGGTGATTCGCCACGGTATGAAAGAAATGTTCGAAGACAACAAAAACGTCTTCTACTACCTGACCATCGAAAACGAAAACTACGAACAGCCTGCCATGCCGAAAGACTGCGAAGACGGCATCATCAAGGGCATGTACAAGTATGAATCGGTGGAAACCAAGGGCCGCAAGAAGAGCCCGAGGGTTCAGTTGCTGGGTGCCGGCGCGATCATGAACGAAGTGCGCGAAGCCGCCCAGATGCTGAAGGACGACTGGGGCGTAGCCTCCGACGTGTGGAGCGTGACCAGCTTTAACGAACTCGCCCGCGACGGTCAGCACGTAGAGCGCTGGAACCACCTGCACCCGGACGACAAGCCGCGCCAGGCCTATGTTACCCAGTGCCTGGAGAAAGCCCAGGGGCCGGTCGTGTCTGCCACCGACTACATCAAACTGCACTCCGAGCAGTTGCGGGCCTTTATCCCGAAAACCTTTATGACCCTGGGCACAGACGGTTTCGGCCGCAGCGACACCCGCGAGAAGCTGCGCAGCTTCTTTGAGGTGGACCGCTACTACATCACCGTCACCGCCCTGTCTGCCCTGGCCAAAGATGGTGAGATCAAGCTTGACCAGGTTCTCGAAGCCATGCGCAAGTACGGAATCGATCGCAACAAAACGAACCCGGTGCTGAGCTAAGGAGACCGCCATGAGTGAACAGGAAATCAAGGTTCCCGATCTCGGCGGTGCTGATGAAGTCGAGGTCATCGAAATCATCGTCAGTGCAGGGGACTCCGTTGAAGAAGAAGATCCGATTCTGACCGTAGAATCCGACAAAGCCTCCGTGGAGCTGCCGGCGCCCGCCGCCGGTAAGATCACCAAAATCACCGTGAAGGTGGGTGACAAGGTCAAGGAAGGCGATGTGATCGGCATCATGGAAGGTGGTGCCGGAGGCTCTGGTGATGCGGGCGACGACAAGGCCGACGAGCCCGAACCGAAAGCAGAAAGTAAACCCGAGGCGAAACCCGAAGACAGCAAACCGACGCCGAAGAAAGAATCCGGCGGCTCCCGCACCGAAGTGGTGAAGGTTCCGTCATTGGATGGCTTTGACGACGTGCCGGTGATTGAAATCAACGTGGCAGAAGGCGACACCGTTGGCGAGGATGATCCACTGGTCACCGTGGAATCCGATAAGGCCACCATGGAAATTCCGTCACCCTACGCCGGCAAGATCGGCAAGATCCTGGTGAAGGAAGGCGACAAGCTTTCTGAAGGCGTGGACCTGCTGGAGATGACCATCCAAGAGGGTGGTGGCGACGAGGAAGAGGCGCCAGATTCCGGTGAAAGCACCAAGGCTGACAGTCAGGGCGGCAAGCCCGAAGCAAAAGCCGACAAGCAGGAAGTCGCGCCCCAGCCCCAGGGTTCCACCTACGAGCCACCGGCGCCGGGCACCAAGGTGCATGCCGGCCCAGCCGTGCGCAAGCTGGCCCGGGAACTGGGTGCAGACCTCACACGGGTGAAGGGTTCCGGCCCGAAAAGCCGCATCCTGAAAGACGACGTGCACGCCTATGTGAAGAGCCAGCTGCAACAGGCCCAGCAGGGCACGGGTGTGGCGACAGGTTCCGGCATTCCGGGCGTGAAGCTGCCGGACTTCAGCCAGTTTGGTGAAGTGGAGCGCGAAGGCATGTCCCGCATGATGGCGGCTACCGCCACCAACATGCAGCGCAGCTGGTTGAACGTACCCCACGTTACCCAGTTTGACGATGCCGACATCACCGAAATGGAAGACTTCCGCAAGGCCCAGAAAGCGGCCGGCGAAAAGCGTGGCGTGAAAATGACCCCGCTGCCGTTCCTGCTCAAGGCCTGCGCCGCCGCGTTGGCGGAACTGCCTCAGTTCAACGTGTCTCTGGACATGGAACGCAAAGAGGTGGTGCGCAAGAAGTACATCCACATCGGTATTGCGGTGGACACACCCCATGGCCTGATGGTGCCGGTGATCCGGGACGTTGATCAGAAAGGCCTGTGGGAACTGGCCGCCGAGAGCGCCGAACTGGCCCAGAAGGCGAGAGACAAGCAGCTGAAGCCAGCAGAAATGCAGGGCGCCTGCTTTACCATCACCAGCCTGGGTGGCATTGGCGGCACCGCGTTCACGCCCATCGTGAACACACCGGAAGTGGCCATCCTGGGGGTCTCCAAGGCATCCATGAAGCCGGTGTGGGACGGCAAGGCATTCCAGCCACGGCTGATGCTGCCGCTGTCGTTGTCTTACGACCACCGGGCGGTGAACGGGGCGGATGCAGCCCGGTTTACCAACCTGCTGACGCAGCTGTTGGGGGATATTCGTACACTGCTGCTGTAGTCCTGAATTGAGGGCCGCTCCGTAGCTTCTTAGTGGCGGGGCGGCTTTCTCGTCTTTGCATTGAGCCTGGCCAAATCTCTACCAATTTGCTGCATCAGGCTCTTACTTTGGAGAGCGAGAAGGGTTTCCTGCTCTCGCTCCCAGTCCTCAGCACTCATCACCACGAAAGCTTCTCCGGCTCGGCGTGTAACCTTGACCGGTTCATGCTGACTAATTACCTGCTCAACAACATTTTCCAAGTTATCTCTAAACTTGTTTACACTGATTGTGTCCATGAAGCACCTCTATGTGTGGATATTTCGTGCAACTATGCATCACCAGCCCTAACGCAGTCATCAGGCTCGTTCTGGCTTTCGGCCTCCGACGGATTGCCCTGTCGGGTCGCCGTTTATGGCTGGCGTAAGGTATCTACTCTGCTGAAGCCATATGTTGCCGGCGTCGCCTTGGTGAGTGTGCCCAACTATTCCTCATGATATCCAGCCGCCCTGGGGTGTTCAGCCGGAGCACCTGAAGCGCCATCTCGTCGTTTTTCTGTTTCCAGGTATCGTTATCCATGTCCCGCCAGTAACGGGGCGGGCGTTTGGTTCGTCGGTCGTGTTCGGCGGTGACCGGGTCATTGGCGCGATGTTCTTCCCACAGGGGAATGTCCGGCAGTGGCCGGCTGGTGTCCATGAAGTTCTGGAACATGTCCCACAGGGCGTAGCACTCCTCGGGGCTGGTTTTGCCGATCAGGGTGCCGATGGGGATCAGGATGTTGCGGTACCGGTGGGCCAGGTACAAGGTATGCACCACCCCGCCGCCGTGGATCAGTTCGTTGGAGGTGTAGGCATCGAATTCGTAAAACGGCGCGGTTTCTTCCTCCGGCTGGCCGGTTTTACCCCAGGCGCCTTTCTTGTCGTAATGAAACACCGTTACCAGGCCTGTGCGGCGATTGAGCTCCCACAGCGGGCCTTTGTCGGGCTTGATGAGCTGCCGGGGGAAGAGTTTGAACAGGGCAGTGGGGACGAGGTTGCAGGCGATAAGGGGACCTACAAAAATGGCCAGAATTGGGATAAAGGCGATCAGCATCTGGCCAAAGGTTTCATCTGGTGGGCTGAGTCTCCAGTGGGAGAAAAAGCCAATTGTTACCGGCAGCATCATAAAGGCGATGACGACAGGATTACCGAATGCATTGAAAAACAGAAGAATACGGGTTCTCAGTGCCGCCGTCGCATGGCGATAGCATTCATGATCAATGCGCTGATGGGTCTGAAGGTCCCCGAACGGCAATGGGTTCTTCTCGAACTTTCGGAGTATTTCGGGGCGATTTCGCCGTCGAATGATCTGTGGTGCGACATCCTCTGTGTGGCCCCAGGGCAGTTTCCGGTCGGCTTTTCGGTTGAACCAGGGCTGTGCCGGGTTGGCGCCCGGAGCCGGGCGCTTTTGCAGAGGAAGCTGTTCGGAATCATAGGCCTTCGGGCCGTAGTATCTCGATGCAGGTTTATCCGTTGTCATCCTGTGGCTTCCATACTCTTCACTCAGTGGCCTGCCTTGAGGTGACGGGCCGCTGTCGCCGAGGTCTTGGTGAGGACACCCAACTATTCCGCATGATATCCAGCCGCCCCGGGGTGCTCAGCCGGAGCACCTGAAGCGCCATCTCGTCGTTTTTCTGTTTCCAGGTATCGTTATCCATATCTCGCCAGTAACGGGGCGGGCGATTGATTCGTCGGTCGTGTTCGGCGGTAACCGGGTCATTGGCGCGATGCTCTTCCCACAGGGGAATGTCCGGCAGTGGCCGGCTGGTGTCCATGAAGTTCTGGAACATGTCCCACAGGGCGTAGCACTCCTCGGGGTTGGTTTTGCCGATCAGGGAGCCGATGGGGATCAGGATGTTGCGGTACCGATGGGCCAGGTACAAGGTATGCACCACCCCGCCGCCGTGAATGAGTTCGTTGGAGGTGTAGGCATCGAACTCGTAAAACGGTGCTGACTCTTCTTCTGGCTGACCGGTTTTGCCCCAGACTCCTTTTTTATCGTAGTGAAACACCGTCACCAGGCCGGTGCGGCGATTGAGTTCCCACAGCGGGCCCTTGTCCGGCTTGATGAGCTGCCGGGGGAAGAGTTTGAACAGGGCGGTGGGGATGAGATTGCAGGCGAAAAGGGGAACAAATACCCAGGAAAGCGCCCATAGGATCTCTATGAAATAGTCAACGTGATCCGTGCTGCTGGGTTTGTGGTAATAGGCAATTGCGACGGCAATGAGCATCGGAATTGAAACAATACCGATGAGTATAGGGTGACCAAAAGCGCTGAAAAATAGAAGGATACGGGTTCTTAGTGACGCCGTCGCATGGCGATAGCGCTCGTGGTCAATACGCTGGTGGAAATCAACGTTGGCGAAATTGTTCGGCTCCTTCTCGAAGCGTCTGAGCGTTGCTGGGGAATAATCCGTGCGATAAGACTGGGGGGCCACATCCTCTGTGTGGCCCCAAGGTAGCTTCCGGTCGGCTTTTCGGTTAAACCAGGGCAAGGCTGGGTTGGCGCCCGGTGCCGGGCGCTTTTGCAGAGGAAGCTGTTCGGAATCATAGGCCTTCGGACCGTAGTATCCCGGTGACGGTTTATCGGTTGTCATCCTGTGGCTTCCATACTCTTCACTCTGTGGCCTGCCGTGAGGCGACGGGCCGCTGTCGCCGAGGCCTTGGTGAGTACGCCCAACTATTCCGCATGATATCCAGCCGCCCTGGCGTGTTCAGCCGCAGCACCTGAAGCGCCATCTCGTCGTTTTTCTGTTTCCAGGTATCGTTATCCATATCTCGCCAGTAACGGGGCGGCCGATTGGTTCGCTGGTCGTGTTCGGCGGTGACCGGGTCATTGGCGCGATGTTCTTCCCACAGGGGAATGTCCGGCAGTGGCCGGCTGGTGTCCATGAAGTTCTGGAACATGTCCCACAGGGCGTAGCACTCCTCGGGGCTGGTTTTGCCGATCAGGGTGCCGATGGGGATCAGGATGTTGCGGTACCGGTGGGCCAGGTACAAGGTATGCACCACCCCGCCGCCGTGGATCAGTTCGTTGGAGGTGTAGGCATCGAATTCGTAAAACGGCGCGGTTTCTTCCTCCGGCTGGCCGGTTTTACCCCAGGCGCCTTTCTTGTCGTAATGAAACACCGTTACCAGGCCTGTGCGGCGATTGAGCTCCCACAGCGGGCCTTTGTCGGGCTTGATGAGCTGCCGGGGGAAGAGTTTGAACAGGGCAGTGGGGACGAGGTTGCAGGCGATAAGGGGACCTACAAAAATGGCCAGAATTGGGATAAAGGCGATCAGCATCTGGCCAAAGGTTTCATCTGGTGGGCTGAGTCTCCAGTGGGAGAAAAAGCCAATTGTTACCGGCAGCATCATAAAGGCGATGACGACAGGATTACCGAATGCATTGAAAAACAGAAGAATACGGGTTCTCAGTGCCGCCGTAGCATGGCGATAGCGCTCATGGTCAATACGCTGGTGGAAATCAATGTTAGCGAAATTATTCGGTTCTCTCTCGAAACCCCTGAGCGTCGCTGGAGAATAATCCGTCCGATAAGACTGGGGGGCCACATCCTCTGTGTGCCCCCAGGGCAGTTTTCGGTCGGCTTTTCGATTAAACCAGGGCTGTGCCGGATTGGCGCCAGGTGCCGGGCGCTTTTGCTGGGGGAGGTGTTCAGAATTGTAGGCCTTCGGGCTGTAATATCCCGGTGACGGTTTATCCGTTGTCATCCTGTGGCTTCCATACTCTTCACTCAGTGGCCTGCCTTGAGGTGACGGGCCGCTGTCGCCGAGGTCTTGGTGAGTACGCCCAACTATTCCTCATGATATCCAGCCGCCCCGGGGTGTTCAGCCGCAGTACCTGAAGTCCCATCTCCTCATTCTTTTGCTTCCAGGTATCGTTATCCATATCCCTCCAGTAACGAAGCGGCCGGTTGGTTCGTCGGTCGTGTTCGGCGGTGACCGGGTCATTGGCGCGATGTTCTTCCCACAGGGGAATGTCCGGTAGCGGCCGGCTGGTGTCCATGAAGTTCTGGAACATGTCCCACAGGGCGTAGCATTCTTCGGGGTTGGTTTTGCCGATCAGGGTGCCGATGGAGATCAGGATGTTGCGGTACCGGTGGGCCAGGTACAGGGTATGCACCACCCCGCCGCCGTGGATCAGTTCGTTGGAGGTGTAGGCATCGAATTCGTAAAACGGAGCGGTTTCTTCCTCCGGATGGCCGGTTTTGCCCCAGACTCCTTTTCTATCGTAATGAAACACCGTTACCAGGCCGGTGCGGCGATTGAGTTCCCACAGCGGGCCCTTGTCGGGCTTGATGAGCTGCCGGGGGAAGAGTTTGAACAGGGCAGTGGGGATGAGGTTGCAGGCGATTAAGGGACCTAAGAACGTTGCTAGTATTGGGAGAAATGCAAGAAGTGTCGTCCCGAACGGCTCACTCTTTGGCCGAATATGGAGATGGCCTGCGAACCCTAAGGCGATTGGGAACATCATAAAGGCGATGACGACAGGATTACCGAATGCATTGAAAAACAGAAGAATACGGGTTCTCAGTGCCGCCGTAGCATGGCGATAGCGCTCATGGTCAATACGCTGGTGGAAATCAATGTTAGCGAAATTATTCGGTTCTCTCTCGAAACCCCTGAGCGTCGCTGGAGAATAATCCGTCCGATAAGACTGGGGGGCCACATCCTCTGTGTGCCCCCAGGGCAGCTTCCGATCGGCTTTTCGGTTAAACCAGGGCTGTGCCGGATTAGCACCAGGTGCCGGGCGTTTTTGCTGGGGGAGATGTCCGGAATCATAGGCCTTCGGGCCGTAGTATCCCGATGCAGGTTTATCCGTTGTCATCCCGTGGCTCCCGGGTTGCTGAAGTTATTGATCCAGAAAAGCTGCTTTTTGTCACTGAAGTCCGGCTCCGTATGCTCATTATCTTTGGCGTCGAAAAGGGTTGAATCCTTGGGTGGCGGTGCCGGAAAAGCGAGTCCCCGGATGCCGGTTTCCAGGCGAACTTGGGCTTTTGGCTGCCAGGAGTAGCTCACATTGTGAGTGCTGAGCGGTATGCGAAGAAACTTGGTCGTTTCCGTATGGGGAGAGGGTGTTCTGACGATGTATTCGTAACCATCCGGCGTGGCGCCCTCCCGGAGAATGTATCTGTGCATTTCGGTGTCTGGAACCGGCTGAGAGGCCAATGGAACCGAGTGGTTGCTATCCTGTTTAACTCGGTGGCTGAGTAGTTGAAGCTTGAACGTCATTTGTTGTTCCGTGAAGCCGGTCAAGCCCGGTAAATTGGTTTCCAGGCGGATGAGGTGTGTTGCCTGGGCAAGATCATGATTGTCCAACCCCTGGCGTTTTAGCGCTACGCGGGTAATTTCCGGAATCGGGGATAGGGTTACTCGCACCTGAGAGAGCAAGTACACCAGCCGGTACCAGGCTTCCAGTGCGTTGTTGTCGCCTTGCAGATGCGGCAGTCCGTCGTGTTCGCCAAAAGGACCGTTCTTCAGCCAGTTCTCTATCGGTTCGTCTTCGTAGAGGGCAACAAGTGCCGCACCCCCGAGGATCAGGCAGAGGCCGGCCCAGCCCAGAGGACCCATGCCCAGTAGAGTGAGTTGGGCTGGCACCAATGCAGAAAGGGTTGTCACGACACCACCGACAGTAACGATACCATGACCGAGAGCAGCCTGATCGCCAGTGTTTATTGCATAGATTGTGTCAGAAAGGCTAACACCAGTAAGCGCTAATCCTCCTATGCCGCCAAGCAGCATTTTGACCGTGAGAGCTTCTGCCCTGAAGATTCTTGCGATGAATTTGGCGCCCTCGCCTCTGAATTGATACTGGAGTGCGGAGGCGATCCTGTTTCTGGTTGCCTCGTTAGCAAAGCGCTCAGACAAAAGAATTGCCGCTAAGGCTCCGCCGTACCCAGAAGACAATAGTCCAGAAATAGCTCGATAACCGCTGCGTTCACGGGATGTTCTCTTTAGAGAACCAAACGCATTCGCCACATTAACCGCCTCAATAGCCAACACCACCAACGGCAACGCCGGTGTATTCAGCACCCGGTGCAACCGGCTTCGCTCGGCAGCGTTGAGGTCCACCCGGTGGGCTTTGGCTTCGCCCTCCAGCTTGCGAATCTCCGCGTTGATATCCCGAATCCGGCCGCCGGTCTGCTTCAGTTCGTCGACCACCTGATTGTACCGGCTCTGGGCCGCCTGCAACTTCGCCTTGAGTTCTTCATGGTTGCCATTAGCCTCGGCCAGGGCCCGGCGTGCCAGGGTCAGCTGATTCTCGGCCCGGGTCAGTGCCTGGATAGCCTGGGTGGTGGGCTTGTCCCGGCTCAGTACCCAAACCAGTGCCTTGCCTGCGGCGGGCGTTTCCGGGTTATAGCGTGCGCCGTCTGGCCCCAGATCTTCCAGGCCAAGCACGTATTTGCCTTGGGCAATGGCGTCGCTCAATGTCATTTGCTGCAAATCCGGCAGCATTTCAGGCATGGCCCGGCGTATGCCTTCCATGGGGTTTGCCATGGCAGCAATGCGCTGGGCCATCAGGCGATGCTGGATGGCCTGCCGGGTTTGGGCGTGTTGCTGTTCCAGGCGTGCGCTGGCTTGGTCAAAGTCTTTGAGGGCTTTGGCGGCGGCCTGTTCTTTCCTGAATGCTTCATCGCTGTTGCGCTTCATCCATTCCTGGCTGGCCGCGTCGTGTTCGGCTTTCAGGGCTGCGCGGCGCTGGGCCAGGCGGGTGTGTTCGTCGTTCAGGTTCTGGAGTTGTCGGTCGTTGTTCTCCAGCGCGGCCATGGCGGAACGGATGGACTGGTGCAGTTCTCTATGAGCGCTGTCCAGTGTTCTCATTCCTGATCGCATTCCTGCCAGCATCAGGGTGTTTGAGGCACCGCTTTGGATATCCTCTGCCAACCTAAGGCCTTCCACGGTCAGTATTTCGCTGACATCCTCCGGCAAATCCAGCTTTTCCAGGGCAGCGAGGGCGGCACCCCGGAATACACCCGTGCCATCGTTGGGTTCAGGCGTTTCCGGGGGCTGGTAGGGTTCGGTTTGGCTGTCTGGTGTGGTTTGCGGCCATAACATGCGGGCGAGAGAGACCTCCTCTCGCGAGGCACTGGCGGCTGCCTGTTCGGTACAAAGTGATCTTACCCAGATTTTGCCGTCGCTGTCCGGGCTGGGCTGGCTGTGTTCCGGGTCCAGTGGGTCTTGCTTGCAGGCGGGTTCCAGGGTGTCGCTGATAAAATGCCCGGCGCAACGGAAAGCGCCGGCATAGTCGAAACCTTCGGTGCTGAACAGGTCCGCCAGGGCTTGTTGATAGGGCTGGCGTTTCAGGCATTGCAGCAGTTCGGCCTGGGCCAGGGTCAGGTAGTGTTGGCCCAGGGTTCGCTCTTCGGTCATCAGTACCCGGCGAATTTTCTGGTGACCACTGGAAGGCAATGCCAGGCTGTATTTGAACAGCGGGTTCTTCTGGCGACCGATCCGGCCCGGCAGGATGATCTGGTTTACCAGGAGGGCGTTTTCCAGTTGCGGATTCTTACGGGCTTTTTCGGCACACAGTTCCAGCAGATGGCGCGCCGTGTTGATGCGTGCTTGCTGGTGCCGCAGCTCGTAAAAATGATCTTCAATGCGCAGACCGCAAACGCCCCGGTTTCTCAAATCGCCAAGGGCGTCTGTCTGGCAATCGCTGGTTCGCCATTCATCGTAGCTGAATGGCCGTTCCGGTGGGGTTTCACTGGACCGGTCCAGGTCTTTTTGAATCGCAATGCCAAGCGCGGCCGGTTCGGGGTGTTCGAAGGGGGCCAGGGGCTCGGTGCGCTCTCCGGCATTCCACTCTTCATAAAGGCTGGCCGCCATGTCCAGTGCTTTGCCGGCGTAGGTTCCGGTAGTATCGGCCAGGTACTCCCAGGGCCGCTCAAACTGCCATTCTTTGGCCGGCGCCCTGGGTCTCTGTGCTTCGACTTTATCTAATCGGAACACCGTTCGCTTGGCGGCATCCGGCCAGCGGGCGAAGCCCATCTGGGGTTGGTCCGCCGGGTACAGGTCCCGGAACTGGCTGCACCGGTAGTGGCGAAGCCCGGAATCGCTCTGCAGGCAATTCAGCCGCGCTGCAGAGAGGGGAGATTCGCTGAAGGCGGCTTCAAGGGACTGGTCCTGGCCGTCGAGGCGAACGGGTATCCACACATCCGTCAGCGGTTTGCCCACGGCGGGGCGACGGTCTTCGGTAAATTGGCCGTCTTCGGTGCGGTGGTCCGCCAACCTCACGTCGCGGAATTGCGGCCGGTTGCCTTCCCAGGCGATTTGCAGCTCTCGCCAGAGCATGCCGCTGCGGAACAGATACAGAAAACCGGGGCGGGCGAGGGCGGGCCAGGTCAGGTGTTTGCCTTCGTGATTCATTCCCCGTACCCAGGCCATGGGCACGGTTGGCATCAGGATATTGGCGGTGGTTTCGGACTGGATGCTTTCGGGCGCCGGAGCATCCGTGAGCGGAAGGTGAATCGGCGCGCCGGATTCTGCATCCACCTCCAGCACCGCCCGGCTGGCGGGCTGGTTACGCCAGGGCCAGATGTGCAGGGCGGATTCCGCGTTGCTGACCTCGCGCAGATAACTTTTCTGGATACCATCCGGCAGGCGCCGTGCAACCCCGGGGAACGGGGCTTCTGCCGTCTGAAAAACCACCGGGCGCTGCTCCTGGCTGTGCTTGCTGCCAAGCACCGCAACGATGAAATCACAGAAGGTGCAGGGAGGGCCGTCTGAAAGGCGGCTATGGGCCAGATTGCTCATGGTGACATTCCTTATCAATGGATGAGAGAAGCTTCTTGCTTCAATGCTCCGGAATTTTATATTCCCCGGATGGTGATGTCACATTGCTGCGCCTGCCGGTTCCGGAATTTGTGATGTATTGCGGGCCTTCCGGCAGCTTGAAACCGGGCCGGGCTAAAGCGATAGTGGGCGTAACAATACCGTTAAAGTGACAAAACCATGGCCAACAAACCAAGCTTCAATTGGGAAGACCCCCTGCTGCTGGATCAGCAGCTCTCCGAAGACGAACGCATGGTGCGCGACAGCGCCCGGCAGTTTGCTGACAAGAAACTCCGCCCCCGTGTGGTGGAGGCCTTCCGTAACGAACACACCGATCCTGCTATCTTCCGCGAAATGGGCGAGAGCGGCCTGCTGGGGGCTACTCTGCCGGAGCAGTATGGCGGCAGTGGTCTCAACTATGTGAGCTATGGGCTGATCGCCCGTGAGATCGAGCGTGTGGATTCCGGCTATCGCTCCATGATGAGTGTGCAGTCCTCACTGGTGATGGTGCCCATCTACGAATTCGGTAACGAAGAAACCCGACAGAAATACCTGCCCAGGCTGGCCTCCGGTGAATGGATTGGCTGCTTCGGCCTGACCGAGCCAGACTACGGTTCAGATCCCGGCGCCATGATTACCCGTGCCCGCAAAGTAGACGGCGGCTACCGCCTGACCGGCAGCAAGATGTGGATCACCAACAGCCCGATCGCGGATGTGTTTGTGGTCTGGGCCAAGGACGATGACGACAAGATTCGGGGCTTTGTGCTGGAGAAGGGCTGGCAGGGCCTGAGCGCCCCGGTCATTCACGGCAAGGTGGGCCTGCGGGCGTCGATCACCGGTGAAATCGCGATGGATAACGTCTTCGTGCCGGAAGAAAACGCCTTCCCCGATGTGCGCGGCCTGAAGGGCCCGTTCACCTGCCTGGATTCCGCCCGCTATGGCATCGCCTGGGGTGCCCTGGGTGCGGCGGAAGACTGCTGGCATACCGCCCGGCAGTATGTGCTGGACCGCCAACAGTTCGGCCGGCCCCTGGCGGCGAATCAGCTGATCCAGAAAAAGCTGGCCGACATGCAAACGGAAATCACCCTGGCCCTGCAGGGCAGCCTGCGCCTGGGCCGGATGAAAGACGAAGGCACGGCGGCGGTGGAGATAACCTCCATCATGAAGCGCAACTCCTGCGGCAAGGCACTCGAGGTAGCTCGCCTGGCCCGCGACATGCTCGGTGGCAATGGCATCAGTGACGAATTCGGTGTTGCGTGCCACCTGGTGAACCTGGAAGTGGTGAACACCTACGAGGGCACCCACGATGTCCACGCGTTGATTCTTGGCCGGGCTCAGACAGGGATTCAGGCTTTCTTCTGAGCCTGTCGCCTCGGCCAATGCCGAACCGATGCCAGCCATCCACTATCAGCCCCATGAACATTGAGAACAATGACATGAGGCTCCCATGAACCCGGCAAACTGGCTAATAGAGTTCCTCAGCAGCAGGTCAGGGCCTTGGCCGCTGGCCTGCTGCTGGTTTGATCAATTAGCAAAGAACATCCAATCGAAATAGTCGTGCAGATCCTGCATGGCAATGGCTTCAGAAGGCTGGGTAAGCTCGAACAGAACAGACTGGTCTTGGGCTATTTTCATGGTGTCACCTCATGGGGTTGCGACAGTAGAGGCCGGGCAGCGTTGCGGAGGCCGGCTTTGCAATCAGAACATTGCATCAGTCGTGCCAAAGGTGCGGAAACGGCTAACTTGTTGAGTTTTCAGGGGTGGTGTGAAGCGCAATTCGGGGCGAGTGAGCGTAGTGATGCATGGCGGTGCAAACTGCACCAACCTGGAACGAAAAACCCCGGCCGAAGCCGGGGTTTTTCTGAGTTAACTTCTAACAGGAAGGGTTAGAAGTTGTACTGAGCAGCGAACAACAGTCTGTTGGCATCAGAGCTATCGCCACCTACTGTCTCTTGATCCAGATACGCATACTCAATGCCCATCATCACGTTTTGTACGGGAGTCCACATGTAGTTGAGCATAACGTTCTGGTTTGTCTCTGCAGCTGCAGCTGTAAGGCTTGAGTTGGCCACAGCGTCGTCTAGGTCCAGGGTCGTCATGCCGTAGCCAAGGTTGATGCTACGCCCGCCTCCAAGTGCCAGGCTCACGCCTACAGAGCCGCCATAGCCTTTAATAGTCTCAATGGAGTTGCCGTCCATGTAGGCACTGTTACCGAAGTAGTTGCTACCTGAACGCCAGAGGTAACCATTGGCACCGTCAGTGTAATTGATAGCGCCTTGCACGGTAATCATGTCGCTCAGTGCAAATTTGGCGGCCCCAAACACCGCAAAGCCGATAGCGCTGTCATCATTCGTTCCGTCATCAGCCGTCACTTGGCTTATCAAGCCCGCTGCAGAGTATGATAGGCCACCAGCAGAGTCTTCAATCCTTGCGGTTAGCGCTGGCGCTGAGGTTCGAGTGTCACCATCCACTATTTCTTGAGAGCTCGGATCTTCTATTGAGAAGGAAAGATTACCCGTGGTGTAACGGACTTGCTCTGTGCGGTCTTGGCTGCCGGCAGTGCCCGCCAAACCGTCGAAATCCAGCACTGGCGTGTTACCGACGAAGCTGGTGAAGTTTGACCAGTTCCGACCAGCCATGAGGCCGTTATATTCACCGAAAGCATTACGCAATCTGAGGCTACCTGCAGCGTCTCCAGCGCCGCGGAAGTCGCCTTCAACGGTAATTGCTACACCGGAGGAATGCTTAACTCTGACACCCAGTCTGCTCTGCTGTGCATCTGCACCGAAGTGCCCTTCGATATCTTCATCGGCAGGAGAAAATGAGCCTGCGCGGGTTGAAACTGCTCGGTTGTCGTTGAAATCGTAGCTCATGTTAAGCCTTGCGTAGCCGTAGAGGCTGGCTTCTACATCATCACCTACGCTTAGATTCAGGGCGCTCGCCTGGCCAGCTACGCCAAACACAGCCACTGCCGCCGTTGCACGGATTGCCATTCTTAACTTATTGCTTTGCTCGTTGTTGTCTCCACACGTTTATTGTTGTTGGACCCAAAAACAAGGTAGTTACGAATCTGTGACAATTCAAACATAATTGGTGGTTATTTAGACGAATGTCTACATTTGCTTTCCTTGATATCGAAACCACCGGCGGCAATCCGCAGCGGGACAGGATTACCGAGATTGGTATCCGGTTCTGGCGGGCCGGTGACGTGGTGGGGGAATGGCAAGCCCTGCTGGGCCGTGACAAAAAGCCGTATCGAATCATCGAACTACCACCTTTGACGCAACCGGCTGTTCTTATGCCGTGAGTGGCGTATTATGGGGGCATTCACCCTGTCACTTAGCAATGAGTCACTGAGAGAGATCCATGAACAGAGAACCTGTCTCCCGCGAACTGTTTGATGAAGTAATGGTGCCCAACTACGCCCCCGGTAACATCATCCCGGTGCGAGGCGAGGGCTCCCGCGTGTGGGACCAGGAAGGGCGAGAGTTTGTGGACCTGCAGGGCGGCATTGCCGTCACCAGCCTTGGCCATTGTCACCCGGGCCTGGTGGGCGTGTTACAGGAGCAGGCCGAAAAAATCTGGCACCTGTCCAACGTCATGACCAACGAACCCGCGTTGCGCCTGGCCAAAACCCTGTGCGACCAGACCTTCGCAGAACGGGTGTTCTTCGCCAACTCCGGTGCTGAAGCCAACGAAGCCGCCTTCAAACTGGCCCGTCGCTACGCCTGGGAACACTACGGCCCGGAGAAACATGAAATCATCTCCTTCACCAACTCCTTCCACGGCCGCACCCTGTTCACCGTCAGCGTCGGCGGCCAGCCGAAATACCTGGAAGGCTTCGAACCGGCCCCGGGAGGTATCCACCACGCCGAATTCAATAACCTGGACTCGGTAAAGGCGCTGGTCTCCAAAGAAAAAACCTGCGCCATCGTGGTTGAGCCCATCCAGGGCGAAGGCGGAGTAATGCCCGCCGACCCTGAATTCCTTAAAGGCCTGCGCCAGCTCTGCGACGACAACAACGCCCTGCTGGTGTTCGACGAAGTACAAAGCGGCGTAGGCAGAACCGGCCACCTCTACGCCTACGAAATGTACAACGTAGTGCCCGACATCCTCACCAGCGCCAAAGGCCTGGGCGGCGGCTTCCCGGTAGCCGCCATGCTCACCACCGCCGAAGCCGCCAAAAGCCTCGGCGTAGGCACCCACGGCAGCACCTACGGCGGCAACGCCCTGGCCTGCGCCGTCGCCCAGAAAGTCATCGACACCGTCAGCCAGCCGGAAATCCTCAAAGGCGTCAAAGCCCGCTCCGACAAACTTCGCAAAGGCATGATGGACATCGGCGAACGCTACGGCGTGTTTTCCGAAGTACGCGGCGCTGGTCTACTCTTGGGGTGTGTATTGACCGAGAAGTGGCAGGGCAAAGCCAAAGACTTCCTCAACGCCGGCCTGGATGAAGGCGTGATGGTATTGGTCGCCGGTGCGAACGTGGTTCGTTTGGCGCCTTCGCTAATTATTCCGGAATCGGATATTGATGAAGCGCTGGAGCGGTTTGAGGCGGCAGTAAAGAAAGTCGTTTCATAAGAAGTTTTTTGACGGCTGCCACAAGAGTAGGCGCTGGGCCGGGAACCCTTTTCCGGAAATTTCGAAGGCCAAGGATGGCCTGAGAGAAGCGCACATGGATGTGCTCGTAGCGGTTTCCGGAAAAGGGTTCCCGGTGCAGTGCCGGTCGCCGAACGCCAGCAGGAGTAAAGCATGTGGCAAGTAAGACCAGCCAAACTGGATGACCTGCAACAGATTCTGGACCTGACCAACGCCCAGAGCGGCCGGCTGTCGTCCACCCTGCCCAATACCCAAGCCGCCCTGACCAAAAAACTCGAACAGTCCCAGGCCAGCTTCGCCAACGAAACCGACACCCCACGCCGACTCCTCTTCGTACTGGAAGACACAGACACCGGACAACTCGCCGGCACCGCCGGCATAGACACCCGGGCAGGCAACGGCCAACCGTTCTACAACTACCGCCGCGATTACCTTATCCACGCCTCCCACGAACTCAACGTCTCCCGGCGCGTAGAAGTGCTGTACCCCAGCCACGCCCTCACCGACCTCACCCTGCTGTGCGCCTTCACCCTCAAACCGGACCTGCGAAACACCCCGGCCTTTGAACTGCTCTCCCGCGCCCGCATGATGTTCATCGCCAGCCACCGGGAATGGTTCACCAATCGCACCGTGGTGGAAATCCAGGGCATACAGCATGAGAGCGGCGAAGTGCCCTTCTGGGACAGCCTTGGCCGCCACTTCTTTAACATGGATTTCGAAACCGCCGACCAGCACTCCGGACAGCTCAGCAAAACCTTCATTGCCGAACTCATGCCCCCGAACCCCATCTATGTCACGCTGCTGAGTGAGGCGGCTCAACAAGCACTGGGCGAACCTCACCCGCTGACCAAACCCAATTACGACCTGCTGCAAAGGGAAGGTTTCCTGCCCGGTTGCTACGTGGATATCTTTGATGGCGGCCCGGTGCTGGAAGCCCGAACCGACACGCTGAAAACCGTTGTGACCAGCCAACCGAAAACGCTTCACGGTAGCGAGGGTCTCGATGGGGAAACCTACCTGATGTCAGCCGGAGAAGGGCAAGACTTCCGCTGCCTGCTGACTCCGGTGTCTGAGACACTGGCGGACGACGTAAAGGTACCGGTCAGCACCTGGCATGCATTGGGCCGGAGCGCCGGCGACCGGGTAAGGATCTCGCCATTATGATCAATCCAGCTCAGGGGAGGGCGTAACATGCTTTTGATTCGCCCGTTGCAGGAAAACGATCTTGATGATCTTTATGGCATGGCCCAGAACGCCGGCAAAGGGCTGACCACCCTGCCGGCAGACCGGGAACTGCTGCAACGCAAGATCGAGCGTACCCGGGAATCCTTCAACCAGCGCTGTGCCCCGGAGGCCGGGCTGTACCTGTTTGCCCTGGAAGAGACCCAAAGCGGAAAAACCGTTGGCATCAGCGGCATTGAAGCCCGCGTGGGCCTGGAAGAGGTGTTCTACAATTACCGGCTGAGCGTTACGGTGAATGCCTCGCGGGAACTGGGCGTGCATGTGCGTACACCCACCTTGCACCTGTCCAACGATATGACGGACACCACCGAAATCTGTTCGCTGTTGTTGGCCGGAGGTTATCAGGGAGGAGGCAATGGCTTGTTGTTATCCCGCTGCCGGTTCATGTTCCTCGATGACTTCCGCAAGCACTTCTCGGAAAAAGTCTTTGCCGAGATGCGTGGCGTGTCTGATAAAGACGGTCGCAGCCCGCTTTGGGATGCCCTTGGCAGCAAGTTCTTTGACATGGAATTCAGCCAGGCGGACATGCTCTCTGGCCTTGGCAACAAGTCCTTTATTGCCGAGCTGATGCCCAAGTACCCGATCTACCTGCCGATGCTGCCGGAAGAGGCGCGGGCGGTGATTGGCATGGTGCATGATAATACCCGGCCGGCATTGAAAATGTTGCAGGCAGAAGGTTTCAACTTTAACGGCATGGTGGATATTTTTGATGGCGGGCCGGCGGTGGAGGCGTTCGTGAACAACATCCGAACCGTGCGGGAATCCATCAATCGCCACGCCATGGTGGTCAATAAACCCATGAACCTGGACGTGCCACCGGAACAGCGCGTGATGATTTCAAACCGGTCGTTCCGGGACTTCAGGGTAACCACCCTGCCCATGGACTGCATCGGGCCGGATACCGTGAGTATTCCCCGCGAGGTGGCGGATGCCCTGCTGATCGAGTCCGGAGATCCGGTTCGCCTTGCGCCCTTGAAGGAAAGCGCTTTGTCACCCATTCATACACTGAAGGGCCAGGAAAGTGAGGACGAGAAAATTCTCGACCGGGTGCGCCATTATCGTAACCGGCATGGTCAGGATTAGCGCCGAAGCCGCTGACAAATTCCCTAATTGGAGGTGAGGAATAATGGCAAACCTGTCAGGCAATCTTTTTATAGACGGGCTGTGGATTCAGGGCCACGGGCAGCCATTTGAATCGTTACAGCCGGTCACGGGTGAGACTGTCTGGGACGGCAACGGCGCTAACCTGGAAGATGTAGACGCCGCCGTTCGCGAGGCCCGGGCTGCATTTGCAGCCTGGCGGCGGAAGAGTTTTGCCGAGCGCCAGGCGGTGGTGGAGGCGTTTGCCCAGCAGTTGGAAGCCAACAAAGAGGCCCTGGCCCATCAGATTGGCCTGGAGACCGGCAAGCCGCTGTGGGAATCCCGCACCGAGGTGGCGGCCATGATTGGCAAGGTGCCCATTTCCATCCGGGCTTACAACGAACGTACCGGGCACTCAGAGTCGGATGTGGCCGGAGGACATGCGGTACTGCGGCATCGCCCCCATGGCGTGGTGGCGGTGTTCGGCCCTTACAACTTTCCTGGCCATTTGCCGAACGGCCATATTGTGCCGGCCCTGCTGGCGGGCAACACCGTGGTGTTCAAGCCCAGTGAGCTGACACCGGGCGTTGCCGAAATGACCGTGCGTTTCTGGGAGAAGGCAGGTCTGCCGGATGGTGTGATTAACCTGGTCCAGGGCGATGCAGATACCGGCATATGCCTGGCCCGCCACCTGATGATCGACGGTCTGTTCTTCACCGGCAGCTCCAATGTTGGTCATCTGCTGCACGAACAGTTTGGCGGCCAGCCGGAGAAAATCCTGGCGCTGGAAATGGGCGGAAACAACCCGCTGATTGTGCAGAACGTGGCGGATGTAGACGGTGCAGTTCATCACACCATCCAGTCGGCGTTTTTGTCGGCCGGCCAGCGCTGCACCTGCGCACGCCGTCTGCTGGTGCCCAAAGGCAAGAAAGGGGATGAGTTCCTGGCCCGGCTTGTAGACGTTGCCTCCCGTATTCAGGTGGGCGATTTTGATGCCGAGCCCCAGCCGTTCATGGGCTCGGTCATCTCGGCCCAGGCGGCTGAGGTGCTGCTGCAGGCCCAGGCCGATATGCTGGAGAAGGGCGCCAGTTCCCTGTTGGAGATGAAACAGCTGAAGCCTGGCACAGGCTTGTTGTCCCCAGGTATTGTCGATGCCACGGAGGTGGAGCTGAAGGATCAGGAATTCTTTGGCCCGCTGCTGACGGTATACCGCTACAAGAGTTTTGACGATGCCCTGGAGCTGGCCAACAACACCCGTTTCGGGCTCTCGGCGGGCATTCTGAGTGACGACCGCAAGCTGTATAACCGGTTGGTGGAAGAGGTGCGTGCGGGCATCGTGAACTGGAACCGGCCGCTGACCGGTGCCAGCAGTGCGGCGCCCTTTGGTGGTGTGGGGGCCAGTGGCAACCATCGCGCCAGTGCCTATTACGCTGCCGATTATTGCGCCTGGCCCATGGCCTCGCTGGAGGCTGGCAAGAGTGAAATGCCAGATACCCTGGCGCCCGGCCTGACATTTGACTGACAGGAAGCCTGCTATGGTGAAACACGCGGTTGAAGCGAATTTTGACGGGCTGGTGGGTCCCACCCATAACTACGCAGGGTTGTCCTGGGGGAATGTGGCCTCGAAATCCAACGTGAACTCGGTGGCCAATCCCAGAGAAGCTGCCTTGCAAGGGTTGGCCAAGATGAAGCAGTTGGCCGATCGGGGCTACGTTCAGGGCGTGTTGCCGCCCCATGAGCGGCCACACCTGCCGACACTGCGCGCCCTCGGGTTTACCGGTAATGACCGGCAGGTGCTGGAGCAGGCCGCGAGTACAGACCCCTCCATTCTGGCTGCGGTGTCGTCGGCGTCTGCCATGTGGACCGCCAATGCGGCGACGGTGTCCCCCAGTGCCGATACCAAAGACCATCGGGTACATTTCACCCCGGCTAACCTGAGCGCCAAGTTTCACCGGTCCATCGAGCACCGGGTGACCGGCCGCGCCCTGAAAGCCATTTTTACGGACGAAAGCTACTTTGCCCACCACCCGGCCTTGCCCTCGGTCAGCCACTTCGGGGATGAGGGGGCGGCCAACCATACCCGGTTGTGCAGCCGTTATGGTGAACCCGGTGTGGAATTGTTTGTGTATGGCCAGATAGCCTTCAACGAGCAGGCCCCGGCGCCGGTCAAATACCCGGCGAGACAAACCCTGGAAGCCTCCAGGGCTATTGCCCGGCTACATGGGCTGAGTGACCGCCACGCGGTGTTTGCACAGCAGAACCCAGCCGCCATTGATGCCGGCGTGTTCCACAACGATGTGATTGCGGTGGGCAACGGCAACTGCCTGTTCTACCACGAACTGGCGTTTCTGGAGGAAGACCGGGTGCTGGCGGAACTGAGCGACCGGCTGACCGGGGCTGCGCTTGAGGCCGTTCGGGTGTCTGCCAATGAGGTGCCCATCGAAGATGCCGTGGCCTCGTACCTGTTCAACAGCCAGCTGCTGAATACCCCGGACGGCATGCTGCTGGCGGTGCCCGGTGAGTGCCGGGAAGTGCCATCGGTAAGCCGTTACCTGGATCAGCTGGTCAAAGGCGATGGCCCCATCACCAGCGCGGAAGTGTTTGATGTGAAACAGTCCATGAGAAACGGAGGCGGGCCCGCCTGCCTGCGTTTGCGGGTGGTGCTCAACGATGAGGAGCTGCATGCCATCAATCGGGGCGTGATCCTGACCGATGCACTCTACGACCGCCTGGTAACCTGGGTGAACGCCCATTACCGGAGTGAGCTCGACCAACAGGATCTGGCAGACCCGATGCTGCTGGAGGAGGTCCGCAAGGCCCTGGACGAGCTCACCGGTATTCTGGGGCTGGGTTCCATTTACGATTTCCAGTTGTAGCGAGCGGCGCTACTGGCTGGCGATGGAGCGGGTCAGCATATCCATGGTGTGGCGAATGAGGGCGTCGGCGGGAAAGCTGCCGGCCTGAGTGGCTTCTGATTGGCAAAGCATGATCACGCCGTGCAGGGCGCCCCGCAGGTACAGGGCCGTTTGTGCCGGTGAGCTGATGCGCTCCCGGCTCATGGTGCCGTCTTCCAGGCCGGTGTGTATAGCGGCGGTCATCAACTGCATCAGCTCGTTCTTGGAGCAGAGCATTTCCCGGGTCTGCTCTTCGTCGGCATCGGCGATGGCGGTAGACGCCTTGGTGAGCGCCGAGAAATAATCCGGTTCTTCCAGGTAAAAGCGATAGTAGGCCTCCCCCATGGCGCGGATCTGCGCCAGACCTGTCTCCGCCGAACCAAGCGCGTTTTCGAAACGCGTTACCAGGCTTTGGCCTGCCCGCAGCATGATCCCGCGCTGAATGGCCGCTTTGTCCTTGAAATAGACGTACAGAAGCGCCCGGCTCAGACTTGCCGTGCGTGCGATGTCGTCCATGGAAGTGCGCTCATAACCCTTCTCGGAGAACACCAGCTCAGCAGCATTCAGAATGGCGTCGTACCTTGCCTGTTTTTCCCGTTCCCGTCGTGACTTCAGGGGTTCGTTCATGGTGTTCCCGGCTTCCTGTGCGATGGCTGCATGATACCTGAAAGTGAATGGAAACCGATTATTGACAATTTGTCAAAGAATGACATGATGTCGGAAAATAATCGGCGGTTCCCGAAGGAACGGAGGCCAACAATCAATCTTTTCAGGGAAAGGGGCTGAATATCATGTCTCTCATCAAGCGCGGTGCGCCATTCTCCTTTGCCAGCCTGGCGCTGGTGGTTCTGGTTCTCTCTGGTTGCCGTGGTGGCACTGCCGATGCCCCCTCGGAGGCTGCCGTGCCTGTGCGTGTGGCGGAGGTGACCGGCGGACAGGTGGAAGAAATCCCCTTACGGTTCTCCGGCATTGTCCGGGCTGCCCAGCGGGCCACCCTCACGTTCCAGCTTAGCGGCACCCTCCGGGAGCGCCCGGTAGAGCTGGGGCAGAATGTGAAGCCGGGGGATGTGCTGGCACGCCTCTACAATCCCGCCCTGGAACCGGCCCGTGATTCTGCCGCTGCACGGTTGGAAGAGCTGAAAACCCAGTTTGATCAGGCCCAGCGGGAATGGGAGCGTTCCAGCCGGCTGCACCAGCGTGGTGTGGTGTCGGAACAGAACCTGGAACAGATCGCCGCCCGTCGGGATTCCCTGAGAGCCAGTATGGCCACAGCGGAAGCCTCACTGGCGGAAGCCACCCGCTTGCTGGAAGAAAGCGTATTGAAAGCGCCGTTTGCCGGTCAGGTGGAAGCCTTGCTGGTGGAGCGTGATGAATTTGTGTCTGCCGGCCAGCCGGTGATTCGATTGTCGTCGCCGCTGGGGCGGGAAGTGGAGGTGCGTGTGCCTGCCCATCTGCTCAGCCACGTACGCGTGGGGCAGGAGTTGCCGGTCTGGTCCGTGCAGGATCGCAACCGGGACGCGGAAACCGGCACCGTGATTGAGATCGCCCAGGGCAGTTCCATCCGGGGTGAGCTGCACCCGGTTTTGGTGAGCCTGCCGCCCCAGTCCCTGGGTTCTGGTGAACCGGTCGAGGTGGGTATCACACCGGTGCGGGCCTCTGCCATGACCGTGCCTTTGCTGGCCGTGGTGAGAAACGACTCGGGCACCAGCGTGTTTCGGGTGGATGACGCCACTGCGCGGCAGGTGCCGGTTAAAATCGACCGAGTGATTGGTGAACGGGTGATGGTGCACCCGGGCGAATTGCAGGCGGGTGACCAGGTAGTTTACGCCGGCACCACCCGGCTGGTAGACGGTGACCGGGTGGAGATCCGCTGATGGCCCGCCAACTGCTGAACTATCAACGCCTGTTGGGCATGGTGGTGACCATGCTGTGCCTGCTGGGCATCGCGGCCTACAGCACCATGCCCCGGCAGGAAGACCCCTCGTTTCCCTATCGTGCCGGCATGATTACGGTCAGCTACCCCGGTGCCAGTGCCGAGGCGGTTGAGCGCCTGGTATTGCGGCCATTGACCGATGAACTGCGCCAGGTGGAAGAGCTGGATTTCAGCTTCGGTACCGCTCGCACCGGCGTGGCGCTTTCCCGCCTCAAACTCCGGGACCATATCTACGATACCGACCCCGCCTGGGACCGTGTGCGACAGGCCATGGAGCGGGCCCGGCAGGACTTTCCGGACGATGTTGGCCAGATGACCCTGGATGATCGGCTGATTGATATTCCCGCCGTGGTGATTGCCGTGGGTGGCTCGCCCTCGGTAACCGAACTTTCGAAAGTGGCCGAACGCCTGAAACAGAACCTGTCGGATATTCCCGGCATTTCCCGCATCGAGCTTGAGGGGGATGCCGACGAACAGATCACCCTGGCCCTGGACGACGCCGCGCTGTTCCGCCTGGGCATTTCCCCAAAACGGGTGCTCGACACCCTGGCCCAGCGCAACCAGACCATTCCCGGTGGCTTTGTGGTGGTGGATGGCAAACGGCTGTCTGTATTGCCCAACACCGAATTCGCTGACATAGATGATATTCGCGCTACCCCCATCGAACTGCCGGACGGCTCCCAGGTGCCTCTGGCCGCGGCTGCCGAAGTGTGGCGAGGCCCGGCGGAGCCCCGTCAACCGGAAACCTGGTTTGATGGTGAGCGAGTGGTGCTGTTGTCCATCATCATGGAGGAGGGCAGTACCGACGCGATTCGCTTTGGCGAGCGTATCCGCGAGAGGGTAGAGCAGGTTCGGGGCGATTTCGAACCCTATGAAATCCGGGAGATGTTCTTCCAACCAGACAAGGTTGCCGAACGCCTGGTGAACCTGGCCTGGAGCCTGGTGTTGTCGGTTTTGATTATCGTTGCCGTGGTGTTCACCGGTATGGGCATTCGCATGGGCCTGCTGGTGGCCTCGATACTGCCGATGGTGGCGCTGATCAGCGTGGGCCTGTACGACCTGGGCGGCGGAGTGCTGCACCAGATTGCGGTGATCGGTATGGTGATTTCCCTGGGCATCCTGATCGACAACGCGATTGTTATTGTCGAAAACATTCAGGGGCACCTGGACGAAGGCATGCGTCGCCTTGATGCCCTGAAACAAGCGGTTGGCGAGCTGGCCGGCCCGCTCGGTGCGTCCACTGGCACCACACTGGCAGCCTTTGCACCCCTGCTGATGGCCAAGGGTGGCGCGGCGGATTTCACCCGGGGTGTGCCGGTGATGATCATGCTCACCCTGTCGGTCAGTTACCTTTTGGCCATTTCGGCGGTGCCCCTGCTGGCGGCCCGTTTCCTCAAGCCCCGCAAAAACGTGCAGGGTGATCGACTGATCGGGCTCGCCCGCTTTCTGGGCGGGCTGGTGTTCCGGTATCCCGGTCGCCTGATTGTTCTCGGCGCAGGGCTGGTGACCATCAGTCTTTCCATGACCCCGTTCATGGCGCAACAGTTCTTCCCCAATGCGGACCGGCCCCGGGTGATCGTGGAGCTGTACATGCCGGAGGGCACCGACCAGGCCCGCACGGCGGAAATTGCCGAACGCCTGGAACGGGCCATCCGCACCCAGCCGGAAGCACTGGAGGTGCACCGGTTCGTTGGCTTCACAGGCCCGGCGTTCTATTACAACCTTCAGCGCTCGCCCCAGTCGCCCAACCGGGCCAGGCTGGTTATCCGCACGCCGACACTGGCCGACACCACCGGGCTTATTCACTGGGTGCGAGATGAAGCGGCGACAACCATGCCGGAAGTGGATATCTCGGCCGGCATTCTGGGCCAGGGGCCACCCCGGACAGCACCGGTGGAAGTCCGGGTTTACCATGCCGACGACGCCACCCGCACCCGGGCGACGGAGCAGGTGTTCTCCGCGCTGAGGCGTATTGAAGGTACCGTGGACGTGCGTAACGACCTGGATATCGGTGTGCCCAGCATTGCCATCAACGTTGACGACGCCACTGCCGCCCGTTATGGCCTGAGCCGGGCGGATGTCGCCCAGAGCCTCTACGGCCAGAGCTTCGGTGCGGTGGCCGAGCGTTATCGCCAGGAAGACGACCCGATTCCCATGATCCTGCGTTCCCGCGAGGGGACCTCCCTGTCGCTCTCCCGTCTGTTGTCTGTCAACACCTACAACGACCGGGGCGATGCCGTGCCGTTATCCGCTGTCGCTACGGTGGAAACCACCTGGGAGCCGGCTGCCAGATACCTGCGCAATGGTGTTCGGGTGAACACCGTGACGGCTAACCTGGAAGACGGCTACAGCTTTAGCCAGGCCCTGGATGGCTTGAATACAGCTCTTGAGAATCAGCCGTTGCCCGCCGGCACGCGGCTGGAAATGGGGGGCGATGCCGAAGGCTCCAACGACGCCAACACAGCACTGTTGAAAGCCGCGCCCATCGGCATGTTGTTGCTGTTGTTCTTCCTGCTGCTGCAGTTCAACTCGTTCCGGCGGGTGGGGGTGATTCTGCTGACCGTGCCGCTGGCGACCGTGGGCATATTCCCCGGGCTTGTGTTGTCCGGCTCGCCGTTCGGGTTCCAGTCGCTGCTGGGCGTGATAGCACTGGTAGGGATTGTGGTGAACAACGCCATCGTGCTGCTGGATGTGATGGACCGGGAACTGGAGCGGGGCAGGGCCATCCGCGATGCGGTTCGTACCGCCGTGGAGCGCCGAACCCGGCCGATCCTGTTAACCACGGCTACCACGGTTGCCGGATTGCTGCCCCTGGCATTCTCCAGCTCCACCCTGTGGCCACCCATGGCCTGGGCCATCATTTCCGGCCTGCTGGCCTCAACGGTACTGACTCTGTTGGTGATCCCCTCGGTGTGCACCAAGCTGATCAAACTGCCAGTGGCCGAACCGGAAAACGCCCCGGCCTGAGCCTGACCGGGGCTGGGTGGCGAACTACCCGGCCCCGAAACTGCCCTTGGCCCGGATCATCAAACCCACCCGCTGGCCAACCGGCACCGCCGGATTCGGAAACACAATGGCTTCCGGCGCCGTGCCCACCTGATAACGGGTTTCGTCGTCTTCCCAGATCACCGTGCCCGGCTGGTATTCGGTAAAATTCGCCACATCATCCGGTACATGAAACCGGAACGCCGGCCCCGTATTCAGGATCTCGTGCACCACCTCAAACACCGTCAGATGATCAAACGGCGCCTGAACCGCAGGCGCCGGCTGGCCACAAAACCGCCGCCGAAGCGCCCGATCAATCCCCCTGAACCGCCGCAAATCATTCTTGCCAAACGGCTCCACCTTGCCCAGTTCAACGGTAAAACTCTCCGCCTCCAGCAGCGTTGCTGTGAACGACGAAAACACCGTCGACTCCCGGTGCTGCAACAACAGCGTCTCCACCTCCGCCTCCAGCAGAAACTCACACTGCGCCACCGGAACCGACCGACCTTCCACAAACGGATACAGCGCAAACCGCTCCCGCTTCGACGGCCGGATCGCCGTGTGCAAATCATAATGACTCAACGCCAGCCCCTGATGCGCCATCGCAAACTGCCGACACATCTCCTCCAGAAACCGAGCCCGAGCCGCCTCCGGCAGGCCTTTGTACTCCGGCCTGCTGTGGGCCCCGTTAAACAGCCGGTTCATGTTCACATCCACAAACCGCTCCCCGGCCACCATCGCCACCGGATTCCCCAATATCAACAACGCCGGACAAGCCAACTGCCACTGCCCGGCCATCAACTCCGACACCAAACCGTTCAACACCTCAATCGGCGCTGTCTCGTTACCATGCACCCCGGCCGAGACAATCAGCGCCTCCTGGTTCGGGTTTTCCCGCCCCGCTGGCGGTGTCAGCCACAACACACCATTGGCCTTACGGGAAACCTGCGTGCCATCTGGGAGTTGGTGTTTGGTTTCGGGTAGATCGGAAGACGCGCTGGCCAGAGTATGGGCCAGCCAGTCGGGGTGGAAGTCAAAAAGATGATTTGAAGCGCTCATAGACTCCCCGCAAGGAAAGGCGTGAATCCCCTGAATGAGTTTGGGGTCAGACGGCGGAGCAGGCTTTCCGGGAATCTTGGAGGCCATGGATGGCCGGAACGAAGCGCACACGGACGTGCTTGTAGCGTTTCCCGGAAAGCCTGCTCCGCCGGCTGGCCATGCACCAAAACCGAAAGCCAGCCCTGCCAGCAGGCCAGGCACCAAAAGCCACAACTCAGGAGTTTATAGGCCTCTGATGCCGCAAAAGATGGTTTTCCAGTTTGCGGAAAGCAAACACCAGCATAAACGTCAAAGCCATGTAGCAAAGCGCCACAAAAATAAACGCCTCAAAAGGAGCATAAAACCGCGAATAAATGTTCCGCGCCGCCCCCGTCAAATCCACAATGGTCACCACACTGGCAATCGCACTCGCATGAAGCATAAAAATCACCTCATTTGAGTACGCCTGCACCGCCCGCCGCGCCGCATTGGGCAGAATAATCCGCCGCATTCGCAACAGCCAGTTCATGCCATAGGCCTTGGCCGCCTCAATCTCGCCATTGGGCGTCGCCACAATCGCCCCCCGGATAATCTCCGTGGTATAAGCCGCCGTATTCAACGTAAACGCCAACAGGGCCGGGTAGAAAGGCTCCCGGAAAATAGTCCACCAGAAAGTCTCATGGATGCCCGGAATCTGCGCCACACCGTAATAGATAATGTATAGCTGAATCAGCAGCGGCGTGCCCCGGAACAAATAGGTGTACAGCCAGATTGGGCCAGACACAAACGGATTGCGCACCGTACGCAGAATCGCCAGGGGAACTGCAACCACCAGGCCAATCACCAGCGACAGAAACACCAGCTGCACAGTGGTCACCATGCCATCCCAGTATTCCATCATGGTCATGGCATTGAAGATATCGTTCGTGTTCAACCATTCGGCAATGAAATCAGGCATCCTCAATTCCCCCGAACCACGCCGACATTGGCCCGCTTGTCGAGCCACTTGATGAACAACTCAGAGCCTGCCGTTAGCGCCAGATAAACCGCCGCCACCGGAATAAAGAAGTGGAACGGCATGCGCTCGGCCTTGGCGGCTTCTTCCGCCACCCGCACCATATCGGTCAGGCCGATGATCGACACCAGAGCGGTGGTCTTCAACAGCACCTGCCAGTTATTGCCGATACCAGGCAGGGCATGGCGCAGCATCTGCGGAATCATCACCCGCCGGAAGGTGTGCCAGCGGGAAAAGCCGTAGGCCTTGGCGGCCTCGATCTGGCCGGTGTCTACCGCCAGAAAAGCGCCCCGGAAGGTTTCCGTCATATAGGCGCCAAAGATCAGCCCGATGGTCACCACGCCAGAGATGAACGGATCGAACTGGAAGAAAAAGTCGATTTGCCGGGTTTCCCATAAATAATCGGATAGCGCGTTCACCGCCACCTGGCCGCCATAGTAGAACAACAGCATCATCACCAGATCGGGCACGCCGCGAATCAGGGTGGTGTAAGCGGTTGCCACGCCGGTCAGTACCCGGTTGCCAGAGAGTTTGGCCGAGGCGCCAAGCAACCCCAGAGTGACTGCGAGAGCGAGCGAGAGGAAGGCCAGCTCAATGGTGACCAACGCCCCCTCGGCGAGGGCCGGGCCGTAGCCTTTCAGATCAAGCATGGGAAGTTCCGGAAAGCGGGGAGCAGCCAACAGGCTGCTCCCGGGTCAGGTTAAATCTTGATGTCGTAGCTGAAGTACTTTTCCATGATGGCATCATAAGTACCATCTTCTTTCAGCTTCTTGAGTGCAGCGTTGATGTCTTCGGCCAACTGGGTGTCACGCTTGCGCATGGCAACGCCTACACCTTCACCGAGCTTCACGGACTCGCCGACTTCCTTGTAGCCTTCGCGGTTCAGGATGGTCTGCTCGCCCACCGGGTAGTCAACAAAGACCGCGTCCAGACGCTGGCCTTCCAGGTCCAGGACCATATCTTCAGCGGTGGTGTAACGCTTGATGGAAACCACGCCGCCCATGTTTTCGGTTACGTAGGTGTCCATGGTGGTGCCGCGCTGAACGCCCACGGTCTTGCCCTTCATGGCGTCCATGTCGGTTACGTCGGTGTTGAACGATTCAGGGCCGAACCAGCCGCCCGGAGTGATGTAGTACGGCTCGGAGAACAGCACACGCTCGGCACGCTCAGGGGTGATTGACATGGATGACATGATCAGGTCGAACTTGCGAGCCAGCAGGCCCGGGATCATGCCGTCCCACGCCTGGATGACGAACTCACAGTTGGCGTTCAGTTCTTCACACATGGCGGTAGCCAGTTCCACTTCGAAACCGGTCAGCTCGCCGTTCTCGTCGCGGTATTCGAACGGCTCGTAGGGGATATCGAATGCGATGCGCAGGTTCCGGTCCTGAGCCTGAGCGGTGCCGGCGATCATGGCCAGGGCACAGCTTGCTGCAACAATCAGTTTTTTCATGTGTCACTTCTCCAGTAAGTTGCCGTTATGGCTTTATTCTTTATGGAAGTTTCTATTCCGTTTCCGGTTTCAAGATAGCACCGGAGTTCAGAACTTGGGAGCAAGAAATTGCTTCATGCGTTCGGATTCCGGATGGTCAAAGACCTTGTCCGGTGAACCCTGCTCCTCAATCACGCCCTGATGCAAGAACAGGACCTGAGTGGACACATCCCTTGCAAACGCCATCTCGTGGGTGACCACAATCATGGTGCGGCCTTCCTCGGCCAGACTCTGCATAACCTTCAAAACCTCACCTACCAGCTCCGGGTCCAGCGCTGAGGTGGGTTCATCAAACAGCATCACTTCCGGCTCCATGGCCAAGGCACGGGCGATGGCTGCGCGCTGCTGCTGGCCGCCGGACATCTGGGCCGGGTAGTAATCTTTGCGTTCGTAGATGCCCACCTTGTTAAGGTAGGCCTCGGCCCGCTCAATGGCTTCTTTCTTGGGGATCTTGAGAACATTTACCGGTGCTTCAATGATGTTCTCCAGCACCGTCATGTGGGACCACAGGTTGAAGCTTTGGAAAACCATGGACAGCCGCGCGCGGATCAGTTCCACCTGGCGATTATCGGCCGGAATGCGCTCACCCTTGCGGTTGTTTTTGAACCGGATTGGATCACCGTGCACGATAATGTCGCCAGAGGTAGGCGTTTCGAGCAGGTTGATGCAGCGCAGGAAGGTACTCTTGCCAGAGCCTGAGCTGCCGATCAGCGAGACCACGTCGCCTTTGCGGGTTTCCAGAGAAACGCCCTTGAGGACTTCGAGTTTGTCAAAGGTCTTGTGGATGTCCCTGCAAATCAGAGGCGCGGGTTCCGCCATGGGGTGACTCCTGGGGGCTGTCATTCAAAGGCGCATGTTTTACGGACTGTAGCCGTGGAAATCAATACCGCTTTGTAGGATTTTGGTGAAAATCGAAGCACTTGCCTGTTGGTCATTCTGGCCTAATCAATGATCAATGCAAACAATTTTACACCTTACGGTGAGCCTGAATCGTTCAGCAGATCGGCGAGATCTTCCGGGGCGGGGATGCGCAGCAATTCATCGCCTTCTTTCTCCATTTCTTTCATGGTTTGCCGCACGAAACGAACGTGAGCGGTGGCCACCTTGCGTGCCTGGTCAGGTTTGCCGGCCATGATGGCCTCGTACAGCTGCCGGTGCTGGCCCATGATTTTCCGGCGCATGTCTTCTTTCGGGTTCAGGTTGGAGACCGAGGCCTGAACGGTCAGCAGCATCATGTTTTTCAAGCCGCTCAGAATGTGCACCAGAATCGGATTGTGGGATGCTTCCACGATGGCGTGGTGAAAGCCGTGGTCAGGGCGGGCGTTGCTCAACGGGTCTGTGCTTTCCAGCGCGCGGAATGCCCGGGTGAGGCGATGCCGGTCCAGGTTGGTGGCTCGCTGCGCGGCCAGAAAAGCGGCCTGGCCTTCCAGTTGCTCGCGCACTTCCAGCAGGTCATACAGGGTACGGGTGTGGCCCTGATAGAGATACATTAACGGACTATTGGCGCCCTGCACATCGGATTCCGGCACGATGCTGGCAACAAACGAGCCCTTGCCGTGGCGGGTTTCAATGACGCCCCGGGCCTGCAATTCATGCAGAGCCTCACGCACCACCGACCGGGATACCCCGAGTTTGGTTGATAGCTGCCGTTCCGAGGGGATCTTCTGCCCTGGCGCCAGGCCGCCTTCCAGAATTAGGTGCTCAAGCTTATAGGAAATTTCTTTGGATATGCCCATGATCTTATTGCTGGTCTGACCAGTTTCGGGTTATACGGATCCGGTTTTGCTGAGACTGCCTGTACCGCCAAACTTCATGAATGGCGGGAGGTTACGAATTATTCCATGTTTCGGGATTTAACAAACTGGTAGGACCAGTTACTAAAACGATAGACGATCTCTGGGCTGATGGCGAGTATTCTGAGGTTTGTAGAACCTGAAATTGTACGTCAGCGAGGTTGAAGCCATGTTAACCATCCATCGCCTGGATCTTGAAGATGCCCGGCTCCTGATCAAAGGCGCCAGCGAAAAGGCCCGCGACATCGGTGTTCCCATGTGCATTGCGGTAGTCGATGAATCCGGCAACCTGGTGGCGTTTGAACGCATGGATGGCGGCAAAACCACCAGTGTCATTATCGCCCAGGACAAAGCCTTTACGGCCGCCGCCGCGCGCAAAGCCACCCACGAATACAACGCGGCCAACGTGCCGGGCAATCTGGCCTTCGGTATTCATACCGAAGTGGGTGGCCGTTTAAGCACGGTGGGCGGGGGCTTGCCAGTGCTGGTGAATGGCGAGGTGGTTGGCGGGATTGGTCTGAGTTCAGGCACCCCGCAACAGGACATGGATTGTGCCCAGGCGGGTATCGACTACTTTGAACAACAGCGCCAATAACAATCAGAGAACGTTATGACAACCACATCACATGCCAGCAAACCGGGGTTAGCTAAAACGGAATTGGCTGAACAGCTCCGGGCCTTTATCGACCCGGAGTTTGTCATTACCGATGACGAAACCCTCAAACCCTATGAGTGCGATGGCCTGGCCATGTACCGGGAAATGCCCATGCTGGTGGTGCTGCCCGAGACCGTAGAACAGGTGCAGCGGGTCATGCGAATCTGCCACGAACACGGCGTGCCCGTGGTGGCCCGCGGCGCCGGTACAGGTTTGTGCGCAGGGGCCATGCCCCATAAAGAAGGCGTGGTGCTGTCGCTGGCCAAGTTCAACCGGATTCTGGAAGTTGACCCGCTGGCCCGGACGGCCCGGCTGCAGCCGGGCGTGCGGAACCTGGCCATCAGCGAAGAGGCCGCCCAGTTCGGCCTGTATTACGGGCCGGACCCGTCATCCCAGATTGCCTGCACCATTGGCGGTAATGTGGCGGAGAACTCTGGCGGCGTGCACTGCCTGAAGTACGGGCTGACCGTCCATAACCTGCTGAGTGTCGAAATCGTCACCGCAGAAGGTGACCGGGTAACAGTGGGCAGCGACGGGCTCGACAGCTGTGGTATGGACTTGCTGGCACTGCTGACCGGCTCCGAAGGGCTTCTGGGTGTGGTCACGGAGGTGAAGGTCAAACTGTTGCCCAAGCCGGAAGTGGCGCAGGTGATCATGGCCGGTTTCGACAGTGTTGAGAAAGCCGGCGATGCGGTCGGTGGTGTTATCGCCCATGGCATCATTCCCGGTGGCCTGGAAATGATGGATGGTCACGCCATTATTGCCGCCGATGACTTTTGCCAGGCGGGCTACCCGAGAGATGCCAAAGCTCTGCTGTTGTGCGAAGTGGATGGCACCGAAGAAGAAGTGCACGAACACATTGCCGAGGCAGAAGCGGTGTTCCGGAAACTGGGCGCCACGTCCATCCGTACGTCCTCCAGCGAGGCGGAGCGTGCGCTGTTGTGGAAGGGCCGTAAATCAGCATTCCCGGCGGTTGGTCGAATCTCGCCTGACTACTACTGCATGGACGGCACGATTCCGCGCCGACACCTGGCCAAGGTGCTTCTGGAAATGGAGGCCATGTCCGAGCGGTTTGGTCTTCGGGTAGCCAATGTGTTCCACGCTGGCGACGGCAACTTGCACCCGTTGATTCTGTTTGATGCCAATGTGCCCGGTGAGTTCGAGAGTGCCGAGGCGTTCGGTAGTGCCATTCTGTCTCTGTGTGTGGAAGTGGGTGGCTGCATAACCGGCGAACACGGCGTGGGTGTGGAGAAAATCCGCCAGATGGCCGTGCAGTTCAATGATGAAGAATTGCAGCAGTTCCACGATGTGAAAGCCGCCTTTGACCCCACTGGCATCCTGAATCCGGGCAAGGGGGTGCCGACGCTCCGGTTCTGCCAGGAATATCGCTCTATTGAACACAAGCAACACAAACACGAACAGGCGGGTGCCAGCCATGGCTGATCAGATTCAACAACTGCAGGAGCAGGTGCGTCAGGCCCGGCAGTACGGCAACAAGCTGAATATTGTTGGCGGCGGCAGCAAGGCGTTTATGGGCCGTGAGCCCAGCGCAGAGGCCGAGACCCTGAACCTGGCCGGCCACACCGGCATTGTGGAGTATCACCCGGTTGAGCTGGTGCTCACGGTGCGGGCTGGTACGCCTTTGAAAGACATTGAAGAAACGCTGGCGGCAGAAGGCCAATGCCTGCACTTCGAACCGCCTCGTTTCAGTGACGCCTCCACCATTGGCGGCACGCTGGCCTGCAACCTGTCTGGCCCCGCCCGCCCGTGGACAGGGTCGGTGCGGGATCAGGTACTGGGCATTCGGCTGCTGAACGGCAAGGGTGAACACCTCCGTTTTGGTGGTCAGGTGATGAAGAACGTGGCCGGTTACGATGTGTCCCGGTTGCAGGCCGGCGCCATGGGTACCCTGGGCGTGATCACCGAGGTCAGCCTGAAAGTGATGCCGAAACCGGCGGCTTCCGTCACCCTGGTTCAGGATATGGCCATGGATGAGGTGATCGACTACATGAACCGCCGGGCTGGTGAGCCCAAACCCATCACCGGCGCTTGCTGGGTAGATGGCAAGGTGTACCTGCGTTTGTCTGGCGCACGTTCGGCTGTAGAGGCCACCGCCGACAAATGGTCTGGCGATGTATTCGACGACGGCGACCGCTTCTGGCAGCAGATCCGGGATATGCAGCATGGGTTTTTCTCCGATGCTGAGACGCCCCTCTGGCGCTTTTCAGTGGGATCAACCTCGCCCACCGAGGATCTGCCGGGCCCCTGGCTGATGGACTGGGTGGGCGGCCAGCGCTGGTATCGTGGTGACGCCCCGCTTGCCGACATGGAAAAACTGGCGCGGTCAGCGGGTGGCCAGGTCAGCCTGTTCCGCGGCGGCGACCGCCAGGGCGAGGTGATGCAATCGCCACCAGAAGCACTGAAAACCATCCAGCGCCGTGTAAAAAACTCGTTTGACCCCGACGGCCTGTTTAATCCCGGTCGCCTTTATAGTTGGTTGTAATCATGCAAACGAATCTGGTTCAGCAATTTGCCAATACATCCGAAGGCCAGGAGGCGGAAGAGATCCTCCGGGCCTGTGTGCACTGCGGTTTCTGCACCGCAACCTGCCCCACCTATCAGGAATTGAACGACGAGCGAGACGGTCCCCGGGGCCGCATCTATCTGATGAAGATGTTTCTGGAAGGCGGGGAAGTGACAGAGAAGACCCGGGAGCACCTGGACCGCTGCCTGACCTGCCGCAGTTGTGAGACGACGTGCCCCTCCGGTGTTCAGTATGGTCGCCTGGTGGATATCAGCCGTGGCTTGCTGGAAGAGGAGCTGCCCCGCAAGCCGAAAGAAAAGTGGCTGCGCTGGGCACTCACCCGAGTGTTACCCCATCGCCGGCTATTCGGCTTGCTGCTGCGGGCCGGGCAGGCATTCCGGCCGATGCTGCCGGAAAAGCTCCGCACCAAGGTGCCGCCGCGCCGGCAGGCCAGCCCCTGGCCAGCTTCAAGCCATAACCGCATTGTGCTGGGGCTCGCCGGATGTGTGCAGCCCTCGGCCGCCCCCAACACCAACGCGGCGACAGCCCGGGTACTGGATAAACTGGGCATTACCCTGGTGGAAGCGCCCCAGGCTGGCTGTTGTGGCGCGGTCAATTATCACCTCTCCGAGCACGAGCGCGGCCTGGAGCAGATGCGCCGGAATATCGATGCCTGGTGGCCGGCCATTGAGGCGGGCGCGGAAGCCATCGTGATGACGGCCTCCGGCTGCGGTGCCATGGTGCAGGATTACGGCCATCTGCTGAGGCACGACCCGGTCTATGCCAACAAGGCCCGGAAAGTGAGCGAACTGTGCACCGATCTGGGCGCCTTTATGCTGAAGGAGGATCTGGAGCCCCTGAAAGCCAGTGCCCAGGCGGGTAAAGTGGCCTTCCATTGCCCGTGTACCCTGCAGCACGCCATGAAACAGAACGGCGTGGTGGAGCGGGTGCTGACCCGTGCCGGCATTGACCTGGCCGCCACCAAAGACAAGCACCTGTGCTGTGGCTCGGCGGGAACCTATTCGATCACCCAGCCGGAGATGAGCCAGAAGCTGCTGAGGAACAAGCTGGAAGCGTTGACCATTGATGATCCGGTGCGGATTGTGACCGCCAATATCGGTTGCCAGCTGCATCTGGAGTCCCGCTCAGAGGTGCCCGTTCAGCATTGGATTGAGCTGCTGGACCGGTGACACGGTTCCTGCAAAGCCGTTCGTCATCGGTTATAGTCTGACCCGGTGCCAGGTTTCTGCCTGGCGCCGGTACATTCGAACACCAACAACTTCACAGGATGTGAACCCATGCCAAGGATCAAGGCCCTGCCGTTTTGCCTATGTCTTTTCATTTCTTTGCCAGCCCAGGCAGAAATCTATCGTTGGACCGATGCCAACGGCTCTATCCATTTTTCCGATACACCACCGATGCTGGACGAGCACCGTCGGGTGCAGGTCCGTCCGCCTATCACCATGCCGATGGCGGAGAATATCCGGCAGTCTGACCGGGTAACCCGCAACCGCAAAGAGCTGGACCAGCTGCTCTCGCCTAACAGCAAGAATCGTTACGCCAAATCTCAGCAGGCGGAGGAAGCCCGTACCCGGCAGTGCCAGCAGTACCGCAAGCAACTGGACCGTTTGCAAGCGAGACTTCGCGCCGGTTACGGCAACGATCGGGGCAACAGTCTGCGGCAGCGGCGCCGGGAACTGAGCCAGACCTACAGCCATGAGTGTGTGCTGAATTAAGCGGCTTTCGGAAAGCGCTGATTGCCAGGCGGTCATAAACATTGTTAGCTATCTACCTTGTCTCTGGAGGTAGATCTTGTCGCATTTTCAGCTTGCACTTCTGCTTGGTATGACCGTCGCACTTGGGCCCCTCGCCCTGGATGCCTACCTGCCCGCGTTCCCTGCCATAGCCCGAGATTTTGCTATTCCCCATGCCGATGTAGGCCTAACGCTGAGCGCCTATGTGGCAACTCTGGGCATGGCCCAACTGGTGGGCGGGCCGTTATCTGACCGTTATGGCCGCCGCAACATTTTGTTTATCGGGCTGGCAGTGTTTGCGCTGGCCAGCCTGATGATCGCACTGGCGGATAACCTGTCCAGCATGATTGCCTGGCGGGTGGTCCAGGGTATTGGCGGCGCATTCTGTGCGGTGTCGGTACCCGCTATTGTGAGAGATCAGGTGGGTGGCCAGGAGGCAGCCAGACTGTTCGGATTGATCGGGCTGATCATGTTTATTGCTCCTGCGGCGGCTCCGTCTCTTGGCGCCCTTATGCTGGCGCTGGGTGACTGGCACTGGATTTATGTCCTCCTGGCGGCCTACGCGTTCTTCCTGGCTGTTGTTCTGCAGCTGGCTTTGTTTCCCCGGCTCAAACCCCGGCCACGGGCAACCACGCCGGTCAAAACACTGGTGACCAACTATGTGCTGGTGCTCAAGCATCGCACGACCATGCGTTTTGTCGGTATCCAGGTGATGTGTTTCAGCAGCATGATGCTGTTTATCACCCATTCTTCATTTATCTATCAGGAGTGGTTCGGGCTGTCGAACAGCACCTTCTCCGTTCTGTTTGCCGCCAATATCGGGGTGATGGCGGTGCTTAATCTGATTAACCGGCCGTTGCTGCGCACCTTTTCTTCCGTGGTGCTGTTGAGGGTGCAGGTGATCATCCAGTTCGTGATGCTGGTCGGTCTGGTGTCGGTGGTGTTGCTGGATGGGCCCTTGTGGGCGGTAGCCGGATTTATCATCGCGGCGGTAGGTTGCCAGGGTGGGATTGTGCCGAACAATATGGCCAACGCCCTTGAATTTTTCCCTCACATGGGAGGGACGGCCGCAGCCATGCTGGGTGCGTCCCAGTTCACTCTGGCCGGTGCGATCAGTGCCTTGTCATCGGCGTATGGTGGCGAGGCTCTGCTGCCTATTACCCTGAGTATGTTGGCCTGTTCGGTGGGGGCCGTTTTGTTGTGTTTGGGAGCGCCGGCAGCGGTAGCCCGGGAAAAGGCTGCAGAACAGTCAGCCTGACGGTCAGCTCCTGAGACTATCTTTGCTGACAGCATGGTCGGGCGACCATGCTTTCGTAGATAATGTTGGGTTATGAAACTTATCCTGAGCCGCAAGGGCTTTGACAGTTCTGCCGGTGGTTGCCCCAATCCTGTGTTTCCGGACGGACATGCTCTGGCGCTTCCGATTCCGGATAATCAGTCACCCATCCGGTATAGCCAGATTCACTACAATGGCCAAAGTATTGGCCCCCTGGTCTCCCAGCTAACCGGCCGTTCCGGCTTCTCCCGAATGGGTGCCCACCTTGACCCGGATCTGATTGAGGGTGCCTATCCCCGGCTGCCAGGCTGGCGCCCGTTGCTTGGTCAGCACGGCTCGGCCCAGGCGCACCTCGCCAACCATGGTGTGGGGCCCGGCGATCTGTTTCTGTTCTTTGCTTTGTTCCGGCCGGTGGAGCGGTATCGCCGGCGCTGGCGCTTTGTGCCGCAAAGCCGGCCGTTTCACGCCATTTGGGGCTGGTTGCAGGTGGGGCAAGTCTGGCCAGTTTACGAGGCGGCGCCCGTGCCGGAATGGGCGGCCTACCACCCGCATCTGCACGGCACACGATCCGCCCACAACTGCCTTTATGTCAGTGGTGACAGACTGCAGATTCCCGGCCTGAGCGGGGAGTTGCCCGCTGCTGGGGTGGTGTCAGGCCTGGACGAGCGGCACCGATTGACGGCGGCAGGAGCGGCAAACGTAACCGACTGGCGGTTGCCGGCGGCTTTTATGCCAGTAGCCGATAGTGTGCCCCTGAGCTACCATCACAACCCGGAGCGCTGGCGCCCGGACGACTCCCCGGAGTACTGTCGCCTGAAAAGTGCGGCACGGGGGCAGGAGTTTGTGCTGGATCTTACGCAGTATCCGGGAGTCAGTAAATGGTTGCTGACCCCCGGGTTGCTGTCTTAAAAGGCGGTGGTTAACAGATAGGCCGTGTAACCAATAAAAACGGCCAGCAATCCGGCGCCTTCCAGCCGGTTGATACGCCCGGGGCCTCGAAAACCGTAACCAAGTACAAACAGGGCAAGGGTTAGACCTACCATCACGGGAATGTCACGCATCAATACCTCGTCCGCCACGGCCATGGGTGCAATGGTACCGGCAATGCCCACCACCGCCAGAGTGTTGAACAGGTTGGAGCCCAGAATATTACCCAGTGCCAGGTCGTGCTCTCCTTTGCGGGCCGCAATGATCGAGGACGCCAACTCCGGCAGTGACGTGCCGACTGCAACAATGGTCAGACCGATGACCAGATCACTGACGCCGAAACGGGTGGCCAGGTCGATGGCTCCCCAGACCAGGATGCGGGAGCTGATTATCAGCAGGACAAGCCCTGCCAACAGCCAGAATACGGCCTTACGAATGGGCATGGCATGGGCGGTGAGTTCGGCGTCCACCTCGTTGGCGAACGGGTCATCGGTCTTCCTCATGCCAGACCAGATACTCCAGCCAAGCAGGAGGGCAAAGAGCACCAGCAAGCCGGCAGCATCGAGCCGACTCAGCTCGCCATCAAACAGAAGCCAGGCGGCCGCCAGGGTGACCAGTGCCAGAATCGGCAATTCCTTGCGCATGACCTGAGAGTGCACGGCGATAGGCGCAAGCACTGCAGTAATCCCCAGAATCAGGGCGATGTTGGTGATGTTGGAGCCATAAGCGTTACCCAACGCCAGACCCGGATTTCCCTGGCTTGCAGCCAGCGCTGAAACCACCATTTCCGGTGCAGACGTGCCAAAGCCAATCACGACCATGCCGATCAGCAATGGCGGCATGCCAAAATGGCCGGCTGTTGCAGCCGAGCCTTCCACAAAACGATCCGCGCTCCAGACCAGAAGGGCGAGACCGGCAAGAATGGCGAGAGAAGCAATCAGCACGTTAGTGGCTCCCTGGTTAATGTCGGAGTATTTGACGGCAATCGCGGTGGCCGCACAATTACACAGAACTACCTATGAGCAAAAGGTCTTTCCAGGACGCCTGGCGCTGTCAGGGCCGCTGCGACGAGAAATGTGAGCCACACCGTGAGTGTCATTGCTTACGCTCTTGGAATTTGGGGACGTGATATAATAGTCAAGATTGAATGCAGGCCAACAAAGGAGAAACCGAGATGGCCAGAAAAAAGGCGAAAGCCACACAGCACAGCGCTGTGCAACGGGAACTGAGAACACCAAAGTACCAGATGCGGGTGGTTGAAGACAAAACCAAATACAAGCGCAACCGGGACAAGGCCGTGCGGATGGAGGGCTTCCGCAAAGCCGCGTGAGCGTGGTTTTACGAAAGCTCTTCTTACCCGCGACACACCCGGTCCAGCGATTACTCTGTCATAAAAGCTTCATAGAAGCCTCGCGGGTGGCTGTTATCCTGTAGTGTTTGTTAACACCAGACACGGCAGGAGCCTCCGTCATGAGAATAATTGCCTTCTATAGCCCCAAAGGTGGCGTGGGTAAAACTGCCGCTGCCGTCAACATGGCCTACCTTGCCAGCCGCGAGAATATCAGCACCCTGCTTTGGGATCTGGACCCGCAAGGAGCTGCCAGCTTCTACCTGGCCGGCGCCGAGATGGTCAAGGGCCGCAAGCTGTCCAAACTGCTGGAAGGCAAATCCCCCATCGCCCGCTTCATCCACGAAAACGTCTACCCCAACCTGGATTTCATTCCCGCCCACAGCAGCTTTCGTAACTTCGATATCAAGCTGGAGCAGGAAGAAGGGCACAACGCCCTGAAGGATCTGCTGGCACCGCTTTCAGAGGATACCAGTCTGGTTATCCTGGACTGCCCGCCAACGCTTTCCCGGCTGACCGAACAGGTACTGGAGGTGGCGGACAAGGTCTACGTGCCTTTGGTGCCAACCTGGCTTTCACTAAACAGCTGGAACCAGTTACGGGAGTTTGTGAAAGACAAGAAGCTGGGGAACAAGAAGCTGCGGCCGTTTTTTTCGATGGTGGACCGGCGCAAGAATTTGCACAGGGAGATACTGGCCCAAGGGAGTGAGTTGTTCGGGCACCAAGTTCCAGCGGCGGTGCCCTATGCCAGTGCGGTTGAACGCATGGGAGAGGAAGGACAGCCGCTTGAACTGCTGGCGCCAAATAGCCCGGCCGCCGTCGAGTTTCGTAAGCTGTGGGTGAGCATCCGCAAGGATCTTTGGGCTCGCTGACTCAGAAAATGTTAAAGTCGCCGGTCATTACCTGACCTTCCGGAGGCCCGATGACAGCCCTGAACACCCTGCAAATCGATACCGGCGACAACCCCCAAATCACCATTATCTGGCTACATGGCCTGGGCGCCAGCGGCCATGATTTCGAACCCGTGGTTCCGGAATTCCGCTTCTCCCAAGAGCAGCCGGTCCGCTTTATCTTCCCCCACGCCCCCGAGCTGCCGGTGACCATCAACGGCGGAATGGTCATGCCTGCCTGGTACGACATCCTGGCCATGGATGTGGACCGTAAGGTAGATACTGAGCAACTACGTGCTTCTGCCGGCATGGTGGCCGAGCTTATTCAGCAGGAACGGGAACGGGGTATTGCCAGCGAGAACGTTATTCTGGGTGGTTTCTCCCAGGGTGGCGCTGTGGCCTATGAGCTGGCGCTGAGTTACCCGGAGCGGCTGGGTGGCCTGTTTGCGCTGTCTACCTACTTCGCTACGGCTGACTCCATTCAGTTAAGTGAGGCCAATCGCAAGCTGCCGATCTTTATAGGGCACGGCCGATTTGATCCGATTGTAGCGGAGCATCTGGGCCTTGCGGCGCAGCAAAAGCTGCAGGAACTTGGGTATGAGCCGGAGTATTACTGCTATGGTATGGAACATAGCCTTTGTCTGGAGGAGGTGAGGGATTTGGACAAGTTTTTGTCCCGGCTTATCAGCAAAACTGAACAATGACTGAAGAAGGAAATCCGGTATGCCTCTCAAGCTACAAACGATCATCTGCAGCACCCGCCCTGGCCGTGTTGGCCCATCCATCGCCGAATGGTTTAACGGTTTTGCCAACGAGCAGGGCAGCTTTTCCAGCGAGCTGGTAGACCTGGCGGAGTTTAACCTCCCGGTTTATGACGAACCTAACCACCCCCGCCAGCAGAAGTACCAGCACGACCACACCAAGGCCTGGTCTGAGAGCGTCGCCAAGGCAGATGCCTACGTGTTCGTGATTCCCGAATACAACTTCTGCCCGCCACCCTCCTTCATGAACGCGATCAACTATGTGTACAACGAGTGGAATTACAAGCCCTGTGCCTTTGTCAGTTATGGAGGTGTTTCCGGCGGCCTGCGTTCCGCGCAGATGGCCAAACAACTGGTTACGACGGTGAAGATGATGCCCATGGTTGAGAGCGTGATGGTGCAGATGCCCTGGGAACTGCTGGATGATAATCGCAGATTCCAGCCGGCAGACCACCACACCAGTTCGGGGGGCAGTATGCTGGCCGAGCTGGCCAAGTGGGCGGATGCGCTCAAAGCCATGCGCCAGTGAGTGGGCCAAGTGCCGACCCCGGAACCTGATCCGGTTAATACCGGCGGAGGAAGTGCGACTTGTTCTATCTAACGGTTGCCGTGCTCAGCGCGGCACTCCTTGGTTTTGCGGTTCTTGGTCTGCGCGCAAGACGGGCGGACGGTCTGCTGGATGACTATGTCACCGCCCGAAACTCTCAGAGCGCACAGGCCATCGGGCTATCGTTCCTGGCCTCGGGCATGGGGGCGTGGATTCTTTTCGCGCCACCGGAGATTGGTGCGTTTGTGGGGCCTGTGGCGCTGGCGGGTTATGCGGTCGGCTCCGCGTTGCCGTTTCTGGTGCTGGGATTCTATGGCCCTGCCATCCGTAAGCGGCTACCGGCAGGCCGGAGTATCGGCGAGTTTGCCGAGGCTTGCTACGGTGCCGGTGTCAGGCGCTGGGTGTCGATGGTTTCGGTCGCCTACATGGCCTGTTTCCTGGCGGCGGAACTCACCGCTATCGGCGCCATTGCCGCGCTGCTTTCCGATGTGCCGCCCGCGTTGGTGATTCTCGGTGTGGCACTGGTCACCCTCATTTATACCTCTGTCGGTGGATTGAGGGCGAGCCTGGCCACTGACCGTTGGCAGGCCAGGTTGTTGTTGGCCCTGTTGCTGCTGGTGGGTGGTGTGGCCTGGTACTGGCTGCCCTCCATGCCAACAGAGGCAGTCATGCCTTCCGTGCCGGTTGGCAGTGCGCTGTCTGTGGCGCTCACTCTGGTGATTGCGGTGACTGCCGCCAACCTGTTTCATCAGGGCTATTGGCAGCGAGTGTGGGCAGCTGAAACGGACCGTGCCCTTGGGCGCGGCGCGGTGTTGGGCGGCATCAGCACGTTCATGGTGGTGATGGCCATTGGTGGCCTGGGGATGCTGGCGGCCGTGCATGCATTACCGCTGGGCGAGCCTCCCATTCCATTCTTCGCGTTGCTCTCCGCCGCGCCCGCCTGGCTTGCTTTGCCGGCGCTGGTTCTGGCGGTGACGCTGGTGGCCTCCAGTGTCGATACTTTGCAGAACGCCATTGCATCCATGGCGGTGGCCAGTTCGGGAAGGCGCGGCCTGTCAGTACGTGCTGCCCGCTGGGCGACAGTGATACTGATGGTGCCGGTGGTCTGGGTGGCGCTTCAGGGCTTCTCTGTGCTTCGGCTGTTCCTGATTGCAGACTTGCTGTGTGCGGCGATTGTGGTGCCGGTGCTGCTGGGATTGTGGCGCCGTATGTCACCGCTGGCTGCAGTGGCTGGTGGTCTGGCCGGGTTGCTCGGTGCCGTGCTTCCCGGCTGGGTGAGCCAGGGGAGCTTCACCGCAGGAGCTCTGGCGGCGAGCTTTCCGGACAGCATCCCGACGCTGGCGCCATTCCTTGGCGCCTTGCTGGCATCGAGCCTGGTCAGTTTGCTGATAGCCTGGTTGTATCCGGGTACCCGGGCTCAGGAGGCTGTCGGGCGGCCTTAAACGGTCTCGCTCGCCAGCAGGCGGTAATCCTTTAGCTCCAGATCGGCCATCTGCTTTGCGTATTGTGTTGCGAAGCCGGGGTACATCGTCGCGTTGAATCCATCCTCGGTGAGGTACCAGCTTTGGCATCCGGAATTCCAGTTGGTTTTGGCCAGCCGGCTCTGGATGCTTCGGTTGTGGTCGTCCTGGGCTGATTGCCGAACATCCAGGGCTTTGAGCTTGAGGCTCTTGATGGTGCGAATGCTCCGGACGATGTAATCCATCTGGGATTCCATGTAGACGAGCGCAGAATTGTGGCCTGGCCCGGAGTTTGGCCCAAAGGTGAAAAACAGATTGGGATAGCCCGACACGTTGATGCTCTTGTACGCCTGGGCGCCTCGCTTCCATTCCTCGTTCAGTGAGCGACCGCCGATGCCGGTAATCGGGAACGGTGTACCGGCGTTACTCACCTCAAAGCCGGTGGCAAACACAATGCAGTCGAACTGGTGCTCGATGCCCTCTACTGTGCGGATTCCGTGTTGGCTGATCCGGTCTATCGGCCAGGTGGTATGGCGCTGGCACCCGTGCCGATCACCGCGATGCGTTTGCCCTTGAGGTCGTAATCATGATCCCAGGCGGCGCTGTGTATCTTCTTGCCCTCAAACTCGTCCAGGCCGGCGATACCGGGCCAACCGGGGTTGGAAAGCGGCCCCTGGGCCATCACTGCGGTGCGCCCTGAAAACACATCGCCATCCGTGGTCGTTGCCTGCCAGAGGCCTTTGTTCTGGTCCCAGGCCAGGTTGCTGACATTCTGGTGGAACCGGATGTATTGCCGAAGGTTGAAGTGATTCACCAGGTGATGGATGTATTCCAGAATTTCCCGGCTTCCCGAGAAACTTCGGGACCAGTTCGGGTTCTGGGCGAACGAGAAAGAATAGAGATTGGAGGGGATGTCGCAGGCAGCCCCCGGATACTGATTGTCTCGCCAGGTGCCTCCAACATCGTCTGATCGCTCCAGAATGGTTATGTTGCGAATGCCCTGCTGTTGCAGGCGAATGGCGGTGCCCAGGCCGGCAAAGCCGGCGCCGATAATCAATGCGTCGGCGGGCGGCTGCTGTTGAGCAAGCGGTTGGTTGTTCTTCATCAGGCAATCTCGTAAACGGTGGTCAGGCGGTCGGGTGATAGGTGATCTCTTTGACCCAGCTGGGTACGGCCGGAAACGCCTTCCTTGGGATGACGTCAGCCACCTTCACCAGGGCATCAATGGGCGCGTGGTAGAAGCGTTTTTTGCGGTCGACCACGAACCGGCCGTGGTGCTTGATGATCTGGAACCAGGGGTTCCTTCGACCATCGACAGTACGCCCGCCGATCTTCTCGAACTTCCGCATGGCCTCGTACAGCTTCTCCTCAGGCAAGCCCATCTCGACAATGTTGTCCCGCATCTTGTTAAGCAGCGGAAAGTAAGAGGCAATGCCCAGAATCAGTCTCGGGTCCATCAGCTGCGCGGTCATCCGAATAAGCTCGATGTAGGTTTTGCCATGGCCCTGCATTTCCATCACGGTGAAACCCACGCCAAGGTGGCGGGCCTCGTCACCATTGATCAGTTCGAAGGCTTGGTGGCACACCGGGTCGTCTACCGTATCGAGGAGGAACTTGCACAGTGCGCCGTCGAGCGCGATTTCCAGCATGGGTACCACGGTGCCCAGCACATAGACCGGCTGATCATCGGCAAACCTGTCCAGCCACTCAATGACCAGCCTCAGGTTATTGTTTGGCTCCGGCAATTCGCCATCTTCCAGCATGCCCCAGCGTTTCATTAAGGCCATTTCGGCGTTGGCGTGGCGCTGTTCTTCGGCGTGGAAATAGGTGTAAATCTGGCGCAGGGTGTCGTCCGGGGCCTTCTTGGCCATCGCCGCAAAGGCCCTGGCACCCACGTGCTCGATCCACATAAGGTCTGCCATGAAGGCTTTCAGTTTTGGCCACTGTTCAGGGGTAATCAGCTCAGCGCCCGGAGCATCCCAGTCGACATCCGACAGGCTCCACTGAGTGTTTTTGATCTTTTCCAGCATGTTATCGAGATCAATCTTTGCCATGTCAGTCTCCTGGCTTGTGGGGAGGGTTAAGGCCTGTCATCAGACGAACTTGGACGTCATCCGGCGATTAATAAGCCCCGTGATCGCTGCATAGGAATTCGGCAGCAGACGTTTGATTCGCCAGATCATGCGGGCATCGACCTGTGGCATGACGTACAGCTGTTTGTTATCCAGGCCATCCAGAGCCATGCGAGCAACCTTGTCGGCGGACATGCCGATGCGGTCCATCAGCCGGTTAAACAGGTCATTGGATTCGCCCTGTATGCGGCCGTTGGCCGAGATGTTGGTTTTCACGAGGGTAGGGCACAGCGCGGTGACGCTGACGCCGGTGCCGGAGAGTTCTGCCGCCAGGGTTTCTGATATCGCCAGCGCAGCCGCCTTGGTGGCGTTATAGGGGCCCATAAGCGGAGCCGCGGAGAAGCTGGCGGTTGAGGCCACATTGATAATGCCGGCCTGCTCCTGCAGGCGCAGCAGGGGCGCGAACACATGGCAGCCATAGACCACGCCCCACAGGTTGATGTTGACCGTCCACTCCCAGTCTTCGATAGACGTTTCGCCAATGGTTTTACCGCCCACACCAACGCCCGCGTTGTTAATCACCAGGTTGACCGGTTCCGGCAGCAACTCGTCGGCTTTATCAGCCAGCGCCTGTACCTGTTCCAGCTTGCTGACATCACAGGCGACCGCCCATGCCTGGCCACCGAGGCGGCGGACTTCGCTGGCGGTTTGTTCCGCGGCGTCCAGGTTGATGTCAGAGCACACCACAAGGCCCCCGCGCCGGGCGAGCTCCAGTGCCAGCGCTTTGCCGATGCCGCTGCCAGCGCCAGTGATGACTGCACGAGCATTTTTAGTCAGAGATTTATTGAACATGAAGATTTCCGCAGTTTTGATGTAAGTGTGACGCTGCCAGGGCTTGTGCCGCCCGAAAGGGACAAAACCTGTGCCGAATAGGCCTGAAAGCCTTGCCCTGCTTGTGTTTGCGCCCTGCTGACTGCAGATTAGAGCGAACGCTTGTTCGGATTCAATTCGGAAAATTATGCCCAGAAAACCAAAACAGGATCGCTCGCGCGCCACGGTGGACGCGATCGTAGAAGCCGGATTTATTGCCCTGAGTCAGCGCGGGCCGGCTGACACAACAACACGACACATCGCTGAAATAGCAGGTGTGGGGGTAGGTTCGCTTTATGAATACTTCGAGAACAAACAGTCGATCTTCAACGCCATGAGCCAACGCTTCATCTCCGACACAGCGGCGATGATCAAGCCCTTAACGCCAACCCTGGTACAGATGCCCATTGATGAGGCCATTCGCACATTGCTGAACCAGTTCCGGAGTTTTCTTGAGCAGGACGATGGCCGGTACCTCAAGTGTGTGCGATACGCCATGGCGGTGGACTTTGAGCTCCACCTGGACCCGCTCTACAAGGTGCTCAATAACGTCATCATGCGCTACCTGATGGAGCACCCGGAAACCCTTCGGGTTAGCCGCATTCCAGCGATCACCTACATCGGAATTAATGGCGGCATATTCGCCGTTATCCGTCATTTGTCTGACCCGGACCCGATGGTCAGTTTCGATGAAATGGCGGACGGACTGGCGAGTATGATTGGCCATTACATAGCGGCGGAGTTGTCGCTTTTGGGGTAAACCACACTTGAGTGATTTTCGACGCTTGTCTATTATTCGTCTCAACACGGCCCCAATCGGTTGATCTGCTCTGCAGTGAAGCCGCTGCGGGGTTTTTTATTGCCTGCGTTTTCGACAGGCGCGGCCACCATTAAGCACTTCACTCACCTTGGAAGCCGAGCCGATAAAGGGAACGAGATCTTTGTTCTTCAGCTTCCCGGGAGTCCTCTTCTGGATCAGCCTCCATCAGTGCCATAAGGCGCTCCAGAGCCGCCTCGTGCTCCTCCGGAGTTTTGACGATTATCAGATGGTCCATGATGCCTTTCCGTCAAAATGTTTTCTTGCTTTACTCAGCGTGTATTCCAACGCCTTTGTATACGAAGTGGCCGAAAGGTCATTGAAATTAGCCTGAGGTAGCACTATAGTTCGGAACAGCTCATCTACCAGCCCTCGGGCGTAAGTGTGGAAGGAGTTACGGCCCCGTCCTCTTCGAGGGCGCGGCCAGCCTTATTTCCTGCCTGTGTTTCGTTTCCAGCGTTTTGTGTACTTGTACCGTTGGTGTTGGCGTTCGATGTAGAAGGCCGTCCAGGGGAGTGTGTAGGTTGCGCGCTCAGCTAAAACGACGAGATAGCCTTCCGCCTCAAACCACAGATGAATCCGGTTTTCGTTGCCTCGTTTCTCTGACCACACTTTCAAGGCCGGGTCATTCTCGTTTTCGATGACAGGACGCGGCCAGCGGATTCGTTCACATCGCCTGAAATCCGGTGTTCTTTCTGATTCCGCGCTGCCTTCGCTGGTCATGTGCCAGAAGGTTGCCTCCTTCCCGTCTATGACCGGGTGCCGTTTTAACGCCAGACGCTGTCCCCGGAAGAGTGGCTTGGAGTCCACGAAATCCCGGCAAAAGATTTGGTAAATCGCATCAAGGTACTGCTCCCAGTCACCGCCATAGTCAGAAAACAGCTCCAGTTCGGGTAGCTACTCGGGTGTTCCATCCATGGTCAAATCCTGCTGCTCCAAATCAAAAGATTAAACTTCAGCTCGCGCATCATTGTATTCAGTGTTAGCCGATAGCCGCTACGCTGCCGGATTCTGGCGATGAGAGCTTCTTTGGCGCTATTTCCGGATAATTCGCGGTGCAGATAGGACAGGGCACCTATCAGCAAGTCCGCTATCTGCAGGTGCTCGACTTCATGGGAGTGAACCCGTTTAACGTCTGCAATCATTTTGCGGGAGAAGTCGTATACATTGGTGCACAGAATGTCCTGAAGCTTTTCGACCTTCTCATGACCCAGGGTGTCTTTAATGTCGATGTAGACGTAGTAGCGTGAATCCGGGTCAAAGACGGTTTTCAGCATTGTGAAATACATCTTGTAGTACCACTCGTCGTGGTCCTGTCGATGCCTTTCATGGTCCAGCACACTTTTGTCCGGAACGACCAGGCCACGGAAATGCAGGTCGTCATCGTCGAAAAAGTAATCAATGATGTCCTGATAGAAGGCAAACTTTGATGGGCTCACCTTGGTCCATTTGATTTCAAAACCCCGTTCGAGGCCGTGTTTCTGTTTGATTTCTCGAATTCGCTCGGCAATTTCCAGCCGTTTATCTTTGGGGCACCAGACCGCCCCCAACACCATTGCTTTCTGGCCGTCGTTCTCCAGATGGCAGGATTCGTCACAGTACACGTTGTATTCGGTAGTCATGCTGAAAGTCCTTGTTCAACAATAGCTGCGGCCAGATGGCGGCGGGTCTCGCTCGCCGCCGTTACTTCTTGATTGCAACCATCTGGTTTTGCGTGGTTTTGTGGCTTTAGGTTAGCCCATATCGTTAGGTTACAGAAGGTTTGTGTGGTTGATCACGCATGGTGCTTGCATTTCTTGAGGCGCAAGAGGTATGTTCCATATCGCTCAGGAGAGCGTAGGGATAGATCAACGGACAAGGAAACGGAACAGTGTCCTATCAGTTATACGTTGCTGGTGGCTACGGCTTCACCGAGAGGATTTTGCCGTCGTTACTACACCCTTCCGACGCGGTGTCCATCGCACAGGATTATTTTTCACGCGGTTACCAGGGTGCTCACATAGAGCCACCTCCGGATGGGGGCTATCGCGCCCTTGAGCAATCATCCAGCAGTGAGCGCCAGGCAATACTGGATGCCTTGCAAAGCGGCCAACTGGTTCTGGGCCGCCTGGATAGCGCAGCCTTTGGTATCTTCACCAAACGCACAGCCAGTCCGGAACACCTCCGCTCTGATTTGCCGGCGTCTCTGGCAAGCCGTTTGCGAGACCGTTGGCCCACCGGCGGTAGTGCCGGGCCAGGAGTTCGATCAGACTCCTTACATGCGCCTGCCGCCCAAAACTATCAGCTTGCACCAGAGCCGGTTGCGGAGCCCGTACCAGGTAAAGGCCCCTATAGCCTGATCATTGAGTATCGCTGGCCGGATGGCACTGGTGTAGCGAACCTGCCGTTTGAGGTAGGAACGGATTTTGAAAGCGTCACCGGAGTTCTGGACCATCAGGGTGCCGCTTCGGTGGAGGGCCTGCATGGCCGGTTTGCCACCGTCAGACTGGGCTCAAGCGCCACAGACGATGTGGTCCGGCAAGAACGCAAGACAATCATAGCGGGCCTCCAGCGCCTGCTGGAGCAGGAAAGGAAGGACTACGAGGCCCGGGAAACGGTCTACCAGCAGATGCCTCGCCACGAAAAGGCTCTGGTGAGCACCGGAGCGGTGTTTCAGGGCGCTTATGACGCGGGGATCGGCCTGTTTGATTTTGTGGTTGGCGTCAGTGATTTGGCTAATCCAACCAAAACATTGATGGACGGGCTTAAATCAGCATGGTCTGCAAACCAGGATAACGGAGCCAGCAGCTGGTACGAGACCTTCTACAATCTCTATGACGACACGCGCCGGGAGCGATGGGTGCGAGCGATTGGGTTCTCTCCCTCTGACATCAGTCGGGAGGACATTGCAAAAGCATATGAGTTGGCCAGTCTGGTTATGACGGATGCTCAGCTCAGCGCTGCTCTGAAAGACTTTGTAACCGATTATGCCGCCATTCAGCACCATACCGATTATGCCTACATTTTCGGAGCGATAGCGTTTGAGCTGGTTTTGGCCGGTTTGCTGGCGGCAACCACATTGGGAGCGGGTAATGCGGCGCAGGCGTCCAGCCGTATCCGACATGCTCGGATTCTGGCGGGGCTCGGGCCGGCATTCGGGCGATTTGCCGAGGCGCTAAAGCTTCAAGGGTTGCGCAAGATATGGCGCGATTTCGACCTGAACAGGAAAAATCGTTTTGAGGCTGAAGCATCGCCGCGTCCAAAGGGCGTGGATCCCGACCCCGTCCAGCTAAGCACGAGGCCAGGGAAAGTGCTGCCCAGGTCCTTTGACGAGGCAAAGAAGCTTTTAGGAGATGCTCGGAATTCCATCATCGCCAATGGCAAGGCCCCTTCGCCCAAGTACACCCAGGCACAGCTGCACCGCATCGCTCAAGAGGGTTTTGCAGACGAGAAGTTCATTGTCCGCTTGGTAGAAGAGCCCCATGTGCATCGAAATGGCCCCCACAACGGAACATTGGGTAAGGAAGGTCCGGCCGGTGTGCAGGTCTGGTCAACGAGTTTTGATCAAATAGCGCACCTGGATACGGACCCTAAATTGATCACTGAAGCGATGGGTGTGAATTACAAGCCAGATGCCAAGTACAAGCTGGCCATCATCGATCAGGCGGACGCAGTTAGGTATGCGGATGCTGAGACGATTGTTCCCACATACGGAAATCTCACGAAGTTTGTTGACGATAAGTTGCCGGGCAAGGTCGAAAATCCTGCTTTGACGAAGGAGGTTATGACGCCTGACTATGCGGGGGAGTATGAATCGTTAATCAGTAACATGCCTCCACCCGCTTGGGCCAACCCGCAAATACGTAAGGCGTATTTGAGAAAGGCGGGGCTTGGCCAGGACGGGATAAAGAAATTTAATACTCGAATAAGTATTCAGAACAGTACAGGCGCTAATGAGCACTTTACTGGTAATGGCCTGACCAAAACGACCAACTCGACCACGGAACAGCCGGTGTATGGCGTTGTGGAAGCATTCAGTTTACATAAGAACCCCAAAACCTTCCGGCAGATGACGGGAATGGAAGGCGGCACGCAGTGGGTGGAGCTGGTGGACCTTGAACCGATTAATTTTGGAGCTTAAGAATGGCATACCCGAAACTGCCCGAGTGGCCGATTATTGACCCTGAAAACCCTCCCGAAGGGTATTATCGTGTCGCCAAGGTCATGAATCCGGAGGACGACACAGCGCCCTGGCATGTTTTTGCTGTGGAACGTCATCTAATATTTGGCCAGAAAGTGTGGGTTAAACTAGGTGATGATGACCCGGGCGAATTCGCAACCGCGCAGTATGAATTCCCGATGGGCGCTGCTAGATGGTTTGTAGAGACGCTTAAGCGCTTTTTTCTCGAACCGGATCACCCGAATGCTGTTCCCCGAGGTGCTATTACTATCGAGGAAGAAGTTGACGGTGAAATGCTGGGTGTAACCCGAGGAGCTCAATACGGTAGCCTGCTAAAAGGGATAGCGGGGTACTCGCTGGACAATCTGAACCGTTTCGAGCACACATCGTTTGGTCCCGATGACAACTGGTGCCAGATGTTCAAAATGGGCGATCCGTGGTTGTTTGAGCAAGGCTTGCTGGATGTCTTCAAAGATATCGCGGAACGGCATGAGAGAGGAGAGTTCTAGAAAGGGGTGGACACCTTAAACAACAAAACCCGCACAAGGCGGGTTTCGTCAGAATTCTTAATGGTGCCCGGAGGCGGAATCGAACCACCGACACGGGGATTTTCAATCCCCTGCTCTACCAACTGAGCTATCCGGGCGTGTTGAGCTATGTGCTGCAACGGGGCGCTATTAAACCGGTTTAGGGTTGGGTAGTCAAGGCCGCCCGGCAAAAAATTTCAGAATCTTTTCCGGTTGTTCAGGCCTTGATCAGTTTGGCTATTTTTCCGGTGGAACGTAGCCCTCGGCCTTGTCGAATGGCTCGTTGTTGAAGAAGCGTTCCATCTGGGCCTGAAGGTATTTCCGGTTGTTCGGGTCCATCATGCTCAGGTGCTTTTCATTGATCAGCATGGTCTGCTGGTTCTGCCATTCTTCCCAGGCCTGTTTGGAGACGTTGTCATAGATCTCCTGGCCTTTGGGGCCGGGCATGGGGGGCATGGCCAGGCCTTCCATTTCTTTCTGGTATTTGCGGCAGAATACGGTGCGGCTCATGGCGGCTCCTGTGTTGATGTTCAGTTTGGCGAATGATAACAGATCAATTCCGGGTGTGACTTGAGCATCGGCAATTGCTGGGGTCAGAGCAGGGCGGCTTGCTCTGGTTCTGTCAGCAGGGTGCGAATGGGGGCCGGCAGGCCCAGAGACAATGCTTCATCACGATGCAGCCAGCGGTGCCTGTCGGAATCGGCAATGCCGGATACGTCTATGACTGGCAGTCGCGCGGGTTGGATGTGCAGGTGGTAATGGCTGAAGGTGTGCCGGAAACCGCTGATCAGGTCCGGATCCTGGCAGGTGATACCCAGTTCTTTCTCACAGGCTTCCTGCAGTTCCTCCGAGCCGTAGGCCGGGTCCAGTTCCGGCAGGCTCCACAGGCCGCCCCAGATGCCGCTGGGTGGCCGGCGCTCCAGCAGGATGCGGCCTTCGCCGTCTTCCAGGATCAGCATCCAGGTGGTTTTTTCCGGTTTGGCTTTTTTCGGCTTTGAGCCTGGGTAAAGCTTTACCTCATTGCGCGCCCTGGCTGCACAGCCATCGCTGATGGGGCAGGTGTCGCAGGCGGGTTTGCTGCGGGTGCACACCATGGCGCCCAGGTCCATGATGGCCTGGGTGTAGTCTCTGGCCCGGTCATCGGGCGTATGCGTTTCGGCGTGTTCCCAGAGTGTGTTGAGCACCTGGGTTTGCCCCGGCCACCCGGGTATGGCGTGATAGCGGGCGAGAACCCGTTTTACGTTGCCATCCAGAATGGTGGCCCGTTTTCCGAAGGCCTGTGCAATGATGGCGGCGGCGGTTGAGCGGCCAATGCCGGTGAGGGATTCGAGTTGCTCCTGGTCGCAGGGGAACTCGCCCCCGAATTCCTCAACCACCTGTTTGGCGGCTTTGTGCAGGTTGCGGGCGCGGGCATAGTAGCCCAGGCCAGACCAGTGGCTGAGGACATCGTCTTCCGGTGCGGCGGCCAGGGCATGCACATCTGGAAAACTCGCCATGAAGGCTTTGAAGTAGGGAATCACCGTGGTGACCTGGGTCTGCTGAAGCATGATCTCAGAGACCCACACCCGGTATGCGTTGCGGTTATGGTGCCACGGCAGGTTGTGCCTGCCGTGTTGGTCGTACCACGCCAGTAGCTGGTCGGCGAACCGGTCGCTCATCGGTTGAACAGCCCCCGAACGGCATCCCGCACACGCTCGCCATCTTCGCCCAGGCGCTTGTCGATTTCCTCGCGAGCCTTCTCTTCGGCCCGCTGCTTGGCGCGATCTGTCTCTTCCCGAACCTTTGCTCGGGCCGCATTGGCGGCGATGTCTTTGAGGGTGTCACGGAAACGTGAACCGTCGAATGAGCACAGGCCTGCGGGGTTCTCAACGAAATTGCCGCGGCATTCCACCGGAATCACCACGTTCTGTACGTATTCGGTTACCCGGCAGGCATTGTCACGGTGAATCTCGCCCACAATTCTGAGGCCCAGTTCGTAATCCAGCTGGCTCTGTTCCATGTCTACCGTGCCGTCGCCTTCCAGCCGCATACCGGCGAGTGCGGCAACCAGGTCAGTGTTGTTCAGGGTGTTGCCATCAATTTTCAGGGTGCCGCGCATATCATTGAAGGGTGTGTGGGTGCCCCAGTCGGTGGTGCCCAGGGTTTCCTGGTTGGCCAGCGCAATGCCCTGGCAGGCCATGTGTGTCAGGTTCATGTTGCGCAGCATGCCCTCGGCCAAGTTGAAGCTGATCTCGCCTTTGGCATTGCTGCGCAGGGTAGAGACGCGGTTGCCGTTGGTGTCGACAGCCACTTTCAGGTTGGCCGCGCCAGATAGCATGTCTACTTCGGCAAGGTCGGTAAGCAACGGCAAGGTTTTTACATTGGTCACATCAGAGCGAACCCGCCATTTCGGGTTGTCTGTGCGGGCATCGATGGTGACGTTGGCGCCGAAGCTGCCGTCATAGAGTTTGCCGCTGAACTCATCCACTTGCAGCAGGCCGTCTTTGGCGGTGGTGCTGGCCTTGATCTCGTTGATAGTCAGGTTGCTGATGATCAGCTCGCCCAGGCCAAAATCGATATCCAGCAACAGGTCGCGAAGGGTTTCCAGTGGCAGCAGATCGCCTTCCGGGCCCGCTTCGGCGGCTTGCTGTGGAGCAGCTTCTTCTTCATCGGAGGCTGGCGGCAGGTAACGGTCGGCGTTGATCTTGTCGCCCTGCAGGTTGAAGGTCAGCCCACCGTTGGTCAGGTTGTAGCTGCCGCCGCCGTTGAAGGTGGTGTCATCCAGGGTGATTTTCAGGTCGCTCAGGGCAACGGTGCCCGGCTGGCCGCCAAGGTTGGTGGACAGTGCAATGGCTTTGAGCACATCCGGATCGTCGGTTTCTATCGCCGGCTGGCCCAGATTGCTCAGGAGTTGCTTGAGCGAGAAGCTGGCAATCTCCAGGCGGCCATCCAGTGCCGGCTGATCGCCAAAGCCTTGAACATTCAGGTTGGTGCTCAGCTTCAGGTTAGCCAGGCTGGCGGTGAAGTCGTTCAGAGAGGCGGTTTCCTGCTCCAGGTTGGCCTGCAGCGAGCCGGCTACTTCGGCCTTAACGGATTTGCCGCCGAACGGTTCGCCGTTCATGTCAAAGACTGCCTTGAGGCCGGATACCGCAAATTCGTTCAGGGCCTGATTAGCGTTCACGCGGGCACTGATGCTGCCATCAGCGGCAAACTGCGGTTGGGCGGTTTCCACCTTGAAGCGAATATCCAGGGGGAATTCCGAGCCCAGGGTGATGTTGCTGGCGGAAACCGTGAAATCTTCCAGGGTCACGGACTGGCCGGTGCTCAGGTCGTTGTAGTGAACCCGGGCGTTGGTGATTTCGATGTTCTCAACGTTGAAGTCGAGCATCTCGCCGCCTGCGGCTTCCTCGGATGCTGTGTCTGGCTCCGCTGCCGCCTGTTCAGGCGCCTCGGCGGGTTCACCTTCGGGCATGATGCGCGTCCAGTTACCTTCGCCTTGTTCATTCACCACCAGCCGCGCATCCAGGCCATCCAGCAGGAAGGTGTTCACCCGCGGCGCCATCGCAATCAGTGACCAGAAATCAATCTGGGCAACCAGCCGCTCCAGCGCAACCAGGCGCTCGCCTTCCAGAGTTGCTTCGACATCGTTCAGCTCAAGGCCCAGAGGAATGAAAGACCAGCCAATGTCGCCTTCCAGAATTAGATCCAGGTTGGTGTGTTTCTCAACCGCAGCCTCAATCTGGGGTTTGTAATCATTCGGATTGATCACGGCAACGGCAATGGCAACAGCGGCGACCGCCAGCACAATCAGGGCGATCACGGCATAAAGCGCATAGCGAATAACTTTCATGGTACGAGTTCCTTTTCTTCCCGGCAGGGTGTGGTACCTGACTATTACGGATGAATAACCCAAAGGATAACGCAGGGTTAGTAAATTAACAGTGCAGGAATATGACAATGCGTTAGTCTTGGTTCAAAATACCCTCTTTTCCGAGGCCGGCGCGAACGCCCGGCACATAAATAAGCACAAGAAGGAGTCGGCTGTGGCCATTACCGTATCGATTGAGCTGAACCGGGACCTGGAGATTCCGGCAGGCTATGATGATGTTTTCGATCTTCTGGCAGACGTTCCCCGTTCTGTCAGCCACTTTCCGAAAGTCGACAAGCTGGTTGATCTTGGTGGCAACGCCTACCGCTGGGAAATGGAAAAGGTGGGCGTTGATAAGCACGCGATCCAGACTGTCTACGCCTGCAGCTACCACCCGGACAAAGACGCCGGCAAAATCACCTGGGAGCCGGTAAAGGGTGAGGGTAATGCCGAAGTCAGCGGCTCCTGGACCATCACCGCCAATGGCGACAACGCCACCAAGGTGCGTTTCCAGACCAGGGCCCAACTGACAGTGCCCCTGCCCAGCCTGCTCAAACTGGCCATCAGCCCGGTCATCAAACACGAGTTCAACAGCCTTGTAGACACCTACATGAATAACCTGAAGAGCGCGTTCTGAGCTATCAGGGCGATTGATGCGGTTGCGGGACTCCGGCTGTGTTAACAGGTATAATCTGCGAATTGAATGTTTACAGTAGCAAGCCTGTTTTCTAGACGGAGTCTCCATGGCTGAACGCAAGGCTCGGGTAGAGCGAAATACCCTTGAAACCCAGATCTCTGTCGAGATCAACCTCGATGGCACCGGCAAAGCCTGCTTTGACACCGGCGTGCCCTTCCTTGAGCACATGATGGACCAGATTGCCCGCCACGGCCTGGTAGACCTGGACATCACCTGCAAGGGCGACCTGCACATCGACGACCACCACACCGTGGAAGACATCGGCATCACCCTGGGCCAGGCTTTCAAACAGGCCGTGGGCGACAAAAAAGGCATCCGCCGTTACGGCCACGCCTACGTGCCCCTGGACGAAGCCCTGTCCCGCGTGGTCATCGACCTCTCCGGCCGTCCCGGTTTGCTCATGGACGTACCCTACACCCGCGCCAGCGTGGGCGGGTTTGATGTAGACCTGTTTGCCGAGTTCTTCCAGGGCTTCGTCAACCACTCCATGGTGACCCTGCACATCGACAACCTGAAGGGCAAGAACACCCACCACCAGATCGAAACCGTGTTCAAAGCCTTCGGCCGCGCACTGCGCATGGCGATTGAAATGGACGAGCGCATGGCGGGCATCACCCCGTCCACCAAAGGCGCCCTGTAACCGGTCACCGAAAGGAACAGAACCACAATGAAGACCGTCGCCATCATCGACTACGGCATGGGCAACCTGCATTCCGCCCGCAAAGCCGTGGAGCACGTGGCCCCGGACTGCACCGTACTGGTTACAGACGATGCCGCCAAAATCCGCGAAGCCGACCGGGTGATCCTGCCCGGCGTTGGCGCCATCCGCGACTGCATGGCCGAAATGCACCGTTTGGGCGTGGTCGAACTCGTCAAAGAAGTTTCCCAGGACCGCCCGTTCCTCGGCATCTGCGTCGGCATGCAGGCCTTGATGGCCCGCAGCGAAGAAAATGGCGGCGTGGAAGGCATCGGCCTGTTCCCGTCCGAAGTCCGCTACTTCGGTGATAACCTCACCGAAAACGGCGAACGCCTGAAAGTGCCCCACATGGGCTGGAACCAGGTGTACCACACCGTAGAACACCCGCTCTGGCACAACATCCCGGACGGCGACCGCTTCTACTTTGTGCACAGCTACTACGCCGAAGCCGACGGCAACGCCGACATGGCCGGTCGCACCCGTTACGGTGTCGACCTGGCTGCGGCGGTGGCAAGAGACAACATATTTGCAGCGCAGTTCCACCCGGAGAAAAGCGCCCGGGCAGGCCTGCAGTTGTTGGAAAACTTCACGAACTGGACTGGAAAAAGCTGAGGGAGAAACTCGTTCGTTGCTGCTCGGATGATTTTGCGGGCAAGAAACGAGTAGCCCGCTGATGCGGGGAGAGCCCTCCGGGACTGTCTGCAGCAGGGATGCTGCAGTCAAGCGTACACGGACGTATTCACAGCGTGTCCCGGAGGGCTCTCCCCGTAGCAGTGGGCGGGCGGCCATCTCCCATACGGCAAACTCCGAGGAAGAACAAAATGCTGATTATCCCCGCTATCGACCTGAAAGACGGCAAATGCGTAAGACTGCGCCAGGGCCGCATGGAAGACTCCACCGTATTCGGTGACGACCCCGTAGACATGGCCACCAAATGGGTCAACGCCGGCGCCCGCCGCCTGCACCTGGTCGACCTCAATGGTGCCTTCGCCGGCGAACCCGTCAACGGCGAAATCGTCAAAGCCATTGCCGTGAAATACCCCAATTTGCCAATCCAGATTGGTGGCGGCATCCGCTCCGCCGACACCATCGAAGCCTATCTCAAGGCCGGCGTACAGTGGGTCATCATCGGCACCAAAGCCGTTAAAGAGCCCGAATTCGTCACCGAAATGTGCAAAGAATTCCCCGGCCACATCATCGTCGGCCTGGACGCCAAAGACGGCCGCGTAGCCACCGACGGCTGGGCCGAAGTCTCCGAAGTTATGGCGGTAGACCTCGCCAAGCGCTTCGCCAACGACGGCGTATCCTCCATTGTTTACACCGATATCGCCCGCGACGGCATGATGCAGGGTGTGAACGTGGAAGCCACCGCCAAGCTGGCAGAAGAGGGCGGCATTCCGGTGATCGCCTCCGGCGGCGTCACCAACATGGACGACCTCAAGCGCTTGGCCACCGTGGCTGACAAAGGCGTGATCGGCGCCATCACCGGCCGTGCCATCTACGAAGGCACCCTGGATGTGGCCGAAGCACAAGCCTACTGCGACAGCCTGAAAAACTGAGGACAGATCATGGCACTGGCAAAACGCATCATTCCCTGCCTGGACGTCGACAAAGGCCGCGTGGTTAAAGGCGTCAACTTTGTCGATATCCGCGATGCCGGCGATCCTGTTGAAGTGGCCCGACGCTACAACGAACAGGGCGCGGACGAAATCACCTTCCTGGACATCACCGCCAGCAGTGAAAGCCGCGATACCACCTACGAAACCGTCGAGCGCATGGCGGCGGAAGTCTTCATTCCGCTGACCGTGGGCGGCGGTGTGCGCACCGTCGATGACATCCGCAAGCTGCTCAATGCCGGGGCCGACAAGGTCTCCATCAACACGGCCGCGGTGTTCAACCCGGAGTTTGTGCGGGAAGCAGCGGAGCGTTTTGGCCGGCAGTGCATTGTGGTGGCCATTGACGCCAAGCAGGTAAGCGCAGAAGGGGAAGAAGCGCGTTGGGAAATCTTCACCCACGGCGGCCGTAAGCCCACCGGCCTGGATGCCGTTGAATGGGCTAAAAAGATGGTGGATTTGGGGGCGGGTGAACTGCTGCTGACCAGCATGGACCGCGACGGCACCAAGATCGGTTTTGATCTGGGGCTGACACGAGCCATCAGTGATGCCGTGGCGGTGCCGGTGATTGCCTCAGGTGGTGTGGGTGAGCTGCAGCATCTGGCGGATGGCGTTACTCAGGGTGGTGCCGATGCGGTACTGGCAGCCTCCATCTTCCACTTCGGTCAGCACACCATTCCCGAGGCCAAGGCCTTTATGAAAGCTCAAGGGATTGAAGTTCGGGACTGAAAAGACTTTTTTGCCACGGACACTCACAGACGTTCACGGACAAAAGAGAAAAATAACTTTGTTGTTGTCCGTGTGATTCCGTGTGTGTCCGTGGCAAAAACTAGTCCTTGTCACTTTGGGCAACAGACAACACCACCGGCTGTTTCTCACCCTCTGCAAACATCTCCCGGTTGCCATTGCGCATGGCCCAGATGCCGCTCACGGTCGCCACCGCAATGCCCTGTTCATCCAGTTTCGGCAAGTGCTCCTCCAGATAATCCACGGTCACTTTGTGGGGGTGGCCAATGCCGATGGCAGTGCCTTTTTCTTTGGCGGTTTTGATCAGAAGCTGGAACTGCTGGTCTACAAACTCTTCGGTTTGTTCGTGGTCCAGGAATACGTCCCGGGTCAGGCTGGGAATCTGGTAGGCCTGTGCGACTTGCCCTGCGATTGAGTTGGCGATGGTACGGCTGTCAACAAAATACACCGGGTATCGGTAAAGCTCTTTCATTACCCAGTCCATGGGCTGCAACTGCTGGGTCAGCAGGCTGCCCATGTGGTTGTTGACCCCGCTGACATGGGGAATAGATTGCAGAGAGCGCCGAAGTGTCTTGGTAAAAGTGACTTCATCCATATCGGGGGTAAGCCCCCCTGGGCCCAGGCCAAAATTCCGTGTATTGGCCATCGGTGCGTGCAGCATGATTTCCTTGTTCTGCTGGTAGGCCATCTTCGCGAGGGAGGTGGTGTGTTTGCGGTAGGGCAGGAAGGCCAGCGTCAATGGCTGTTCCATGTTTGCCAGCCGCTGCCCCTCGTAAAGGTTGTGGCCCATGTCGTCAATGATGATGGCAATCGTCGGGGGATATCGATCTCCCTCCGGGCTTGCGGCAATAGCCGCTGGCCCCATGATTATGCCAGCCAGCAGAATAACAGTTTTCAATAGCCTCACTGACTTTTGCCCTGATCCCGCCGGTTGAGAATGTTCATGCCTTTAAGCAGGTTCAGCGCGGAGCGCAGCTGGTAATCGCGCTCTGCTGCCGATGCCGGCGTTTCGGCCTGTTGTTGACGTTCGAGGCGTTCCTGTTCCTCATCCTGGCCTTGCAGGTGACCGCTGAGGTCTGCCTCGGTAAAGAACGGACGGCCGTCAAGTTCGGTCAGCTCGGCGGGTCGCACCTCAATGTCTGGTTTGATACCGGTAGCCTGGATTGAACGGCCTTCCGGGGTGTAGTAGCGGGCTGTGGTCATCTTGATGGCGTGGGTTTCGTCCAGCGGGATAACCGTTTGCACACTGCCCTTGCCGAACGACTTTGTGCCCATGATGACCGCCCGGCGGTGATCCTGCAGCGCACCGGCGAGGATCTCGGAGGCGGAGGCGGAGCCTCCGTTGATCAGAACAACGATGGGGGTGCCTTCCATAATGTCACCGGCTTTGGCGCTGAAGCGAAGCCGTGAACTCTGGATGCGCCCCTCGGTGTAAACGATCAGACCTTCATCCAGCAAGGCATCTGCGGTTTCGACGGCTGCCTGGAGGACGCCGCCCGGGTTATTGCGCACGTCGATAATCAGACCATCCAGGTCGCCGCCGTGCTCTTCTTCCAGTTTGGTCAGGGCCTGGCGGAACTGCCGCCCGGTTTCGGCCTGGAACTGGGTAATACGAACGTAGCCGTAACCGTTTTCAATCATCCGGGATTTAACGCTGGTTACCTTGATGACATCGCGGGTAACGTCGATCTCAATCGGGGCGCTTTCGCCCTCTCGCATGATGGTAAGGGTCAGTACCGTGCCCGGTTTGCCGCGCATGAGTTTCACGGCTTCCTCAAGCGACATGCCTTTGACTGGTTTTTCGTCCAGTTTGATGATCAGGTCGCCCGCCAGCACACCGGCTTTGTGAGCGGGGGTGTCGTCAATGGGGGCAATGACTTTTACAAAGCCGTTTTCCATACCCACTTCAATGCCCAGACCGCCAAACTCACCGGAGGTACTTTCTTCCAGTTCCTCGTAATCCTTGGGGGCCAGGTAGGTAGAGTGGGGGTCCAGGTCAGACAACATGCCTTTGATGGCGCTTTCGAGGAGTTTGCGGTCTGACACCTCTTCCACATAGGCGGCTTTAATACGGCTGAAGACTTCGGTGAACTTCCTCAGGTCATCCAGGGGCAGTTGTTCTTCCGGGTCAGGGAGCTGAATCTGTACCCGCTCGCCGTTCTGGATGCCTTCGAGAATTTGCTGGGTCTGGGCTTCCTGGTCTTGTGCCAGGGCCAGTCCGGGGGCGGCCAGACAACAGGTGGCAAGTGCGATGGCACGTAGTGGTGAGATCTGGAGAGTACTTCTAACCCGTTTCATTCACATATCCTGTTGTGTTTCCGCCTAGGCTCCAGACAGTATGGCGCCCGGCGCGGTGTTTGTCAGCCCTTTGGTTCAGGGTTTGCCAAGCCAGCTGCGGGGGTTGACCGGTTTGCCGTTCTGGCGCACTTCAAAATACACCGCCGGATCTTCCGTGCCTCCGGTGCGCCCGGCCAGGGCAATGGTTTCGCCAGCACCTACCCAGTCCCCGGGGGCGGTGAACAGGCTGCTGCTATGACCATACAATGTCATATATCCGTCGCCGTGGTCGATGATGGTCATCAGACCAAAACCGCGAAGCCAGTTGGCGAAGACGACCCGGCCGTAGTGTACGGCTTTGACCTCGGCTTCTTCCGAGGTGTTCATGATGAGGCCATTACGGCGAAGCTTGCCATCGGCGTAGGTTGCACCGTAGTTGCTCACAACCCGGCCCTGAACCGGCCATGGCAGGCGGTTGCGCAACGATTTAAAGGGGCGCGACTCGTTGGGGGCGGGAATGTTGGCAATGGCTTCCTGAACCTCTTCCAGCAGCCGCTCCAGACGCTTGCGATCTGCCTCCAGATCATCCCTCTCGCCTCGGCGGGTACGGATATCGGCATTCAGGGCCGCCAGGGTTTGTTCCCGTTCCTTGCGAGTGTCTGCCAGTTGCTTCTGGCGCTGCTCAAGATTGCTTTCGGTTTTCGCCAGTTCCACCCGGCTGGCCTGGACGGCCGCGCGGGCGGCTTTGAGTTCCTGAAGACTGGCCAGGAAGGCTTCCAGCCGTTCAACGGTATCTTTGCTGAGATATTCGTAGTAGGTCAGGGTGCGGGCGATCATGCCCGGCTCGATTTCATTGAGGAGAACTTTCAGGGCTGGTGCATCGCCTTCCATCCAGGCGGCGCGTATTTGTTTCTTCAGGCTGTCCCGTTGTTTGTCGAGGGTGTCGGCCAGCTCGTTTTCCTGCGTTTGCAGTTCGCCAAGCCGTTGTTGCTGCTCATCCGCCCGGGCCCGAAGTTCGCGGCGCTCACGGGTCAGGTCGCTGATTCTGCGTTCGGTGGCAACCAGCTGCTTTTCAAGGTCGGACCGGTTCTTCTCGGCGCTGACCAGCCATTTGTCGATAGTGGCGATACGCTTTTTAAGCGCTTCGACCTGGGCCGGCGTGACTTCCTGCTGGGCATGCAGTGGCGTGGCCCCCAGTATGAGGGCCAGCACCAGTATGGCGAGCCGCGAGAACACGTATTCCGGCAGCCGGATCAGCTGAAATCGACCAGGCTGTGCCCGGACATTTCCTTTGGCTTTTCATCGCCCATCAGGGCGAGCAAGGTCGGTGCTATATCGCACAGGCTGCCGCCATCCTTGAGGGTGACCTTGCGGTGGCCAGTGTAAACCAGCGGCACCGGGCCGATGGTGTGGGAGGTATGCACCTGGCCTGAGTTCGGGTCGGTCATCTGCTCACAGTTGCCGTGGTCGGCGGTAATCAACGCTTCACCGCCCACCTCGTCCAGGGCTTCCACCACTCGCTGCACGCACTGGTCCAGGCACTCAGCGGCTTTGATGGCAGCGTCCAGTTTGCCGGTATGGCCAACCATGTCACCGTTGGCGTAGTTGCATACGATCAGGTCGTACTTGCCGCTCTTGATGGCTTCGACCAGCTTGTCGGTGACTTCCGGTGCGCTCATTTCCGGCTGAAGGTCGTAGGTGGCAACTTTCGGGGAAGGCACCAGAATTCGGTCTTCGCCCTCAAACGGGGTTTCCAGGCCGCCGTTGAAGAAGAAGGTGACGTGGGCGTACTTTTCGGTTTCAGCGATGCGCAACTGGGTTTTGCCAAGCGCGGCCATATATTCACCCAGGCCATTACTCAGCTGCTCCGGCGGGTAGGCGCAGGAGGTTTTGATGTCTGCCGCGTATTCGGTCAGCATCACAAAGTCGGCCAGTGCCGGGTGTTTTCGGCGGTCAAAACCGTCGAAGTCCTGTTCCACGAAGGTGCGGGTCATTTCCCGTGCGCGGTCGGCCCGGAAGTTCATGAACAGTACTGAATCGCCGTCGTTGATGGTGCCTTCCGGCTGGCCTTCGGCGCGAATGTGAGTGGCTTTTACGAACTCGTCGTTTTCGCCCCGCTCATAGGCTTGATCCAGCGCGGTGAGCGGATCTTCAAACGTGAATTCCGCCTCGCCCAACGTCATGGCGTTGTAAGCGGCTTCCACCCGATCCCAGCGGTTGTCGCGGTCCATGGCAAAGTAGCGGCCCACGATAGTCGCCACCCGGCCAACGCCCAGGGCTTTCATTTTGGTTGCGGCTTTTTCCAGGGACGGGCGAGCACTGCGCGGGGGCATGTCACGGCCGTCCAGGAACGCATGAATGTACACCTCTTTGGCACCACGGGCCGCGGCAACCTCTGCGGCAGCCAGCATATGGTCTTCGTGGCTGTGTACGCCGCCGGGGGACAGCAGGCCCATGATGTGAACGGCCTTGCCATTGGCTACGGCTTTATCAATGGCGTTACACAGGGCGTTGTTGCTCTGGAACTTGCCGTCTTCAAGGTCTTTGTCGATACGCGTCAGGCTTTGATAGACCACCCGGCCGGCACCCAGGTTCATGTGGCCTACTTCGGAGTTGCCCATCTGGCCCTGGGGCAGCCCCACAAACATCCCTGAGGTGTTGATCAGGGTCTTGGGCTGATTCTGCCAGAGCTTGTCCCAGAACGGGGTCTGGGCGTTAGAAATGGCATTGTCTTCAGCTGGGTCCCGGTGGCCCCAGCCGTCGAGAATAATCAGTGCAGTGGGCTTGCGCGTCTCGGTCATCATTTCGTCCGGTTGATTGCGAAAGTAGCGAATTTAAAGTGGGTCAGATTGTAACCGTTTTCATTTGCGCAGGCCACGTAAGGGCGCACATCGGTATCATGCATTGGCACTATGGTTTGAGGCTCGGGTTTGCAGCCTGCCGGCAAAGACGCTTGCCTTCTTTGAGTCGTTACGGGTGTGTATAATCCCGCCAAATCAAATTTTCAGGGTAGTTTCATGGACCGCTTGTTTGAATTCGTAGTCAATCATTACATTCTGGTATCTCTGTTCGTGGCATTCCTGGTGGCCATTCTGGTGTTGGAGTCCCGGCGGGGTGGCACCAAAATTTCGGCTCAGGGTGCCGTTACTTTGATCAACAAGGATGAGGCGGTCGTGGTGGATATCCGGGACCGCAAGGAATTTGGCGAGGGTCGCATTACCGGCTCCATCAATATCCCGTTGAACAGCCTCAAGAGCCGCGCCCATGAGTTAAGCAAGTTCAAAGACAAGCAGATTATTGTGGCGGACAAAATGGGCCAGCATTCGGCCATGGCGGTCAAGCAGCTGAATGCTGAGGGCTACGCCAATGTGGTGCGCCTGAATGGCGGTATCGCCGATTGGAGAGCCAGCAATCTGCCGCTGGTGAAAAAGTAACAGGGCTTGATCTGATTGCCGATCTGTCGCACTGTTTCACATTACCTGCCGGGACCACGCAGTAGACTGTTTCGGCTCACGTGACCATAACAACGGGCTGTTGCCCTTTTTACCAGAACGAAAGGACTGATCATGGCTGAGAATCAGCAAGCCGCAGGCACCGAAAACCAGAACCAACCCCAGTTTGCCCTTCAGCGCATTTACGTGAAGGACCTGTCTTTTGAGTCCCCGAATGCTCCCCTGGTGTTTCAGGAGCAGTGGAAGCCGCAGGTGAACCTGGATCTGAATACCGCCCACAACAAGATCAGTGATAATCAGTATGAAGTGGTGCTGTCGCTGACCGTGACTGCCAAGGTCGGCGAGAAGGTTGCCTACATCGTTGAGATCCAGCAGGCCGGTGTATTCATGGTGTCTGGCATTGAAGGCCCGCAGCTCGGTCAGATGCTGGGCGCGTACTGCCCGACCATTCTGTTCCCCTACGCCCGCGAAGCCATCGACGGCATCGTCAACAAGGGCAGCTTCCCGGCCCTTATGCTGGCGCCGGTGAACTTTGACGCCATCTACGCCCAGGCGCTGAAGCGCAAGCAGGAAGAGGCGGCAGGCGAAGCCAAGGAAGAGCAGACTCACTAATCGTTTGGTTTTCTGAAGATATTAAAAAAACCGGCTGAGGCCGGTTTTTTTGTGCGCGCTTGATATTCATCAGTTGAAGGGTTGATCTTTTATGAAAATAAAACAATAATCGTTCGCATTTAGATTATTGTTGAGTGATATGATGAATTCGAAAGCTGATCTCCAGCGGTGGTCACTGCTCCTTTTGCTTTTGGGAGGTTCCGGTAACACGGTTGCCGAGGCCTTGTACCTGGATGAGCTGGTTGTCACTGGAACAAGAACGGAGCGTCAATTACTGGACACTCCTGTGCGCACCGAGGTCGTCACCGCGAAGGAGCTTGAGAGAACTCACGCCCGGAGTATGAAAGAAGCGCTGGAGAACGTGCCCGGGGTTCAGCTGCGGGAGGTTCACGGGAAACCCGGGTATGAGGTTTGGTTGCAGGGAATTGAGGCTGACCGGGTCCTGGTGCTGATCGATGGTATGCCGATGACGGCGACGACCGGTTCATCCGTTGATGTCAGTCAGTTGGCTGTCCTTGATATCGAACGTGTCGAAGTAGTCAAGGGAGCTGTGTCTGCTCAATACGGCAGTGCCGGTATCGGTGGGGTGGTCAACATCATCACCCGTCCGCCAGCTTCCGGGTTCTCTGGTCATTTCACCGCCGACGTCGGTACCTATGGCGATCAGAACCCTTCTGGGAGTGACGCCGACCCCGCGCGATATTCGGCCCGAGCCTCGGTCCAGGGTGGCAATGAACAGCTGGCCCTTCGGTTATCCGCATCACACCAGCATTCCGATGGCATCGACCCGCAGCCAGAGACCTGGGCCCGACCGGGCGATGAATACGACCGAACCGATCTCAGCTTCCGCACCGACTGGTCTCCAAACAGCAACCACCGACTGAGCGCTGCGGTCGCCCGATTCGAAGAGGGGTCCGGGTCACGGTTTACCGAACGCAACCCGCCTTTTGTTATCAATCAGGGTAAGGATGAAACGGTCACTCGCACCCGCTATACCCTGGCTGGCGACCATGGTCGCAATTCAGATCTGCGTGCCGGTTGGGCCGCTGTCCATGAGACCCTCAACAACGATACCTTGAAATACACGGCCAGCAGTGTCTTTGATGACCGTCGTGCCGAATCTACTCTGTCTCGTTTTTCTGCCCATTTGGGCAAGCCGGTGGGGCTTGGTCATCACTTGCAGGCTGGTGTCGATGTTAACCGCGAAACCCTCAAGCAGACCAAGGACGGCGCTTCCGAGCTGGGCGCCGAGCCTCGCCGAGAGCGTGAGAGCCAGGAGGTCTGGGTTCAGGACACCTGGATGCCCACCGCGAAGCTTGAGTTGGTGCCCGGCGTCCGTTTCCAGAATGACTCCGATTTCGGAACCCACACCGCCCCGAAGATCAATGCACGCTACGACCTGATCCGGACCGATTCTCTGACCGGCTTCCTCCGAGGTGGCGTTGGCGCCGGATATCGGGTGCCGAATCTCAAGGAGAGACACTTCACTTTTGACCACAGTCAGCTTGGCTACATCGTGCAGGGGACGCCTGATCTGGAGCCGGAGCAATCCGTCAGCTACCAGTTTGGAGGAGGCCTGTCCTGGAACCGGTCTGCATGGCTGGAAGCCAATGCCTTCCTCAATGACATCGAGCAACTGATCCAGACCTCGCCGGATGCCGGGGCTACCGAGGCGCGGAACGACGGAGTTCAGGTTTTTTCCTATGAAAACCTTGCCGAGGCAAGGACCTGGGGATTCGAGACCACGGCTGGCTGGGAGCCCTCTGAGCACTGGCGACTCACCGCCGGCTATACCCTGACCCGAACCGAAGACGTGGCAACAGGCGATGAGCTTAATCGCCGCCCGAGGCATCAGGCTCGCCTCGGGCTGGATGGCCCGCTTTGGCTGCCCGGATTGTCCTGGAGTGCGAGGCTTCGGTACCAGAGTGAAGAGTTCGTGAATGCGGCCTCGGGAACCGAGTCCCCGGGGTATGCAACGGCCGACCTGAAGCTGAACTACCAGTTCTCCGACCAGCTTCGATTGTTCGCCGGAGCCGAGAACATTAGCGGCGAACAGCGTGATTTTTCCAATGCCAGTGAAGATTTCAGACCGGTTGCCGGGCGTTTCCTCTACGCCGGGCTGACGGTTTCCTTTGGCCAATGATACCCGAACACCCGAAAAACATATGAAGGAGACATCCATGGAACTTTTCGATAGCAGGCCTCTGGCTGTTGTGTTGGCCACCCTGGCTCTGACGGCCTGTGGTGGAGGTAGTGACAACTCCATCGCGAAGGACGATACAGATAATGTCAGCAATTTTTCCGAGCAGTTGCTGCCCGCGGCAACGGAGACCGTCTACCTCAATCTGGAAACCGGAGCGATGGTGGAAGGCGGTGGCGACTGGCACATTGCCGCCAACCGTTTGAGCTTCAAGGTGAATAGCGGTGCTTCCGGAAGCGGAAGCGTTGTCGGCGCTCTGGCTATTGCCCAGGACGATTTTTACGATGGTAATGGCGACCCCATCGCGAATGTGTTCATCAACGCCACCGCCAACTCAGAGCAGGAGCACTTGCTGGGCATTCTTGAAGAGCCGGCTAGCTGGCAGGAGGATGCCTTTGCCAGTGCATTTGGGGCCTCAGATACCTGGTCTCAATACGACTTCGCCACGGGCGTGATCAGAGAGGCAGGCGATGTTGGCTATCTGGTGCGTTCTGCCGAGGGAAATAGCTATGCCCGAATGCGGGTTGTCGACTTCAATTTCCCGACCCGCAAAGGACAAGGTATTGAAAATTTCACACTGGAGTTTGACGTGCAGGCCTCTGGCGCGTCGCAATTCAGTGCCACACCAGTCACTTTCACGCCCCCTGCAGGCTATGACGGCGGCGACGTATGCTTCGATTTTGACTCAGGCGCCGTTGTTGATTGTGATACCAGCGACAACTGGGATGTCCAGGTCGGCTTCTCTGGTTGGGACTGGTACCTGAAATCCAACAGCGGTGTGTCTGGCGCCGGTAAAGGCGGGGCCTCCGCCCCGATGACCTGGAGCGAACTTGCCGCCAATGACAGCGATCCGGGTGTTCCCCAGCTCTACAACACGGACTCAACCGGCGGGGTATTCACGGATAACACCTGGTACGCCTACAACCTGACCAACCAACACAAAATCTGGCCCAACTTCCGAACCTTCCTGATTAAGGCGGAGGCTGATAATCCTGACTCCGCGGTCTGGGCGTTGCAGATCGTCGGATACTACGACCAGAACGGAACCAGCGGGCAGCCCACGGTGCGTTGGTTGCCGGTGGAGCTTCAGCAAGCCAAGGAGTAAGTCATGCAACAGGCAATAGCCGATTCAGTAGGTGTGCCGGACAACCTGCCGGCACGATGGGAAGCCATCAGACAACAGGAGCCGAATCTCAGGATCCGCCAGGTCGCAGACCGGCTTGGGGTCAGCGAAATGGAGCTTGTGCGACTCCGGGAGCGTGATGCCGTCGTTCCACTCGTAAACGAGTTTAGTCAGATCCTTGGGGCACTGGAGCAGGTCGGACCGGTGATGATTCTTGCCCGCAACAACGAGGTAGTTCATGAAGTTACCGGTTGCTTCAGAGACTTCACGGTCGGCGGCTCTGGAGCTATGGGGCTGGCGGTTGGAGAGATTGACATACGGGTGTTTTTCAAACACTGGGCCTGGGGCTACCGGGTACTGGAGCAGGTGCGGTCCGGGCTACGGGAAAGCCTTCAGTTTTTCGACCAGTACGGCACGGCCATTCACAAGATCTATCGAGTGGACACGACCGATGCGGATGCCTGGGAAAAAATGGTCGAACGCTATACAGCAGCCCGCCAGGAAGCCTTTAAACCGGTAGGCCGGCGAGAGACATTGCAGCGTTCGTCCCCGGAAACCGTGGATGTTGCTGCGCTGCGCACCGGCTGGGAGAAACTCAAAGATGTCCATCATTTTGGAGCCCTGTTAAAGCGTGCCGGTGCTGACCGCCTGACAGCGCTCGAACTGGTGCGTGGTGAGTGGGCCACGGAGCTGCAGTCAGGGGATCAGAATGTGCTGGATCGGTTGCTGGGATTGCTGAGAGACAACCAATGCCCGGCGATGTTCTTTGTCGGCAACCCCGGGATTGTCCAGATCTTTACCGGGGGTGTCACAAATGTTCGCCGCACTGGCCCCTGGATGAACGTACTGGATCCGAGCTTCAACCTGCACGCTAACACCGACGGTATCAAACGCTGGTGGTTGGTACGACGTCCGTCCACCGATGGTCTGATCACATCTGTGGAAGCTTTCAATGGAGACGGAGAACTGGTTCTGACGGTTTTTGGTGAACGTAAACCCGGCATTCCGGAATCCGAACTCTGGCGTGAACAGGTCGCAACGCTTGAGGCTTTGTCATGAGGCTGCGGTGGCTCCTGTTCATTCTGATTGGATTGTCGCTGGCATCGGGCTCGGTGTTTGCCGAACCGAGCCGTCTGGTGACTGCAGACGGAGCCATCACCGAAATCGTCTATCGCCTTGGGCAGGAGTCGCGCCTGGTTGGAGTGGATACCACCAGCGGTTATCCGGAGCAAACGGCTGAGTTGCCCAAGGTTGGTTATCTGCGCGCTTTGCCTTTCGAGGGCGTTCTGGCACTGAAGCCGGATATGCTGATTACCTCAGAGCAGGCTGCGCCCGCCAGGAATCTTGAGCGCCTCGCGCGCGCCGGGGTTCGGGTTGCGCAACTGCCGTCGCGGTGGACCGCGGAGGCAGCGCTGGAGCGCATATTGTCTGTTGGCGAGCTGCTCGGGGCAACCGAGGAAGCGCGGGCTCTGGTGGCTGGCGTAGAGGCGGATATCCGCCGGATTCAACAGAACACCGGAAACCGTGATTACCAGCCCAGAATTCTGTTCATCCTCGCTGCGGGCAACCACTCGGTCATGTTGGCCGGGTCGGATACTGCAGCGAATGCGCTGGTTGAACTGATCGGGGCCGAAAATGCTGCCCAGGGTATTAAAGGGTACAAACCGGCCAACCGGGAGGCGATTCTTGCTTCCCGCCCCGATGCGGTGGTGATTGCGGAATCCACTCCGGGCCAGTTCGACATTGCGGGGTGGCCAGAGGTTGAGCGCCTTGAAGCATGGCAGTCCGGGCATCGGCTGGTGGCCGACAGTATGTTCCTGCTCGGCTTCGGCCCTCGCTTGCCGGAAGCTATGGCGGCGCTTAACGATGCCTTGCCCGGCCAAAGGGAAATAGCCGCCAATGATCCGTGACCATTCCGGTCGTTTGCCGTTGGCGCCGGCGCTCTTGTTGCTGGGAGCTCTCCTGGCGGTTGCGGCCCTGGCATCGATAGGTAGTGGTGCCTACGACCTTGCACTGATGGATATTCTCAAGGTGGTTGCTGGCCGGGAAGCTTCGGATCCGGTAGCGGCTATGGTTGTGTTGGAAGTCCGGTTACCCCGGTTTCTGCTCGGCTTTCTGGTTGGAGCTGTATTGGGGGTTTCCGGCGCGATCCTACAGGGGCTTTTCCGAAACCCCCTGGCAGATCCTGGCCTGATTGGTGTCTCTGCTGGTGCGTCACTGGCAGCCATTGCCGTTATCGTTCTTGGCGGGACGGCCCTTGGTGGTTGGGTGACCCTGGCGGGACAGTGGGCGTTACCTCTGGCTGCGTTTGCCGGCGGCAGTGCCACCGTCATTCTGGCCTGGCGGATTGCCAGTCGTGCTGGCCAGACCGCTGTGGCAACGCTTCTATTGGCGGGTATTGCCATCAACGCAGTGGCGGGCGCAGCAACCGGTTTGCTGACGTTCTACGCAAGCGATGAGGAGTTACGATCCCTGACGTTCTGGACAATGGGGAGCCTTGGCCACGCTGCCTGGGACGATCTCGTATTGGGCGCACCTTTCATGATCCTGGCTTTACTGGCAGCACCCTGGCTGGCCAGACCGCTGGACGCGTTTTTGTTGGGCGAATCGGTAGTGGGCCACTTGGGGTATCGAACAGCCACCGTTAAGAAGGTTGCGATACTGGTTGTCGGGCTAGGTGTTGGCGCAGCCGTGGCCGTAAGCGGACTGATCGGCTTTGTCGGATTGGTTGTGCCGCACCTGGTAAGGCAGCTGCTGGGAGCGAGTCATCGAGTGGTGTTGCCAGTCAGTGCGCTGATGGGGGGAACCCTGTTGGTTGCGGCTGATGCCATCGCGCGAGTTGTTGTTGCACCCGCCGAGTTGCCCATCGGGCTGATGATGTCTCTGATCGGAGGTCCGTTTTTTCTGGGTTTGCTCATGCGGAGAAAGGTGATGTGATGGTCCTGGAAATTCAGAACTTGAGTGTATCTCTAGCGGGAACGGAGATTGTCAGCGATATCAATCTGACGGTGTCTGCTGGTGAAGTATTGATGCTGCTGGGGCCGAATGGTGCGGGTAAGTCAACGCTTATGAAAGCACTGGCTGGAGAATTGCCGTACCGGGGCCGGATCCGACTTGCAGGCCGCGAACTTGGTGGCTGGTGCCCGGGTGAGCTGGCACGCCATCGGGCGATTATGCCTCAGAGTGTTGAGGTTAACTTCCCACTAACGGTGGAGGAAGTGGTGGCCCTTGGTCGTCCGGCCGCAACCCGCCGATGCGCGGATTCCGTGGCAGAAATCCTGATGGAAGCCCTGGAGATCAAGCATTTGCGGCATCGACTGGTGCCGGGATTGTCCGGCGGGGAACAGCAGAGGTTGCAGCTGGCAAGAGTGCTGGGGCAGATATGGGATACCCGACAGGATCGACTGTTATTGCTGGACGAGTGTACGTCGGCACTGGACCCTGCGCACCAACAGATGGTGCTGGAGTTGGTGGGCGCAATGGCCCGGGAGCACGGGGTGGCCGTGCTGGCCATTGTCCATGACCTTAATCTTGCGGCTCAGTTTGCAGACCGAATGGTGGTCATGAAGTCCGGCCGCTGCTTTCATGAGGGGGGCTCCAGTGAGGTTCTGACGCCGTCACTATTGAAAGCGGTTTACGGCTATCGAGCCCGGGTTATCCAACTCCCTGAGGGCTATCCGCTGGTCATTCCCCTTGCCAGCGGGAGTGCTCAGACGGCGCCGTTGAATCCGGTCTGCCGCCAGGCCTCATAAACCACCAGGGCCGCGGTATTGGACAGATTCAGGCTGCGGCTTTCCGGGCGCATGGGCACCCGCAGCCGGTTCTGTTCTGGCAGGGCTTCCCGAACGTTTGCTGGCAGCCCTCGGGTTTCCGGCCCGAACATCAGGTAGTCGCCATCCTGGAAAGCGGCCTCGTGATAGTGGCGGCTGCCTTTCGTGCTGAGCCCGAACAGCCTTGCGGGCTGTTCGGTTTCCAGGAAGCTGGCGTAATCCGGGTGGATCTTTACGGTGGCGTACTCGCTGTAATCCAGCCCGGCCCTGCGCATCTGTTTGTCCTCCAGGGAAAACCCCAGCGGTTCAATCAGGTGCAGCTGACAGCCGGTGTTGGCGCAGAGCCGGATGATATTGCCGGTATTGGGCGGTATCTCCGGCTCATAGAGTACAACGTGCAGCACCGGGCTTAGCGCTCTACCGCCAGGGCTACACCCATGCCGCCACCGATGCACAAAGTCGCCAGGCCTTTCTTGGCGTCGCGGCGTGCCATTTCGTGCAGCAGGGTAACCAGAATACGGCAGCCGGAGGCGCCGATTGGGTGGCCGATGGCAATGGCGCCGCCATTTACGTTGACCTTGCTGGTATCCCAGCCCATGTCCCGGTTGACCGAGATGGCCTGGGCCGCGAAGGCTTCGTTGGCTTCGATCAGGTCCAGCTCTGCGGCCGTCCAGCCGGCCCGCTCAAGGCAGCGCTGGCTGGCGGGAATCGGGCCGGTACCCATGATGGTGGGGTCAACACCAGCATTGGCGTGGGCCTTGATGGTGGCCAGCGGGGTCAGGCCCAGTTCCTTGGCTTTCTCGGCGCTGCACACCATCACGGCGGCGGCACCGTCGTTCAGGGATGAGGCGTTGCCGGCGGTCACGGAGCCGTCTTTTTTGAACGCCGGGCGCAGTTTGCCAAGGCTGTCTCCGGTCACGCCGTCGCGGGGGCATTCGTCTTTGCTGATCACCAGCGGGTCGCCCTTGCGCTGGGGAATGGTGATCGGAACAATCTGGCCGTCAAAGTAGCCGGCGTTCTGGGCAGCCACGGCTTTTTGCTGGGAGGCTGCGGCGAATTCGTCCTGCTCGTCCCGGCTGATTCCGTACTTCTCCACAATGTTTTCGGCGGTGATGCCCATGTGGTAATCGTTGAAGGCATCCCACAGACCATCGTTCACCATGGTGTCGACCATGCTCCAGTTGCCCATGCGCTGGCCATTACGGCTGTTGGGCAGAACGTGCGGCGCCTGGCTCATGCTTTCCTGGCCGCCAGCGACAATCATCTCGGCATCGCCGCACTGAATGGCTTGCACCGCCATGTGAACTGCTTTCAGGCCGGAACCACATACCTTGTTGATGGTAATCGCTGGTGTGGAGTTTGGCAGGCCGGCATTGATGGCTGCCTGGCGGGCAGGGTTCTGACCGCAACCGGCAGTCAGTACCTGGCCCAGGATTACTTCATTGATCTGCTCGCCGGCCACGCCGGTTTCTTCCATCAGCGCCTTGATCACGGCGGAACCGAGTTGGTCGGCCCGCAGGCTGGACAAACCGCCACCGAAGCTGCCAACAGCGGTACGTTTTGCGGCAACAATCACGACATCACGCATGGGAATTCTCCGTTGCAAAGGGCAGGATCAGGAAGATGCCTGCCGGCGTGTTAATACAAGATGGCAAGCATTGTAGCGGGAAAGCCCGGCTCGGCCAAAACAACCAAGGTATGGGTTGATTCAGCCTGCCGGGAGTGATTTACATATTCAGGCTACGACCGCCATCGACGGAGAGAATCTGGCCGGTCACAAACGGGGCATCGCACAACAGGTAGGCGATGGCACCGGCAATGTCGTCGGGGTTGCCGGTACGGGACAGGGGTGTTTTGTCCAGAATGGCCTGCTGGTAAACCGTGTCGATTTCGGCCTCGCCCTCTGGCCAGAGTATAGCGCCAGGCGATACACCGTTTACCCTGATTTCTGGGGCATGATCTTTGGCCCAGGATCGGGTGAGGGCGGCCAGGCCCGCTTTGCTGGCACAATACAGGGGGTGATCGTTCAGCGGTTTTTCGCTGTAGATGTCGATCAGGTTGACCACGGCTCCCTTGTTTTTTTTCAGTTCCGGCAAGCAATACTTGAGCAGAAAGAATGGCGCTTTCAGGTTGGCGCCCATGACGGCGTTCCAGTCGTCTTCGCCAGAGTCTTCGGTGGTTCTGGGATAGAAGACTGAGGCGTTGTTGACCAGGCCGTCCAGGCGCTCCCAATGTTGGCAGGCGGTTTTGGCCAGGCTGACAACCTGTTCCATGTCTGTCAGGTCTGCCTGTATCGAGGTGGCTGAGTCAGACCGTTCCCGGTTCAGTTTGTCCACCAGTTCGGCCGCTTGGTCCGCCCTCGAACGATAGTGGATGACCACATTCCAGCCCCGGGCGTGCAGGACCTCCGCGGTACGGGCGCCGAGACGGTGGGCGGCGCCGGTGATCAGAACAACAGGAGCTGCCATACAGAATTCCTCTGGTCAGTTGGTCAATGCCTGTTTGATACGTGCCAGCCGCTCGTTGCGGATTGCATCGCCCAGGGCTTTTCCTTTGTAGCCCTGTTTGATCAGGTCTTGGGGGTTAACCGCTGAGGCGTGTCGTGCGGCCAGGTTGAGCCGGTAAAGGCTGTCGGACTGGCCAGGGCTAACGGCGTAGGCCAGGGTTTCCTGCAATTCAATAAAGCGCTCCGGGCGGCGCCAGAGGTCCGCTTTCCCCAACAACGCCAGGGCTTGCTCCGGCACAAGGACCTGCGGGCTCTGATCGCCCAGGTGCTCCATGTAAAGACAGACCAGGTGTACCATGTCTTTGCAGTCATTCGGGCTTTTCATGGCTTTTGCGCGAGCGACAGCGGCGGGTTCCGGCACGGCGCACAGCAATGCGGCGAAGCGCTGCGACGTGTTGCCGTTTTTCCGGTGCACGCAATGCAGGGCCTGAAGCCCGTGCTGGAGAATGCCGGGGCTGGCGAGCTCTGGAATCAGAACCTCCAGGGCGCCAACGTCTTTGAGCACATCGAAAAAGACACCTGGTGCTTTCTCATGCAGTGCTCGCTGAACCTCCTGCCATACGCGCTCCGGAACAAGGTCCCCCAGTTCGCCCTCACAGACCATCTCTTGCATCAGGGCCCTGGTTTCGTGGCATACGGTAAAACCCATGGGTTGCAGTCGTGCGGCAAACCGGGCGGTTCTAAGGATGCGCAGGGGGTCTTCCGCAAAGGCTTCGGACACATGACGAAGCTTTTTCTGCTCGAGGTCGCCGTGACCGTGGAAAGGATCGACCAACTGGCCATCTTCGGTTTCTGCCATGGCGTTGATGGTCAGGTCCCGGCGCTTCAGATCCTGCTCCAGGGTGACATCCGGGGCGCTGTATACGGTAAACCCATGGTAGCCCCGGCCCTGCTTGCGTTCGGTGCGGGCCAGAGCGTATTCCTCACCGGTTTTCGGGTGCAGGAATACCGGGAAATCGGCCCCTACCTGCTTGAAACCTTTCGCTCGCATTTCATCTGGTGTGCTGCCAACCACGACCCAGTCACGGTCTTTTACCTCAAGGCCGAGCAGTTTGTCCCGAACGGCGCCGCCTACCAGATAGGTTTGCATGGAGCTGGGGTTTCCTTTGGTGTGTGGGTGCAGATCGGTAGATTATCCGGCCACAGTCTGCCGTAGGCAAACCCCAACCGTGACTTTGAGCGGCAAGGACGCGGTGAGGCACAAAAAAGCCCGGCTTGCGGGGCAGGCCGGGCTCTGGAACTGCGGGGATATCAGAAGGAGGTGCCAAGCTCGATCGCGGCACCCACATCAGCGCTGCTGTAAAGGGCGCCAATATCCAGACGGGCGCCAAGAACATTCAGGCCCAGACCAGCGGTGAACTGGGTATCTTCTTCAATACCGTCGTTGTCGCTGTTGCTGGCCAGGTTGTGGCGGATACCGGCGCGCAGCTGGGCGTAACGCCAGGCGTCGAATTCGGCGCCGACAGCCAGCCATTGTGTATCGTCTTCAAAGCCGAAGGCTTTTTTCTTGGTCAGGTCCAGTTCGGCGGTGACTACGTGGTAGTCGCTCTTGTGGGCGATGGCTGCGGTAACCATGGGGTTGAGTTCGAGGGTGCGTTTCTCTTCGCCAAGTAGCGGGCGTGCCTGTGCGGAGTCCAGCTCCATCGGAATCAGGTTTTTGACCACCACACCGGCATTCCACTCGCGGTTCTCACCGAAGGCATAGGCAGCACCGATGTCCAGGTTGAAGCCGCTTTTGTCGGTTTCGAACTCGTCAGCGTCGAAATCTTCGTCGTCAAATCTTGAGACTCGTTCGGTGTATTGGAAGGTACGGAGTTCGACGTACTTGGGGGTTATGCCTAGCTGAAGCTGCTCGCCGTTATTGAGCTCGAAGGATCTGGCGAAACTCAAACCAACCTCTGCAACTGCAGAGGCAAGGATGCTGCCTCTGGATTCCAGTTCGTCGGTAATGCCAGGTGTCAGGATCCCGGCTTCGACAGCTGCCAATCGGGCGTCATCGTTTTCGCTGTACTCGCCTCGAACGGTTGCGGTCAGGTTGCCGTTCGCCATCACTCCAACCGACAGGCTAGGCCCGGGAAGAGCCACGGCCAATCCGAGACCGGCATTCACTCGGACAGTATCACGGTCGAAATTCTGAAGCTGCTCTCGCAGCTTTCCTGCATTATCCTGGGCGGATCCCTGGTTCAGGCTGTTGATGGATTGCTCGAGTTCATCAATTGTGTCCTGAATATCATCAATCTGATCAACAACTTCTTCTTCATCCGCAAATCGTGCATTGACCGAAGGCAGCATCAGGCCGAAATCATCCGCCCAGTCGTGCTGCGGTGCCGCCATCATGGCGGGGTTTGCCAAGGGGGCAGCAGAGGGGTGTGCTACGGCGACGCCAGTTCCACCCATGGCGAACGAGCGGGCCGACATGGGAGCCTGCGGGCTCGCAAGGGCAGAGGTGGTGGCAATGGAAAGGCTGATGGCCAGGGACAATTTGCAAAGGCGGTTTGTTTTCATGAACAGTCCTGAGTTGTTATATGCAGGTACAAACAATTAAGTACTTGAAAGGTTAGACGAGTTTAATCCGTGAAGCAGCTCACAACGGGTAACGGTTTGTTCCCGAACTGTAAACGAAGGCAGACTGTTGCCGCTTTCCCATGGGAGAAAGATGGTTGGTTTTGAAAAAGGCAAGTAACATCATTGGGTTGCTGATGCTGGCGTGATTTTTTCATGGATGCTGCAAAAGTGTTCTCCGGAGACAAGATAATGACACTGCGATGGACTCTCGTGCCTGTTCTGGTTTTTACATTGGCAGCCTGCGCGCCGGTGGGCAGCTATCAGAACAGCTCGCAGGATACCCGTACCGAATTTGAACCCATCACCGTTCGGGTCAGTGGTTTTGGCACGTACCAGGATGTCCGGGAAGACCGCGTTAACCCCCGCAAGCGACTGATGGCCCGGCGTGCTTCGCAACTGGATGCCTATCGGAACCTGGCTGAGCGGGTATACGGTACGGTGATTTACGGCAGCTCCACGGTGAATGATTTTGTTGTTAACAACGACAACTTCCGCACCTATGTCGACAGCTATATTCGCGGCGCGCGGATGGTGGCGGTGAATGAGCATAGCGATGGTGTGATTGAGACAGTGATGGAGCTCAAGCTGGAACCAAGGTTTCGCGAGTGCGTTTCACGGGTGGTGGATGATCAAGTTCGGGATCAATGTATGATCCCCATGCCGCGTCAGAACGACCGGGTAGGGGATGTGGAAACCCGGCGCACCCAGTCACTCTATTATCTGGACTAATCCGCTAATGCCCTGGCGGAATGCGGGAGAACTATGAAAGCCATTGTTCTATTGTTGCTTTGGGTCTGCTCGGGCGTGGTCAGTGCCGCCGTGCTTGAGGGGGTGGGCCATGCCAATATCCGGGAGAACAATCTGGACCAGGCCCGCGCCGAGGCCCGGCAGGCGGCCATGCGTGATCTCGCTTTGCAGTACGAAGCCAGCGTAAGCACCCAGGATACCCTTGAAAACGGTGAGCTGACACAGTCCCGAACCCGGCTTTCGGCCACCGCCCAGTTACGTAACGCCACCATCGTGGATGAATACCGTAGCGGCAACCTTTTGCGGGTGGTGGTGCGGGCCGAGATGGCGGATGCTTCCGGTACCGAAAGCTGTAAGGCCGGGGAAGCCTCCGGGCTGCGCAAGCGAGTTGCGGTGACAGGATTTCCGATTGTCCGGCCACAGCAGGGAGGTAACCCGGGGCTTGATGATGCCGGCGAGAAACTGCCGCAGGCACTGATTGCCCGCCTGCAGTCTCAGGGCAGAATGCAGGTGTTGGGCTCTACCTCGTTGCAACTTTTCAGCGATTTGCCAGACGCCCCGACCTCGCGCCAGAATCTGGCGGCGAATCATCTGACCAATGTGGTCCAACTGGCCCGGGAGCTCGGCGCGCAGTTTGTGGTGTCTGGCGTCATCAGGGATATCGGTGTGGCTGATCCTAATGCCTGGGGCAGTTCCATCGTGAACCGAATGCAGCGGGGGATCGGGCTGGTGGATACCAGTCGCCGGTTTGAAGCAGAAGTGATGGTGTTCGATGGCTTCAGCGGTTCGCCGGTGTTTCGTCAGCGCTTTGAAACCTCTGCTCGCTGGGATCCGAAAGGTGCCGGCACGGGTGGCTTTGCGTCGGCCGGCTTTGAAACATCGGAGTGGGGGCAGGCGGTGTCAGGCGTGATTGATGATATGGCTGTAGCCGTTAATAATGCGCTGGCGTGCCAACCGTTCATGGCCCGGGTGACCCGTGTGGAGAGCAATCGTGTGACCCTGGCTTCCGGCGCGACCGCCGGATTGCGGCCGGGCGACGAGCTCAATATCTACCGTAGTCAGCGTTATTTCGATTCACTGGAGGGTACACCGGAGCTGACGGATGCGAAGGTGTCTATTACCCTGGATAACGTCCACCCGGATTTCAGCACCGGTCGCCTGCCAGTGACCGGTGGCCAGGTGAATATCCAGAGGGACGATATGGCGATTATCTGGTGAGATCAGGCGGCCTCGGCCGCCGCGATGTCCCGGATCTTCCCGACCATAGCCCGCAGGCCGTTACCCCGTGTCGGGGAGATATGGCGGAACAGGTCCAGTTGTTCAAACAGTTCATCGATGTCGGTGGCCAACAATTCTCGCGGTGTCTTGCCGTTCAGGGCTACCAGTATAATGGCCGCCAGACCGCGCACGATGATGGCGTCTGAGTCGATCAGCAGGAACAGTTTGCCGCTGTCCTCATCGTGATGGTGAACCAGCCACACCTGACTCTGGCAGCCATGCACGTAATTCTCTTCTGTCCGCTCGTCATCCGGGAATGCCGGCAACTGTTTGCCCAGGTCGACGATGTAGGCGTAGCGCTCTTCCCAATCGTCCAGAAACTCAAAGGCGTCCAGAACGTCTTCGAGGGTGGTTTTTACCCCCAGAGGGTTGTCGAGAAATTGTTCCTTGCTGGCGGTCATAGCATTCCCAGTTCGAGTTTGGCTTCGTCGGTGAGCATATCGTTGTTCCAGGGCGGATCAAAGGTCAGCTCAACCGTTACCTTGTCGACGTTGGGGACATGCTCCACCTTGGTTTGCACATCGTTGGTGATGACGGGCCCCATGCCACAGCCCGCGGCGGTGAGGGTCATCCGGATATAAACGTGATTGCCGTGTTCAGTGCCGTTTTCGATCTTGCACTCATAGATCAGGCCCAGATCCACCACGTTGACCGGGATTTCCGGGTCGTAGCAGTTGCGCAGGGCTTCCCACACCTGGTTTTCGTTGATGGTGCCGTCTTCCGGGGTGTCAAAGCTGCTTTCCAGGGGCTGTTTGCCCAGGGCGTCTGCGTCGTGGCCTTCAATACGGGCGAGGTTGCCGTTCACCGCGACGGTAAAGGTGCCGCCAAGGGACTGGGTGATGGTCACGAAGGTGTCCGACGGAATCATGATTTCCGTACCGGAAGGCACCAGCCGGGCTTCCACTTCGCGTTTTGTCAGTACGACTTCGCGTTCTTGCATGCTCTATCAGCCTTTCTAAAGCTCTTTTGGCCACAGACGGCACTGACGAACACGGACTAAAAAAACCTTTATCTTTCCGTCCGTAATGGTCCGTGTCGTCCGTGGCTAATTTGTATTTCAAGCTACCGTAAAACTCTCACCACACCCACACTCCGCGGTAGCGTTGGGGTTGCGGAAGCGGAACAGGGAATTAACGCCCTCAGTAACAAAATCGATTTCAATACCATTCACCAGTGGCAGGTGTTCCTGCTTTACGAACACATCCACACCGTCGATGGTAAAAATACGGTCATCGGATTCCGGGGTTTCTACCCACTGGGTTTCATACTTGAAGCCGGAGCAGCCACTCTTTTTGATGGCCAGGCGAATGCCCTTGGCTTCCGGCTTTTTATCCAGTTGTTTGCGAACGTGTTTGACCGCCGTCGGGGTCATGGTGACGTTCACATCGCTTGGGGTGAAGACTTCGGCTGACATGTTTCCACCTCCTCAGGTAAACAGGCGCTGGATCTTTTGCAGGCCGGTAAACAGTTTCTCGACCTCTTCCAGCGTATTGTAGAACGCAAACGAAGCCCGGGCTGTACCGGGTACTCCGTAGAAATCCATTAATGGCATGGCGCAGTGATGGCCGGTGCGGATGGCAATGCCTTGCTGGTCCAGCAGGGTGCCTATATCGCTTGGGTGCAGGCCCGCAATCTTGAAGGACATTACCGGTACTTTCTGCCTCGCGGTGCCGATAATCTCCATGCCCGGAACCGTCTCTACCAGCTCGTTGGCACGGATAAGCAGGGCATTTTCTGCCGCTTCCATGGCCTGGCGGTCCAGCCTGTCCAGGTAGTCTATCGCGGCCGCGAGGCCGACGGCTTCGGCAATTGCCGGGGTGCCAGCTTCAAACTTGTAGGGCAGAACGTTCCAGGTGGTGCGCTCGAACGACACCCGCTCAATCATCTCGCCTCCACCCTGGTAAGGAGGCATTTCTTCCAGCAGTTCTGCACGGCCGTACAGCACACCGATGCCGGTAGGGCCGAACAGTTTGTGGGATGAAAACACGTAGAAATCGCAACCCAGCGCCTGCACATCCGGCTTGAAGTGGGGCACGGCCTGGGCGCCATCAATCAGTGTGATCACGCCCTGTTTCTTCGCCTGTTCGATCAGTGGCGCCACCGGGTTTACTGTGCCCAGCACGTTGGATGCGTGGGTAAGGGCCAATACTCGGGTGCGCTCGTTCAGCAGGCTGTTGAATGAATCAAGGTCAAGCTCGCCTTCGGGGGTCACCTGCACAGGGACCACTTTGGCGCCAGTGCGCTCGGCGATCATCTGCCACGGCACGATGTTGGCGTGGTGTTCCATATGACTGACCAGGATCTCATCGCCGGCTTTCAGGCGCGGAGCCAGGCCATTGGCCACCAGGTTGATGGCCTCCGTGGTGCCCCGGGTCCAGATGATTTCTTTGGTGCTGGGGGCGTTCAGGAAATGACGCACCACTTCCCGGGCGCCTTCAAAGGCAGCTGTTGCCCGGTCGCCCAGGGTGTGGGCGCCCCGATGCACGTTGGAATGCATCTCGCGGTAATAGCGGTCCATGGCATCGAGCACGGCTTGCGGCTTCTGGGCCGAAGCGCCGTTGTCCAGATACACCAGCGGCTTCCCGTTGATTTCCTGTGCCAGGATCGGGAAGTCTCGGCGGATGGCTTCTACATCAAACGCCGGGGAGTTGGTGTTCTTTACCACGGACAGGTCAGTCATGCCCTCAGGCCTCCTGAAAGGTTTGCTCAAAGAAATCGTTGAGCCGCGCCTGGGCAGTTTCGCGCACGGCTTCCACCGGAATCTGCTGCACCAGCTCATTGATAAACGCCATGGTCAACAACACGTTGGCCTGCCGGCGGCCAATGCCGCGGGATACCAGATAGAACACCGAGGTTTCATCCAGCTGGCCAATGGTGGCGCCGTGTGCGCACTTGACGTCGTCCGCATAGATCTCCAGTTCCGGCTTTGTATCGATCTCTGCACCGTTAGACAGCAGCAGGTTTTTGTTGTTCATATCCGCGTTGGACTTCTGGGCGTCCTGGTGGATATGAATCCGGCCGTTGAAGATAGCGTGGGATTGGTCCGCAGCAATATTGCGGTAGGTCTCTTCGCTGTTGCAGTGGGCAGCCACATGGTCAATGGATGTGTGGTTGTCGTAATGCTGTTTGCCTTGGGTAACCACTACACCATTAAGCTTGGTTTCGCCCCCTTCACCTTCCAGGCGAACCTGCAGGTCGTGCCGACGCAGCGGGCCGCCGAAGCCCACGCAGTGGCTTTCGAACCGGGAGCTGCGTTGCTGCAGAACGCCGGTAGCGCCAATGTGCTGAACGTTTTCGCCTTCCATGTTCAGGCGAATGCTGGTGATGTTGGCGCCATCGGCCAGGTTGAATTCGGTAACGGTGTTAACCAGGGCGCTTGCGTCACCACTGGAAATGTATTCTTCCACCAGCGTCATCTGGCTGTTGGCGCCGGCTTCCACATATATGCGCGGATAGGCCGAACCACTGGCATCAGCGGTGGTTTCGTGGATCACAAACAGCGGCTGGTCGAGCACGGCACCCGGCTTCAGGCGAATCAACAGGCCGTCCTCAAAACGGGCGCCGTTCACGCGGGCAAACTGCGCCTGATCATGGTCCAGGGTGCAGCCCAATTGCAATGACACCGCCTTGGCATCGTCTTCATCCAGATCACTGAAACTCTGGATGATAATGCCGTTCAGGTCCGGATACTCACTGGCTTCCGGGATCATCACACCGTTATTGAAAACAACCTTGTAACCCGGCACCGCCAGGCTGTTGCCGCCTTTGCCTTCAGCGGGCAACGAGATGGCCATATCGTCGGTCAGCTTCAGGTACTTGCTGGAATACTTCCAGTTCTCGGTTTTTCGGGTCGGCAGTGGCATGTCCACCAGTGCGCTGGCCCGTTGTTTACGCAGCGCCAGCAACGGCTCCGGCAAAGATTGCCCGGCCGGGTGCAGGAAGGCGCTGGAAAGCGTGGGTGCTGATTTCATTCCGCGACCTCCTGATCAGTTACTGGTGTCTTCGTCTTTGATGCCCAACCAGCCGTAACCTTTCTCTTCCAGTTCCAGGGCGAGCTCACGGCCGCCGGACTTGATGATCTTGCCGCCGGCCAGCACGTGCACGTAGTCGGGCACAATGTGGTTCAGCAGGCGCTGGTAGTGGGTCACCATCAAAATAGCGCGATCTTCTGAGCGCAGGGCGTTAACACCATCGGACACCACTTTCAGGGCGTCGATGTCCAGGCCGGAGTCGGTTTCGTCCAGAATGGCCAGTTTCGGCTGGAGCAGCAGCGCCTGCATGATTTCGTTGCGCTTTTTCTCGCCGCCGGAGAAGCCTTCGTTGACGCCACGCTTGAGGAACGCCGGGTCCAGGTCTACCTGTTTGGAGACTTCCTTGGCCAGTTTCATGAATTCCGCGGCGTTCATTTCTTCTTCGCCCTTGTGCTTGCGCATGGCGTTCACGGCGGTGCGCAGGAACTGAAGGTTGCTGACGCCGGGGATTTCCACCGGGTACTGGAATGCCAGGAAGATGCCTTCGCGGGCGCGCTCTTCGGTTTCCAGGTCCAGCAGGTTGTCGCCGTTGAGGGTGACTTCGCCGCTGGTGACTTCAAATGCGTCGTTGCCTGCCAGAACCTGTGACAGGGTACTCTTACCGGAACCGTTCGGGCCCATGATGGCGTGAACTTCCCCGGCTTTGATCTCCAGGTTGATGCCTTTGAGGATTTCTTTGCCCTCAACGGAGGCGTGCAGGTTTTTGATGCTCAGCATTTGTACGCTTCTCTCTTTTTAACCGTCTGAATTCTTTGCCCCACCCTGGAGTTTATATCGCTAACCTCAACACTGGGTGGATCAGCCCTCAGGCAAGCCCTTCCGGGATACGCTGTGAATACGTCCCTGGCAGATTAATGCTCCTGCCAAATCTGCATTCCCGCCATCCCTGGCGGTCATCGCTCGACAAAATCATCCATGATTTTGACGATCCCGGAAGGGCTTGCCCGAGGGCTTCCGCGAAACTTGTTTATTTGCCGTCCTACCTAACTTCAACTGCTTTAATTGTCGTAGTGCCCGCCTGATGTCTGCGGCAGCGAGCCGGGTGGTACTTTCCGGGACCCTCAAAAACATGGATGTTTTTGCGGAGCGTACAGGGACGTATTCACAGCGTGTCCCGGAAAGTACCACCCGGCTTGCTGACCACCACCAAGGCCAGCGGGGCCATAAAGATTAGCCCACAGAACCCTCAAGGCTGACTTCCAGAAGCTTGCCGGCTTCCACAGCAAACTCCATCGGCAGCTCTTTGAACACTTCCTTACAGAAGCCGTTCACGATCATGGACACTGCCTGCTCCGGGTCGATACCACGCTGACGGCACAGGAACATCTGCTCGTCGCTTACCTTGGAGGTGGTGGCTTCGTGCTCCACGATGGCCGATTTGTTCTTGCTTTCGATGTACGGGAAGGTGTGGGCGCCGCAGCGGTCGCCGATCAGCAGTGAGTCGCACTGGGTAAAGTTACGGGCACCTTCCGCGCCCGGGCCGAACTTTACCAGGCCGCGGTAAGCGTTGGAGCTGCGGCCGGCGGAGATGCCCTTGGAGATGATGGTGCTCCGGGTGTTCTTGCCCAGGTGGATCATCTTGGTGCCGGTGTCGGCCTGCTGGTAGTTGTGGGTTAGGGCGACGGAGTAGAACTCGCCTACGCTGTTCTCACCACGCAGTACGCAGCTCGGGTATTTCCAGGTGATGGCGGAGCCGGTTTCTACCTGGGTCCAGGAGATCTTGGAGTTCTTGCCGATGCAGGCGCCGCGCTTGGTCACGAAGTTGTAGATGCCGCCTTTGCCGTTCTCGTCGCCCGGGTACCAGTTCTGTACGGTGGAGTATTTGATCTGGGCGTCGTCCAGGGCGACCAGTTCTACCACCGCTGCGTGCAGCTGGTTTTCGTCCCGCATGGGGGCGGTGCAGCCTTCGAGGTAGCTTACGTAGCTGCCTTCTTCGGCGATGATCAGGGTACGTTCGAACTGGCCGGTGTTGGCGGCGTTAATCCGGAAGTAGGTGGACAGTTCCATGGGGCAGCGGACGCCCTTCGGGATGTATACGAAGGAGCCATCGGAGAACACTGCGGAGTTGAGGGCGGCGAAGTAGTTATCGCCGGCCGGGACAACGCTGCCCAGGTATTTTTTCACCAGGTCCGGATACTTCTGTACCGCTTCGGAGATGGGGCAGAAGATCACGCCCGCTTTTTCCAGCGGTTCCTTGAAAGTGGTGGCCACAGACACGGAATCGAAGACGGCGTCAACCGCAACGCCGGCCAGTTTGGCCCGTTCGTGCAGGGGGATACCCAGTTTTTCGTAGGTGCGCAGCAGCTCCGGATCAACGTCGTCCAGGCTCTGGGGCATGTCTTCTTTCTTCTTGGGCGCCGAGTAGTAGGAGATGGCGTTGTAGTCGACCTTCGGAAAGTCAACGTGGGCCCATTCGGGCTCGTCCATTTCGAGCCAGCGACGGTAGGCTTTCAGGCGCCATTCGAGCATGAACTCCGGTTCCTGTTTGATTTCAGACAGGCGGCGGATTACATCTTCATTGAGGCCGGGTTCGAAGGTGTCGGATTCAATTTCAGTGACGAATCCGTGCTCGTATTCCCGTTTGATCAGCTCTTTCACCTCGTTGTCGGTGGTCGCCATGATCGTCGCTCCGTAATTCTCTCATCTTGGGCATGGTGCCCTGTGTTTCGCCGAGCATACCTTTGGCTGGGTGGTGTCGGCGGATGTCATCTGTTTGCTGGCGTTGCAATGGTCGCTCGTGTCCTTGAGTACGCCCTGCAATCGGTTTTTGGATGACGGGGTTGGGCATTTAGGCCGGTTTCCCGTTGCTTCTGGCGAGCGATTATACAATACCAGAGTAATTTAGTCAGGTATTAAATCGGTTGTGTAGGGATTATACCTTAATCGGCCCTCGGGGCACTAAGGGGGCGGTTATTGCCTTGATAGACTTTGGTGCTGGAGAGTGGCGCTCCTGGCCTGCTTTTATGGTGCAGGGCGTCGGGCGGGTAGGGCCTCCCAAAACACGCTGTGAATACGTCCTTGTACGCTCTGCTCCGCCATCCCTGGCTCCGCAAGGTTTTGGGAGGCCCTACCCGCCCGACTCCGCGTGTATTGTGCTGGCCGCTGAGGGACGCCGCCTCAAGATGGTCCTGGGGATGGTTTAACCTGCTCTGTTCTCTGGGAAAATCTTTGTCAGATAGGTGAAATCCAGCTTCTCCGGCAAGCTCTCCGGCCTGGGGATTTTAACGATGTGACCGCTGCCGGGGGCGTAGTCCATGGTTTCGCCGTGGCGGTTTTCCATGGTGTCGGCGCTGAAGCGCAGGTTGCCCGACGGGGTGATGAGTTCGAGTTGGTCGCCGGGGGCGAATTTGTTTTTGACGTCGATGGTGAGCCATCGGTCATCCGCATCGGTAATGGTGCCTACGACCTGCTGGGTGCCGAGGTAGGAGGAGCCCTGTTCGTAGGTCTGGTATTCCTGGGGTACGTGGCGGCGGAGGAAGCCTTCGGTGTAGCCGCGGTTCGAGAGGGCTTCGAGTTCGTTCATCATGTGCATGTCGAAGGGTTTGCCGGCGAGGGCGTCGTTGATGGCCTGGCGGTAGACCTGGGTGGTGCGGGCAACGTAGTAGGTGCTTTTGGTTCGGCCTTCGATTTTCAGGGAGTGGACGCCCATGTTGACCAGTTCGGCGACGTGCTGGACGGCGCGGAGGTCTTTGGAGTTCATGATGTAGGTGCCGTGTTCATCCTCGTACGCGGGGATGAAGCCGCCGGGGCGGTTGGGTTCTTCCAGGAGGATTTCTTTTGGTTCGAAGGTTTCCACGGCGTCGGCGGAGGTGGCGATCAGGTCGCCGGTCTGGTCGTGGCTGTGTTGTACCGGTTTGTAGTTCCAGCGGCAGGCGTTGGTGCAGGCGCCCTGGTTGGCGTCGCGGTGGTTCATGTAGCCGGACAGCAGGCAGCGGCCGGAGTAGGCCATGCATAACGCGCCGTGTACGAAGACTTCGAGTTCCATTTCGGGGACTTTTTCACGGATCTCGCGGATTTCGTTCAGGGCCAGTTCCCGGGAAAGGATCACCCGGTTGATGCCCTGGCGGCGCCAGAATTCGACGGTGGCCCAGTTGACGGCGTTGGCCTGGACTGAAAGATGGATCGGTTGGTCCGGCCAGTGTTCCCGCACCAGCATGATCAGGCCCGGGTCGGACATGATCAGGGCGTCGGGCTTATGTTCCAGCACTGGCGCCAGGTCTCGCAGGTAGCTGCGTACCTTGTCGTTGTGGGGGGCAATGTTGGAGACCAGATAGAACTGTTTGCCCAGTTCGTGAGCCCGTTCAATGCCCGCGCCAAGGGCTGCAATGTCTTTGAAACTGTTGTTCCTTACTCTCAGCGAGTACCGTGGTTGGCCGGCATAGACGGCATCGGCGCCATAGGCGAAGGCGGTTTCAAGGTGTTCTGGGGTGCCGGCGGGCGCGAGCAGTTCCGGGGTGGTCATGGTATCTCCGGGTATTAGCTGTAAAGCGGATGGATGCAGGTAGGGCATTCTGAAAGCGGGCATTGTGCCGCAAATAATCCGATGCGCTATTGATCTTGCTCAAAGGTCGTATTGATTGATTTCGGCTAACATATGTACGCTGATGGGGTTGGCAGTTTGGGCCAGGATGATAGGCAGGAGGAACCAGCATGGCATCAGAGCCATTAAGGCCTGAAAATTCAAAGCGTTCGCTGAGTATGCGGGTCAGCAAGCTGATCCGGATTCAGTTGGAGCGAGGGAAAGTCGGTGTCGAGACGGTGGCCGGGCAGTTGAATATGAGCCGGTATACGTTGCACAAGAAGTTGCGCCAGGAGGGGCTGACGTTTGCGGCTCTGCTGGAGCAGGTTCGTCGGGAGCAGGCGATCACCTATATGAAGGATAAAACCAAGCCGCTGGTGGAGATTGCCGAACAGCTTGGTTTTTCGGAACTCAGCGCATTCAGCCGGGCTTTCAAGCGCTGGATGGGCACTCCGCCGGCTGAATATCGCTCGCTCAGGCTGTCCTGATCAGACTTTCTTGAAAATCAGGGTGGCGTTGGTGCCGCCAAAGCCGAAGCTGTTGCTCATCACCAGGTCCAGGTTCTGGTTGTCCTGGCGTTCCCGAACGATGGGGTAGCCTTCGGCGCCTTCGTCCAGGTTCTGGATGTTGGCAGACGGGGCAATAAAACCTTCCCTTTGCATGATCAGGGTGTAGATGGCTTCGTGCACGCCAGCGGCACCCAGAGCATGGCCGCACAGGGGCTTGGTGGAACTCAGTGGCGGGATCTTGTCGCCAAAGGTGTCCTTCAGAGCTTTCAGCTCGGTGATGTCACCGGCCGGGGTGCTGGTGCCGTGGGTATTGATGTATTTGATCTCACCGCCAGCCTGCGCCATGGCCTGCTTCATGCAGCGAACTGCACCTTCGCCGCTCGGGGCGACCATGTCGGCGCCGTCTGAGGTGGCACCAAAGCCAACCAGTTCCGCGAGAATTGTCGCGCCGCGGGCTTCTGCGTGCTCCAGGGATTCCAGTACCAAAGCACCGCCACCGCCGGAAATAACAAAGCCGTCGCGATCCGCATCGTAGGTGCGTGAGGCCAGTTCCGGGGTGTCGTTGTACTTGGTGGATAGAGCACCCATGGCGTCGAACATCAGGCTCAGGGTCCAGTGAATGTCTTCACCGCCTCCGGCGAGCATGACTTCCTGACGACCCAGGGCGATCTGGTCTGCCGCGTGGCCAATGCAGTGGGCACTGGTGGCGCAGGCAGAGGTGATGCCGTAGTTGATGCCGGTAATGCCAAAGGCGGTGGTAATGGAGGCGTTGATCGCGCTACCCATGGTGCGGGGTACCCGATAAGGGCCAACGCGGCGAATGCCTTTGTCGCGATGGGTGTCGATGGCGTCCAGAAGCTCTACGGTAGAGGCACCGCCGGTACCAAACACTGCGCCGGTGCTGTTGGCGCGAATCTGTTCGTCGGTCAGGCCTGCCTGCTCGATGGCTTCTTTGGCTGACAGGTAGCAATAGCCGGCCGCCGGGGACATAAAGCGCCAGATTTTTCGGTCGATCAGTTCCGACAGGTTCAGGTCGATCTTGCCGGCAACGTGGCTGCGCAAGCCGTTGTTCCTGGCCTCTTCACTGAAGGCAATGCCAGAGCGGGATTCCCGAAGGGACTGGGCTACTTCTTTCTGGTTGGTTCCGAGGCTGGAGACAATCCCCATGCCGGTTACAACAACGCGACGCATCGTGCTAACTCCTAAAAGTCATCAGTAGATGTGAACAGGCCAACCCGAAGGTCTTTGGCGGTGTAGATTTCCCGGCTGTCGACTTCCATACGGGCATCCGCAATTGCCATGGTCAGCTTACGGCGGATGAGGCGTTTGATGTCCAGGCGGTAAGTAACCTTTTTGTTGGTCGGCAACACCTGGCCAAAGAATTTCACTTCGCCGGCACCCAGGGCGCGGCCTTTGCCTTCGCCACCGGTCCAGGCCAGAAAGAACCCTACCAGTTGCCACATGGCGTCCAGGCCCAGGCAGCCGGGCATCACCGGGTCACCCTGAAAATGCACTTTGAAGAACCAGAGGTCCGGGTTGATGTCCAGTTCGGCCACCAGGCTGCCTTTGCCGAATTCACCGTCGTCTGCCGCAATGTGGGTAATGCGGTCTACCATCAGCATTTCATCGATGGGGAGGCGCATATCGCCAGGGAACAGTTCGCCATGACCACAGCGGATCAGGTCTTCTTTCTCAAAGTGATCAGGATACATATTGCCTGTGTCTCTGTTGCAGAATCATTTCCTCTACTTTAGCGCCTATCGCCAGAAGAGCTATTGACCTTTAGTGGATGATAGCCGGCGTGAAGTTCCCCTTGGTTTGGAAATAGTTCGCAGAAATCCTGTTTTGATGGTCATCAAGGTGCTCGCACGGGAGGCTTGCTACTTTGGTCGCGCCTATGGGTTTTGAATCTCTCTACCCCTCTCGGCCATCGGCTCTGGGGCTGGCCAGTACACCGGTGTAGCGAACCAGGAAGATAGTGTAGGCGATCACCCACAGCGCGGTGCTGGTGCCGATGCCGGGGTGCCAGGGAATGACATCAAATGCGGTGATAACTCGAATAACCGCCGCCAGTTGCACCGCCACAAAAGCCAGAACCATGCCTTTGGGTAAAATCAGTGGGCGGCCGGTGTGACCCAGGGAGACCCGGGCGATCACGCCCAGAATCAGGCAGCCAACGGCGCCGGTACCCGCGGCGTGGGTCCAGGCATTGCTTGGCCAGCCTGCCAGCAAAGAACCGGCGAGTAACAGCAAGGCCACCGGTACCCAGAGAATGGACAGGTGCAGTATCCACAACAAGGGTTCACTGCGCACCAGCCAGCCTTTCCAGTTTGCCAGGCGAACCAGCATCAGCACGGCAGCCACCACCGCCAGTATGGCGGTTACCGTTTGCCACCCGGTAACCAGCGAAACCATCAGCAGGATCATGGAGAACACCGCTGCCATATCCAGGGCTGGAATCATTTTGACAGCCTCGGCGTTGCCGCCTCGCTGGCGAAGCCAGCCGGCGGAGAAGGCTGGTGTAATACGGCCGCCAATGATGCTGATCAGGGCCATGGCCATAATCAGCGCGCCATAGCTGAAGGACATATCCAGCCGGGTCACAAAGCCGATCTGCATCAGCCAGAGCAGCCCCAGTACCACCAGTATCATCACCTGCCGTTTCTGCCGGGCTTTCCAGACACGCCAGCCGGCATCGATCATCACCAGCGGCAGGAAGGCGAGGTTGACGCCCTGCACCAGCCATTCCGGCAGGTTGCCGCCAAAGGCCAGGAGCAAGCGGCCAGCCAGCCAGACGCCCCAGAGACCCACCAGCAGTGAGCCATGGGTGCGTTCGGTTTGGGTCCAGACACATACCGCCGTCAGCAGAAAGCCCGCGATAGCCGCCGACAGGAAACCGAACAGCATTTCATGCTGATGCCAGAACAGGCCGGGCATAGCCAGGGGTAGTCGTACCGTACCGGTCACTTCCAGCACCCAAAGGGGGATGGCGACAATGGCCAGTACGGTCATAGACAGGAAGAAAATCCGGAATGGGTAACTGAAGAGCTGGCTGACGCTGGCGGAGGCGCGCTCAGGAGAGGCTGGAATGGACTGCATAACTAATCTCCCAAATACATGTATGTGCAGTATATGTTAAAGGTGATGGGATCGAGAAACCATACCTGCTTGGGGGTATTTTGCGTACAATGCGAGCATCATTTTGATTAGGAAAGGAATGTTCTATGAGTGCCTACGTATTGCTGAAGATGCTGCACATGGCCACCGCCTACCTGACGATTCTCCTGTTTGCTCTGCGGTTGGTCCTTGATGCGGCGGGTCGACCGGGCTGGCGGCAAACCCCGATGCGGTTTATTCCCCACATCAACGACACCATTTTGCTGGTGTCTGCCATCTCCCTGTTGTTTGTGGTCGGTTACATCCACGCCATGCCGGGCTGGCTGATTGCCAAGATTGTGCTGCTGATTGGTTACATTATTGCCGGCGTGTTTGCCTTGAAAACCACCGTGGCCAAGCCGGTGCGAATTGTCGCTTCTATTCTGGCCCTGGCCCAGGTGCTCGCGATTCTTCACCTGGCCATGGCCAAACCGTTCTTTGGCTAAAACGCCTATTTCCTCTCGCTGATCTGCCTGGTCAGCTCCTGGAGCTGCTGTTGAACAGCCTGGAGCTGGCGGGCGATCTCGTCCCGCTCGTCGTGGGCTTTCTCGGCTTCCTTGGCGTTCTGCTCTTCGCCCATCACTTCCAGTATTGCCCCGATCATCATGTTCAGAAACACAAACGCCGTCAGGAATATAAAGGTGAGGTAGTAGATCCAGCTTAACGGGTAGACCTCCATGGTGTCGTACATCACGTCAGTCCAGTCTTCAAACGTGGCGACGCGGAACAGAGTCAGCATGGCAATAGACACATCCCCCCACAGGAACTCGTCAATATCGGCAAAGAACATGGAGCCCATGGCCGCATAGATGTAAAAGATGATGAACATCAGCAGGGCGATGTAGCCCATGCGGGGGATGGCTTTGAGCAAAGAATTAATCAAAAAGCGCAGCTCAGGCACTACCGACACGAGCCGCAGCACCCGGAACACACGCAGCAGACGGCCGAGCAGCACAGCTTCGGCGTTATCCAGCGGAATCAGGCTGCCGATCACCACCAGGGTATCAAACAGGTTCCAGCCATCGAACAGGAAGCGTTTCTTGTTCTGGCAGACACCAAAGCGGAACAGGATCTCCACCAGGAAGAACAGAGTGATGGCGTTGTCCAGAACGCTCAGGCTTCGCTCTACCAGTGGTGGGACATCGTAGGTTTTGGCACCGGTGGTCAGCGCTGAAAGAATGATGATGGCAATCACCGCGCCCTGAAAGAGTTTGCTGGACTCAATGCGGCGCAGTTGCTCAAAACCGGAAACAGGGCTTAGTTCGGACGACATGGTAAACAAAGGCTCCAGAAAATTCGCGAGGAGCCGGATTCTAAAGCGCCGGGAGGGTATTGGGTAGCCTGAATGTTGATCAGCATTGGCCTGTGAGAGATGTATGCGTTTTATAAACAGTGCTTATTTCACATGATCAGAATTATTCATTCGTGCTATGAGGAAAGGGTTTCCATAATCAGGTGACTCACAACAAATACAAGAGAGTGACTTCCCATGGCAGAAAGACCTGAGTTAGCCGGCTGGCGCTGGGGCCCGTTTACCTTCCGCGTGCCGTTCTACCATACCCGGTTATGCTGGTCGGAGTTTCTGCAGGGGCTCTTTGTCTCTGCGGCGACCGGCCTGGCTTTGATACCGGTGATGACAGCCTTCTTCGGTTTGAGTTTTGAGGAGGCGGTTGCGCTTTCCATGATTCATGCTTCCTTGATAGCTTCGGCAGTCATCGTTTTTGGCGAACCCTACGCGGGCGGTTGGATTACGCCTGCCTTGCCGTTAATTCTTGCATTTGTGATCGGTGGCTACGACGATCCGGTCAGCCGGTTTCAGGCCATGACCGCCCTAAGCCTGGTGTTTGCCGCTCTGGTTCTGATGCTGGGCATTACCGGCTTGGGGCGGCGATTCATTATCTGGCTACCTGACACCCTGAAAGCGGGCATTATTCTGGGCGCCTCCATCGCCGCCCTCAAGCGGGTGTTCGTGGACGACGCCGAGCGTTTCCTGCTGGAACAGCCGATTGCGACTGGCCTGGCTTGTGCCATCTGTCTGATTTTCACTTTCTCAGTGCCGATGCAAAAGCTCAAGGCTCGAAGCCGGTTCTTCTTCATGCTGGGGGCGTTGGGTTTGTTGCCGGGCTTTCTGGCCGCAGCAATTATCGGGCCGCTGGTAGGTGAGGTGAGCTTTGATATCCAATGGGGCTTTGTGGTGCCGCCGTTGGGAGAGGCGTTGGCCAAGGCATCGCCACTGGTCAATGGCTGGCCGTCACGAGAGATGATCATCCAGAGTATTCCGCTGGCCCTGATTGCCTATATCATCCTGTTCGGTGACCTGGTTACCGGTAATGAAGTGCTGCGGGAAGGTCTGAAAGTCCGCAAGGACGAGCACATCGACATTAACCTGAACCGCACCCACTTTTCCCTGTCCATCCGCAACGCCATCATGGGCATTGTGGCACCGTTCTTCCCCACTCAGGGCGCGGTCTGGACCGGCGTGCACGTTATCGTGGTCCAACGCTGGAAGCAGGGGCCCAAGTCCATGAACAGCCTGCACAGTGGGCTGGCATCTTATTACCTGATGGGTCTGCCGTTCATTTACTTCCTGCTGCCATTACTGACCGGGCTCAAGCCCCTGTTGGGTGTGGCGCTGTCCCTGACGCTGGTACTCACCGGCTTCGCCTGTGCTTACATTGCCATGTCGATCCCGAGGGATAACGCCTCACGGGGTACCGTAGTGCTGATTGGCGCGGCCCTGGCGTTCTTCGAGCCCTGGCAGGGCTTGTTGCTGGGGGTTGTGGCGACGCTCGCCCTGGTGGGCTGGGACAGAAGCCCAGACCCAATTCCTCACGACGAGTGAGGAACGGCCATTCAAAGCAACAGGTGGCTATGCCACCTGTTGCAGAATGATCTGCCACTCCTCATCACTGACCGGCATTACCGACAATCTGCTGCCTTTCTTCACCAGCGGCAGGTTGTCGAGCCCCGGCAGGGCTTTCAGTTCATCCAGTGGGATCAGGCGCGGTAGTTTGCGCTCAAAGGCCATATCCACCGCCTGCCAGCGGGGTTTCTCCGGCGTGCTTTTGCAATCGTGGTAGGGCGATTCCGGGTCAAACTGACTGGGGTCTGGGTAAGCGCTCCGGGTGACGGTGACGATGCCGGCAATGCCAATGTGCTTGCAGCTGGAGTGATAGATAAACACCTCATCACCTTCTGCCATCTGTGCCATGAAATTGCGCGCCTGGTAGTTACGCACGCCGTCCCACGGAATGCTGCCGCCGGACTTGGCAGCAAAGTCGTCAATACTGCATTCTGAAGGTTCCGTTTTTACCAGCCACTTGGCCATGGGTAAGGTCTCTCGTTGTCAGGGCTGTGGTGGCGGCTTCACCAGCGGTGCCTCCTGGTGCTGCCGGCTGAGTGGGTAGAACAGTTGCGGCGAGGCCAGTTCCGGAAGGTCTGTGTGTTCTTCATGGGCCGCCCACTCGGCCCGTTCCGCCTTGCGAATCGCATAGTGCATCCAGGCCAGGGCAGTGGCGACAATGATGAACATCAGCATGAAACTGCTCTGCCAGACGCCGGTTATGTCGTTCAACACACCGAACGCCAGTGGCAGCAGGAAGCCGCCAATCCCGCCTATCATACCGACCACGCCACCAACCGCGCCAACGTGCATAGGGTAGTACACCGGAATGTGTTTATACACAGCGGCCTTGCCTAAAGACATGGAGAAACCGAGCACAAAGGTCAGCACCACGAACAGCGCCAGAGTGATCTCGAAACTGAAGCGGATGTCGCCGTCGATGCCGTGGATAACGTATTCCGTTGGCGGGTAGCTGAGCAGGAAGGTGCAGACCACCGAGGCAATGAAGGTCCAGTACATTACCCTGCGGGCGCCGTAACGGTCAGACAGCCAGCCGCCGAGGATGCGGAACAGGGAGGCGGGCACTGTGTACATGGCGGCGATCATGCCGGCGGTCTGGATATTCAGCCCATAAACGCCGATCAGGTAATGGGGCAGCCAGAGCGCAAGGGCGACGAAGGCACCAAAAACAAAGAAATAGTAGAGCGCGAAGCGCCAGACCCTGAGTTCTTTCAATGGCGCCATTTGCTCGGCAAAGGATTTTTGCTCGGCGTTGGCCCGTGCTTGTGCCAGGGGGTCGGTTTTCGCCAACACAATAAAGAAAACACCCATCAGTGCCAGCACCAGGGCGTAGATCTGGGCGGTTTTTTCCCAGCCGAAGGCAACCAGCAGGAAAGGCGCACCAAAATTGGTGACCGCCGACCCCACGTTGCCCGCCCCGAAAATACCCAGTGCTGTGCCTTGCCTGGAGGGCTCGAACCAGGCAGCGGTGTAGGCAACTCCCACGATAAACGCGCCGCCGGCGAGGCCAACGCCCAGGGCGCCGAGCAGCATCATCGGGTAGGTGGTGGCAAAGGTCAGCAGGTAAACACAGGCTGCCGTTGTCAGCATCAATATGCCGAATACCCAGCGCCCACCGTAACGGTCTGTCCAGATGCCCAGAAACAGGCGGCTGATAGAGCCGGTCAGAATCGGTGTGGCCATCAACAGGCCAAGCTGGGTGTCGGTCAGGCCCAGCTCTTCGCTGATACGGATGCCGATGATGGAGAAGATGGTCCAGACCGCAAAGCAGAGGGTGAACGCAAAGGTGGATAAACCCAGCGCCCGGTACTGGTCCTCGGGTGTTGGAGTGGTGGTCATGGCCGCTCTCGAACGGTGTGAATGGCTTCAGGTAAACGATATCAAATATGTTGGTTTGGCTTCTGGTGCATTGGAGGTACCTCCTGCTGGGTGCAGTGGTGGTACGGGTTCCGGGGCTATAACGCGGAAGGGGATAGCTGCAGGATTTCTCTGGTGGGGTACCCGCAGAGCCTCTTGATGTACGTCAATTATGGGGCCCGCGCGCTGTGGGGTAATGCTGAGGAAAGTCAAAGTCCTGCCGGGTGCCGCCGGCAGCAAATGCCTCGGAGAACCCCATGAACATCATGATTGCCTACGATGGTTCCAGAAACGCCAGGCTGGCCCTGGCCCAGACCATCACCATGTTTCGCGCACTGTCCCCCAGGCTGACTCTGGTGGCGGTGGCAGAAAATCCCCGGGATATCACATCCAGTAACGAAGACCTGTTCCAGGAAGAGGTGAGTGAGCTCAAGGGCCACCTCAAGGAGGCGCTGGAAGTGTGCCAGAGCCAGGGCGTGGAAGCAGAAACCATGCTGCTGGATGGCGAAGCCCGCAAGATGCTGCTGTTCGCAGCCGAGAAAAAAGTACGGCCCGACATGCTGGTACTGGCCCGCCACAGCCATGAGCCTGATGGCGGCTTTATCGCCCGTTCCCTGACCTATTTCGTGGACGAACTGGACTACATGACCTTCGGCAGCGTCAGCTCGTTTCTGGCCCGCCGTGTCCAGTGCCCGCTCCTGATTCTGCCCAGCCGCTGAAGTGGCTGGGATTATCTTCCCCTTGTTGTTAGCCCCGGAGGCTCAAAATGAAAGTCGCTGACGTTTTCCGCGTCCGCAATCCGGAGATCAGGGCCCTGCACCTGACCTGGATTGCTTTCTTTATTACCTTTTATGTCTGGTTCAATATGGCGCCCCTGGCATCCAGTATGCTCAAAAGCGTCGACTGGCTGACCAAAGACGACCTGCGCCTGTTTGCCATCTGTAACGTGGCGTTGACGATTCCGGCCCGGATCATCGTCGGCATGGCGCTGGACCGCTTTGGGCCGCGCCGGGTGTTCTCGGTGCTGATGGTGGTGATGGCCATTCCCGCCCTGGTGTTTGCCTTCGGTAACACCATGGCCCAGCTGCTGATCAGTCGTCTGGTACTGAGCTCTATCGGTGCCAGCTTTGTGGTCGGTATCCACATGACCGCCATGTGGTTCAAGCCGAAGGACATCGGCTTTGCCGAGGGCTTCTACGCCGGCTGGGGTAACTTCGGTTCTGCGGCGGCGGCGATGTCTCTGCCGACCATCGCCATCACCATGTACGGTGGCGATGATGGCTGGCGCTGGGCGATTGCCCAGAGTGCCATTGTGATGGCCGGTTACGGCATCTGGTATTGGTTTGCCATTACCGATGGTCCGGAAGGCACCGTGCACCGCAAGCCCCGCAAGGCGTCCGCCATGGAAGTCAGTAGCTGGGGAGACCTGGTTAAACTGATCCTGTGGACTATTCCACTGATCGGCGTGCTGGCCATCCTGGTGTGGCGTATCCAGAACCTGGGCTACTTGAGCCCCATGGGTGCCGCTATCTGCTACGCGGTGATCTTCGCCATTGTTTGCTATCAGATCATCCAGATTCTGCGGGTGAACATTCCGATCCTGAAAAAAGGTGTTCCGGAAGACGACAAATACCCGTTCAGCAGTGTGGCTGCCCTGAACAGCACCTACTTCGCCAACTTTGGTGCTGAGCTGGCGGTGGTCTCCATGCTGCCGATGTTCTTCGAGGAAACCTGGAGCCTGAGTGCCACTGCGGCGGGCCTGATCGCGGCTTCCTTTGCCTTCGTAAACCTGCTGGCGCGCCCGATGGGTGGTTTGGTGTCTGACCGTATGGGCAATCGGCGGTTTGTCATGCTCAGCTATATGTTTGGTATTGGTCTGGGCTTTGCCTTGATGGGGTTGCTCAACTCCAACTGGCCGCTGATTATCGCTGTGGGAATCACCGTATTCACCTCCTTCTTCGTGCAGGGTGCAGAGGGCGCCACCTTCGGTATCATTCCGTCCATCAAGCGCCGCCTGACCGGGCAGATATCTGGTATGGCGGGGGCCTACGGTAACGTCGGAGCGGTGGTCTACCTCACCATCTTCACCTTCGTAACACCGTCTCAGTTCTTCTTCATTATCTCTGCCGGGGCGTTCATCAGCTGGGTGCTGTGTATCCTCTGGCTGAAGGAGCCTGAGAGCGCGTTTTCTGATGAGTACCATGTATCTTCTGTGGATCTTCAGATTGAAGAGGAAGAGCGCCAGAGAGCGGCACTGCTTGGGGCGAAGTAATGCCTTAAAGCTCGAGCAATCCAAGCCCGCCACGGAGCAATCCTGGCGGGCTTTTTTGGTGCGCCCGTGCCGGGCGCACCAGCGAGTAGGGTGAGGCGTTACCGCCTCATCCCTCTCACAGAACCGTACATACGGGCCACGTATACGGCTCATGCCATTAACTTACCCCGAACTCGGGGGCAGTGATGCCGGTTTTGACCTTCGCAAGATCCATCAACTTCAGGTCATTGTGCAGGTAGGTGTTGGACAGGGCCAGACTGGCCAGTGGGGACGCCGCGTTGCGCCAGCTTTGCATCTTGATATGCCGGAACGGGGGTTGGTAACCTAGCTGTTTCAGCCTCCGATGCAGCCGACTCGGCTTTTTCCACTGCTTGAGCTGGATGCAGCGCAGGCGCCGCCTTAGCCAACTCATCACCTGCTTTAACACCCGCGCGCAGTTCGCCACCCGGAAGTAGCTGACAAAGCCCCGCAACACCGGATTCAGCTCACGTATAATGGCCGCAAGTCCGATGCCCCGGTTTCGCTTCGTCAGTGATTTCAGCTTCTGCTTAAGCCTGACCACCTTCTTTCCCTGTATGCGGGTGTACTTGCTATGTATCACCACGCCCAGGAACTTAACCCCTTCATCACTATGGGCGATGTGGGTTTTGGTGGTATTGACCGTCAGCTTCAACTCATTTTCCAGATAGCGCCGGGCCACCCGTAACGCATTCTCCGCGCCCGCTCGTGAGCCGCACAGGATCAGGATGTCGTCCGCGTAGCGAACGATCCGGTGCCCCCGCGCTTTCATGAACTGGTCGAAGGCGTCCAGGTAGGCGTTTGCGATCAGCGGACTGATCACGCCGCCCTGCGGGCTTCCCAGCTCCGTTTCTTCAAGGTGGTACCCCACCATCACGCCGCTTTCCAGGAACTGGCGCAGCAGTGACAGGACACTGCCGTCCGTGATCCGTTGGCGGAACTGACGGATGATCAGGTCATGGTTGAGCGTGTCGAAGCATTTCGACAGGTCCATGTCCACAACCCACTCACGCCGGTATCGACGGATAAACAACTCCGCCTTGCCGATGGCGTGGTGACCACTGCGTCCCGGACGATACCCGTAGCTCGACGGGTGAAAGCCCGGGTCGAAGATCGGCTCTAGGATGCTGCGCAACGCCTGCTGCACAACCCGGTCCCGAACCGTTGGAATGCCCAGTAAACGCTCACCACCATCGTCCTTGGCAATGGCGACGCGCCTGACCGGCTGCGCCCGATAGCGCTTTTCCTTCAGCTCGAGCAACAGGCACGACAGCTCCACCTCCAGATTCGCCTCAAACGCACCCAGGCTCTGCCCATCGATTCCGGCCGCGCCCTTGTTGCGCTTGACATGTCTGAAGGCTTCGTACAGACGTTGCTTTGACAGCAGCTGCCCGTACAGACTGTAGTATTTCCTCATGCCTGCTCATCTCTGTGGTGACGGCTTCGAGGATCGGTCTGGCTGCCGGTCTGTTTCAGGCGATCCGTCCGGGTACTAGCGCTCTGGCAATCTGCCGCCACGGTATCGCTCTACTCCCTTGTTCGGAGAACACCAGAGCCACTGCGTTCCCGCAGTACCCCAGTGCACGTCCCTGCCCCGTCGGGCAGCTTGTGAACACAGCGTCCACCTCTCACTCGTCGTCCGTCATTCTCGTTAATGACTTCCGCCCTTCGCATCCGATCAGAGCTTTTGACCCTGACCGGTCCGCTGAACCTCCGCCAGCGGTCATTCCGGTTTTGTCCTCCACGCTGTTACCAGGCTTCTCAGGCCGGAACTTCCTCACTACTACGGCTTCATCTGCCACCTCGCACCGACTGCGGCCTCGGCTTTCACCTTGCGCCACAGCCTCCGGCGTCGCCGGATTCGGTGTCAGGCTTCCCCGGTTACTGCACCGGCTCCCTGTTAACGATGCCACCCTCAAACACAGCACAGGTCTGACTGAGTATCGGGCGTCGCGCTATTTTGCACGCTAACCCACCTGGACTGCCGAAGCAGGTTCACTTGCGTTGTGTACCGTTAACTTCCTATGGCTTCCTTCAGACCCCACCGTTGGCCAGTGACGCCCTTGCCAGTCGGATTGTCTTCCCCTCAGTCGGGGTGACGCCATCTTCTTTCAGATGGCCGGGTTTGCCGGCTTCGCCGGGCAAACAAAAAAGCCGGCCCTTGTGGGGCCGGCAAGCAGAGGTCTAACGCGTTGGTTGGTGCAATTACGGGTTCTTGATGTAAGCGTTCTTGCGCAGGTAGAACCACCAGTTAACCACCAGGCATACAGCATAGAACACGGCGAAACCGTACATGGCGACCTCGGGTGTGCCGGCCTTGATTTGCTGACCCATCACAATCGGAGCAATGAACGCACCGTAGGCGGCAACCGCTGAGGTCCAGCCCAGAACCGGGCCCTTCTGTTGTTGATTGAAGATAAAGCCAATGCTGCGGAAGGTAGAGCCGTTACCGATGCCGGAGGCGGCAAACAGCAGGATAAACAGCACCAGGAAAATCGGGAAGTAGGCGTTAGGGTCGGTTGAGTTGTATGCCAGCATCATCACGTAACCAGTGGCTACTGAGGCAACCACCATTACGACAGATATGATCTGGGTGACAATGGAACCGCCCATCTTGTCTGAAATCCAGCCACCTACGGGGCGAATCAAGGCACCCACAAACGGCCCCATCCAAGCCCATGTGAGGGCACTCGGAGCGTCAGGATTTGCCACCCGGGTAACGCTGCCATCCGCTGCCACTTCCATCATGTTGCCGAAGATAACGCTGATAGATAGCGGCAGGGCGGCAGAGAAGCCGATAAATGAGCCGAACGTGAGGATATACAGCACGGTCATAGACCAGGTGTGCTTGTTGCTGAAGATGGCAAACTGTTTCTGGATGTTGGGCTTGATATCACCAGGGATCAGTCGCAGCAACACCAAGGTCAGGATAATTGTCAGTGGCAGTGCCACCCACATGTTGAGGATGCCTAATGCCCATACGCCGGCAAGGGAGGTCAAGAGGCCAACGCCATAAAGACCAAGGATCTTGCCGAAAGCGGATATCGGGTTGCCCGGGTTCGGCGTGATCACTTTCAGGTTATTCATGCCGAACCATCCAGCAAAGGCCAGTGGGATCAGGAAAACCAACCAGATGAAGCCAGCGTTCTGGATCCAGGTGTCGGTACCCGCCTCAATTCGACCGATCAGCGTGCCGCTTGGACTTTGCAGTTCCATGGGGGCGCCGGCAAGGGCGCCGAAAATTCCAACGGTCATCACCAGCGGAATCAGAATCTGCATGGTGGTCACGCCGAAGTTGCCAAGCCCGGCATTCATGCCAAGGCCATAACCCTGCTTGCTCTTCGGATAGAACGAGCTGATGTTGCTCATGGAACAGGCAAAGTTACCGCCACCAATGCCAGACAACAGTGCCAGTGCCTGGAACACAATGAAGGGGGTATCGGGGTTCATCAGCGCAATGCCGGTGCCCAATGCCGGGATCATGAGCAGAGCGGTGGTCAGGAATACGGTGTTACGCCCCCCGGCAATCTTGATCATGAAAGAGGCGGGGATACGAAGCGTTGCACCTGAAAGGCCCGCAATGGCGGTCAGGGTAAAAAGTTGCTCAACCGAGAACGGGAATCCCAGGTTGATCATCTGCGTCGTGATCATGCCCCACATCAGCCAGATGGCGAAGCCCATCAAAAGGCTGGGAATGGAGATCCACAGGTTACGGGAGGCGACTTTCTTGCCTTCCCGTTCCCAGAATTCCTCGTTTTCGACATCCCAGTGTTCAATGTCTGCGTTGGTTTTTGCCATGGTGTTTGCTCCTTGGTGACAACATGCCGGAGCCACGGTCGTCGTGGTTTACGGGCGATGCGCCTATTGTGCAAACGAAGGCGTGGAACCATTCTTGATAAATGTCAGGGAAAATCTGCCATGCGAGTGCTTCGAAAATTGCCCCTTTGTTGATGATGTTTGGGTCTTCTATAAATTCATTAAAAACAGAAAGTTGGGGTGGTAGTACTTCATCGGTGGTAGGCCCGGAGGCAATTGGTGCAGTAGAGGTAGCCAATCATTTCCAGGCCTTGTCAGGCGTGGTTTGCCTTGTGTTTACTGCGTTGGAATAGCATCAGTAACTGATAAGCCAAACCGGAAAAAGCCAGGGCCCAGCCACCGCCGGCGCGATGATTCGGCCCCCCATAAATGTCATCAATAGCAGCCAGCTGAACCGGGCTGCCAGCCAGAGGCCAAACAGCGGCGCGAGTATTCTCCAGGGTTGCGGGCCGAGGGTATAACCGGAAAGAAAAGCCAGAAAGCATGCATCGGCTTGTGTCTTTGATAAGCATTCATGCGGTGGGCGTCTGATGGGCATTGGAAAACGGTTGTGCCGGTAGCTTAACCCTGGTTGTCACTTCCGGAAGATGATCCAGGTCATGAGCCTGACTATGCCCGGCGATGATTGGGGTATTAACTGTTATTAAAATCGTTCAGGACATGAGGGGTGCCATGAACATAACCCAGCTTCTGAGTTTGCCATTCTCCGGTAACGGAGTTTGGCAGGATTTGAAACGAATGGACCTGTCGGTGCCTTTTCTGGCGTGGGTAATTGTTGTTCCGATGTCGTTTTTGCCCCCGGTCTTGCTGTACTACGCCGGTACCCATTATGGCGACAGCTTCATCAGCGGATTTGCTGATAAAGAGTGGCGCTTTATCACAACGATTCTGTTTCTGGCGGAGTTACTGACCTTCTTCGTGATGGGTTGGTTAATTCGGTCGGTTCTTGATAGCCACAAGCTTGGTATTGAGTATCAGGATGCGTACCTGCTTGCCGCCATAGCACCGTTGCCTTTATGGCTATCTTCCCTGGCACTTCTGGTACCTGTGTTAGCGGTCAGCGTCGTGGCGGTGATGGCTGGATTGTTCTTGTCCTGTGCCTTGGTCTATCAGGGCGTGCGCTCGTTGTGCCATCGTGGCGACAATGATGTGGTCACCATGTCGGCGACTTACACGATCATGGCGGCATCTGTTTTGGCCTGGGGAATTCTGATGGCGCTCGTCTGGGCATTCTGACAGATGGTGCCACCGCAGCCGGATCAACTCAGACGGTATGAGGCAGAACACCGAAATAGATGGCACTGAAATGACAGGCACTGCCGCCGATGACAAACAGGTGCCAGATGGCGTGCATGTAGGGGATGCGGTCGGCCAGATAGAACGCCACGCCGGCGGTATAGGCAATGCCCCCGGCGATGGTCAGGTAGAGGGCGGTTTCGCTCAGGTTGGCAACCAGATCGGATGAGGCGAAGATGATCAGCCAGCCCATGGCCACGTAGATGCCCACCCTGGCCAACTTGAATCGGTTCTTGAAGATTACTTTCAGCACCACCCCGGTCAGCGCCAGGGACCAGATGACTGCAAATAAGGTCCAGCCGGTGGCGCCGCGCAGATTGACCAGCAAAAAAGGTGTGTAGGTGCCGGCGATCAACAGAAAGATAGCGCAGTGATCCAGGGTTTTGAATGCGGTTTTCAGTTTCGGATGGCGGGTGCCGTGGTAAAGCGCAGAGGCCATATACAGCAGAATCAGGGAGGCCCCGAACACGCTGAAGCTGACAATCTTCCAGACATCCCCCATCTGGCTGGCGCCCACTATCAGGGCGACAGTGCCGATAACGCTGAGAACAGCGCCCAGGCCGTGGGTAGCGCTGTTAATCCACTCCTCAATGCGGTTATGGAGGGATTCTGCCGTGGTCTGGGCTTGGTTCATAGGAGCGTTCATCTCAGGTTGTCTGTACGAGCTGAAAGTATATTCCAGCTCAGCGTACAAGTGTACGCAAACAAATGCCATGAACATCCTGTGACCATGTTCAGAAAAACTGAATAACCTGCCGGAAATCTTCCGTTTTCACCTTTTGCCCCGGCCCGTTACGCTGTGATCATTCATAGCGAACAAGGAGATTATCCGATGGCAAAAGTACTGGTTCTTTATTATTCAATGTATGGTCACATGGAAACCATGGCAAACACCGTGGCTGAGGGTGCAAAAAGCGTTTCAGGTGCTGATGTGGTGGTAAAGCGGGTGCCGGAGACCATGGCAGACCAGGCGTTCCTGAACGCCGGCGGCAAGGCCGATCAGGCAGCCCCGGTGGCCACTCCGACCGAGCTGGCGGACTATGACGCGATCATTTTTGGCACCCCGACCCGGTTCGGCAATATGGCCGGTCAGATGCGCACCTTCCTGGATCAGACCGGTGGCTTGTGGGCCGAAGGCAAGCTGCACGGCAAAGTGGCGAGTGTGTTTACCTCAACCGGCACCGGTGGCGGGCAGGAGCACACGATCAGCTCCTTCTGGACCACGCTGGCGCACCACGGCATGGTGATCGTGCCACTGGGTTACGGCATTCCGGACTTCTTCGACATCTCCGAAGTTAATGGCGGCACGCCCTATGGTGCCTCCACTATTGCTGGCGGAGATGGTTCACGTCAGCCTAGTGAAAAAGAACTCAACATTGCCCGTTATCAGGGCAAGCATGTGGCGGAGCTGGCAGTAAAGCTGCATGGCTGATTAACGGATTTGTGATTCGTTAAACGCGAACAAGGGCAGGGGGTGACCTCTGCCCTTGTTGTTTCCGGCGGTTTTTTTGCGGCGGGATCAGAACCGGTAGTTCAACTGGGCCGCCAGGTTGTGCAGCGTGCCCTCACTGGTGCCGATAGCCCGATGGTTGCTGCCAGCGGGGTTCTCAACAGCGGTCACGTCACCTTCCTTGATCTGAATCCACGAATAGGCCACATCAACCGAGAGGTTGTCCCGCCATTGGTAGCTGGCCCCCAGGCCGACGATATAGCGGTCGTTATCCGGCCCCCGCGGGGTGCGGAAATCTGAGTTGCGCAGCGGGCTCTGGTCAAAGCTGGCGCCGGTCCGGAGGGTTAACCGGTCATCCCATGCATAGCTGGCACCAACGCCGAAACGGTAACTGTCCTCAAATTCCAGTGGCTGAACCAGATCTCGCCGGCGCACATCGTCACCGCTTTCGGTAATGTCTGAGCCACCCCGGGCCGAGGTGTCTGCGTACGATAAACGCAGTTCGTCATACACACTCCAGTTGGTGTAGGTGACGCTGCCCATTACCGCTATGCGGTCTGTCCACTGATGGAAGGCGCTCAGCGTCAGTACATCGGGCAGGGTGATGGTGGATTCCAGGTCGCCACCCAGAGCGCCGCGCTCATCAAAGGCCGAGGCTACCGCATCCCGGGCATCTTCCTCGGTGATGTTGGCGAAGCCCTGAACTGTCTGTACCAGGCGTTCCCGGAACGCAGGATCAGACACTTCCTTGCGCTTGGCTTGCCCTGTGGCGACATGCTCCGTGCGGCTGCGGTAGTTAAGGCCGAAGCGTGTCCGGTCGTTCATCTCCCACAACAGGCCGAAGCTCAGGCCGAAGGCCATGCTGTCGATTTCAATATCGTTCTCGATATCGAACTGGGAGCCAATGCGGGCGACGGCATCTTCCGCCGTGGCGCGGGCAGCGGCCTCGCCTTCCTGTTCCCGAACTCGATCCACCAGGGCTTCCGCAACGAGATAACCGGTATCAATCTGGTTGGTGAGCTTGGCGTCGTACATCTGGATGAAACCACCAAAACCAACCGTCACCGTGTCGGTAGCGCGGAACGCGAACACCGGGTTGATGTTGACCGTAGTCTGGGAGGTTTCCTCGGAATGATAGCGCCCAGCCCAACCGGCGGGAAAATCACTGCCCGAGGCGAAGGGTGCATAGATGCCGACGCCCACAGCGGCATCGTCACTGATCCGGTGCGCCAGGTACAGGTGTGGCGCGATGGAGACTTCCTTACTGGTGGCGTTGCCCGGACCACTCACCGGTGTTGGATCCAGGCCATAGGGCAGCTCGATTTTTTCCCGCTGCACGCGCACGTTGTAGTTCAGGTCGGCGTAGATGGCGCTGACGCCCAGACTGGTCTGGGTGCCGCTCAAGCGCAGCAGGCCTGCGGGGTTGTGGGCAACCACCGAAGCGTCTTCCAGCAGGGCCGCAGTGCCGGCAAAACCATGGCCTGTTTCCTTGGTGCCGTGCTGGGTCAGTTCCAGACCAGCGCCATGTGCAGTCGATGAAGCAGCCATGATGGCTACGGGCAGCATGGCCCGCAGCGGAGTGTTTGCAGAAAACATAATACTGTCCTGTTAACGGGTCAGAGACGAACGTCGATAAATTCTTCGATAACGGTGAGTTCAGACGGGGTGTTGAAGAAGTCCGCCACCTGCATCTGCATTTCAAAGTGGACCTCTTCGCCTTTGGGCAGCGCCACGGTGGCGTCGGGCTCATTGCTGCGCGGGTCGTCTACCAGGGTGTCTGGCAGCAGCGGCGAGGAATGGGCGCCGAAACGGAACGGTACGGCAATTTGCAGGCCCTGCGGCGTAGTGCCGTCGGCTTGGGTTGAAGGGGTAATCTTGCCATTGTTCAGGTTACCCTGGCTGACAAACTCCAGCCCCATGGCGTTGGCCAGCGGCGTGCTGCCCGCCAGCGGTGCGTTCTGGCCAACCGAGGGTGGCAACACAAGGTCAGACGGGCTGGCCTGGCTGCCGTCGTTACCAACCACCTGCGAGAGATATACCGGGCGGGCGAAACTCTCACCATTGCCATCGACCGGGTTGGCGATGGCTTGGGCGTGATTGAGCGGGTCCACCGAATCAATGGCGGCCTGCACTACGGCAAAGAACCGGAAGTAGTCCTCTGTGCCCGGAAACACGCCGGATTCTGCAAGGCCTGCAGCCAGCTGTGGTCCGATGGTGTCAGAGGCCGCCAGGGTTTCCATGATGCCGCCGGTGGGGGTCAACATGGCAACGGAGCGAATGTCCGGGTCCTGGGCCAGAAACGGTGCGGCAACGATGTTGCCCACGGAATGGCCGAGGAAGTGGAGTTCGTTGAAGTTGATGTGTTCGAACAGGTTCAGCCGGAAGTTGCTGGCTACGCAGCGCTTAAGCAGGCCGGAGTCTTTGAACAGGGCATCACTCATGCCGCACTGGCTCATCTGGCCGCTGCGGATGTAGTGAGTCAGCGTCACCAGATCAATCGCACCCTGGCGCAGGGTGTCGCGCTGGGTAAGCGGCTGGGACGGATTCAGGAAGTGAGCGCCGGAACCGTCAATCACGCCATCGGCTGTGTCGACTTCAGCGCCAGTCAGGTCCAGATAATAGGTGCGCTCGATTTTCAGGGGAATGATGTTCCTGGCGGCGTTCAGCGGTGAGTTATAAAGCTGCTCGTTCAGGTTTGCCGCATGCAGTGCCAGGCGGCTGTCATTAGCCGGCAACTGGTTGCGCACCAGGCCATGCAGGGGCATGTCGATGGCGATCACCGCAAAACCCTTTTGGGCAAGCTCAGAGGCAATGGCCAGGGCGTTAGTCCGGTCCTGTTGAATTGCGTGCTGGAAAATGACCAGCGGATAGCCGTTTGCGGGGCGGGCCGGTACACCGGAAGTCTCAGGGTCGGGCACGGCAAGTACCACGGGAACCGTATGCCAGGCTTTAACCTGTGGCAATTGTGTGCTTCCGCCTGCCACAAGGCCGCGGGCCTCATCGCTGTTACAGCTGCCGGCTGCACAGGACCACTTTGCAGACAGCACGGCCTCGTCTGTTGAAGGAGTCTCCCCCCAGATGTCGGGATTCCCGGGTGTTTCGATAAACGACGGGAGCGTGATGGTGCCCGGGTAGATAATGGCCTTGTCGCCAGGCGCTTTGGCCACATCCTGGCCGAGGAGCGAGCCGATGGTCAGAAAGCAGATAGCGGTTTCACACTTCACGTCACCGTTAATGGGGGCTGGAAACTCGTCGTTCCTGATCGCCTTCGCCAGCTCAAGGAAGGTGTCATCCTGCTGCTGCGTAGTCACACCCCAGCCCAGTAACAGGTCATCCCGGCTCAGGCCGAAACGGCTGTCGGCAACCAGCGGGGCAATGGCGGGATTGGTGGTGCATTGCAGCAGGGCCGGGTCGGAACGGTCCGGGCTGTCGCACTGGTCCAACAGGTTGGTGCCCTTGGCGATGGACCATTGCAGCGGGCTGCCGACCATTGCGCCTTCGGGATCAAGCACACCTTTTGTGACGACGGCGGTATAGCTGGTGCCTTTCTCCAGGGCGCGGGTGGGAATGATCAGCAGCTCACGGGCGCCTGCGTTGTACTGCACGCGGTACTCGGTGCCCGGTTGCAGCTCGCGGTCGACGGCGGTGGGTTGAACCCGCTCCGGGTAGGTGTTGGCGGCCGTGGTCATCCGGAACACGCGAACTGTATTGCCTGCCTGCAAGCTGGCCGCATCCACATCACCGGTAAAGGCGACGCGCCAGGGAGCAATGGTGGAGAAGCCATCCAGCTCGTTCAGTCCTTGAACCAGTGCGGCAGAGGAGGCTTCCGGGTCTGCTACCGGCGCGTTGATGGTGCCGTCCTTCGCAGCGGAAGCGTCGGCCTCGAACAGCAGGTTGGTGGGAAACGGCAGAACCTGGTTGGCTGGGTCGAAGGCCACGTTCACTGTGGAAAACGCGCGCCCATCCTGACCGTCGGAACCGTTGCCGGCGCCTGTGGCATCGTTGGAGGTGGCTTCACCTCCTGTGCTCAGGCACCCGGTCAGCATGATGGCAATGGAACTTGCCAGTAATCCTTTCATCGAAGCAACCGGCAGACGGCTTGACTGCAACTTCATTGTGCAACACCCCATGTTACGACTTTTCGTATTTGTTTACGGAACGGAACAGGATGTTACGTATGTGGCGGAGAGGTTTATTGGCCTGATCAGCAAAGGGCCGCGTCAGAATGGCATAATTTGCGCGTTGACGGGTCTCAGGCCCTTGGCATGGCGGTCATTGGGCGATTTTGTGCGTGATGTCTCAAATTGGCCGGTTCAAGACTTCGCTGCGGTTTTGAGTCGGGAGAAAGTGGCGGGTACAACACCAAGCCATGAGGCAAGCTGGTTGTCTGGCACCCGCTTGATCAACTCCGGGTACTCATCCACCAGCAGCGCGTAGCGCTCTTTGGCAGACATAGTGTGTTTGCGATATTCCCGCATGCTGGTGAGCTCTGCCATTTCCTCTGTGAGCACCAGGGCAAATCTGGCCCACAATCCGTCGCCGTGGCTCTGAATAGCTGACCGGAAAGCCGCGAAATCGGCAACCCAAACGGTGGCGGGCAGCACGCTGGTAAGGCACAGAGTATTGCGCACGGTGCGGCTGCGCCCGAACACTGGCCAGATCAGGTCGCCTTCGGTGAAGAAGTGATGAATGGCCACTTTGCCGGTTGGGGATTCCCTGAACAGTCGGAGGATGCCGTACTGGATGAGATATACATTGGCCCAGGGGCGGTCGTGTTTTTCCAGTGGCGTTTCGGCGTCGATGCGTTTCTGGTGGAACAGGCGGGCGAGATCGCTGAGGAACAGGGCTTCGGGGTTGTCCTGTTTTTCGTTCAGGCATATCCCGAAGGCATGGCTCAGGCCGTTCAGCAGGGCCACTTCCGCCGGGGCGGTGTCGTAGCGGATGATGTCGTTGGTCTCATCCCCCAGCAAACAGGGTGCGGAGGCCATGGGTGGCCTGAAACTGCTGTTCATAATCTAACCTTCGCGACATTGGCGTAGGTCAATTATCCTATCATAAAACAAACATCCAAAATGACTTAAATCATTAAGGATATTTGACTGAATCGATAAGCCGTCGTTTGTGGAGCAAGCCACAGGTGGTACGTCTCCGGAGACAGGCCCAAACATCGGAAGATTGAGGGGCGGCCTCCCAAAACACGCTCCTTCGGCACGTCCTTGTGACGCTTGGGCTCCGCCATCCATGGCTCCGCACAGTTTTGTGAGGCCGCCCCTCAATCTTCCTCCGTGCGTGCATTCGAGCTTTGAGACTGTCGCAAAACACTATCCATCAATGGCTGGTGCCTTCTTCGTAATTGATCTTGTTCCAGACATTGTACTTGCCGGACGGCTTCTTCATGGGAATGCGCTTCTCTTCCTCCAGCGTATCGGCGTCGTAAACAATGATGGCGCCGTCGTCGTCCCAGATGCTTAGCAGAAGCTTTTCACCATGGCGATCGAATTCCACGTGGGCGGCGACTTTGCCGGGTTCCGGTTGCAGGGTTTTGACGATTTCCAGGGTTTGTTTGTCGATGATGTGGACTTTGTCGGCGTTGGGGCCGAAAAATACATCCGCCCAGGCGTAGCGGGAGTTTTCGTGGCTGCGCATGAAGAAGCCCGGGCCTTCGGTGTCCAGGGTTTTGATCACCTGCCAGGTGTCCATGTCGATGATGGAGATGGCGCCGGCACGGAAGTGGGGGGGGGCCATTACGCGGCGGCCTTCGTGTTCCCGGGTGATGCCGGAGCCCAGGTGGGGCATGCCCGGTAGTGGCAGTTCGGCGGCGGTGTTACCGGTGTCCAGGTCGATGACTACGCCGTGCTTGCCGTCGCGGGCGGCGCCGATGAGGTGCTGGTAGCCGTGGTCGAAGAAGAAGTCGTCCAGCAGGGTGACGTGGTGGTCGCCGATTTCTACCACCAGGAACAGGTTCATCAGGTCGGCTTCGAATATCGGGTCGTCGGGTAAGGCGCCTTCAGGGTGGATAACCTCCCGGCTGGCGCGGATTTCGGCTTCGCCCCATTTCAGAGGGTGTGTCGGCGCCTGGTACATGAACTCGGTCAGAGCGGTGATCTGCTGGTCGTTCAGGACGGCTTCATAGCCCATCATCTGGGTGGCGGGCCGACCTTTGCGAATGACGTTCTCGGCGTCAGCTTTTCTGAGCCGGGACAAATTATCCGGCAACAGGGCAGGGCCCATGCCGCCGGGCCGGTCAGGGCGCTGTTCCAGCCGGCTTGTGCCGGGCGGGCCAGTTTTTCCGCCAGCTGTACCACTTCCCCTACGATAATCAGCGTGGGTGGTTGGAAGTCTTCCCGGGCAATGGTCTCCACAAGGTTGTCCAGGTTGGTGACGGTCATGTGCTGAAGCGGAGTCGTACCCCGTTCTACCAGGGCCACCGGGCACTGCCCGGACAGGCCGTGGGCGGTCAGTTCCCGGACAATGGTGGGGGCGTTGTGCAATCCCATGTAGAACACCCGGGTTTGGCCCGGCGCAGCCAGTACCTGCCAGTTCAGTTCCAGGCTGTGGTCGGCTTTGCGGTGGCCGGTAACAAAGGTCACGCTCTGGGAATAGTCCCGGTGGGTCAGGGGGATGCCACAGTAGGAGGCGCAACCCGCGGCAGAGGTAATGCCGGGCACAACCTGGAAGTCTATGTCGTTTTCCACCAGGAACTCGGCCTCTTCGCCCCCGCGGCCAAAGATGTAGGGGTCGCCGCCTTTCAGTCGAACTACCCGGCGCTGCTTCATGGCCAACTGCACCAGCAATGGTTGTTGGAATACCTGACTGCCCTGCTAGGATATAAAGATGTATTCGCAATGCTATTGATGATTATCAAAGAAGATCGCCGATTTCTCCATTGCGCCGGGGAGTTACCTCTTCATGGGTAGGTGGTAGACTGCTGCGCTTGAGGTAAAAGATCGTCTTTTGGAGGCGCCATGGCGGCCGCGTTGGCTTTGTTTGTAAAACTCCTTCCCCTGTATGTCACCGTTGCTCTTGGCTGGGTTGCCGGGCGCTACCTGGAGGCCAGTGGAAAACATATCGCCGGGATCATGCTTTACATCGTGACGCCCTCGGTAGTGTTCTCAGGAGTCATGGCTGCACCGCTGACGCCTCAGGTCATTCTGTTGCCCGCCCTGGTATTCGGTTTCTGCACCCTGATTGCCCTGATTCACCTGGCCATTGCCCGCAAACTACTGACCGACGGTAGTGCATCCGTTATCCCGTTATCGGTGGGTACCGGCAACACGGGTTACTTCGGTATTCCTGTGGCTTTGCTGTTGTTTGGAGAGCAGGGGCTGGCCCTCTATATCGTGTGCATGCTGGGCACCACGCTGTTCGAGAATTCGGTGGGCTTCTATCTGGCGGCAAGGGGCAAGTACAGCATTCGCGACGCACTGGTGCGCGTGGCACGACTGCCGTCGGTGTATGCGTTTGCCGCGGCAGTGGCGTTGAATCTGTCTGGAGTGTCGATTCCGGAGGCGTTTGTGCCGTTGTTCGATAATCTGCGCGGCGCCTACAGCATTCTGGGCATGATGATCATCGGGATGGGCATTCTGAGTTTCCGGGGCTTGGCCGGCAATCCGGTGTTCACTGGCCTGGCCTTTTTTGGCAAATTCGTCAGCTGGCCGGCGCTGGCGCTGGCCTTCTGGTGGCTGGATGCCCAGGTGCTGGGCATTTACGACCTGGCGGTGCACCAGGCTATTTTCCTGATTTCCATCACGCCGATTGCCGCCAACACGGTAGTGATTGCGACTTTACTGGATGCAGCCCCAAGACAGGCGGCCGGTACGACCCTGCTCAGTACGCTGTTCGCGCTCGGTTTTATTCCGGTGATGATTGCCTTGGTGTTCGGGGCGTAAGCCGGTTTACTGCCCGGGCATTGGCGATGTCTGACCGGGCATGGCGGACCACGCTGATACCGGCAGTCAGGGCCAGGGTGCCCATAATGCCCGCTACAATCAGGTCCGGCCAGGCGGAGCCGGTGCCAAATACGCCCAGGGCTGCGCCCATCACCGCCAGATTGCCGACGGCATCGTTACGGCTGCAAAGCCAGACTGAGCGCATATCGGAATCGCCCTCCCGGAACTTGAACAGCATCACCGCCACACCCACGTTGGCCGCCAGGGCCAGTAACCCGACAATCCCCATGGTCAGTGGCTCCGGTGTAACGCCGCTCTGGAGCACCCAGATGGCACGGCCCCAGACCACCAGCCCAAAGGTAGCCATGGTTAATCCTTTGACCAAGGCAGCCCGCCCACGCCAGAGCATGCCCATGCTGAGCACACTCAGGGAAAGCAGGTAGTTGGCGCTGTCGCCAAAGAAGTCGATGGCATCCGCCATGAGTGCCACGGAGCCGGACTGAAGGCTTGCCAGGCCTTCCACGAAGAACATGGCGAGATTCACCCACAGGGCAATCCAGAGCGCTTTACGAAAGCCCGGAGCCGGGCCTTTGGGTTCTGGTACGGAACAACTGCATGCCATCAGAGACCTCCTTTGAATCAGGTTGTCTCTATTGAAAACCCTGAAGTTACTACAGGGTCAACTCTTCAGCTGAGATTATTTTCCATGGGTGCCGGGAACGTGGTTAGCATGGTGGTTATCTTCAAGTTGGCCGATTTCTGAGTTAAGACCATCCAGAATCCCGCATTCGCTGACGGTTCTCCCCCGAGAACAGGCCTTTTGCAGTCGTTCCAGTGTCTGCTCCAACCGGGCCAGTTCCGCGAGGCGCTCCCGTACATGGTTCAGGTGTCGGGCAAGCAGAGCATCTACCTCGCTGCAGTCCGCCTCGGGCTGGTTAGTAAGCTGGATCAGTTCCCGGATTTCGTCCTGAGTCATGTCCAGATTGCGGCAGCGTTTGATGAACAACAGTCGATCACGGTGATCAGACCGGTACTGGCGATAGCCGCTGGCGTTGCGCTCAGGCGCTGGCATCAGGCCGATCTTTTCATAGTAGCGGATGGTTTCTACCGGCAGGCCCGTTGTCTTTGACAGTTCACCGATTTTCATACTTTGGCCCCTCTATGACTTTCGCGGCAGCTCTACTTCAACGCTCAAGCCACCTTTTGCGCCATCGCTGAAGTTTACCCGGCCACCATATCGCTGCACGATATCCCGGACAATGGCCAGCCCCAGACCATGGCCGGGTGTTTGCTCATCCAGCCTGAGCCCCCGACTACCAAGGTGCTCCAGGTTTTCCGCAGCGACCCCCGGGCCATCATCCGTCACAACCATCCTCACGGTGTTCGCTGACTCACCGAGTGACAGCTCTATGCTGTGAGTGGCCCATTTGCCGGCATTGTCGAGCAGGTTGCCGAACACTTCATTCAGGTCATGCTCTTCAACCGGCCAACGGTGTTCGTCTGTTAAATCAGTCGTCAGCTCAAACGATTTTTCAGGATACAAGCGGCCCAGCATCCACAACAAATCCCTGGCCTGCTTGACGGGTAATGCACTTTTTCCAACCTGCGGCCCTGCAAACTGACTCCGGCGCATCTCGGTTTCAAGCTGCTTGTCGATGTGGCTGAGCCGGCGCGCCATTTCGTCCCTCAAGGCTGTATCCAGAGGGCGGCTGTCGTCCTCAAGTATTTGGCGGACCGCAGCAATGGGGGTTTTGACACTGTGGGAGAGGTTGGCCAGGGCGTCCCGGGAGCGCTCCAGGCGCTGATCCAGCGAATCTAACAGCTGGTTCAGTTGGTTTACCAGGGGCCGGAATTCTTCTGGCGCCCGAACATCAATGCGTGAAATGGTGCCACCCTGCAATTGTGTCAGCGCAGACTGCAGCGAGGCCACTGGCCTCAGGGCAAGCGCGATACCAACCCAGATGACGGCAACCAGTAACAGAATGAGCAGAATCGATACGATGGCCGTCCATGCGTGTAACTCCGACTGGCTGGATCGGAGCGCGTCCATGTCTTCTGACACGATGATGACATAGGGCACGCCATCAATCGTAATCTGTCGGCGATAAGCCAGGATGTCTGATGGTGCACCGGCCGCTCCGGAGCTCTGAACCCGGATGCTCCCTTGCTGCTCGGTCTCCAGCAGAGGCTCCAGTAAAGGGCGCCAGGATTCCGGAGAAATCGTGGTTATGGTGGGGGAATGAAGCGCGAACGCATGGTGGAAAACTTCTTCGAAATAGTCCCCGGTCTGCAGGGCGTCCAGTTGGCCACCGGACTGTCGCACCTGTAGTTCCAGGAAGGCAACTTCGTCGTGCAATCTGCCCTCCACGAAATCCCGCGACATGCGGTCCAGCAACAGGCCATGGACGACCCACGCCAGTGCCATTAACACAATGCCTGATGGTAACAGGAGCGTTAGCAGGGTGGTTCTGACGGACAGGGGTTTAGTGTTCGGCATCATTGAACAGATATCCCTGGCCCCGCCGGGTCGCAATGGTTTCAGCGCCCACCAGTTTCCTCAATCGGCGGATGTAGGCTTCGATGACGTTGTCACTCGGGTTGTCGTTAAGGCTGTAGAGTTGTTCCATGAGCTGGTCTTTGGAAAAGACATGCCCCGGGCGGTTCATCAGGCATCGGAGCAGGCGGAACTCGGTACCCGTGAGCGAGTGTTCGGTGCCATCCTGCATTTTCAGGCTCTGACGGTTTTCATCCAGCTCAAACCGGCCAGCTTTAACGGTAGAGGAAACACGTCCATCGCCGCGCCGGATAATTGCATTAAGGCGGGCGACCAGCTCTTCCGTCTGGAACGGCTTGGCCAGGTAGTCATCGGCACCTGCTTTCAGGCCGTCAACCTTATCTTGCCAATCGCCTCTGGCGGTCAGAATCAGCACTGGAAAATTGATGCGGTGAGCGCGCCATTGTTTGAGCACCGTCAAACCATTGCCATCTGGCAGGCCGAGATCCAGCACACACACGCGATAGCTCTCCTGTGAGCCGAGAATGCCAGCCTCTTTCGCTGTTTGCGCGGTATCGACACTGAAGCCTGATTTTTCGAGCTGACGTGAAAGGCCGTCAGCCAATAAGCGGTCATCCTCTACCAACAGTAATCTCATCTCACTCGCCTCGTTTGCAGCGGTTCCTGTTGTACCCCGAAGTACTATGCCGCAGTAGCCTGAATTCAGCCTGAACAGCAATTCATCGGCTTTTTCAGAAAGAATTCAGGTTGGTGGGCCATGGTATCGCCTGTTCACTCTGCATCGGAATGTTGCGCACTTTCTGCACGCATTCCACCAGTCACAATACAGGAGACATTCTGATGAGAATAACAAAGTTCATTACTGCGGCGGCCGCCTTGTCACTTTCTGCTACCGCCTTTGGCGCCGGCGCCCATGGGCACAGCCACGGGCATGGACACGGCTCTGGCGCTGCCATTGGTGAACCGGCAAACGCTTCGGAAGCCACTCGCACCGTCACGGTGGCTATGTATGACAACTACTACGAGCCGGAAACCCTCGACATTCAGAAAGGAGAGGTGGTGCGTTTCGTGGTGCAAAATCACGGCCAGTTGGTTCACGAGTTCAATATCGGAACGGCCGATATGCACCAAGCCCATCAGGAAGAAATGGCCATGATGGTGGAGCACGGGGTTATCCAGGGTGGAACCATCAACCACCAGATGATGGAAATGGATATGGGGGGCGGGCACTCCATGAAGCATGACGATCCGAACAGCGTACTGCTGGAGCCGGGCCAGAGCGGTGAACTGATCTGGCGCTTTTCCGGTGACACCACCCTGGAATTCGCCTGCAACGTGCCCGGCCATTACCAGGCAGGCATGTACGGTGACGTAAGGTTCCAACAGTAACAGGAGTAGAGATATGACGAGACGCCTGATAGCGGTCACCCTGGCGCTGTTTTTGCCAGCCATCGGTATGGCAGGGGAGTATGACCTGACGGTTGACCGGGTAAAGATCGATACCGGCGATTTCGTCAAGGAAGGCATTGGCTACAACGGCAGCTCGCCCGGCCCGACCCTTCGATTCAAAGAGGGCGAGGACGTGGTGATCAACGTCACCAACAACCTGAAAGAGACTACCTCGATACACTGGCACGGCCTGATCCTGCCGTTTGAGCAGGACGGTGTGCCCGGTATCAGCTTTCCCGGCATCCAGCCGGGTGAAACCTTTACCTACCGATTCCCAGTGGTGCAGGCAGGTACCTACTGGTACCACAGCCACTCCGGTTTCCAGGAACCGAATGGCGCCTACGGGGCCATCATTATCGAGCCTGAAGGTCGGGAGCCGTTCCGATATGACCGCGAGTACGTGGTGCAGCTGACCGACAAGCACCCGCATTCCGGTGACCGCATCATGCGGAATCTGAAGTCGTCGCCTGACTACTACAATCGCCAGCAGCAAACGGTGATGGATTTCTTTACCGAATCCCGTGAGCAAGGCTTCATGGCTACGCTGCATGATCGCAGGATGTGGGGCCAGATGCGGATGATGAAAGCGGATATTGAAGACGTGCAGGGCTTCACCGGACTGATCAATGGCAAAGGGCCGGAGCAGAACTGGACGGGGCTGTTCAAGCCCGGTGAGCGGGTGCGCCTGAGGTTTATCAACTCCTCCGCTATGACCTACTTCGACATTCGTATTCCTGGCTTGAAGATGACGGTGGTCCAGGCCGATGGCAATAACGTCCAGCCGGTGAATGTGGACGAGTTCCGGATTGGTGTGGCAGAAACCTACGATGTGATTGTGCACATCCGCGATGAACAGGCTTATACCATCTTTGCTGAGTCCATGGGCCGCTCCGGCTATGCCCGTGGCACGCTGGCACCCCGCGAGGGCATGGTGGCTGAAGTGCCGGAGCTGCGCAAAGCGCCGATGCTGACCATGGCGGATATGGCCGGCCACATGGACCATGGCGATATGGACCACGGCTCGATGAATCATGGCGGTATGGACCATGGCAATATGAGCGATGGGGCGATGGATCACAGCAACATGAACCACGGCAGCATGAACCACGGCAGCATGGATCACGGTTCCATGAACCACGACTCCATGAGTCAGGGTGGCATGGATCATTCGGCCCATGGTGCTGGAATGCCGGAAGACCCCTTCTACGCCAGCGGCAGTGGCTTGCTTCCAACGGCCAGTAATGGCGGTAAGTTTCTGTCTTACTCCGATCTCCGGGCTCAAAGCCCGCTCTATGAAGAGCGTGAGCCGACCCGTGAAATCGAAATGCGCCTGACTGGCAACATGGAGCGTTACGAGTGGAGCATCAACGGCGTGAAGTATGAGGATGCTGACCCAGTGGTGCTGCAATACGGAGAGCGGGTCCGGTTCAAGTTTGTGAACGAAACCATGATGACGCACCCGATGCACTTGCACGGCATGTGGTCAATCCTGGATGTCGGGGCCGGTAAGTGGAATCCGATCAAGCACGTGATCAGCGTGGCGCCGGCTACCACGGTGTATATGGAAACCGAGGTGGATGCACCGGGTGAGTGGGCGTTCCATTGCCATCTCTCCTATCACGCAGCGGCCGGTATGTTCCGCAAGATTGTGGTTGAGGGCGGCCCGGATGAAGAAGTCGCCTCTGGCGATGCACAGGCCAAGGGAGGTGACGCATGAGAACGTGTAACCCATGGCTCGCCCGGATTTCTGCTTTGACACTGATGGGTCCTGCCGTCGTGTTGGCAGACGAGGCGATTGATGCGAACAGCGTTAACGCGTTCTGGGGTGTCAGTGCCGAAAAATTCGAGTACCGCTACAGCGACTCCGATGAAAAGCTGGCGGTGATTGAATCCGATGCCTGGTATGGCAGTGACGAACTGAAGTTTCGGTGGCAGTTTACGGGGGAGTGGGAGGAAGCCCACAACGCGTGGGAAACCCTGGAAAACCAGTTTCTGGCCCAGACCCCGATCAGTGAGTTCTGGGATGCCAAGGCAGGTATTCGCATCGATACACCGGAAGGCCCGGACCGGGTTTACGGCGTGATCGGGCTGACCGGTCTGGCGCCTTACTGGTTCGAGATCGACACCAACCTGTATGTCAGTGATGAGGGCGACGCCTCGGTGGATTTTGAGGCTGAGTACGAGCTGCTGATCACTAATTACTGGATTGTCTCTGCCACCTTCGAAACCTTGCTGGCGTTCTCGGAAGACCGGGAGATTGGCGTGGGTAAGGGTATAAACTCCACCGAGATGGGCTTGAGGCTGAGTTACGACCTGATCGACCGCTCTTTCTCACCTTATGTGGGCGTGGTCCATGAGCGCAAATACGGCGACACAGCCGATCTCGCCCGCGCCAGCGGCGGGGGTACCGAGGACTGGTTTGCAGTCGTTGGGGCGAGACTGGCCTTCTGATCACCGTTTTAACGGGCTCCGGGAATTCCTGGAGCCCGTTTTCCATCTACTATTTGATGTATGTCAGTTACATCGAAATCCTTCGTCTCTTTTCAGTTTTAGTTCAGGTTGGGGTGCTGTGATAAAAGGAATTAACCTGGTGTAGAGGTGCAGCCCGATGACAAAAACACACAAAGCAACCAGTCAAGAACAGTTTCTGATGCACAGGAAACTGACAGTACAAGGCCTTGGCGAGCGGCAGTGGGAAGAGCTCATCCAAGAGCTCAACAATAACCCCGGCGTCGATTTTGCCGAGCGCAAATCCGGCAACCAGTTGCATGTCACCTATGATGGCACACATTACTCTACTGACGAGTTGATTGAGTTGATTGGGGCTCATGGCGGCGGCCTGAAGCCCGGGTGGTGGACTCGCCGGAAACTGGCTGGATATCGTTTTACAGATGAAAACGTCCGGGCCAATGCCAAGCATGTACCTGTCTGCTGTTCGAAAATGCCACCGATGAAAAAGTGACCGGAGGCTAAATGAGCAAGGAACAGGACAGAGTCACTCGCTACAAAAAAGGCAGCCTCACGCTGGCGGGTACGGTCATGCTGGGTACCGGTGTCATGATTGGCGCCGGTATTTTTGCATTGACCGGGCAAATGGCACAAATGACGGGTGCTCTGTTCCCGCTCGCGTTCCTTGCAGCGGCGGTGATTGTCAGCTTCAGCGCCTACTCCTATATTAAAATCTCCAATACTTGGCCGTCTGCGGGCGGTATTGGCATGTACTTGCACAAGGCCTACGGCAATCGGCTGCCAACCGCGTTTAATGCCTTGCTGATGTATTTTTCCATGGTGATTGCCCAGAGCTTTCTCGCGCGCACGTTTGGCTCCTACACCATGCAGCTTTTCGGAGGCGATGAAAGCGGGCGAATGGTTCCCATTTTGGGGGTATCACTGATTCTGGTGGCATTTCTTGTCAATCTTCAGGGCAACCGGATGATTCAGGGCGTGGCTTCCTTTATCGGGGTCCTGAAAATCGGCGGCATATTGATTTTTGGGTTGGTTGGTTTGTGGATTGCCGACAGCATTTCGGTCGATTTCTCGAGCCCGGGCGACGCTGGAGCTGCTGGTAATTTTCTGGGAGCTACTGCGCTCGGGATTCTGGCTTTCAAGGGTTTCACCACCATCACCAACAGTGGCTCGGAAGTTAAAGACCCGAAGCGAAACGTGGGGCGCGCCATTGTTATTTCCATTGCGGCCTGCGTGGTGATTTACACGCTGGTCGGATTTGCTGTCGCCAGCAACCTGTCATTGGCTGAAATTATCGAAACGCGAGACTACTCCCTTGCCGCTGCCGCGCGCCCGGCACTGGGGGAATACGCTGTCTGGTTCACCGTTGCCATTGCCATGATGGCTACCGCCGGAGGTATTCTGGCCAGCATTTTCGCGGTATCCCGGATGCTCGCGATGCTGACGGAAATGAAACTGGTTCCTCACCGGCATTTCGGCATGCCGGGTAGCATCCAGAAGCACACACTGGTCTACACTGTAGCTCTGGGGCTGATTCTGACCGCATTCTTTGACCTCTCCCGCATCGCGGCGCTGGGCATTGTGTTCTATCTGATCATGGACATAGCCATCCATTGGGGCGTACTTCGCTATTTGCGCGAAGATGTGCAGGCCAAAGCGTGGGTGCCAGCTATCGCCATTTTGCTGGATTTGCTCGTCCTTGGAGGCTTTGTCTGGGGCAAACTGAATACCGATCCGTTCGTTATCGGCGTGGCAGTTGTCACCATGATTGCAATCGCGGTAGTCGAGCAGATCTTCCTGAAAAAGTCTGAGAATTCCCGGCAATCGGGACATGAGAAGCCTCATGAACATAACCACTAATAACCAGGATACAACGAGGAGGGCAGGACCATGATGGAAGATAATATGTTTGGCCACACCATGTGGGCAGGGCATTGGCTGTGGATGCTGGTGATTGCCATCGTTGTTGTCATTCCGGCCTGGCGCATTTGCCAGCGCACGGGATATCCGGGGTGGATGGGTATCCTGATATTGATACCGATAGTGAACCTGATTCTGTTGTACATCATTGCGTTTGGAGACTGGCCAAGCAACAAAGACGGCGAAGGGAGGTCTTGATGGACAAGGCGAAAAATCAGGCACCGCAGGGACAAAGAGAACTTGAGTTGATTGTGCCGGGAATGGGATCAGACCACTGCGCCGGTATTATCAACAAGACGATCAGTCGCCTGGACGGAGTCAGTAATGTTCAAACCAACATAGCCAGGCACAGGGTGAGTGTACGCTCCTTCACGTCTGGCCCTGACGGAGATGCTGTAAGAAAGGCAGTGGAGGGGGCTGGCTACGATGTGGCTTCCGTCAGAGAGGTTGGCACCAGAACGTTCAAGGTGACTGTTCCGGGGATGGGGTCTGATCACTGCGCAGGCATCATCAAAAGCACACTTGGGCGACACGACGGCGTGCAGACCATTTCAACCAATATCGCCAACCACACCGTAAGCGTGGTGGTCGGCCCGGCGGGTCCTGCAGAGCAGGAGCTGAAGAAGCTGATCGAGGGCGCCGGATACGACGTTGCCGCTGTTGCGCTGGAGGGAGACACCAACCAGGAAGAAGACTCAGCCGTCGAGGAGGCTTACCTCAAGCTTGCCTTGCGAAGGCTCTGGATTGCTGCGGTACCGACCACGCTGATCATGCTGCTGATGATGCCGCATATGTTCTGGCAGCCCATCCCGGGCTATCTGGCGATTGTCGTCGTGCTGGCATTCCCCGTGGTGTTTCTCTTCGGCGGTGCCGCTACCCATAAGGCGTCCTGGCGCTCCCTGAAGAACGGCACCTTCAACATGGATGTGCTGATATCCATGGGCAGCCTGCCACCGTTCATCATTGGCCTGGTGGGCTTTGTCTATCCGATGACCTCCTTCATCGAGATGGCTGCCACCATCATGACCTTCCACCTGGTTGGCCGATATCTCGAGGCCAAAGCCAAGGGCAAAGCCTCCCAGGCGATTCGGCGGTTGCTCACCCTGGGGGCCAAGACGGCTCGCGTCGAGCGGGACGGCGAGGAAATTGAAATTCCCGTGAAAGAACTGGCTCCTGGCGACATCATGGTTGTTCGGCCCGGCGACAAGGTTCCTACCGACGGCGAGGTCGTGGACGGTGAGAGCCACCTGGATGAATCCATCGCCACGGGCGAGTCGATCCCGGTCTATAAAAGTGCGGGCGACACCGTTATCGGCGCGACCATCAACAAGGAGGGGCGCCTGAGGGTGAAGGCAACCCGCGTTGGTGGTGATACCTTCCTGGCACAGGTGGTAAAGCTGATCGACGAGGCCCAGGGCTCCAGGGTTCCGATCCAGGAATTTGCCGACCGCATGACCGGTCGCTTCGTCCCGCTGGTTCTTATTATTGCGCTGGGCAGCCTGCTGGCCTGGCTGTTCGCCGCTGATACCCTGCGCCCAATCCTTGAATGGGGTGCCGGATTCCTGCCCTGGGTAGATCCGGCGGCGGCGACGCCGGTGCTGGCGATCCTGGCGGCGATTGCGGTGTTGGTGATTGCCTGCCCGTGCGCCCTGGGACTGGCAACGCCAACGGCCCTGATGGTGGGGTCAGGTATTGGTGCCGAGCGCGGCATCCTGATTCGCTCGGGAGAGGCTATCCAGACCTTCAAGGACATCAAGGTCATGGTGTTGGATAAAACCGGAACAATTACCCGGGGAGAGCCAAAACTCACGGAAACCGTCGTCGCCTCGGGGATAACGGAAACCGAACTGCTGGAGCTTGCGGCTGCGGTAGAGAATGCCTCTGAACACCCCATCGCCCGAGCGATCGTCGACGGCGCCCGGGAGCGGGGCGTAAAGCCCGGTGATGTATCTGACTTCCGGTCCACCGGTGCCCGGGGCGTGTCCGGAACCGTGGCGGGTCAGACGGTGCTGATCGGTAACCGTCTGCTATTGGAAGAAAGCGGTGTGCAAGGGCTGGACGCCCTGGACCAGGCGCTTCAGGACCTGGAGGGCAAGGGCAGAACCGCCGTCATTGTCGCCCGCGACGGTCAGGCCTGCGGCATTGTCGCGGTTGCCGACACGCTCAAGGACGAATCCGTCGCGGCGATCAAAGCCATGCACGAGCAAGGGCTGCACGTCGTCATGATTACCGGTGACAACGAGCGGGCCGCCAACGCCGTGGCCAAAGAAGTCGGTATTGATGAGGTGCGTGCCGGCGTGTTGCCCGAGGGCAAGGTGGACGCCATTCGGGAACTTCAGGAAAAATACGGCAACCACGTCGCCATGGTGGGTGACGGCATCAACGACGCCCCGGCGCTGAAACAGGCAAACGTGGGCATTGCCATAGGCGCCGGCGCGGACGTAGCTATCGAAGCTGCTGACGTCACTCTGGTTCGTGGAGAACTGTCCGGTGTTGTCGACGCCATGGTGTTGTCCCGTGCCACCTTCAAGAAGATCGTTGAAAACCTGATATGGGCCAGCGGCTACAACATCGCCGCTATTCCTATCGCCGCGTCCGGTCTGTTGCACCCGATGATTGGTGTGGTGGCCATGACGGCCAGTTCGCTGTCGGTGATTGGCAATTCAATGCTGCTGCGGCGGCGTTACGATAAAGAGCGCCGCTAAGCTGTGATCAGGGGTTGCCAGTGAGTTAGTTGATGTCGATACGTTCAGCTGCCGGCATGGTGCTCATTGTGGTTCTTTGGGCGATTTGTTTTCCCTTTATCGTGGTGGGTCTTCCAGACGCGCCACCCTTGCTTTTTGCGGCGTTACGGGCATTGCTGGCGGGTATCTGCCTGGTTCTGATCGCCCTTGCAAGGGGCGGTCGCGTCCGATACTCCCCCCCGACAGTTTTTTGTGTTGACGGCTATCGGCTTCAGTTACACCGGTATGGGGCTTGGCGGGATGTTTCTCGGAGCCGGAGAATTGGGCCCCGGGCTTGCAACCGTTTTGGCAAACGCACAACCACTTTTTGCAGCTGTGTTGTCCTATTTTTTCATCAGGGAAGTTGTGAGCGGGCGTCTGTTTGCCGGATTACTCATTGGCTTTATCGGTGTTGTGGTGCTCGCAGCGCCTGACATGGAAGTAAGTAACTCCAGATTCATAGGATCGGTTTAAATTCTTGGTGGCGCCGTTGGGGTACTGCCATTGGAAACGTACTGCTTAAATACCAGGCCGGCAGCGATGATATCTACTGGTCAATGGGCATTCAGCTTGTAATTGGTTCAGTTTTTCTGGGTTTTGCTTCTGTCATCCTGGGCGAAGGCATGGACATTAACTGGACCTGGTCGTTTGCCACCGCTGCTTTAATGCTGTCCATTCCCGCTACGGCACTGATGGTCGTGTTGTGGTATGCCCTGCTGGCAAGCGCTCCTTTGAACAGTCTCAATTCGTTTACCTTTCTTACGCCGGCCATAGGTGTTGTTATCGGGCTACTGTGGTTTGGGGAAACCTTCACTGTTGTGGAAATCACCGGCATTAGTATCACAATTATTGGTCTGATTATCGTCATGAAAGCACCGGGCGAAGGCGGGAGGGTGCGCGAAGTTCGTCCAGGAATTGATTGAGATCAACTCTTTTTCCAAGCTGGCTGAAGTGTTCAGTTTGAATTCAGACTTCTGTGATTACCTAGACTTATCACTTGGGTTTAGGAGCTGGTAAGCAAAAATTGCTTGTCACAGCTTCAGGAGAATTCGTTATGGAATTTAGCCGTCGATATTGGATTACGCTTTCTTTCTTCGGTGTGATTGCTCTGGTTCTCCTTTGGGGCGAGCACAAGGTTCATATTCTCGGCGCACTGCCGTGGTTGATTCTCCTGCTGTGCCCGCTAATGCATATATTTATGCACGGAGGCCATTCCGGACATCAACATGGTCCGAAAAAGGAAGATCACCATGAGCAATGAAGCAACTGACTACGGGCTCTGGAGTCTCGTCGTCCTGAACTCTGCTGTTTTTATCTTTTTTGCGTTCAGCTTTTTCAAGCCTAAAACTAAGCGCGACTGGCGCTCGTTTGGTGCCTTTAGTGCGTTTCTGGTCGCGTTGTTTACTGAAATGTACGGTTTCCCGTTAACTATTTACTTCCTTGCGGGCTGGTTACAAAGCAGCTACCCAGATGTTGACTGGTTTTCCCATGACAGCGGGCATTTACTGGAAATGTTGTTTGGGTGGCAGGGTTCTCCCCACTTCGGGCCATTCCATTTGCTGAGTACCGCTTTCATTGCGGGTGGATTTTATCTGATGTGGGATCGTAATAAAGTCGGTAACAACATAATAAAGTTGGTAACTTACTAATAGAGTTGGTAACTCGTTTCCGGTGTCCGCTTGGTCAAACCGCTCATCAAAAAATGAAGAGAGTAACCGGATCAACGAATGCCGCTTCATGGGATTCGATGCTGGTATGCCTTTGGAGTCGGCTCGACAAAAAATAACTTTATAAGTACGCACTGTTACACAGAAGCTGAAATCCTCTCCTAGTATTTTACCCACGACGGCACTGCTTCAACGCCTTTCAGAAGGTGGTAGCCGTTAGGGACTAAACGAAAACACGGAGGCTTTAAATGCTAAGACTATTTGTCTTATTCGCGTCTTTATTATCCATTGCACTCATATCCATCCAGACACATGCGAGCAACAACGGAACTGCTGCTTGTGAGACTCTTCCAGAACCTTTTCGTCAGCTTGCAACAATGACGTTAGACCCAGCCGTGGGGAATCCCCCTCAAACTGGGCTCTGCCACCGTGTTGCTAATGCTGAAAAGCACTACGCAAAAGAGGCTGACGATAAGGCGATTCAAGAGCTGGAAAAATATATCGCAGGCGTTAGTAAGAGAAGCGGAAAATTTATTGGGGAGAGTTACGCGGCTGCATTGATATCTGAAGCCGAGAGAGTCGTTTCCATTATTTCTGGTAACTTTGAACCAGAGACATTGGCTATAAATGGCGGTGTGTTCGGCTTCAACGATAAGGCACCTATCGGCGGCGCAATCGTTAACGTTAGCTTTATCGAGTCGGGATCTACGTTCACAGCCACCACCGATAGCAATGGTCTGTTTTCAATCTCAGATCTAACGGAAGCTGGAGTTTACGTTGTAGACGTAACAACTCAGGATGGAAGAACAGGCAGCGCTCAAGGCAGTTTGCTTGAAACCGAAAACACATCTTCTGTACTCGTTACTGTTGACCCCGCAGGTAGCAGTGCCATCTACGGAACTGTTTATGATGAATCTGGGCTGCCTGCTCCCGCCGCTCTGGTAACAGCTATCTTTCCCGATACTGACCGAAAATACTCAACAATCTCGTCAAGCGATGGATCTTTTGCACTGACGAATGTCCATGGAGATGGAACTCTGATTCTCGTTGGCTTCAAAAACGATACTGGTGCTAGCGGAT